>DASYEB010000008.1:0-411430 GCA_036499285.1 Puia sp. | reverse complement strand
AGCATAGCTACCGAGGTCCTTTGGACAAGGAACAAGCTGGCCTTTGACCAGGAGACCCTGGAAAATGTGGCATCAAAGATCGAACGATGGTATGGTGTAAAAATTTCCATCCGGGACGATAGCCTGAAGGGGACAGCTTATAGCGGGGTCTTTGAAGACGAAAACCTTGCCCAGGTAATGGAGGCTTTGCGGCTGACGGGCAATTTCCGGTATTCGATCAATAAGAAAGAGATCACTATAACAAGATGAGATTGCTATTATTAACCAAAACTGCCATTATGAGAAGGGAATTTACTTAACTGCCTGTTAAAAAACAAAGCGGAGAATGATTACAGCATCCTCAGCCGGTGTAAAGACAACTTCTGCCCGTCCGGGCAGACTATCATCATTATAACAATAACTAAGTTATGAAAAAATCCGGATGCGGCGTATCGCAAGATACGAGCCGTCTGATCATCAAATGCCTGCTGATGACGAAACTTGCTGTTTTACTTAGTATTACCTTATCTATCCAATCATTTGCCAATGGGTATGGGCAGGGTAATATCAGCTTACGATTGGAATCTACTTCACTAAAGAAGGTCTTCAGAGCTATCCAGGACCAGGGCGTCTTCCGTTTTGTTTACAAAGATGAGATCCTGCCAAAAGACCAGCGGATCTCGATCAAGGTCCGCAATGCCCGGGTAGAACAGGTTTTGGCCGAGATCCTGGGAAAAACGGGTCTTTCCTATCATAAGCTCAGTGAAAACCTGATCGTCATTACCCGCGAGACGGCTGCCGATGATCCGAAGACCCTCGCGGCGATCAAGGTCAACGGAAAAGTGACGAATGACAAGGGCGAGCCGCTGAGCGGGGTCAGCATCATGGAAAAAGGCACCAACAACGGCACCACCACCCGGGAGGACGGCACCTACACCCTCGAGGTCACCAACGCCAACGCGGTGCTGGTATTCAGCTATGTGGGCTTTGGGAACAAGGAGTTTGCCCTGAAAGGGAAGACCAGCCTGGACATGCAGTTCAAGAACAACGACAGCGCGCTGAAAGACGTCATTGTAGTGGGATATGCCACACAAAAAAAGGTTACCGTCACCGGCGCCGTCGCCACCGTCAAGGGATCGGAACTGGAAAAAACGCCCACCGTCAACCTGTCCAATTCTTTGGCCGGTCGCTTGCCCGGTGTATCCGCCGTTCAGTCCACCGGTGAACCGGGAAAGGACGGATCGGTGATCCGGGTTCGGGGAACCAATACGATGGGGAATACCTCTGCTCTTGTTGTACTGGATGGCGTTCCCGACATCGCCGGTGGTTTCGAACGGGTCAATCCGGCGGATGTGGAAAGCATGTCGGTCCTCAAGGACGCCTCGGCAGCCATTTATGGCGCCAGGGCCGCCAACGGGGTCATCCTCATCACCACGAAACACGGCCGGCTCGGTATCCCGCAGATCTCCTATACGTTCAATCATGGCTGGTCGCAGCCCGACCGGATCCCCAAAATGGCCAATGCGGTAGAGTATGCCGAGATGAACAACCTGACCAATATCTTCGACCATGTTCCATCTGCGGAATGGGCGGCCGCACAGACAGCCCTCAATTCAACCGGCAGCTATACTACAGGCGGGACGACCATTGTGCCTCCTTTCCTGCAGGCCGATATAAAAAAATATGCCGATGGCTCAGACCCATGGGGCCACCCGAACACAAACTGGTTCAAGACGACCTTAAAGACCTGGTCTCCCCAGGTGCAGCATACCCTGCAGATCAATGGCGGATCGGAGAACCTCCGGTATTATGGCTCTCTCGGCTACCAGGACCAGGATGGCTATTACAAGAATTCGGCTACCGGGTATAAGCAATATGATCTTCGGCTGACCATCGACGCAAGGATCAATAAATATATCAATACCAGTATCGGACTGGTTGCCCGGGAAGAATCCCGCTTCTATCCGACACAACCCGCCAGCTCGATCTTCCGGATGATGATGCGCGGAAGACCTACAGATCCGGAAGTCTGGCCCAACGGTTTGCCCGGACCGGATATAGAGAATGGCCAGAACCCCATCGTCATCACTACGAATGCCACCGGTTATGACAAGGACAAAAGGGATTATCTCCAGGCCAATGGAAAGGTGGAGCTGCTTGTCCCCTGGGTAAAAGGCCTCAAGCTTACCGGTATGGGTACGATAGATAAAAGCAGCCGCATCGACAAAGTATGGCAGACTCCCTGGTCTCTTTATTTCTGGGATCATGCGACATACGAAGCAGATGGGAAAACACCCCTGCTTACCAAAAGCGTACGATCGACCTTTACTTCTCCGCAATTGTCCGATACCAGCGTAGCCAACCTGACCATCCTGCTCCAGGGATTTGTCAACTACGATCGCGTATTCGGCGATCATACCCTGAACTTTATGGCGGGCGTGACGAGGGAAACCAATACGGAAGAGGATTTCCTGGCCTACCGGACCAACTTCATCTCGAACGCCAATGACCAGTTCATTGCGGGAGGAGCCTACCAGCAGAATGTGGGTGGCTCGGCCTGGGAGCGCGCCCGGCTCAGCTACCTGGGAAGGGTAGCCTATAACTATAAGGAAAAGTATATGGCGGAATTCCTTTGGCGTTATGACGGCTCGTACCTTTTCCCCCAGGCCCACCGGTTTGGATTTTTCCCGGGCATCCTGGCCGGGTGGCGCATCTCGGAAGAAGAATTCTGGAAGAAGAACGTACCCTTTGTCAACTACCTGAAATTACGGGGATCATGGGGACAGCTGGGTAACGACCAGGTCTATTATACCAACCCTATTACACTCGTCACTTCCTTACAGGAATATCAATACCTGCAAACCTTTGGTTTCCGTACGTACACCATCAACAACCAGGGTGCAACCACGCTGAACGAAACCGTTGTGCCCAATCCCAATTTTACGTGGGAAGTGGCCAACAACACGGATATAGGCCTGGAAGGGCAATTGCTCGACGGGAAGTTCAACTTCGAGCTGGACTATTTCTATAACAAAAGAAACAAGATACTCTGGCTGCCGACGGGCGCTACTCCTGCATCGAGCGGCATCGCCTCTATCCTGCCTCCCGAGAATATAGCAAAGGCGCAAAACAAAGGGTACGAATTTAACCTGGGCTATAACGGACAGGCGGGTGACTTCAAGTTTTCCATCAATGTTAACGGCGGGTATGCCAAGAACAAGATCATATACCGGGATGGAGATCCGGGTCTTCCGGAGTGGCAGAAAGCGACGGGTCATCCGTTTGCTTCCGCAGGGAGCGTCAGTAATGGGGCAGCGTTTCTTGCCTATCAATATGCCGGTGTGTTCAAAGATGCCAGGGACGTTGCCGACAATAAGCTGGATTATTCGGGCGTAACGCCGTCCGTCGAACCGGGGGATATGAAATTCAAAGATGTCAATGGCGACGGAATAATAGACGGGAATGATATGGTTCGGCTGAACAAAACGCAGGACCCGACTTTCACCGGGGGTATTAATCTCAGAGTGCAGTGGCACAGCTTCGACTTGTCCGTTCTGTTCCAGGGGGCAACCGGCGGTTTGCTCTACATCGCTACCGAATCGGGCGACATCGGCAATTATCTTCAGTACAGCTACGACCATCAGTGGACGATAGACCATCCGAGCAGTGTGGACCCGCGTATTACCAACAGGAACAATACCTATTATACCAATACTTCGACGACGACCTCGCCGGGATGGAATACGTACTTCCTTCGCAACAGCGACTATCTGCGTCTGAAGAATGTGGAGATTGGATACAATGTGGCGCCTTCGCTGCTAAAAAGGGCAGGGATCTCCCTTGTCAGGATCTATGCCAGCGGACTTAACCTGATCACCTGGGATAAGATGAAGATCTGGGATCCGGAATCGACCTCCGGTAACGGCCAGTACTACCCGCAGGCAAGAATTATTAACCTGGGCGCCAGAGTAACATTCTAAAAAACCTATTACGATGAGAACGAATTACATATTTAAAACAATATTGGTCACGCTGCCGGCCCTTTTCCTGGTCACGTCCTGCAGCAAGGATTTCCTGAACACCAAGCCGCTCAGCCAGATCCAGGCATCGGACACCTGGAAAGACGGCGGTCTTTCGGAGGCTTTTGTGACGGATATCTATAACGGGCTGGGCAATGGCGGATTCGATGAGCAGCAGCTGTCAGCCTTATCGGATGAGGCGGTGTTCGTCCACCCCGGCCGCGGCATCAATACCATCAACGAAGGCACGCTGGGGCCCACCAACCTCGGTTGGGTGAGCAATACCTATGAGTGGGGCGCCATGTATACCCGGATCAGGGCGGCCAACCTCGCCCTGGAAAATCTGAGAATAGCAACTTTTGCCGATACCGTAATGAACAACCGGCTGCAGGGCGAGGCCCATTTCCTGCGGGCTTATTTTTATCACCAGCTGGTCCGTTATTATGGCGCGGTTCCGCTCGTTGCCCACACGTATGCATTGAACCAGGATTATAGTCTTGCACGCAGCAGCTTTTCGGATTGTGTAAATTTCATCGTATCCGACTGCGACTCTGCCTTCTCTTTACTCAACGGCAAGACCCTGGCCAAAGGCCGTGCCACAGCCGTCTCGGCCCTGGCGCTGAAATCCCGGATCCTGATCTATGCGGCCAGCGACCTTCACGACATCCCAACGGCAAAAGCAAAATCTCCGTTGATCTCCACCTATCCCAATCCCGAATTGCTGGGATATACCAGCGGAGACCGGATGGCGCGCTGGCAGGCGGCAAAAGATGCGGCCTGGGCCGTGATGCAGGCAGGCGGCGGCGGATACAAGTTGGATCTTGGCGCCCCGGTTTCTGCGGCCGACGGAGAAAATAATTATGTTTCGATATCCATGGGTGGAGGCAGCAATGCACCGGGTCTGGACAAGGCCGCGGGAAAAGAGCTGTTGTTCGAACGCGACTTTACCTCGCAGCTGGTCAGCGGTGGTCCCGGTACGGACGGCACATCGGTGGGACTGGACAACGGTCCCAACGGCTATCACAACTGGGCGGGCAATGCTCCCATCCAGGAGCTGGTGGACGATTACGAAATGATGGATGGCACAAAGTTCGACTGGACCAATGGAGCCGAAGCCACAGCTCCATACAAGAACAGGGATCCCCGTCTTTCCGCGACCATCCTGTTTGATGGCGCCGGCTGGAAACCCCGCGATAAGATAACTTCCAATCCTGACCCGGTCAACCAGATCCAGACAGGATCGTACCAGATGACCGGCGGCGCCCTGCAGGCCGGCCTGGATACGCGGCAAAGTCCTGTAGAGAACTGGAACGGCAGTTGGACCGGCTATTATATGCGAAAGTTTATCGATCCGGACCCTGCCATTATTGACAATAATACCCGGCAATATATTCCCTGGCCTGTGCTACGTTATACGGAAGCCGTTCTAAATTATGTGGAAGCGAATATCGAACTGGGACAGGAGACGGAGGCGCTGAACTGGCTGAACAAGATCCGTTTCCGGGCCGGCATGCCCGCCACCCTCGCATCCGGGGACGCTCTCCGCCAGGTATACCGGAATGAGAGAAGGGTGGAACTGGCGTATGAGGAACACCGTTACCATGATGCCCGCAGATGGATGATCGCTCCCTCGACCCTTGGAAGGAAGATCCAGTTCATCAATGTCATCGGGGAGCTGAAGCCTTCCGCCCTCGCCCCGGCGCCTTATCGCCATGACGAGACCCTTTACAACTACAGCTATACGCCTGTGGTGGATAATTCGCTGGAGAACCGCACCTGGCTCGATAAGATGTACTTCAGACCGATCAGCAGGGACGAGGTGAACAAAAACAATAAATTGATCCAGAACCCGGGATATACTAACTGATGATAAACAACCCAACCTTGAAATGTCTGCTCTTCGGAGCAGGCATTTTTTTAATTTCATGCGGCGGGCATGATGTGGTTCCGGCAGGCGGAGGAACGGGCTCGCCGGGCGGCGACTCTGCGTCCAACCGCTATGTTGCCGACCCCAATGCGTTGTTTGCCCTGCTTTCTCCGGCCACAACGCATATCGACTTCGATAACAAATTAACCGAAGGGCTCAATACCAATGTACTGGTCTATGAGTATTTCTACAATGGGGGAGGAGTGGCGGTGGGCGATCTGAATGGAGACGGGCTGGAGGACGTCGTTTTCTCGGGGAACATGACAGCCAACAAGCTCTACCTGAACAAGGGGGCAATGCAATTCCAGGATATTACCGGCGCAGCGGGTGTAGGCGGCAGGCCCGGCCCCTGGAAGACGGGAGTGTGTATCGCCGATGTCAACGGGGATGGCAGACCGGATATTTTTCTTTGTTATTCCGGCAAGGTGATGGGGACCAGGAGGGTCAAACAATTATTTATTAACGAGGGCAACGATGCCGGCGGGTTACCGCACTTTACTGACCAGGCTGCTGCATATGGACTGGCGGATTCCTCTTATACCACACAAGCTTATTTTTTTGATTATGACCGCGACGGGGACCTGGACCTTCTTTTGCTCAACCACAATCCCAATTCGCTGCCCATATTGAATGAGGTCAGCACCGCGGCGATCATGAAAAGGACCGACCCGCTTTGCGGAGTGAAACTTTACCGGAATGACAAAGGCCATTTTCACGATGTGACGGAACAGGCCGGTATCAACAGCTCGGCCCTTACCTATGGATTAGGGGCGGCAATTGCCGATGTCAACGGAGATGGCTGGCCGGATCTTTATATATCCAATGACTACAACGTCCCCGACTGTTATTATGTTAACGATCGCCACGGCGGTTTCATCAACAGGCTGACGGAAAGCTTCGGGCATATTTCACAATTTTCGATGGGCAACAATATTGCGGATCTCAACAACGACGGTTTGCCCGATATCTTTACGCTGGATATGCTGCCCGAGGACAATCGCCGGCAGAAATTATTGTTTGCCCCGGACAACTATGAAAAATTCGATCTGAATGTGCGGTCGGGGTTCTACTACCAGTATATGCGCAATATGCTGCAGCTGAACAATGGGGACGGCAGTTTCAGCGAGATCGGGCAGCTGGCGGGGCTGGCTCATACGGACTGGAGCTGGGCGCCTTTACTGGCCGACTTCGATGACGATGGATGGAAGGATGTATTTGTTACCAACGGCTATGAGCGGGACTATACCAATATGGATTTTATAAAATTTATGGAGGCTTATACGGCCAGCAAGGGCAGGCTGAAGCGGGAGGATGTGCTGGATATTGTCGATCATATGCCGTCGTCCAATGTATCCAGCTATTTTTTTCGTAATGATGGGGCTGCGGCCGCGACCAGCGGCGCCGGTGCGATCCATTTTACGAACACGAGCGCGCAATGGGGGATCCGGCTTTCTTCCAACAGCAACGGGGCTGTCTGGGCCGACCTGGATAATGACGGAGACCTTGACCTTGTCGTCAACAATATCAATCAACCGGCTTTTGTGTATGAGAACAAGGCCAGCCAGCATAGCGGGCATCATTATTTGCAGATAAAATTGGTTGGCACCGGCGGCAACACGGCCGGCATCGGCGCCAGGCTCATCCTTTACCAAAAGGACAAACACCAGTACCTGGAACAGATGCCCACACAGGGCTATCAGTCCACCGTGTCTTCCATCCTTCATTTTGGATTGGGAACAAACACCTCCATCGACTCCCTCGTCATCACCTGGCCAACCGGCAAACAGCAGGTAGTAAAGAATGTCCGGCCTGATCAGCTGCTGGTGCTGGAAGAAAACAACGCCACCCGTCTTTACCATACCGGGCCGGGCAGCTCCGGTCGTCCGAGGCACCTGCCGGCTCCTTTATTCACGGAGATCGTTTCACCCCTGGACTATCATCACCGGGCTTCCGCACTCAATGATTTTAAACGGCAGCCTCAGCTGGTAAGCCCGCTCTCATATTCCGGTCCTTGCCTGGCAGCGGGTGATGTCAACGGGGACGGATTGGAAGACATCTACGCAGGCGGCGGAAGCGGTCAGGCGGGGGCGTTATACCTCCGGCAAAAGGGGGGAAGCTACTTTAAAATGAAGGAGCCTGCCTTTGAAGCCGATAGTGAACGCGAGGCGGCAGATGCCCTTTTCTTCGATGCCAACAGAGACGGCTTGACCGATCTCTACGTCGTCAGTGGCGGCTATCACCATTATGGAACGCAGGACGGCCTCCTGCAGGATCGCTTATACCTCGGGGATGGCAAGGGGCATTTTGTCAACAGTACCGGCGCGCTGCCTCTAATGACAGGCAGCAGCAAAAGCTGTGTACGAATGGCAGATGTCAATGGTGACGGCTTTCCTGACCTCTTCATCGGGGGACGCGTTATCCCCGGGCGGTATCCGGAGCCTCCCACCAGTTATCTGCTGATCAATGATGGCAAGGGGCATTTTACCGATCAGACGGCCAGCCTGGCTCCCGGTCTGCAAAAGATCGGAATGGTCACCGATGCGGCCTGGGTCGACCTGGATGGGGATGGCGTAAAAGACCTGGTAGTAGTTGGCGAATGGATGCCTGTGTCCGTATTTATCAATCACCGGGGAAAGCTGGAGAACAGGACGCATGACTATTTCGACAGGGAATACAGCGGTTGGTGGAATACGATCAGGGTCGGCGATGTTGACGGAGATGGACGACCGGAGCTGATCGTCGGCAATCTTGGGCTGAACAGCCAATGCCAGGCGGATCCGCGTCATCCGGCGGAGCTTTATTACAAAGACTTTGACAACAATGGCGCCATCGATCCCGTGTTATGTCTCTATACGGGAGATACGGCCTATCCGTTCATGAGCCGGGACGAGCTGGTCCAGCAGATCTCGGGCATGAGTCAGCGTTTCCCCGACTACAAGAGCTATGCGAACGCCAGGCTGACCGACATCTTTCCTGCTGCGAGCCTGAAGGATGCCGGGCGGCTGAGAGCCGATTGTCTGCAGACGATGTATTTCTCCGCCGGCGCAGATGGAAGGTTCCATGAAAGAAGTTTGCCGTCCCAGGCGCAATATTCACCCGTCTGTACGATCAACCTGTTTGACTTCGACAACGATGGCAAGCCGGACCTGCTGCTTTGCGGTAATATGAACCATGCAAGACTACGTTTTGGGAAACAGGATGCCAATTATGGTGTTCTCCTGAAGGGCGATGGTAAGGGTAATTTCACTTATGTCGATCAGCTGCGATCCGGTTTTCACCTTACCGGTGACGTGCGGTCTGTGCTTGCTATGGATGGGCTGCTGTTGTTTGGGGTGAATGGGGTGGGGGTAAAGGCTTATCGAAGAAAAAATACTATTTTCGGAAAATGGGACTATTAAGCTTTTTCCGAAAATCACCTGCAACCGCCGGATCATCGGCTGCTCAGCCTGTATCTTTACAATCACCGACTGCTGCATCGCCATACGACCCTTACAAAGACGGCCCGGCCAATTTAATTTATAACTTATTATTTTGCGACGATCTCGATTTGTATAAGGCAAAAACAAAACCTCCGTTTACCTACCCCTTTGAGATCTTGTTTTCTGCGAACAGTACCGTGTCGGACTTGCAAAATATCATAGCTGACAGCGATTCAGACCCAAGGGTAAAAGCTCTTGCCTACAACAGGTTACTTGCCGGCGGACACAAGCCGGAGAAAAAGGAGTTGTTTGCGATCATCGTTGAGGTGGGACTTGACGGCGGTCTCGACGTTCTGGCTTCTTTTAACGACGGAACGGCGCGCTATATTAATCAAACGGGGAAGATCCTGATTTGGGAAACGACCGATAAAGCTTCAAAGGAGCTGACAGAAAAATTGTTTTCGGAGGGCCGGCAGGTGATCAGCCAAATCGGACCCTGGGATAAACCCCGGCGGCCTTATCCCGGTAAGGGAACTGTAAGGGTCACCTTCCTTGTTTCTGACGGGCTTTATTTCGGAGAAGGGCCGATGAATGTTTTGTTCAGCGATCCGATGGCAGGTCCGGTGCTGAATACGGCGGCTGAATTGATGAAATATTTAACTGAAAAGGCTTTAGAGAAACAAAAGTAGGAATATCACTTTTCCTTTTTCACCGCAGAATAGAAGGAGTGAAATTAGCGAAAGCAGGATCATCACATGTGTATTCCTTATCACAAAATAACTATCATGAAATTGAAAGCCGATGGTATACGTAGCTTTGGCCACCATCACGATGCGGCACAACAAGATCGATAAACCCATCATGATCAATATCGGCGGGGGATATTGTCGTGGCAGGGTAATGATGGGCCAATGTCTTCCTTTCACCAACAGAATGTCAAGATGGCCATCTCCATCCAAATCACCCAAACTTATATTCGCGGTTGTATCAGATCTTTCTTCAAGCAGTAAACTACGATTGAAGTTTGGGAGATCCTTACCATTTTTCTGAGCGAGTGCTTCCCGGGTCAGCGTACTCGCAAGGCATATGATAAATAAATAAATTTTCATCACCTTTTTTATATTATCTTCGAAATCAGGTATTTAAAATACATTCTCCATGTGCCAACATGAAACAAAATCCTGCGGCCGCTGTAATGCTCCATTTGAATGTAAGGTGGGCAACGTCATGTTATGCCAATGTAACGGCATCACATTCACCGACGAGGAAAAACAATATATCGCTGGCAATTATACCGATTGTTTATGCCGGGATTGCCTGCTGGCTATAAAAAAGGAGTTTAGGCATCGCCCGGTACAGGAAAAAATGGATATTATACAGGCCCTCTCCAAAACCCGTTGAAATATCCTAACTTTACTGCTTATTAAAGTTCTTTCTTATCTCTCATCAAGCGAAAAAGGTCCCCGATTAGCGTCGGGGTTAATAGGGAATTGCGTGTAAATCGCAAGCTGTCCCGCAACTGTAAGTAACCAAAAAGTTTTTGCCCGCGTAGTCCACTGCCCCGGTATTCCGGGATGGGAAGGACGGCAAAAATGTTACGAGCCAGGAGACCTGCCTATTTCGTTTTGACAATGCTTTCGTGGAATGGAGCAGATCGTCAGATGATGTGTATTTTGATCCTACAGGCGTTTTATGGCTTGTCGGGTTCAGTGTGCATCCTTTTCCTTCTTTCTTATATTCTCCGGGGCATTTTGCGATCTGGCAAGAACTTTTAACTGATTATTCATCATTTAAAAGGCATTCACATGCAAACCCACAACTTAGGCTACCCGAGGATAGGCAGCCAGCGTGAGCTCAAAAAGGCCTCTGAACAGTATTGGGCGGGCAAACTGCCCGCAGACCAGCTAATGGCCGTCGGCAGGAACATCCGTCTGAAGAACTGGCAATTACAAAAGGATGCAGGCATCGACCTGATCCCCTGTAACGATTTTTCTTTTTATGACCAGGTGCTGGACACCAGCCTGATGGTGGGAGCAATTCCCCAGCGGTATCATACGCTGATGGAGGAAAAACAGCTGCCCGACATCGATCTGCTCTTTGCGATGGCAAGAGGCTATCAGAAGGACGGCTTTGACATTACCGCGATGGAAATGACCAAATGGTTCGATACCAATTACCATTATATCGTACCGGAGTTTACGGCCAATCAAAAGTTTACGCCTTTCTCCTATAAGGCGCTCAACGAATTCGTCGAAGCAAAACAGGCCGGTTTCGCTGCTAAACCGGTGCTCCTTGGCCCCGTATCTTACCTGCTGCTGGGCAAGGAGAAGGAAGAAGGCTTTCATCGGCTGGAGCTGATCAAAAGGCTGCTGCCCGTATATCTGAACGTGCTGGCAAAGCTGGAAGCCGCCGGCGCGTATTATATCCAGCTGGACGAACCCTGCCTGGCGCTGGATCTGACAGCGGCAGAGCGGCAGGTATTTGTAAAAACGTACCAGGAGATCAAGAGCGAATGTCCCCACCTGCGCATCATCCTGGCCAGCTATTTTGAATGTTATGGCCAAAACCTCGAGACGGTGCTGAGCCTTCCCGTGGATACCATACACCTCGATCTTGTACGGTGTCCTTTACAACTGGACGATATCCTGGCCACCAAATTTACGAAGACAAAGACCAATCTGTCCCTCGGTCTCGTGGATGGACGCAATATTTGGAAGAACGACTTTTCGCAGTCGCTGGCGTCGATCGATAAGGCGGTGGAAAAGATCGGCAGCGACCGGATCTGGATAGCGCCCTCCTGCTCGCTGCTCCACAGCCCCTGTGACCTGGATGGGGAGACGAATGAACGGACCCTGCCCCCGCAGGTAAAACAGTGGCTGGCTTTTGCAAAACAAAAGATCGACGAGGTTGTAACGCTGAAACAGCTGGCTACCCGTGAGAATTCGATCCAGGTCAATGAAAAATGGGAGGCTAACATCGTGGCCATTGAAAGCAGGAAGACCTCTCCGCTGATCCACAACCTCGCCGTCATCAAAAAAGTGGCCGCCATCACCGATAAGGATGCGAAACGGACAAGCCCCTTTGCAAAACGCAAGCTGAAACAACGCGAGGCGCTTGGTCTGCCGCTGTTCCCCACTACGACGATAGGTTCCTTCCCGCAAACGACTGAAGTCCGCAACCTGCGGGCGCAGTTCAAAAAAGGAGAGATCACGCTGCAGCAGTACGATGCGGCCATCGAAAAGGAAACCGAAGATACTATCCGCTGGCAAGAGAACATCGGCATCGACGTGCTTGTCCATGGGGAGTTCGAACGCAATGACATGGTTGAATACTTTGGGGAACAGCTGGCGGGTTTTGCTTTTACAAAGAACGGCTGGGTACAGAGTTATGGCAGCCGTTGTGTAAAACCGCCCGTCATATACGGTGACGTATACCGGCCCGAACCCATGACGGTCCGCTGGTCCGCCTTTGCGCAGGGGCTGACGAAGAAACATGTAAAAGGAATGCTCACCGGCCCCGTCACCATCCTCCAATGGTCCTTTGTCCGTAACGATCAGCTGCGCAGCAAAACCTGCACCCAGATCGCGCTGGCTATCCGTGATGAAGTGGTCGACCTCGAAAAGGCGGGTATAAAGATCATCCAGATCGACGAGCCCGCTATCCGCGAAGGCCTGCCCCTTCGCAAAGCCGACTGGCCCGAATACCTCGACTGGGCGGTCACCGCTTTCAGGATCTCCGCCAGCGGTGTAAAGGACGAGACACAGATCCATACGCATATGTGCTATTCGGAGTTTAACGACATCATTTCAAACATTGCGGACATGGATGCCGATGTCATCACTATCGAATGCTCCCGTTCGCAGATGGAACTGCTGGATGCCTTTGCTGATTTTAAATATCCCAATGAGATCGGGCCGGGGGTATATGACATCCACTCCCCGCGGGTGCCTTCGAAGGAAGAGATGGTTGCTGTTATGGAAAAGGCAAAAGCCGTGATCCCGGTCGATCAGCTCTGGATCAACCCCGATTGCGGGCTGAAGACCCGTCATTGGCCGGAAACAAAAAAGGCGCTGATCGAAATGGTCGATGCTGCCAAACAGCTGCGGAAGGCAGTGAAGGAAACTGTTACGAAATAGCTTAGTGAAATAAGAACGGGTAATTTGGTTTGATCAAATTACCCGTGGTGCAGAGCAATACCACGGAGATCCGGCTCGGCCTGGCGGACCAGTTTTACAAGTCGTTCTTCGCCGGCTCCGATGGCGCCATTGCCTTTCTGAATCAACCGACAGGATAAGATCAGTTAAACTATATGAGATGCCCGGCAGGAACCGGGCATCTTTTTTTCCTGAATATTCGTTAACTATCCTACCTTCGCCCCGCTTTTGGTTCTTGCGCCACCTGGCGCCAGATTAAAATGGGAATCCGGTGTAATTCCGGAACTGTCCCGCAGCTGTAAGCTCCGATAACGAAAGTCCACCTTCGTCACTGTTCCGCAGGGAATGGGAAGACAGGACCAGAGGGAGTAAGTCAGAAGACCTGCCAAGGCATATCGGGATTCATAGCTTCCGGGGATTGAAGCTGGAATGAAAATACCTTTTACCGTATTTCCATTGTCGCATGTCTGCAGCATGCCGTTGTACATATCAGCGCATGCCCGACCCCGGGAGTTGATAATTGTGTTTTTGCACTAATTATTAACTATAAACTTTTGACAATGAGAACCATTAAACAATTAGCCTATGCAGTCCTGGTCTTTAGTACCGTCTTTGTCTCCTGTACAAAGAACATTGACCAGCCATTCCAGTCTCGGCTGCAAAACGCTGCCACCAGCAAATCTTCACTGACCCCACTTCTGACCGGCGCCTATTCCAATGGCTTTTTCACCATCAACGAAGGATGGTATGGTCATGGGACCGGGGAGATCAATTTTTACAACTCTGCCACGGGTACGTTGCAGGACAGCGTTTTTCATGTTGCCAATCCGCTGAAGAACCTCAACCCTGCCACTTCTACGGTAGAATTTGCCACCATCTTCAACAGCAACCTTTACCTGGTATCCAAGGTTGGCGGTCCCCTGGTCGTCATGGACCCCAATTCGCTGGTAGAATCCGCCCGCATCGCGGCAACACCTTCCAATGACTGGCGCGCATTCGTAGGAATAGATGCAACCCATGCCCTGGTGAGCAGCCAGACCGGCATCTACCCGCTTGCCCTGCCCGGACTTACCGTCGGCACAAAACTCGCGGGCTCTTCCATCTCCGGACAGGTAGGCGACATGATCAAGTCGGGAAACTTTGTCTTTACCCTGTCGGCTTCTGCAGGCTGTGTGATCCTGAACTCCTCCAACGCCATCGTGAAAACCATCGCCGGTGTGGCTGTTGGTTTTACAAAAACGACCGACGGAGCCGTATGGTGTGCCGGCGGTACTACGCTGACCCGTATCGATCCTGTGACCCTGGCTACTACAACCGTTACACTGCCCTTTACGGCGTTTGATTCATGGGCTGCCTGGCACCCCGGCTCCATCGCCGCCAGTACTGCGCAGAACGCGGTCTTTATCGTCGCCAACGGCACCTGGATGGGCGGCACGACGATCTACAAATATGTCGTAGGCAATCCTTCTTCGCTCTTGACACCCTTTATTACGATCGCTTCGGGCAGACAGACCTATGGCGCCGGTATCGGTTATGACGCCTCCAGCGACCGCCTGGTCGTCACCGAGGTCCAGGCCGGTGGTACCACCAACTATAGTTTCAACGACCTCGTGATCTACAACGCCACCACCGGCGCCCAGATCAGCGATCTCGCATACACCGGGTACTGGTTCCCGGCATTGATGGTATTTCATTAGTCTATATCCTTTCATGAATACTTCGAAGCATTTTCAATTGGTCGTGCTGCTGCTGGCGTTTAGTGCAGCACGGCCTCTTTTTGCACAGAGTGCCGTAGACCCCGCCAGACGCGCCGCAGATTCCGCCAAGCGGCGCCCGACAGACTCCATCAAAATAAAAAGCCTCGACTCTGTCGTAGTAGCCCGTGACCGTCTCTCAAAGGAGATAGTTCCGGTCCAGACGTTAGCCGGCGTCGAACTCCAACGCCTGGGCACCCATTCCGTCGCCGACGCCATCCGCTATTTCTCCGGCGTACAGGTAAAAGACTATGGCGGCGTGGGCGGCCTGAAGACCATCAACATCCGAAGCCTGGGCAGCCAGCATGTCGGCGTATTCTATGACGGCATCGAACTGGGCAACGCTCAGAACGGCACCATCGACCTGGGGCGCTTTTCTCTCGACAACATGGTCTCGATCTCGCTGTACAACGGGCAAAAAAGCGCTATTTTTCAGTCGGCAAAAGACTTTGCTTCCGCCGGCGCCATTTATATGACCACCCGGACCCCCGAATTCCAACCGGAAATAAAGAATAATCTAAAGGCAACAGTCAAGACCGGCTCCTTTGGTACGATCAATCCCTCCTTTCTTTGGGAGCATAGGCTAAGCGACAAAATAAAAAGCTCCTTTAACGCAGAATATCTTTACAGCAACGGAAGATATAAATTCACCTATGCGAAAAAGGACGGCTATGACACGACGGAGACCCGTAAGAACGGCGATGTCCGGAGCATCCGTCTCGAGAGCGGTCTTTATGGAAAGATCAAAGACGGGGACTGGAAGGTCAAAGCTTATTTTTATTCCTCCGACCGCGGTTATCCCGGCGCAGCCGTCAGGGAAACACCGGGCGTATTCACGCACCAGGACCGGCAATGGGATGATAATTTCTTTCTCCAGTCGTCCTTTACAAAGAATTTCAGCGCACATTACAGTCTACGGCTCAACGCAAAATATGCCTATGACTATCTGCATTACCTGTCCGATCCCCGGCTGGACATCACCACCATCTATGTAAACAATCACTACCGGCAGCAGGAAGCCTATGTCTCCGCCGCCAATCTTTTTACGATCCTGCCGTTCTGGAGCGTCAATGTCTCCACCGACTTTTTATTCAATACGCTAAACGCCGATCTCGTCAACTTCGTTTATCCCCGCCGGTATACAGAGCTGGCCGCAGTTGCCACCTCGCTCGATCTCTCCCCGGTAAAGATCCAGGGCTCCCTGCTGGGCACCTTTGTCCACGAGACCGCCACACCGGCCAACAGCGCCGCCCCCAATAAACAGGAATATACTCCTTCGGTGATCGTTAATTACAAACCCTGGGAAAAACAGAATATCAATTTTCGTGCGTTTTACAAACGGATCTTCCGGATGCCCACCCTGAACGATCTCTATTATACTTTTATCGGGAACAAATTATTAAAACCGGAGTACACCACACAGTACGATGCCGGCGGTACTTACGGTCACAACCTCAGCGGCGGTCATCTCCGCCGGATCGAATTCCAGGCCGATGCCTATTTCAACCAGGTAAAAAATAAGATCATCGCCATGCCCACCTCCAACCAGTTTCTCTGGACGATGGTCAACCTGGGCTATGTGGAGATCCGAGGGCTCGATGTGGCCGTTCAAAGTAACTGGCAACTCGCAAAAACGATCAACGTAAATACCCGTCTTAGCTATACCTACCAGAAGGCGCAGGACTTTACCGACAAGACCAGCTCTTACTACGGAGGACAGATTGCCTACGTGCCCTGGCATAGCGGTTCGGCCATCATCAATCCCTCGTGGAAAAGCTGGAGCCTCAACTACAGTTTTATCTATACGGGCAAACGTTACACCACCTCGGCGAATATCCCCGAGAATTATTTCAAGCCCTGGTATACCCATGACCTCTCGCTTTCGAAGGAACTGAAGATCGCAAAAAAACAGGCCCGGATCAGTGCTGAAGTCAACAACGTGCTGAACCAGCAATATGAGGTAGTCCAGTCCTATCCCATGCCGGGCACCAACGTCAAATTTATATTCAATGTAACTTTATGAATAAGACAAAACAATATTGCTGGCTGCTTCTGCTCTGTGTCTTTTGCGCCTGCCGCAAAGGCGCCGACAGCGTGATCCCGCCTACCGTTACACCGGTATCACCCGGCGACACCGGATCGATCAAAGGGTTTTACCTGCTGAACGAAGCCAACATGGGCAGCAACAAGGCCTCCCTCGATTTCTATGACTATACCTCCGGCAATTATTATAAGGATATTTACCCCGCCCGTAATCCCGGTGTGGTAAAAGAGCTCGGGGATGTAGGCAACGACATCCAGATCTACGGCGGCCGGCTCTATGCCGTGATCAACGTGTCCAACCTGATAGAAGTGATGGATGTGAGAACTGCGAAACACGTCGGCACGATCACTATTCCCAATTGCCGCTATATCACATTCGATAAAGGCTATGCCTATGTCAGCTCCTACGCCGGCCCTGTCCTTATCGACCCAAACGCCCGTCTGGGTTATGTCGCAAAAGTAGACACAGCCACGCTCGCCATAATAGATACCTGTGTGGTGGGGTATCAGCCTGAAGAGCTGGCCATCCGGGATAACAAGATCTATGTCGCCAATTCCGGCGGTTATCGCGTTCCAAATTATGACAATACTGTATCGGTGATAGACCTCAGTACCTTCAAAGAGATCAAAAAGATCACGGTAGGGATCAACCTGGAACGCCTGCGGCTCGATGGTCATGGCAATATTTATGTCACCTCACGGGGAGATTATTATACGATCCCTTCCAATATCTATATCATCGACGGCACCGACAAGGTATCCGATGTGCTGAACATCCCCGCCAGCAATCTTATGATCAGCGGGGATTCGGCTTATATCTACAGCACGGAATGGAGCTATGTCACTAACTCCAATACCATCACTTATGCCATCATCAACACGCAGCGCAAGACCGTCGTCTCCCGGAGTTTTATAACCGATGGCACTGATAAGAAGATAGCTATTCCCTATGGCCTGGCCATCAATCCCGATACGAAGGAGATCTTCGTAACGGATGCGGGCGACTATATCAATCCGGGCAGGGTCTATTGTTTCACACCGGATGGCAAACGCAAATGGGACGTAGAAGCGGGAGACATACCCGCGCATTTTGCATTTACCCGGATCAGGCTAAGCGGTTTATAATTATCATCAAAAAACAGACAATGAATATTTTTACAAAATCGAAATGGCTGCTGCCGGGCTTGTTCCTGGTGCAATTGATGGCTTGCTCCAAACATGACACGAAACCGTCATACGGCGCCCCCACGGTAGCGTTGTCGTCCACCGACTACAAGGTGAAGATAGGCACCACGGGGACCCTCACCGCCCAGGTCGGCAATGCGATAGACGCCGTCTATACCTGGAAGCAGGACGGGAAGATCCTCTCGACCAATCTCACCTGTCCTTTCGATGGCTCGCAGGTGGGTGAATATTTTGTCACCTTCCGGGTAGATGCGGAAAACGGTTCGATGGAACAGCAGGTAAAGGTTACCGTGGCAGACAAGCTTCCGCCACAGATCAACATGCCGACCAACATCATCGCCTTCCTGCGACAGGATAACCCTATTGCTGCGATAGTCTCCTATGCTGATAGCGCAAAGTATGTCTGGCGGCTCAACGGGACCATCGTCAGCACAGACAGTATTTATAACGCGCATGCCACCGTTCAGGGCTCCAATATCCTGACCTTACAGGTTACCAACAGCGACGGCTCAGACCTGAAGCTGTTCGGGCTGGGTTTTATCCCGCCTCCTCCGGCTGAGCTGTATTTTGATGACGGACATTACCGGCTGGCGGGAGACGTCAGCACAAAAAGACTCAGCATCCCCCTTGGCAAGAGCCTCATCCTTGCCCCGGTGGCGGCCCATATCCCTTCGGCGGCGCTGTTTCAATGGACGGTCAACGGCGTCGCGCGGTCCTCTTCCTCGGTATACCTGACCTATACACCGGCCGCGAAGGGTACGGCACTGATCACGGTAACCGCGGCGGGTGTCACGGCAAGCGTAAATGTCGAATGTGTGGATGCGGAAGGAACGTTTTTCCGCGCCCCGTCAGCTGGTAGCAAGTACATCGCCAATACGGCGTTTGAAGTTATCCCGGCTCCGGGACAGTTTACGGCCTATGGTCCCGGCTCTTCGGCAAGCGATGCGCTGAATGATTTCCTGAACGGGATGACTCCGACCAACACGCAATGGATCACCAGCCTGGGAGCCTATGGCGGCTATGCCATCACCGGTTTCGATCACAGCGTCTCCGACGTCGCCGGCAAACCCGATATCGGCATCAATGGCAACCAGTTTGCCCAGTGGTCCGAACCGGGAATTGTCTGGGTCAGCCAGGACGAGAACGGCAACGGCCTGCCGGACGACACCTGGTATGAGCTGAAAGGCAGCGAGACCGGTAATCCCGCGACGAACCAACGGTATGCGATCACCTATTACAAGCCTTCCGCGCCGGGACAGGACGTCCTTTGGGTAGATAATATCGGAGGGAAGGGATCGGTTGATTATAATCAATATCATTCCCAGCCCTATTATTTCCCGATGTTTATCAATACTGATTCTTACACGCTTGTCGGTACCTGTCTCCAATCCACCATGATGATCGGGGATCTCGAGACCAGCGCCGGTTATGCATGGGGTTATGTAGACAACGTCGGGGACGGTACACCCTCTACTTTCAAGATCGAAGACGCCATCAGGGCCGACGGAACACCGGCTAACCTGAAATATATCGACTTCGTAAAAGTGCATACGGGCATGACCGGCAAAGGTGCTGCAGTAGGGGAGATCTCTACGGAAACCGGGGCTCCCTTCGACCTTAACTTAAACAAGCAATAATCCCCTACAATGAATCCATTCAATATATACAAGACGAGTCTGTTTGTGCTGCTGGTCACCGGTTTGTCGCTGGCCGCCTGTAAAAAGAAAAATGATTTTATAGGTCATGATAATTATATCACTTCCTTTTCGCTGAAGAAAGCAGATATGACTTTTACTGCCGCGATCACGGATAGCTCCATCATCGTCACGGTGCCCGATGGCTTTTCGCTGGACAGCGCCGTAGCTACTGTGGCCGTAAGCGAAAATGCTTCCATCTATCCCAAACCATCTTCCATCGTCCAGTGGGATGACGAGGCCCTGTTTGTGGTTGACGCACATAATGGCGAAGCGAAATCCTACAGGTATACGGTGACACGTTCCGCCGTCCCTGTCAATGGATCGGTCGTGCTGGCCACGCAGGCGGATGTAGACGCATTTGGTAAGATGGGCGCCACCGGGATCACGGGAAACCTGATCATCGGCGCTCCGGCGGGTACGGATTCCGTCACCAGCCTGGCTGCGCTGTTTAATCTGAAAAAGATCGGCTACTCGCTGATCATCTATCCGACCTACTCGGCAACAGGCATCGTGGGTCTGGACAATCTGCAGTCGATAGGCACCGATCTGAAGGTCGAAGGCGTCAACAACCTGGTTGAACTGGTCCTGCCCTCGCTGGCGACGACAGGGAGCATCTCTGTCAATAACCCGCTGACCGAGACGATAACCTTCCCGAAACTGACCCATGTGGCAGGATCGCTGGCTATCAACGCTCCCTTGAACAGGATGACCATCCCGAACCTGCGCCAGGTGGACGGAGATCTGAGCCTGACTACCGATCCCAGCTCGGGCGCAGCCCTGATCCAGGACCTTGCCTTCCCGGTCCTGACCAGCGTGGGCAGCGTTGCCGTGTCGAATTTCCGGCAGACGATAAAGCTTGATCTGCCATCGCTGACCGCTCTCACCACCGGCGATCTGAACGTTTCCAATATGACGGCCCTGTACGACCTCAACTGTCCCGTCTTACAGACGACAAAAGGGATCATTACTATTCCCGACCCGTTCGTCGCGACAAAGCTGACACAGATCAGTTTCCCGGCACTGACGCAAACCGGTGGAGTGAATATCGGGATCAATTCGCTGAACGTAATTGATTTCCCGGCTCTGGCAACGATAAGCGGGAGCTTGCAGATCAATGCCGGCTATCCTTATAATAGTACACTGACTAGCCTGGATGGCTTTGCCGCATTAAAAAATGCACAGTCGATCGGGATCACGGGGCAGTCTGCGCTGACCTCTTTCAAGGGATTACAAGGCGTCATACCCAATATCACCGCAGCCGGCTGGACAGCCTGGGGCAATGCGTATAATCCGGCTTACGAAGACCTGGCAGCGGGTAAATGGACCAACTGATCATCTGCTTATTAAAATAAAAATATGAAACTCTCCATACAACTAACTATTGGCGTTATACTGGCGGCCTTCTTAGCAGGCAGCTGCCGGAAAGACAATCTTTTTAAGGGCAGGGACAATGATATCGCTTCCTTTCAGCTAAAGGCCGGCGACAATTATTTAAAGTCGTATATCCAGAACGACAGCATCGTAGTGACTGCACCGGGCAACCTTTCACTGGCCGGAGCAACCGCCGTGATCGTGCTGAGCGAGCGCGCTACGATCTCTCCCGACCCGTCTACTGTCACCGACTGGACCCAGCCGCAAAGTTTTGTGGTTACGTCCTATGACGGGGCAAAAAGGACATTTCAGTATGTCCTGCAACGCAACGTGATCTCAAAGGATGGGGATATCATCCTGATGACCCAGGCCGATGTGGATACGCTGGCAAAAATGGGACTGACCCGGATCAGCGGCAATCTTACCATTGGCAGACCGGGCGGCATCGACAGCATCAGTTCGCTGGCAGGTCTTTCGAGCATCACCAGCATCGCGCTTAGCCTCACCATCAATCCTACCTATACGGGTAAGGATCTGAAAGGGCTGGACAACCTCCAGACGATAGGTTCCTTTCTTATAGGGCCGGCGATCACGGCCAATAACCAGGGGACACAGGGGCCGCTGATGAACCTGAAGACGATCAGTCTTCCAAAACTGACGGAGGTGATGGCGAATATCATCATCAACGGTCCCGGTATCACCACCCTCGATCTGCCCGCGCTGACAAAGGTGGACCTGGGTATAGAGATCGACTATCTCGACTCGCTGACGACGTTTCAGCTGCCGAAGCTTCAAAGCGTCCTCCAGTCTATTACACTCCAGGGTTATTTTTTGCCCAATTCCCTGCAGACGATAAATCTCCCGGCGCTTACCAGTGTCGGTGGCGATGTTACCGTCACTTCGTGGAGTAACCTTACGACCGTCAGCCTGCCCGTACTTACAAAGACTTCTTCGCTGATCATTACCGGGGAGGTTTCCCTCACGGCTATAATGGCTCCCAAATTACAAACCGCCTTCGGCAATGTCGACTTCTCCTACAATTCGTTGCTGACCACGATCGATGTCTCTGCCCTGCAAACTATTGGCGGATCATTTGCGCTGGGAGGCGCCTCTTCGCTGGTCGATCTCAGCGGGTTCAAATCGCTGTCTTCGGTCGGCAGTGATCTCGCCCTGACGGATCTGTCATCTTTGACCGATCTCAGCGGCTTATCCGCACTGAAGACCATCGGCGGGGACGTGCAGATCTTAAATGTTCCTTTTAAAAATTTCAGCGGTTTTGCGGCCACGAAACTTAAATCCGTGACTATTGACGGAACCGGGATAACTACCATTCAGCAGATCGACCTCAGCGGGATCGATATAACAACATTCGTAAAGATCTCCGGGGTAACGGGTGGCGTAGCAGTAAAGGGGAAGGATGTTCTCAATGGCGACCTGACTGTTGAAAGCTCCGACGTCGTGCTGTCCGGGT
Source organism: Puia sp. (assembly GCA_036499285.1). Lineage (GTDB taxonomy): Bacteria > Bacteroidota > Bacteroidia > Chitinophagales > Chitinophagaceae > Puia. Next base: position 388,411 of record DASYEB010000008.1, on the reverse strand, counting down.
TCAAACAGGTGAACAACTTTACCTTTAGCTATCACGACTTTGATCCGGCGCCATCTGCTCCCACCAGCACCCTGCCAATGCAGAAGGTCAACGGTGATCTGAATATCACTATTAACGGGTATCATACCCTGAGCCTCCCCAACCTGGCTTCCATAGCCGGCATGTGTCTCATCAGTACCGGCTATGACATTTATTCGCTTACTGATATCCAGGCGCCTGTACTGACAAAGATCGGTGGACAGCTTTTTATAACAGGCACCAATGGCTCCTCGCCCAATACGCTGATGACAAATCTCAGCGGGTTTTCAAGCCTGACCAGCGTACAAAGTGTAACGATAATCAATAGCCAGGCGCTGACAGATTTTACGGGGCTAAAGAATGCGATTCCGTCCATTCCTGCGGCGAACTGGTCTGTCAGCGGCAACCTGTACAATCCGTCTTACCTGGATATGCTGGATGGGAAATATGTGATGTAAACTTTTAAAATGGGAGTTTTGACCCACCCTCCCATTTCGGTAGGCCTGCTTTCCGTTTTGACATTGTTTGGGATGGCTGGTGTTCAGCCGTGAGGCGTTTGATATTCGTTTAGCCCTTATCCAGACTGATTTTGATTAATTCAAATAGTACGTTTTGATAACAGGCATTCTCTTTGGACCAGGAACGATATCAAATTTTTAACAAATGAAAAAAATTGTACTAGCAGGCGGGGTCTTACTCGGGATGGTTTTGCAGGCAAGATCACAGGATTCCACCGCCAGGATCCCTTTTGACGGAATAGAGACGAACTGGCAAAATGGAAGCGACCGGCGTGATTCTTCTGTTTTTCATGGAAAATATTTTATCCCAAGTGTGATGGTGGATGTGAATTACACTCATTCCTTTAACCACCCCAATGATAATACGGTCGTAGGATCGACGGCACTGGCGCGCAATAATGAAGTACAACTCTCCCAGCTGAGCTTTGGAGGTGACTTCAGCTATGAAAATGCAAGGGCGAGATTCATGATGCAGATGGGGACAAGGAGCCAGGTTGTTCCAAGGAACGATCTGAGTCCCTACCGGGGGCAGTACCAGCTCGCCAATGTATATCGTTATTTGAGTGAAGCTTATGTGGGTTATCACTTTAATAAATGGTATGGCATCAATGTTGACGCCGGTCTGTTCATGTCGTATATAGGGCTTAATTCCTATTACCAGGTAGAGAACTGGGAGTACCAGGCCTCCTATACTTCTGATAACACGCCCTGGTTCTTTAATGGCGTGCGTATCCAGATCTTCCCAACCAAACACCTCAAAATAGAACCGTGGATCATCAATGGGTGGCAGAGTTATGGGAAGTTTAATTCGATGCCCGGCTTTGGGACCAATATCACCTGGAACCCGACCAGCAGTTTCAAGATCCTTACCAATGACTATTACGGCTCCGATGCAGCAGGATTACCTGCCCGGAAAAGATTTCACTCAGACAACAGTATGCTGTTGCGGTATTATAATAACCCTCCATCGACTGGTATCAGCAGAATGGCTTTATCCTTAACGGGCGATCTTGGGTTCGAAAAGGGAGGAGGCGTCAACGGGTTTAAGAAGGGAGATTCGGCGCAAGGCCCTGCGCAGTACTTTCTAAGCGCCATGATCTATAACCGGGTATGGTTTGCAAAAAATAAGTTTGCCTGGACGATCGGAGGTGGGATCATGACGAACCCCGGGCGTTACCTGGTGCTTTATCCAACAGGGCAGGCGAGTCCGTTGCCTGATCCGAACAATCCTACCCAGACCGAAGGGAAATTCCCGTTCAGCGCAAATCCCGGGGATCAGTTTAAGGCCTGGGATTGTTCTACGAATTTCGACTGGATGCCAAACCAAAGTCTTTTGTTTCGGATCGAATATGTACACCGGCACGCCGATGTCCCTTATTTTGCAGGGGCCGGAGGCGTGACCTCTCCAAACGGCTATAGCACCACGCCGCTGCCTCCGGATTGGAGACCTGACCTGGTCAAATCGGAGGATAGAATCATTTTTGCCCTTTTATTCCGGCTTTAGTGGAGTATATGACTACTTACATAGGTTGTACGGCCATCGTTGCCCAATGTGATCCTTTATATCATATTCAATCGTGGCCGACAAGCTTTGTGATCGATAAAAAGGGGGTGGTGAGATATGCCGGGGGGTATGACGAGAAGGTTGGATCCGTTCTTTCCGCTGTTATCGATCATGCGTTATGAAGTGCGTCATCCATTCGGCAGGGCGGACGATGACAGGCTTAAGGTCTTTCTGCGTCTGCAAAAGCCAGTTTTTTGTCAGTAATTCTTCCAGTTGCCTGATCTCTAGCGTATGTCTCGTATTCTTCCGCTTGCCAAAATACAGTGTATTTTCTACGCAGGGGTCCCCTTCCCAGGCCAACAAGACTGTCTGACGCTGCAGCTCTTTTCTGCAAAGGAAATCGGGCAGCACCGCAAAGCCCTTACCATTGCGCATACAGGAAAGGATGGAGCCGGAACACGGCACGACATAATTAGGCTTAAAATCCGGGTGACAATTGAAATTGGCTATCCAGAATTTTTTCACGTGACCCATGTCCGCGGCAGTCGTGTACCAGATCTGCTGTTTCAACCAGTCCCTGATCGCCGTCGATTGGTTAGCCGCTATCAGCCGATCGAGATCTTCCGTATCTGTTTGTGCGCCGCAGATAAGAATAAGCCTTTCTTTTGCGAACGGAGTGTATTGGAGATTGGGCTGCGGTCCTTTTTGGGATGTTAATACCAGGTCGAGTGCGCCGGAATCCAGATCATGCAACATCTGTGGATACTCACCAAATCTGACGATCAGGTTAAAGGAGAGTTGGTCAATGTGTTCGGCCAGCGTGTATTCAAATGTCCCGATACCCAATCCAATACTGAGTGTCTGCTTATCCGTGCTGGAGTTCCTGCAGAAGAGATCCTCCGCTTCCATCAACCTGTTCACCGGGTCGGCGATATAATTGTACAATATGGTTCCCCGTTCGGTCGGTATCATCTTTCTTGTATCCCGGTCGAATAGGCGGTAGCCCGTATACGCTTCCAGTGAATTCAGATGAAGGCCTGCTCCTGGTTGGGAGATAAAGAGCATCTGCGCCGCGTTGGAGAGATTGCCGGTTTCATAGATCGCCTTGAAAGTTCTAAACCATTCCAGGTTCAGCATAAGCTTAATGTTTTAGGAGGGTGACCTGCGATGATCCGTTGCAGAGTGATGACTGGTTATCCTATTTCCGTACCAACAATTAAAGCATTCATAATCATATAATTGACTAAAAAGTGAAAGAAATGATCCAGCCAAATGCGACCAATTTGTGAAATACTATAAGGAGATATCGCTAATAATAATCCATACAGTCTTTGTATCTTCATGGGCAATAGGCAAATATGCCCGCGCTAAAATTTATACTCATCGTTCTGTTCTTTATGATGACCGCTTTGCTGGTTCGCGGGCAATATTTGAGTGGGGCTTACCACCTTCCGTCCTTTCCTGATTCCGTCCCGATGACAGAGGTCGTCCGCCGGACGGAGGCGCTGCCTCCAAATACCGAAAAGGTCCGGCAGCTGCTGGGGATCGCGCATACCTACCTGAATGATGGTCAGGGCAGGAATGTCGACAGCAGCCTTCGGTATATTCAGGAGGCCCGAACCATCAGTACTGCGATCGGGGATACTTCCGGCACTATTGAATCCCTCGTTCATTTATGCTGGTTTGATATTGCTAAGGGAGATATTTCCTCAGCCAAAGCATTATTGCCCATGATGCATGGCGATGTACGCATCCGCCTGCTGTTGACCATTGCAGAGGGTTATATAAGGGCTCAGCCTGTCGCCCTCCCTTTTCTTGAAAAAGCCTTGCCCTGGCTCTCGAACGCGATGCAGCTTGCAGACTCGTTGCGATCTACCGCCTGGCAATACGAGTGCCTCATGCTTCAGGCCAAATATTTTTTTGAACATGGCAATGTGGAAAGGGCAAAGAATTCCATCTTTACCATCATCAAAAGCTGTGATAGTCTCGGAAATAAAAAAGGAGAGGGCCACTATTGGTCGGAGATGGAAAGGTACATGCCGACCACAACCCAGACCCTCCCGTATCTTCTGTTCGCCTGCCGCCAATCCATCCGGGCTTACCAGGAAGCTGGAGATCAGCATGACGCACTTTATTCACTACGGGACCTTGCAGAAGTACATCGGGTTGCCGGCAAGTACGATTCAGCCGAAGAGGAATATATGTTATTTCTCCGGGAAAGTGCAAAATCGGGTGCTACTCCATCCGTCAACACTAATATACAATTGTTCTCCCTTTACGTTCATAAAGGTGATCTGGCCAAAGCACTGGACTATATCCTTCGGGCTCTTAACGGAGCAGCCCGCGACAATTCATCGAAAAAGGTAATATATGGACACCTGGCCGTTCTTTATCAACTGACCGGCGTAACCGCCGAAGAATTGAATTATGGCCGGCTGGCGGTGGAGGAAGCGGTCCTCTTAAATGCTCCGGACCGACACTATTTTACCACATTTGTGATCGAAGCTCTCGTCAAACAAGGTTATCCGGAAAAGGCGCTGGCATATTTGGAGGAGTTCAATGCGGCAAATCCTGCTCTTTTCCCGAATCAACAATTGGCAATTGCCTATAACTATGGCCTTATATACGATGCGCTTGGCGATTACCCGAAAGCCGCTCCCTGGTTTCGACGGCTGGCAGACCTTGACACAGCTGATCAGCGGGAGAGAGGCACTGTGATCTCCAATCGAAATGGGCTGAATTCTTTTATGATACATCTTTATATCGGCAGATTTTACGCGCATTGGCGAAAATACCAGCAAGCCAGACCCTTTTTGGAGAAAGCATTGGGCGACCCGCTGCTTTTCCAATGGTTCACCGCCGGAGACGAACTCCAGTTGCTGCTGTATAAAACCGATTCGGCTGCCGGTGATCTTCGATCCGCCATCGGTCACTATATGCTGTATACCGCAATCAAAGACTCTATCTTCAATGCCAAAAAGATGCAGCAGTTCCAGACCCTGCAGGTCCAGTATCAGACCAGGCAAAAGGAACAGTCCATTCAGCTGCTTCGAAGCGAAAGCCAGCTGCAGCGCGACCAGCTGAATAAAGCATCTTTTACCCGTAAGATCACATTTGGCGGGATCATTCTGTTGCTGATACTGGCAGCCTGGGCGTATTATGCCTATCAGGCCAAACGCAGGAATGTCCGGAAGCTTCTTGCACAACAGGGCGAAATAAATGAAAAGAATCTGGCCCTGGAACATTTGCTGGGAGAAAAGAACGAATTGCTGACGGAGAAAAATCTTTTGTTACAGGAAGTACACCATCGGGTGAAGAACAACTTACACACCGTCATGAGCCTCCTGGAGTCCCAAAGCGCTTACCTCAGTGACAAGGCTGCCCGCGATGTTTTATTGGACAGTCAGAACCGGATCCACACTATATCGCTGCTGCATCAGAAGTTATACTGGAGCAGTAATGTCACGTCCCTCGAAATGGCGCCTTATATTGCCGAGTTGTGTGCTTTTCTCGGCAGTTCGCTGGGAGCCCGCGAACGCCGCATCCAGATCTCCCAATCCATCGATCCTATTCAGATGGATATCGCACTGGGGCTTCCTATCGGATTGTTGCTGAATGAAGCGATAACAAATGCCCTGAAGCATGCTTTTCCCGCCAACACCGATCAAAATGCCGCCCAAACCGGGCATATCGAGGTGACAATGCGACATTTGACCGACAACCTTGTATCCCTTCAAATAATTGATGACGGTGTCGGAATGCCCCCGGGCGCAGAAAGCGGATCACATTCACTTGGTATGACCCTTATGAAGAGCATAGGTCAAAAAATAGGTGAACGCTTCACCATAGACAGCAGCGATAAAGGTTTGCGGGTAACGCTTGAATTCAGCCACTTCGCGATAGAGCCATCCGTTAACTAACCAAGATAGCTTTTTAACTCCGCCGCCGCCTGTATAAAGAGACTTTTTGTTTGCGGCAAGTCCGCCAGTCCGTTTAAAAGGCCGAAATCATGAATTACGCCGTTATAACGAACCGTTGTCACTGTGACGCCCGCATCGTCAAGAGCGCGGCCAAAGGCTTCCCCGTCGTCCCGTAAAATATCGTTCCCGGCCACCAGGATCAGCGTCGGCGGCAGTCCTTTCAACTGTTCAGTCGTAGCCTGTAAAGGTGAGGCATAGATCTCCTTACGCTGCGCCGGATCTGTAGTATATTGGTCCCACATCCACGTTATTAGTGGTTCAGTGAGGAATCGCTGCCTGCCGAATCTCTTCCATGACCGGGTGTCAAACTCAGCATTGGTCACCGGCCACATGAGTACCTGTATTTTGAATTGAGGGCCGCCATTGGCTCTCGCCATAAAGGTAGTCGCTGCCGACATATTTGCACCGGCGCCATTGCCTACGATGCCGATCCTTTCCGGATCCACTCCTATCTCTTTCCCATGTTCAGAGATCCATTTCGAAGCCGCATGAATTTCATTTAATGCCTGAGGATATTTTGCTTCCGGGGACCGTGTATAATTGATGAACACCGCGGCAAAGCCAGTGAGGACGACCAGGTCCCGAACCATTCTTTTATGGGTTGGATAATCTCCGAATACCCAGCCCCCTCCGTGGATAAACAGGAAAACGGGTAATGATCCGCCAGGACCTTCCGGTCTCACAATATTCAACAGGATGTTCGAGCCATCACAGGAAATGATCTTTTGTGATTCGGTGATGCCGGAAAGATCAACGGTTACGGCACTTTGCGCCGCAGCAAACACCTCCCGGACCCTTTCCGCTGACAGGCTTTCTGTCAATGGCCAGTTTTCATTCAGCAGCGCCAGAAATTGTTTTACGGCTTTTGAGAGATACGGATCATCGGGGAGATCGATAGGCTGGCGGAAATCGGAGTTTCTGCTCATCGTGTAATGACTTTTGCTATAGCAGTCAAAATAGATGCCAGCAAATTTCCCGTTGGCGGTCAGTCGAATAACGTAAGAACTGAAATTTCGCCCCTGTTATATTTCGCCGATTAGCGAAAGTATTTCTCTGTTTTTATCCCGAGCTTTTTGATCCTGGAGATCAAGGTGCTGTACGGTAGTTTCAGGATCTCCGCCGCTCCGCCGGGACCATAGATCTTACCATTACAGAGCTGCAATACCGACTTGATATGCTCAATCTCCATTTCCTTTATCGTTTTTATACTCCGATCAGGCGGCCCGGGTTTTTGACCGGCAACAACGGGCAGGTCAACTTCATTGATGGTATCACCGGGGGTCAATAGAACTGCTCTTTCCAGCAGATGCTGCAACTCCCTGATATTACCCGGCCAGTGATAGGATAAAAGACCATTCATAGCCGTCTCTGCAATCTTTTTTACCTGGAGATTATTTTGCCTGCAAAATCGTTCGATAAAATGCCCGGCAAGAGCCGGAATATCCGTCTTCCTATCCCTTAGCGGCGGCATCCGGATGGGGAAAACATTGAGCCTATAATAAAGGTCCATCCGAAACCGTCCTTCGAGCACTTCTTTTTCCAGATCGAGATTTGTCGCGGCAATTACCCGGATGTCGACTTTAATAGGGCCTTTCCCACCGATCCGGTCAATTCCCTTTTCCTGCAACACCCGAAGCAGTTTGACCTGGAGATCAATAGGCATCTCGCCTATCTCGTCGAGGAAAATGGTCCCTTTCTGAGCCTGTTCGAATTTCCCGATGCGCTGGTCATTCGCACCTGTAAAAGCTCCCCGTTCGTGACCAAATAACTCGCTTTCGATAAGGCTTGCCGGCAAGGCGGCGCAGTTTACTTTTATCAGCGGTTTTGCATTTCTCGATGACGTGGCATGAATATTTTCCACGATACCTTCCTTCCCGGTGCCGCTTTCTCCCAGGATAAGCACGGAGGTATCCGTAGGAGCAACAACCTTGACATGGTGCAGTACCTTGAGCAGTCCCTCCGAACTACCGATTATACCCATAAATTTCGACGGCTTTTCAAAGGTTGCCAGAAATGTTTCCCGATCCCGGATTGTTTGCTTTTGCTCGTGGAGATAGGTAGCGATATCGAGAGTGATGAGTATGTCTTTCTCCCTGAATGGCTTTACAAGAAACCCATATGGTTCCGTAATCTTTGCCTTTTCGAGGGTTTCTTTGTTTGAATTTGCCGAGAGATAGATAAATGCAATATTCCTTTCCTTTAAGATCCACGCAAGGTCTATCCCGGTCTTTGGACCGACCAGGAAAATATCCAGTAATACGAGGTCCGGACTTTCTTTTGCAAGGAAAGCGATGGCCCGTTGATAGGAGTCCGCTATTCCCGAAACGATAAATCCTGCCTTCTCCAGGATGATCCGGAGATTATTCGCCTCTACGATTCCATCTTCAACGATGAGTATTTTTTTGTTCATGGTTCGGTTTGTCCAATAAGACGTCCCCTCCGGATGCCTAATTTCCTCATCCTGGAATTCAAAGTAGACGTATTAACATCCAGAATTTCCGCTGCTCCGCCACTGCCGCCCACCTTACCATTGCATTTCTTTAAAATGGCTATGATATGATCACGCTCATTCTCGTGCAAGGTTTTGGAGAGGGTACTATGCCCGGCAGACTTTGATAATAAACTGCCGAAACCCGGAAGCTCAACCCGCTCAATGACAGGCCGGTCGCTCATTAACAAAGATCGTTCAATACAATTCTCCAGCTCCCTTATATTTCCGGGCCAGTTATGTTTCATCAGGTGACCCAGGGCTTTCGCGGAAATGTCTGTTACGTTCTTTCCGGTCTTTCGTGCCAGCTTTTGAATAAAATGACTGACCAGGAGTGGGATATCATCCAGCCGACTTCTCAGCGGCGGAACAAAGATCGGAAAAACATTTAACCGGTAGTACAGATCGCCCCGGAACCGTCCTTCGGCGACCTCCTTTTGCAGATTCCTGTTAGTCGCCGCGACGATCCGGACATTGATCTTGATCGTTCTCTTTCCACCAACCCGCTCTATCTCCTTTTCCTGAATAGCCCGCAGCAACTTGACCTGCAGCCCGGATGGCAGCTCGCCTATTTCATCGAGAAATAATGTGCTGTTATTAGCCAGCTCGAATTTTCCGATCTTTCGGGCTATGGCGCCGGTAAAACTGCCGCGTTCATGACCAAACAATTCACTTTCGATCAAATTGACAGGAAGGGCGGCACAATTCACTTTGATCATCCTTTTATTTCTCCTGTTTGAATTGCCATGTATCGCCTGAGCTATTAATTCCTTACCGGTTCCTGTTTCCCCGGTGATAAATACGGTACTATTGAAAACTGCAACCTGTCTTATGGCCTGATAAATTTTTTGTATTTCAGGTCCCTTACCAATTATCTCAGCAGGGTCGCTGTTGGTATCAGGTTCGTTCTGTAGATCGTACTTTTCATTCTCCAACCGCTTTTTGTAGCAGCGAACCTCCTCCATCTGCCGTTCCATCTCCCTACTGTTCAAAACATTGGAAACAGCGGTGGCGATTTGCGCAGAGATCCCTTTGAGTAGCCGCTTATCGAGAAGTTGTTTCATGTATTGTTTTAGAATATACTGGATGTCGTTGAGATCCTTTGACGCCGCCAGCTCATTACTAAAAGAAAGCAGCAGCGATCCTTCGCTTTCCTTTCTTTTCAGATCTTCCCGTATCCGGATGTTATCAGCAGCAACTGACAATTGATCAGCGATATTTTTTACCGGATCGGCATCTCTTTGGGCCAAAAGTATTGCGCAGCTCATCCCTTTCGCATACCAATAACCACTCCAATTTATAACATACTGCTTATTAACTAAATACAAATTATTCTACGCTCTGTTTATTTTCGAAATTTCGACAATTGTATGAAATTTCGTTTTAAAATGGAACCGCCCTCTCCTGCAGGAAAGGGCGGTTCCATTTTATGACTGATTTCAGGTTACTGTGCCGGCTCCAGCACTCCTTTTGCTGCTTTACGGATAACATCCAAAACAAAGTCGGGTTTGGACAGCATGGGGACATGGCTGCTTGCTACCTCAAAAATGGTTGCACCAATTTTCTTCGAACCGGAACGTTGCAATTCAGGATGTACCGTTTGGTCATTTGTCGCGATAACATACCAGGATGGTTTGGATTTCCAGGCCGTTCCAGCCGCCTTTGTATTAAACAGGTTTGCATCCGGGGCAAAATGAGTAGCCAATACCAATTTTTTCTCTTCCGGTGACAGGTCTCCCGCAAAATTCTCGACGCCGGAATGCTTCATCCAGGCCCGGCCGCCTGCGACTTCAACGTTGCCAAAGACCGCGGTCCTGGGAAATTTGTCTTGCTGGCCCTGTGAGGTTTCGTCAGCGTCGGGACAAAGGGCGGCAATATAAACCAGTCCCACGACGCGCTCGTCCGTCCCTGCGGCCGTGATGACACTTCCGCCGTAAGAATGACCCACCAGGATCGCGGGACTGCTTACCCGACCGAGGATAGCTTTTACCATAGCCACATCATCGGCGAGGGTATTGAGCCCATACTGGGCCGCGACCACTTCATACCCCTCTGCCTGGAGAGTGGGGATCAGTTTGTTAAAACAGGAGCCGTCTGCCCAGATCCCATGACAGAACACAATGGCTGGCTTTGCTGAGTTTTTCTTTCCATTTTCCATATATGTGTTTTTTAATTTTCCTGAAGCAAAGGTTTGACATCCCGAAGTTGGGAAGGAATGACTGATCAATAAAATAAGCCGATTTATAACTTATCTTATAATTCTTATAGATCTCTATGCATGGCACAATTTTTTGGGAATCATTGCCGGGGCGATAAAGCCTATCACTTTGGCAAATAGAGATCTACTCAGTATTTTATTTTGGGCCGTTCTCGCGGTTTATATCATCCACCTTATAGATGAGACTTTAATTCTGCATATGATCTTTTGGGCGGTGGTTGGATCCTTTTGCCTCTTATCTGGACATTTGAACGGGCTTTTCATGTGATCACCCTGCATCTTTGGTGGTCGATCCGGTATAAGCGACAGGCGGAAAAAGCACTCAGGCAAAAATGAAGAAATTGCCAAAATTGGTGTATAATGCGACGAAATATAAACATTGACCAAACAAAAAGTTTTCTTCGTCCTTTCCATTGCTGCTTTCGTCATTCAATTTGTTTTTGGTGCATCTGTTCATGCCCAGACTACCGGCGCAGCATCAGCACAAAACGTTTTTGAAGAGAAATTCATTCTGATCAATGGAATAGAACAATGGGTAACTATCAAAGGAGACCGGTCAAAACCTGTGATCCTGTTCCTGCATGGAGGTCCCGGAAGTACTATGAGTCCCTATGCCGATCATATCTACAAAGAATGGGAGAAGGATTTTATTATCGTTCAGTGGGATCAGCGGGGCGCAGGAAGAACTTTCGGCAAGGTTGCGCCGGACGAACTGACCCCGGAATATCTTCGGTCGCATCCCTTGACCATCGACCAGATGGCAGATGATGGAATAGCATTGTCCGAATACCTTATCCGGCATTTGAAAAAAAGAAAGATCATCCTGTTCGGCACCTCGTGGGGATCTGCTTTGGGTGTTACGATTGCGACCAAACGCCCCGATCTTTTCTATGCCTATGTAGGTCACTCTCAAATTGTAAATCCCTCAAGTGACGAAACCCTTTATAATAAGGTCTATCAAGTCGCAATAAAAACAAAGGATACTGCTTCATTACACAAGCTGGATGAGCTTGGTAAACCCCCTTATGGCCGGGCCAGGGGTGTAGGGCAGCTGTGGAAAATTGTAAAGAAATATGAAAGAGAAAATTCTATGCCGGCTCCCGAATCGTGGTTTGTTGAATCGCCTGGCTATGACAATGCAAAAGATGATCAGAACCGGAGGGATGGCGACGACTATTCTTTTGTGAATTTTGTTGGCGATAAGGTGTTGGGTGTAGCCGCTATGCGTTCTTCTATCAACTTTTTAAAAAATAACTTGACATTTAAGATACCGGTGTATTTCATACAGGGAGAAGCAGATATCCTGACGCCAAAGGAATCGACCCGGTATTATTTCGATACGCTGAAAGCACCGGAGAAAGATTATGTTTTATTGCCGAAGACCGCCCATGGTTTTAACCAGGCGGTTGTTGATGCGCAGTATAAGGTTTTCAAGCGTATAAAGGCTTTTTAAATCCCATCCAACGGAATCATGGCAAAGACAATTTTTATTCCGTGCGCTTCCCGTGGCTTCGGAAAGATCTGGGCAGAAGCCTTTTTGAAGAGAGGGGACAAAGTGGTTGCTACAGCCAGGAATATCAGCACACTCAGCGACCTGGCTTTCCCTGGTAAAGCGGCTTTCCCCTTTGGCTTTTTAAAAAAGAGGTGGAGATGAACCCGGTGACGTTTAAAGAGAATGCCCTGCAACCGCCTTGCAACGGAAGCGGCGGACTATTTTTTTAGCGCGTCTTCTATCCGGAGACTTTCCTTATGAATGGCGTTCAGCAGTTCGGTGACAAAAGTTTCGGACAGTCCTTCTTTTTTACCAGCCTCGATGCCTTTGTCCAGGACCTTTTGGAAGCGGGCTGCCTGGAGAGAAGGAATATGCTTCTGCGCCTTGTAAATACCGATCTCTTTTACGACGCGTTCCCGGGCGCCCAGGACTTCGAAGAGGCGCTGATCCAGTGAGTCGATCTCTTTTCTTTTGCTTTCCAGCACGGGATCCGATGCGGAAGAGGGTGAAGTTTGAGCCACTGCCTGGCGGGTGATCTGCATAGAAAACAGTGTGATGGCCAGAGCGATGAATTGCCTTTTCATATTTTTTAGTTTTTACCTTCTGCCGGCATCGATCAATAACTATGCCGGGTCTTAAGACCGTTGGGCTCGTATTGATTGAATACTGATCGTGAGCATGGCAATCAGCGTATGTTCATTACTGAGTTTTGCCGGATGCATAATCCAAAATGTATCCAGAATTGAGGTTCGAAAAAGGACATGAAAAACGGGGTTTTCTTCAACGGATCAGGGTCAATCTACAACATGTCTTCGGTATTTGACCAGAATGCAGTGGCATCATTGGTTATGATTTACCGGTCAATAATTTGCCTGCTATTGGTTTTGATCTCATCGTCCCTTTTTGCTCAAACGGACAACAGCGTTTCCAGGAAATATAATGAGGAAAATATCCGGCCTGTCTCATTGATCATGCCGGCAGTCGTGACGGCTTATGGGTTTGCTGCGTTGAAATGGGATGCCTTAAAAACGTTTGATGGCAAGGTGCGGAAAAAAGTCTGGTTTGATAATCCCCATCGGCTGACTCATTTGGACAATTATTTACAGTATAGTCCTGGCCTGGCTGTGTATGGATTAAATGCGGCCGGGGTCAAAGGCCGGCATAATTTCCGGGACCGGACGATAATCTACCTCGTCGCGAATGGCATTATGGGTATAACCGTTTTGTCGCTTAAAAAGATGATCTATGCTCCCCGGCCGGACCGTTCGGCAAATGACGGCTTTCCTTCAGGTCATACATCGACGGCATTTGTCGGCGCTGAATTTATGCGCCAGGAGTATCGCGACCGCTCTGCCTGGTATGGGGTCGCCGGTTATACCCTCGGAGCCGGCACCGGCTTTCTGCGTGTTTATAACGATAAACACTGGTTCAGCGAGGTCGTCACCGGCGCTGGGATCGGGATCCTTGCAACGAAAGCGGCATATGCACTGTTTCCGCTGATAGAAAGAAAATTCAGGCTGCGAAAGAACGAAATGTTCTCCTGGTAAGAGTTACGTTTTTCTACAGATTGTGTGGTGATCTTTACCGGCAAAAGCAACAATGTTGAATTATCTGAACGACTGGGATACGAGGTTGTTCCTATATCTGAATGGGAAACACAATGGATTCTTCGATGTGATCATGTACTGGGCCAGCAACCAGTTCTTCTGGATACCCTTGTATGTCTGTCTGTTCATTCTTCTGATCCGGCGATTCGATAAGGCTGCCTGGTATTACTTTTTTTGTGTTGCCCTTCTGGAGGTAGCAAGCGATCAGCTGTCCTCGCAGGTGATCAAGGACCTGGTACAACGTCCCCGTCCTTCGCATGTCGGATCACTGGCTCCTTATATTCATCTCAGCGAGGCCGGCCCCGGCGGAGCATATGGTTTTGTGTCAGGGCATGCCTGTAATTCTTTCGCGCTGGCGGTATTTTTGATCCTGACGCTTCCTCCTGGCTACCGGCTGCTGAAGCACGCTATGGCGGCCTGGGCGCTATTGGTATCCTATAGCCGCATCTACAACGGAGTACACTATCCAGGCGACGTACTCTGCGGCGCAGTGCTTGGAGTGTTGCTGGCCATGCTGGTCAACTGGTTATTTCGCCACTTTTATGGTACGTATGTGTTGTTGGTAAGAAAATGGCTTCGAAGGCATCACGCCGACAAGATCCGGAGTAGATAGCTGCACAAAATATCTACAGGATTCGGAGCTATTTTGCGGCTTCTTAATTTACCTAAAGTTTTCAGCACTGATGATCAGATCCTTATTTTCTGCGCTTTTTCTTTTGTTTTCTCTTTTCGGCTATACTCAATCTCCCGGTATTACAATCACTGGCGTGGTCAGGGATTCCCTGAGCGGGGGACGATTGGCAAAAGCCACTATTCACCTGAAGGGTGCGAAAAATTTCGGCGCGCTGACAGATGGCAAGGGAAGTTTTACACTTACCGGGGTGCCAGCGGGTATTTACTCTCTGACCGTAGACTATATCGGTTATAGTGTTTTTAGACAGCCTGGTCTTGTGGCAGGCAAGACCGATATTGATCTGGGTGCTATCGCGCTGAGCGCGAAGACCACGGTATTGGAAAAAGCGGTCGTTACTGCATCGCGTCCCCTGGTGGAGACAAAGGTAGACAGGATCGTCTACAATGTAGACCGCGATGTAACCTCGCAGGGTGGGGTAGCGACGGATGTATTGAGAAAGGTGCCGCAGGTCAGCGTGGATGCCAGCGGTAATGTAGAGCTGCTGGGTAACCCAAGCATTCTTTTCCTGATCAATGGCAAGCAGTCGACGATCTTTGGTAACAGCATTGCCGATGCGCTGCAGTCCATTCCGGCGTCCCAGATCCAAAGCATCGAGGTCATGTCCAGCCCGGGCGCCAAATATGATGCTGCGGGTACGGGTGGGGTGATCAACATCATCCTGAAAAAGAGTAAGACGGAAGGCTTTAGCGGGTCGGTCAATGCCACGGCCGGCACCCGGCAGGAGAACGGTTCGGTAAACCTGACCTATAAGAAGAACAACGTGACCGTGGGCGGCTATTTCAGCGGGACCGATCAGCTCAACGTCAGCACCCGGACCACCAACGTCCGGAATTCGACGGATACGGGTTCCGGCGCTCACTATTTCCTTGGGGAATATGGGAACAGCGATTTCAATCGCTATGGGTATCGCACCGGCCTCAATATGGACTGGGATGTAAGCAACAAGGATAACCTGTCTTTGTCTTTTGCCTTTAACCAGTTTGGAAATTCCACGAACGGGCTGTTCAATCAACAGGATACCGGCGCAGACGCCCAGGGTAATGGGTTGTACAAGACCCTGAGTCTCCGGTCGGCAAGTAACAGCATCCGGAATAACACGGCCGATCTCGGGCTCGATTATACCCGGAAATTCCGCCGCGAAAAGGAACAGCTGACCTTGTCCTTACAATATAGTTCGGGGCAGAATAATACCGGTTATGTTCAGTCAAGGCGTTATATAGCGAATGATTCGCTTTTTTCCGGTTCGAGCAGCAATAACCCGGGACGGGATAAGCTGACCACGATCGGTCTTGACTATGCGTATCCCGTGACAAAGGAGATCCTGCTGGAGACTGGTGTGCGCACCGAGATCGAGTCATTGATCAGTGACGCAAATGTATACACCTTCGATCAGGCAGCATATGCAAACCTGTTTGACAGGAACCAGTCCTATTCTTCGACATTCCGCCGGGGAGTCTATGCAGGTTATGTCTCAGCGTCCTTCAGGGCTTTTCACTGGCTGGATGTCATCGCGGGTATACGGGAAGAATATACCTCCAACAAGGCTTTTTATAGTAACTCCGGACATGTGAACATCCCGGACTATAACAACCTGGCGCCTTCGGTGACGCTTTCTCACAACTTTTCGGACAACCAGACACTGAAATTCGCCTATGCCTACCGGCTGGAACGACCCGAATACCGGGATCTCAATCCTTTTTTCAACCTCGCCGATCCGCAGAATATCACTACCGGGAATCCGAATATAAAACCAGAGATCGGTCACGATTTCCAGCTGGGGTATAATTTTAGTTTTGACCGGAACAACAGCCTGAACATTCTGCTGTTGTACACGCATAACAATCCCGACATCAAATCTTATACGACCTTTTATCCGACCTTCCAGGTGGGGGACTCCACCTATGTGAATGTCAATGTGACCAGGCGTGATAATATCGCCTCGGAAGACCGGGGAGGTCTTGTGCTGAGCGGGTCGTTCATGCCTTTTTCCCATTTTACGATCCGGCCAACCATTCAGCTATACGAACGCTATACGCACAATATCTATTCGGTTCCGGAAAACATCAGCGGTTTTGAATATCGGTGGAATATCAATGCGAATTACCAGTTTGCGCATGGGCTTGTCGTCGAAGGTTTTGGCAATTACCGGTCGGGCATCCGCTGGCAGGGCCGGACGGCTGATTTTCTTACCTATACACTTGCGCTGAGGCAACAGCTCTGGGGCGGCAAGGGCAGCATTGGTTTTGTAGCGATCAATGCCTTTGCCAACGATCTCAGTCAGCACAGCATCGTCGAGGGCGTAGGCTTTCATACGGATAATTTGCTGCAGATCCCTTACCGGTCGTTCGGGATCAATTTCCTTTACAAATTTGGCGGATTTAAGATCAAGGCTAAAGAGGATGAGAACTTCCTGGGCAAGCCGCCGGTCGAGAATTAAAAATGCCCCCAAAAAGTCAGATACTTTTTGGGGGCACTTCGTTGCTGCGGTCCTTTCTCTTACTTCGTAATTTTAATCGCATCCACCTCTGTGCCGTCGGTACTTACCTGGCGAAGCGTAAAATTCCTGCCGTTGACATCTACGACGGTAAGGGAGTGTACGCTGGCGATGAACTTGCTGGTGTATTTCTGCCAGGTGTCGGGCTGGTCCGTCTGTTCGGGGTTATAGAGTTCCTGTCCGCCGGCGCCCGTGATGATGTAAAGAACGCCTTTAGGACGAGTATTGGTCTTGCCATCAAAGGCTTTGTCAAGCATCCAATAACCGTTGACCACGCGGCCGCGAATGGTTTTGTTGTCCTTTCCGCCCATTAGGAGAACTGGTTTCTTAAAAGGGGCGAAGGTGAGCGGGTAGTTCCGCTGATAGTTGTGTACATGGCCGGAGAAGACGACGTCCACCTTGCCTGTTTCGAAGATGGGGGACAGCAGCCGCATCTGTTGCTGTTCGTAATGTTCCAGCGCAGAAGAGAAACCGGGGTGATGAAAGATCACGAACCGCCACGCGGCCCCTTGCTCTGCCGCAAGATCGGCAGCCACCCAGGCTCGCAGCGCGCTGTCGGTCCAGTCCACATAGGGATCGGAGTCTACCACGGTCCAGTGCGCATTGCCATAATTGAAGGAATAGTTGACGGCATTGGGATAGGCATCCCCTGCGGCTGCGAGAAAGGTCTTGCGATGCGCTTCCGTGGCGGTCATCGTGGGAACGAAGGCGCCGCCTTCCTTGCCCGCCGGACCGTTGAGGGGCTGACGCCAGAAATAAAAGTAGGCAAGGCCGTCGGGGAACTGGTTCAGGTTACGGTTGTCGACATCATGATTGCCCGGAGCGCCGATATAGGGGATGCTGCGCATCACCGGTGCGCCCTGATCGGAGGCCTGGTCGGCATTGTAGACAGGCCAGAACTTTTCATCGTATTCGGAGACACGGCCATTTTCATATATGATGTCTCCGGGGATGACGACCAGGTCGGGTTTGCTGAGAAAACTTTGCCTGGCCAGCAGCCTTGCGTCCGGCGTTGCGGCGCCGATATCTCCATTGACGACAAACCGGTAAGGCTGGTTTTCTCCTTTTGGAGCCTTTCCATCCGCCGTGAACACCGTCTTTCCGGCCAGCAGCAGGCGATAGCTGAAGACGCCGCCAGGCGCGAGGCCTGAGAGCAGCGCATGATAGACCCGGCGCGGCCTGGCGCTATCCGGGGTGGCAGTGATATATTGCGGTGCGTCGGTTCTGATCCATTTGCCAGTAGGCGTCGTCTTTATTTCCAACACCCAGTCGCCCGGAGCATCCGGCGTATGCCACATCAGTTCCAGTGTAGTGGGTGAGGGGTGGCGGCCGATCTGTAAATAGGGTTTGGCGATGAAGACAGCATCCTGGCTATAGCCATTCAGCACGATGGAGATCAGGAGCGCTAGCGAAAAAAGTCTTTGCATGATAGAGTGAGGTTGTTTTATTAATGTTGATTGCCCGTACCATTATATTGAAAAGCGCCAATGTCCTTTCCGGGCGGGGTAAGTTCTGTGACGCCATGAACGGGATCGACAGGCACATCGCCGCGGGAAGAAAATCCCGTATAGCCCTTCCCTATACAGGGTGAGGCAGATTGAAGCCGGAAATTATAGCTGCCCACCGTCGAGATATCCACGAGATTGAAGCCTTTTGGCATTGGGACGGGACCATTGATAAATTTTGGATCGTTGGCGCCGAGCACCGAGGCCGGTGTGGCATAGATATCACCCGGTTTCCAGCCGGCTGGCAGGAAAGTGGAAGGCACAGGTACATCGGTTGGCATCGCCTGTGTAATGCAGACGCTTACCGCAAAAGAAGGATAGAAGTTGTTGGCGACGGATAGGGAGTCGGCGTAGGAATAATTATAGCCATAGCGCAGATTGGCGGTGTCGGCAATGGGATTCTGTACGACCCTCAGACCGAATTTACAGTTGACGATGAGGTTATTGTACGCCATACCGGCTGCTCCTTCTTCAAAATCGATAGACCCGCCTCTTCCGGCTGCCTGGCGACGGTAGCCGCAATTCACAATAGTATTGTTGTACATGTGCACGTTGGATCCAGGGACGCCTACTGCGGCGCCGGAGTTGCTGAGCTTGGGTCCGTTGGTGGCCATCCCAATGCAGAGATTGTAAGCAAAATCACCGATGGTGCCGGCTTTCGCGTTCATCGCTTCTCCACCGGTATATCCGCATTTCTCGAAGGTGCTGCGGAGGATGGCGATCTTTCCGCCAAGGATCCGGAAAGGATCGTCTACGCTGCCATAGAGCCAGGAATCTTCGAAGACAAGGAGGCCGGCGGGGTTTTGAAAGAACATAGGGTAGGGGTTTGTGTAGATCTGTTTGATACCGCTGGTATCGGGGATCGCCACGCCGCCAAATTCGATGTGTGTCCATTTAAAGATCATCATCGGCGATGTGGGGGCGCCCATGATGCCGATCCATCTGCCCTTGTAGGCAGAGTCTTTGCTCACAGGATAGCCGGGCTGATCGGTCTTGCCGGCGCCGCGGAAGGTAAAGTAATTCGGATGGGCCTGTGTGCCGAGGCTGATCAGGCTGCCCTTGACGCCAAGGCCGAAGGGGCCGGTGAACTGGACGGTCACGCCTTCCTGCAGCGTAAGCGTGTCGCCTGCATTGATGTAGACATCACCGGCGATGGTGTAGGTCTTGCCGGTCAGCATGGTGCCTTTGATGGTGCCTCGAAGCGGGAGGCTGTCGCTCACGGGTGAGGCAGGGACGATGATGGCCTTCGACAGATCCTTATAATCCTTTTTTGTACAGGCGCCGGTCATAAGAACCATGCCTGCGATGATGAGCTGCAAATATCGTTTCATATAAATTTATTTAGAGTTTGTAACGGAAGCCGAATAAAAAGGAGCGTTTGAAATAGTCTTTTTGGACGACCATCTGGTGGCCGGGATTCGATTGCAGCGCGAGCGGCCTGGCGCCGCCGTTGGCGAGGTAGGTGTTGTAAGGAACATGAAGACTGCTCGTCACGGGCGTATTAGCCAGGTTGTTCAGTTTTCCGTAGAAGGTGAACCCTTTTATGATGCGTTTCTCAAAAGAAGCGTCCAGCCCGGCGAAGGGTTGCTGCCAGTAATGAAGCCCGGCATAGGGGCTGACGAGCGAGATGCGTTCACCGGTGTAGGTGAAGGCGACCTGTACCTCGAGGCCGATCCGGGAGCTTTTGTACAGCAACGAAAGATTGCCTATGTGGTTCGCCTGGCCCTGAAGCGGGCGGGTCTCGGAAACATATTTCGAGCTGACGGAACCGGCGGGGTTGCGGTAGACATAGAGCATGCTGTCATTGGTAACGCGGGAATGGGTATACGTATAGTTGGCGGAGATGCCGAAAGCGCCGAAGTATTTGGTGAATACGGCTTCCAGGCCATAGTTGGTTGCGTTGCCGATATTTTGCGGGGAAAGGTACTGGGTGGTAGGATCGACTTTCAACGCAGCGTATTCAATAGGATCTTTGATGTTCTTATAAAAAGCGCCCAGGAGGACCTGATCGGCATTTCCGGGGAGCCATTCATACCGCAGATCGAAATTATCTGCGGAGGAATGTTTGAGCCCGGTAGGGTTGCCTACCTGTTTAAAGGTTTCATAGTTGTCGGGGCCGTCAGGGATCAGTTCCACGAACTGGGGGCGGGCGATAGCCTTATAATAGGAAAGACGCAGGGCCTGGCGCGGCGTGAGCTCGAATTTTGCCTGGCCGCTGGGCAGCAGATCGGTATACCAGATCTTGCCGGAAGAGGCCGGAACAGAGCTGCCCAGCTGCGTGGCATATTTCTGTTCCGTATGCTCTACCCGCAGACCGCCGAGGAGTTCCAGCCGGCCGGCGACCAGCCATTTTGCCTGGCCATATCCTGCATAGATGTCTTCGGTAAACGTATAGTTGTTGCCATTTAGCGCGGGGATGCCTTTCCCGCTGGCAAACACCCATTGCGCATTGTTGAAAGTGGAGAAGGGTTGCTGGTTGCCGGCGGGCGGCGGCATAGGAGCAAGATCGTATTCATTATAGAAGTTGCTTCTTTTCTTATCGCGGAAAAGACCGCCGATCTTTAGTTCCAGCGGCTTGCTGACCAGCCTTGTTTGTTTGGTCAGATTGACCATCCCGGTCCAATCCTTGTCGCTGTTGTGCTCCCAGGCGCGGGTCATTGACTTGGCATAATCGGCGCCTTTGGTGGCCGTCTTTGTGGCCGTATCGATGACTACGGCATATTCATGCGTATAGGTTCCCTGGTCGGGCATATGATCGTTGGCAAGGGAATAGGCTGCGGTCCAGTCCAGCAGCCAGGAAGAGCCGAACTGGTGTACTCCCTGGAGGGTCGAGTTATAAATAGACTGGTATTGCCAGGCGCTGCGGTAAGATTCGTCGACCAGCGTATTCAGCGCCACCGTATCAAAGGATTGCCGCGTTTGCAGCGTATTCATACGGACATACGTATTTGTCCAGGAGATCTTGTTATGGCTGTTGAAATGGTAATCCAGTTTGGCCGTCAGCCCGAGCCGCTGGTTGTCGGTACTATACCGGCGCAGATAAAGGTCCTGGAACTGCGGGATGTTATTGAGATTGGGTTGGGCGTTTGGAAGAAAGAAGGTGGATCTTGTGCCGCTGAAAATATTCTGGTAGCTCCCGGAAAAGAGCACCCCAAATTGTTTGCCTTTACCGAACCGGTTGCCCGCGGTCAGGCCAAAGGCTTCATTTAAGGGAGTCCCTTTTTTGGTATAGTTGAATGGCCCGTTTGGAAAATCACCGGGAGAGGCTACGTATTCACGGCCATGGATCTCAGCAGGTGAGGACTTGCTGATGCTGCTGTTATTGAATTTCAGATAGTCCTGGGTGGAAAACATCGTGCTATAGCCGCCCGAGGCATTCGCCTGGAAGAGCTTTCCAGCGGGTGCATCTTTCATTACGAGGTTGATGGTGCCGCCGATGGCATCGCCTTCCATGGAGGGTGTGAGGCTTTTGCTGACTTCCAGCCGTTCGAGCAGTTCGGAGGGGAAAAGGTCGAGGGGGATAAAACGGCTCTTGTCGTCCGGGCTGGGAATTTTTACGCCGTTGACAAGCGTGTTGATGTAGCGTTTTTCCATGCCCCGGATGATGGGGTACCGGCCTTCACCTGCGCTGTTGCGTTCGATGGTGACCCCGCTGATCCGCTGCAGCACATTGGCGACGGTGATGTCCGGCAACAGCTGGATACTTTTTGCGGACATGACATTGACCAGCTGGTTGGAGTTGCGTTCGATATTGCGGGTGTGTCTGTCGCCGCCTTCATTGGTGATGGTAACGACAGAAAGCTCGGCAATGGCTGGCTCCATGATGATCTTCACTTCGTTGTTGCCCGGAACAGTCATGATAACATGTTCCTTCTGCTTTTTGTAGTTGGCGAAGCTGATCTCTATCTCATACTCACCGGTTCTGAGATTTTTGAATAAGAAAGATCCATCGAGCTTTACGAATTGTTTGTGATCGGGAGAGCCGGCTGCTTTTATCTCTACGGTAGCTCCGCTCATGGGTTCGCCTGTCTTTGCGTCGAGTACCTGTCCTTTCAGGACCTGGGCGCTGGCGGCAGCGGAAAAAAGGAGGAATAGCAGGCTTAGGATAAGCCATGCATGGTTAGCTTTGGAAGACATAGTTGTTAGAGTTTGAGTGCGCAAATCTTGCGAAAAAAATTGCCTTGTGATGCGGCTTTGGAGCATTTAGCGATTTGGTAAATATTCGCTAACTATCATTTAACTATGTTTGGCGAATAACTCAGATCGAATCCAGAATGTTGCATTACTATCTGAGGGATGATTCTGGATGAATTTGGGATATTAAGGATCATTCGCGCGTACAACGAAAGCTTGATTAAAAGCTGGCTGGATTCTGTAAATACCCTGTATTTACTGTAAACTCTCTATTACCAAACGGTTACGGAATTGCTAAGCATTGTTAACGACAAAAACGTTTGCGGCTTTTCGAGACATCTTTGCGCATCGAAAAAAAATCAAAACATTATGCTGAAGAGAATTCAGACCTGTTCATACAGGATCATTGTTCCCATTCTTCTTTCGTTCTTTTTATCACCTGTCATTGCGCAAACCATCCGGGGTAAAGTCTTCGACAGCCGTACCGGTGAGGCGCTGATCGGCGCGGATGTGACGCTGCAACATACCCGTTACACGACTTCCGTTCAGCTCGACGGGTCTTTTGTCTTTAAGCATCTTCCCACGGGAAAATATACTGTGATCGTATCTACCTTCGGTTATCAGACATCCAAACCAATGGAAGCGGAAACCGGCGGCCCGGAACTCGCGATCAGCATGCAGCCGAGCGCCATCACCATGCAGGAAGTACAGGTCTCCACGCTGGGGGGCGGGGGTTCGGACGGCCATGCCCGGCGCCTGGAGCTAAATGCCAATGTGGTAGAGAACCTGCTCAGCGCCCGTACCATCGAGCTCTCGCCTGATATTACGGTGGCCAACGCCATCCAGCGCGTCAGCGGCGTGACCATCGCGCGTGATAATACCGGCGACGGCCGATATGCTATCATCCGGGGTATGGACCAACGCTATAATAATACGCTGGTCAACGGCATCAAGATCCCAAGCCCTGATGATAAATACCGTTTCGTACCGATGAATATCTTCCCCTCCGAAATGCTGGAGCGGCTGGAGGTGATCAAAGCTCTGACCCCTAATATGGAAGGAGACGCGATCGGCGGCACTATGAACCTGGTGATGAAAAGCGCGCCGGATCATTTCCTGCTGACGGCCAATGCTTCAGGCGGCTATAGCACGATCTTCTCCGACCGTCCTTTTACGACCTTCCCCCATTCCGGTATCAATAAGCAGTCGCCTGCCGAGATCCACGGTAATAACTATGCGGCGCAGCCTTCCGATTTTACTACAGGCAACCTGCAATTTCACAACCAGGGCCATCCTGTGAACAGCCTGTTTGGAGTTACGGTTGGCGATCGCTTCGCCGGCGGTAAACTGGGTATCATTCTTTCCGGCAGCTATCAAAGCATCTTCAAGGGTACCATCTCCGACCGTCTTGTTCCCGACGCGCAGCCGCTGCCCGCTCCACAGGCTAATACCCTCAACCCTTCCGACTCCTATGTCCGGCAGTTCAATACCCTGACGCGGCGTTTCGGATTGCAGAATAAGATCGATTATATCTTCAACAGCAAAAATAAGATCTCGCTTTTCAATATGTATGTGCACCAGGACCAGTATGAGACCCGGTTCACTCCTGACAGCAGCACCGCGGGTCTCAACTCAACCGCCACGGAAACTACTGTCAGTCCCGAATATCGTGCCACCTGGCAGGTTCAGAACATCTATAATGCAACGCTGCAGGGTGACCATACGCTCAGCAACCGAGTGGCGGTCAGCTGGAGCGGCGTCTACTCCATCGCCACGGAAAAGCTTCCTGACCAGGCCACGTACAGCTGGGACCAGTTTGTCTACCGGAACGGCCACACCGTAGACAGCATCGTAAACGTTGTCCCCGTTGGTACCTCTAATGTGGTTACCCATCGCTGGCAGCACAATAAGGACCAGGATCTTGCGGGCTATGGCAATCTTACCTACAAACCGACGATCTTCCACCATGACGTCGAATTCATGACCGGTGGTCTTTATCGCTATAAGACGCGCGACGACTATAATAACTATTACGCCCTGCAGGCCAATGTCACCGGCAAGCCTGCATTCACCAATATCCAATCCGTACCTCTTTACTTCCAGGCCACCGGTCAGAACCAGGGGATCAATACAGCGGACAACGCCAACACCTATACAGCCCATGAAAAGGCGGCCGCCGGTTATATCCAGGCCAAATTCATGCTGCTCAAATCCCTGCAGGTACTCGGCGGCGTACGCGTCGAGAATACACAGGATGACTACACCACTGCCCTGCCGCTGACCTCAACCCAGGGAGCTTATGGTACGATCCATTATACCGATGTATTACCCAGTGCACACCTGAAATATCTTTTGGGAAATAACCAGAATATCCGGCTGTCTTATTTTAAATCCATCAGCCGTCCCGGATTTGGCGATTTGGTTCCCATTACCGATAACTCCAACAACGAGTTCACCTTCCTGGGAAATCCTTATCTAAAGCACGTTCGTGCGGATAACCTGGACCTCCGGTATGAACTCTTCCAAAAGCTCTCCGATCAGCTGCTGATCGGCGCCTTTTACAAAAAACTGGAAAACCCGATAGAATACTTCGTCACCAATGTAAATGGTCCGAGTTCGCTGTACATCAAGCCGCAGAATACCGGTGAGGCTACCAACTTCGGTTTCGAAGGCGTCTATACCAAAATGTTCGGGGTATTCGGCATCTCGGCGAACTATACGTATACTCATTCCCGCGTGACCACCACCAAGCTGTTGTATACGCAAACTCAGACGGCGGGATTACAGACCTATAATGTCAATCAAAGCCGGCCACTGCAGGGGCAGGCCGACAATGTGGGGAATCTCTCGCTGTTGTACAAGAACCAGAAGATCGGGCTCGACGTACAGCTGGCTTTCTCCTATACAGGCACCCGTATCGCGCAGGTGTCTCCGTATTATAACCTGGACATCTGGGCTAAGCCGTTTACCCAGCTGGACCTGTCGCTGGAAAAGACCATCACACATCACTTTACCTTCTTCGGTAAGATCAACAACCTGACCGACGCCCCCAACAAGGAATACATCAAATTCCCGTATGCAAAGGTCAATGCCAATCTGCCCCCGGGCTATAACGTCCCGTTCCAGGACAAGGGCAGCAACTACACCGTGGCGGAAAAGGACCTCTACCGGCTGAGCGTGCTTGGCGGCATCCGGTATAAATTTTAAACACATTAATACAAAAGTTTTTTATTATGAAGAGCATACATATTGTCATCCTATCCTTTCTGACCATCGCCGTCTTCTCCGGCTGTACCAAATGGTCCCAGGACAAATCGAACATCTACGTATACAAGGCTCCGCCTCCTCCGGGCGGCACGATCCCGGCGAATACCCCGCTTTGCGGTTCTATAAAAGGGGTGATGCAGACCGGCAATACCTACACCCTTGGCTGCACCATTAATGTGCCGGCGGGGGACATCCTGATCCTCGAACCCGGTGTAACGGTCAATGCCAACCCCAATTCCGGGATCATCGTTCATGGCTCGCTCATCAGCCTTGGTACCCAGGCCCAGCCCAATGTGTTCACTGTTGCCGGTGTCACAAAGAACCTTACACCGAACCTGCCTATCACCCAGGATTCAGCGCATATCGGGCTTTGGAAGGGCATCATGTGTGACGTCACCTGTCCCATGCTGATCCTGAAATGGACGCATGTGGACTTTGCGGGCGCCGCCTATGGCAACATCGATGGCCCGGCCGTCGCACAATCTTCCGGCACTTCTTTTAATATCCTGTTTCAAAACCCCGATGGCATCTTTGTCATGGAAGACAGCTGGGTCTATGGCGGCACGGATGACTGCATCCGTATCTCTGATGGCAGGATCCACGTTTTCCGCAATACCTTTGAAAAATGCGGCGGCAGCGGCGGTGACTGTGTGAATAGCAAGGGAGGCACGGTGGGTACCGTAGCGTATAATTTCTTTATCGGCACGGCCTATAACGGGCAAAAAGCTTCCAATAAAGGCCAGCCTGTGGGGGCGCCCCAGACCAATATCGTGATGTACAACAGCACTTTCGTCAATGGGGGTACCCAGATCCAGGCGGGCACCCGCGCTGGTGGCATTGACTTTGAACAGGGCGCCGAAGGGGCTTTCTTTAATAATGCCTTTATCAATTGCCGCGTCGGCTATCGGGTCGTTAATAATCCCGTGGCCGATACTGCACACCTCACCTACGGTAACAACTATCAATGGGGGGACTCTCTTGTCATTGCCAACCAGTTCTTCACCTGGGGCGGCGTCTGCACAAAACCCATGCCTACGGATATTCCTAACCCGGCCTTTTACCTGCCGGCTAACTTTTATTATCCCGATCCCCCGGCAAATGCTTACGACGGGACGCCGGTGGTGCAATTGGGAAACCCTAAGTTCCTGAACTATCCGCTGCCTGTGCAGGGACAGCCTTTGTTTGCCTATACAGCGGTTGGGAATTTCAATTTTCGTCTGACGCCTGGTTCTCCGTTGATCGGCAAGGGCAATACGAGCATTTCTCCTCTTACTGTTGTGCCGATAGATCCGATCTATGGGGCCACGGAAGTCTCTGCTCCCGGCGCGGATCTTGGCTGCTATCAGTTGAATGGTACGGGCAATCAGCATTAAATGGATAAACCAAATTTTCTCCAGTTTCTTATTCGAAGTTTGTTCTTCAAAACAATCTCCATGAACAAAAAACGTCTTGGCCTTCTTGCCCTGCTGATCTCTATGTTTGCCGCCGTTCAGGCGCAACAATATACGTTTGACAAAAAGATCCCGGTCCCGGGCGACGGAGGATATGACTATATTGCCATCGATGCCATCAACAATCACCTTTGGGTATCGCATGGCACGTCCTTCAATGTAATAGATCTGGCTACGGAACAGCCCATCGCGACCGTCGGCGGCCTCCAGGGTGTACATGGCATCGCTATCGTCAATGATGTGAACAAGGGTTTTATCAGCGATGGAAAGGCAAAGGCTGTAGTGGTGGTCGATCTCAAGAGCTTTAAAGTTCTCAAGACGATCTCCCTGCCCGCCGCCGACGAAGATGGGATCATCTATGATCCCTTCTCCAGGAAAGTGTTTGTGTTCAACGGCGACAGCAAAAGCACCTGTGTGATCGATATCAATACGCTGCAATTGGATAAGACCATTGATCTTGGTGGTGGTCCCGAGTTTGCTGTATCCAATGGGGCAGGATTGGTTTATAATAATATCGAAGACCTCAGCAGCCTCAAGGTCATCGATACGAAGACCCTGACGGTCAAAGCGACCTATCCGCTGTCCCCCTGCGGCGGGCCCACGGGTATCGCCATGGACAAAGTGCATCAACGGCTGTTTACCGGCTGCCGGACCAATAAAGGCCTTAGCGTAATCGATGCCACTACAGGAAAAGTCATCACCACTCTGCCGATCGGCGCCGGAGTCGACGCCGTGGTATACGATGAATCGACAGGCCTCATCTTTGTGAGCAATGGGGATGCGACCACAACGATCATCAAACAGCAATCCGCTGACCAATATTCCGTGATCCAAACTCTGGCCACGCAGCCACGCGCCAAAACGATGGCCCTGGACAAAAAGACAAAAAAGATCTATCTGAGCGCGCCTCAGTTCGAGCCCGGCACCCGGAAGATCATCCCCGGTACTTTTGCCGTATATGTATATGGACCCGCGTGAAGTTAAACAACAAGACGATACGCAATTACCTGCTGTATTCTTCAGTGATCTTTACGCTGACCGTACCTGTCTTTTATTTCGTGCTGCGTTCGGTCCTGCTGCGATCTGTAGACCACTCGCTGGTCAACCAGTTTCGCGAGATCCGAAAAAGGGTAGGGGAGATCAGGTCGGAGGACGAGCTGGCGGCCTGGGCTAAAATGGACAAGGATGTCACGCTTTCAACCGTAGAAACGGCGATGCCGGACTCGATCTATTCGATCGACCGATACCATAAAGAGCACCAGGAGGCCGAACCCTTCCGGGAGATGTCCGGCACGATGATCATTGACGGCCGGCTGTTCCAGCTCATCATCAGCAGCAGCCTCATCGAGAATGAAGACCTTTTGGGCAGCATCCTTTTGCTACAGATTTTCGTGCTGCTGGCACTCATCGGCGGTATGCTCTGGATCAACCAGAAGATGTCGAAACGGCTTTGGCAGCCTTTTTATATTGCATTGCAAAATATGCAGCAATATTATGTCAACCAGGAGTCAGAACTTAGTTTTTGTGCGAGTACTACCGATGAATTTATCCAGCTTAACGGCGCCATCGAAAACCTTTTCAGGAGAAGCCATGAGCTATTCCTTCAGCAAAGGGAGTTCACGGAGAATGCCGCCCATGAGATGCAGACGCCAGTGGCCATTTTTCAGGCCAAACTGGAGCTGCTGATGCAGACCAACCCGTTGAGCGGCGAACAGGCCGAACTCATCAATGCCCTTGACACCACTAACAGACGGCTGATAAGGCTGAACAGGTCTCTTTTGCTTCTGGCCAGGATCGAGAACCTGCAATATACGGCCATGGAGGAGATCCGCATTGTCGGGCTGTGTCAACGGTTGATCGAGCAGCAGTCGGTGCTCGCCGCGGCTAAAAATATCCATGTGTATTGCGTATGGGAGTCCTATCCTTTGGTGCAGGCCAACCTGGTCCTGCTGGACGTCCTGATCGGGAATCTGTTATCCAATGCCATTCGGCATAATACGCATATGGGGGAGATAAAAATTCACACCCAGGGGAATGGATTGATCGTCAGCAACACAGGCAACGGTACGCCGCTGCATCCACATAGAATATTTGACAGGTTCTACAAACAGGCGCGGTTGCCCGGCAATGAAGACAGCACCGGCCTGGGGCTGGCGATCGTAAAAAATATCTGTCACCTGTATCATTATGATGTTGAGTATTCGTACAGCAATGGTTTGCATTCTTTTCGGATCGGTTTCGGCGGAAAGGACTAGCATGCATCGTTATTTAGCTCTTATGGCCTTTTCCACATAAGCCTTATAGCTGTCTCCAATGGGTAGCCCCACCTGGCCTATTTCCACATCGCCGGCAGTAAAAGCGGTGATATGCCGCAGGTTAACAATGAACGAACGGTGTATGCGTAAAAACCCTTTGTTCTCGAGTTCTTTTTCAAGATCGCTTAACCTGTATTTTGAGGTGATTGTCCTTTCTTTTAAATATACCTTTACGTAGTCCTTCATGCTTTCAATATAGAGGACATCACCGAGGTCAATTTTAATGTATTTATAGCCCGATTTGAGGTAAAGGAACTGCGTTTCAGAAGATGACAATACATTTGGCGGGGTGAAGTTTTTTGTCCGCAGGTATTTTTCGACAGCCATAAAAAACCTGTCAAAAGTCACCGGTTTTAACAGGAAATCGACTACGTCCAGGTCAAACCCATCCATGGCATATTCCCGGTAAGCGGTCGTAAAGATAGTAGCCGGCTTATTCCGGAGTGTCTTCAACAGGTCAACCCCTGAAATACCGGGCATTTTTATATCCAGGAACAGTAGATCAATTTGTTGCCTGTTCAATATCTCCAGCGCTTTTACCGCATTGTTACAGGTGCCGGCAATCTCAAAAAAGTCGAGTTGGGCAATATGCTTTTGCAATAGCTGTACTGCCAGGGGTTCGTCATCTGCAAGCAGGCACCGGATCTTCATGCTATTTTAATTGTTAGTTTAACCGTAAATGTCTTTTCGGCCGGGGTTATTACCAGGGTGTGTTTTCCGGGATAGATCAGATCGAGTTGTTTGCGTATATTGGGTAAGCCTATTCTTGCTGACGATAAGCCCGTTGCCGCCGGGTGATATGAATTTGAAACAGTAAAGCAAAAAGCAGCCCCGTTAACCTTAATGTCAATATCAATAAAACCTGCACCGGTGTCACTGCCGGGGCCGTGTTTGAACGCATTTTCAACAATGGCTAGCAGGATCAAAGGGGCTATGTTGATATCCCGGTCTGTTTTTTTGACCAGGTTAACGATCAGCGCTTTCTCATGCCGCAGTTTTTCAAGGCCGATATAATTATTTAACAGCGTGATTTCCTGCGACAACGGGACGTATGGGGTATTGCTACGGTAAAGAATGTTATCGAGAATATCTGAGAGGCCGCCGATAGCAACCGAGGTCAGAGGCGAATTAGTCAGAGAAAGTGAATAGATATTATTGAGTGTGTTAAATAAAAAATGCGGGTTCAGCTGGGTTTTCAGCAGCTGTAATTCCGCTTCCGCTTTTTCTTTTTCCAGCGTCAGCGCACGCTTTTGGATCCGCAGCTGATCCTTCATAAGTTTAAAGAACATAAATACAAATGGCAGGGAAAATATTGAAAAGAAGTAGACGAATAGCAGTTTGGGCATATCGGTCAATACCTCTATGTCTGTTTCAGCCGCATTTGGAGGGATCCCGGCAATGGGCTCCGCTATCCGTACGATTAAGAACCTGCCTAACACACAAATGAGGTAGCTGCCAATAAAAAGATATATCGCAGTTGCCAGATGATCTTTCTTCAAGAAAAAGGCCGGCATGATAAAATAAGTTAAAAAGTAGGCAGCGATAATTTGTGGCAGGAGATAAAGCCCGTCGCCGATCAGGGCAAAGCCATACGTAAATTCCTTTCCGTCGTAATACCTGCTGGAAAGTACAGACAGGACCAGCACTATCAACCAGAAAAAAAGGTGGCTTGCAAGCCGGTATTTTGTTTGGTAGTGTATGATATTTTCTAATGGGTTCATTATGCACAATAATAAATATTTTATGGCATGACCGGCCTTGTAATCGATCAACAGGCAAAACCGACCCCTGAACCGCCCGCCTTTCAGCCTGGAACCGGTTCGTATGGTGATATTGCCTGTCTGCCATCCCTTTTCTTTTTTCGTCTCTTTGTGATCTTTCGCAGCCATGCTTTCGGGAATATTGATCATGCGAAAAATAAAACTTATCCCGTTGATCTTTCCGGCAATCTTTGGCGGGCACACACATGCACAGACAATTAATAGAGCGGTCATCAAAGGAAGTGTATCAGACGAGCATCAGAAAGCGTTGCCGTATGTTACCATACAGCTAAAAGCCGGCAGGGATTCCGTTTTGTATAAAACAGTGACCACCAATGAAACCGGAGGGTTCACCCTCACCGGGATAAAGGATGGGTATTATTTTTTAGACATATCAATAGTAGGTTTTTCGGGGGTACGCATGCAAACTCTATTGGTTGACAGTTCTCATAGAATAACAGATATTGGGGTTATTGTCTTGAAAGGATCAGGTAATATGCTCACAGGAGTTACTGTCACATCAGGCTCTCCGCTAATTGAAAGGCAGATTGATAAAAAAGTGGTGAATACAGACCGGAATATTACGAATGATGGCACTACGGTCCTGGAATTGATGCAAAAACTACCGGGTATCCACGTGACAGCCGATGGACAGGTTTCTATGAATGGCAAAGCCGGTGTAAGTGTATATATCGACGGTAAGCCAACCTATCTGTCTGCCGCCGATCTTGCCGCTTTACTGGCGAGTATGCCGGCGGCTGCTGTGCAAAAAATTGAGATAATGACTAATCCTTCCGCTAAATATGACGCCGCAGGCACAGCAGGCATCATCAATATTGTAAAAAAGAAAAATCATAAGGCAGGGTTTAATGGAAGTATGACCGGCAATTTAACGGAGGGGCATTACCCGAAATATAATGGTGGTATTACGATGAATTATAAGAATGACCTATATAATATTTACCTCAATAACAGCTATGCTTATGACAAAAGACTCTTGGGCAGGGATGTGTCCAGTAGCATTTTAAACACCGACCGATCGCTGTTAACGAAGCAGGTTTCGCAAAATAAGGAGATTAACGCGAGGGGCACATACCGGCCTTTACCTGGCATTGACTTATATCTTTCATCGCGGTCTACGCTGTCGTTCTCCGGCACCGGCAGTATTAACAATAGTGATGTCCGCACCACTTCCGGGATGGATATATTGGATGGGAGCTATAAGAAGATCAGCCGGGAGGATTTTGGCAGTACCGTTAAGGACAAACCTTTCAATTATTCGGCTACGATGCAGTTTTTACATCAACTTGATACTGCCGGAAAAGAGTTTACGGTTGATCTGGATTATGCGGATTATAAAAATAAACCCACTCAAAATAACCGGATTATGCTGGAGGATGAACAAAATAATCTGGTCAGTGTGAACAGAGCCCTATTGCTGCAATATCGCAGCCTGAACATTTACGCAGCAAAAGCAGATTATGTCCGCCCTTTAAAAAACAAGGTCCGTATCGAGGCAGGAATAAAAACAAGCTATGTTAAAGCAGTAAACGATAACAATTATTATAACCAGGCCGGCGTACAAAGTATTATAGACTCATCGCAAACAAATAATTCAGTGAATACGGAAAGCATCAGTGCCGGTTATTTAAACTTTAATAAGGAATACAAGAAGCTAAAGATAGAGGCGGGCATGCGTGCAGAACGGACAAGGGCAAAAGGCAGGCAAATTGTAACCGGTGAATCTGTAGATCAGAACTATTTTCAGCTATTCCCATCCGTTTTTATAGATTATAAGATGAGTGAACGGAACAGCTTTGATCTGCAGCTGGGAAGAAGAACGGAAAGGCCGGCTTATGCTGAAATGGTGCCTTTCAGACGGCCACTCACAGCAACACTTTTTTTCCAGGGCAACCCAAACCTTAAACCACATCTTTCTTATCATGGCGAAGTTACCTGGTCTTATCAAAGCGTATTTTTCGTCACGTTTGCGTATGATATTGATCACGATTATGTACAAACAATACCTTACCTTGACTCCAATAAAACGACTATCACGCGCAGGCCAACCAATGTGGCAAGAGCGCGTTCCTGGGATATCAATTTTGCCTGGTCAAAAAAATTAGCTGCCTGGTATTCCACGGATAACAGCTTGTTACTTTATCAGAATGGCTTTGGGGGGAATGTAAACGGGTTTAGTTTAAATAACCCCGGCATTGTCTCAATATATGCCAGTTCCAACAATAGTTTCCGGCTGACTAAAAGGATATCTGCGGAAGCAGATCTCGAATACAATTCAAAAAGGCATTTGATCACGTCTTCATTTGGCGCCTATTCGATATTAAGTATTGGTTTCAAATGCCAGCTGTTCAACAATAAGGGGTCGGTATCTATTAATGCACATAATGTTTTACAAAGTGAGAACCATAATGCTATTGACAGGTATAGCGGCTTAGACCAATACAGTTATTTTTATTTTTATACAAGGTCTGCCGGGATTAATCTTACCTACCTGTTTGGCGCCGGAAAAGCAACTAAAAGCCGTGCTAGTTCGGGCGCTGCCGAAGAACAAAGCAGGGCTGGAAACTGATACCGGGTCTGTCCGGATTGCTTCCAGTTTGGCTACAGAATACGGATGTAGCTTGTATGCAAGAAAAACACCATTATGATCAGATCAATCACCGGCTTACTTCTCAGCTGTCTCGCCACCAGCCTTTGTTTTGCGCAACAGGTAAAGAATGCAGCTGTTCCTGCGGTTGTAAAGACTGCCCTTACAAAAAAATATCCTACGGCCACCGCGGTTACCTGGGAAAAGGAGAAAGGGAATTTTGAAGCCAACTGGGGCGGCAGGTCGCATGAGGACTACTCCGTCGTGTTTACTCCCGAGGGCAGTTTCGTAGAACAGGTGATTGCCATTCCCGTGAGCAGTCTTCCGGAAGGCGTGTCCTCCTATGTAAAAAAGAACTATCCTGGCAGCCACATCACCGAAGCCGGGAAAGTTACCGATGCTGCCGGCAAACTCAGCTATGAGGCCGAGGTAAAAGGCAAAGATCTTCTCTTTGATGAGAACGGTAAATTTCTAAAAAAGGATTAGGTAGAAGTGATCCGGGATCTATTCCCGTTTGAGGATCGTTGCCGGATCTTCCCGCGCAGCGCGAAGGGCAAGGAAGCCGACGGTCAGGAGAGCGACCGCGATAGCGGCGGCGCCCGCTTCGAGTAATATCCATGCATTCATATTGATGCGATAGGCAAAGTCGCTGAGCCAGGCGTTGGCGAAATACCAGGCGATGGGTGATGCAATCACCAGCGCCAGCAGTACCAGCCGGAGAAAGTCGCGACTGAGAAGTACCGAGATGTTCCGTACCGTTGCTCCGAGGACCTTGCGGATGCCGATCTCTTTTCCCCGCCGGCGAACGTTGAACAGGGCGAGACCGAAAAGACCAAGACAGGAGATGCAGACCGTGATGAGCGTAGCGGCTTCCACCAGGAAGGCGGTGTTGGATTCCTGCTGATAGAGCTGCGTGATCGATTCATTCAAAAAGCCGACATTAAATGGCGCTTTTGGGAAAACCGATTTCCAGACCCGTTCGATCTCCGCGATGATGCGCTTTGCGTCCCCGCCGGTTTTATGAAAGGTCGCCAGCTTGATCCCAAGACTTTGTTCGCCCTGCGGTAAATGCCAGATGGCCATCGGTTTGATCGTTTCATGAAAACTGTTCTGGTGAAAGTCGGCTACGACGCCTACCACGGCGTAGGCAATGCTGTCGCGGTACAGAAGCTTGCCAACCGCGTCCGCGGGTTTTTGAAAACCCAGCGTTCCTGAATAGGTTTCATTGATCACCATCTCGCGGGTACTGTCGCCGGGAAGAATGTTTCTGCCTGCCAGTATTCTCATTCCGTAGAAGGGGATAAAGTCGGGGCCGGTATATTCCATCATCACATCCACCGATATCGGTTGGGACCGGCTGCCTCTGTAAACAAGCGTTGCACCGGAATGAGCCCAGCCCATCGGGGCATTGCTTTGCAGGAGGACCTGCTTCACCCCGGCGATGCTGTTTACTCCCTGTGCCAATAGCTGCATTTTCTCCGGCTTCGCACGCCAGGCATTGACGGTGAGGATGGCGTCGCTGTCGAATCCTTTGTCGGCATTATGCATAAACCGGACCTGTTTGCCGATGACGAGCGAGCCGATGATAAAGAACACCGAGATCGTAAACTGGAAGACGATGAGTGTCTTTCGCAAACCGGCGCCGCCCGTGCCTTGTTTGTCGACGGCGCCTTTCAAACTTAAGACCGGCAGATAAGAGGACAAAAGCAGGGCGGGGTAGAGTCCGGCTGCCAGTGTAGTGAAGAGCACGATTGACAGCAGGAACAGCACTGTTCCGCCTGTAAAGGTAAATCGAACGCCTGCCGGCAGATAGCCGCTGAAAAGCGACATGGCGGGTTGTACGACAAGACCGGCGATGATGACGGCAAGCGTCGTGAGGAGGAATGTCTCGAGGACAAACTGAAGGACCAATCCTTTCCGGCTGCTGCCCATCACTTTCCGGATGCCCACTTCCTTCATTCGCTGAAGGGATTGCGCAGTCGACAAATTGATAAAATTGATGATCGCCAGTAGTAAGATGAACCCGGCCACTCCCATGAGGGCGTACAACAGCGGCAGGTATGCCTGACGAAAGTCATCCCCGGTATCTGTCAGATGAAAATAGGGTGTATAGTGGATCCCTGACAATGGCTGCAGATAAAGATGCAGGTTGCTGCTGCCGGGTACGATCTGCGGGTTGTTTCGCCGGATAAAATCGGCCAGAGCGGCATTGACCTGTTCCGGCCGTACTCCCTTTGCCAGTTTGACAAATGCCTGCGAACGATGCGGTTGGAGGCTGCTCCAGTCAGCGGTAGGGAATTGGTTCTTCGCCCAGCTGTTTGGCGCGGTGCTGATCGATATAAAAGAGGTATACCCCAGGTCGGTGAGTCCGTCCCAATCCCTGACTATCCCCGCTACTGTTACCAGTACGCTGTCCTCATAGATCACCGTCTTTCCGATATAGCGGTCCGGCGCTTCCGGGCCGAAGTATTTCCGGGCGGCGCTCTCCGATAACACCACCTTTCCGGGTGTGTTCAGGACAGCCGGATTCCCGACCAGCCACTGGTGGGGAAAGATGTCAAAGAAGGAGGGACCGGTCAGGATCACAGAGGTGGCCCAGGCGCCGGGGATGTCCTGGGTGCTGCTGAAATCCCTGGCGGGTTTGTCTTTTTCTGCAGGGATCGTCACGATCCTCCCGAATGTATGAAACCCTACCTGTTTCTCGAAGCCCGGGATAGCATGCTCAATACCGCTGACCTGGGGAAAAGGGCTGTTCAGGAACGGAGTGAACCCATTTTTGAACCGGACATCGCCGACAATGCGATAGATGCGATCGGCATCCGGATGAAAACGGTCGAAGCCGAGGTCATAGCGGGCGACGAGGAAGATCATCATGCAGGCACAGAGTCCGACCGACAGACCAAAGATGTTGATGAGCGTATATAATTTTTTGTGACGGATCGCGCGCCACGCGTTTTGGAGATGGTGGAAGAGCATAGAACCGGTTTTGTTCATGGCAGATGCTGTCAATAAAAAATTCCATAATTATTTTTTTAGAAATAAAAACTCAGGAGTTCTCCAGAAAGTCTTATCGGGAAATTAACTTCAACTCTCCGGTATTTTGACTTTTTTACATC
This sequence comes from Puia sp., assembly GCA_036499285.1. Lineage (GTDB taxonomy): Bacteria > Bacteroidota > Bacteroidia > Chitinophagales > Chitinophagaceae > Puia. Next base: position 351,242 of record DASYEB010000008.1, on the reverse strand, counting down.
GTCTTTCCTTTGAAGGATAAACGCCCCTAATTTATTGGTTATGAAGCTATTGATTATAGAGGATCAGAAAGAGCTGTCCAACAGCATCATTTCTTACCTGTCTACGGAGAATTATACCTGCGAGCCGGTGTATGATTACTACGCGGCTATCGATAAGATCCATATCTATGACTATTCCTGCGTGGTGCTGGATCTGTGTCTTCCCTACGGCAATGGACTGGATCTCCTGAAGCAGCTGAAAAAGGAGGATAACCCCACCGGCGTGGTCATTATATCGGCCAAAAACTCCATAGAAGACAAAGTACTTGGACTAAATGTCGGTGCCGATGATTTTCTGAGCAAACCCTTTCACCTGTCGGAGCTGGAAGCGAGGATCGCGTCGGTGATCCGGCGCAAATCATTCGACGGGAAGAACAAAATGCATGTGGATAAGCTGGTGCTGGATATCCGGGAAAAAACGTTGAACGGTCCTGCCGGCAAGATCGATCTGACCCGGATGGAATATCTGCTGATCGAATATTTTATTTGTAATAAGGACAAGGTTGTGACGAAGGAGGCTATGGGTGAACATCTCTGCGGGGATGACATCGACCTGGCAGACAACTATGATTTTATTTATACGCATCTGAAGAACCTCCGGAGGAAACTAAAAAATGCGGGCTGTCCGGATAGCATCAGGACGGTATACGGGATGGGCTATAAATTCTGCTGCGCGGCGCCAAAAGACTAGCAATGAAGCTATTTACACAGTATAACCGGATCACCTTGTGGGTATTGGTCCTGTTCTTTTTGCTTTCCAGTATCGTGCATTATTTTCTGATGAGGGGGCTTCTTTTCCGGGAACTCGATCTGTCTTTGAGTAAGATCGAAAAACGGATGGAGGCCTATATCCGGGTGCATGATGCATTTCCTGTTGTACAATCGCTGGATGATCTGCATATCGTCTATGCCAGGACCGATCGGGATGGCGGGAGCAGAACGTTCCGGCTTATACCTCCGGCCGAAGGAAAGAATTCCGACAATATCCGGGAACTGAGCTTCTTCGTGAAACTGGATCATCAATGGTATAAAGTGTCTGTTTCCAAAAACCTTGAAGGCATCCACGGAACGGCCCGCATGGTCACGATGTCGGCCATTGTCACTATCCTTGTCGTCATCATCGCGTCCCTGTTGGTCAACCGGCTGGTTTTTCGAAAGCTGTGGCAACCGTTCTATTCGACGATAGCGGCTATCGGTCAGTTTCAGCTGGGAAAACATAGCACCGTGCGTCTTCCTGATACGAAGATCGAGGAATTCAATTTTATGAACCATCACCTGCAGCGTATGGCGGCAAGGATCGACAGGGAATACCTGATCCTTAAGGAATTTACGGAGAATGCTTCGCATGAAATGCAAACGCCGCTTGCCATTATCCGGAGTAAGCTGGATCTGGCGATACAGGATCAACATCTTTCCGAGATGCAAAGCTCGACTTTACAATCTGCCTATGCATCGGTTAAAAAACTGACAAGCCTTAACCGGTCGCTGCTCCTGATCGCGAAGATCAGCAATGATCAATACAGCAGCAGTACGATGATCAATGTAAAGGAGAAACTGTATGATAAGATCATCCAGTTCCAGGAATTATGGAAAGACAAATTAACGGTGACCTATGATCTCAATGATGCCGAAATAAATGCCAACCCTGATCTGGTGGATATTCTACTCAACAATCTATTCAGCAACGCCAGTAAGCACAATATCCAGGACGGCAGGGTAATGCTGCACCTGACTGCCACGACACTGGAAATAAAAAATACCGGCAGGCCTGTTTCTTTGGATCGAACCCGGATGTTCCAGCGGTTCTACAAAGGGTCGCTGGAGGATGACAACAACGGGCTGGGTTTGTCTATCATAAAACAGATCTGCGATCTGTCGGGGATAGTCCTTTCTTATTCCTTTAGCGGGAACATACATGTCTTCACTCTCCAATGGAACGGGCCTGCCGGTACTGTCGATGTATCTTAGCGCAATTGAATGTCCTGGCAGATGGGTTCCAATGTCTCCGCATGCACAGCCTTTAGCACGACCTTCTTTCCACTGACGGTGATCAGCGCCACGGAGGGAGGAGGAGTGAAATATTTGAACAGACCCGACCACGGACTTTTCAGCATTGCGTACGGGGCAGCACCGCCGCCGCCATTGTTGATATTATAAAAGGGGCGGCTGATCCTGATCTTTGGCCCCGTATAGCCATCCTTATAGATAGGCGTCGCGGGCGTAACCTCGAGGAAGGAGAAGTTATGTTCGTCGCCGGATATAAAGGCGAGGAATTTTTTACTTTTATTGACGCAGGCGTCGATGATCTCGTCACGCCGTTCGATGGCTCCTTTTGGTAAGCCGACTCCTGCTACGACTGCTCTTGACGTATTGTCCCCGCTCCAGTACATTGCATCGGTCAGATGGTCTCCGTTGGGAAAGACCGCGCCATGGATGTTCACAAAAATATGATCGATGTCGGGATCATTTTCCATGTGCTGCACCGTCTCCCGGAGCCATTTCATCTGCTGGTCCATGATATAACCTTCGGGGCAGCCGCCCGTTACCGCCGGGGTCTTGCTCTCCCAATATTCCGTGTTGAGGACGATCATGGCGATATTGCCATAGGTATAAGAGTATACATTTTCCTTATACGTTGGAAAATCCATTTGATTGGGGTTGGGATCATAGGCAGCTCCGTCTTCGCTTTGCGGGCCATTGGCCGGATTAACGAAAGCTTTGGCAAAGGTCGCCTCGCCGGACACTTCGGCATACGGGAACAATTCGACGGAGTAACCTCTGTTGTTGGGGTCCTGGTTACGCAGCGTGGTCTTGTTGGTCTCATGATCACCCATACCGACGTATACAGGGATCCTGGACCAGAAAGGTTCCAGGGCACGTTTGAAATTGGCGTATTCCATCAAATGACCGCCTTCGCTCGTGTTTGCTCCGTTTGTGAAATCACCGGTACATTGGAGGAAAGCTGCTTTATTCATCATTGCGGCCGCCATGACGGCACGGGTATGCTGGTAGTTGGTGCCACCGAAATCCCTTTCGCCGCCTCCGGTTGTTGCCCGGTTTGCGCTTGCGAAAGCAAATGTGAAAGGCTGACGGCTGCCTTTCGCCGGAGCTGTAGTCATTTTATGACTTTCGGTCCGTGCGCCATAAGTGATCGTATAGGTGTATTCGGTCGACGGTTTTAGACCGGTGATGGGCAACTCATGCCGGGTGGATTCCCGGTCATCTGAAAACGTCCGGCCATCGACGGTGACGGTTGTCTTGATAGCAACCTGCGTCTCGTAAGCCAGTACGAATTGGTTTGGTTCCACGGTATTTACCATCGGGCCCTGGGTGATGGTGGGGACGACCTGGTAAGGACCTTTGCCTTCGAATGCCGTCCGGCCTTCATAAATAATGCGGCCGGTGCTGTCGATAATGCGATAACCGAGTATTCCTTTTCCCTGATCGGCCAGGTGGAAGTAATCAGTGGCTTTGGTAAAAGTCTTTTTCATTTCGAGCAGCGCTTTTCCGTCACTGATCCTGGCATCGCGTGGCAGGAAGGCGATGGCGGGATATTCCGCTGTCTCGTCCAGGGGGCCGTAGGCAACGGTCCCGTTGAATCCGGGGCGATGGAGGTTCAGCAGGATGCCGGTTTCCGTGCCTGTCAATACGCCCATGATCCCGGGCAATTTGTAATCGTCCTCTTTGCGTGTGTCGGTAAAGGTCTGGCCGCCGGTCTGGACGGTCAGCCGGTTGCTGGCATCGTAAGTGAGATGGTTGAGGGAAGCTGGAATTTCAGCGCCCGGTGCGATCTGTGCCTGAGCTGAGAGGAGGGTAGCCAGCAGGCTACCCGTTAAAGTAAGATATTTCATTGTTAAACCATTGGGATTTTTAATTACTCATTCCGTTGCCATTGCTTTGATAACAGCCGATATCTGTTCCCGGAGGATTGATCGCTGTTGCACCGAAGTTGGGGTCTAACGGGATATTCGTTTTGGCGATGGTGAACGAAGTGGTGCCCTTTCCGATAGCCGGTGAGCCGGTGGCCAGGTGGAAGTCGAAGCCGGTGACATAGGCCAGCCGGTCCAGGGTAGCATAGGTGCCGCCGTTGAGGCCAATAGGTAAAGGATACTTGACGAATTTGGGATTGCCCACGGCTACGACGGGTGTGCCGTCATAGACTGCTCCCAATGTATAGCCGGCAGGCACATAGGCAGAAGGATTGGGGATATCTGTCGATTGTGGTTTTGTCAGTAATCCCGGGGGATAGAACTGGTTGGTCAGGATCAGGCTGTCGCCATAGCTATAGTTGCTGCCATAATACAGGTGAGCCGTATCGGCAACCACCAGCGCATTACCTTCATAAGTTCCCGTACCGACGATCCTCAGACCGACGCGGTTGTTGACCAGCAGGTTATTATAAATGAGCGCTTTCCCATTCTGTTCGATATCGATGGAACCACCGCGGCCCAGCGAGTTGCCGGCGCCACCATAAAAATAGCGGCGAAACCCACCGTTGACGATGGTATTGTTATATACGCAGACGGAGTCCTGGTAAGTGGTGCCCTTGCTCCACACCTTTACCCCGTTGGAGCAGCCGCCCATGATCAGGTTATAAGCGATGTTGCCCGTGGTGCCGCTGTTGACCACAATGCCTTCGCTGCCTATAAGGCCGACCTTCTCAAAGATATTCCGCATGATATTGTAATTCCCGGCCTGCATGCTGATGGCGCCTTTACCGTCTATGCAGCCATAAAACCAGCTGTCTTCGACGTCCAGGAAACCGTTGATGTTGTAAAAACCGATGGCGGGTGAGTAACCTCCGTTTGCGGTGCCTGCCGTCTGTGCCGTGCCATAGATCCCCCCGGTGAACTCGATATGGGTATATTTAAATACCATGAAGCTGGTGGTGCTGTCTCCCTGGAATCCGCCCCAAAGCCCTTTGTAAGCAGGGTCCTGCAACGGGTCTTCGGATGGATTATCATATTTTGCCTGGTTTTGCACGGTGAACCATACCGGGTCGGCCTTGGTGCCTACGGAAGAAAGATTGCCATGGAGCCAGAAATTGTAATTGCCGGTGATATAGATCTTCGCGCCTGGCTGGAAGACGACGGTATCTCCTTTATTGACGACGATATCGCCGGTGACATAATAAGTGGAATCCTGCAGAAAAGTACCTTTTACCGTGCCGCTGACATTGCCGGGCTTTACGGCGTTGGCGACCTGTCGCTGAGCCTGCGAGACATTGCTGCCACCGGACTTGCTGCAGGATGCACCTGCGAAAAGAAGGCAGGTGATCCCGGTGTAGAGGAGCAGCGCCTCCATTTTTAGAGCTTTACTTGTCATTTGAATTGTATTGATTATTAAAAAAATTATTGGGAGTTATAGTTTGTACTTTATTCCGCCGAGAACAGTCTGCCCATAGGCATCCCGTTGGATGAGGATGTGTTTGGGATCTGTCTGGCCCTCGAGTCCACCGGGATAGCTTATAAGGCCATTGGCATGGGGGATCTCCTGGAATAAACTGTTGTTCAGCAGATTCGTGGCCTTGAAAAAGACGGAGAAACGGGAATTGAATCGCTTTGTGACAGAAAGGTCCAGCTGCGTGCCGGCCCTTTGCCAGATGTCAAGCCCGTAAAATGGAGAGACGACGGCAATTCGCTTTCCGGTATACACGAAGCTCAGCTGTGCGTCCCAGCCTGAGCGGGTGTCTTTGAAGAGCAGGGAAAGGTTTCCGATATGATCGGCCTGACCCTGTAAAGGTCTGGTTTGTTTGACGAATGTATTAGTGGGATAACCGTTTGTGGTGCCTGAGAGCTCCTTAGTGGTCGTTATGGAAGAATGGGTATAGCTGTAATTTCCGCTTAGCCCGAACTTCCCGATAAATTTCGAGGCTACCAGCTCAAAACCATAATTGGTAGCATCGGAGCCGGGGTTTGTGGGGCCATAAAGGATACTGGTGCTATTGCTCACCGTTGTAGCAGTCCCATCAAGGGTAAAGGTGCCAAACTCGATCGGGTTATTGATCTGTTTATAAAAAAGGCCGACCATGATATAGTCCGTTGACGAGAAGAAATTATCATAGCGAAAGTCGATATTGCTGGCTGTGGAATGTTTAAGATTATAATTACCGGAGGTGATGTAAAGGGAGGTGAGATCGGTGTTGTTCGCTGCCGGGATGAGATCATACAGGTTGGGCCGGCTGATCGATGCAAAATAGGACAGGCGAAGGTTTTGCTTATCGGTAAGGCCGTACCGCAAATGCAGTCCCGGCAGGATGTCGGTATAGTTGAAATCGCCGGTCTTTCCGACCAGCGCACTGGAGATCATAGAGGTATAATGCTGGCTGGTGTGTTCGGCCCGTACGCCGCCGATGACCTGTAGTTTTTGGGCAAACAGGATCTTTGCCTGCAGATAGCCGGCGCTTATGTTCTCATGCGCCGTGTAATTATTCTCATTGGTCGTATCGCCGTAAGGATTTAGAAAGGTGAAGTTCGCGTTGCCGATCGCGGTGTAAGGCTGCAGGGGGTCGTTTGCGTTGCCGGTGTTGGATATTTCCGTATAGTCATTGTAATAGCTGGTCCTGTCCTTGTGCCGGAACAAACCTCCCGCGGTGATCGCTATGTGCTTTGCGGCGTCGTAGCCCAGGTTGAGGTAGGCCGACTTATCCCTGTCATTACTATGCTGCCATACGCTGGGAAGATTATTGACGTAAAGGGGAGAATAGTTCGGATAATAAGTAACTTCCTTGTAGGTGAACAGGTCAAGCTGGTTGGGTGTCGTCGACCTGGCATTGGCATAGGACAAGGTCCAGTCCCCCGAGAACCGCTTTGAGAATTTGTCATGGCCATGAAGGGCGAGGTGTGTCATATTCTTCCGGTCGAAGACGAACCGGTCGTAATAATCGATCTCACCGGGGGCAAACGGCGTTATGTCATAATGACTATGCTGATTATTGTCGAGCTGCAGGAACAGGCCGTAGAGATCGATGCCATGGTTTGCGGAAAGCTCATAGCTGAGTTTGCCCTGCAGACCCAGCCGGCTTTGTAAAAAAGAATATTGCCGGTGTTCCGACTGGCTGAAGATGGGTGAGTTCGGGGGATTGTTGTTGACGCCATTCTGCAGATAGTAGAGGGTATTGCCGCCCCGATATTCCCGGATATAGCTGGCTCCGATGCTATAGCCCAGTTTACGCTTAAAGATGCGGTCGCTGATCGTGAGACCGGCTATCATGTTGACGGGATATTGAACCCTGTGAAAATTCAGGGGAGTGACGGGTATGTCGGAAGGTTTGGCCGCATAATTCGAGCCATGCATTTCTGTAGGCGACTGGAAGTCGATGGCGCCTCTGCCCGTTTGTGAGAAAGATCGTTTTGTAAAGACGCTGCTGCCGCCGACACTCAGATCGGCGGAAAGGCTGAACTTGTTCGATCCTTCCTTCATGACGAGGTTGGTGGCTCCGCCTATTGCGTTGGCTTCCATATCGGGTGTCAGCGACTTTACGATCTCTATCCGCTGAACCATGTCGGCAGGGAACATATCAAGGGGGACCGCACGTTGCGTCGGATCCGGGCTTGGCAGGATCACACCGCCGACAGAGGTGTAATTGTACCGGCTGTCGAGCCCCCTGATAATGGCATAGCGGCCATCGCCGCTGCTGGATCGCTGGACGGAGACGCCGGAGACCCGTTGTACGACATTTCCTACGGCGATGTCGGGCGAGAGTTCGATAGCCCTGGCCGAGACGACATTGACGAGCTGCGCAGCGTTTTTTTCCAGTTTCCTGGCGCCGGTTTCCCGTTTGTCGGTGGTAACGGCGGCTTCCTCGAGGTTCTTTGCTGCGGACGACATTTGAAATACCTGCGTCTGTGAGTTTGTTGTGCTGATGCGAACAGTCTCTTCTTTTGTCGCATAACCTGTGTAGCTGATGACGATGGTATATGTGCCCGGCTTTAGTTCCCTGATCCGGAAGTAGCCGTCCAGCTCTACGAAGGTCTTTTGATTGGTTTGTCTGACCAGGACATTTGCGCCAACCAGGGATTCGCCGGTGACGGCGTCATCGACCTTTCCCTTCAGCGATTGAGAAAAACAGATGCCTTGTACTCCCAACAGGAGCAGGGATAAAAAAGCAATTTTTTGAAAATAATTGATGAAGAGCCCTAACATTGCAGCAGATTTTAGTAGGGCGCAAGTTGGTGCAAATCGGACCGGAAAGTATATTCGTTTTGTGTGTTATCAATTTCATAATTGTTTGATAATTGTTTTTTAGCGTGGAACTCAGACGTTGCTCAGAATCTTTTTTGAAATTCTTTGGAACAGGAGTATTTGGGAGAAGATCCGGTTTTCGTGCAGAAAGACTACAGGATGTGAGTAAGGGTCTCGAAGAGGGACCGGGATTATAATTTCCGGAGATTGTCGCAACCGGTTTAGTTTTGTGTCCAATGATCGGGCCAGGTGGATAAGCAGATGGTCCTGCTAAAATTCTAAAAAAAACGTTATGGAAAAAAGCATCGAATTTAAGACAAATCTCAGGTGTACGGACTGTATTGACAAAGTACGGCCATTTATCGACACGGTTATTGGTAAGGGGCATTGGAGTGTGGATCTGGAGAATCCGAATAAAGTTTTGACAGTCTCTGTGGTCGATCCCGGCGATACGCTGAAAGTACAGGCTGCCGTCGAACGTGCAGGTTATCTGGCAGAGGAGCTATGAGGTTATCAAAGCAAGGGTGATTGAATTGGTGTGGCTAATGCCTTACAGCCGGATTCAGGCGGTATGGAAATTTGTTTTGTAAGCTGAGGGGTCACAGTTGAATGCATTTCTGAAAACACGTATAAAACTGCTGCGGCTTTCATAGCCGGCATTGTGGGCGACCTGGTCTATGGACAGGTCGCCCGCTTTTAGCTGGTGGGCAGCCTGACGCATACGCAGATCACGGAGGATGACCATCGGCGGCTGGCCCATTATGGCGGAGAATCGGGCCATAAATGTCGACCGGCTGAGCGCGGCGATCTGCGCAAGGCTTACTACCGTATGCGGACCACCGGGATTGGCGACCATGGCGGAGAAGGCCTTCGAGATCTGGGGGTCACGGAGCAGGGAAAATCGTTCTACCCACAGGTTCATGGAGGTCAGCGAACGGCGTAACAACATAATGATGACCTGCTTGAGCAAAGCCCCGCTCATAGCGCCGGACCCGATCTCCTGTGCGACGAGCTCAAAGAGAGCGGATTTTAGTACATGATCGAGCCGATCGGTGGCAGCAAATTGTTCGACGATAGGGTTGGACAAGGCCTGGAAGAGGTTGGTCGAAAGACCGTAAGATGCCTGAAAATAGCCACAGATCAATGTGATCTCGGCTTCGCCATCGCCGGCGACAAAACGGCGTACCCCTTCAGAATTGGCGGTTTGTGATGTACCGTTGACAAGGGACAGACCCGCCATTTTCCCCTGCTTGTCCGGTGCTTCGATCCGGAACGGACGGTTTTCAGGTACGACGACGAGCGTATGCGGCATCATGTCTATTGCCGGAGCATTTCCGATGATGATCCGGCCATTTCCGGAAAGATTGTAGTGTATACCGGGGGCGCTGACGCCGCCAAGCTCCAGGGCATAACCCGGGCTGACAAAACATTTTGACAACGCGACAAAATGAACTTCCAGTGTGCTCATTAAATTGTCGAGATCCGAAGAAGAGATACGCGATATAGGTTCCTCACTCATAGCTTGCAGAGATGGTTTTCAATGTTGTATATTATCCACGCTTTGACACACCAATACCTGGATTGTGACAACAGTCATCGATTTAGTCTTTTCATCTCAAATTTACGATTTCCTGGAGATCCTGTCGATGACTGGCAAAGTTGGGACCGGCGGGCCTTCGCCGAATTCCGAAACATGTTCGTAAAAATCCGAACCTGCAGCCGCGGACCTTATAGAATGTTGTTTTCAAATTACATTCGCCGGAACTCACAGGCTTGCAGGATCGTTCCAGCGCAAAGAATAAATAGTATGAGACCGGTAACAATAATGAAGGTGATCCAGAATGGTATTTCATGTTTTCTTCCATCCTATGATGAGAGCAACGAAAAACAACTGGTAGAACAGGCTTCTGCCGGCTCAAGGGAGGCTATGGATCAATTGATCAGACAGCACCAGCGGTTCATTTATAACATTGCATTGAAATTGCTGAAGGACCGGGATGACGCTGCCGACCTCACACAGGAGGTTCTTGTGAAAATGGTGACCGGGCTGGGCAGGTTTAAGTTTAAAAGCAGTATCAGGACATGGTTATACAGGATTGTGATCAATCAATTTAAGAACAGCCGGCGAAGAAGCTGCGTGCACGACATCCGTAGGTTTGACGACTGGGGTGTTGTGGGCGACCAGTTGTTTGACAGGGAGGAGATCACGATAGAAGAACGAATATCCCGTAGAGAAGAGATTGTTTTGCTTCGGAATAAATACATGGCATTTAGCCTTTTATGTTTGGATCGGGAGCAACGGCTGGTACTGATGCTGGGAGGCTTGTTCCGGATAAGATCGGGAGCAGCTGCAAAATTGCTTGATATAACCCCTGAAAATTTCAGGAAGCAGTTGTCGCGAACCCGAAAGAGGCTGTTGCATTTTATAAATGGCGACTATACCTGTATCGAGCGGGAGAACATCGGCAGCCTGATGGTCCTGAAAAATAGAGAGCTGGATCAATTGATAGAAGGGCGTTACTCACGTTTGTTTGAAAAAAAGCCACATGAAAAGGTGGAGGATGAAGACACGGTGATCGGGAATTTGTTGATGGATCAGGATATCCGGAATTTGTTCCTGCTGGGATAATGATTACCTGACCATTGAAGATCAGGCTTCCAATATATTATTAATATCTACAAGTGTTGGTAGGATCACGCTTTCCAAAATTCGAATTTCTACCGGTCGGCCTTACTTGCCGCATATTTTATCGCATAAAATATTGGACAGATATTTTTTTTGCTGTTAACTCCCTTAACCAAAAACACTTACAATCCGAAAGAGAAAACATTTAACTTTTTTTTAGGTGGAATCGTTTACTTTCTTTTATTTCGTTTCGTAATCCCGTCCCGCCTTAACCATATATACCCAACTCTTAAACCTGACATTTCATGAGCTCACACTCTATCCGGATGTGCTGTCCTTTGCACACCAAAAGGGGCGGACGATTAATTCTGTATTCGCCTTTCTATTCCAACAATTTCGATTTGCTATCGATGCCTCAGCGGTAAGCTGTCGTCCATCGGTAGATCCTGCATTTTAGCCCGGGCGGGCATTGCTTTGCCCGGATGGGCTTTCTGTTCCCCTAACTGTAACGAATATTGATTAAAAGGCTTTGAAACATAAAATTTATGAAGAAAGTACTATGGATTTTTGCAGTGCTGTTGTTTGGCTGTGCCGGGGAGCTGCGGGCGCAAACAGCCAGGTTTAATTTTTCGCTTGCGGCGCAATCGGTCGGAAGCGGATGGGTCAATGTCCCGGGTGATCCTTCAACCGGTGTGCGTTCTGGCACGTCCAATGGCATCACGGTGAGTTCCGTTGCAACAGCCAACTGGGCGCCGCTGGCCGGTACGGGGGCAGCTTTTGACAATATCGGCTCTGCAGGCGGTACATTTTTTTCGCCCTCCACGGTGACGCTGAACCATTGGTTCCAGTATAGCTCACCTGCCGGTTACAACGAGCTTGTTCCGCAGTTGCAGGTCAGCGGTCTGATCAAAGACAGCGTCTACACGCTGAAGATGACGGCCAGCAGCACTTCGACCCGTAATACCAATCCAACGCGGTATACTGTTGTCGGCAGGACTGTGTTTGGGTACATCGATATCAATACGCACAACAATACTGCATTGGGCGCCACTTTTAATAATGTCCTGCCGGATGAGAACGGTATGATCAAGATCTATGTCAATACGCTGCCTACCACCCAGATAGCTGATATCAGCGGACTTCAGATCACGATGGGGCGCACAAATCCGCCGCCGATAGTCCAGATCACCAGCCCGGATGACAATGATGTGCTGGATGATGAACATCCTCTGGTGATCAATGCCACTGCTTCTGAAACAGGCGGCACTATTTCCAAGGTCATGTTCTATATCGGGGATACCACCAAGATCGGAGAATCCACTACTGCACCCTACTCGGCAAAAAATCTAGTATCAAGGAAATTACAAGCCAATTCAAATGAAAATATCTTATAAAAGAGTCTTTGCCCCTCTAATTACATTATTATTGATAGGTTACAATATAGTTGAGATTGTGAATTTGAGTTTAAACAAAAAATATGTTGTAGATGAAATTTCTTCAACTCAGAAAGTAACTAGTTTGGTTGGCATGCAGAATATTATTCAATCCGATTACATAATGCTTGAGTGGCTGTTGTTAGGAAACTCCTTATTTATATTGACTATGTACCTTATCCGCCGGCGCACCATGATTCGATGAAAGCTTAGTCAATTTGATTACTTGTGAGCGCCCTTTGGAAATTTGATGGCGCATATCTTATGAACACAGTGTACGGTGTGTCTTATATTTTGGGCTTCGAGGGTTCTATTCTGCAAATTTTCATTTGGCACGGAAAGGGGGTATCGGGTTAAAAAGGGGTTGGTAATTATTATCCGTTTGGGCTGCAAATGAGTGGGATTAGTGACAAGGCACTTAAGTCCAACTATGCCGAGAACAAGTATAGATTCGCAGGCCAACTATATGATGATGACTTAGATTGGGATACTTACCAATTTAGATTCCGGACCCAAGATCCACAGTTAGGGAGATTTTCGCAAGTTGATCCTTTAGCTTCCAAATATGTTTACAACACACCTTACGCATATGCCGAAAATAGACCTATTGATGGGATTGATTTAGAAGGCAAGGAATTTTGGCGAATGGTGGGAGCCTTTGCCTCTGGGAATGTATCTGAAGCAGGCAACGCAGTTGCCGGAATGTACCTTGGAGTGCAAGATGATGCTCAGCAAGCGATGCAGGCTTCTACTAGACTTGCTACTGGTACATCTGACCAGACAAACGGCAGAGCGCCTTCTGAGGTTCAAAGCATAATTAATACGGCCAATAAGGCAAATGATATTGCTGCCTCTGCCAAGCCTGCTGTGGATGTTATGGATGCTACTGCTCAGGTGGTTTCGTTAACGCCAATTGGCGAAGCAGGACTGCCTGCCGTCGTGGAAAATGCTGCTGCCCGAAGTTTTAGTACTGCTGCCTTTGATTCCAGAATTAATATTGCGGACAATTTTTCATTAAATGCAGCGCCTGCAGAGTCGTCAATCAGCCCTAAGGTTCAAAGGTTCAAAATGTATTAAATACATTGAGCGATATTAAAGCAGATGGCGGGACAATTACACCAAATACTCTGAAACCAAATCAAGAGGTAAACATGACAATAGAACATAATTTTCTTAAATTAGATTTGAGGGTTGAAACCCATGATCTACCTGTGAAGTTTGGAGGTCAAGGCTCTGGATCTCCGGTTCGACATATGAATGTCGATTTGACACCAGGAAAGACGTCTTTACCTAATGCAGGGCATGTAATTTTATAAATAATGAGTGATACAAGCGAGTTTTTTGTCGACGTTGTTAACTCGATGCCGTCTGGTAGTGAGTGGCATTTTCATGTGCCACCTGTGCATAAGGAGTTTTTTGGTGCAATACAAGGAGTTTCATATGAATCCGGGGATATTTTTGTAAAGCTAGTAATGAAAGAGGAATACAGGAAAAAAGTGGCGGCCATTTCAGTTAACGATGTACATGAACTTATACAAGAGGTACGGATTTGCTGGAAGGGGCGAAAAATATTCGAGGCATATGACGGCTTTGTAATCGGTACAGTATCGAAGTTTTATGATATTAGTGGAACAGCCTTAGAAAAACATTTGGGGCAAGATATCCTATATATTTCGTCCGACTGGTAAAACTTGGATGTGGAAAAACAGGTAGAAGCCAATAGAGGAGAACGACATGTAATTCATTTTTTAGGAAGATCAGATGGAAAGTCATTGTAGGTGTTTTACGATGAAAAAAATAAATGCTCCACATTTGAAAAAGGGGATTTATTTTTTTCATAAGAGAATGACTTGATTTGAAAGAAAATACAATGGCGGTACCGGTCAAAAGAGGAGGGTGCCACTGCCAGTAAACTGGTCGGCGTATTCTTCGGCGCTATGATATCCTGTTTATTCATCGGCTATCACGCTCTCCCCAAAGCAGCATACATGCGCTTACTGCAGAAACTGTTATATCTGAATGGAAGAAAGGGAATCTTAAGGTATAAGGTGTATCAAACTACCTATCTTTCCCACATAGAGAATTTAAAAGAATTGCAGGGGCTTCTTCGGGAGCTCTTTTTTATTATAGTCTCAGATCAAGGCGAGTCAATCTTAGGGTAATGTATCCAAATATCTGGTTTTCGAGGGGATCAGGAAAAACGAATGAAATAGGGGACTTTAACGCCCCTTATTTCGTTAAGAGACAGGTTAAACGGCCAGAGTTGCCGTAAAACAGGCGTCCGTAAAGCCATATTTCACACCTCGTGTATCCAATTATCTGGTAAAAATGGACTGTCGTTTTTGTAAGACAAAGTACCAGAAGGCCGGCCGTCAAAGGAATGGGACGCAAAAGCTTTATTGCAGAGTCTGTGGTAAATATAGTCAGGTTGCTTATCGGTATACTGCCTGCGGACAGGATAACGGCAATGGTAAAACGCCTGGTGTGTGAGGGCGCTGGGATATGAAGTATGGCCAGGGTTTTACAGGTGGGGGTAAATACCAGTCTGAACCGGCAACCCCATCAAGTTGAAAGCTAAAGCGGCATTTGATCGTACATTCAATCAATACTGGAGGATATCCAAAATATATAAAATTGAACATAGAGTGTGCGGAAACGGACAATTAACAAAATCTAATAAATCGCAACTTGTTGATTGTTAGGTTGTAAAAAATTAGGTACTTTTCTGGCTACTGTTTCTGCTGTATTCTTAAACCAAGAGTATGTTCAAAAACTATTTCCTTCTCGCCCTTCGTCAACTTCGCAGGAACCGCGGCTACACCCTGATCAATGTTGCCGGCCTCGCTATGGGCATGGCTGTCGCCCTCGTTATCGGCATCTGGATCACCGGAGAGGTCGCTGTAGACCAATCCTATCCCGACCGCTCCCGCATCGTGGAGATCATGCAGGATCAACGCCCGAAAGGCACCCCACCAGGTTCGCCCATCACCTATAGAGGAACAACCGTCTCCTCCGCCCTCGAACCCTTTCTGCAGAAGAACTATAAAGACATCTTTACTGAAACGGCGATGTTCGAATGGCCCGGCGATGGCCTGCTCGTTAACGGTGACAAAAGTATTTCCCGCAAGGGATCCTGGGCGGAACATAGTTTCCCCACTCTCTTCGGCTATCATTTTCTTAGTGGGAATGCGGAGTCGCTGTGTGACCCTTCCACAGCGCTGATCTCCCGGTCCACCGCCATCGCCCTTTATGGAACTGAAATGGCACTGGGCAAAACCTTTAAATACAACAACCAGTTACTGTTCACTGTCGGAGGTGTCTATGCCGATCTGCCCGAGACCTCCTCCTTTCATGACATCGGCTTTTTCACGCCGATCACGCATAGATGGATGGATTGGCTCACCCACAACACGGATTTCAATAACCATAGCTGCCGCATCTTCGCCCGCCTCGCCGACAATGCCACTGCCGAAGGGGCCACAGCCCGGATCAAGGATCTCTGTACACCCTTTGTCAAATACAGCGTCGAGACCTATACCGTGCTTCCTTTTGATCAGCTGTACCTGCACTACGACGAATCCAGCAGCGTCGCCGGGAGCGGGCGCATCGGCTTCGTACGGCTCATCGGGATCATAGGTGTGTTTGTCCTGTTGCTGGCCTGCATCAATTTTATGAACCTCTCTACGGCCCGAAGCGAAATACGGGCAAAGGAAGTCGGTATCCGCAAAACGCTGGGCTCACTGAGAACCCAACTCATCTCGCAATTCCTGGGCGAATCCCTTCTTGTCGCCTTCTTTGCCTTTGTCCTTGCGATAGGCCTGACCGAGCTAAGTCTCCCGGCGTTTAGCCAACTCTCCGGCAAACCTTTGACTCTTCCCTGGAGTAGCCCGATCTTCTGGGCCTTTTCCTTCGCCATCACGGGGATCACGGGCCTTCTGGCTGGCAGCTACCCGGCGTTCTATCTGAGTGGATTCCGACCCGTAAAAGTCCTGAAAGGCGTTTTTAAGGCTGGCAAAGGCGCAAGCCTTCCGCGAAAGGTCCTGGTGGTAGCCCAGTTCTCCATTTCGCTAAGCCTGATCATCGGCACGATCGTCGTCTTCCAACAGATCCAGTATGCCAAGGACCGACCCGTCGGCTATGACCGCGCCGGGCTCATCAATATTCCTATCAATACAGATTCGCTGGATCGGCGTTATGAGCTCCTCCGCACCAGCCTCCTCAACACAGGAGTAGTGGCTAATGTGGCGAATTCTTCCACTTTACTGACAGCGTTTTACCAGAACAACTTTATGGAATGGCCAGGCATGACCGAGGAGCAGAGAAACATATCCTTTCGCGATATAGAGGTCAGCGTCGATTTCGGTCCCACCATCGGCTGGACGGTACTCCGGGGCCGGGACTTCTCCCGGGCATACCGAACGGACAGCACAGCCGCCATCGTCAACGAGGAAGGCGCCCGCGCCCTTGGATTCAACGACCCGATTGGTAAAACTTTCCGATTGTGGAACAAAGATTGGACGATCATCGGGGTAACAAAGGACATGATCTCCAACAGTCCTTATGACAAGGTCCAACCCGCTGTCTTCCTGGGTCACGGCGGACACGCAGTCGACATTATCCGCATTAAACCCGGTACTTCCATCCGCACCGCGCTCACCGCGATCGAAGCCGTGTACAAACAATATAATCCAGCCAGTCCCTTTATCTATCATTTTAACGATGACGAGTATGCCCAGAAATTCGTTACCGAGACCCGGATCGGCAACCTCTCCTCTGTCTTTTCCGGTTTGGCGATCCTCATTTCGTGCCTCGGCCTCTTCGGTCTCGCCTCCTTCATCGCGGAACAGCGCACAAAAGAGATAGGTATTCGCAAGGTTCTCGGCGCCGGCGTCGTGAACCTCTGGGCGCTGTTATCGGGCGACTTCCTGAAACTCATCGCCCTCTCGATGGCGATCGCCATGCCGCTGATCGGGCTGGTCATGAACAAGTGGTTGCAGAATTACACTATCCACACATATCTCTCGCCCTGGATCTTCGTTCTGGCTGGCGCCGGCATGCTTTTAATAACTTTATGTACCGTTAGCTTCCAGGCACTGAAAGCGGCCCTGATAAACCCCGTTAAAAGTCTCCGTAGCGAATGATTTTACCTTGGGATTTGTAAGATTAATGCTTGACCTGTATTTCCTTTATGTTGGTTCAAGTGGTGGATTTTACAGATTATTGCTAGCGATCCCGGGATATCAATTGACCGTTCAGGAACAAGTGACTATAAAAAGGTGGTTCTTTCGGCTCTTCGTTGGAGAAGAAGGCTCCGATAATTTCGGTCCGGTCAAAATCACTAAAGATAGTATAGACGCCACGATTGGTTCTGAAAATGGAAACGCAGATATGTTCATGTTCCGTTTTTCGTAACTGGTCCAGCAAAGGGGAAGAAATCGAATAGTCGTTTCTCTGGCGCTGCCTGATGATGGAACGGATCTCATAGGCAGCTAATACGTTTTGCTTCGTATTGGCAAGGAAAGGTTTGTTAAAATAAGAAAAGATCAGCGCCGAGGAATCGCAAATATTAAGCAGGTCCTGTACAAAGGGAAATAAGCCACCGTGGCGCCGGAGTAGGGCGAGCGTTTCATCATATCGTTCCTGGACCATAGGTATAGAGGTTTAATGCCAAAAAGAAACCGTCCCTGTTCAGAGACGGTCAATGTACCAGGGGCGATATACTAAGGAGTAAATACTATTTTATCTTCTGTTTGAAATAAGATGCTTCAACTATAATATAGATCTCAGTTTCACTCAGGCCGCAAAAAGTACCTACGCTGTAAATTTCCCGAAGTGTAAATTGTCCGACTCCGCTTAGTAATAGATCGATCTTATGCTTGCTCTTCGCCAGCCGCCTGGCCAGCAATTCCTTTGGAACAAATTCCAGCAGATCAGCCAGGTTGTGCAGTTCGCCTGCATGATATGCAGTTCTGACAAGAGATTGTATACGACGACTATTCCTCTCCAAAGAAAAAGAATTAAGTTTTTGTGAGATACGTGCGGCTCAGTTTTTCGATTTTATGGCTTGACTATTCAAATTTCGGGCTCGGTCATTCAGGCAATAGTAAGGGAAAGCTAAAGAAGAGGGTAATAAAATGCTGTATTATTATGTAGTTTAAATCCCAATAATAAAAATGGGGAAACAATAAAAAAACCGGCCCTGGAAAAAGCCGGTTTGAAGAAAAGGTCGTGTTAAAGGTCTAAATCATCACTAAAAACAGAATAGGAAAGGCGCCTTCATGGCAATGGTCATGGTTTGATCTTTGATTCGGTTATTCAGAACTTAGGGATTTTATTTGAGTTTGTTTAACGTATTCGGATTCTACCAGTTTGAACGTTTCTTCCAATGTCAGATCAAGCAGATTCCCGATAGCTACCAACGTCCCCAGAGGGAATTTCTTTATCCCGGATTTTATAGCTTCTGCAAGACTGGATCTGTTTTTCCTGAGATCTTTTGCTACTATTGAGACTTTGGTATATTTAAAAATCTCATTAAAAGCCTGGATATGGCCATGATTGTACATTGCCCGCGCCGCCTTATAAAGGTTATTCTTTTCCTCCGGTGACTTTATCTCAGCGATCGGATAGTCAGGTATGATAAGGGTGATCATTTCCGCCAGGTTAAGCCGCAAAGGTCTGCCCATCAATACAATTTCTTCGATCGTAAATTGATCGACACGTTCGATCAGTTCCTTGAACCTTTCCGTCTTTTTCCCCAGGTCAGCGGCAAAAGCAGGTTCTGTGATATACTGAAAGATATCACGGAAACTTTTGATCATTCCCTGCTCGAACAAAGGTCTAATGGTCTGGTACAAATCCTCCTGCTTCATACTTGAACAAAGAAAATATTTTTAAATAGCGGTCGGTGATGTTGGCTCGTATTTGCAATTTTATGCTGCCTGTTTTCATTTTTAAGGCTCGATTTTTCTATTTTATGGCTCATATTTTCATTTTTACTAATGGTTAATTTTGCCCGATCCCGGTACAATCCGCTGAGAAACAATATTTATTTGAAATTTCGGGCTTTGGGGAAAAGACTGGCCTGTTTCATTTCCCGGTCACGAACCTGCCTGTTCGTGGTCCCTGGTCTACCCGCCGGATCAGCCGGTGAGGTGACGGGTTTCTTGTCATCAGGAATAGATATCAGGCGCCCCAGGAGCCAGGTCATATCCCAGCAGCGTTGTACGATGACATGGATCACGGGTCCCTGGATTTGCAGATGCCCTTCTACCATCAGTATTTTTGAGCTACAGATCTCCTTTCGGTACTCATCAAAGACCTTGGCCCAGACGATCAGGTTGATGGAGCCTGTTTCGTCTTCCAATAGTATAAAACAGGTGCCGTGAGCCGTCTCGGGTCGCTGGCGCATACGCAGGAGGCCGGCGACGAAGATGTGTTCTCCGTTTTGACGGGAGGGCAGTTCGTTTGCGGCCCGGTTGTTCAGCTGACGGAGGTTGGGTCGAAGGAATTCGAGTGGATGTCCTTTCAAGGATAAAGACATCGCTACATAATCGAATGCCACGTCTTCCGCCGCCGTCATAACAGGAATGACCGAGTCGTCTTCTTCGGCACTTTCCGAGGGCTGATCGGCAAACAGGCCGATCGGCCGGTCTGCCAATGCGGACACTTCCCATAAAGCCTTCCTGCGGTCAAGCCCCAGGGATCCAAAGGCATCGGCATTGGCCAGCCGTTCCAGGGTGGAGATAGACAGGTTAGCGTCCAGAAGTGAATGCACGGTTGTATACGGAATGACCCGGCAGGCGATGAGCCGCAGCATATCTGCCTCGCGGATACCGGTGATCTGCCGGAAGCCTATGCGGGCGACGAGGTCGTTGTCCGGACCTTCTTCGAGAGTATAATCATACTGGGAATAATTGACATCTACAGGGAGGAATTTTACACCATGCAGCAGAGCATCCCTGAGCAGCTGGTCTTCGGCATAGAACCCCATTGGCAAGGAGTTGAGGATGGATATTACGAATACAGCATGATAATATTTCCTGAGCCAGGCCGAAGTATAGGCAATTATCGCCTGACCGGTTGAATGGCTTTCCGGAAAGCCATACGCGCTGAATGCCGAGATTTGTCCGAATGTCAGCCTGGCAAAATCCTCGGTATAGCCATTTCTCGTCATTCCATCTACGAACTTTGTCGCGAACTCCCTGAGTATGGCTTCCCGTCCCGGCGATGCTTCATTTCTTTTACCCATGGTTCGTCGCAAAGCATCTGCATCTGCAGCATTAAAGCCTGCTGCTTCGATCGCGATCTGCATGCCCTGCTCCTGGAAGATCATTATCCCGAGTGTTCGACCCAGGATCTTCTCGATGGTTTTTGATGGATATTCTATTTTTTCCTCTTCGTTTCGCCTGGCCAGGTAAGGCTGAACCATATGGCCAACTATCGGCCCGGGCCTTACCAGGGAGATCTGTATGACCAAATCATAAAAGCAGGAAGGGCGCATACGGGGAAGCATGGCCTGCTGCGCCCGGCTTTCGATCTGGAATAGCCCGACCGTATCCGCTTCGGTAATCATTTCATATACGGCCGGGTCATCCTGTGGTATATTTTGCAAGGTAAGTTCACGACCGTGATGTTTTTGTATAAGATCAAAGGCCTTCCGGATAGCCGAAAGGATGCCTAGCGCCAGGATGTCGACCTTGATAAAACCCATGTCATCGATATCATCCTTATCCCATTCAATACAGGTCCTGTTTTCCATCCGGGCGTTAAAGATCGGACAGAGGTCGGATAGTTGTCCGGCGGTGATGACAAACCCACCGGTGTGCTGGCCGAGCTGACGCGGGAAGCCTAACACCTGTCCAATTAACTCAAAGATTTTGTATATCGATCGGGTATCGGCAATGAGGTCGGGATTAGAAGAATGATTACTATGGAACCATGCGTCCGGATGGCTTTCGATATCCTTTGAAAGCAGGTCTACTCTGTCTACGGACAGACCCATTGCCCGGCCGACATCGCGCAGCGCGCCTTTTTTCCTTAACCGGGTGACAGTGGCGACGATGGCAGACCTGTCCCGGCCATATTTTTCGTAGACGTATTGCATGATCTCTTCCCGGCGTTCGTGCTCGAAGTCTATGTCGATGTCGGGTGGCTCGTCCCGGGCCTCCGACATGAATCGGGCAAAGAGTAGACTGTGTTTTGAGGGATCTACCGCAGTGATGCCCGTATAATAACAGATCCGGGAATTGGCTGCCGAGCCTCTGCCCTGGCATAGGATCTTTCGTCTGCGGGCTTCCCGGACGATGTCTTCAACCGTTAGAAAATAAGAAGCAAGACATCTCTCCTTTACAAAGGCCAGTTCGAATCCGATCCCATCGATCTCTTCCTGGGGGATGCCGTTGGGGAAATGTTGGCGGGCGCCCTCCCATGTCAGCCAGGCCAGATGTTCGTCCGTTGTGCGGCCTTCAGTGGTCAGCTCTTCCGGGTATACATAGGCAAGGCTATTGAGCGAGAACTGGCAGGCTTCCGTAATCTCTTGTGTACGACGGATAGCGTCGGGGTATTGCCGGAAAAGGCGGATCATCTCTTCCGTAGACTTCATTTGTCGTTCGGCGTTGGGATAGAGACGATAGCCTGCGTTTTGTATCGTACATTTTTCCCGCACACAGGTAAGCACGTCCTGTATCTCCCTCCTGGCCGGATGATGGTAGTAAACATTGTTTGTTGCTACCATGGGGGCGTTGTATGTTTCGGATAATTCCTGCAGCTGGAAGAGCCATTTGGCATCCTGTTTCCGGTATTGACGCGAGGCTGCCAGGTAAGTGTTGCTGCCAAATGCCTCGCGGTAATCCCGGATGGATTTTATAAAATCCGGCTCGAAGTCAAACAGCGGGTTGAGCTGATCAGGTGGAAGGACCAGGAATTTTATATCCTTACTATGCTGGTAAACGTCGGCCTTGTATAAATGACAATCCCCTTTTTCGGTCCTGCTGTTGCCGAGGGTTAGCAAATTGGATAATCGGGCATAGGCATCCTTGTCGATGGGGTAGGCGAGCAGCCCCGGACCATCCAGTAGGTTGAGGCGGACTGCCGGGATCAGGCGGATGCTTAACCTTTTTGCTTCGCTATGTCCACGGACAATGCCGGCGAAGCTGTTGTGGTCCGTGATAGCTATTGCTTTCTGGCCGTTCGCAACTGCTTGTTGCACCAACTCAAAAGGATGGGATGCTCCTCGTAGGAAGGAGAAATTTGAAGTTACCTGTAATTCGGTGTATGTCATTAGAATAATGTTTGGTCAGGCGAAAAATCCGTGTATGAACCATTGACGGGTAGGGGTACCAGTATAGTCTCCTGAACGGAACAACCAGTAACGCGCCCCATTACTTTCTTCCACGGCATAGTAGT
Source organism: Puia sp. (assembly GCA_036499285.1). Lineage (GTDB taxonomy): Bacteria > Bacteroidota > Bacteroidia > Chitinophagales > Chitinophagaceae > Puia. Next base: position 328,556 of record DASYEB010000008.1, on the reverse strand, counting down.
CCCGGTATTGAACGTTGTCCAACCACCATTCATTCGCGATACGCTCCGGCCCATCGGCCTTTGTGATGGTATGCAATTTGCCCCGGTATCGGAAATGCATGGGCGGATAGTCGGGTATCGGGGCTGTGACCTCGATCGGTTCCGGCTTTTTCAGCATAACTGCCGGCATGTCGGCTGAGTCCGGCCATGGGATATCAGATTTTTCCCGGATGGAGACGGCGAGGCGGACAGACCGCTCAGGCCAATGGTGAGCATCGGGTAGGAATCGTTTGACCGCATCTTTTTCCGGCACGATGTTGTTGATCCTGTCCACCAGGTCGGGCAAGCCGGAGTGTTCCAGCCCGCGCGCAGTTTCCCATAGCGCTTCCTGTCCGGAAGCGGCGTCTTCTACCTTTGGCGCTGTAAGCGAAAACACTTCAAAACCCAGGTCGGGTTCCATCGTCGGGATCTTTTCCGCCAGCAGCCGCAGCAGATGCGGGACATGGGCGGATGCACGGCTGGTGCCGACGCTGATCTGTTCGACTTTCCCGTCAAGCCGGTACCCTTTGAAGATGGCTTCCCTGAGCCCTTTGCCATTTTTTTGCAGACGCAGGCAGAGTGTTTCCAACAGGCGGGTAAGGGCGATCTCTATCCCGCCTGCAGTGCGGATAGGATCCAGGCAGGGCAGACGCTCCTCAAAGATTTCGACGGGTACGACAGGGGTAATGAGCTCTTCAACCTGTCCGAAGGCCTGATCGAGCCGTAATATCATTTCGTCGCCAAAACGACGACGCAGGGCAGAGCGTTGAATACGAGCAATGTCACTGATACGGCGCAATCCCAGGTTACGCAGACGAACAAGGGTAATGGGGTTCAGTCGTAAAGCGGCGGGGGAGAAGGATAGTATTGTATTTTGTTGTTCACCGGGTTTTAGGATGGGATGGACGCGGCCATAGCGAGCATTAGCCCAGGCGGCGCCGATGGTATCGGCGATGGCGCCCCGTACATCAAAACCTTTTGACCTCAGTTTTAGAATGATCTCTCTGAAGTACCGTTCTTCGCCGCCCCAGAGATGAGCACAGCCGGTGATGTCGAGGATCAGGCCATCCTGCCCGTCTACTGCGGCTATTGGAGTATAACGAAGACACCATAGCGCCAGATTCTGCAATAGCTTTTCCGCGCGACCTGGTTTCTCCTTCGCGACTCTTATTGTTGGTTCGATCAACATGGCGTCCGCAACGGACATATTGTTGCGAATACCTTTTGCCTGAGCCACCTGGCTGGCTGCGGTGACGATGATTCGCCCATGCTGATGGGCTGTGACGACCAAAGCCTCGCCCGCCAGCTTAGGATTACAGAGGATCAACCAATCGGTGGTCAAATGGGGGAACCAGCAATATAAAAAGCGTTTTGTCATCCTGTTATTTTTTGTTGTTGCTGAATAATGGGCAGGGTAGTAGCTATAGGCGAGAGGAAGCGGAGACGGCCTGCAGTGCATTCCACGATCCAGCTGCCTGGTTTGCCGTTCCGGACTCGTTCCAGCTCAACGGACCATCGGGGAAAGCCAAGGCCGGGCATATTCATCTTCGGGCCTTCGCTGGGCAGGGGTGTGATCTTCCAGCGGGCAACGCTGGCGATCGGGGTTACTGCACGGGTGATGTGGCGTAGCAGGAAGCCGGTGACCCCTGTCTTTTCCGCGGCGATCTGTAACCGCCGGGAGGCGATGTCGTTGATGTTTTTTACTTCGCCGACCACAGCTGCAAGCCCTTCCTGCTTCAGCGCCTCTTCCAGTACCCAGAGCACCTGCTTTTCTTTTTTCAGGTCTACGAAGACGATTTGGCTCGGGTCAATACCGAATCTTTTTAATCCGGGCGGGAAGACCTGGCGTTCGGAAGCCACCCACAGGCAGGGTGCACCCGTTGCCATCAGCCTGGCAATGAGGCAGGACATAAAGCCAACGGATGCTACCGCGCTGTCACTGCTGTCGCTGATGAATTCATGAACGGCGCCTGTGGGAAACACCTGATTGGGAAATGCGGGACTGATCGGTCCCAGGCCCATGTCGACAGCATCGGCTGGCCGGGACTTAAAGCCTTGTAAAAGAAGGAGGTCTCTCTTTAGTTCCCGGATGATTTCCTGTTTGCTTGTGTCGTCGATGTGTCCCATTGAGGACAAAACTATGCGTTGGTAAAATATTTAGTCTTAAAAACTAAATATTTTAGTATTTTTGAAGTGAACTACCTTTTTGAAGATTGGCGACGGGAGTGAGTTATAAAAGAGGAAGGGGAAATTTTTGACCTTTTGAAGAGAAAAAGCAGGACTGAAAAAAAGAAGAAACAGGACTAAGAAAGAGAAGATTCTTCTCTTTGGAAAAAATATCTATACGCTTCTTATTGATTATGAGTAAAAGGGATGAAAGATATGGCATTGTTTTAAGTCTGTATAAGGACGGTAAGATCACCACCCTGACAGATGTTTTTAAGTATATTCCCAAAACCATTGTAGCAAAAGACTTAGGGAAGAGAGTAAACGACTTGAATAAAAGGATGGATAAGCCGGATCTTTTTGAAATGGGAGATATCTATCTGATCGGAAGATTATGCGGTTTGACAGAGATTGAAATTTATGGACTCTACCAGGATCATTACTTTAAGATAAAGGCGGGGAGGATAACCGGAGATGGGAAGAAGGTAAAGCGTACGAAAAGACAAGCTGATGAGGATGGATCATTTTGATCCTTTTGGCAAATTTTTGGCATTCTGTCTTTGGTATTCTGCCTCGACGAGGGCAAACGTTTCGGCAAGCGATAAATTACAATACCTGCCGATAAGTACCAGGTCTTTTAAAGGGATCTTTTTTATCTGCGTGCGGATCTTTTTTGTGAATCCCGAGCGATTTTTACCCAGGTCCGCTGCCACCGAGGATCTGGGGATATAAGAAAAGATATCCTCTAAAAAATTGATCTTTTTCTCATCAAAGACGACTCTGACGATCTGATATTTTTGCAGATCATTTTTTTCAAGTGTATTTTCGGGTGCTGGAGGATAAACTGGTTCGAGCAGAGAAAACATCTCCTTTAGAGTGAACTTGCAAAAACTACCTATCAGGACGATCTCTTCTACTTTTAGTTCTTCTACGTGTTCTACCAACTCTGTGAGACGTTTGGTTTTTTTTCCGAGGTCCTTTGCGAGTATCCGTAGAGGTACAAAAGTGAATATGTCCCTGAACACGGTGATCTCCCCCTGGTCAAACAAAGGTTTTATGGTTTCATACCGTGGATCTCTCGTCTTCATACAAGAAAGAAAATATTAAAAATTACAGCTACAGTTGAGTGGGCCGGATTTTTAGTTTTGTTTTTTGGGTTTTGGAGCCATGGGTAGGTCTCTTTGCCTGGTTGGGTGACCGGGGTATGCTGCGAACATACTAAAATACTTGGATTTAATACTAAATTATTTAGTTTTATTATGCGAGTAATACTTTTCCTTATTTTACACCTCGTGTATCCAATTATTTGGTAGAAATGAACTGTCAGTTTTATAAGACAAGGTGTCCAGGATAAAGAAAGCGGTATAATAATATTTTTTTGGTGGACAATGACAAAAGAGCAATTAGAATTTTATTTAAACAGAAGCAATGTATTTTGATGGGGATAAATTTGCCGGCAATGCAGATTATTAGCGAGATGATCGAATAGCGGACAGCTGAGTGCCCTGAAATTCTATCATCATTAAATTAGCCGGGTAAAATTTATCTTTGGATATCAGCATGCAGCGCAAGATCATCCATATTGACATGGACGCCTTCTACGCGTCAGTCGAACAACGCGACAACGCCGAATACCGGGGGAAGCCGATCGTAGTCGGCGGCCCGCCGGAGGGCCGCGGTGGGGTAGTGGCGACGGCAAGCTATGAAGCACGCAAATTTGGCATCCGCAGCGCAATGCCGTCCAAAAAGGCACAGGAATTGTGTCCACAGGCGATCTTTATCCGGCCAAGATTTGATGCGTATAAAACAGTGTCGAAACAGATCCGGGAGATCTTCTCCCGGTATACCGACCTGATCGAACCGCTTTCCCTCGATGAAGCTTTTCTGGATGTAACCGTCGACAAGCTCGGGATCGGCTCCGCTATGGATATCGCCAAAGCCATCCGGGAGGCTATCAGGAGTGAACTGCAGCTAACCGCTTCTGCGGGTGTCTCCATCAATAAGTTTCTGGCAAAAATTGCCAGCGATATGAACAAGCCCGACGGCCTTACCTTTATCGGACCCTCCCGCGTAGAGGCCTTTATGGAAAGTCTCCCGGTTGAAAAATTCTACGGGGTCGGTAAGGTAACGGCAGCAAAAATGAAAAGCATGGGTCTGCACATCGGCGCAGACCTCAAAAAATGGACTGAGGCCGACCTTGTAAAACATTTTGGTAAAGCAGGGCGTTTCTATTACCAGGTAGTTAGGGGCATCGACGATCGCCCTGTCCAGCCTCACCGGGAAACAAAATCCCTGGCGGCGGAAGATACGTTTGCCCATGATCTCACCACACCCGATGAAATGATCCCTCAGCTGGAAAAGATAGCAGCAACAGTGACCAGCCGTTTGCTGCAGTATCGGCTGATAGGAAGAACGATCACCCTTAAGATCAAATACGCCGATTTTCGGCAGATCACCAGAAGCCGGTCATTCCCAAATCCCATCACCGATCCGTCGACAATCCTGCAGACGGCGACCGAACTGCTTTTAGCTTCCGGTCTCGAAGACAAAAAGATCCGCTTACTCGGTATTTCCATTAGCAATTTCGATACCGGCAATCCCTCGCCAAATACGGATCAGGCAGCGTCCGGAGAGAATGCCGATGGCGGACAGCTACTGCTATTTTGAAAATACTAATATTTTTAGTATTTTTGTCCCGGATGCACATCCACCATCCCGATTCAATGACCGCGTCCAAAAAAGATATCATCCTCCAGCTGCAAAAGGATATTCTCCCTTTGCAGGGACTAAAGGCCCCATCAGCCGGAAGCCAGACCCTTATTGACCTGGGGCCCATCGATGCCGCCTTTCCCAACGGTCATTTCCCGACTGCGGCCATCCATGAATTCCTAACCGCCACGACAGAACAATCCGCCGCGACCAGCGGATTCATCGCCGGACTCGTCGGAGCCCTGATGCAGGGCGCCGGAGTAGCCATCTGGATCAGTACATCCCGCACCATCTTCCCCGCCGCATTAAAAACCTTTGGGATCCAGCCCGACCGTATTATTTTTATCGACCTTAAAAAAGCAAAGGATGCGCTTTGGGCAATGGAAGAGGCGCTGAAGTGTAATGGCCTGGCTGCCGTCATCGGCGAGATCCGCGATCTTGATTTCACTGCCTCCCGGCGCCTCCAGCTCGCAGTCGAGCAAAGCCGCGTCACCGGTTTTATCCTGCGGCATCAACCGCGCCAGCAAAACACCATCGCCTGTATTGCCCGATGGGCCATAACACCACAGACAAGCCAGCTGGAAGACAATATGCCGGGAATAGGTTTCCCCCGATGGCAGGTGCAGCTTTTAAAGATCCGCAACGGCAAGCCGGGAACATGGCAGATGGAATGGTCGGAAGGCCGCTTCCAGCCCGTCTTCGAAACAATACCCGCATTGATCGTAGAAGCAAAACGTAAAACCGGATAATATGACCCAACGTTTTGTCTCTCTTTGGTTCCGTCATCTGAGAACGGACTGGTTCACCCTCCGCCGGCCTGCCCTTGGCAGAATCCCGTTCGTGCTCACAACTCCCGAACACGGACGAATAGTGATCACCGCCGCCAATGCGCTGGCAAAGGCCCGGGGCATCACCATCGGAATGCCGGCCGCTGATGCAAGAGCCGTGTTGCCTGGCCTCGAAGTTCTTGACGATATACCAGACCTCCCGGCACGCCTGCTCACCGCCATTGCCGGATGGAGTATACGGTTCACCCCGCTGGCGGCGATAGATCAGCCGGATGGACTTATGCTTGACGTCAGTGGCTGCACCCATCTTTGGGGCGGCGACTACGACTACCTCAAAGACATCGTTACGCGGTTGAAAGCAAAAGGCTATGACGTGCGGGCTGCCATGGCCGGAACCATCGGTACCGCGTGGGCCGTTGCCCGTTATGGAAAGACTGTCCCGATCATCGGGAACGGCGAAGAAGCCGCCGCGCTTTCATCCTTGCCTCCGGCCGCTTTGCGGCTCGACCGTCCAACCCTCGACCGCCTGCAAAAGCTCGGGCTATACCAGGCGGGCCAGTTCCTGCATATGCCGCGGGCTTCACTCCGCCGGCGTTTCAGTCCCGATCTGCTGGTCAGGATCGATCAAGCCCTGGGCCGGATGGAAGAACCCATGACCGCTGTCTATCCTCCGGAAGCTTTCCTGGAACGCCTGCCCTGCCTGGAACCCATTCTTACCCTTACCGGGATCCAGATTGGCCTGCAACGATTGCTCGACATGCTTTGCCATCACCTACAGCAGGAGGGAAAAGGTCTCCGGACAGCCATTTTCAAAGGCTATCGTGTAGACGGGAAGATAGAACAGGTGGATATCGGCACCAACCGGCCCACGCATAATACCACACATCTCTTCCGGCTCTTTGAAGAAAAATTAGGCAGCATCGAACCTGACCTGGGCATCGAACTCTTTACGCTCGAGGCGCCAAAAGTAGAAGGGCTTTCTCCACTACAGGAAAGTCTCTGGGAAAACACATCGGCCCTGGAGAACCCGACCGTGTCTGAGCTGCTCGACCGGCTCACCGGTAAGCTGGGCGCAGGTACCATACACCGTTACCTGCCCGACGAACACCACTGGCCCGAACGATCCATCAGACACGCGACCGAAATAACCGAAATGCCCGCTACGTCCTGGCCAACAAACAGACCAAGGCCAGCCCAATTATTATCGCGACCGGAACCCATCGAGGTAGCAGCGCCGATCCCCGATTATCCTCCGCTGCATTTTCGATACAAGGGCCTTTTACATAAGATTGCGAAAGCGGACGGCCCCGAGCGGATCGAACGCGAATGGTGGCTCGATCAGGGTCCCCACCGCGATTATTATTGCGTCGAAGACGATGAAGGGCAACGGTATTGGCTTTTCCGCTCCGGGCATTATACCGCTGAGAAGCCTCCGCAATGGTATATTCATGGCTTTTTTGCATAGAGAAAAACAGGCACCTTATGAGCTACACCGAATTACAAGTAACGACCAACTTTAGCTTCCTGCGCGGCGGCTCTCATGCCGAAGAGTTAGTCGAAAAAGCCGCCGACTATGGATACAGCTCTCTCGCCATTACCGATCGTAATAGCCTCGCCGGCATCGTTCGTGGGCATGTCGCCGCCAAAGCAAACAACATACGCTTCATACCCGGCTGCCGCCTCGATCTCCTCGATGGCGCCAGCCTGCTGGCCTATCCAACCGACAAAGATGCCTGGTGCCGGCTGTCGGCATTGCTGACGGAAGGCAACCTCCGCACTGAAAAGGGAGAATGCCATCTTTACAAAGCCGATGTTTACCGTCATGCTGCGGGGATCCGGTTCGTCGCCCTGCCTCCCCATAACCTTACTCCATCATTTGACATTGATCCGGCCTTTGGAACGAACCTTAAAGAATACCGCGAGGCGCTGGGCGACAGTCTCTACCTGGCCGCTTCCCGATCCTATCGGGGTGATGATGGCAAATATCTTTTTCGTCTCTCCCAGCTCGCCACAAAACAAAACGTTGCCCTGGTCGCCACCAACGATGTGCATTATCATGTTCCGGCCCGCAGACCGCTGCAGGATATTCTCACCTGCATCAGGGAAAAATGTACCATTCAGACGGCCGGCTTCCGGCTCGATCGCAATGCAGAGCGACACCTGAAGCCCATCCCCGAAATGCTGCGGCTTTTTCGGCAATACCCCGACGCCATCCGCCGCACCCAGGAAATTGCCGAAGCCTGCCGGTTCTCGCTCGACAGCCTGCAATATGTTTATCCCCAGGAGCTGACCACAGAAGGCCGTACGCCGCAGGAAGAGCTGGCTTATCTTGCCTGGAAAGGAGCAAAAGAAAGGTTTGGCGAGATCATACCGGAACAGATCATCAATAACATCAATCACGAGCTGAGTTTTATCAGCCAGATGAACTACGCCTCTTATTTCCTGACCGTACACGATATCGTCCGTTTTGCCCGGCAGCAATCCATCCTTTGCCAGGGCCGTGGTTCCGCCGCCAACTCCACCATCTGCTATTGCCTCGGCATCACCGCCGTCAATCCAGCCAAGTTCGATCTTCTTTTCGAACGATTCATTTCCTCCGCACGCAACGAGCCTCCCGATATCGACGTCGACTTCGAACACGAACGCCGCGAGGAGGTCATGCAATACATCTATACCAAATATGGCCGCGATCGCGCCGCCATTGTAGCCACTGTTACGCAGCTACGGCAAAAAGGAGCGATCCGGGACGTCGGAAAAGCAATGGGATTGTCTGTCGATATGATCAACCGGCTCTCTGGCGCCAGTTGGGAATTCTCCAAAGAATTCCTCGATGGTAAGGGGTTGGAAGAACAGGGTTTTAATCCGGCAGACCCGCATCTCCGGAAAGTGCTGGAACTAACGTCACAGCTCATGGGCTTCCCCCGTCAGCTCGGGCAGCATACCGGGGGTTTTGTCATTACCCATGGCAAGCTTTCCGATCTCTGCCCGATCATCAATGCCCGTATGGAAGACCGCACGAATATTGAATGGAATAAAGATGACATCGACGCGCTTGGCTTTTTAAAGATCGACGTGCTGGCACTGGGCATGCTCACCTGCATCCGCAAAGCCTTTGATCTTGCCAAAAAACAGTATGACCTCGACCTTACCCTTGCCAATATCCCACAGGACGACCCGGCAGTATACGAGATGGTCAGTCATGCCGAAACCATCGGTGTCTTCCAGATCGAGAGCCGTGCCCAGATGTCGATGCTGCCCAGGCTGAGGCCCAAAAAGTTTTATGACCTGGTGATAGAAGTTGCCATTGTTCGTCCCGGCCCCATTCAGGGAGACATGGTGCATCCTTATCTGCGCCGGCGCAACGGAGAGGAGCCCATAGAATATCCTTCAAAAGAGTTGGAAGACATCCTTGGCAAAACACTTGGCGTTCCTTTATTCCAGGAACAGGCTATGAAGATCGCCATCGTAGCCGCAGGCTTTACCCCGACCGAAGCCGATGAGCTCCGAAGAAGCATGGCCACTTTTAAGGCCGTCGGCCTCATTTCCAAATTCGAGGAGAAGCTGGTCGGAGGGATGACCAGGCGGGGATATACGGAAGAATATGCCCGTCGTATCTTCAGACAGCTGGAAGGCTTTGGCAGCTATGGTTTTCCCGAAAGTCACGCCGTCAGTTTTGCATTGCTCGTATATGTCTCTTCCTGGCTCAAATGTTATTACCCCGACGTCTTCGCTACCGCTCTCCTCAACAGTATGCCGATGGGCTTTTATCGTCCGGCGCAGATCATTATCGATGCCCGTAAGAACGGCGTGGAGAGCCGCCCCGTCGACGTCAATCATTCTGCCTGGGACAATACATTGGAAAGATCGGACGACAAGAACAGTAAATACTGCGCAATACGCCTCGGCTACCGCCAGGTAACCGGCTTGCGCGAAGAAGACCTGCAACTACTGCTTTTGCCCCGGCAATCGGTCTATACCACTGTCAACCAGCTCCGCGATATCGGGCTCCCGTTAACAACCCTCGAAAAATTAGCCGATGCCGACGCCTTCCGGTCGCTCGGTCTCGATCGCCGGCAAGCCCTTTGGGAGATCTCCTCCAAAGATCGACCCATCGCCCTATTCGCGGGGCAGGCCTCCCCCGATGCAATAGGCGAAAACGTCTCTTTGCCTCAAATGACAACATCAGAGCACGTCATCCACGATTACGCTGCAACAGCGCTCTCCCTGAAAGCACATCCGGTCAGCTTCGTACGGGAAAGGCTGGATAAGCTCGGCATCATTCCCACCAAAGCACTCGGCGACTTAAAAGACGGCGCCCGCGTAAAAGTCGCAGGCCTGGTTCTTGTCCGCCAGCGGCCCGGCACTGCAAAAGGCGTTGTCTTCATAACTATTGAGGACGAGAGCAGTTTTGCCAATCTCGTCGTCTTTCACAGTCTCTTTGAAAAATACCGCCAGCCCATACTACAGTCCCGCCTTTTGATGGTCGAAGGCACGCTCCAACGGGAAGGAGAGGTCATACATGTCATCGCTAAAAGCTGCCACAATCTTAATTCTCTTCTTCGTCACCTTTCTAATCCACAACCTGAGATCGCGTTTCCCGGAGAAGACCAGATCGTCATTCCCAATGCCAGGAATTTCAAATGATTATTCGGTATTTTACAATACTTTTCGCGAAATTTGCGTGCCATCATAACAAAGTCGGTTTTTAAAAACTAAAATGGAAAGATCAACTAACGTAGATTCTGCCGGTGCTCGTTTCAGAGCAGCCATGGGAAAGGAAAAACCTTTACAGATCGTAGGCGCCATCAATGCCAATCATGCCTTATTAGCCGTTCAGGCCGGTTTTAAAGCCATCTATCTCTCAGGCGGCGGCGTAGCAGCCGGTTCTCTTGGAATACCCGACCTGGGGATCACCACTCTCGACGACGTACTTACGGATATTTATCGCATCACCAATATCACCGATACCCCCTTGCTGGTCGACGTCGACACTGGTTTTGGCCCTTCTGCATTCAATGTAGCCCGAACGGTAAAAGCCCTGATCAAGGCTGGCGCCGCCGCCCTGCATATCGAGGACCAGGTCGGCGCAAAACGCTGCGGACACCGCCCCGGAAAAGAGGTCGTAAGCAAGGAAGAGATGGTGGACAGGATCAAGGCTGCCGCGGATGCCCGCACGGACGAACATTTTGTGATAGGCGCAAGAACTGACGCCTTTGCCAACGAAGGGTTGGAAAAGACGCTGGAACGGGCCGTCGCTTATAAAGCAGCAGGAGCGGACTTCATTTTTGCCGAGGCCGTACCTGAACTGAAGCTCTACCGGAAATTCGCAGATGCTACAGGAATACCGGTTTTGGCAAACATCACCGAGTTCGGGATGATCCCTTTATACACACTTGAAGAGCTGCGCGACGCAGGTGTCGGACTGGCGCTCTATCCGCTATCCGCCTTCCGGGCTGCGAATAAGGCGGCACAAAATGTGTACGAGCATATCCGTAAGGACGGAACCCAGAAAAATGTGGTCGATACCATGCAAACCAGGGATGAACTGTACAAAAGCATCGGTTACCACGACTATGAACAAAAATTGGATAATCTTTTTAAAAAGAAATAAAACATGTCGGATACAAATAAAACGACGGAGTTCAAGCCCAAGAAGAGCGTCGCACTTTCTGGTGTTGAAGCGGGCAACACTTCCCTTTGCAGCGTAGGCAAAAGCGGCAACGATCTGCATTACCGGGGTTATGATATCCTCGACCTGGCCGAAGGCGCAGAATTCGAAGAGGTGGCCTTCCTGCTTGTTCACGGGGTCCTGCCCAATAAAGCTCAGCTGGCGGCCTATAAAGCAAGCTTAAAAGCGCTTAGGGGATTGCCCAACTCCCTAAAGAATATCCTGCGCGAGATCCCCGCTTCCGCTCATCCGATGGATGTGCTCAGGACCGCTGTTTCTGCCCTCGGCAGCATCCAGCCCGAAAAGGACGATCACAATGCCGCCGGGGCAAGAGATATCATCGACAAGCTGCTCGCCTGTTTGCCTTCGGCGCTGCTCTATTGGTATCATTTCTCCCATAACGGAAGAGAGATAGAGGTAGAGACGGACGACGACAGCATCGGCGCACATTTCCTGCACCTTTTACACGGACAAAAGCCGGCTGCATCCTGGCAAAAGGCCATGCAGGTTTCCCTTAACCTTTACGCGGAACATGAGTTCAATGCCTCCACTTTTACCGGTAGGGTCATCGCGGGGACGGGGTCGGACGTTTATTCCGCGATCACCGGGGCCATCGGCGCGCTGCGTGGTCCAAAACATGGCGGCGCCAATGAAGTGGCATACGATATCCAAAGCAGGTATGACTCACCCGATGCAGCCGAAACGGACATCCTCGGCCGCCTCGAGAGAAAAGAGGTCATCATTGGCTTCGGACACCCGGTCTATACCATTTCCGATCCACGCAATGTCGTCATCAAGAAAATAGCCCGCCAACTTTCAGAAGAGGCCGGCGACATGCATTTATACAATATTGCCGAAAGACTGGAGACCATCATGTGGAACCAAAAGAAAATGTTCCCCAATCTCGATTGGTTCTCTGCCGTCTCCTATCACCTGATGGGTGTCCCTACGTTGTTATTTACACCGCTTTTTGTGGTCTCCCGCGTTACAGGATGGGGCGCACACGTCATCGAACAACGCCAGGATGGTAAGATCATACGCCCCAGCGCAAGATATACCGGACCGGAGAACAGAACATTCACCCCTATTGAAAAAAGATAAATACAAAAGAAGATATGTCATCTCACATCTCAAACGAAAGACCGCCGGCAGATAAGGTTCTCTCAGATATCGTCGATTATGTCCTCAACTACAAGATAAAGAACGACCTGGCCTGGAAAACGGCCCATCATTGTTTATTGGATACTTTAGGCTGCGGATTCGAAGCCCTGACGTATCCCGCCTGTACAAAATTATTAGGTCCTATCGTACCCGGCACTGTCGTTCCAAACGGAGCAAAAGTACCCGGTACATCCTTCCAGCTTGACCCTGTCAAGGCTGCGTTCGACATCGGGGCGATGATCCGCTGGCTTGACTTCAACGATACCTGGCTGGCAGCTGAATGGGGTCATCCTTCGGATAACCTCGGCGGGATCCTTGCAACGGCCGACTGGCTGTCAAGAACCGCTGTTGCCAACGGCAAGCCTGCCCTGCTAATGAAAGACGTGCTGGAGGCTATGATCAAAGCTCACGAGATCCAGGGCGTACTGGCGCTGGAGAACTCCTTTAATAAGGTTGGTCTCGATCACGTTATCCTGGTAAAGGTAGCTTCCACAGCAGTCGTCGGCAAGCTTATAGGCCTTACCAGGGAAGAGCTGGTCAACGCCGTATCGCTTGCTTTTGTCGATGGACAGTCTTTGCGCACCTATCGCCATTCCCCCAACACCGGCAGCCGCAAGTCCTGGGCAGCAGGAGACGCTACGTCGAGAGCTGTGCGCCTGGCATTGATCGCAAAGACTGGCGAGATGGGCTATCTTTCCGTCCTTACTGCAAAGACATGGGGATTCTATGATGTTTCATTCAAGGGAAAGGAGTTTAAATTCCAACGCGAATACGGCTCCTATGTCATGGAAAACGTTTTGTTCAAGATCTCCTTCCCGGCGGAATTCCATTCCCAGACGGCCGTGGAAGCAGCCGTCACCCTGCATCACACCTTAAAAGCAAAGGGAAAGACGACCGACGATATAAAGAAAGTATCGATCCGTACGCATGAGGCGGCGATCCGCATCATCGACAAAAAAGGACCGTTGAACAATCCCGCGGACAGGGACCACTGCATACAATATATGATCGCCGTCCCCCTGCTCTTTGGAAGACTGACGGCCGCCGATTATGAAGACAATATAGCGTCCGATCCGCGGATCGACGTGCTGCGGGATAAAATGACCTGTTTCGAGGACGAACAATTCACAAAGGACTACCATGATCCGGAAAAACGTTCGATCGCCAACGCGCTTACGATCGAATTTAACGACGGAACGAAACTGGATGAAGTAGTCGTTGAATATCCTATCGGTCACAAAAGAAGAAGAGAAGAAGGCATTCCCGAACTGCTAAAAAAATTCAGGATAAACCTGGCCCGCCGCTTCCCGGAAAAACAACAAAAGGCTATCCTGGATGCCACTCACGACTTTGAAAAGCTTGGCAATACTCCCGTGGATGTATTTGTGGACCTGATGGTGATCTGAGCTTCCGGTGAGCCAGGTAAATGATATCGTGATAGCCGGGGAGTGCGCAATACAATGGAACCATGACAAAAGCTTTTACCCGCATATTGCTTGTCGCGTATTTCTTTATTGGGTCTGATGCCCACGCCCAGTCGATCGTGCGCGGCCGCGTTATAGACAGGATCACCCGGGAGCCGCTGGAGATGGCCATCGTCACCGACCTCAAAACAAAACACAATGTCCTGACCGATCAGGGCGGGCATTTCAGCTTGCGGGGAGTTTCACTGCCGGCGGTGCTGGAAGTCTCTATCATCGGTTTTACCCCGCGGAAGATCAGCGTCGCCGGTCCGGCATTGCTGACCATCGGGCTCGACAGAGGCATATTGGATCTGAAAGAAGTGACGGTCACCAATTCGGAGGCGACAGGGATCGGCGCTTTTCACACGTTAAGCAGGCTGGACCTCAACCTGCTGCCGGTACGTTCTGCCCAGGACCTGCTTCGCCTCGTACCGGGTCTGTTCATCGCCCAGCACCAGGGCGGTGGAAAGGCAGAACAGATCTTCCTGCGCGGTTTTGATGCCGATCACGGCACCGACGTCAATATCTCCTTTGACGGCATGCCCGTCAATATGGTCTCGCATGCCCATGGACAGGGGTATGCCGATATGCACTTCATCATCCCCGAGACGGTTTCGGGGTATGAGTTTGGGAAAGGCGACTATTATACCAATAAAGGAGATTTTACAACGGCAGGATATGTCGCCTACAACTCTTTTAATGTACTCGATCACAACACGATCAAAATAGAAGGAGGGGAGTTTGGTCATGCTCGTGTCGTTGCGATGATGAACCTGCTCTCCGATCGGGCAAGGGACAAAGGGCAGAGCGCCTACCTGGCGGGAGAAGGACTGTATTTTGACGGCCCCTTTCATTATGGGATGCATTTCAACCGGGGTAACCTCTTTGGGAAGTTCATCACTCCGTTGAGCGAGGCCAGCAAGCTGACACTCGAAGCGGCTACGTTTAGTTCGGGCTGGCGAAGTTCGGGCGAGCTGCCTAACCGGGCTATCGCAGAAGGATATGTAAAAGACCGTTTTGGGGTCATCGACAGCGCACAGGGCGGCAACACCACCCGGACCAATGTGATGGCGCGGCTGCAGACAAGGCTGAACGATCACCTGACGCTGGAGAACCAGGCTTATTATACGCACTATTTTCTGAACCTGGTCTCTGATTTTACGTTCTTTTATTCCTATCCGGCACAGGGAGATGAGTTTAGGCAGCACGAGTCGCGTAACCTCTACGGTTATAATGGCAAACTGTCGCAGAAGAACTATTTTTCGAACGCGACACTCACTTCAACGGCAGGGTGGGGGGTGAGATCCGATCACATAGACCCGATCTACCTGGCGCATACTCAAAGGGGAGAGATCCTCAACTATCTGCAGCTAGGTAATATCCGGGAGACCGCCCTCAACAGCTATCTCGACGAAACCCTGCAATCCGGGAAGTGGCTGTTCAATGCCGGCGCCCGCTTCGACTACCTGCATTTCTACTATGACAGCCGGGCTACGGACAGCGCTGCAGCCGTTTACCACGGCGTCAACCCGCGGGCAGGTAAGGCTATCCTCAGCCCCAAACTCAGTGCGCAGTATACCATCGATCCTCAAACGCAGATCTATGTCAAGCTGGGAAAAGGATTCCACTCTAATGACGCCCGCATCGTCATCGCCAACCAGGGTTACGATATCCTGCCTGCGGCTTATGGCGCGGACCTGGGGATCAACTGGAAACCCGCACCCCGCCTCTTTATCAATGCGGCCCTTTGGTATCTCTACCTGAAGCAGGAATTTACCTATGGGGCCGACCTGGGCGATGACGCCGTCTCGCCGGGCGGTCGCACGCGCCGGGAAGGCATCGACCTGTCCGTCCGTTACCAGGTGAGTGACTGGCTCTTTGGTTATCTAAATGCCAATGCGGCCCATCCCCGGACATTGGATGTGCCCAAGGCGGAAAGCTATATCGCGCTTGCGCCGACCTTTACCAGCACGGCGGGGCTTGACTTTCGTTTTTCCAGTGGCTGGAATGGCGGTATCAGCTATCGGTATATGCACGACCGGCCGGGGAATGAGGACAATACGCTGACGGCTTCGGGTTATTTTATTACCGATATGACGGTCAACTATACCAGGAAGAAATACGAGATCGGGCTGATCGTCGAGAACCTTTTTGACACGCAATGGAAGGAGTCGCAGTTCGAAGAGCTGTCCCGCCTGAAGAACGAGACGCGTCCGGTGGATGAGCTGAGCTATACGCCCGGCATTCCTTTTTTTGCAAAGCTTAAGTTCTCGGTATTTTTTTAATTGACTACCTTGCACATCAGAATCAGATCAAACTATGAAACGGATATTTATACTGGCTGTCGTGCTGTCGACCTTTTCGGGCGTATTCGCACAGCACCTTCAGGCGGACAATGCCCATAAGAACAATCCTTATTATTCTACGACCGATACCAACCGGCTCAACGTAAGTAATACAGAATGGAAGAAGATTCTTTCGCCGGACCTCTATGCCGTTTCCCGTCAGCAGGCGACCGAAAAGCCTTTTACGGGTAAATACCTCAACAACGAGACAAAAGGGACCTATTATTGCGCGGTATGCGGGAATAAGCTGTTCCGGTCGGATGCCAAGTTCTCCAGCACCTGCGGCTGGCCCAGCTTTTTTCAGCCGCTCCGGAAGAACAGCGTCATCTACCGAACGGACAAGTCGTACAATATGACCCGAACGGAGGTCATCTGTGCCCGGTGCGGATCGCATCTGGGGCATATCTTCGACGATGGGCCCCCGCCGACACACAAAAGATATTGTATGAATTCCATTTCATTGGATTTTGCGCCGGATGCGGCCGGCAAATGATCGAAGGCCTATATAATCGCTTCCGCGAATCGTTCGGTCCCCTTTCATGATAGAAAAGATTACCGAAATTTATAAGGACAAATTTTACGCTGATAGTCGCCCCGGTCACTTTTTTTCGAGAAGAGGCCGGGGATCGAAGATGGCTCTGAGGGAACTGATCCTGCCGTTCCTGAGCGTATACCAGTTGCAGCCCAATAAGGTCTTGCCATCCATGACATAGTCACAGAGTGCGCACACGTCGCTCTCGTCGGCCAGTATTTTATGGATCTTATACTTGATCTTCATTTTCTTCAGGTCCTTGATATAGGCTTCACAACCATTTCGGGTTCCCATGACTCCTTCAAACTTGAAATCGTCGGTCAGGAGCCCGGCGGCTTCGTCAAAACGTTCTTCATTGATGGCGTGGACGAGGTCCAGCACTTTTGCTTCATATTCGGTAGTTGTTGAATGTGTTTGCATAGCTTTTTTATAGTTTGTCTGCAATTCCTGTACCTCCGGCCCGATCTTCGTCGCAAACAGCCCCCTGGATTGTCAGTAACCGCCCCTCATCATTTAAACGGAGTGCCGTAAGTTTGAGGAACAAAAATTTACCTGTTATGATCGAAAATGAAAAACAGATCCGTCAGCTGATAGAAGAATGGGCGGCGGCCGTACGTAACGGTGATCTAGAAGGCATACTGGCACATCATTCGGACGATATCGTGATGTACGATGTGCCGAAGCCCTTTGAATCCATTGGCATGGAAGCCTACCGGAAGACATGGGACACCTTTTTTGCCTATACAAAGCCTGGCGTCTTCGATATCCGGGAATTACATGTCGTTGCGGACGAAAACGTCGCTTTTTGTTTTGCCACCATGAAATGCGCAGATAAGAGCAACAGTGTGGAATACGTGGACCTGGATTTCAGATTGACCGTTGGCCTGAAAAAAATAAACGACCAATGGACAATTGTACATGAACACCATTCTATACCGAGTGAGTGAATAGTATACCTGCTTCAATGTGTTCTTCTTCCATCAGATATGTTTTTATGGCGATCCTGAAGTTACGCTTTTTGGATGGCTTCGCAGACCTGGTCGAGCTTGTCGTTGGCCATGTACTCGAGAACGACTTGCAGGATCTTTTTCAGACGCTGGAAATTGTCGGGTTTTGTGAAGAAGCAAAGCGCGCCGGCGGACAGGGCAGATCTTATATCAGATCGTTGGGAGGATGTGGAATACATGATCACGGGAATTTCCCTGAGAGCCTCGCTTTCTTTGATCGTGGCGAGGAACTGCCATCCGTTCATGATCGGCATATTGATATCCAAAAAAATAATATCGGGCTTTTCGATGACCTGCCGGTTGAGCTTGTCAAGTGCATCTTTTCCATGTTCGGCATTGAGACAGGAGACGCTGGCATCAACGGAGCCGACGGCTTCTGTAAATAATTCTGTGTCTTCACAATCGTCGTCTACAACTAAAAAATTCCTGGCGATCATATGTGTTGATTGAGGTAACTGATAATGGGTAGTGTAACAATGATCCGGGCTCCCTTACCGGGCTCCCCGATGGCGGTGATGGTACCGCCGTGGCGTTCGGTTATTTTCTTGCTGAGGGCAAGCCCCAGGCCGGTACCCTCAAACCTGTCTTTGGAGTTGAGGCGCGTAAAAGAATGAAAGACACTTTCCTGGTGTTCGGGGTCGAAGCCGATGCCGTTGTCCGCGACCGTTATCCTGACCATCTCTCTGTCTTTTTCCTTGAATGGGGTAGCGGACAGGGTGATGACCGGGGGAAGATCCTTCTTCGAGAATTTCAGGGAATTGTTGACGATGTTGTAAAATAGCTGATACAGCAGCACGGGCGCACCCTGCAGCGTTGGCAAAACGTCATAAATTATACGCGCATTCTTTTGCTGGATGAGGACCTCCAGATCGTCTTTGATATCTTCGAGGGTCTCGTTTAAGTCGACGGCCTCGACGGCTTCGTTGGAGGCGCTGATGCTGGAATAGTTCAGGACGCCTTCGATCATGGCGGACATCCGTTGGGTGGCGCTCTTTATCCGGGCCAGGTAGTTATGCGCCAGTTGAGGGAGGCTGTCGCCGAGTTCGTCCAGGATGCGGTTGTTAAAGATCTTTACTTTCCGCAGCGGTTCCTTCAGGTCGTGCGTGATGACATGGGCAAACTGCAGGAGGTCGTCGTTGGATCGTTGCAGCTCCAGGGTTCTTTCCCTGACTTGTTTACCAAGTTCTTCGGCGAACAGGTTCTGCTCGGTGATGTCCTGTATGACGCCCAGGAGCGTGACGGCCTTCCCCTGGTTATCATACAATACTTTGCCGTGCAGCCGTACCCAATGCAGGCTTTGGTCGGGCCATGACACGCGCACCTCATAGTCGAGGTAGCCGGTCGTGAGGGCATCCAGGTGAGCCTTGATCCGCAAGTCAATGTCGTCGGGGTGGATGTGTGTGGTGGCCTTTTTCCCGTCTTTTGTCGGGGGCATTCCCCAGATGATGTTGAAACGGTCGGAGGAGGTGATCTGCTCGGTTTCCAGGTCGATCTCATAAGTGCCCAGGTTTGCGGTGCCAATGGCCAGCCATACCTTTTCTTCGGCCTGTTGCAGTTTGATGCGGGCAGTTTCCTGTTCGGTGATATCTTGCAGGGTGCCGTTGAAGCGGTAGGCGACTTTGTCGTCGTTGAACCAGGCGCGGCCCTTGGCGCGGACGATGCGTTGCTGGGCGGTGTACTTGTTGACGATGGTATAGATGATGTCATAATAGCCGCCGGAAGCGTATTGCAGGGCCCGTTGGATGGCGGCGACGACCCTGGGCCGGTCTTCGTCGGTCATCGATTCAATGGCGAGGGGCAGCTCTATCAGGTCGTTGGGTTGTAGTCCAAACCAGTCTTTTAGTCGCTCGTTGGCGGAGAATTTATTGGTGAGGGGACTGTAATCCCAGGTGCCGAGTTCGGCGGCGTCGATGGCGAAGCTCAGCTGGCTTTCGTTTTCCACGATCTTTTGATAATGGACCATTTTCTCTGTGTTCTCGTGACAGACGACGAGTACGCCGCCGACGGCGCCGTGTTCGTCGGGGATGGCGCTGTAGCCAAAGGTCCAGTAGACGTCTTCAAGCCGGCCGTTGCGGTAGATGGGAATGAGCTGATCTTCGCTCCAGGTGGCGTCCCCGCCTTCCCTGACCTGCCTGATCAAGGGATAGATGACGGGCCATATTTCGGGCCAGCAGTCTTCCCCGCGTTGTCCGAGGGCGGAGGGATGTTTCCCGTCATTGCCGAGGCTGGGGCGATAGGCGTCATTGTAAAACTGGATCAGTTGGTCTCCCCACCAGATAAACATGGGGAATCTTGACCGGAGGACGATGCCGACGGCGGTTCTCAGGCTTTGGGGCCAGGTGTCGACGGGACCTATGGGCGTCCTGGACCAGTCGTATTCCCGGGTGCGTTGACTCATTTCGCCTGCCACCTGCAGAAAACCGGGAACAGGGGGCTTGTCCGAGGACGGGGTTGATGGGCTCATGTTGGAAAACCATTGCGTTTTGTGATGAATAGGGCAAAGGACGCGATGGATCTTAGCAAAAAGAGCCTTAAATGTACGAAATTGATGGGCGCTGGGCAAGTTTTTTGACATCAAGCCGCTACTGCCAAACGACTGCTTATATAGGGTATTGATCTGCATATGTGCCGGCTCCTGGTTCACTTTTTCCCTTTATTCATCGTTTCGTTCAATAGTTCTTGCACCCGGTTTTATTACCTTTATAAGGTATGAATAAGACACCTTATCGCTGGCTGATGTCTTTTCTGGGCCTATATACGGCTTCAGTACCGCAGCTATCGGATCGATCCTTTTGGTGAAATATTTTTACGCGGAAAAATACCGGTTTGCCTTTGCCGCGGGCGCCACCACCATTGAACACATCTATCAATGGACGGCATTCGCGGGCTGCGGGATCCCCATCCTTTTGATGATGCATTTTCGTGGCAAACAAAGAGATCCGGAAGCAGGCACCCCGGCGTTGAATATACTGGGAATAGCAAGCTTGCTGCTCGCGGTGATATTCGGCGTTATGTTATCTGCTGAATCCAGTTCGTCGATTTATTGGGCAAGATCGAACTATAACAAGACCCGGGAGCTGGCGCAAATGTGCGAATCGCGAACCTTTGTAAACAGTAAAGGGGAGAGGCTGCGGTACAGTCTTCTAAAACCGCTGAACTATGATCCCGGCAAAAAATACCCTATCGTCGTATCCCTGTCATACGGCGGTCAACCGCAGATTCACTGGTCTTTGATGCGCTGATCGCATTGGACCGGCAGTTCAGCATAGATGACAAAAGACGTTATGTGGCGGGGGAGGGGACACGGCGCTTGCCCCGGGGATGGTTAATGTAGCCGTATGGGCATTCCATGGTGCGAAGGACAGGAATGTCCCGGTTGCCGGCTCAAGGAATATGATCGGCGCCGTACGGCGCGCAGGCGGGAATCCAAAGTATACGGAGTTCTCCGGTGAAGGTCATAATATCTGGTACCAGGTCAGTACTACGCCCCGTCTGCTGGACTGGCTCTTTGCTCAGCACCGAGACTAGTTTTATAGGTATAACGGTCAACCCTATAGGATTTCTATATATCCTTCTGTTCCATGCACCCGGATCCGCTGCCCGTCTTTTATCAGTCTGGCAGCATTCTCTACGCCGACGACTGCTGGTAATCCATATTCGCGCGCGATCACGGCTCCATGGGTCATCAATCCCCCGACTTCGGTGACCAGGCCTTTTATGGATACGAACAAGGGTGTCCAACTGGGATCGGTAAACCGGGTGACCAGTATATCCCCATCTTCCAGGTCGGCATCTTCCATGTTTAGGATGACACGTGCCCGCCCCTCTATAACCCCGGAAGAAACGGCCAGACCTATAATAGCTCCGGCCGGGAGATCTTCCCGTTTGTACTGACCGGTGATGATCTCTCCGTCAGATGTCATCACGCGTGGAGGGGTTAGTTTTTCATAGGATCGGAACTCCTCTTTTCGTTTGTCGATGAGCTCATAATCCTGTTTGTTTGTGCGAACGGCTTTATGAAGTTCTTCAAACGTGAGATAGAATATGTCTTCCTTTTCCCGGATCACGCCCGCTTGTACGAGCTGTCCGGCTTCTTTTAGTAAAGCTTGCTTATAAATGAAGTAACGGCTGACCTTGCTATATTTTGGATACTCCCGGTAACCGATGAAATTCCGGAGCATGCTGATCTTTTCTTTTGTTTCCCTGGCTTTTTGCTCCCCATCCGGTAACAACTTCAGCCGGTCCAGCAGCTCCTGTTCTTTTTTCAGGGCTTCCAGCCGTCCCTGTTCAAATTTACGATTACTGGCATTGGGTTCAAAGTTTTTGATGTTGCTAAGGATCATAGGGATCAGCAGCCCTGGTTTTTCGCTCCAGCGGGTTTTGGTGATATCGATCTCACCCACACATCGCATTCCGTATTTGTCGAGATACGCATTAATGGCGTCCCGGGTTTCCTTTCCGCCATCCAGCTTGATCAGCTCATCCCAAAGGGCATCGGCTTTTGCCTGTCGCAAATAATTGATCACACCGGGATATGGACGAATCGCATCTGCGACATCCAGCAGCGCCAGACCCATTTCCGAAGTGATATTGTTGGATACGGATTGGGAAAGTATGTCCGCTGCGTTTTTTTCGCCCAGCCATTCGTTCATCTTTTCATTGAGCCATGATGAAGTCTCAATCCCGGTCATGATCACGTCAAGACTTCGCTGGTCGAACAAAGTTGTCTTTAATAACCGGAGATCGTCCAGGATAAAATCGAACAGGTCTGGTCCTGATCTCGTCCGGATATTTTGCTTTACTGTTTCTATCGATGTCTGACTATTGCTGATCAGATCAGCAACGATTGCCGGTTCATTTTCAATGGGCGGCCGGGGCCGCAAAGACGGTGGGACTTTGCTGCCGGCATCGCCATTATCCGGAACTGATCTTACAAGATCACCCCGCTCCAGTATGATCGTGATCGCATCCTTTATGAGCGGATCGGATTTCCCCAGGGTATATAATATAATTTCCCTGGCGGCAGGCGAGGCCAGGTTGTCTGCGATATCAACGAACAATCTTCCGCCTGCAACATAGAAGGGGCGCATGGCTGTCAACTGCCATATGGACAATCCCAATGGTTTCATAGGGTCTGTCATCATTTGCTGATGACCGACCGATATATACAGGTGATCTTCCCCGTCATTTACTTCAGGGATCGGGTATAAAGTAGTGATTGGCCGGCTCTGGACAATATAGAATGTATCCTCAGCCAAACACCATTCGATGTCCTGGGGACAGCCGAAATGCGCTTCGATCTTTCTGCCCAGGCCTTGAAGCTGAAGGATCTGCTCATCCGTCAGGGCCTGCCTGGTCTGCTGTTCAGGCCCGATCGCCCGTTGTATTGTGCCGCCACCTTTTACGGGATAAATACCCATCTTTTTTGTGGCGATCTTCTTGTCGATGATCCTGCCGTTATCTACTTTATAGTTATCTGCATTCACGAGGCCGGAGACCATGGCCTCGCCAAGTCCGAAGCTGGCATCGATGGACAACACTTTCCTGTTGGAAGTGACTGGGTCGGCAGTAAACATGATCCCTGCCACCTGCGGGAACACCATCTTTTGAACAACCACAGACACGTAGACTTTCCGATGATCGAAGCCATTCTGAAGGCGGTAAATAATTGCCCTCTCCGTATATAACGATGCCCAGCACCTGCTGATGTGCTTCAGGATGGCCTCCTTTCCGATGATGTTCAAATAGGTATCCTGCTGGCCAGCAAAGGAAGCCGTCGGCAGATCCTCGGCAGTCGCGCTGGATCGTATGGCGTAGGCAGTCTTTTCGCTGAGACCGGAGGTGATCTCTTCCGTAATGTCGGGAGGGATGGCTATCCCTTCGATGATGCTGCGGATCTCGCTGCTACGTTTACCAAGCTTATCCCGGTCTTCCATTTTTAGAAGCGATAGTTGTTCAAGTAATTCGGTGATCGATGCCGTTTCCCTTACGATTCTTTTAAAAGCTTTCGTAGAGATACAAAAACCATCCGGTACGCATATCCCTTCGATCCTGGAAATTTCCCCCAGGTTCGCGCCTTTACCTCCGGCAACCATGAATTTTGTTTTGTCAATATCGGGGAGACTAAAAACAAACGAACTCATAATTTCTTGTTTTGCCCAAAAATATTTTTATGATCCTACTCAAAATCATTTTTGCGACTATATTTTTTTAGTAAAACAAAAGGTCCGGTAATAATGTTAATTATGCAAAGCGGCAAAAATGGTCTAATTTCATTGGCAACTACTGACCAATGCCGTTTGGGTTCAAAAAAATATCGCCTCATCCTTCACTGGCGCCCTATATCGAAAAAATGTGGCTGTTTGAAAGTAGCGGAAGACTTCCATCGGACGACATAAAACTCGTGGTGCCCAACGGCAATATCAAGCTATCCGTGTCTTACAGCAATGGTATTGTCGCCTCTGTTACGGGGGGAAATACCTTCCGGTCAAAAGAACATAACATTATACTTACAGGGCTGGTTGACACGCCCGTTACGCTGGACGTTGCGGAGGACGAAAAGGCCGGTACCATAGGGCTGGAATTTAATCCAAAGGGCGCCTATCGTTTTTTTCACAACGGGATCGGGACGGTTAAAAACCAGATCTGCCTGCTGGACGATCTGCTTGGCAAAACAGCGAAACAACTGGAAAGACAGATTGCCGGTGCTCCTGATGTGGGGCAGAAGATAGCGATGCTCCAGCAATTCCTGGTCAACCGGCTTGCCATGCAGGATGCTGACCCGGTCTTTGAGTTCTGTACGTCCGCTATACAATCCTCCAAAGGGCAGATAACCGTCCGGGAGCTTGAACGCAAAACCGGCTACAGCCGCCGCTGGCTCGATATGAAGTTCAACGAAAAGCTGGGTACAAGCCCGAAGAATCTATCTTCTATTATCCGCTTCAAACATTTTTACCAGGCATTGGTGGATGGCAACGATCGGTTTGTGCTGAAAAACAACTTTTACGATTACTATTATGACCAGTCTCATTTTATCCGGTCGTTCCGCCGGTTTACCGGTCTGACGCCTAAACGGCTGGAGAGCGTTGCTAATCAGTTCGGCGCCTTTTACTTCGAATGATATTTTCCTTCACTTCCCATTTGTACAATTTTTCCCGTACCCGTTTCCGGAGCTTTGCGGTAACAAACAAGAAAAATGCAAAGCAAAAATTTTCACCGGACAATCGCCGTCAACGCTTCTGCCGAAGAAGCAATGGAAAAGATCAGCCAGGTCAACCTTTGGTGGCACACCGCTTTTTCAGGGAAGGCAGGAAAATTGAATGACACCTTCCGCATTCCCATGGGAAAAGAAGGTATATCGTTTGTCGATTTCCAGGTTACCGAATGGGTGCCTAATAAAAGGGTAGTTTGGAAAGTGACCGATTCTTACCTGGAATGGTTCAAAGACAAAACGGAATGGAACGGCACCGAAGTAGTATTTGATATTTCAGAAAAAGATAATATCACGCAAATTGATTTCACCCACGTTGGTTTAATACCGGAGGTTGAATGTTACCCTGTTTGTGAGGAGGGATGGAACGGGCATGTCACCAATAGCCTGGTAAAATTTATCGATGAAGGGGTAGGGTATCCCCGTCAGTTTGATTAAGCAAAACTTTAACAGTTTTGCCTTGCAAATCCCTCTCATTTTATGGATTTTTAGCGTTGTTATTCCGGAGCCTTAAAAATCGATATCATGAAATTAGCCCTTCTCCTCTGTGCCCTTATTTTATCCCTGCATGGCTTGTGTGCTGTCCCGGCTTATCGCACTGCCCTTGCAATTACGCCGGATCATCACTCCATTGCAAATAAAAAATCGCAGGAAGAAGCAGGCCGGCAATTGGTGACGTATAAAATGACGACGACCATGATCGGATGGGGCCTGATCACCTGGCTTACCGCTGTCATTGGATGGGCTGTTGTGGTTAAAAACTCCCTTGATAAGATCTTAAAAGATGTCTTACAGGACATGGCCCGGTATTCATAAATACTCTGGTACGAATATTTGTTATTGCCTGAGCATACCAATGACAGCGACGCCCGATGCAGCCTGGGAAACGGTAACCCCGCCTGAGGTTTGATTCGGCAGCGTCTGGGTGAAGGTAGAGGTAATGAACAGCGTATCCCCTTTGAAGGAGAATCGTCCGCCGCTTGGAGGAGCGATTGCGGTACCTCCGCTAAGCCCCGTGGTCAGATAGCCGCCATGAAAAGCGACGGAATCCTGCCCGTACACATCGAATTTAGTAGATGAATTGGAGGGGGGATAAGTTTGAGAAAAAGGCAGGGTAAGACTATCTGTCAATGTCCCGTTCTCATATACAATGGCCTTTAAGGTCGTGTTCGCGGTATATCCTACGCCTTTTGAGAAAATGGAATCCTGTGTAAAAGTCACTGTGCCGCTGTTGTTGATGGTCTTGTAGTTGGTATAAGTGATCGTTTTTTCCGTTTGACCGCCGCCGCTCTCCTGCTGGGTCGACTGGGCCTGTAAGCTTACAAAAAGAAATTTATAGTTTCCGGCCAGCTGCCCGGAATTGCCGGGAGCATCATTGTTCTTATGACAGGAGCCAAGGATCAAAGACGTTGCAATAAGGGATAAGAGGGGTAGTTCTTTCATCAGTTCTGAGTTTTGCGGAAAAATAGGTATTTATAGGCAATCTATAACATACTGGTGTATCCTTCCGAACAATTATTCCGAACGGAGATTATCGGTTGGATTGACGAGGGCTGCCCGGATGACACGCAGACTGATGGTGAGAATGGTGATCGCGAGGGTGATCAGACCGGCCAGCACGAAGATCCACCACGAAAGCGTAATGCGATAGGCAAAGTCTTGCAGCCAGCGATGCATGCCCAGAAATGCGACCGGCGAAGCAAACCCCAGGGCAACCCCCACCAGCACCATAAATTCCTTATTCAATAAAAAGACGATGTTGGCTACGCCTGCGCCCAGCACCTTGCGGATGCTGATCTCCTTCTTTTTGCGCTCGACCGTGAAAAGGATAAGTCCGAGCAGACCGATGCAGGAGACGAAGATGGCAATGGCGGTGCAGATCCCCACCAGCCAGGTCAGCTGCTGATCTGTTTTGTAGAGTATGGCGATGCTGTCTTCCAGGAAGCTGTAGCTGAAGGAATGACCGGGGAAGAGGCTTTTCCAGAGTGCCTCCAGCCGGGGCAGCGTCTGATGGTTGGTCAGCGTGATGCGGAGGCCGATGCTGTTGTCCATGTTTGCGACGCGGGCTATGACAAGGGCGGGGATTGGATCATGCAGTGAACCGGTGTGGAAGTCGGCTACGACGCCTTCGACAGGGTAGTTCCTGCCTTGCCAGGTGAGGAAATGGCCAATGGCATCCGCCGGTTTTGCAAAGCCAAGCGCCCTGCGATAGGTATCATTGATGATGAACTCTTTCAGACTGTCGCCGGATGAGAGATTGCGGCCTGCCAGCAGGCGCATGTGATAGAACGGTATGAACTGCTGATCGCCCGCCATAAATTTAACCTCCATCTTATCATCGGCGCGGTTGTCCAGTTGCAGGGGAAACTCAATAGTTGGCGCGCCTGCGGGGGCATGGCCCTGTATGATAGTTTCCTGTACTCCCGGGATGCTGAGCGCCTGCCTGGCGAAGAGACGCAATTGCTGCGGCGGGATGCTGAACTTAGTGATGGTAATGACCGCGTTGCTGGAAAAGCCCATGTTTGCATCGAGCATATAATTGAGCTGACGGCCAACGACAAGCGAGGCGATGATGAACAGCAGAGAGATGGAGAACTGAAAGACGATAAGGACCCGGCGCAGCGTAGGTCTTTGCGTGTTTTGCGGCTGTACGGCACGGTTGTTTCCCCCGCGGACAAGGCTAATGGCCGGATAGAGACCGGCAAGAACGGTCGTGACGGCGATGCTTCCGGCTGCGAAGAGAAGATTGGCGGGGGCGAACGGGTTAAAAGGGAGCCCTTCAGGCAGGTAATTGCTGAACACCGCCATGACGGGGCGGACGAGCGCCAGGGCAATAATGGCGGCCAGCGTAGTGAGGATAGCCGTCTCCGTCAGCGAGCGTAGGATCAGCCGGAAACGGGTGGCGCCAAGGATGCGGCGGATGCCAATGTCTTTGGCCTGTTGCAGCGACTGTGCCGTAGACAGGTTAATAAAATTGACTATCGCCAGCAGCAAAATGAAGATCGCGGCGCCGGTGAGGCCGTACAGCGCAGGCCGGTTTGCCTTGCGGATGCCGTCAGTGTCGTAGTTCTCATTGAAGTGAACGTCATTCAGCGGCTGAAGGACCAGGCTGTACCTCAGCAGCCGCAGAAAAGAGTCGATGGCGATGTGGCGTTGCAGTAAACCGTCGAAGAGGGCTGCAGCCCGCGCTGGGTTCGCGCTTTTCGGCAGCTTGACAAAAGCTTCGACACCGGGGACACCGGGATTGAAACGCCACTGGTCGTTGCGGTCGATGCGGTATTTGTGTTTCAGGAAGCTGTGGTTGATAGTAGGGAAAGAGATAAAGTCGGTGTATGGGAAATCGGTATTGCCTTCATGGTCCCTTATGATGCCGGACACACGGACACGCAGGGAGTCATCGTATATAAGCTCCCGATCGAGGTATCCGGAGACGGGCATGTTGCCGAAATAGTCGCGGGCCCGTTTTTCGGTCAGCACCACGGTATAAGGCTGGTCCAGCGATTGGGAAGGGCTGCCGGCGAGCCAGGTGTAGGGGAAGATGTCAAAGTAGTCCTTGCCGGCAAGGACAATGGTGTGGGTGGGTTTGAACGGGGCGGTGACGGCGATGCTGCTGTGCCCGGCGGGAGCAACAACGCCAGGGCGGGGTATGGTGACACTGACATCATAACTATAATAGGCGGCCAGGGCCTCGATAAGCGGGATCCCGGCACGAAGGGCATCTGGCGCGGGGGCCGGAATGGTTTTACCATAGCCTTCCTTGAGGACACCATTACCATTGTTTTCCTGCAGACGGGCGCCGATGCGATAGATGCGGTCGCGGTCGGGATACGAACGGTCAAAGCTGAACTCGTAGCTGACGATGTTGTAGATGACCAAACAGGCGCAAAGCCCAAGGGTCAGCCCCAGGATATTGATACTGGTATAACCTTTGTGACGGGCGAGGAAGCGCAGCGTGGAACGAAACTGGTTCTCGGACATTGTTCTGGCGATTATGCTGCGGCCGCGGATTGCAGCCGCTGCCCCGGAGATGCGGGACGCGCAAAATTCCACAAGGTTCTGGAAATATAGATTTATGCCGGATGATAGATATGTACGACCACTCCTTTTGGAAATGCCTTTGTCTCCACCAGTTTCAGGTCAAGCGGCATTGCAAGACCCGTGAAGATCGGCTCGCCCGAACCCAGTACGACGGGATGGATGACCAGGTGGTATTCATCGATGAGCCCTGTTGCCAGGAGGCTCCGCATAAATCCGGCGCCGGCAATTGCATAGATGGGCTTCCCTTCCCCGGCTTTGAGTCGTCGGATCTGTTCGGTAAGGTCGCCATCGAAGACCTGTGCGGCCGTCCAGGAGGCTATGGCAGGCGACTGTTCCGGATTGGGTAGATCGACACCCGTAAATCCTGTTTTGGTAAACACGGCCTTTGGGATCTCATTCATCGGCGCTGCAAAAGGTCCGGGTGCAGTGGGCCAGTAAGCCGCCAGGGTTTCAAAGCTCTTTCTTCCCATGATGATCAGCCCTGCTTCCCAGGTCTTTCCGACCAGCCAGGCACGCGAGGTCTCATCACTGGACCGGAAGACCCAGTCTTTCTCGCCATTGGGACCGCCGACAAACCCGTCGATGGACATGGACATTTTCATGATCAGTTTTCTCATAACTATTTGTTTTTAAAAGATCGCTTTTATTTGTTGGTGATCAGGGTGAGTAAATATTCGTCGAGGTTGTTGAATCCCGCGGCGGTGCCTTCTTTGAAGCCATTCGTGGCCATCATTTCAAGCGTGGCAAGATCGTCAAATACTTTCTCGACATAGACCGTGGTTTTGTCTGACCCGGCCTTGAAGGAATTTTTCACGATGGAAAAAGCACTCCCGATGGAATTCCCGTTCTCATCGGAAAAGGTATTCTTTGTAGAAAAATTGGACTTGGGCTGAATCGTGATGTACTCGACCAGGCTATAGCGTCCCTTATTGTCATTTTCGGGCGAAAACATGGTGTACAACCAGCGGCCGCCTTCCCGGAAATCCATCTCCTTCGTACGGAGCTGGTATGGTTTGGGCGCATACCATTGCTCGAGGATCTCCGATTTTGTAAAGGCGTCCCAGACGAGATCGAGATCTGCGGCAAATTCGCGGGTTATGTAAATAGTCTTTGTCTCTTTGTCTGCGACGAAATCAAATAGCAGGCTCATTTTTTCTTATTTTTTAGATTATACAATACTTGATCGAGTTGTTGGAATCTTTCTTCCGTAATCTTCCGGAACTGGGCCAGCCAGGTATCAATCTCTTTCATTTTATCGATTTTCAGTTCATAAAAGATCTCCCTGCCTTCCTGCTTTTGGGCCAGGAGGTCGCATTCGGACAGGACGCGCAAATGTTTGGATATGGACTGGCGGGTGATGTCGAAGTGTTCTGCAATGGCGTTTGGGGTCATTGCCTGCACGGCGATGAGGACGAGGATCGCTCGTCGGGTGGGGTCCGCAATGGCTTGAAAAATGTCTCGTCTCATAACTATTAAATAAGAAGCTGATCGGTTGCAAATATACGCGCAACCGATCGGCTTCGCAAATTTTTTTTTTAACAAGGAATTTGTCCGGTAATTTGAGGCTTTATTACATGCGATGAAAAAACAATTAATTCCGATCTTGCTGTTAATCGCCATAAGCTCAGCAGTTATGGCACAGTCCAAGTCTTCCGGCCCCTCCAATACTGGTCAAAAATTCGTACAGCCTGCGTTTGCTGACCGGAAGGGCTATGATTCGGAATTGAACAAATTGACAGGTGACTATTTAAAAAAGCTCATTAAAAAGCAGGTGAAGTAGCTGTTTATTGATCAAAGGCAGTCAGATCAGACGGTCTGAAATTAGTAAACTGTCTAAACGTATTGCTGAAAGAGGAGAGACTTTGATAGCCCGTTAAATAGGCAATTTCCTCGAGCGAATACTCGTTGCGTGCGATAAGTTCGAATGCCTTTGCCATTCTTAGTAATATAACATATTGCTTAAACGAGATCTTTAAGGTTGATTGAAAGAACCTGGATAGCGATCGATCACTCAATCCGAACTTACTGGCTACATTATCAATAGAAAGGGGCTCCGCCAGGTTGCTTTCAATATAGTCCAGGATCTCTAACATCCGCTTATTGTCTGTGGACGGAAATGCCACAGAGAGCAGGTGGGTGCTGATCTTAGGCAGTAAATTCTTTATTGCCTTCAGAAAGATAAACCGTTCGTCGTCGGCGGTGACCTGTCCATCCCATCCTTCCGAGAATTTTATCATCTGGACCAGCAGCTCATTGATGGGGTAAATACCTATTTTATTATAAAATTCGTGTTTGCTGTCATCGTGGGTGTAAAAGAAAAGAGATCTGAGATGTGTAGCATGGTGACCAACTGTCAAATCGTGCTCGAGGCCAGCCGGGATCCAGAAATAGTGTCTTGGTGGAATGACGAAGATCCTGTCGGGTACCCTGACGTAGGCCAATCCTCCCTCTACAAACGATAGCTGGCCCTTGCTGTGGACATGCATTGGAAAGTACTTCTCGCATTTTTCATGCATAACATATACCGATTCCGGTATTTGCTCAATTTCAGAAAAGTTTGCGGGCTCGTGCAATTGAGTATATTTAAAAAATTTTGACGGGTTCCATCAAATAATTGGCAAGTTACAAAAAATGTACGCCATTATCCGTTGTTACCTTTGTGTTGTAAACAAGAAAATTCAGGCAATGATCTGACTGTTCAAAATATGGAAGATCTATCTTACGGGCAACACGGCCGGGCAGCGCACGGCAGCACCGACAAAACCATAGGTTCGCGCTGCTTATGGCGCGTTGCACAGCACTGCAAAGGAGATCAGCAGCAACGGCACCTTTAACTATACAAAAAATGCCATGCCCTACGCGGAAATCAACTCGCTCTTATCAAACTGATTCAAAATGATTATTACAAAATTTACGATAGCATCCGTTTCGGGTCTGCTTACTCTCGAGCGGCTTGCCGCCGGCCTCGCGAGGGAGAAGTTCCCGGCACTTGTTTCTCCGGCAACGCTGGAGAAGTACATAGGTAAACATTTTAACCGGAAAGCTTTATTGGACGAAATCAACAGCATGTCGAACCAATACCTGGTGGTCTATGTCGATGACCAGGCCGCCGGCTATGCCCGTATTACTTCCAAAGGGAAAAGGCCGGATGAAATTGCCGATCAAAGAGCTATAAGAATAGCGGATTTCGGGGTTCTGGAAAGGTATGCAGGGCTGTCCGCCCGTGAATCTCTGCTGGAAAAGTGTCTGTCCGTTTGTATGAAGTATGACGCGGTCTGGTTGAATGAGTTCAGGGAGAATCCGATGATCAGTTTTTTTAGAAGCAATGGATTTGTTTCCACTCAAAATGAGAGCGAGGAATGTGAGGAGATCTCTCTCCCCTCGATCAACCTGATCCGGAACCAGCGATAGCCTCGCAGTCCCCAGGGGATCGTCTTCAGGCCGGACAATACCTGGAAAGCAGCTTTTCCGAGGAAAACGACATTCCGGGGCTTGTACATTTCCATCTTCCGGTAAAACATATCGGCGGAGTCTTCAAATTCACGTTATTACTTTAACCTGATCTCGCTTACACCGTATCCCTGGGGTACCATTGGGAAGACATTGCTTTCTTTGGCCACCTTAACTTCCAGCAGATAAGCGGATTCGCTGCTCATCATTTCCTTCAATGCCTCCTCCAGGTCTTCCCGCATTTCAACCAATCTTCCCGGAATACGGTAAGCCGCTGCCAGCGCGACAAAGTCCGGGCTTTCGATGTCCGAAAATGAATAACGGCTGTCGTTAAATAATTCCTGCCATTGCCTCACCATCCCCAGATAATGGTTATTCAGAATAATGACTTTGACATTGATCTTGTTTTGCATGATAGTACCCAATTCCTGCAGGGTCATCTGGAAGCCGCCGTCTCCCACTATAGCAACTACTTCGCGGGCCGGTGCCCCGTATTTGGCGCCCATTGCTGCCGGAAGTGCAAAGCCCATGGTGCCAAGACCTCCGCTGGTGACGTTGCTGCGGGTCATATTCAACCGGGCATACCGACTTGCGATCATCTGATGCTGGCCCACGTCGGAAACAATGATAGCCTCCCCGCGCGTAAACTCATTTAATAGGTTGACGACTTCTCCCATGGTGATCTCACCGGACCTTGGTCTAAGCTCCGGATTGATGACCACCTCTAATTCTTCCTCGTAGAGACTTTGAAATTTTGCCAGCCATTCAGTATGCTCATTTTTTTGTACCAGCTGTGTAAGCAGGGGCAATGTTTCTTTACAGTCCCCCCAGACGGGAACCGCCGACGTTACGTTTTTGTCGATCTCGGAAGGATCGATATCCAGGTGGATCACCTTTGCCTGCTTTGCATATCTGTCCAGCCGGCCAGTGACGCGGTCATCAAAACGCATCCCCACGGCAATAAGGACGTCGCAATCGTTGGTCAGCACATTTGGCGCATAGTTACCATGCATACCCAGCATCCCTGCGTTCAATGGATGACCGGTCGGGATCGCGCCGGCACCTAAAATAGTCCAGGCGGCGGGGATGCCCGTTTTTTCGACAAATGTTTTAAACTCATCTTCGGCATTCCCTAATATTACTCCCTGTCCCCAGACTATCAGCGGCTTTTTTGCCTGGTCGATCAATGCTGCGGCCTGTTTGATGTATTCGGGGCGGATAATGGGCGCCGGTCTGTAGCTGCGTATATGCCTGCATTTTGTGTATCCTTTAAACCCGAACTTTTGAAGCTGCGCATTTTTTGTGATATCGATGAGCACCGGGCCCGGCCGGCCGCTGCGGGCAATATAGAATGCTTTAGCCAGCACATCCGGGATCTCTTCCGCGTCGGTTACCTGGTAGTTCCATTTTGTTATTGGAGCGGAAATGTTGATGATATCCGTCTCCTGGAAGGCATCTGTCCCCAGCAGATGTGCAAATACCTGTCCGGTGATGCATACCACCGGGGTGCTGTCGATCATGGCATCTGCAATGCCCGTTACCAGGTTTGTCGCACC
Organism: Puia sp.; assembly: GCA_036499285.1. Classification (GTDB taxonomy): domain Bacteria; phylum Bacteroidota; class Bacteroidia; order Chitinophagales; family Chitinophagaceae; genus Puia. The sequence goes on along the minus strand of DASYEB010000008.1, from coordinate 294,445 downwards.
CGGCCCACTGGTAGCAAACACAACGCCGACTTTCCCTGAGGTGCGGGCAAACCCCTGGGCAGCATGGATGCCAGCCTGCTCGTGTCTTACCAGGATATGGGTAAGACTGTCCCTGTAATCATATAAAATGTCATAGATGGGTATGATCGCGCCGCCGGGGTGACCAAAGATCACCTCAATTCCTTCAGCAACCAGCGCTTCGAGTACGGCCTGCGAACCGGGGCTCTCCCGAATTTCCGGGATCTCCCGAACCTCCGGAATCTCTTCGATCTCTGCGGTCCCCGATATCCCTGGGGGTTCTGCGATCGTTTTGTTTGCCGTTTCTGTTGTTGCGTAACTTTTTGTTTCCATTTTTACTATTTTGATATCGTTATACTCTTTGGGCCAATGCCTGTTGAACGATCTGCTTTTGCTCCGTGGCATGGTGATTAGAATAGCCGGTGGCAGGACTGCCGCTTTCCCGGCGGGCAATGACACGAAGTTTTACCTCATGATCCGAAAATTTCCGGCATAGGTAAGGCCACGCTCCCATATTTTCCGGTTCTTCCTGCACCCAGAAAAATTCGGTGGCATTGGCATACTTTCCTATGATCTCCTGCATTTGTTCAAATGGAGTAGGGTAGAGCTGTTCGATCCTGACAATTGCAATAGTCGTGCAGCCATCGTTCTGCTGTTTGTCTGATAGATCATAGTAGATCTTGCCGGAGCAGAATAATACCCGTTCAACCAACCCGGGCACCGCGAGCGTGTCATCGATCAACTCGCGAAATCCGCCGTGGGTAAAATCTTCCGCCGGCGAAATGCAGGCAGGATGCCTGAGCAGGCTTTTTGGGGTAAGCACAACCAAAGGCTTACGAAAGTCCCGGTGCAACTGTCTGCGGAGGACATGAAAAAAATTGGCGGGTGTTGTGCAATTTACCACCTGTATGTTGTTGTCGGCGCATAATTCCATAAAACGTTCTATCCGCGCAGAAGAATGTTCCGGTCCCTGGCCTTCGTAACCGTGAGGCAGCAGAAGGACCAGGCCATTACCTCTTCCCCACTTTGTTTCAGCGCTGACGATGTACTGGTCTACGATAATCTGCGCTCCATTGAGGAAATCCCCGAATTGTGCTTCCCACAGGGTCAGGGCATAGGGGTTGGCCAAAGCGTAACCATATTCAAAACCGAGCACAGCATATTCGGACAAAAGGGAATTGTAAATTTCAAATGGCGCGGATCGTTCCAGGGCTGAAAGCGGTATAAATTCCTCATCGGAATCAACGACCGTTACTACGGCATGACGGTGAGAGAAGGTGCCGCGTTTGATATCTTCGCCCGAGAAACGCACCCGGTAATTTTCTCTTATTAAGGACCCATAGGCGAGCTGTTCGGCCATAGCCCAATCAAAACCCCGGGTGGTAGTGACCATTTTCCTGCGGTCGGTAAAGAGCTTCTCTATTTTTTTGTGAAACTGTTTGTTGGCGGGCAGTGTCGTGATCGTTTCGCCAATAACCGACAATTCCTCTTCGGAAATGGAAGTGTCGGGGGACACCGGGAACTCTTTTTTGCTGCCTGCGTGAAGACCCTGCCAGACACCGGCAAACATGGGTTTGGGAATGGCAGCAAAGTTCTCCGAGCGGGATTCGTCAAGCAGATCCTGGAGATGGTCTTTAAAGGACTTTTCCAGGCCGGCAAGATACTCAGCGCTGATGGTTCCCTCACGTAACAATTTCCGGGCGTACAGATCTTTTGGGTTGGGGTGTGACTCAATAGCTTTATACAGGATCGGCTGCGTAAATCGGGGCTCGTCCGATTCATTGTGGCCATATTTGCGGTAACACAGGATGTCGATAAAAATATCGTCCCTGAATGTCTGGCGGTATTCCATTGCGAGGTTGATCACATAGGCAACAGCCTCCACGTCATCTCCGTTGACATGGAAAACGGGTGAAAGGACTGTCTTTGCCAGGTCAGTACAGTAGGTGCTGGAGCGGCTGTCTTTATAATTAGTAGTAAAGCCTACCTGGTTATTGATAACCAGGTGGATGGTTCCTCCGGTGCGATACCCATCCAGCCTTGACATCTGCAACACCTCGTAGACGATGCCCTGGCCGGCAAGTGATGCGTCTCCATGTATCAATACGGGAGCAATTTTGGTGAAGTCGCCGTTATATTTAAAGTCGATCTTCGAGCGTGTCAGCCCTTCAACGACTGCGTCCACCGTTTCGAGATGGGACGGGTTTGGGCATAAACTAAGATGAATTTGCTTTCCATTCCTGGTTTGCATATCGTTTGAATAGCCGAGGTGATATTTTACATCGCCGCCGAAAGCGGCATCCGCATCATAGGTCTTCCCCTGAAATTCCGAGAATATGTATGCAAAGGGTTTTTGCATGATGTTGGCAAGAATATTCAACCTGCCGCGATGACCCATGCCGATGATGAACTCCTCGATCCCCAGTTCGGTGCCTTTTTCAATAATGACGTCAAAAGCGGGAATAACTGTTTCTGCGCCTTCAAGAGAGAACCGTTTCTGGCCGACAAATTTTGTCCCGAGAAAATTTTCAAAAGCAACGGCGTGGTTGAGCCTGGAAAGCATATGTTGCTTTTCAGAATTGCTGAAGTCCGGCGTGTTTCGCTTCTTTTCCATCCTGGTCTCCAGCCATTTTAATTTTTCGGGATCACGGATATACCGGTATTCCGCGCCGATGGACTGGCAATAGGTTTGTTCCAAAAGGCTTTTGATCTCTCTTAAAGGAACGGGTCCCAGGCCGACCTCAACGCCCGCGTTGAATACGGTATCCAGATCTGCGTCGGTTAAACCAAATGTTTCCAATGTGACATCGGGAAGATGCTTGCGGCGTTCGCGGACGGGATTTGTTTTTGTGAACAGATGTCCTCTTGTTCGGTACCCGTTGATCAGGTTGAGCACTTTTATTTCTTTTAGAAAATGCTCCGGTGTTCCGGTGGAGCTGAAAGTTGGGGGCACAGTCTTCCCAACTCCCGGGCTCGTACCGAACTCAAAACCTTCGAAAAAGCGCTGCCATCCGTATTCTACGGATGTGGTATCCTTTGTATAAGCCTGATATAATGAATCTATATAATCGGCGTTGCCGATGTTCAGATAAGTGTGAGGAAGCATGGTAACCAGTAATTGAATACGAAGTTAGATGTACCAATTCTGAATGTTTCCATGCTTTGCGCCAATTTTTTGATGAAATCAGCCAGGCAGGGTCGGACAGATGCAATAATGTTACGGTGCTAGGTAGCCGCTCTTTTCGATCCGGCGGCAGGTTTTGACCCGGCTGTAAGTCTCGAGATATGTGATGGTCTGTCTTTTACCTTCAAACCCCATTCATGCATTGCCTCGAAAACAGGGACCAGGCCCATAGCAATATCAGTAGCTTCATATTCAACGCGTGGGGGTTTTTCGTTAAAGCTGTAACGCAAGATCAGTCCATCGTTTTCCAATTCACGTAATTGTTCAGTCAGGATCTTTTTTGAGATCCTTGGGAGGTGCATCTGAATTTTTCCAAACCGCATCCTGCCATCTCTGAGCAGTACAAGGATAAGCGGCTTCCATTTATTGCCAATGTAATCTACGGTTCTGATGATGGGACAATAGTGAGGATCTTCGTGTATTTTAGGCATTATCTCTTCTTTTTTTATAGTTACATTTTTGTTACCACTATTTTCCTTTTAGTCACGATAAAGTTACCGCTATTTTGTTTTCATTTTGAAACTATCCGTGTTTCTGCCGTTTCTTTGCGTCGCAAATAGCTATACGGATCATGAAAAAAATAATTTTAATTACAAGAACAGATACGGGCTTTGACTACTTCGTGGTAAAAACTTTTTCCAATGCTGGCGTTACGGTAATAGCTGCGATGCGAGGTCAGGACGCGATGGGTGTTTAGGATGAATTCTGCAAAAGGGCAGAAACTGTTTTTAAAAAAAAAGATTGACCGATCAGTCTATTTTATATTAAATTATCCCTAGCTTTGTTGTCGCAAAGCGCTTCGGGATCCAGCGATCGAATAATATTTTAACTCTCTCACACATTACAAAATGAATCAGAGCAATTCCAGGTTACATTCGTCCATCATCCCACTGATGGCAATTTCAGGCGGAGTCTTGATCGCCAATATCTACTATAACCAGCCTATTTTGAAAGAGATAGGCACTTCTATAAAAGCAAGCGAAGCAGCGATCGGGAAGATTGCCATGCTCTCGCAGCTCGGATTCGGCCTGGGGATGTTCTTTCTGCTGCCATTAGGGGATAAGCTCAACCGGAAAAAGCTGATCGTCGCCCTCTCGGCCGCGCTTGTCGTGGTCTTAGGTCTATTTACAATGGCTACTACTCTCGCGCAAGTTTACGTACTAAGTTTCCTGATAGGACTGTTTACTACACCGGCCCAGATCATTTTGCCCATGGCGGCCACGCTGGTAGGCAATGAAAACCGCGGCAAAACCGTTGGCAGGGTATTCAGCGGGATCCTGGTGGGCATTCTGGCGGCCAGGGTGCTTAGCGGGTTTATATCCGGTCTGTTCGGTTGGCGTTATGTTTTTGGTATTTCTGCCGGAATGGTGCTGACTATAGTGGTCCTGCTTCAGCGTTGTCTTCCCGATGTTGAGCCTAAGTTCAAAGGGAATTATATTGGCCTGCTCAGATCCACCCTTTCATTGATCAAAGAATACCGGGTCCTGCGACATGCGGCTTTTCTTGGTTCTTTGACCTTCGGTATCTTCTGCTCTTTTTGGACGACACTTACATTTCATCTTGCTGCTGCACCTTTAAACTACTCTGTGAGTACCATTGGTAGTTTTGGGCTTGTCGCTATAGGCGGCGCGCTTGTTGCGCCTTATTTCGGTAAACTGGCAGACAAAGGAAGTACTTACGGGTCCCTGTTGATCACTGTGGGCCTTATCATAGGCAGCGTCATTCTGATCAAGATCTTCCCTTACTCCCTGGTGGCCCTGATCGTCGCGATCTTCTTCCTGGACATTGGTGTACAGGCAACACAGATCACCAATTTTGCGAGGATCTATGGCCTTCATGAGCATGCACACAACCGGTTAAACACCATCTACATGACCATGTATTTCGTAGGCGCCGCCATAGGCACCTACTTCGGTCTTTTTGCATGGAAACTGGGCGGCTGGGATATGGCCACCTCGCAAATGCTGTTTTGGGGACTGGCAGCCTTGGCCGTTGTGTTCTTCTCGGAAAGAAAAAATGTAAGAGACTCTGTAAATATCACCATGAAAAGAGAAGTAGTAGTGGTCGAGGTATTTGACAGGAAATGATGAAGCATGCTATCGCGTGTTTTAACTCCCGCGAAACCTAGTATTAATTCCCATAGAATGGGACAAAAATAAACACTGGTTCGATGTTACCCACAACAAGATTGATGGCTATGATCGCCATCTGCTGCTGCACTCAACTACCGCATGCAGCCTATTCACAACAAAAGCTATCGCTCAAAGAGGCACTGAAACTGGGCGTAGACAATTACGGGACCATCCGGTCAAAGCAGAAATATGCGGCTGCGTCGAAGGCCGCTCTGCAGCAGACTAAACTGGACTACCTGCCCAACCTTAACCTGGGAGCACAATTGGACTATGGCACGGCAAACGGCCAGAACGGCCCGGCTTATGCTTTCGGCCCGATGAGTATAATTACAACCGGGCTCCCGCTAACCAGCCAGAACTGGAATTCTGCGTTTGGATCTATGTACCTGGCCAATGTTAACTGGGATTTTTTCGCCTTTGGCCGTTCGAAGGAACGTATCAAGACAGCAGGGCTCAAGAACGAGCTGGACAACAGCGATCTTCAGCAGGAGATCTTCCAGCACCGGGTCAGAATTGCCGGCGCCTACTTGAATCTGTTGTCTGCTCAACGGCTGACGGCGTCTTATCGCAGAAACCTGGAGCGGTCCGATACTCTGTGGCAGATCATCGTGCGCAAGGCTGAAAAAGAGCTGCTGGCCGGTGTCGATTCTTCGCAGGCCAATGCCGCAGTGTCCAGCGCCAGGAGCATCCTCTTAAGAGCAATGACCTATGAAGACGAGCAGAACAGCATCTTGATAAAGCTGCTCGGCACCGATTTCCAGCTGATACAGGCGGATACGGTCTTTGTCATTAATTTACCAGGTTCGCTGGCCGTATCGATAGATTCTCTTGTAGCTGATCACCCTGTCATTGCGTATTACAAAAGCAGGATCCGGCTGAGCGAAGAACAGGTTAATTACTATAAAACCCTTTCCCTTCCAACGATCAGCCTTGGCGCTGCGCTGCAGGGCAGGGGCTCAGGATTTGGCAGCAGCTATACCGCCGCCAATCCCAATTACAGCGGCAGTTTCTCGGATGGAGTCGGTGTCAACCGGGCAAACTATGTGATAGGGCTTGGTATTACCTGGAATATAACCCAACCCCTTCGGATAAAACAGCAGGTCAGATCTCAATTTTTGATCAGCGAGGGGTTGAAAGATGACCTGGAGCTTACCAGGCAGCAGCTGGTAACTCAATTGAATTTTTCTGACTCCAAGATCAAGAATGCTATAGCTGATTATTACGAGACACCCTTGCAGGTGAAGGCGGCAGACGATACGTATGAGCAAAAACTGGTTCTTTACAATCATGGCCTGACTAACCTGGTAGATGTGACTGAAGCACTCTACGCATTGATCAGGGCCGAGACGGACCGGGACATTGCTTATAGCAACGTATGGCAGGCGCTGTTATTAAAAGCAGCCGCCGCGGGTGATTTCAATCTGTTTTACTCCAATTTATAAGGTTTTATGAAATTAATACTCTTCGCACTTAAGAAACCGATCACCATCATGGTGCTGGTTGCAGCTATATTGTTTTTTGGCGTCAGTGCTATAAAGACGATCAAAGTGGATATATTCCCGCGGCTTGACCTTCCGGTACTTTACATTGCCCACCCCTATGCAGGCTTTACGCCTGATCAGATGGAGCCTTTTTTTACCAAACAATATATCAACACCCTGCTTTTTGTGAACGGTGTGAAAAGCATAGAAACAAAGAACATCCAGGGCTTATCCCTGATAAAGCTCAGTTTTTATCCGGGCACCAACATGGCTGCTGCTGAAGCAGAAACGACGGCCGCGGCCAACCGCGCCCAGGCGCTCTTCCCACCGGGTTCAAATCCGCCTTTTCTTTTGCGGTTCGATGCCTCCACGTTACCGGTGGGGGAACTGATCGTAAGCAGCGATAAGCGCGGGATCAACGAACTGCTGGACCTGGCCAACGTTTATGTTCGGTCAGGGTTTACGCAGATCCCGGGTCTGCTCTCGCCGCCGCCCTTTGGCGGGAATTTCCGTACCGTTCTGATAAAACCTGATCCTGTGCTGCTGCGCAGCCACAACCTGACACCGGAACAGATCATACAAGCTCTCGCTCTCAACAATCAAAGTACTGCGTCCGGTAATGTTCGCATCGGTGATACCAATTACATTACGCCTACCAACACTACTATCCACCGGGTGGAGGACTTCGCCAATATCCCGCTCTTTAAAGGTGATGTGGGAAACCTCTACTTACGCGACGTCGCTACCATTGAAGATGGTGCGGATATGACCGTGGGATATGCCCTGGTGAACGGGAAGCGCTCTGTTTACATGCCGATAGCCAAAAGCGCCGATGCCTCGACCTGGGAAGTGGTGCAGAAATTAAAGGCTGCTTTACCAAAGATGCAGGCGACCTTACCGGAGGACGTCAAACTGACCTACTCATTCGACCAGTCCGTGTACGTGATCAATTCCGTGAAAAGCCTGATCTCTGAAGGTCTTATCGGCGCGGTGCTCACCGGTCTGATGGTGATGATCTTCATTGGTGACTGGCGCGGCGCCACGATCGTTATCCTCACCATACCTGCCTCCATTATCGCCGGTGTGCTTTTCCTGAACTTATTCGGGCAGACGATCAATATCATGACCCTAAGTGGTCTGTCGCTTGCCATCGGGATTCTTGTCGATGGAAGTACGGTGACGATAGAGAATATACACCAGCATCTGAGTATGGGCAAGCCCAGGCGACTGGCCATCTGGGACGCCTGTAAAGAAATTGCCTTTCCTGAGCTGCTGATCCTGTTCTGTATCCTGGCGGTGTTCGCCCCGGCGTTCACTATGGGCGGTATTCCGGGAAGCCTGTTCCTTCCGCTTGCGCTGGCCATTGGTTTTAGCGTGATCACTTCCTATTTCCTAGCACAGACCTTTGTACCGGTACTGGCCAACTGGATCATGCGAGCGCACAGCAAAAAAGGCCCTGGTCATTTGCCGGCAAAGGGTTCTGAAGGCGAGACCTGGAGCCAGAAGCAGGAAATCATCGATGAGATAGAGCATCAGCCGATGGCAAAACTCAGCAGGTTCGACAGGGTTCGTATACGGTTCCTCCGGTTTATGGACAGGATCATGCCTTACCGTAAACCGATCGTGCTGGCCTATCTTGGGATCTCGGTGGTCCTGATCGTATTTATGCTTTCTTTCATCGGTAAGGATATATTGCCAAAGGTTAATGGACAACAATTCCAGGTGAGGATCAGGGCAGGTGAGGGCACCCGCATTGAAAGAACGGAAGAAAAAACCCTCAAAACGATCAGTATCATCAAAAATATAGTCGGGGCGGATAACATAGAGATCACCTCTGCTTATGTCGGCATGCATCCCAACACGTTTTCGGTCAACCCTATCTATCTGTGGATGTCGGGGCCGCAGGAAGCTGTATTGCAGGTTGCCTTTAAGGAAGATTATAAGACCAACCTGGACCAGTTGAAAGAGGTCATCAGAATGCAGGCAGCCAAAGAAATGCCCGGTGTCCAGCTGTCCTTTGAGCCGATAGAGCTGACGGATAAGATCCTGAGCCAGGGATCTCCAACCCCTATCGAAGTACGTTTCTCCGGGCGTAATAAAAAGCTCAACGAAGAATATGCTCAAAAGCTGATGGATGCTTTCAAGGGCATCTCTTATCTGAGGGATATTCAGCTGGGGCAGTCGAATAAATATCCGGCCATCAACATTGAAATAGACCGCGTGCGTGCTGCCCAACTGGGCGTCGATGTAAATGACGTGTCGCGTTCGCTGGTTGCCTCTACTTCGTCCTCCCGTTATACAGACCGCAACATCTGGATAGACGAAAAGTCCGGCAACAGTTATAACGTACAGGTGCAGATACCCGAGAACAAGATGAAGAGCTTAAATGATATTGTCGAGATCCCGCTGCGAAGGAACAACATCCGCCCCGTTCTGGGCGACATAGCCACCATAACGAAAGGCGTCACCTACGGCGAGAACGACAACCTGGGTTCATTGCCGGTATTATCTGTTACCGCGAACCTGAATAACAAGGACCTTGGGGCTGCAGCCGCAGATGTGCAAAAGGCTATCGGCTCACTTGGAAAAATACCTCGCGGTCTCACGATAGAGCAGATAGGGCTGACCCAAACGCTGACCGAAACCCTAAGCAGTCTTCAAACCGGTTTGCTGGTAGCCATCATCGTTATCTTTCTCATGCTTGCCGCCAATTTCCAATCCTTCAGAGTATCTGCCATTATCCTGACGACGGTCCCGGCGGTGATCCTCGGATCCCTGCTGATGCTGCTGGCCACCGGCTCCACGCTGAACCTGCAGTCTTATATGGGTATCATCATGTCTGTCGGCGTTTCTATTTCCAACGCTGTATTGCTGATCACCAACGCCGAGCAGCTTCGGTTAGCGAACAGCAATGCAAAATTATCGGCGCGGGAGGCGGCCGGGCTGCGACTGCGTCCCATTTTGATGACCGCGCTGGCGATGGTAATGGGTATGATCCCCATGGCCAGTGGTCTGGGCGAAGCGGGAGACCAGACCTCTCCGCTTGGACGGGCCGTGGTAGGCGGGCTGATAGCTTCCACCTTCGCCGCCTTATTTGTGTTGCCGCTGGTATTTGCCTGGGGACAGGAAAAGGCATCTGTCAAATCGGTCTCCCTTGAAGCCAATGACGACGAGAGCATCTCATACATAAACTCTTTAAATACTCAGATATGAACACTAAACCGATAATTGTCACGCTGGCCGTAGCCGGATTTTTTTCTACGGGCTGCACAAATACCGAAGGGAAACCAAAGACAGAACAAAAAGAAACGGTTCCGGCTGCGGCTGCGGCTGCTTCTGCCTCTGCCGCGCCGGCGACATTTGTGCTGGGCAGCGGTTCGATTCATACGGAGCTAAAGATCCCTTCGGAGCTTACCGCTTATCGCGAGGTTGACCTGTATGCCAAAGTCAACAGCTATGTCCGGACGCTGACCGTGGACGTCGGCTCCGCGGTAAAAGAAGGGCAGATCCTGGCCACCCTGGATGCTCCGGAGCTGGTTTCCCAGCTGGCGGCTGCGGAATCAAAATACAAATCGCAGCAGGCGATCTACGAATCCAGCAATGCCACCTATCAGCGTGTGCTGGATGCCAGCAGGACGCCGGGCACGATCTCCAAAAATGACGTGGATATCGCCGTGGCAAAACGTAATTCCGACATGGCACAGATGGAGGCGGCGCTTGCTGATTATAAGGCCAGCAATACGATGACCGGCTATCTGACGATCCACGCTCCTTTCGACGGGATCATCAGCACCAGGAACGTCAACCTGGGCGCCTATACCGGTCCGGCCGGAAAAGGGTCTGTACTGCCAATCTTCACGCTGCAGCAGCAACGCTACCTGCGCCTGGTCATTGAAATTCCGGAGGCGTATAAAAGCTTTATAAAATTGAATAGCGAGGTTAGCTTCACGGTCAAAGCGTATCCCGATCAGATCTTTAGCGGAAGAATCGTCCGCAGAGCCGGCGTAATGGACAAGACCCTCCGGTCCGAACATATTGAGCTGGACGTTCGCAACGACGATCTGAAACTATCTCCGGGCATGGTTGCAGAGGCCGTGATTGGGATGGACTCCGAACCGAATACGTTCGTAGTGCCTCGGGGCGCTGTGGTAAATTCGACGGAAGGCGTTTTTATGATCGGGGTGGTGAAGGGCGTTATTCAACGGGTACCGGTCAGGGTAGGGAGGCTAACCGATACCCAGGCTGAGGTCTTCGGAGCGAACCTGGCGGCGGGCGCCACTTTTGTCACCAAGGGTAGTGAAGAAATAAAGAATGGCGATCCCCTGCATTAGTCAGGGGTTGCCAGCCCGTTGATAAGGAAAACAGAATAGTTCTAAATTTTAGTAATTTTGAGTATGAAGGAATCGGTAGCAAGGGTAAGAATACTCGAAACGGCCTCAAGGCTCTTTTATGACCAGGGATATAATTCTACGGGGATAAGCCAGATCATCGAAGAGGCAGATATCTCCCGTCAATCGCTGTACAATCATTTTCCTTCCAAGCGGGATCTGCTGCTGGCCTATATCGAGCATGCGGAAAGCGCCTGGTTCGAGCGGTTGGAGAAGTTTTTGAAGAAGTACAAAGATCCCAAGTCCAAGTTGTTGGGTATTTTTGATTTCCGTGCGGATGAACAATACAGTACCGGTTTCCGCGGCTGTCACTTTTCGAAAATAATGGCGGAAGTTCCGAAGGATGATCTTGAGATCTTTGAGCACGTAAGCAAGGAAAAGGATCGGATGAAAACCTTTATCAAGGTATTGCTTGGTCAGATAGAACTAAAGAATCCGTCATTGGACATTGATATGATCTGCGAAGCGATGTTTCTTTTGTTTGAAGGTTGTACTGTGGCGGCGAGTTTGTATAAGGTCAAGGCACCAATCGCTTATGCTAAAAAGATAACGGCTTCGTTGTTGTGAGGTTGTATGGAAAATAGCAGTTGCAGCATCTTATTGTCGTATGACGAATATAATAAGTAAATCGACCAAATATTTGATTGTAAGCCTCGCAAACCTAGCTCTTCTAATCATTTTGCTTGCCTTATGGACCGATGACCTGGAACTGTACTTTCATCCATTCGTCCGGCCCTTTGAGTTTTTAAAAATCCTCACTTTTAGCATCCTGTCTTTAGTCGCTGTCCAATTCTATTCGGTTTATTTGCGAAAGAAGGGCATAACTACGTTTAGGACAAAGATAAAAGGCGCTGTTTTTTTGACAGTTTTAATTTCATCATATCTCTACATTACCTTCACGCAGCAAATCTTTTCCAATGTCATCATAAACGGGCCGTTCAGGAAGCAGCTTACCAGGAAGATAAGACCTTCGACCGGTCTTGCCAATGGAACGAAGGCTGCGAACCTGACCCTCAAAGAATACCAGACGATCGCTTCGCTAGCAGGATTCCCGATGCTCACACCGGCTGCTCACAACATTCAATACGAATATGAGTTTGACGGATTTCTTCCGGACTACTCCCTGTCGCTAATCTATGATCTGCCATCGGAAACACCTGTTGCCACATATGATAGTAGCAAAGGGGATTATTTGTGCAGTCAATCGGTCCGGATAATCGATAATGTCAAGCGGGTTACTTATAGTGAAGCTCTGCATTAAAGCCAGATAGATTTTTAGCTGGAGTTAAAGCGATGAAGCGAGGTGAGGGAATTCCAGTATTTTTGTTTCGAATAGCGGTCTATTAAAGGTGAATAAAAGCTGTAAAGATGGCACAGGGACAAAAAGGGAATTTCTTAGGGCGGGAATTGACAGAGTCATTCGGGAACAAAGCATGGTTTTGTCTGATTTTCGGGCACTCGGTATCCATGACGATTATTTTATGAAAATTTGCTTCATTGGCAGCGTTAAATTAGTAGTACCCGATGTATGCAGCAGCGGCTGCTACCGTCGAATCAAAGAGCGCCTGTTTGACGCCGCAAGACGCACCCCCCCCAATTCCCCAGATATCCTACCGTAAAACCACCCTTTCTTATCCGTAAGTCCTGATAGCCCTCGGCCAATCGTCGTTGGTTTTTCCACTTCTCCGGCCCCCGATCATCTGCGGGCAACCAATCGGTAAGAAAGGGAAATAAGTCTAATATGATCCCGCAAAAAAATTGGCGGCTATACATGTCTGATTTAGTATTGTACTGTATATTTACGTTACCTTAAAGTCGCAACCTACCCGATAGCAACCTGTCCACTCGGACCTGTCATCACAAATCGCTGTATATGACCTTTACCTTTACGTGCTATCGTTTGAGGGGTATCCTACTATGTAAAAAATGGGCGTTCCCTCTCGCTCTTTACGGATCTTTCTTCCTTTTTTTTATCTCAACAACCGGCCGGGCGCAGAACCCGACTTTGGAATCGACGACCCAGATTGGCGGTGCGGGTGCCGAGCAAGTGCATGACGTCACTATGGACGCGGCGGGAAATATGTATTATGCCGGCTCCTTCGGTGGCACGATCGATGCCGATCCCGGGCCTGGGACCACGACCTTGACAGCTACAGCTGCCAGCACGGATGGACTGCTGTTGAAAGTCGACGCTTCAGGCAACCTCGTCTGGGCAAGACAGTTTGGAGGGACATCGACGGACCAGGCGTTGCAGATCAAGCTGGATGGCACGGGTAATATTTATGTGTCGGGGCTGTTCACGGGTACGGCTGACCTTGACCCCGGTACGGGTACACATAACGTAACATCCGTCCTTTCCAGTGACCGTTTTATCGAAAAGCTGGATGCGTCGGGCAACCTGGTCTGGGTAAAAACCATCCCGATCAGCGGTACCCCTAGTTTTGACATAGATGGTAGCGGCGAGGTATACATGGTCGGCAGCTACTCCGGCAGTATTGATCTGGGTACGGGGACCATGACTTCGGCCGGCGGTAATGATGCCTTCGTTTTTAAGCTGGACAATTCCGGCAATGTCGTCTATGCGGGCAGCGTGGGTGGCGTGAACAATGAATCTGCCGGCAGCCCGTTAGTGGATGGTTCGGGAAACCTGTATTTTTCCGGCACCTTTAGTGGAACAAGCGACTTTGATCCCGGGGCCGGCACCTTTAACCTGACGGCCGCCGCCACCAACGGCTACATCGTGAAGCTGGATGCTTCGGGCGCGCTTGCCTGGGCAGGCTCGATGGCCTCGACCTCGGCGACAAGTGTTTCCCAATTAGGCCTCGATGGTTCGGGCAATATCTATGTCACCGGCACCTATACCGGCACGGCCGATCTCGATCCTACTTCAGGGGTGAATAACCAGACCGCTGGTGGTACGGCGCTGTTTCATATGAATATAGACGGCTCCGGCAATCCGTCCAATATCGTGTCGACGGGCTCGTCGGGCGCCGTCACTACTGTTACCGCGATGCTGGTTGACGCGGCCGGTAACAGCTACATTACGGGCAAGTTCACCGGGACGGTTGACTTCGATCCGGGTTCTGGCGACGCGTCGCTGACCGCTTCCGGAACGACATTTTTCCTCCTCAAGCTGGATGCAACCGGTAATTTCGCATATGCAATGCCTGTTTCTTCTTCCAATATTTTATCTTCTCCAGTAAACTCGTTGCAGCTGGATGCCGCAGGAGTTCTTTACGCGTCCGGCTATTTTCAGGGTACCTTGACAGTGGCGTCTACGACGCTGACCTCCGCCGGTTCCTCCGATATAGACATCTTAAAGTTGGATCCGCCGATACCGCTGCCCTTGAATCTGCTGTCTTTTGACGCGCAAAAAGAAAAGCAGCAAGTGCAGCTCAACTGGGTTACCGCCGATGAAGAGAACGTCTCGCATTTTGAGATCCTGCGCTCATCCGATGGCAGCAGGTTCGACACCATCGGCCAGGTGTCGGCGACAAATAGTGCGCTGTCTAGTTCCTATGCCTTTACCGATGCGCATCCACTCCCCGGCACCGGCTGGTATCGCCTGCGGATGGTGGACATCGATGGCGCGGCCACCTACAGCCCCGTCCGTGTTATCGACCAGACGACCGGCGCGGTAGCGTTCCGTGTCTATCCCGTTCCTGCGAGGGATGTGCTCAACATCGATGCTCCTGTGTTGACCGGAGCGACCGGACAGATTGCTATACAGTTCTATAACGCCGCGGGGCAGCTGGTAAGGACGGCGCTGATGCAACAAGGCACTGTGTATCCGCTGACGGTGTCACAGCTGACGCCGGGTATGTATATGCTGCGGCTCGTTGCTTCTGACGGACGGCAGGAGGTGAAGTCTGTTTTGATCCGATAGATACAGGAATAAATTGAACAATCCGGCGCTTCTCAGCGCCGGGTTTTTTCTTTTAAAACGCATTTGTCTAATGCAGACTTAGCTTATACCAAAGATGTTCTAAATGCACCGGGACCGGGGCTCGGCGGGGTAGACATGAATTATGTCCGAACACGAATCATTGCCAAACCTGGCATTATGGATTTGGCGATGGCCAATCAATTGAGGGACCGGACGGATGTCACGCAAATTACCACCTACTATGATGGCCTGGGACGACCGGTACAGACGGTTGCCTGGCAAGCCAGTCCAATGGGAAAGGATATAGTCAACATACACGCCTATGATCCGTATGGACGCGAAATAACCACATATCTGCCTTACGTGGATACCGCCAATGATGGGGAGCGTAAAATAAATTGCCTTACTGATCAATACCATTTTAATTCAAGCCAGTTTCCGGACGAGCAGTTTTATTATGGGCAAACGCAGTATGAGGCTTCGCCGCTTAACCGCCCTTTAAACGTCTATGCGGCGGGCGTCACTTGGGTAGGATCCGGTCGTGGGTCAGGCAGTGAGTATCTGGTTAATAACACCGACGACAGCGTACGAATCTGGACTATAGCCGCCGCCGGTAGTATACCCCAGAGTGTCGCAGTGTCTAATCTAGATGTCTTTTAGTGTTGGCATTAAATGCAAAGTGTGGTGGTCTTTAGTATATCTGCTAGGAGTTGAATTTTTCTGCCGGCATCAATGAGAACCGGGCCTCCATGATGAGAGGCCCGGTTCTTTTTTTTTATACCGGAGGAATGCTGTGAGGCTCTTTAATTTTTTATGAACTTCTTCACCACAGTGTTCTGGTTACCGTCGATCAGTAGCACATATACTCCCTTTGTCAGCCGCGAAATGTCGATAGTCATAGCAGTTGAATTGGGGACTTTCTCTATGAGAAGATGACCGACCAAATCATATATACGGATACTGGTGTGCGCCAAATCCTTACCCGGCAGATAGACGTGCAGGGATGAAGATGCCGGATTCGGATAGAGGGTCGGCAGTGCAGCCGTATCGGATACGGCGAAGCCGCGAGGCTGGAGTGTCTGGATTTGCGGCGCAGCACGGACGGGAGGCGGACAGGTGGGGCAATCAGTGATGGGGGCATCGGCAGTTAAAGTACCGCCCACGCCGCAGGTGTTGGAGTAGTTGACGGACACTTGAAGGGTGGCGCCGGGCGTATTGTCTACCTTAACTCCTATTTCACCGAAACCCTGGCCCTGAATGATAGTCCCTCCTATAACAGTCCAATTGGTCTGATGGGTTTCGTTCAAAAAGGTGGTAAAGGTGGCGTTGCTATTGGCAGGGAAGGATACGCCTGGCTGCATTTCCTCGATCTCCGAGGGTGTAGGCGGGACCCCTACTCTGATGATCTGAGGATAGTTGGCAGACCAGGTGCCGCAGACATTGGATACAGTGGCGGTCAGCATGAGGTCTCCATTCTGGACGTAAGAAAGAGTAGTGGACGTTCCATCCTGACTTGGGCTCGCCAATCCGGCGGGTGAAGTGCTCCATACAACGGGTGTACCGGCCGGAACGCCGCTAACGGTGAAGCTTTGAGGTCCCCCGTTGCAAACCGCGAGGTCGCCGTTGTTCTCCGTGACGCCAAGCGTCGGTGCGGTATTGCTCGTCGATACGGTGCAGGAAAAGGTATTGATCACCGTACCATTTTGCGAGACACTGACTGAAATGTTGTTCGGAACGGTCGCCTGACTGTTAATGGGTGTCAGCGTGATGGAATTGCCGGCCGTTATTGGTCCGCTGGGTACGGACCCGTTGAAAAGCCAACCATTCCCTACATTCCAGGTATAGACTAGTGTACCGGTGATCCCTTCGGGATTGCTTACGGTAAAAGTCCGTGCGGTTTGATCCCCGCAGATAAGGGACAACGTTGAGGGGGCAAAGGTTAGGGTAGAGGTCTCGTTGATGATCAACTTCTTCACGAACAGGCTTCCCGTGATCGTTGTCGCCATTGGATCATCGGAGGACGCTGTAGGAAAGGTGGACGCGACGTATATGAACCCGTTGGCCGCGCCGGCGATAAAACCTTGCATCGGAAAATTGGTGGTATTTTGCCCTACCGTGGCTTGCAAATGCTGGATACCGCCCACCGGGTTGAACTTGTGTGTCGTGTTGTCCGAACAGGTTGTATTAGGCGAAGAAGCATCGTCTTTTGCGGTGTTGTACCGCAGGGTCAGATCCACAGCACCAGTGTTGTCCGGGAACCCATCGATGCTGTAAAAAGCATCCGCGGAGATATCATAGGCAAAGCCCTTTTTGAAAGGGAATTGGACAAAATATTCCGATCCGGCCGTGCTTCCGTCCTGAACGAAATAGGTGGCTTTTAACTGCACACCATTGCTGGCGGTTAAAAAAGCGCCATTGGGATTTAGCTTTGGGGCGCCATACAGCGGTGTGTGTGTCAGCGTCACAGCTGCAAAGTTGACGTCAAAAGTAGCAATGCCGGGCACATCGTGAAAGATATTACAAGATGGTGTCTGCCCTTGAATTAGCGCAGAATAATCCAAAGTGTATGGCCTGGTCTGACTAAAACATGACAAAAAACTTCCCATGAGCGAAAGGAAGGAAAAGAGGAAAGGTCTGAGATTCATACAAGATTGGTTTAGTGATGATTATTGAGTAATAAGCATACACCACCGCTCAGGAAATGGTTAATGGCAGAACTCCTGTTGCCGGTAAGAAAAGGAAAGATAAAATTTGCCGCTGCACCCTGACAGCAGGAGAAGGCAATGAGGCTGGCAACGACCTGTATGGTCTTTCCGGTAATAAGAGGTTGGATGAAAATCGAAACGCGGTCGATCGGCCGTAAAGAGAAGGTAAGATAAGATCAGCCTTCCATTAGGCATTTTAACAAAGTGCGGAACACGAATCGTAACTTATCGATTATCAATAAAAATTATTTCCTGTGTGCCTTTTACGTGCCGGATTTTTCGCATTAAGCGGTTTATCGTCCAGCTATTTTCTTTTGGCAGCCCATTCAATTTTTGCTTTTTCGAGATCGGTGATGAATAGGGGATTATGATACCAGCCTTCCAATAAATGCCAGCCAATAACCCGTTGGCCCGCGTCTTTTCCTCATTCCATAACAAATGTTCGTTGACGTTAGAAAAGTGTGTGCCAGAGTGTGTGCCATTTGTGTGCCAAATGCAGCAGAAATAAGGGGGAAAAAGGGGGCGAAAATGGACCTTGTCGAAAGAAAAATCCCCACAATTATTTGATAATCAAATTATTGTGGGGAAGATATAGTGCCCGGAACAGGAATCGAACCTGCACTACCTTGCGATAACCAGATTTTGAGTCTGACGCGTCTACCAATTCCGCCATCCGGGCTTTCCACTTCGCGCACAGGCGCTGAAAGCGGGACGCAAATATAACGCAATTCGCCCTTCACCTCCAAAAAAGGCAGAAAAAAACTATCTTCGGTCGTTCGTAAACAATTAAGAATGCTAACGATAGGCTTACTTCGCGAGGGAAAGGTCCCTCCGGACAACAGAGTGGCGCTGACCCCGGCCCAATGTAAATGGATCCAGAAGAACGCCCCGGATGTCCGGGTCCTGGTAGAGTCGTCTCCCGACCGCTGTTATACCGACCGGGAGTACCGGTCAGCCGGTATCGAGGTCTCGGACGACGTCTCGGGAAGTGACGTGCTTTTTGGGATCAAGGAAGTGCGGATGGACAAGCTGATCAGGAACAAGACCTATCTTTTCTTTTCCCATACAAAAAAGGAACAGCCTTATAACCAGCGGATGTTCCGGACCATCCTGGACAAAAATATCACGCTCATCGATTATGAATGTCTCGAGCATGACGACGGTCAGCGGATCCTTGGCTTTGGATTTTTTGCGGGTGTCGTCGGCGCGCACAATGGCATCATGGCTTATGGCAAAAGGACCGGCCGCTACGACCTGGGACGGGTGCACGAACAGCAAAGTTTTCGCGAGCTGATCCATACGTACTTCGGCCTCCGCCTGCCCGAGATAAAAGTGGTTGTCACCGGCTCCGGCCGTGTCGCGCACGGAGTCCTCGAAGTAATGAACCTGCTGGAGATCGTAGAGGTCGAGCCCGACGAATTCCTCGAACGCAGTTTTTCCTATCCCGTCTTCACCCAGCTGAAGGGAGCCGCCCTTTATGAGCACGGGCAGAATGGAACGTATCAACGCGAACAGTTCCACCGCCATCCGCAGGACTATCGCTGCAAATTCCTGCCTTTCGCCCGGACGGCGGATATTCTTATGAACGGCGTTTACTGGGACAAGGACATGCCGCGTCTTTTTGAATGGGAGGACCTGGCAAAGCCGGACTTCCGGATAAAGACCATCGCCGACATTACCGATGACCGCGAAGGCTCGATTCCCTGCAATCTTGGGGATTCGCCGATGGATGATCCTATTTATGGGGTCGATAAAATTACGCGCCAGAGAACGGCGCCTTATCTGCCGGGCTCGGTCGACATCATGGCCGTCGGCAATCTCCCAAATGAGCTGCCCCGCGATGCCTCCCGTTATTTTGGTGAACAGCTGATCAAACATGTGCTGGATCCCCTGGTCCGGGGTGGCTCGCCCATGATCGAAAGGGCGACGATGGTGCGCGAAGGACAATTGACGGCGACGTACAGGTATCTGGAAGATTATGCGGCGGGGAAATCCGTTTAGGCTGCTGGAGTTTGGGCAGCATTTATAAATACAAATAATAATCCTTCATCAGCTCCACAAAATCTGGCGTATACTCGCCTTCGCTATCTTTTATCGTCAGCTCCGTCGTAGGGATGGAAGCTTCGCGATGCCGCGAGAAATACAGGATGCTCCGGAAAAAATCATGTCCAGGCGTCTGCCGCACCAACAGCTTCTCACGCAAAGAGAAGCCATAACGCCCTGCAGCCTCCTCTGCAAACCAGGCCGCCCGGTGATAGGGGAGCAGGATGCCGAATGATCCCTCCGCTGAAAGATTGGCATCGATGACCGCCAGCAACTCGGACAGGGTCAGCTCTTTGCTGTGTTTGGCCAGGTTGGCGCTGTCCGAGGCCGACAGCAGGTCCCCTTCAAAGAACGGAGGATTGGTGATGATAAAGTCGAACTTGCCCGGAAAGGAAAACGATCTGACATCACCCGGAAACACTTTCAGCATACTCTTCCACGGGCTTAACCCGATATTATCCCGCAACTGCCGGTAGGCCGCCAGGTCGAGTTCGATGCCTCTTATCTCACCCTTGTGTTTCTGCGCCAGCATCAGCATCAGCAGGCCCGTACCGCTGCCGATGTCCAGCACCTGGGAATATGCGGGCGTTTTCTGGGCGAACCAGGCGCCGAGGATACAGGCATCCGTACATACTTTCATGGCGCATTGGTCCTGGTGGACCGTAAACTGTTTGAATTTGAAATAGGTGTTGGCCATCGCGCAAAAATACCGCAAAAAAAGCACCACCGCATTGCCGCAGCATTTCAAAATACCCAGACGACAGGATTGACATCCCCCCTTCGATCAAGTATGTTTGTCTTTCCCGCTACTCTCCCCGTATTTTTCATTCATTCTTAAATCTTCACTTATGCAACTCAAAATGCGCGTTCTTCTGGGTTTTGCCTTTTCCCTTCTTATCGCCGGTTCTATGTTGTCCTGCAAAAAAGGAGATACCGGACCTGCTGGCCCAGCCGGTCCCGCCGGTCCCACCGGAGCTCAGGGACCGATCGGCAATGCCAATGTGTTCGTGGATACTTTTTCGCTCGCCAGCGCCGACTGGCTATGGAATTCGGGTTACACCTATTCCAATACAAATGGGGGGACCATCACGTATTTCACCCGCTATCATGATGTCACCTTTTCAAAACTTACGCAGGGGATCATTGACTCCGGTATGGTCCTGGTCTATATCGCACCCAACCTGAATAATCTGCAGCAATATTCTCCCATGCCCTATAGTTATCTGTCTTTTGGCAGCGTCTTTTATTACAATTATGTTTTCGAAACTTTCGTCGGCAAGGTGCGCCTGCACTTCTTTTATACCCAGAACTCAACGACTGCTGCGCCGACCACGCTTTCTACCGATGTCATTCCGACCTTAAAGTACAAGATTGTTGTCGTTGCCGGTACCGTTGCCACGACTATGAAAGCGCATGATGTGGATGTGAAGGATTATAATGCCGTGAATCATTTTCTGAACCCGTAGGTTTCGGTATATACTACCACTCCGACCTTGCGCTGGCGCTGGCCGATAAAGTAGCAAAATCGCCTGCGAGATAGTGGTAGTGCCCCGTCATCGCGATCATGGCTGCATTGTCCGTACAATACTCAAAAGCGGGGATGAAGGTGCGCCAGCCCAGGCTTTCACCTGTCTCCCGGAACGTCTTGCGAAGCCCGCTGTTGGCAGATACGCCGCCTGCGATGCAAAGGTCTTTGATGCCCGTTTCCCGCGCAGCCTTTTTCAGCTTGTTCAAAAGGATCGAGATGATCCGCCCCTGGATCGATGCACAGATATCGGCCAGATTTTTAGTCACAAAGTCGGGGTCTTTGGATTTCTGCTCCTGGAGAAAATACAGGATCGCCGTTTTGAGGCCGCTGAAGCTGAAATTCAGCCCGGGGATCTGCGGTTCGGGGAAGGCAAAACGGGTCGGGTTGCCGTCTTTCGCGTATTTATCGATCAGCGGGCCACCCGGATAAGGCAGGCCCAGCAGCTTGGCTGATTTATCAAAGGCTTCTCCGGCTGCGTCATCCAGCGTTTCACCGATGACTTCGAGCTTTAACGGAGAATGTGCGACGACGATCTGGGTGTGTCCGCCGCTGACCGTCAGACAAAGAAAAGGGAAAGAGGGTAAGGGAGTGTCGGCTCCCGTAGCACCCGGTATCAGGTTGGCCAGCACATGCGCTTGCATATGATGCACTGCCAGCAGGGGGATGCCCAGTGACATCGCCAGCGACTTGGCAAACTGTGAGCCGACCAGCAGCGACCCGATCAGCCCCGGGGCCTGTGTAAAGGCTATTGCATCCAGCTCGGTCATCGCAATCCCGGACTTCTTCAGCGCGGCGTCCACCACCGGCACGATGTTCTGCATATGCGCCCGGCTCGCCAGTTCGGGCACCACTCCGCCGTATTGCTCATGCACGGCCTGGCCGGCAATGATATTGGCCAGGATCACGCCATCGCGGCTGATTGCACAGCTCGTCTCGTCACAGGAAGATTCTATGGCCAGGATGGTTACCGGTTTCGCAGCGGGCGCCGTCGCCCTATCCGTCGCTGCCTCCGTTTGTTCGCTCGTTGATAACATGGGCGCAAAGGTAACTAAAATGGCTTATTTGCTCCGGATCGCCACCACGGGGTCCATCCGCGCGGCAATGAATGCGGGAATGATGCCGGCCGATACGCCCGTGAACAGGCAGATGCCTACGGCCAGCAGAATTATATTCAGCGGAATAAAGACAGGGAATTGCAGCACGGCGGAGAAGATCAGGGTCAGCACGAACACAGCTACCAGCCCGATCATGCCCCCGATGATACAGAGAAAGGCTGACTCCAGCAGGAACTCTGTCAGGATAACGCCGCGCTTCGCGCCGATGGCTTTCTTGAGCCCTATCTGGCTCGTCCTTTCCCTCACTGTCACGAACATGATGTTGGCGACGCCGAACATGCCGACGATCAGTGACAGGGCTGCGATGGACCAGCCGCCGATATTCATACCCGAGAAAATGGGGTCAAAGAATTTGCTCAGGCTGTCGATATCGTTCAATGCAAAATTGTCTTCCTGGGTCGGGGTCAGCTTGCGGATTGACCGCATGGCCCCTTCCAGCTCATTCTTTAGTGCTTCCGTGGTGATGGAGCCGCCGGCCTGGGCGAGGATCTTTGGCGAGGAATATTCTTCCCTGAACATCTGCCGCATAAAGTTGTAGGTCAGCAGCATGCTGTTGTCATAATCCCATCCGCCGATGAGGCTCTGCCCTTGCTTTTCGATGATGCCGATGACAAGGGCGTTCTTCCCGTCTTTCAGCTTCACCGTCTTACCGATGCCGTTAGCTGCTTTGCCAAAAAGACGCTCCGAGATCCGGTAGCCAAGCACCACATATGGTGTGGCGCGATCGTAATCCGATTGCTGGAAATAGCGGCCGATATTTACATTCACCTGCTGGATCTTGTCAAAGTCCTCCGAGTAGCCATAGTAGGCGACCCCGGTCAGGGAATTATCGCCATAGTCGACATTAGCCTGTCCTTCGATGCCAAAGGAAATATGCCCTGCATCCGGCACCTTCAGCTTCAGCAGTTTCATCTCTTCGTATTTTGGTGTGGGGCGTTTGACGTATTTCCACCAGGGGAAATCCGGCCCGCCGCTATACTGCCATTTGTCGATGTAAATGGTGTTGTTGCCAAGCGCCTTCAGGTCATTGTTGACAGCCCGCTGCATGCTGCTGATCGTCGACAGCACGCTGATGATGCAGAAGATCCCGAAAGTGATCCCCAGCAGGGACAGGAACGTCCGCAGCTTATTGCTTCGGAATTCCTGCAATGCCATCTTAAAGCTGGTCCAGACAATTTCCAGGTAGCGTAACATACCCCGAAAGTACTAAATTGCAGGTAAAATAACAGGCCATGTTCTTTATCGAAGACCAACAGCTCAAGATCAGCATCCATCCGAAAGGCGCAGAACTACAAAGTATCTTCCACAAGGCCCATGGGATCGATTATATGTGGGGCGGCGACCCCGCTGTCTGGGGCAAACATTCACCCCTGCTCTTTCCCATCGTCGGCACCCTGAAGGCCAACACTTATTACTATAAGGACAAGCCGTATTCCCTTTCCCGTCATGGGTTTGCCCGCGACAGGGAATTTGCCGTGGAGACACAGGCGGCGGATTCCATCACCTTTTTATTGCAGAGCGACGACGCTACCCGCGCCGTTTTTCCCTTTGAATTCGAGCTCCGGATCATCTACAGCCTTAGCTCCGCGGGTCTTTCCACAACCTACCAGGTAAAGAACCCTGCCGCTGTACCGCTCTGGTTCTCGGTGGGTGGTCATCCTGCTTTTAAAGTACCCATCGTCCCCGACACGACCTATACCGATTACTTCCTGGAATTCGACCAGGTCGAGAACGGCCCCCGCTGGCCTATCTCCAAAGACGGTCTGATCATGAACGAATCCGAACCGCTTTTCAGGGATACCCGGATCCTTCCGCTTGACAAATCGCTGTTTGCCCGCGACGCGCTGGTCCTGAAACACCCGGTCTCGAATGGCGTCACGCTGCGGTCTGCCCGCACTGAAAGAGGCTTACGGATGGACTTTCCCGGTTTCCCCTTCCTCGGCATCTGGGCGGCGCCGGGTGGTGACTTTGTCTGTATCGAGCCCTGGTGTGGTATTTCGGACTCTGTCGACAGCGATCAGTCGTGGATCCATAAAGAGGGCATCAACCAGCTGGATCCTCATGGGGTTTTTGAAAGGACCTGGACATTAAACGTATTTTAAACTATCGGCGGCGCCGGCTCCACAGACGTCAGCTGAACAGAAATGGACACTTCAACCGAAAAACGACCGATCCCCGTCTACTCGCTACTGGAAAATAGCCTTACCGGTAATCCCCTGATAGAGGTCGTCAGGGTAACGGCGGGTGATATCTCTGTCGCGGAGCCGGCTTTTCTCATCCCGCATCGCAAGAACTATTATCTTTTCGCCCTGGTCAAAAAGGGAAGCAGCCGTCACTGGGTGGATTCCCTTCCTTATACCTTGCAGCCCGACACCTTTTATTTCACTACGCCGCAGCAGGTGCATCTGAAAGAAGAGCGTAAGCCCGTACAGGGGTGGTTTGTCCGGTTCACACAGGAATTCCTTCAGCTTGAAGAGAATCGCGGACTGATGGCGCTGCCTGTTATCCGTAACCCCGCGGAAGCTCATGCGTTGCCTTTGTCTCCACAGGAGATGATGACGGCCGAAGACATTCTGGAAAAGATGCTCGCTGAATTCCAGGCCGATGGTTCCTGGAAGAACCAGATGCTAACGGCGCAGCTGAGGATCCTGGTCATCCACATGAGCCGGATCTATACCGCGCAATACGGAGAACAGACCGCTCCCTGCAGGAGTATGCTGCAGCAGTTTCAGATCCTGATCGACCAGCATCATCCGGAATGGCATGATGTAGCTTCCTATGCCCGGGTGCTTCATCTTACGCCGGACTACCTGAACGATCTTGTCAAGCGGCAAAGCGGCAGGACGGCGATGGCGCATATACACCAGCGCCTGCTGGCAGAAGCCAAACGGCGACTCCTGTATACGGAAGCCTCTGTCAAAGAGCTGGCCGACCAGCTGGGTTTTGCCGATGATGCGTATTTCAACCGGTGGTTTCGCCGACTCAGCGAAGAAACGCCTCTGACATACCGGGTTAAGATCCGGGAAATGTACCGTTGATGTCCGGCTATGTCCTGTGGGCTGCCGGTGCTTCGTCGGTAGTTTTGTCTCAATAAAAAAAGCAACTATGAGATCGGTATTTATTACAGGAGCCAATAAAAGTATCGGCTTCGAGACAGCCCGCCAGCTGCTGCGGGAAGGGTATTTCGTTTACCTGGGCAGCCGTGAACTAAAGAATGGTCAGGACGCCGTACAACGGCTTAAAGCGGAAGGGTTAGACAATGTCGAAGCCATCCGGATAGATGTGACCGATCAGGCATCGGTAGACGCCGCACGGGCAGACATCGGCAAACGAACCGGGGTGCTGGATGTGCTGATCAACAACGCCGGTATCAGCGGAGGCCGCCCGCAAACCGCCCTTACCGCAAGCATCGATACCTTTAAAAGGGTGTATGAGATCAATGTGTATGGCGTGGTAAGATGCACGCAGGCCTTTATCGACCTGTTGAGAAAATCGCCGGAACCCCGGATCGTAAATGTCAGCTCAAGCCAGGGGTCGTTGACCCTGGCCAGTGATCCGGCTGGTAAGTATTATCATTTCAAGGGAGCGGTGTACCAATCTTCCAAATCGGCCCTTAATATGTACACTATCGCTTTGGCCTATGAGCTGCGGGAAACGGCCTTTAAGGTGAACGCGGTCGATCCGGGCTTTACCAAAACTGATTTCAACGAGCACCGTGGGACAGGGACGGTGGAGGAGGCGGCGACAAGGGTAGCCAGATATGCGATGATCGGCAGTGACGGGCCGACGGGGAAGTTCTTCAGTGAAGAGTTTAACCCGGAAACCGGGGAGATCGCCTGGTAAGATCGGATAAGATAGCCGTATAAATAAAGGCCGTCTCATTGTGGCGGCGCATAATACCCGGCTTTATAGGCTTTGAAATACTCCTGGTAGTCCTTTTTCACCTGCCCGGCATAGGTCTGCGCATAGTCCAGAACGCCCTTCTGCCAGTTCTCATCCTTGCCAAAAGCGATAAGCTCATCGGGTAAGGCCGCGCCCTGCCGGCCGGCACTGCGCAGCTGCGCGCTTGCCGTCAGGAATGCCATATCTTCTATCACACAGGCGATATCTTTATTCCGGTCGCGGATGACAAGGAAGTCGATCTTGTCCGCCATCGGCTGTAATTCCTTTACCACATAGGGTTCGTTGTCAAAGGTCGTGGTGCTCAGCAGGGCAGGGGAGATGTTTTGCATCCTGTCCTGGATGGCGACAACCCTGTCCGCCTCCGAAGCCCAGGCCGGCTGCGGGTTGCCCAGGTAGGGCTGAAGGGAGGACGGTTTCGCCTGCTTCATGTCGATGAGCAGATGTTTCTTCGGGTCCTTGTTATTTCTCAGGAGAAAGGCATAACGTTTTACCCCCAGGCTACCGGTGCCGGCAATCCGAAAACAGGCATCCAGCACCTGGTAACGGCCTTTTAACAGCGGGTAATGTGTCATCCACTGGCTGATATGCGTTATCAGGTCTTTTCGAAGTGTCTTGTCGATGGGGAAGAAACGCGTTTTGTCCAGCCTCAGCCGCAGGCTGTCATTGCGGCCATCCTCGGTGCGCTGGCGGACCAGTTCTTTTTGCTTACGCCCGGCTACCTTTTCCAGGAAGGTCTGGACGATGCCATTGGCCGTCTGATGTTCGAGGTATTTGGCCTTGCCTTTTGCCAGCGTCTTTGAATAAACGTCTAAAAAGAATTGCGCCATCCCCTCGGCCTCTTTTTTCCTGATGCCCAGCGACTCAAAGCCCACAAAGATGCTTGTGATGATGCGGCTTACCTCCCAGTCCACCGGGGCGAGCAGCCCCTCGTCAAAATCATTGACGTCAAAATAGACCAGGCGGTTGTCGCCTTTATAAGTGCCGAAGTTCTCGAGGTGCAGGTCCCCGCAGACCCAGCTGACGGGGTAGGCCGGCAGGCTTTTGCTGCCGCCAAGGTCTTCATAATAAAGGTGACAGGTGCCACGGAAGAACCGGAAGGCGTTCTCCGCCATTTGCTGGTATTTCAGCTCCACATATTCGGGTATGCGGTCGTTGTTGAATGCTTTTATACGTTCCGGGATAGAGGACACTGCTTTTCTTTTTAACAAGGTAGGCAATATTCAGGAATTGGGGAATCCCGTATCTTGCAGACTATGTTGCACCCGAAAAAGAGCTTTTCCGCCATTCCCGTTGTGGCCCTCCTCGCCCTTGTCGTCTGGGCTACCGGTTGCCGTCAGCCGGAGGCGCCGGAGTATTACGGCTTTCAGAATCCGCAGATCGTCCGCAGCGGCGCCAAGACCACGTTGTCCACGACGCTGAAATTCTACAATCCCAATCCGTATAACCTTAAACTCCTGCGTGCGGAAATGGATGTCTCGCTCAATGGTAAGCACGCGGGGCATTCGCTGCTGGATACGACGATCTTTATACCCAAAAAAGATACCTTTTTCGTACCCGTTTCCCTCGAGGTCAACCTCAACAGCCTGCTGAGCAATGCGCTGGCCGTGCTGCTCGAGAAACAGGCGACCATCAGTCTCGACGGGCGTGTAAAGATCAAAAAAGGCGCTATTACGTTCAACCGCCCCTTTCACTACGACGGCAAACAGGATCTGAACACCCTGCTGCAGGGGACGGGCTTTTAGCACCAAAAAACATATCTTTCATCCATGAGCACCATTCGCCGGCAAAGCATCATCTCTTCGGGCATCATGTATATCGGCTTTGCGATGGGTGCCGCCAATAGCCTCATCTTTGCCAAAGTGCTCACCCCGGAACAGAACGGCCTCGTGACGGGGATGTTCGTTTCCATCGGCAATATCATGTCCTTCCTCTCCGGCATGGGCATGCCCTCCTATATCAATAAATTCTATCCGTACTATAAAGAGAACCTGAAGGACAAGGACAACGACATGATGAGCCTGGCGCTGACCGCTACGCTGACGGCCTTTGTGCTGGTCCTCGCAGCAGGGCTTGTCTTCAAGCCGCTGGTCATCCAAAAATTTGGCAACAATTCCGAGCTGCTGATCCACTATTATTACTGGATCTTTCCTTTTGGCCTTGGCCTCTGCCTGTATACCGTATTGGAGTCTTATGCCTGGATGGTCGGCAAGTCGATCCTTACCAGCTATCTGCGGGAATTCCAGTGGCGGCTGTTCAACCTGGTGCTGATCCTTCTTTTTGTTTTGGGCATTGTGAATGGGTATGATCTTTTCGTCAAACTCTATTCGCTGACTTATCTTTTGGTCGCCGGGATATTGGCGATCTACCTGGTCCGCAACGGCAAGCTGCATTTTACCTTTTCCGTTAGCCGGGTAACAAAAAAGTTCCTTCCAAAGATAAAAGCCCTGGTCCTGCTGGCCTGGACAGGGAATGTGCTATTCAACATCTCCTTCTTCTTCCCGGCAATAGTCATAGCGGCGGTGGTGCCGGGCGGACTGGCGGCGGTGGCGGTCTTCGCCTGGGGGCAGTACATCGCCAGCCTGATCATGGCGCCGCAAAGAGGCGTCGCGGCAGCGGCCATAGCCCATCTGTCAACCGCCTGGCGGAATAAGGACTATGGCCGGATCAACCGTATCTATAGCCGGTCTGTCATCAACCAGCTGATCTTTGCCGTCGGCATGTTTATCCTGATAGCCCTGAATTTCAGGGATGCCATC
Source organism: Puia sp. (assembly GCA_036499285.1). GTDB lineage: Bacteria > Bacteroidota > Bacteroidia > Chitinophagales > Chitinophagaceae > Puia. Next base: position 265,306 of record DASYEB010000008.1, on the reverse strand, counting down.
CTAACCCTGGGGCTGCCCCGGACCTACCTGGGCTCCGAGATCATATTCATAATCGTCGGGTTCAACCGGATCATCGACATGGGCACGGGACTGAATACGCAGATCCTGGGGACGTCCACCTTCTGGCGTTTTGACTTCTATACGGGTATGATCCTGGTCTCGCTGACCATACCGCTGAACTATATTCTTGCCCGCGAGATCGGCATCTCCGGCCCGGCCATCGCGGACATCATTACTTTCGGGTTGTACAACACCATCCGCTGTATCTTTTTGTACCGCCGGTTTGGTATGCAGCCCTTTACGCGTCACTCCTTTTACACCCTCCTGCTGGGTACGGCCGTATACTTTATCTGCCGGGCGCTTTTCAACGACCACCAGGGGTTTTTATGGCTCGTTGTGCGCAGCGTGGCCATTATCGCGCTGTATGGCTGCGGCGTCCTTGCCCTGAAGCTTTCCGACGACATAGCGCCCATCTGGCAGACGGTGAAGAAGCGGCTGGGAATGGCTTCCAAGTCGTGAGTAATCCGTACCTTTGCGGCCCTATATATGAAGTATCACACCGAGATCAATAAGCGTAAAACCTTTGCAATCATATCCCACCCCGATGCGGGTAAAACGACCCTGACCGAGAAATTCCTGCTCTTCGGCGGCGCCATCCAGACAGCCGGTGCCGTAAAAAGCAACAAGATCAAGAAACACGCAACCAGCGACTTTATGGAGATCGAACGCCAGCGCGGTATCTCTGTAGCCACCTCGGTCATGAGCTTTGAATACAAGGGCATGCTCATCAACCTGCTGGACACCCCCGGTCACAAGGACTTTGCCGAAGATACCTACCGTACCCTCACTGCGGTCGACAGCGTCATCCTCGTCATCGACAGCGTCAACGGGGTAGAAGCCCAGACCCGCCGGCTGATGGAGGTCTGCCGGATGCGGAACACTCCCGTGATCGTGTTTATCAATAAGATGGACCGGGACGGCAAGAACCGTTTCGACCTGCTGGAAGAGATCGAAAAGGAGCTGAACATCGCCCTGCACCCCATGGCCTGGCCCATCAACAGCGGCAAGGATTTCAAGGGTGTCTACAACCTTTATGATAAGAACCTCGTCCTGTTCACCGCCAATACCAAGGCCGCCGATGAGGATACCCTGTCTTTCGACAGCCTCGACAACCCCTTGCTCGATGACAAGCTCGGCGAGAAAGACGCCGCCACCCTCCGGGAGGACGTGGAGCTCGTGGACGGCGTTCACGGTCAGCTCAACGTCGAAGACTATCTCGCGGGGAAGGTCGCGCCGGTCTTCTTCGGCAGCGCCATCAACAACTTCGGGGTAAGGGAAATGCTCGACACCTTTATCCGTGTCGCGCCCCGTCCCCTGAGCAGGGAGACCTCTACCCGTCATCTCGACGTGGAAGAGGACAAGTTCAGCGGTTTTATCTTTAAGATCCACGCCAACCTCGATCCCAAACACCGGGACCGTATCGCCTTCCTGCGTGTCTGCAGCGGAAGGTTCGAACGCAACAAATATTTCCACCACGTCCGGCTTGACAGGGACGTGCGCTTTAGCAACCCCTATACTTTCCTGGCTCGTGACAAGGACGTCATCGACGAAGCCTTTCCCGGCGATGTGGTCGGTCTCTTCGACACGGGCAATTTTAAGATAGGGGACACGCTTACCGAGGGTGAAAACTTCTTTTTTACCGGGATTCCCTCGTTTTCTCCTGAAATTTTTAAGGAAGTAGTCAATAAAGACCCTATGAAAACCAAGCAGTTGGAAAAGGGGCTTTTACAATTGACGGACGAAGGGGTCGCCCAGCTTTTTACCCAGTATGGCGGGCAGAAGAAGATCATTGGTTGTGTGGGTGAGCTCCAGTTTGAGGTCATCCAGTACCGGCTGCTGCATGAATACAGCGCCTCAGTGCAGTTTAACGCCATGCCTTTTTACAAGGCCTGCTGGATCACCAGCGAAGACCCAAAAAAGCTGGAGGACTTCACCCGTTTCAAACACGCCAATATAGCAACCGATAAGGATGGTTACCTTGTTTACCTGGCGCAGAGCGAATGGTTTTTGAATACGGAAAGGACCAATAATCCGGCGATAGAGTTTCATTTTACGTCGGAGATCCATAAGTAACCGGGATCCGGATAAAAAAAGAAAGGGCCATCGTTCAGATGGCCCTTTCTCTTATAAATAGAATGTTCTTCTTATTGGTCGCCTACGCGTTTGAGCGTAAAGGAGCTGTTTTGGGGATTTCCAACGGAATAGGAAGTATGCCCGTTTGTCAAGGTCCCATTGACGCTGCTGTATTTTGCGGTTGACCCACCGGAAAGACCTCCCTGTGACGGATCGGCGTTTGTGATGGTGCAGGTAAATGTAGAGTCAGCGGACAATGACCATGTTCCAATGCCTGTCCAGACTATGCCACTCGGCCCGCCCCCCTGCTGAATTATCGTATGGTCAGGGAATATGCTCCAGCCATAATAGAAGGCGCCAAACGACACGTTCGCATCGATAGTATAAGTACCTACCCAATACCCTGTGATCGGATTCTTTGGATTCTTGAGCACCAGGGTGTCTTTTACCACGGTCGTATCTTTTATCACTATCGTATCCTTCTTTATAATTGTGACAGTGTCGTAATTCGTGGTAATAATATTTTTGGTCTTGGTGCAGGCCGTAAAGGAATATGCAAGGCCAAAGACCAGCATGGCATAAAAGATGTGTTTGAGTCTCATGAGTTAGAGTTCGGGTTGATAAATTAATTTGCAGCGAAGGTAACTAAAAACAGGCCAATATGCAATGGGGGTCAATAAGTTATGATCGAAAGTCAAGCCGGCCTGCACGGTCATTTACCATATGACACGAATTCCTGTCAAACCTGCACGATTTTGTCCAAAGCCGACACAGTAAAAATTTTTAAAAATTTACTCCCGTATAGTTGTGAGGAGTGATCTTTTTGAGCTCTTTTTTTAAAGTCGCTGATATTTTCAGTCCATCGATAAAGGCATGCATGGATTCTTTTGTGATCCCCACTGCTCCGCGTGTGAGGTCTTTCAGCGCCTCATAAGGTTTGGGATAGTTTTCCCGGCGCAGAACGGTCTGGATGGCTTCGGCGACCACCGCCCAGTTGTTCTCCAGGTCCTGCTGAAGCTTAAGCTTGTTCAGCACCAGCTTGTCCAAACCTTTTTCAATGGATTTCAGCGCCAGAATGGTATGTGCAAAAGGAACGCCCATATTGCGCAGGACCGTACTGTCCGTCAGGTCCCGCTGCAGCCGGGAGACCGGCAGCTTACTGGCAAAGTGCTCCAGCAGCGCGTTGGCGACACCCAGATTGCCTTCGGCATTCTCGAAGTCGATAGGGTTTACCTTATGCGGCATGGCCGAGGAGCCGATCTCGCCTTTCTTTGTCTTTTGTTTGAAATAATCCATCGATACATAGGTCCAGATATCCCGGCAGAGATCGGTCAGGATCGTATTGATGCGTTTCATCCCGTCGAAATGGGCGGCCAGGTTATCGTAATGTTCGATCTGTGTCGTATACTGCTGGCGTTGCAAGCCCAGTGTGCCTTCCACGAATTCGTTGCCCAGCTTCACCCAATCCTTTGCCGGAAACGCCACATGGTGCGCATTGAAGTTGCCGGTCGCTCCGCCGAACTTGGCAGTGAACGGCACCTGGATAAACAATTCCGCCTGATTCTCGATTCTTTCGATAAAGACCATGATCTCCTTCCCCAGCCGGGTCGGGCTCGCGGGCTGGCCATGGGTGCGCGCCAGCATGGGGATGTCCTTCCAGTCCCGAGCGAGTACTTCCAGCTGGCGTTTGAGGTTCAGCAGGCCTGGCAGGTATTCGAATTCCACGGCATGTTTCCATGACAGGGGAATGGCGGTATTGTTGATATCCTGGGAGGTGAGACCAAAGTGGATCCATTCGGCAACGGCGGACAGCTCGTCCCCGAGGCGGTCCTTTAAGAAATACTCCACGGCCTTTACGTCGTGGTTGGTCTCCTTTTCCTTTGTCTTGATCCACTGCGCGTCTTCCAGCCCGAACTGCTCCGGCACTGCCTGCAGCTTCCGCCTGGTGGCGGCGCTCAGCGGGAAGAATCGTTTCTTGTTCATGAACAGGAAATACTCCACCTCCACCAGTACCCGGTACCGAATAAGGGCATATTCCGAAAAATAGTCATCCAGGTGTGCCACCTGGTGGCGATAGCGACCGTCGATAGGGGAAATAGCGGTAAGTGAATTTAATTCCATAAGCTGTAACTTCGCCGCAAATTTAACGCAAAGGAATTGGACAGAAAAATACGAGTAGGCGCTGTTAGCTACCTCAACACAAAACCGCTTCTCTATGGCATTGAGCGGGCGCCCGTCAGAAAGGACATCGAGCTGATCATAGATTACCCCGCCAGTATCGCGGCCATGCTGCTAAGGAACGAGATCGACATGGGCCTGGTGCCCGTCGCCATCATACCACAGATGAAGGAATATCATATCAACGGCGACTTCTGCATCGGCGCTGATGGAGATGTGGCCTCGGTCTGCCTGTTCAGCGAGACGCCCATCGACAAAATAGAAAAGGTATTGCTCGACTACCAGAGCCGCACATCCGTGCAGCTGGCACGGGTGCTGTTGAAGGAATACTGGGAGATCAGCCCTGAGCTCGTCGACGCCGGAAAAGATTTTCGGGATCATATCAAAGGCACTACTGCCGGTGTCGTCATCGGTGATCGTGCGCTGGAACAAAGACAGATCTCCCCTTATGTCTATGACCTGGGCGGCGCCTGGAAAGCCTTTACCGGTTTGCCTTTTGTGTTTGCTGCCTGGATCAGCAACAAACCGATCGATCCCGGCTTTATCGCCGCCTTTGACGAGGCCAACCGGCAGGGTGTCGCGCAGATCGATGCCGTGGTAGCGGAAAACCCATATCCGATCTTTTCGCTGCACGATTATTTTACAAAACACCTGAATTACGATCTCGATCAGCCCAAACGCAAGGGACTGGAACGGTTCCTGGACTACCTTACCGTATCAGTGTGAGCACTCCCTTTTGGAAGATCACTCCGCAGAATGTCAGAGCCCTGATAACGTATACATAGCCATCTGCGGGTTGCGGCTGTCCATTGAAATTGCCATCCCAGCCGATGGACGGATTTTTGGTAGTGAACACCCGTAAGCCATTTCTATTGTATATGGAAAGCTCTTCCAGTCGTACGTCCCCCCAATGGGTTACCCCAAAGTGATCGTTATGTCCGTCTCCATTTGGCGTAAAGGCGTTGGGGACTACAAATGTGTTGGCGCCGGTAGCAGTGACGTTGACGGTCAGCGTATCATAGGCCACGCAGCCATTAGTCCCGGTACCTTTCACGACATAGGTCGTAGTGCTGTCGATCCTGGCCGTGGGAGTGGGAGAAAAGGGATTATCCAATCCTACGGTAGTCAGCCAGGTATAAACTATTCCCCCGGAAACCGACAGATGGGACCAATGAACGGAACAATCTATGTCATTGCTTTTCTCTGCTTTTATAGGCGGCAGGGGTTTGACCGTTACCTGTACGTCAAAAATACCCTGGTAATCGGGGTAGGCGCCGCAGAGGGAATCGCTGATCGCCAGGTGGTAGGAGCTGGTCTCATCCGGGCTGGCATAAGGATAGGGCGCCGCCGGATCGTCCAGTCCCGTTGCAGGTGTCCACAGGTACAAATAACCGGTACCGTTGGGACCGTCCAAACGGACCTGTTGCTCCTTACACACTGTCTCGTCGGTAGGAGCCTTAAAGTCCGGGACTGTCCGAACCGCGATATTGATGGAATCTTCTTCGGGACATTCATTGTCATCTATCACCATAAGATAGAATTGTGTAGTCTTCTGAGGCGTCGCCACCGGTGTTCCGCTGGCAGGATCATCAAGCCATTGCGTTGGAGTCCAGCTATACCCGTAGCCTCCGTTGGCATACAGCTGTGTGCTTTCGCCCTTGCAGATCTGCATCTTATCTGCCCTCAGCGACAGTAGCTGCGGGTACTGGTTTATTGTGGCGGTCGCCGTGGCTACACATCCTCTTTCGGTGGTGCCCGATACGGTATAAGTGATCGAGCTGAAGTCGGGGTTGCCGACCAGGTGATAGATGGGGTTGGCGACATCGGTATGATCTAAATTTACGGATGGTGTCCAGATATACGTATCAGCACCGGCAGCCTGCAACTGCACCGGGTCACCGGGACAAACCAGCCTTGCATCCGGAGTGACGGCAACGAGGGGTGTCTGGACATCGAGGGTTATCGAATCGGTCTCCATTGTCACCGGACTAAAGCTGATATTCCGGAGGGAATAAATATTTCCCGGGACCGGGCTTGCTTCATCGAGGATGGAAATGACGACCGTATTGGCCGCTCCCGAATTCCAGGTTGTGTGATACTGTTGCCAGTTGCAGGACTCTCCGGGGTCCTGGATAGGCTTGCCGATGATCTGCCCGTTGACGGCAAACCGCAGAAAGCTGTTGTTGGTAGGGACGGGGCTTTGGAACCAGACGGCAAAGGCGTAATTACGATTGGGCTGGACGACGATACTTTGGGACCAGATCGTTTTGGCTTTATCATCCTGGTTTCCGTTGACCATCAATACACTGCCGGTGGCGCCGGTCTGTCCCGTACAGTTGCGGAACTGGCTGTTGAACGTAACCGGGTTGGAGCCAACGTAATAGGAACCCATTTGCGTTCCGTCCGCGGAAAAAGCATAGTCCGAAGTAAATCCCATGTTGCCTGCCGAAAAATCGCTGTTTGCGACCAGGTTGGTGCCGGCGATCTCCGCGTTGTAATGATACTTTGTGGTGACAGCAGGTTTTGCCGTTGGGGTGTCCACCAGCGGATTGCTGAGGCCGTCCACAGGAGACCAGCAGAAACTAAGTCCTGTCATGGTCTGCAGGGCCACGGATTGACCGATACAGATATTGGAATCCGGCGTATAGACGATCTCGGAAGGTTTCAGATCGATCGGAATGGTCTTGGTAGTGCTGCTGCTGCAACCGCTGGAGCTGCCTGCGAGGGTTACTATGTGATCCCCATAACCGGGAAAGGTCAGGTTAAGCAGGGGATTAGTGCCTGCGGGAACAGCATATGTCGTACCGTCTACCGTCCAGCTAAAAGTAGCAGAGGGACTCTGGACCGGGATACAAAAGAATTCTACCTGGTTCGGGCTACAGGTTTGTTGTGTGTAGCCGAATTCGGTATTGACCGCCGTTATTACTGTCAGCGTCACCGGATTGGAGGCTACCCGGCAGGAAGGGGACGAAATATTGGGGGCTTCCGCTGAGAGCATCCGGTACTGATAGGCTATCGGATGGATGACGGCAGGCGTGGTCACGGTCAGCTGGGTTGTATTGGAATTGGGGACGTCCGTCCATGTCTTGCCGCTGTCTGCGCTGACCTGCCAGAGGTAGGCGGGGGAGTTGTAGCCGCCCGTGGCCACCGAGCCGGTCAGGGTCGCCGGCTGCCCTGCGCAGGAAGTGGCGTTGCCCGCCATGAGAGAGGCCGTCATAACAGGGCCGCAGGGCCGGAAGGTGATATCGTCCATCGCAAAGTCATTGCCAGGTACGGCCGTTCCGCCGGGGTTATTGTCCAGGATCCGGATGATGGCGGTGTTGATGCCGGGCGGAAGCTCGAAGACAAAGCCATATTGATGCCATACAAAGCTGGACAGCTCCGGCACCGGTCCCGAATTGTATGTGGCGAGCACTGTGCCATCCTCCGTTTGCGCAATAAAGGTAAGGTCGGGCAGAATAACGTTGGGGGCCACATGCGGGTCGGCCGCATTGGCTATCCAGGCAGCAAATTCGTATTTGCCTCCGCCGCACAAGGTCGTAAGTTTTTGCCGGAAAAACTCCCCGGTGGTATAACCGGGGTTTTCAAAAAGCATATAACCATTGACGTCACCGGTGTGGTCCTTTGAGCCATAAAACCAGGAACTGTTCGAATTGTTGGGCACCGTGCTGGAGATGGTATAATATCCATCCTGCGGCGTGGGACTGGCGGGACTGCCGCTGGTAGGCTGATAGGTAAGTGTTGTGGATGCTCCCGGTATGAGCGTTTCCAGCGGTGGAGCATTCCCGTTGCCGCTTCCAAAGCTGACATCGAGGACCGGATCGCCAAGACTGCCGGTACATAAGGTACAAAGACCGGGATTGATCGTGGCTGTGATACCCGGTACGGCTTTGACCGGGCAGCTGGTCGCGGTCTGGATGGAGATCAGCGTATAGGTGGTCGGCGTGTTGGGCTGTATCTGGACCGGAAAAGGGACGCCATCCAGCACGTTAGTACGGGTGAAGGTAGTGACGCCATCGGAATAGACCAGCGTGAAAGGCCCGGGGCCGGCCTGTGAATGGAAGGTCAGCAGGCCCGGAGCGCCGTTGCAGGTACTGCTGCCGGTCAGCGTACCAGTGGTGCCGGTGGCTTTGACAACGTTACAATAGGGATTGGTCTGGTTGATCTGTGCGCCGTTGTGCAGCGTTCCATCCCAGGTAGCTGTACCCTGTTTGTTCAGGGTATTATCAAAACTGTAGTAGGCGACCAGTCCCGTCTGGGTAGACGGGCTTGGCAGGCTGCTGTTCATATAGGTCTGAAGCTCGGCCTGTGTCCGTGCGACCTTCCAGATCCTGACCTCGTTGATATAACCTATAAACGGGCTGTTGGCGACGCCTTCCGAATAATAACCGATCTGGGCAAGGATATCCTGCTGGAAGAGCTGACCCGTTGCGGGGATCTGGTTCTCCAGTACTCCATTCCTGTAGATGCTGAGGGTGCTGCCATTATACACCATGGCCACGTGATAGGTCACGTTCAGCTCGGCGGGGCAGGGCGTCATCACCTCATAATACTGTGTGCTGGTCAAGATCGCGCAGAGGTTGGGACGCAACACATAATTGCAGTCATAATTATGGGCATGTTTCGACACAAGGTCACCGCCATGATATTCCGGTGGATAGGGGGTGGTACGGCAAAATACGGCTTCAACCGTCAGTTGGTCGCCGGACATATCGAGGTCGCCAATTCCGACATTGGCATTCAGTCCCGGCGCAAGGTAGAGCCAGTTGTTACAGGCCTGGCTAAATACAGGGGAGGAAAATAGCAAAATAAGCAGGATCGCTCCTAAAAACACGGATAAACTCTTTTTCATGCGGTCTGGGTTGTCGGGCTCTACGGGGCGTGAAAATAGATATTTTTTCCATAATTTGCGGCCTTGCTATTTTAGCTATTATCATCTCATAATCAGACATTGATGAAAGTCGTCATTTTTGCAGGCGGATTGGGGACGAGGATCGCGGAGGAGACGGAGACCCGTCCCAAGCCGATGGTGGAGATCGGCGGGAAGCCTATCCTTTGGCATATCATGAAAATATACAGCCATTATGGATTTAACGAATTCGTCATCTGTCTTGGATACAAAGGCTTTCAGATCAAGGAATATTTTATGCAATACTTCCTGCATAACTCGGATATCACCATCGAGTTGGGCAGCAATAAGCTGGATGTACACTATACCAACACCGATCCATTTAAAGTCACCCTGATCGATACCGGTCTTTCGACAAAGACCGCCGGACGTCTCAAGCGGGTCCGGGAATATATCGGCAATGAAGATTTTATGCTGACCTATGGAGATGGCGTTGGGAACATCGATATCAACGCGCTGCTGAACTTTCACCGGTCACACGGGAAAGTAGCCACGGTTACCGCTATTCAGCCCGAAGCCCGGTTTGGCGGCATGGAGCTGGCGGGTAACGGCCAGGTAAAGATCTTTAAGGAAAAACCAAAAGGGGACGGGAAATGGGTCAATGGCGGTTTCTTTGTGCTGCGGCCCGAGGTCTTTTCCTACCTGGACGGGGACATGGATAATATCATGTGGGAAGACTCACCGATGGAACATCTCTCCCGTGATGGCCAGCTCATGGCCTACAAACACGATGGCTTCTGGAAACCGATGGATGCTATGCGGGACAAACTGGAGCTGGAAGCATTATGGCAAAACAATCAGGCAAAATGGAAACTCTGGTAACCTTTTCGGAGCTGCAGGACATTTACCGGGGCAAAAAGGTCTTTATCACCGGGCACACCGGTTTTAAGGGCGCCTGGATGATGGCCTGTCTGCACCTGGCCGGCGCTTCCGTCAAAGGATATGCGTTGGAGCCGGAGAGTGAGCAGGGGTTGTTCTCTGTCCTGGGTCCGCTGACCAACGTAGAATCGGTCCTGGCCGATATCAGGGACAGGGAGCGGCTGAAAAAGGAACTGCTCGAATTTCAGCCCGACTTTGTCTTTCATCTTGCAGCGCAGCCGCTGGTGCGCCGTTCGTATGAGATCCCAGCCGAGACCTTCGATGTCAATGTCACCGGCACCGCGAACCTGCTGGAGGCTGCCATTTCACTCGGCAAAGCCTGCAGCATCGTGGCCATCACCACCGATAAGGTTTATGAAAATAAGGAAACGGGCGCCCTTTACCGGGAGACCGATGCCCTGGGCGGATATGATCCCTACAGCGCCAGCAAGGCCTGCACCGAGCTGGTGATTGGCTCTTTCCGCAATTCTTTTTTTAATCCGAAGACGGCCGGCAATCACCGGAAAGGACTGGCCAGCGTGCGCGCGGGCAATGTCATCGGCGGCGGGGACTGGAGCAGGGACCGGATCGTCCCGGATATCGTTCGCGCCCTGCGGGACGATGAGCCGGTAGAGGTTCGTAACCCGGCGGCAGTGCGCCCCTGGCAGCATGTCCTGGAGCCGGTGAGCGGGTATCTCCGGCTGGGAGGCCTGTTGTATGACAACCCGGTCCGTTATGCCCGGGCCTACAACTTCGGTCCGAAACCCGAGGGCCATCTTCCCGTGCGGGAGCTGGTAGAGACGGCGATCTCCGTCTGGGGGAAGGGATCCTGGCTGGATACGTCACAGGCAGGTGCTCCGCACGAAGCCGGTCTTTTGCATCTCGATATCTCTTTAGCGGGGCAGGAACTGAATTGGACGCCCCGCCTCGGCGCCCGGGATGCCATCCGCTGGACCCTGGAATGGTACCGGCAGCAAAGAGCCGGACAGACAACTTTTACTTTTGAACAGATCAAATCCTATTTTTCCGCATGATCTTCACCGCTGCACCGCTGGCCGGCGCCTTCCTCATCGACCTCGAACCTTTCAGCGACGAAAGAGGATGGTTCGCACGGTACTATGACAGAAAGGAGTTTGAGCAGATCGGTCATCACAAGGACTGGGTGCAGCTGAATCATTCGGTATCCTACAAGAAAGGCACGCTTCGGGGCATGCATTTTCAGTTTCCCCCTTTCCGGGAGATAAAAATGGTCCGTTGCATCACGGGCGCTGTTTATGATGTCATCGTTGATCTGCGGGAAGGCTCGCCGACCTTTCTCCGGGCGTTTAGCGCCGAGCTGTCCGCCCACAACAATAAAATGCTTTATATTCCGGAAGGGTTTGCACATGGCTTCCAGACGCTGGAAGACAACAGCACGCTTCTGTATCATCATTCGGAATATTATACCCCGGGGTCAGAGGGCGGGTTTCGTTTTGACGAACCCCGTTTTGCCATTTCATGGCCCCTGCCCGTCACCGTTATATCGGAAAGAGATAGCCGGCATCCCTGGCTCGATAACAACTTCAAAGGAATTGGACTATGAATTGCAGATTTTGTAAAACAGTGTTAACAGACGTCTTCATCGACCTGGTCAACTCACCGGCCTCCAACTCGTTCCTGACCGAACAGCAGCTGAACCAGCCGGAGACCTTTTATCCGTTAAAAGTTTATACCTGCCCGAAGTGTTTCCTCGTGCAGATAGACGAATACAAAAAGTCGGATGCTATTTTTGACAGCGATTACGTGTACTTCTCCTCGTTCTCCACCACCTGGCTGGAACACTGCCGGAACTATACCAACACGATGGCGGAGCGTTTCGGATTTGGAAAAGACTCCCTCGTCGTCGAGGTCGCATCGAACGACGGGTATCTTCTCCAGTACTTTAAAGAAAAAAACATCCCCGTGCTTGGCATCGAGCCAACCGCCAACACAGCCAAAGTCGCCGTCGGAAAGGGCATCGATACGGTAGTCGATTTCTTTGGCGTGCGCCTGGCTACCGGTCTTGCCGCCGAAGGTAAAAAGGCCGATCTGCTGCTGGGCAACAATGTCCTCGCACATGTACCTGACATAGTAGACTTTGTCGGCGGCATGAAGATATTGTTGAAAGACCAGGGTATCATTACGATGGAGTTCCCGCATCTGATGCAGCTGGTGGACAACAACCAGTTCGACACCATCTATCACGAACATTTTTCCTATCTCTCGTTTTATACCGTACAGCAGATCTTCCGTTCGCAGGGATTGGAGCTTTTCGATGTCGACGAGCTGCCGACCCATGGCGGTTCGCTCCGCATCTACGGGCGGCATGCTGCCGATACCAGCAAGCCGATAGGTCCCCGCGTGCAGGCCCTGCTCGAAAAAGAGGCCGCCAAAGGAATGAAGAGCCTTGCCTATTATGACAACTTCCAGGCAAAGGCGCTGGAGGTAAAATATGCCCTTACCACTTTTTTGATCGAACAGAAAAAGGCGGGTAAGAAAGTTGCCGCCTATGGAGCTGCCGCCAAAGGGAATACCCTGCTCAACTACTGCGGCATCAAGAGCGACCTCATCGACTTTGTCGTCGACGCCAATCCGCACAAACAAGGTAAATGGATGCCCGCCAGTCATATCCCGGTGGTGGCAGAGGCGATCTTAAAACAGGAAAAACCCGATCATGTCCTGGTGTTACCCTGGAATCTGCGGGAAGAGATCACCAAACAGCTATCCTATATCAAAGAATGGAACGGGAGCTTTGTCATTCCCATTCCCCGGCTGGAAATAGTCAAACCATGAGCAGGAAGGTACTCGTCACCGGTGTGACCGGGTTTATAGGTCCTTACGTCATCGACCAGCTGTTGCAGGCAGGACATACCGTCATTGCCAGCTCCGCCAACGAGGAAAAGGCCCGTCTGCAATCCTGGTATCCCGATGTCGAATATATCCCTTTCAACCTGGCTACAGCGTCTTCCGGCGACGACTACTATGATCTTTTTGGCCGGCCCGATCACCTGATCCATCTTGCCTGGGAAGGGCTGCCGAACTACAAGGCCGCCTTTCATCTTGAGGAAAATCTTCCGCGACACCAGATCTTTTTGGAGAACCTGGTCCGAGGCGGGCTAAACGACCTCACCGTCACCGGCACCTGTTTCGAATACGGGATGCAGGAAGGATGTCTGAAAGAAGATGGGCCCATTCACCCGGCTAATCCCTATGCTCTCGCCAAAACGGAGCTTTATCTTTTCCTACGACAGCTGCAGACCGAAAACCCTTTCTCGCTGAAATGGGCCAGATTATTTTATATGTATGGGAAAGGGCAAAACCCAAATTCCTTATTTTCGCAGCTTGACAAGGCGCTGGCCGGTCATGAGCCGGCCTTTAATATGAGCGGAGGACAGCAGGTTCGGGACTATCTCCCGGTGGAAACGGCTGCCCGATATCTCACATCGCTGGCCCTCCAGCAAAAATTGACCGGTATCGTCAACTGCTGCAGCGGACAACCCGTCACCGTGGAACAGGCGGTCCGGGATTATCTGGCACGAAATCAGCAGTCTATCACCCTGAACCTGGGATATTACGCCTATCCGGACTATGAGCCTTTCCGGTTCTGGGGCGATACATCCAAATTAAAAACTATTTTACCGAATGAGTAACCCGATCCAGCAATTTCTTGATGAGCGCAGCCAGCGCGTGAAGGGCAACGAGACCGACGCACCTCTTCAGACCGCAGCCCGCGACTTTAATGAACAGTCCAACCGGGCTCAGTATTCCTATAATTTTTCCTGGATGGGCCGGCCCATCATACAATACCCGCAGGATATGATCGCCATGCAGGAGATCATCTGGACCCTTCAGCCCGACCTGATCATAGAGACCGGCATAGCCCACGGCGGCTCCCTGATCTACTATGCCTCCCTGCTGGAACTGATCGGCAAAGGAAAGATCCTGGGCATCGACATCGACATCCGGGCCCACAACAAGGCCGAGATCGAAAAACACCCGATGTTCAAACGCATCGAAATGATCCAGGGCTCTTCCGTTGCAGCCGAAACAGCGGATAAGGTGAGAGCTTTTGCAAAAGACTATAAGACCATCCTGGTCGTCCTGGATTCCAATCATACGCATGACCATGTCCTGCAGGAACTGGAGCTCTATGCACCGTTGGTCACCGTCGGCTCCTATATCGTCGTCTTCGATACGATCGTGGAGTTTATGCCCAATGACTACCTGCCCGGCAGGCCATGGGGCCAGGGTGACAACCCGTGGAGCGCCGCCCAGGCTTTCCTGAAGACAAACCCTCAATTTGAGATCGACCGTTCCATCGATAACAAGCTGCTGATCAGCGTGGCGCCCGAAGGTTATTTACGGCGGGTCCGGTAAACTGATATCACTATGCCCGATTTGAACAGCGATACACCCTGGGTCAGTTTTTGTATGAGCACCTATCGTCGGACCGGCTTTCTCCATGAGACGCTGGCCATCATCAGGGCTCAGACCTTTACCGACTTTGAGGTTGTCATCTCCGACAACGACCCTGATGCCAGCGGCTCCGCGGTGGTAGAGGCATTCGGGGAATCCCGCTTCCGCTACTTTCACAATGGGGACAACCTCGGCATGGTTGCCAGCTTTAACAAAAGCATCGAGCGGTCGCGGGGACAGTATATCGTCATGATCACCGACGACGATCCCGTCTATCCGGATATGCTGAAGACGCTGCACCGGCTTTGGGTCGAATATCCCGGTTATGGCCTTTATATCGGCGGACACGACAATTTCTTTCACGGACTGGAACAGGCGAAGCTGGCCGGTTCAAAGGTCGGAACGAACTCCGGGCTTGCTGAAATGGAGCTGGGAGCCGAAAGGGTCTTTTCGCCGGCTGAATTCCCGGAAGCTTTTCTCAACGGACCGCTTGCCGGCATTCTGCTTTGGTCCACCGGCATCGTTCGGAGGGACATCGCGCTTGCCGTCGGCGGTTTCCCCGATTATGGCACTCCCCACATGGCTGACAACAGTTACATCCTGCTCAGCGGGGTCAGGGCGGGTTGCGTGTACGTCAATACCGCTTTGGGATACCGGGCCATTCACAACGAGAACTACAGCTACCGGGAAGCCAACTACGAGAGCATTTATAAGGCGCCTGATCGGTTTTATCAATGGACGGTGGATCGTTTGCCTCCTGCAGTGAATACGGCGGAGCTTCGCGGGCAACTGGAATATGTTGTCGGCCGCGATATGACGGTCTATGTCATCTCGATCAAAAAGATGCTTCAGGCGCAGGGGGTCGAAAGCAAGATCTTCGAGGATTTCAGACAACGATTCTTCAAGCTTCCTTTCCTGCAAAGATGGAAAAGGAAATATGATATTGCCGTTCATTTTCCCAATAGCTTCCGGTTCTTTCTGGCCTTGCGCGGGATGTTATCTCCTTCATCGTCCAAAAAGACCGGCCGATGAAAAAGCCGCTGGTCTCGGTCATCACCGTCGTCTTCAACGGAGCAGCCACACTGGAGGCAACGATCCGGAGCGTAGCGGATCAGACCTTTCGGGACCTGGAATATATCATTGTGGACGGGGGGTCGAAGGACGCGACCATCGACATCATAAAAAGACATCCGGATACCATTACCCGCTGGATCAGCGAGCGGGATAAAGGGGTCTATGACGCGATGAACAAGGGGATCCGGTTGGCGGAAGGGGAGTGGTTATATTTTTTGGGGAGTGATGATAGTTTTCAGGACGCGTTAGTCCTGGCTGGTTTTTTTGCGGCGCCCGGTGCAATTGGTTTGGGCGATGGTTCCGGCGCGCCCGATATTTTTACAGACCCGGGTGTGGCCGGCTTTGATCTTCTTTATGGGGACGTGCTCAGCCCGAGCTATAAGGGCCGTTATGACGGTGAGTTTACTTATGAAAAATTGCTTAGCCGCAACCTCTCGCACCAGGCAGCCTTTTATAAAAAAAGTCTGTTCACGCGTTTGGGTGACTATGATCAGCACTATCGCATGCACGCGGACTGGGATTTCAACCTGCGCTGTTTTAGCGATGCTGCCGTCCGCACCCGTTACACCGGTGTGCTGGTTGCGACGTTTGGTGCCGAGGGCATCAGCGCGGGACATGACCTTGCTTTTCTTCGGGAAAGGCTGATCCCCGCGAAATTGCAGTGGCTGGAGCAGACCGGTTACCAAACGCTGCGCGGACTGCGGCTGTATGATGAGTGGTGGAGGTTTTTGAGGAACGCGGGAGCGCGGGATAGCGCGGTGCTTGGGCGACCTGTGGCAGGAGTCGAACGATCGGGCAGAGCATCAGGTGCAATCGTTTTGCCCGCCCCTCTGCAAAGCATGCTTGCCTGGCAGCGGGTACTGCCGGAAAAGCTTTTAAATAACGGGGTCATATCCAAATGCTGGATGTTCGCCAGCTATTTAATCAACCGCGTAACAGCATCGATCTAATGGTTCTAACGATCATCATAGTAAATTATAAGTCTACGCGCCTGGTGCTCGACTGCCTGGAACATCTTTACCGTGATCCCATTGCCAATGACTTTGACGTGTTTATTCTAGACAATGCTTCCGGCGATGACGGCAAGCAGGTCATTGCCGGGGCCTTTCCCCGGGTCTGGTGGATTGAGATGAGCTACAATGCCGGTTTTGCCCGCGCCAATAACGAGGGGATCAGGAGGTCGGTGGGGACCATCGGGCCTGATGTCCCGCGCGCGGTCCTGCTGCTCAACGGTGATACGCTACCCGAAGCCGGCGCCATCGCAGTCTGTTACCAGCGGCTGATGAGCTCCGGATACATTGCTGCAGGCGTTCAACTGCTCAACAGTGACGGCACCCCGCAGATTTCGGGAATGTATGTGATGAAGGGCGGGCTTAACTATCTGCTGCCGCTGCCTTTTATCGGCGCCGCTATAAAGTGGATTGGTGAAATGGTTGGTGTCAAAAAACCTCATGTCGAGGGTGGTGGAGTTGGTGCGACCGCGCCCGTCGACGTCGACTGGATCAATGGCGCCTTCCTCATGGTCAAACGCAGCGCCATCAGCCAGGCCGGCCTGCTTGACGAAGACTTCTTCCTCTACGCCGAAGAAGCCGAGTGGTGCGGACGGCTGAAAAAGACCGGTCCCCTTTGCATCTATGGTGACCTTTCCGTCATTCACCTCCAGGGGGAAACGGCCAACAAGGAGTTTGGCTCCGGCGGCAAGGGGTACTACAACTTCTATGACCGCAAAGGTCTGCAGATCATGCTCTCCAATTTTGTGCGCATCCGCAAACAGTTTGGCGTCGGCTGGTTCCTGGTCCAGCTGTTCGTCTACCTTGTGGATATCCCGGTTTTTTTTATCGGTCTCGTCTTCAGCAAACGATATTCGTTCGCGCAATTCCGTCACTACTGTAAAAATATTGGTATCATCCTTCGTCTCAGCCCGACGATCGTAAAGAATAAACCTTATTTTTATAAGGTCTTATGAAGCGATTCCTGCTGCTGACCTCTCTGTTTTTTGTCCTATCCAACTGCACGTCTGCGCAGGAGTACAGCTATACCCATTACGATATATCGGACGGTCTGGCGGGTTCTACCGTCTACTGCATCACCCAAGACAAGGATGGCTTTATCTGGACGGGAACCGAGACAGGCGTCAGCCGTTTTGACGGCACCCACTTCCATAACTATACAACCATCGATGGTTTACCCGATGTAGAGATCCTGGAAATGTTCGGCGACTCAAAAGGAAGAGTCTGGATGGCTCCTTTCCGGAAGGCGATCTGCTATTACTACAAAGGAAAAATATACAACCAGGAGAACGATTCGTTATTACATCGTTTCCGGCTAAAAGATAATGTCCTCCGTTTTGCAGAAGATGCGGAAGGAAATGTCCTGGTGCAGGAAAGATCGGTATTGCATCTTGTCACTACCAGCGGCGTCCTGAGAGAGATCGACTCTATCGGGAATCAGCCGATCCGGAATTGTGGTGCGATCAGCCGGAGCAGCGACGGGCATTTCCTGGTACAGGCAGACAAAGAGGTGTATAAGTTTTCGGGCAACCGTTTTACTCCGTTATTCCCGATCTACATCGCGAGCGCGTGGCCCGGTTTTATCTGTATCAATCCAAAAGGGATGATCTGGCGGGCCGATAGTAATCTGGCGGCTGTCCGGTTGTTCGCTACAGGAAAGACTACCACCTTTTTCTTTGATTGGGTACACTTCAGACATCTCAGCTATACGAGTGTCGATGACAGCCTTTTTTTTATCAATGAATTTGCCGGCGCAAACGAATACAATACTTCCACCGGGACCACCCGGATCTTCCTGCCGGGCAAACAAGTCTCCCGGACCTTTAAGGATGCCACCGGTAACACCTGGTTCACGACACTTGGCCAGGGGATCTACCGGCTTAACTCGGATGAATTTCGCACGATACGATTGAAGGCCCCCGGCACAGAAGCCTCTTCTATTTACGCCATCAACAAAATGGGTAACCGGCTCCTCGCAGGAGACAATCATAACTATATTTTCAGTTTTTCGCTGCCCGGGATGACGCAGCTGTCAGGCGCCACCTCTACAGGTGTTTCCAAGAACAGGATCCTCGACTTTAGCTGGCTGCCCAACGGAAATTATCTCGTTGCCTCGGACGACCAGCTGACTGAGCTTGCCCCCGATCTTCACCGTGATCGTGATATTGCGGAGGGACTGAAATCCGTCTTTCCCAAAAACCGGGATGAATTGCTGCTGGGCACTTTCTGGGGCGTAGCCTTATTCGACCTTCATACCTTCCGGGTGACGGACACGTTATGGCACGAACGCTCTACCACCGTGTATTATCGCAGGGACACCATCCTGATCGGAACCCTCAACGGACTGTATGCCCTGCCTCCGGACAGGTCGGTGATCTTCATGGGCAAAAAAATCCCTTTTTTTCAAAAACGGATCTCGGCACTTGCCGAATCGGCAGATGGTACGTTGTGGGTGGCATCCTATGATGCCGGTGTAGTCGGCTATAAGGACGGCCGCGTCATCACGGGTTTTAGCAGGAGCCAGGGATTGACCAGCGATATCTGCCGCACCATGCTCATCCACAACAACGACCTTTGGATAGGCACTGACAAGGGATTGAACAGGGTTCGTCTTGACAAGCCCGGTTATCCCATTGCCCAATATACCTCCCAGGACGGTCTGGGGTCGGACATGGTCAATGTGATCTACGCCGACAGTTCCACGCTTTATGTGGGCACGCCTGCCGGTTTGAGCTACTTCGACGAAACAAAGATAGACCTCTCGGAAGGCTGCCGTCTTTACCTGCTGTCGGTCCTCAATTCCGGAAGAGAAAGGATTGACGATACGTCCGGGCTTATGCTTCCATTCACCGATAAGAGTATCCGCCTTGAGTTTGCCGGCATATCCTATCGTTCGGTCGGAGGTATTTCCTATCGCTATCGCCTGTTGGGCCTGGACAGCAGCTGGCGTACTACCAAAGAAGCCTTTATTGAATATCCGACCCTTCCATCCGGCAATTACGAGCTGCAATTGCAGGCCATCAATAAGTTTGGGGTCAGCAGCGCTTTGCTCTCGCTTCATTTTGGCGTCACCACACCTTTCTGGCAGGCAACCTGGTTCTATGGCCTGATCCTCGCCGCTTTCCTGTCGCTGACCTGGCTTTTTGTTTCCCTGCGTATCGCGCATATCCGTAAACGGGAAAAAGAAAAAGAACAGCTTAGCCAGCGGATGATGGAAATGGAACATACCGCTCTTCAGGCCCAGATGAACCCACATTTTATTTTCAATTGTCTCAATTCCATCCAGCAATACATCTTCGACCAGGACATCTTTGCCGCCAACAAATATATCAGCGGCTTTGCCAAACTTATCCGCGCCACCCTCCAGAATTCCAGCAAGCCCTTTATACCGCTGCCCGACGAGATCAGCTATCTGTCGGGGTATCTCGCGCTGGAAAAGCTGCGGTTCAAGGAAAAGATGGACTATTTCATTGAAGTCGACCCGGAGGTCAACGACGAAACCTATATCATCCCCCCGATGCTGATACAGCCTTATGTGGAGAACAGCATGCGCCATGGCCTCCGGCATAAGACGGAAGGCAAGGGACTTATCACTATAAAATTTCACAAAGCGGGTGACCGGCTGGTCGTTACCGTTGAGGACAATGGCATCGGACGAAAGAAAGCCGGCAGCTTCAAGACCCGCGAACACATCGAATATCAGTCGAAAGGGATGTCCCTGACGGCCGACCGGATCCGTATGATGAACACCAGGTACAACGACAGCATTCTCATCGATGTCATCGACCTCGAAGATGATACGGGAAAGCCGACGGGTACGCGTGTTGTTATGGAATTTCCTCTCTTTCACATCCTCTCAGAAAACCAGGCCATATGATCAGAACAGTGTTGGTAGACGATGAAACAGACAGCATCAGGATCCTGCAAAGGCTCCTGGAGAATTACTGCCCCCAGGTCATCATCGTGGGCACTGCAGGCGGAGTGGAGACGGCCCTGCCGCTGATCCGGGAAACAAGACCCGACCTTGTCCTGCTGGACATCGAAATGGCGCAGGGTAATGCCTTTGACCTGCTCAATCAGCTGCAGCCCATCGACTTTAAGGTCATCTTTGTCACGGCGTTTGACAACTATGCCGTCCGGGCCTTTAAGTACAGCGCGGTCGACTACCTGCTCAAACCCGTGGATATTGACGACCTGCGGAACGCGATCAGCAGGGTGGAGAAAAAACCGGATGAGTACACCATCGTCCAGCAAATGAAAATGCTGCTCGATAATGTAGGGACATTACGCCTGCCCCAGCAGAAGATGGCTATCCCTACCATCAACGGGCTGATCTTTATAACTGTTCAGGACATTATCCGGTTTGAAGCAAAGGGGAATTATACCAGCATCTATCTTTCCAGGGGCGAACCCATCCTGGCGACGCGAACGGTAAAAGATTATGAAGAGATCTTACCCGAAACCATCTTTTGCCGGATCCACAATTCACATATCATCAACCTGTCCCGTATAAAAAAATACCAGAAGGGCCGGGGCGGCTCCGTCGAGATGGAAGATGGCAGTGTTATCGAGGTAGCCAGCCGCCGCCGCGATGAGTTTCTGCGGCGCCTGCTCAAGTAATTTTTATTACCTTCGGCGCCTAAAAACGGGTCATGTCTAACGATAGCTTTCAGTACGGGATCGATCAACTAACTATAGCTGCTACCATCGAGCTGGCTTCCGGTGCCCGGAACGGGGTCCTGTCTCCCGCCGCCATCGACAGGATCAAGACCAGCCAGCAGCACATAGCCGATATCGTTAGCCATCACACTACCGTCTATGGGGTCAACACCGGTTTTGGCATTCTCGCCAATACAAAAATATCCGAAGAGGACACCCAGGTGCTGCAGCATAAGATCCTCCAGAGCCATAGTGTCGGGGTAGGCAATCCCATCCCGGAAGAGATAGGCCGGATCATGCTGATCACCAAGGTTCACGCACTTGCGCGGGGTTATTCGGGGGTACAGCTGACGACGCTGCAGCGGATCCTCTGGATGCTCAGTGAAGACGTCGTCCCTGTCGTCCCTGAAAAAGGCTCGGTAGGCGCCTCCGGCGACCTGGCCCCGCTGTCGCATCTGTTTCTCCCCCTAATCGGACTGGGCGAAGTCTTTCACCGGGGCAAAAGACAACCCACCCGGCAGGTCCTGGATCAATATGGTCTTGCTCCCATCACGCTGGGTCCCAAGGAAGGGCTGGCGCTGATCAACGGCACCCAGTTCATCCTGGCTTTTGCGGTAAAGGCCATACAAAGGCTTCACAACTGTCTCGAAGCCGCGGACATCATCGGCGCCATGAGCCTGGAAGCCCTGACGGGCACGAAGGCCCCGTTTGACGAACGCCTCCACCGCCTGCGCCCTTATGACGGCAGCCTGCTGGTGGCGCAAAGGCTCCGGCGTCTCCTGCGTGACAGCGATATCATGCAGAGCCACGTCGACTGCGGCCGGGTCCAGGATCCCTATTCGCTGCGCTGTATGCCACAGGTCCACGGCGCCTCGCGGAATGCCTGGTTACATCTTCGTGAGCTGACGGAGATCGAACTCAATTCGGTCACCGACAACCCCATCATCCTTGACGAAGGCGAAACCATCAGCGGCGGCAACTTTCACGGCCAGCCGCTGGCTCTGCCGCTGGACTATGCCTGTTTTGCCGCAGCCGAGATCGGCAACATCTCCGATCGCCGCTGTTACCTGCTGCTCGAAGGCAAATGGGGACTGCCCCTGCTGCTGATGAGCAACGTGGGGCTCAACAGCGGTTTTATGATCCCGCAGTATACCACTGCCGCCCTGGTCACCGAGAACAAGACCCTCTGCTTCCCTGCCAGCGCCGACAGCATCCCTACCTCCCTCGGGCAGGAAGATCATGTCAGCATGGGCAGCATCAGCGGCCGAAAGCTCAACCAGGTGCTGGACAACCTGGAATATATCCTTGCCATCGAGCTGATGAGCGCCTGCCAGGCCATCGAGTTCCGGCGCCCGCTGAAAAGCAGTCCTGTCCTCGAAGGGGCGCATGAATATGTCCGCAATTTTGTGGAGTTCGCCAGCGAGGACCGGATCTTCTCCGATGACATCCAAAAGCTGCACGCCATCATCCGGGACTTTTCTTTTGTGTCGACCTGCGACAGGCTGGCCCGGGAAAAAGGCATTGCACTGAACCAGGATTATGAGAAGAAATTTGGGTTGTAGCTCCCGGGGTCCCCAAAAAAAGCCCCTCTCCAACACGCCTATAGGCTAAACGACACGGTTTTGCCCCAAAACGACGCGGTCGTAAACTGTCGCAGGGACATATCCCGCCTGCATTTATATTGCATCAAGGATCTCCTAAACCCAAAATCTGAGCCACTAAACTCTAACTGGTTAAAAAGATTACCATTGGATTTTGTCCTATGATTTTTTTCTCTTTTCTCACGCCTATCAATTTTTATTTATTTTAGCAACCCGGGATAACTCCCCGGGTTTTTAAATTTTTATAGCCATGATTGCATACGACGCCATCCGATACCGCACTCCGACCGGTTCTCAACTGAATTGCAAAGGCTGGGTCCAGGAAGCCGCGCTGCGCATGCTGCTGAACAATCTTGATCCAGCCGTGGCCGAGCGCCCGGAGGAACTCATCGTCTATGGCGGGCGTGGCAAGGCTGCCCGGAATTTTGAAGCCCTCGAGCTGATCATCAAAGCCCTTAAGGATCTTGAAGACGATGAGACCCTGCTGATCCAAAGCGGCAAACCCGTCGGCATCCTTCGTACACATACCGACGCGCCCCGTGTCCTGATCTCCAACTCCCAGCTGGTGCCAAAATGGGCGGACTGGGCGCATTTCGACGAACTGGAGAAGAAAGGCCTGATGATGTATGGCCAGATGACGGCCGGTTCCTGGATCTATATCGGCTCCCAGGGGATCGTCCAGGGTACCTATGAGACCTATTCCGCCGCGGCCAACAAACATTTTGGAGGAAGCCTGCGCGGAACTCTCAACGTTACTGCCGGCCTCGGCGGCATGGGCGGCGCCCAGCCCCTGGCAATCACGATGAACGAAGGCGTTGCCCTTATCGCAGAAGTAGAGCAATGGAGGATCGACAAACGCATCGAGACCCGTTATCTCGACGTAAAAATGGACGACATGGATGCGGCTATCGACCGCGCGCTCGACGCCCGGAGCAAGGGGGAAGTCGTTTCCATCGGCGTCCGGTGTAATGCCGTCCACCTGCTGCAGCGCCTGATCGACCGTAACGTCACGCCCGATACGCTTACCGACCAGACCTCGGCCCATGACCCTCTCATCGGATACTGGCCGCACGAGCTGACACATGACCAGGCCGTAGTCCTGCGTAAGGACAATCCTCAGCAATATACCGACTATGCCTACCAGTCCATGTATCGTCATGTGGAATGTATGCTTGAACTCCAAAGCCGCGGCGCCATCACCTTTGACTATGGAAATAACCTCCGGGCGAGGGCCGCAGAACGGGGGCTGGAAAATGCGTTTGGTTTCCCTGGTTTTGTACCGGCCTATATCCGCCCGCTTTTCTGCGAAGGAAAAGGGCCGTTCCGCTGGGCGGCCCTCAGCGGAGACCCGGCCGACATCGCGGTGACCGACGAGGTCATTTCCAAGCTCTTCCCGGAGAATAGCTCTCTGCAGCGCTGGCTGCGCCTGGCAAAAGAAAAAATAGCCTTCCAGGGGCTGCCCGCCCGCATCTGCTGGCTCGGACAGGGTGAAAGGGAAAAAGCCGGTCTTGTCTTTAATGAGCTTGTCCGCACAGGCAAGGTCAAGGCTCCCATCGTCATCGGCCGGGACCACCTCGATACGGGTTCGGTCGCCTCTCCAAACCGCGAGACCGAAGCTATGCTCGACGGCAGCGACGCTGTGGCCGACTGGCCCCTGCTCAACGCGCTTATCAATACTGCCGGTGGCGCCAGTTGGGTCAGCCTGCATCACGGAGGTGGGGTAGGGATGGGGTATAGTATCCACGCCGGCATGGTCATCGTGGCCGACGGAACAACCGAAGCCGCGGCGCGCATCGCGCGTGTCCTGCGCAATGATCCGGGGATAGGGGTGATCCGCCATGCAGATGCGGGTTATGACATCGCCAAAGATACGGCCCGTCAGTACCGGCTCGATATCACTGAAAGATTGAAATAGGTCTTTTCCATTTTGGCCTCATTGTTGTCTAAGAGATTATGGGTCAAGACCCCAAGAAGGATCACACTATGGGCCGATTAATCATAATATCCAACCGTCTCCCTTTCTCGCTGGACAGAGAAGGCGATAAGGTAAGCCTCCGGCAGAGTTCCGGCGGTCTCGTATCAGCTATCAAGAGTTATTTCGAGAACACATCCGCGCAAAGAGGCGACCTCACCGGGAAAATGTGGATCGGTGTGGCGGATTTTCCCCAGGATGACTGGGACCAGGTAGCGGCTTCTCATGCTGCTGAACAGGACTTTGACATCGTCCCGATCTTTACGGATAAAGACCTGTATGACAAATATTACAACGGGTTTTCCAATTCTGTGCTCTGGCCCCTGTTCCATTATTTTTCTTCCCTGGCCGAATACGACCAGTCTTACTTCGATGCCTATGTGCAGGTGAACCAGCTGTTTGCCGAAAAGATCGTCCCGATCCTCGAACCCGGCGACCAGGTCTGGATCCACGACTACCAGCTGATGATACTGCCTCACCTGCTGCGGCAGAAAAGACCGGAGACGACTATCGGCTTCTTCCTGCATATACCTTTTCCATCTTACGAGATCTTTCGGCTTCTGCCTACGGAATGGAAGAAGACCCTTCTGCATGGCGTAATGGGCGCCGATCTCATCGGCTTTCATACCTACGACTATGTGCAGCATTTCCTCCAGTCGGTAAAGATGCTGCTGGGAGTGGACAACTACTTCCATAACCTGCAGTACCAGGACCGCCTCGTCCGGATCGACCTGTTCCCCATCGGTATCGACTATAATAAATTTCAACAGGCGGCCGGCGACCCCGAAGTGGAAGAGATCAGAAACAAGGTGCGGTCCGACATCGGAGACAAAAAGATCATCTTTTCCGTCGACCGCCTCGATTATACCAAGGGATTGATGCAGCGGCTCAACGGCTTCGAATACTTCCTCGAGCGTTATCCCGAATGGAAGGAGAAAATGGTTTTTATTCTGAATATCGTTCCCTCACGGGACACTATACCCGCCTATAATGATCGGAAAAGGAGTATTGAAGAAAAGATCGGCACGATCAACGGCCGCTTCTCCTCCATCAGCTGGCAACCGCTGATCTACCGCTATAATCACACGCCGTTCAAAGACCTTGTCGCACTCTACCAGGCGGCCGACGTGGCCCTCATCACGCCTCTCCGGGATGGGATGAATCTCGTCGCCAAGGAATACGTGGCCAGCAGCCTGGGTCGCGGCGTGCTGATCCTCAGCGAGCTGGCCGGAGCCGCCAGCGAGCTTAGCGAAGCCATCCTCGTCAACCCGACCGATGTTGCCGACGTGGCGTCCTCCATTACCCGCGCACTGGCCATGCCGCTCTACGAACAACGCAACAGGATCTCCCTCATGCAAAGGAGATTACAAGAGTACGATGTCTTCAAATGGGTCAACGATTTCATGGACCAGTTGGCAGCCGTGAAACAGGAACAGCAGAAACAAAAGGTAAAGGTGCTGGACGAAAAGACGCTCAACGGCATCCGCCGGCACTACCAGCGGTCAAAAAATCGCTGCTTGCTGCTGGACTATGACGGCACCCTCGTGCCTTTTTCAAGGATCCCGTCGGAGGCCGCTCCGGACAATGCCGTTCGCGAGCTGCTGGGACGTCTCTGCGGCGATGAAAGGAACCATGTCGTCATCATCAGCGGCCGCGACCTCTCCTCGCTCGACCGCTGGCTGGGGTCTATGCCGCTGACACTCGTCGCCGAACATGGCGCCAGCTACCGTCCGCGCAACGGCGCCTGGCAACAGATGGTGTCTGTGTCCGAACTCTGGAAAGACGAGATCCGCCGTGTAATGCAGCTCTTCGTCATCCGTTGCGCCGGCTCCTTTATCGAGGAGAAACGCAATACCATCGCCTGGCACTACCGGAATACCCAGACCGGACTCGGTTTTTCCCGGTCCCGTGAATTACTCAATACGCTATCCCAGCTCATCCAGAATACTACGCTGCAGGTCATCGACGGCAATAGAGTAGTGGAGGTCCGTATATCCGGTTTTGACAAAGGCGCCTCGGCCCTTAAAATAATCAATGAAACGGATCCCGATTTTGTCCTCTGCCTGGGTGATGATACCACCGATGAGGACATGTTCAAGGCTTTGGAAGGAGAAGCCTATACCATTAAGGTAAACAATGGCGCGTCGGCGGCCCAATATACCATCCTCTCGCAGCAGCAGGTATTGCCCCTGCTGAATTCCCTGACGGTTCCACTGACACAGACAGAAAAAGTATAATACATGCCGGTTCACAAGTACAACATGGGCGTCATCGGCAACTGTTCCTACCTGGCTTACATCGATACCAGGGCGGACATAAAGTGGATGTGCCTGCCCCGATTTGACAGTAGTTTCCTGTTTGGCTCCCTGCTCGACGAAGAGAATGGCGGCCATTTTTATGTCCGTTCCACTGACGAGAATGCGCGTGTCCGCCAGTATTATATTCCTAATACGAATGTGCTGTGTACGGAATTTACCTGTAGTGACGGCAAGTTTGTCGTCATCGACTGCGCCCCGCGTATGCGCATCTACGAACGACAGTTCCGCCCGCTTATGCTGGTCCGTAAGATCCAGCTACTGGAAGGCACACCCGCTGTTACCGTTTGTTGTCAGCCACGGGGAGACTATGGCAAGCTGATCCCCGAGTCGGTGATCGGCAGCAATCATATCCGTTACCTCAACCTCGACCAGCAGGTAAGGCTGACCACCGATGTGCCGCTGACCTATATCCAAAAGGAGAAATCCTTTGTCCTCGACCAGGACCGCTATCTCGTTCTGGCTTATGGAGAGCCGATGGAGGCGCCATTAAAAGAGACGGCGGAGGAATTTATCCGCAAGACGACCGAAGACTGGCAGTCCTGGATCAAGAGCTCCTATCTGCCCGATATCTACCAGGAAGAGATCATCCGCAGCGCTCTTGTCCTCAAAATGCACCAGTATGAGGACACCGGCGGGATCATTGCCTCGGGTACTACCAGCCTCCCCGAATTTCATGACAGCACCCGCAACTGGGATTACCGTTACTGCTGGTTCCGCGATGCTCACTATACGCTGAGGGCGTTTAACCAGATCGGTCACTTCGAAGAGCTGGAGAAGTATTTTGACTTTATCTACAATATCCTTCACAACGCTACGGACTCGCTGCAGCCGTTGTATTCCATCGGCGGGGACAAAAAGCTTTACGAGATCAGTCTTGACCTGGCAGGATATCTTGGCAACAAGCCGGTGCGTATCGGCAACAAGGCGTATATCCAGTCCCAGCATGACGTGTATGGGCAGGTGCTGGTGAGTCTGCTGCCGTTGTATTCCGACAAACGCCTGCTGTTCGTGAAAAAAAGCAGCTATCAGCGTATCGTGCCCTGGCTGCTCAGCCAGATCGAACGTACGCTGTCCCTTCCCGATTCCGGTCTCTGGGAGTTCCGCAAGGCTGAGCAGGTACATACCTACACCCTCCTGTTCCATTGGGCCGGCGCCAAGGCCGCGTATAAGATCGCCGCACTCTTCAACGACCAGCCCCTGATGAGCAAGGCCAGCCGTATCGCCATTGCCGCCGACCAGCTGATCCAGCAGACTTACGATCCCGCCCGGTTGCTTTATACCCAGGCTATCGGCTCTGCGAATCTCGACGCCAGTACGCTGGCGATGATCACCATGGATTATCTTGACCACCGGAGCGATACGGCAAAGAGCCATATCATTGCGCTGGAGAAGGAATTGCTGGCGGAGAATGGTCTTTTTTACCGGTACAAACATTACGACGACTTTGGTTTCCCCGAAAGCACTTTCCTGGTCTGCGCCTTCTGGTATGTCGATGCACTGGCCTGTGTCGGCCGCATTGACGACGCGATACATAATCTGAATCAATTGCTCTCCTTCAGCAATCACCTTGGGATCTTTAGCGAAGATGCTACGACGGACGGATCGCAGTGGGGGAATTTTCCACAGACGTACAGTCATGTGGGGCTGATCAATGCGGCCTGCCGCATTGCGCGGAAGCTGGATAAGGCGGATTTTTTGTGAGGTGAGATTAGTATCTTATCTTACGGCATGTCATCCCGCCTCATATACCACATCCGTCAACTGGTCGGCACACGCGCGGAAAGTCATCTGCTGCGGGGCGGTGAACTGGCCGTTCTGCCTTGTATCGACAATGCCTGGCTGCATGTCGAAGACGAACAGATCGCGGGGTACGGCTCCATGCCCGAATTACCAGAGGTCTGGAGGCGGCAGTTGGATGAGCATCGCAGCAACCCGCAACCCGCCAATCCCCATAAAGATGCAGAGTCGCAACTTATCGATGCCTCCGGCTGTCTCGTCCTGCCCGCCTGGTGTGACAGCCATACCCACCTGGTCTTTGCCGGCAGCCGGGAATCGGAATTTGTCGACAAGCTCAAAGGCCTCAGCTATGCCGATATCAATGCCAAAGGCGGCGGCATCCTCAACTCGGCGCGCAAGCTGGCTGCTACTTCGGATGATACCCTCTTCAACGACGCCTGGCGACGACTCAACGACCTCGCACGGCTGGGCACCGGCGCCATCGAAATAAAAAGCGGCTATGGCCTGACGGTAGAAGATGAGCTGAAGATGCTGCGTGTCATAAAAAAACTGAAAGAGCGGTCGGGGCTTGCCATTAAAGCCACCTTTCTCGGGGCACATACCTATCCCGCTGTCTACCGGGAAGATCACCAGGGATATATCGGTCTGATCATAAATGAGATGCTGCCCGTCATCGCCCGGGAAGGGCTGGCGGATTATATCGACGTCTTTTGTGAGAACGGTTTTTTCAGCCCCGCCGAAACGGAACAGGTCGTCCGGGCCGGTATGAACCATGGCCTGCGGCCCAAGATCCACGCCAACCAGCTGAACCTGTCGGGTGGGGTAGAGGTCGGGGTCAAACTGGGCGCTTTGTCAGTCGATCACCTCGAGACGATGGATGAAAAAACCATCGCCATACTGGCAGGGTCCAACACCATCGGGACATTGTTGCCGACGGCCGCCTTCTTCCTGCGTATGGCCTTTCAACCGGCAAGGGCCCTCATCGACGCCGGCTGCGCCATAGCCCTGGCTTCCGACTTCAATCCCGGCTCCAGCCCCAGCGGCAACATGAACCTGGTCGTGGCGATGAGCTGTATCCAGATGCGCATGTTGCCCGAAGAGGCGATAAATGCGGCTACCCTCAACGGGGCTTATGCCATGTCGCTGGGCGATAAGCTGGGCAGTATCACGGTCGGGAAAAAAGCCAATCTTATCATCACGCGGCCGGTGCCTTCGCTGGCCTATCTGCCTTATGCTTTTGGATCGGATCTTATCGGACAGGTGTTTATAAACGGAGAGCCCATTAATTGATCTTATGTTCGGACGAAAGAAAAAGACCAAACCTGACTTTATCGAATCCGTAAAAGGACGGAGCACCGTTATCTCCATTGCAGACAACGAGGCCGGGCTTGACTTCCTCGTGTCTTTCTTTTCGGCTATCCGTCCTGCAAAAGGCCGTCGCGACGCAGCGCTGAACCTGGAGGCGGCAACGGCCGGCCTTTATCAAAGCCCTGTCCTGCTGGGCAATCTCCGGCATGCTATTCTTTCGCAGCTGGTCCGCGCCGATCTTTCGCCCGCGCTGATGGAAAGCGGCATTCCTTTGGCCCGCGGATTCTGGCAGGAGTTTTTCGGGCGTCTGCGTCACAAGCTGCTGCCTACACTGCATAACGAGAACGACTTTTTGTATGTTCTGAACCGCGTTTTTTTCCGAAGCAACGACTTTCTGTGGGTGGAAGACATACCCCGCAGCACCTGGATAGCCTTTTTTACAAGCCTTGGTCTTTCCCTGCATATAGACGACCGCCGTATCCTGCAACAGCTGCTGATCGCTTTAAAGACGCTGACCTTCCAGGTCGCCCAGCTCGGACTGGAAAAAGAGGTACTGTTATATATCCCCGAACACTATCGGGAGGACAATCCTTTTGTCGAACAGAATTATCTCGTACACGAGCTGGAAGAATGGATCAACGACAAGGACCGTACCGCAGCCCCGGTTACCATTGCCGCAAAGATCAATCAGCAGCTTACCTGGTGTCACGAATGTATCGACTACATCCGCGAGAACCATTCGCAACGCGGCGCCAGCCTGCACCAGACCTATATGCTGCTGTTGCTGGCCAATCGCCTCGAGCGTATGTCCATCCTCGTTGACCTGGTGGACCAGGATCATAATTTCGACGTGGGGAAATTTGTAGACTTCTTCCGCATGCTGGTCCGTAATGAGAACAGAAAGAACAGCATCCTGGAGTTTATGTCGCAGTCGCTGGGTTACCTGGCCTACCAGATCGCCGAACACAAGGGCGCCAAAGGCAGCAAATATATCACCGCCACCTGGACCGAGTACCGGGCTATGCTGAAAAGCGCTATGGGCGGCGGGGTCTGGGTCTGCCTGATGGTGCTGGTTAAAAACCTTCTCACCCGCCTGCCCATGGCTATCTTCTGGCATGGCTTTGCCTATAGCGTCAACTATAGCATCGGGTTCATCCTTATCGAAGAAACACATACGACGCTTGCCACCAAACAACCGGCCTTCACGGCCAGCGCGGTAGCCAGCTCGCTCGATACAAAAAAAGGAGCCGGCCAGCCTAATCTTTATAACCTTGCGGTTACCGTGGCAAAGGTATCCCGCAGCCAGATCGCTTCGTTTATCGGTAACCTCCTTATCATGTTTCCCGGCATGTGGCTGATAGCCTGGGGCTATGACAAGATCTTCGGTTCAAAGCTGGTGTCGGGAGCCGCCGCGATGCACATGCTGCGGGATCAGCATCCCTGGCAAAGTCTTTCCCTGCTCTATGCCTGTAACACGGGTGTCTTCCTTTTCCTCAGCGGCATCATCGCCGGGTATGTGCAGAACAAGATCCAGTACAGCAATGTCAGCCAGCGTCTGCAGACGCATCCCGTTCTCCGGATCTCCCTGCCGGCTGAACGCCTGCGCCGGCTTGCGGATTATGTTGAACATCATGCGGGTTCCCTGATCGGTAATATCTCGCTGGGCTTTTTCCTGGGAATGGCTGGTTTCTTTGGGGAGATCTTCGGGACGCGGTTTGAGATACGGCATATCACGATCTCGGCGGGGAATACTTCGCTCGCCGTTTATGGGCTTGGCATCCGGAACATCGACCCCTGGTATCTCGCCACCGTTGTCGGCGGTGTGTTCGGCATCGGCTTCTTCAACTTCCTTGTCAGCTTTTCGCTGGCCTTTATCGTCGCTGCCCGCTCGCGCGGGGTCCGCGTCCGCGAGTATCCGGGTTTCCTGGGGATCCTCTGGCGTTACTTCCGCAACAATCCGCTGGATTTCATCCGCCCGCGGCGCCGCCCCGACACGGCGGAATGAGGCCCGGTCCGCATGCGCATAGGCATAAGGGACGAATAATTTTTATTCTTTAACTTGCCGCTGCGGCAGACCAATACCCGCGCTTCCCATATGGACCAAATAATTGAATGTGTACCAAACTTCAGCGAAGGCCAAAACCCGGCCATTATCAAACAGATCACCGATGAGATCGAAACCGTATCCGGCGTCAGGCTGCTGAACGTCGACCCCGGAAAAGCCACCAATCGCACCGTCGTTACCTTTGTCGGCACACCTGCCGCCGTCATCGAAGCTGCTTTTCTCGCCATCAAGAAAGCCGGCGAGATCATCGACATGCGCCAGCACAAAGGGGAACATCCCCGTATGGGCGCCACCGATGTCTGCCCGCTGATCCCCATTGCCGGCATCAGCATGGAAGAGACCGCCGTCTGGGCCCGGCGACTGGCTGAAAAGGTGGGAAACGAACTACAGCTTCCCGTCTATCTCTATGAAGCCGCGCAGCCCGACAAAAGCCGGAGCAACCTTTCGGTCATCCGCGCCGGCGAATACGAAGGCTTCTTCAAAAAGATAAAGACCCCCGAGTGGAAACCCGACTTCGGTCCTGCCGAATTCGACGCCCGCCGCGGCGCTACGGTCATCGGCGCGCGGGATTTCCTTGTGGCCTATAATGTCAACCTCAATACAACCTCCACCCGTCGCGCGAACGCTGTGGCCTTTGATGTCCGCGAGGCGGGCCGGGTATTACCTGATGGTGTAAAGGTCCCCGGCGCGCTCAAATTTGTAAAAGCCATCGGCTGGTTTATCGAAGAATATGGCGTTGCCCAGATCTCGATGAACCTCACCAATATCAATGTCACGCCGGTCCATATCGCCTTCGATGCCGTCTGCCAGTCGGCAGCAGAGCGGGGTCTGCGTGTTACGGGCAGCGAGCTGGTAGGGCTGATCCCGTTAAAAGCCATGTTGGATGCCGGCAAATATTTCCTGGAAAAACAACAGCGCAGCACGGGCGTCTCCGAAAAGGAGCTGATCCGGATCGCTATTCTCTCCATGGGACTGGATGAACTTGGTCCTTTTGTTCCGCAGGAGCGGATCATCGAATACCAGCTTCGCAGCGCCGCCGGCGACAAGCTGACCGGCATGTCCCTGCGCGACTTTGCGGATGAAACGGCCAGCGAAAGTCCTGCCCCCGGGGGTGGCTCCATCGCGGCCTATGCCGCTGCTCTCGGCGCCTCCCTTGCCACGATGGTTGCCAATCTATCCTCGCATAAGAAGGGCTGGGATGTCAGGTGGAAGGAGTTCAGCGACTGGGCCGAAAAAGGACAGGGATATAAGGACCAGCTGCTCCGTCTCGTGGACGCCGATACCCATGCTTTTAATGGGATCATGGCCGCCTTCTCCCTGCCAAAGGCAAACGAAGAAGAGAAAGCCATTCGTCACAAGGCGATCCAGGATGCTACCCGGGTTGCCATCGAAGTGCCCTTCCGGGTCATGGAGCTGGCTTTTGCCAGTATGGACCTGATCCGGGCCATGGCGGAAACCGGTAACCCCAACTCCGTTTCGGACGTTGGAGTAGGCGCGCTTTGTGCCCGTGCCGGTGTCTTGGGGGCGTTCCTGAATGTGCGGATCAATGCCTCCGGTTATGATGATAAGGCCTTTGTTGCGGAGATCCTGGAGAAGGGAAAAGCCATCCAGGAGCAGACGATACGGGCCGAGACAGCCATCATGGGTATTGTGGATAAAAAGATAGGCATCTAATTTATTCGTAAATTCAGGTTCTAAAATTTCCGCCATGTCACAGCTCATTGCCATCCAATCACAGCTCAAGGTTTACAGCAAGTCGGATGTTCTTTCTTTTACGAAAGTCCGAAAGTTCGAAACCCGGCTGGGGGAGGAGATCCTCGTGGCAGCCGATGCGGCGAACATCAACTCCTCGATCGAGCAGTCGCCGGCGGAATATGTCCTGCTGGGCATCCCTGAAGACATCGGCGTGAGGGCCAGTGAAGGGCAGGGGGGAGGCGAGACGGCCTGGAAATATTTCCTGAAGAATTTTCTCAACATACAAAGCAATGATTTTTTACAGGGCGGCAACATCCTTCTGCTCGGGCATTTCGACTTCAGCGACCTGTCGCAGCTGATCGAAGACAATGCTTCCGATCCGGAAGAAAAGATCATGGCCTATCGCCACGCGGTACACACGATAGATGAGGCCGTAGAGCCGCTGATCCGCGTCATTACCGCCGCAGGCAAAATACCCATCGTCATTGCCGGCGGTCACAACAATACCTACCCGCTGATCAAGGGGGCTGCGAAAGGTTTACACAAGGCCGGGTACATCCCGCTGGCGCAGATCAATGCCGTCAACCTCGACGCCCATCCCGAATTTAGTCCCGTGGAAGGCCGCCACAGCGCCAACGGCGTCCGGTATGCGGAGGAAGATGGCTTTATGGAAAAATATTGCGTCATCGGTGTTCATGAGAACTATCTGCCGCAAAATGTCTGGACGGATATTCTCAACAATCCCTTTATCGATTGTATTACGTATGAGGACATCTTCGTGCTGGAAAAAAGGACCTTTACACAGGCCGTAGCACATGCCACCGGTTTTACAGAAGACAATTATATCGGCCTCGAGCTGGACCTCGATGCCATTGCCCAGGTTCCCGGCGCGGGTCTGCCGCCTTCCGGTCTCACGCCGTTGCATGCCCGCCAGTACGTCACTTTTGCCGCCATCGACTCGAAGATAGCCTATCTCCACATCTGCGAAGGCGCAGTCTGTGTGGGCAACGGATGCTCCAATCCTTCGACCGGTCGTCTGATCAGCTATATAGTAAGCGATTTTTTAAAGGCCCGCGAGTAGAGGGGCTAAAATGGTATCCCGATATTTATATACCCCAGCAACGACTTCGACTGATCACTATACATCGCGCTGAGCTCCAGCGGCCCCAACGCAAAATTGTAGGTGAACGTCAATGCATAACCGGAGAGGAAATCCGGTGTCGTAAAAAAGGTGCTCTTATTGATAAAGTTATTGAACAATACGTTGGCCCTGCCCGTGATCAGCACATTGGCGAACAGCTGGTAACGTAACCCCAGGACTCCTTCCGCGATGCTCGATGAATAAAAAGTGCCTTCCCGCAGTCCTGCAAACGGCACCTGGTTATGGAACTGGCTGGTCATCCCGCCGATGGAGAACTCATTCATGATATTATTCTTATAATGCAGGTTGAGCCCTCCCTGTACGCGCATCAGCAGGGTATATTTTTCGCTCAGCGGCACATACTGATCGAAGTTGAGCAGGAAGCGTTCGTACGACGCGCTCGAAAAGCTCGTGTCCGTCCGGGTAACGGTGGAATTGAAATACTGTACGTCCGGGGTCTGAGGGAATACATGGTCCGCTTCGGCTTCGAACTTTACTCCCTTGCGGGGATACAAAGGTCTGTCCAGCGTATTGCTGCGGACAAAGAAATAACCGGTAGCAAAGTTATTGCGGCCCTTAAATTCGAGGCTCGAGGTGATCGACGGATCATAGTCGACGTATTCGAAACGGCTGCCGATGCCAAACGTCAGGTCCCGGTTGGTGGAATACCCGAAATGGGCGTCTGTCCTCCAATAGTTCTGACTGTACAGACCTGCTTCCTTATACTTGTTGTTATAGGTGGTGATGCGGAAGTTGTCGAACTGTGTCCCGAGGACAAATGCAAAGTTTGCACGCCGGCCGAAATACTGGAGGTGTTCGCCCCTGATCCGGAAGTTCTGTCCGAGGTTCATCGTCACCAGGCTGCGCGAGGTAGGGGTGAAAAAGTTGCGGCTTGTCAGGTTCAGGATGGCGCTGATGCCGCTGAACTGGTTATAGTTGAGCCCGATCTTCGCAAAGGTCAATGGATTCTCCTCGACCTCGTAGACGATGCGGCTGGTGCCGTCGGGCTGTGGCTCGAGGGCGTAGGTGATACGGTTGTAATACCGGGTGCCGAAGGCCCGTCGTACCATCCGCGAGAGGTTTTCCGCGGTATAATAGTGATTGGTCTCGAGGCCCATGCTCTGGATAAAAAAGCCCTGGTTGGTATTGAACAGGCCGTGTACTTCAAAGGAGGAGATCTTTACGGGGTGAACGGCCGGCAGGCGATTCTTTACGATCTCCTGCGGACCATAGATGGCGTTCAGCGAATCGGCCAGCCGTTTCAGCCGGGGATAAAGACGCCGTCCTTCTTCGAGGCCTTCGTTGACGATCTGCTGTGCCTCGCCGAAATTACCCATGCCATATTTCTCCAGTGGCTGCGACACATAAATATCACAAAGCGGGATCTGGGTTCGCGTGTCTGCGGCTTCGCGGAAGAATGCCACCTGCAGCAGTACCTGGAGGGCGTTGGTCACTTCCTTTGAAGTTTTCAGCGGGCCGGACAGGTTGCTCCCGATGACGATGTTGGCGCCCATCTCCCGGACGTCCTTTACGGGGAAGTTCCGGACCACACCGCCATCGATCAGTTTGTGGCCGCCATATTCCACGGCCGTGAACACCGATGGGATTGCCATGCTGCTTCTGAGGGCAGAAACGATCTCTCCTGTATCGAGGACGACCGCCTCGCCTGTCGAGACGTCGGTTGCCACACATTTAAAAGGAATGGAGAATTTTGAAAAGTCTTTGATATCATAGACCGGGCGGAATACTTCTGCAAACTTCAGCCACAGCTCCTGTCCTTCTATGACACCGGTCGCCAGGCGGAACCAGTGATTGACCCAGGGCAGCTCGATATCATACTTGCTGTATTCGTCCTTCTCCTCCATGATGAGGCTGCGCATGCTGGACTGATTGGACAGGATGAGGTCCCAATTGATGCCCCGCATGACCTTTTGGATCGAGTCGCCGGAATAACCGATGGCATACATTGCCCCGATGATGCTACCCATGCTGGTGCCGGTGATATAATCCACCTTCAGACCCGCGCTGTCGATGGCTTTGAGGATGCCGATGTGAGCCAATCCTTTTGCTCCGCCGCCGCTCAGCACCACCCCGATCTTTGGCCTTTGTCCCGGCTCTCGCTCCTGTGCCAGGGCGCTGCCGGCCAGCTGCAACAATAAAAAACAAATAAAAAGGTGGTGATATTTCATTTCCAATTATTCGGGCGGCGTCGCTGGCGCCGGCGGTTACAGCGCCTTCTCCAGCTCCATGATCTTCTCGAATATCTGTTCGTACTGACGGTTGGCCAATTTCAGGTCCTCACTGGCTTTTTTATAATCCGCCTCCGCGGCTACGAACTTATTCCTGTCGGAATACGTGCCCGGATCGGATAAGGATGCTTCGAGCCTGCCCCGCTGTTCAGAAAGCTTTGCTATTTTTTCTTCCAGTTCCTGGAAGAGGCGCTGCTGGCGCTGTAGTTCCTTCTTTGCTTCTTTATTAATGGGAGTGCCTGCGGGGGGAGGAGGGGTTACTGTTGCCGATGGTTTTGCGGGGGCGGGAGCTGCCGTTGGAGCAGCGGTCGGCGTAGTCGCGGAACCGTTACCCTTTGGCTGGCCGTTGGAGTTGCCGTCTTTTTTGCCGCCCGATGCAGGACCCGAGGCTGCCTTTGCCGCCACATTCCTTTCCTTCCAGTCCACCCACTCTTCATAAGTGCCCTTGAACTCGCGGATCTGCTGGTCTTCGATCTCCCAGATCTTATTGGCCGTCTTTGAGATAAAATACCGGTCATGGCTTACCAGCAGGAAGCTGCCTTCATATTTGTTGAGGGCATCGATGAGCAGGTCGCAGGAGTGCATATCCAGGTGGTTGGTAGGTTCGTCCAAAAGCAGGAAATTAGCCTTGCTGATGATCGTCTTGGCCAGCGCCACGCGGGCTTTTTCACCACCGCTCAATACCTTGATCTTCTTGTCGACGTCATCTCCGCTGAACAGGAAGCAGCCCAGCAGTACCCGCAATTCCAGGTCTGTCTTCTGGCTGCCGCAGAGCTGCATCTCTTCGAGCAGGGTGTTGTTGACGTCCAGGGCCTCCAATTGGTGCTGGGCATAAAAACTTTCGTCGACGTTGTGTCCCCAGACGCGTTCGCCTTCGAAGGGCTCCGCGCCGGCTACCATCCTGAGCAGGGTCGACTTCCCCTTGCCGTTGGCCCCGATGAGGGCTATCTTATCTCCGCGGTCTATTTCTGCGGAGGCGCTGTCCACGATGGTGATGGGGCCGAACTTCTTGGTCGCGTCCTTCAGCGTGGCGAGTATACGGCCCGGCTGTTTGTCGACCCGGAAGTTGATCTTGATATTTGGTCGTTCGATCTGGACGTCTTCGATCCGGTCGATCTTGTCGAGGCGTTTCATGGCGCTCTGGGCGGCGGCGGCCTTGCTGGCCTTGGCTTTAAAACGTTCGATAAAACGTTCCTGCTGCCGGATATAGTCCTGCTGGTTCTCGAACGCCCTTTGCTGCAGTTCAACGCGCTGCACCTTTTCGGTCTCGTAATAGCTGTAATTGCCATTGTAGACGTGCAGCTCGCGCTGGTAAAGCTCCACGATCTTGGTGACCATCCGGTTGAGGAAGTATTTGTCATGGCTCACGATGATCACCGAGCCAGGGTAATGCTGCAGGTATTTTTCCAGCCATTCGATGGAAGGAAGGTCCATGTGGTTGGTCGGTTCGTCCAACAGGAGCAGATCGGGATTCTGAAGGATCATCTTGGCCAGCAGGACGCGCATGCGCCAGCCTCCGCTGAACTCCCGGAAGGGGCGGCCGAGGTCGGAGTTGGAGAAACCCAGCCCTTGCAGGATCTCTTCTGTCCGATGGTGTATCGAATACCCGTCGAGGGTATCCATTTCATGAAGGGCATCCGTATAACGGATCAGTAAGTCGTTGTTCTCGTGATCTTTTTCCAGCTCGTGGCCCAGTTCGACGATCTCTTTTTCCAGCTGCAGCACCCGTTCGAAGGCGGTGAGCGCTACTTCGAGGATCGATCCATTGGTGTCGAAGCTCAGCAGGTCCTGGTGCAGATAGCCGATCGTCGTGCTCCGGCTTCTTTCCACGGTGCCTTCGGAAGGAAGGTATTGTCCTGCAAAAAGTTTTAATAAAGTTGATTTTCCCGTTCCGTTGTAACCGATTAAACCGATCCGTTCATTGGGTTGTATGTGCCAGGTGGCGTCTTTTACGATAACCCGGGCTCCAAATTCGAAAGTAACATTCTGTAATCCTGCTAACATGGGTGCAAATTTAACCCAAGGTCTCCATACCCCCAAAACCCCACCGGTCTTATTGTTAAATTGACCGGTATTGATAAATTCGCCCTTTTGTCAAAATGCATGGATCCAAACCGGACGGAGTCCGGTTCGCAGCTACAACCGAGCTTTTGCGAAGGTTGCGAGCGAGTCGGAGCGTGGCGGAGCAGCTCCGGCGAAGCTCCTGCAAACATGAGCGGTATTGCGGCACAACCGCAAGGTTGCGAACGAGTTTTTGCCAGTGGCAAAGACGAAGTTCTTTACTTTAATGATTATTTTTTGCCGCAATTCATACCTTTAGCGAAATTTCGTTCCATGAAGAAATTCATCCTGTTGCTCGTCGCCTTTATCGTAGTTGGCTTCTTTGCATGGAAGCTCCTGTCGGACAAACCTGTGAAACAGACCCTTAAAAAGGACGAGCCTCTGCAGATCGGGAAGAACTCCAGCCAGTTCAATGACGCTTTTGGTGAATTATTAACAGAATATTATGCTCTGAAGGACGCTCTTGTCGACTGGGACACCGTCAAGGCTGATCAGGCCGCCTATGCGGTGGCTGCAAAGGCCGATAGCCTCCCCGTCCGGACGCTGAAGGCGGACTCGACCATTATCATCACGGCCCAGAGCCTGGACGCCAGCGTCAGCAGTGAAGCAAAGGCTTTTACGGGTGAGGTGGGTATCGAAGCCCGGCGGCGGAGCTTTAATATGCTTACCGACCAGCTTTATACGCTGGCGAATGCCGTTCGTTATGACGGGCAGATCATTTATCACATCAAATGCCCGATGGCGTTCAAGGAAACGGAAGAAGGCTACTGGCTGAGCAGCACGCCGCATATCGTCAATCCTTATCTTGGGAATAAGCACCCGGTCTATAAGAATAAGATGCTGGGTTGCGGGGAAGTAACGGATTCCGTGGATTTTGCAAAGAAATAATCTCCAGCGTTGCGGCAACCGGCCGGCTCACGATACCAGGCTTGCTCCGGCTCAATGACTGCGGCGCGGGATTACGGCTTATATACAAACTTTACCGCGGCGCTCTTCTGCTCGCTGGAAGACAGGAAGACCTCAAATTTCTTGTCCCCGGCGGTCACCATCATCAGCGCTGTATTCGGCGGGATGGTGCCCAGGTTATCGGCATACATCACCAGCTCGTATTCGGTGGAGGGGAACGCGTTGAAATTGATGGTCAGCGGCCGGTCGGTCAGCATCTGCCGGTAGAGCAATACCTTATTGTTGATCAGAACGGTTATGGTGTCATGGTCGATCTCCCCGTTGTCATACAGCTCGATCTTTATCTGGGGAGTGTTGACGGTGACGGTCTTAACGACGGTCTTTTCCCGGGGTTCGAGGTGCAACGCCTTTTGAAGGGAGGCGAGGGTATCCGGCTGATCGACATCGACGGGGAACTCGGAGACGCTGACCTTTTTCAGCTGGATCTTACCCGGCGGGCAGACCATGTTCTTCTCGGAATAAACGCCTTTCCAGTCGCCGGTGAGCTCCTCCTGGTCGCCTTTCTTTGAATAATTGAGGTCGTAGGTCTTGATACAGGGCAGGCAGTCGGTGGGGATCTCGGACTCGAGCACCTTGTTCTCTATGAGTACCAGCCGGTGTGTTTGCGGATTGTAACGGCCGGTGAAGCTCATCTTTACGAAATGGGTCTTGTCGAAATAGTCATAGGCTCTCCCGGTAATTTTGTCGCCGGCGGCATTGATCTGGAGCTCGAGAAAATAACGCGGATAACAGCCGCCCTCGCCCTGTGTCAGGGTTCCCTTCCAGATGCCGTTGAGGTCTTCCGTCCGGGCGCCAATGCCCGCCATAACCAATAAAAAGACCCAGAAAACCCGCATATTTATTTCACGTATTTGAATGTGACCACTGCATTCTTTTGTTCGGTCGAAGTGATCCTGACCTCATATTCTTTGTCCCCTGCTTTTACGATCATCAGGGAGGTGTTGGGCGGGATCTCGCCTTCGTTCTCGGCAACCATTACCAGCTCGTGGTAATCGTTGGTATCATCAAGGTGCAGGGTCAGTATCAGCGGCCGATCGGTCAGCATGGCGTGTGAAA
Source organism: Puia sp. (assembly GCA_036499285.1). GTDB lineage: Bacteria > Bacteroidota > Bacteroidia > Chitinophagales > Chitinophagaceae > Puia. The sequence goes on along the minus strand of DASYEB010000008.1, from coordinate 223,882 downwards.
TGACCTGTTTGTTATCGAGGTAAACGGAAATGGTGTCGTGATCGATGGCTCCGTCGTCATAGATGTTCAGCGTGACTTCGTTGACGTTGACGGTTATGGTCCTGACCACCTGGTTGCTTCGGGTCAGCAGGATCCGGGGCGTGATGGTCGGGAACTTGCGGCCCATGCCGTTGCTGTCACTGAGCGGAGGCTGGTGTACCGTTGCATTGGGCACGGTGACCCTTGAGACGGATGGCTCGGGCTTCTCCGGTCTGCTGATCTTTGGGGGAGATGTTTTTGCAACTGGCGGGTTGGCGGCAGGGGGCGTGGTCCGGGCTACCGGCGGCTTTGTCTTTGCCGCGGGTGGTTTGGTGGCGGCAGTTGGCGGTGTCGTCTTCGTTCCGGCGGCCGGCGCCTTTGTCCCGGGGCGCCTGGTGCCTGTTGCCGGCGGCGTGGTTTTGGCCGTGGGCGTCGCCGTCTTCACACCCGGTTTTGCGGCGGTACCGTTCCGGTGCGGTGTCGCAACTTTTGCAAGACTGCTATCCTTATGCGCAGGAGTGGTTTTTGGCTTGGCGGCCGTGACCTCCTCCTTTTTGGCGAGCTCTTTTTCCTTCTTCGCCAGGAATGGTTCCACATAAAAATCGCTGGATGCGACCTTACGAAGGAAGACCGTGCCTCTGCCGCAATTGGAGGAATCCCGGACATTCATGCTGACGTAGGTCCCTTCGAGGAACTCTTCATCCCCCGACTTTGAGTATTGCAGGAAACAGGTCATGATACAAACGTCGCCGGACTGGTTTCTCAGCTCCAGGAGTTTGCCTTCCTGCAGCATCACCTTTCCCGTATGCGCATTGACGGTGCCTGTTGCGGAGGCCTTGCCATAAAAGATCGAGGAAAGATAGGAATAGGTGACGGCCTCAAAGTGTTTGTCCGTCTGGGCTATCTGCACTTCGAACCGGTAACGGTCGTCGAATAGCGAAGACCGCGCTGCTACGTTTGTCGACCTGAAATGCCCCTGCCACACTCCTGTCACATCCTGAGCCCATCCGGCGAAAGGCATCAGCAAAAAAAATAACTGAAAAAGTCTCCGCATATTCTACGATTTCCCTGTTGAAACCGGACTTTGTCCGGGTAGCAAATTATGGAAATAAATCATTGGATGGGCTACCGCTGGTAATTTTAACTATCCGGGTGCCTGGCTTCCCCGCTGCGGCTCCGCTGTTAGTTGTTGCCCCGTACCGACGCCTGCGGCATCTGGCAGGGCCAATGATTTTAAAGTGATCTTCATGCGGCAAAGGTAGGGCTCACTGTTGGGTAGCTTGCGGAGATTTGCCTACCTTTGCGCGCATGAAGATCACTTTGCCAGATGGCGCCGTACGCGAATACGAATCCGGCGTCACCGCATTAGAAATCGCCAAGTCCATCAGCGAAGGATTGGCCAGAAAAGTTTTAGCCGCAAACGTCAACGGACAGGTATGGGATGCCACGCGCCCCATCACAACCGACTCTACCCTGAAACTGCTCACCTGGACAGATACGGATGGCAAATCCACGTTCTGGCATTCTTCCGCGCACCTGATGGCCGAGGCGGTAGAAGCGCTGTACCCCGGCGTAAAATTCTGGGTCGGGCCTGCTGTCGACAACGGGTTCTATTATGACATGGACCTGGGCGGCAGACAAATTACGGAAGAGGATCTGAAGAAGCTGGAAGTGAAAATGGCCGAGCTCGCCAAACAGAACGAGGCCTACAGAAGAAAGGAGATCAGCAAGGCCGAAGCCATCAAGTTCTTTAGCGACAAAGGAGACGAATACAAACTCGACCTGCTGGAGAACCTCCAGGACGGAACCATCACCTTCTACACACAGGGGAGCTTTACCGACCTCTGCCGCGGACCGCATATTCCCAATACCAGCTTTATCAAAGCAGTAAAGCTGACCAATATTGCCGGAGCCTACTGGAAGGGCGACGAAAAGAACAAACAGCTGACCCGCGTCTACGGCGTGACCTTTCCTTCCCAGAAAGAGCTGGATGAATACCTCGCCATGATCGAAGAGGCGAAGAAACGCGATCACCGCAAGCTCGGCAAGGAACTGGGGATCTTCACCTTTGACGAACAGGTCGGACCGGGTCTGCCTTTGTGGATGCCGAACGGTACCGTCATCATCGAAGAGCTGGAAAAGCTGGCTAAGGAAACCGAGCTGCAAGCCGGCTACAAACGAGTGGTGACGCCCAACATCGCTAAAGAGAGCCTCTACATCACCAGCGGTCACCTGCCTTATTACGAGGACAGCATGTTCCCGCCGATGGAGCTGGAAGGGGAAAAATATTACCTGAAAGCGATGAACTGCCCGCACCACCATAAGATCTTTGGCGCCGAGCAAAAGTCTTACAAGGACCTCCCATACCGCCTCGCGGAATACGGAACCTGCTACCGCTATGAACAAAGTGGCGAACTTTTTGGTTTAATGCGGGTACGATCTTTGCACATGAACGATGCACACATCTACTGCACCAAGGAACAATTCTACCAGGAGTTCAAGGCAGTGAATGAAATGTATCTGAAATACTTTAAGCTCTTTGGCATCGATAAATATGTGATGCGGTTCAGTACGCACGATCCGGCCAAGCTGGGTAAGAAATATATTGACGAACCGGCGCTCTGGAAGGAAACTGAGGACCTGGTGCGGGATGTGCTGATAAAAACCAACACTCCTTTTATCGAGGTACCGGATGAAGCGGCGTTTTACGGACCCAAAATTGACGTTCAGATCTGGAGCATCATCGGCCGGGAGTTCACTTTGGCCACCAACCAGGTGGACTTTGCACAGGGAAGACGTTTCAAGCTGGAGTTCACCAACAAGGAAAACCAGGCCGAAACGCCGCTGATCATCCACAGAGCGCCTTTGGGCACCCACGAACGCTTTATCGGGTTCCTTTTGGAGCACTATGCGGGCAAATTCCCGGTATGGCTGGCGCCACTGCAGGTAAAGATCCTGCCGATCACCGATAAGTCCCTGGAATATGCACAAAGTCTTTTAGTTTCCCTGAAAAATGCGGATATTCGTGTAGAACTCGATGATCGCAGCGACAAAATAGGCAAGAAGATCCGGGACACCGAACTCGCAAAAGTTCCTTATATGCTGGTAGTTGGCGAAAAGGAAATGGCGGACAATAAAGTAGCTGTCAGACGACAGGGAAAAGGCGACCTGGGTGTTCAGGGGATCGAAGAGTTCATAGCTCAGATCACAAAAGAAATAAAAGAGCGTCTCCCGAATCCCTAAGGGAAAAACGCAACCCTGTATATCAGAATGATGTACGGATTCGTTAAATAAAAAAAACAATAGAAGCTTCCGATAGGGAGGGAAGCTGAACTTAAAAACAGTAAATGGCATTTCCACCGAGACCCCCACGCGGGAATTTCAATCCAAGATTTAGAAAAGAACAACAACAAGAACATCGTACCAACCATATGATCCGGGTGCCGCAGGTACGATTGGTAGGAGACAACGTCGAAGTAGGCGTTTATACTATCCAGGAGGCGTTGAAAATGGCACAGGAGCAGCAGCTCGACCTGGTCGAGATCTCTCCAAATGCGGATCCCCCAGTATGTAAGATCATCGATTATAATAAGTTCCTTTACGAGAAGAAGAAAAAGGAAAAGGAAATGAAGGCTAAGAGCAAGGCCTCCGAAGTAAAAGAGATCCGGTTCACTCCGAATACGGACGACCATGACTTCGACTTCAAGGCCAAGCATGCCGAAAAATTCCTTAAAGAGGGAAATAAGGTAAAGGCTTATGTACAGTTTAAAGGTCGTGCTATCCAGTTCAAGGAAAGAGGCGAGCTGCTGCTGCTGAAATTCGCTGAACGACTGGGTGATGCGGGTGTGCTGGAAGGCATGCCGAAGATGGAAGGGAAGAGGATGTTAGCGATCTGGGCGCCGAAATCCCAGAAAAAGAAGACGGAAAAAGGCGCTGCTTCCTAAGCATAGCCCGAAAATAAAAGAAAAGAGGCCCATTTTGGGCCTCTTTTTATTAAAAGCTGCGCTATATACCAATTTTTTCCCTAATTTTGCACTCCTTTTGTGCCCCACAAGGGCATCAGCGGGAATCGAACAAATAGCCCAAACGGCTCCATAAGTGGTTCGCCTGTGCGAACCCGCCAGCAGGGTATCATGCAAAAAGCATTCAAAATGCCTAAGGTTAGAACCAATTCAAGTGCCAAGAAGCGTTTTAAAGTAACCGGCACGGGTAAGATCACCTTCCAGAAAGCCTTCAAACGTCACATTCTTACAAAGAAATCCAAGAAACGCAAGCGCGTAATGGCCAAGAAAGGTCAGGTCGCTCCGGCAAACCTGGACTTTGTCAAACGTCTTCTGAGGCTTAAATAAGCTGCATCGAGGCTTAAATCAGCCGGAGCGAGTCTTATAATAAGCTGCAGGTTGGATAGGTACTTCATTATTAATTTTCAAACTAGTTAGATATGCCACGTTCAGTAAACGCCGTCGCTTCCCGCGCACGCAGGAAAAGAATCCTCAAACAGGCAAAAGGGTTCTACGGCAAACGTAAAAATGTATACACCGTTGCCAAGAACGTCCTCGAGAAGGGGCTGCAATACCGTTATGTCGGTCGTAAATTAAAGAAAAGGGAATACCGCACGCTGTGGATCGCCCGTATCAACGCCGCTGTCCGCGCCGAAGGTCTTACTTACTCTACCTTTATCCATAAGCTGAGTCAGAAAGGTATCGGTCTCGACCGCAAAGTACTGGCCGACCTCGCTATGAACGAGCCGGATACTTTCAAGGCACTGGTAGCTGCTGTAAAGTAAAATACTATATATAAAAGAGCGCCCTCCAATTTTTACCGATTGAGGGCTCTCCCCCGGAAAGAATTTCCGGACATTATTGAAAAAGTGAACCCTCATATTTTACCAGAAGAGGGTTCACTTTTTTTTATTTTCACAATTGTAAGAAAACCTCCATTTTTGCATAGTTTTTTTGGAAATATTATCCAGAACATCTTTTCATAACCATTAATATTGAATACACTGGATCAGTCAATGAACAATACGTACACCGACCTGGTGACGCAGACCTTTAACTTCCCACAAGACGGTTTCGAGGTCAAAGACAATTATCTGCAATTTAATGGCCTTGATCTGAAAGCGCTCATTGATAAATATGGCACACCGATGAAGCTGACCTATCTGCCCAAGATCGGCAGCCAGATCAACAAGGCAAAAAAGATGTTTGCCGCTGCAATGAAGAAACATCATTACGAAGGCAAGTATTTCTATTGTTACTGTACAAAAAGCTCTCACTTTTCCTTTATCGTTGAAGAGGCGCTGAAGAACGACATCCATCTCGAAACGTCTTATGCTTACGACATCGAGATCATCAAGAAGCTGTACCAGCGTAAGAAGATCACAAAGGATACTTATATCATCTGCAACGGCTTTAAGCAAAAGCCGTATACCAGCAGGATCGCCTCCTTGCTGAACAGCGGATTTAAGAATGTGATCCCGATCCTCGACAACAAGGACGAACTGCAGCAGTATAAACGTTCGGTAAAAGTTCCTTTCAAGCTGGGCATCCGTGTTGCCGCAGAAGAGGAACCCAACTTTCCTTTTTATACCTCGCGGCTTGGCTTCCGGGCCCGGGAGGTGCTGGAATTTTATGTGGACAAGATCGAAGGCAACGAAGACCGTTTCCAGCTGAAGATGCTGCACATCTTCCTCAACAAGGGGATCAAGGACGATATCTATTACTGGAGCGAGCTCAACAAGGTCATCAACCTGTACTGCCAGCTTAAGAAGATCTGTCCCGAACTGGATTCGATCAATATCGGCGGCGGCTTCCCGATCAAGCATTCGCTGGGTTTTGAATACGACTACCAGTTTATGATCAATGAGATCGTAAGCAATATCAAGAAAGCCTGCAAGCGGAACAATGTGCCGATGCCAAACATCTTTACGGAGTTCGGCAGCTATACGGTAGGGGAGAGCATGGCGCACATCTACAGCGTTATCGGGCAGAAGATGCAAAACGACCGCGAGATCTGGTATATGATCGACTCTTCCTTTATCACTACGCTGCCCGATACCTGGGGCATCGGGGAACGTTTCCTTATGCTGCCGGTCAATAAATGGGATGTTGAATACCAGCGTGTTGTGTTAGGAGGGATCACCTGTGACAGCCATGATTACTATGACTCGGAAGAGCATATCAATGAGGTGTTTCTCCCCAAGGCTGATAATGGCGAGCCCTTATACGTGGGCTTTTTCCATACTGGCGCCTACCAGGACCAGATCAGTGGTTATGGAGGCATCAAGCACTGTCTGATCCCGAGTCCGAAGCATGTGATCGTGGGGTATGATAAGAATGGCAAGCTGACGGACTGGCTTTATGCCAAGGAGCAGACGGCTCAGAGCATGCTGAAGATCCTGGGGTATATGTAAATTAGTTACATGAAATACATTTTTCGCATAATGGTCGCGCTGGTCGCGACCATTATGTCTATATCTATGCAGGCGCAGCCGGCTGCAAGCCCAAATGCAAAGTCGACTGAAGACTCCGTCAAAGCTGCTGTCAACCTGCTTTTTACCGGGATGATCCAGTCCGATGCGGCAAAGATCCGCAGCTCTTTTACGGACAGCGCCATCTTACAGTCTATTGTGGAGAAGGGTGGAAAGACCCGGGCCCGCACGGAGAGCGTTGAGGAATTTGCGCAGAGTATTTCCAAACTGGAAAAGGGGGTAGCGGACGAACGTATCCGGTTTGATGTGATCAGGATCGACGGCCCGCTGGCCATTGTCTGGGCGCCCTATAGTTTCTATTATAAGGGACAGCTGAATCACTGCGGAGTCGATTCCTTCCAGATGCTGCTGGTGGATGGGGTATGGAAGATCCAGTATCTTGTCGACACGCGCCGGAAGCAGCCTTGCCAATAAGCGATCGCCATCCATCATCGCACGACCAGCAACAGGTAGTCTCCCGCACGAGCCCTGGTTTCAAGGTGCTGCAACTTTTCGTCGGGCGACTTATTTCTTCTTTAACCGGTATTTCTTATTGACGCGGGGATTATCAAAATAGGCGTTGAGCTGCTCTTCGGTCATGCTGCTGGTCTCTTCCAGCGGCACATCGATCAGCTGGACCTGGGTTTGTTTTAGCTCGTTCTTCAGATTGCCGATCTTTTTGACTATTTCCGGGTCTTTTTCCCCTACGAGCGCATTGTCGCGCATGGTGTAATCAAGGCGTTTGATGGAAGACCGGATCAGGCTTGCCTGGTTTTGTTCGGCAGTCAGCGGCGGCGCCACCGTTTCTTTTACGGGAACCAGGGCTACCCCCACGCTGGGCAGGATGGTGCCGGTCGTCTTGGCGCTTTGGCTGGCCTGGGCCGAGAAGATCGTTCCGCCAAGAGCGGTTGACGCGGTAGTCATATCAAACTGCGTTCGGGTATGGCCGGTCCTTTTTACTTTTTTGTCCAGCTGGAAGAAAGCGTATTTCAGGCGGAGGATATACGTGTTGATGTTTTTGATGGCCAGCTCATAATCCCCTTTCATATAAGGATAATTCAACGCATCTTTTACATAGATCCGGATCGTCGCCGTATCCCGCATAAAGACTTTATTCGTGCCAACAAAATAGAGGATCAGCAGCTTTTGCTTGGCAGAATCCGTCTCTTTTACAAAATCATAGGGAACTGACCAGTTAAAGTCGTCATTACAGTTTTTTATATTCGAATTGGTCTTGATCGGGATGTTCGAATAGAAATTGATGCCTTCGATAGGGTAGGTGCCGGTCTCGCACTGGACCCGGAAACTGATGGAATCGCCTTCTTCTATATATAATACGTTGCTTACGGTGGGTTTTACATGCGAAGGGATGATCTCGGTCGTGAAGAAGACGATCGTAAAGGAGGTGTCTGTCCGTTCTTTCGGGTTATTAAGATTCTGAACGCCGATGTTGACCTTGTATTCGTAATCGTATTTTAGTTTACCGGAGAGAAAATAGGATTTGTCTGCCTTGAAGGTCAGGAGGCCGTTCTCTTTGATCTTCAGCCCTACGGGCGCGTTTTTCATAAAAAAGAAGTAATGGCTGGGGTCTTTATTGATCTCCAGCTGATAGCTGAGGGTTGAATCTACGTGTAAGGTAAAGTAGGGGTTCAGGTTACGAATACGCAGCGAGGTGTCGGGAACGCCGGCAGTGTCGGACAGTTGCAACGGCACTCGGAAGGCTGGATTCTGAGAAAACCCTTCGTGGAAGAATAGAATGCCTGTCAATACGAATAGCCAGAGCCTTAATGCGCCAAAAGGTTTAATCATATTCTTGGATGAATTATTTAGTCTGTTCACACAGCGAACTAACTGGACGAAACCCCGTTACGGGTCATCGAAGCCCGAAATTAAAACAATCAGCAGAAATATGGTACCCCGAAGTAAAATTTAAAATCCATCAAATTCAACATTTTAGCAGTTCTTTAGTTCAAACTGATCCTCAGTAACGCAAAAAAGAGGCCGGTCCCGGGGTTTTACCTTTCGGACCAGCCTCATTATTCAACCAAAAACCAACCAAACCTAGTTATGAAAAAAACCAAATCTTATTCCTGGTGTGCTAAATCCCAGCATTAGCGGATCAGCTGGTACGATTTGACCCTGATCACCTTATCCAATTACTGGATAGTGATCTGTTTGGTGCTTTCCTTTACCTGTTCCTTCTTAGGGAGCAACAGTTTCAGGACACCGTTTTCGTATTTAGCCTGTATGCCATTGCTGTCGATGCGGTCATCCAGGTTAAAACTGCGTTTGAAGCTCTTGAAAGAGAATTCCTTGCGGATAGTCTTGTAATCTTCGGTCTTTGTTTCTTCCTTCTTTTCAAAGTTGACGGTCAGCTGACCTGCGTCTACAGAAAGCTTGAAGTCTTCCTTGCTGCGGCCGGGGGCGCTGAGTTCCAAATGATAGGCGTCAGCCGTTTCGTGGATGTTCACAGGAGGGAAGTTGTAGCTATCGTCCCGTTGTAAACCTGCGGGGAAACCTTGAAAGAACTCATCTACGAAGCTGGAAAGGCTCTTCTGGCCATTGTTGTTAACTTTTACGAGTGTCATAGTAATGCTTATTTGAGTTATATAATTTTTGTTCGACGCAGAGGATAAGTCAAACGATGTACCATCCGTTCAAAAAGCGGTTTTACAGGAAATTCTGACCTGATAGCCCTGTCGTCGAATGACATAATTGCACATCAGGCTGATTTTAAGCGACATAATTTCCGATTTGATGGCTCGATGGGTGGTTTGGATAGTTCCATATCCGATTGGGTGGTTCGATACCCGATTGTCGCTCGATGCTTGATTGGATCGTTCGATACATAGACTTATTTTCGGCAAATGAAATTTTCATTGCTTTTATTCTTTGTGCTGATGGACTAAAGGGGATCCGTATGAAACTGACTGGCAGGCGCTGTTTGGAAGCACCCGGTAAGCTTTGCTTCGGGGATTCGGGCGTTTTCGGCCCAAGCGTCCGGATATTGCCGCAGGCAATTGAACTTTTTATCTATTTTTGTGTATTATTAGTATATCTAAAATCAGAATAAAACAATGTATCCACAGGAAATAGTACTGCCGATGAAGGAGCAACTGACCGACAATGGTTTCCAGGAATTGCTCTCGTCCGAAGAAGTAGATAATCAGCTGCAAAAGACGGGAACCACCCTTGTGATGGTCAATTCCGTTTGTGGCTGCTCAGCCGGTTCTGCTCGTCCGGGTGTGCTGATGGCTGTAGCCAACAGCGGCAAAAAGCCGGATTATCTGACTACCAGCTTTGCCGGGTTCGACCTGGACGCTATCAACAAGATCCGCGAGCATCTGCTCCCTTATCCTCCTTCTTCCCCGGCAATTGCGCTGTTTAAGGATGGAAAACTGGTGCACATGATCGAGCGTCACCAGATCGAAGGTCGTCCTGCTCAGCTGATCGCTCATAATTTGATCGCTGCGTTCGACGAGTACTGCTGATCATATTTGTTCATAGTAATACATGCCCCTCTCTGCGGATTTGCAGAAGGGGTTTTTTTATGTGCGGCCTCCGCCATAAAAAAACCCCAATCGTTAGCCCCGCCGGACGCCGAAGGCGCCGGTACAATACAACCAGTCGCCAACCGTGAAGTTTGTCAGGCTGACTATTCCGTCGTACAAAAACCTCTGTGAAAATCCCAACCCCCATGTTAATATCCAATCCCCCCTTTTAGATATCCACATCCGTGGATAAGCTGCAAGACCTAATATTGGTGTGCCTTTACACGTAAAAGTGTTCCCCGTGGAACACTTTTGTGGAACTTGAATCCCCAGATTTTAGTATGTGTGGAAAAAATATTTTTTGGTGAAAGTTGTTTTTTGGATCTAAAACCTTAAAGGTCCATTAGTTCGGCCCGGTGCGGACGACTTGCGCCGGTATTGTCCGGGTGACTATGGAGATCGGGTTGGGCCGCCGTTTAACCAAAACGGGCATTTTTACAGGCCTGGTATCTTATTCCTGTTCTATTTAATTTTTATAATGTAGGTTTGTACGCAGCAAAGAAGCTGCCTAACAGACTATGTATCCCAACCTATATTTCGCTCTCAAGGATTTATTCGGAATTTCTCTACCTTTTTTACGTTTTGTCAATTCCTTTGGCTTTTTTGTAGCGCTTGCTTTTATTGCTGCTGCCGTTACGCTGACGAAGGAACTGATGCGGAAGGAAAGGGAAGGGTTATTGCACTACCGGGAGGAAATGGTCTGGGTCGGTAAGCCCGCCAGTCCGACCGAGCTGGCTCTGAATTTTCTCCTGGGCTTTTTGTTGGGATTTAAGCTGATCGATCTTTTTATCTCCTCCAGTCCGCTGACCGCCAATGTACAGGACTTTATTCTCTCAGGGGAAGGCAGTCTGCCTGCCGGTCTGGCTCTCGGGATCATCCTGGCCGGGCTGAAGTTTTACGAAAAGAACAAACAAAAGCTGCCTCAACCGCAGGAAAAGAAGGTCCGGATCTGGCCGCATGACCGGGTAGGGGATCTGACCATTTATGCCTTCATATTCGGATTTGTTGGTGCAAAAATCTTTAACAGCCTTGAAACCTGGGATGACTTTGTAAGAGATCCGGTAGCCTCCCTCTTCAGCTTTAGCGGTCTTACCTTCTATGGGGGGCTGATCTGTGCTGCGCTGGCCATCTGGTGGTATGCGAAGAAGAATGGCATCGGCTTCTGGCATCTGAATGATGCTGCTGCTCCCGCCCTGATGCTGGCCTATGCTCTCGGGCGTATCGGCTGCCAGGTTTCCGGTGATGGCGACTGGGGCATCCTCAACAGCGCCTATATCACAACGCCGGCAGGCAAGCCCATGCTTGCAAACGCGGGTGACTATGAACGCATTACCCAGCAGTATAAAGAAGTCTATCTGCCCCAGTTCGGCGGTCTCGACAAAATTCCTCATCTCGGTGTCAAGGCGCCTTCCTTTCTCCCGGACTGGCTTTTTGCCTATCCTTATCCGCACAACGTCATCAGTGAAGGTGTTCGCATCCCCGGTTGCGACGGGCAATACTGCAGCCAGCTGCCGATCCCTGTTTTTCCAACCCCTTTTTACGAGACCATCACGTGCCTGATCCTGTTCTTCATTTTGTGGTATTTCCGCAAGCGTTTGACCATACCTGGTACTTTGTTTGGTGTCTACCTGGTCCTCAACGGGATCGAACGTTTTCTTGTCGAAAATATCCGGGTAAACAGCAAATACAACATCTTCGGGCTGCATCCCACGCAGGCAGAGCTGATCTCCGCCGCGCTTGTGATCTCGGGGATAGCGATCTATATCAGCCGTAAACGTGCTGCAGAACGAAGCGGCGCTCCGCCATCCGCGTCATCGCCGTCTACCAATCCGTCATAAGCTATTCCATTTTTAAGCTATCCACCGGATCGGCCGCCGCTGCCCTGAAGGAATAAAACCCGACTGTCAGGAAGGTGATGACGACTGCCGTACCGGCTGCGAGCGGGAAGACCCACCAGGGCTATCGCTGTCCTGTACGCGAAATCCCGGAGCCAGCTATGCATCGCAAACCAGGCGATGGGCGAAGCGATGACAAGGGCAATAAAGACCAGCCGCAGAAACTCTTTTGACAAAAGCCCGATGATGGTGGTGACGGAGGCACCGAGGACCTTTCGGATGCCGATCTCCCGTGCGCGCTGGATGGTGCTGTATGCAGCCAGACCCAGCATTTGCTGCAGGATCTGTCCGATCTTATTACCGCCCGTCCAATAATTTCTCCTTTTATCAATAGAGCCACCGGACCTGTAACTCCGACTGGCTTCCCGCGTCTTATTGGGGTATGGATTGTCCAATCGTCACTGAAAACCGCACCCAGGTCAAGTAAAATTCCCGGCCTCCCGTCCCTCCGGTACTTTTGTTTTAACAAGCCAGGGGAATAAAACAGGACTTCGTTGGAGCTGCTTCGCCACGCTCCGCCTCGTAACCTTCGCTGCGCTCGGTTATCAATCTTAACACAAGGCGGCTACCAATTATCAATGAAATCAGCCTCCCAACATAAAACAATGATCTATGCAATGCAAAGTACCAATCTTTGTGTCGTAGTAATCAAACAACAGTACTAAATAGATATATACTTTTTTTATGAGAAACACACACACTTTGTTAATTGCTCTTTTGGTCATCGGCGCGTCCTTTCGGGGTTTGAGCCAGACTGATTCTGCGAACGTTTCCGCGGACGGGACGATTGCTGCTGCCGCGAACGGGACGATCACTGCCGCAAATGGGACGATCGCTGCCGGGGCGAGCGCGGCCGCAAATGATCGCGGCGCTTCCACGAATACGCCGAACGCGGCTGCAAATGATCGCGACACTTCCACAAACATGCAGAGCGTTTCCGGGAATGCCGGTAGTATCGCCGGACCGGAAAACCCTTTTTCCGGAAAAGTATCAGGCCGGATAGGCGATGCCAACGGACAGCCCATAGAAGCGGCGACCATTACCTTATTTACTGCCAAAGATTCATCAAAGCTCAGGGCGACGACCAGCGGCAAAACGGGGCAGTTCAGCTTCGACCATCTTGCTCCCGGTAAATATCTCGTGTCCGCCAGCTCGGTCGGGTACAGTTCCGCCTGGTCACCCGCCTTTGAAATTTCGGTCGCTCATGCCTCACAAAGCCTGCCCCCAATGGTCCTGGTCTCTGCCTCGACCACCATGAAGGCTGTGGCCGTTGTGGGTAAAAAACCGCTGATCGAAGTAAAAGCCGACCGGACCATCGTCAATGTCGACGCCTCACCTTCCAACGCGGGTTCCACCGTGATGGATGTGCTGGAGAAATCCCCCGGGGTGACGCTTGACAAGGATGACAACGTCAGTCTGAAGGGCAAACAGGGTGTTACGATCATGATCGATAACAAGCCAACTTATCTTTCCGCCTCGCAGCTGGCCAGCTATCTGCGCAGTCTGCCGGCTTCCGCTGTCGATCAGATCGAGCTCATGACCAACCCCTCCGCGAAATATGACGCATCGGGTAACTCGGGGATCATCAACATAAAGACAAAGAAGAATAAGCTGAAAGGGTTCAACGGCAACGTAACTCTTACGCATACCCAGGGCGTCTATCCAAAACCCAGCGGCAGCTTCAATCTCAACTACCGCAACGGGAAGGTTAATCTTTTTGTGAATGGCGGTTACTCCCGCTGGGAAGGCTTTCAGCACCTTGACATCACCCGTAAATATCTCGATGGGGATGCAGCAAAAACGATCAATTCCATCTTTACACAGAGTACGGAAATGCATTTCCTCAATCCGGAAATGAACCTTAAGCTGGGTATGGACTATTATGTTACGCCAAAGACAACGATCGGTTTTGTGGTCAGCGGCTTCCATAACAAGGAGCAAAACCGCTCCAGCAGTAATATCCGCCTGATGGACCCTCATTATAATGTCGACTCCTTCGTCCGTTCGCCCAGCACCAATAATACGACCTGGAAGAATGGCTCTGCGAATATTAACTTCCGCCACCAGTTTGATTCCGCAGGACGGGAGCTTACCGCCGACCTGGACTATGTGCGTTATTCTTCGGGCAGCGATCAATACTTCGACAATCTTACCTATGGTCCCGATATGCAGAAGAAGAACGAAACGGTACTGACGGGTAATCTGCCCAGCGCGATCAACATCTATACGTTCAAGACGGACTATACCCGCCCGCTGGCAAAAGGGTATAAGCTGGAAGCCGGCGCCAAGTTCAGCTATGTCAACACCGACAACAACGCCAATTATTTCAACCTTGACACTGCCACTAAGATCGCCAGCGTAGACACGACCAAGACCAATCACTTTATCTACAAGGAGAATGTCAACGCCCTCTATGTGAACATGACAAAACAGTTCAAGAAGCTCAGCGTTCAGGCTGGTCTGCGTGCGGAGAACACCAACTACTCCGGTCACCAGCTGGGCAACGGCCTCTCGGTGATCAACAGGGATTCCTCTTTCAGCCGCAGCTATGTGAACCTGTTCCCGACCGTCTATTTAAGCTATGACATCAACGAAAAGAATCAGGTCACCCTTAACTATGGCCGCCGTATCGATCGCCCGGCTTACCAGGACCTCAACCCCTTCCTCTTCTTCCTGGACCAGTATACCTATCAGGCCGGTAATCCTTATCTCCAGCCCCAGTATACCCAGAACATAGAAGCTTCCCATACCTATAATCATTTCCTGACGACAACGCTGAACTACAGCTATACGGAGAATTTCTTCACAGAGACGTTTGAGCAATCGGGTCATGCCACTATCGTTCGCAACGGCAATATTGGCAAACGCCAGAATGCCGGTGTATCCGTCAGCGCCCAGATCCCCGTGGTAAAATGGTGGACGGCCATCCTGTACAGCAATCTCAACTACAGCAAGTTCAGCGGTATGCTTTATGGCGAGAACATAGATGTGAACGCGACTACGGTTCTGTTCAACGTTAATAACCAGTTCACCTTCTCCCATGGATGGGGTGGGGAGATCTCGGGCTTTTATCGTACAAAGGGCATCGAAGGCCAGGTCGTGATCGAGCCGCTTGGCCAGGGATCGGCGGCCATCTCGAAAAAGGTCCTGAAGGACAAGGGCAGTCTTAAGCTGGCCATCCGCGATATCTTCTATACCAACAAACCCAAAGGATATATCAACTTCCAGCAGACGGAGGCGACCTTCAACAACCTCCGGGATAGCCGGCAGGTGGCCATGACCTTTACCTACAATTTCGGCAAACCCCTGAAAGGCATGGGCAGCAGGAAACATAATAGCGGCGCCGGTGAGGAAGAAAGCCGTGTGAAGGCCGGCGGGAATAACTAGGTTTCTCATGTGTACTCAATGTTCGGCCCCGTTTTCCAGCGGGGCCTTTCCTTTAAGCGCCCCTTTTTATTTGGGAAGAATCCTTAGATTTGCCTCCACAACTCCATACTATGCCATCCTTTGATATCGTCAGCAAAGTGGACCCGCAGGTCCTGGATAACGCGGTAAATGTTACAAAAAAAGAGATCACCAACCGGTTTGATTTCAAGGATTCCGTCGTCAAGATCGAGCTGAATAAAAAAGACATGAAGCTTGACCTGGAAGCGGATAGCGACATGAAGATCAAACAGATCACCGACGTGCTGATCAGCCGCTCCATAAAACAGGGCCTCGACCCCCTGGTCTATGATATGAGCAAGGACCCTTATCCCAGTGGAAAGGTCACCCGCCAGGAAGTGCCGGTCCGCAACGGACTCAAACAGGAGGATGCTAAAAAGGTCGTGAAGCTGATCAAGGACTCGGGGTTAAAGGTCCAGTCCCAGATCATGGACGATCTTGTCCGGGTTACTGGTAAGAAAATAGATGATTTACAGGAAGTTATCAAGCTTTGTACGGGCGCGAACCTGGGGATTGCGCTGCAATATATTAACATGCGGAGCTAGGGGGGATATGCGGAGATTCCCGGGGCGGCTGCGCGATCCTGCGGCGTGCCCGCGCGGCCCGGCAGGGCATAAATTATTTGGTTCACCAGCCTGAAATCCGTAGTTTTGCAACCTTAATAAAAAATGGACCCTGGTCCAATTAAAAATTTGTACGGCCAAATCCGTACAACCTTTAAACAGAACAAGTTATGAAAAAAGGTCTCCATCCGGCAAGCTACCGGCCCGTTGTCTTCAAGGATATGAGTAACAACACTACCTTCCTGAGCAAATCATCCGCTCAGTCAAGGGAAACTATCAAGTGGGAAGATGGCAACGAATACCCCCTGATCAAATTGGAAATTTCAAATACTTCTCATCCTTTCTTTACTGGTAAAAACGTTCTCGTGGATACTGCCGGTAGGATCGATAAGTTCAAGAAACGCTACGCGAAGAAGGACTAATTATTTTTCTTCCGGTGCCTGACAACTGATTATCCCCTCGTATGAGGGGATTTTTTTTGCGTCTGACCATCCCGCAACGGGTTAATAATGTAGATTTATCCCATGGATAGGTTGTTACTGGAGGAAGACTCCTGCATCGATGATCTCCGTCCGTTCACGTCGACACGTTCGGTGCTGGACATACGAATGGGGATCTTTACACTCCGCGAGAAATGGGAGAGGATGCTGGGGAAGGATGGGTTTGCGCTGGTGGCTGGCGGGACACCGGGGGCGTTGCCGGCCAATATGCTGCCGACGCCCCAACTGCTTGCTGCCATCGATAAGTTGGGAAGAGGAGCGCGCGATAGCGTGGGAGAAGCTGTGAGAGAAATAGAGGCGCGCATCATCCGTTATCCCTGGGACATCTTCCGATATAACGCTGAGGCGCTGATCTCAGACTTTTTTAACCTGGTCGCTGCCAGCCGCAACTCGCAGGCTATCCCGGCCTCGGTACAGGTCATCAATCCTGAAAATATCTTTATCGAAGAAGGCGCGCGTCTTCAACACTGTCTGTTGAACGCCTCTACCGGTCCTATCTATATCGGCCGCAACGCTGAGATCATGGAAGGCTCGCTGATCCGGGGTCCCTTTGCCGCTTGTGAAGGTTCTATCGTCAAGATGGGAACGAAAATTTACGGCGCTACCACACTCGGCCCCTATAGCCTGGCAGGAGGGGAGATCAAGAACGCTGTCTTCTTTGGTTATTCCAGTAAGGGGCACGACGGTTATCTCGGGGATGCCGTCATCGGTGAATGGTGTAATCTTGGCGCCGGTACTTCCGCGTCCAATCTAAAGAACAACGCGGGAGACATTAAGGTATGGCATCCTGCATCCGGCCGGACCATCAGTGCCGGGCAGAAATGCGGTCTGCTCATGGGAGACTATTCGCGGTCGGCGATAAACACGGCATTTAATACCGGCACCGTGGTCGGTGTTTGCTGTAGTATTTTTGGAGAAGCCCCGCCGCCTAAATATGTTCCGAATTTTAGCTGGGGATCCGGTCACCGCTATGAATGGGACAAGGCGCTTCGTGACATCGACAACTGGAAGAAACTAAAAAATCAATCCCTTACCGATACCGAAATACTGACTTTAAAACATATTTTTGGGGTTCTATAAAAATAATCAATGAGACAACAAATAGCCGCCGCGAACTGGAAGATGAATCTTACTTACCAACAGGGAGAAGAGTTACTGGATACCATTCTGAAAGAGAACATCATCCTGGACGACCATCACGAGGCTATTTTTGCGATACCTTTTCCCTACCTGATCATGGCATCGCAAAAGCTTGCCGGTAAGAAAAACTATTTTGCTTCCGCCCAGAACTGTTCCGATCAAAAGTCGGGCGCCTATACCGGTGAGGTAGCCGCGGAAATGCTGAAGTCTATCAACATCACCCATTGCGTACTGGGACACAGCGAGAGAAGAGAATATTTTTCTGAAAGGAATGCTTCCCTTGCACAGAAAGTAACGCTCTGCCTGGAAAACAAGATCACGCCTATCTTTTGCTGCGGAGAAACGCTGAGCATCCGCGAGGTCGGCGCCCAGGAAGGATATGTGGAGACCCAGTTAAAGGAATCGCTTTTTCATTTCACCGAAGCCGAGATCAGGAAGATCGTTATTGCGTATGAACCCATCTGGGCCATCGGCACGGGCAAAACAGCTTCCGTCGCGCAGGCACAGGAGATGCACGCGCATATCCGCGCCATCTTTGCCGCAAGATACAACCAGGCCACAGCAGACAGTATTCCCATCCTCTATGGAGGCAGTGTAAAACCTAACAACGCCAAAGAGCTGTTCGGCTCTAAGGATGTGGACGGCGGACTGGTAGGCGGCGCCTCCCTGGTGGCGGCCGACTTTATTTCCATCATCCGATCGCTAAAATGATCGACCCGACGATACATCCTGACCTGGTCTATGATCTTGGGGCACACAACGGTGATGACACCGCCTCTTATCTTAGCCAGGGATATCGTGTTGTATCCGTAGAGCCAACCCCTTCTCTTGCGGGACTGCTGCAGCAGCGTTTCGCCCCGGCTATAAAAGATCGTCGTCTTTTTGTCCTTAATGCGGCCATCACCGATGAAGACAGCGAAAAAGTGACTTTCTATGTCAGCCAGGCCGACTGGAAAAGCTCCCTGATAAAGGATATATCGTCAAGGGAATCGATCGTTGATGAGATCATCGAGATCCCTGCAAAAACTATTGTCTCCCTGTTCCGGGAATTTGGTGTACCCGGCTATTGCAAGATGGACATTGAAGGCTATGATTCCCGGGTCATCGCCAGCATGAGGTCCGGCGCGTTCCGGCCGTCTTTTCTGTCCTGTGAGGCTTGCTGTTACAGGATCAGCGAGATCAACAGCAGGGAAGCATTACTCTATCAAACCCTGGATGCGCTACAGGGCGTGGGCTATACGGCGTTCAAGCTCGTAGACCAGGAAGGTTTTGCTGTGCTCGCTGACCAGGAACACTACAGTTACCTGCATAGTATCCCGGGACGGATAACCGCCAAATTTCGCAAGCTGACAGGTCATCGTCTGCCGGCGACGGCGCCCTTTGGCGAACGGCTGCCGGGCGAATGGGCGGACTATATCACTGCAAAAAAATACCTGGCTTACCATTTCAGGGAGTATTTCCGGTTTACTCAGAATAAGGAACAGATATTCTGGGTTGACATTCACGCCAAATGGCCAGCGGAATGAATTGGCTCAGATCTTTTGGCAATGGCGTGACGGAGGCCGATCGTGGCAACATCGTCCGCGGGACATTGTATTCCTTCGTGATACAGGGGCTGTCCATCGCACTGGTTTTTTTATCGGGGATCTGGATCGTGCGCAGCAGTGATCCGACGGCCTATGGTGTTTATGTACATGTCTTCAACTGGGTCAGCATCCTTTCGGTTATCGTGATGGGAGGGCGGGACGATCTTGTCCTCGCGCAGCTGCCGAAATACATCGGAAGCCGGCAGGGCTGGAAGGTCAGGCAGCTGGTGGTGGCCGCCAATAAATTCCTTGTCGTCGCGGCTGCTGGTGTGATCGCGCTGTTCCTTGCCCTTATTTATATTTTTCCTATAAGGACGCTGAGCGAACATCGTCAGCTGTTCCTGCTGGCATCGGCTGCTGTCTATTTTTCCGCCTGCCTGGCGCTGAATCAAATGATCCTGCAGGCCTTGAACCACATCCGGACCAGCCAGCTGGTAGAAAAGATCGGCCGCCCGCTTTTGCTGATCCTGTTTGTAACGGCTTTTTGGCTGCTGACCCGTCCCGGTGTGCTCGACAGCAGCAGGCTGGTGCTGGCAGCCGCCATCGTAACGGGCGTTTGCGGTTTCGTTGCTGTTTACCTGGTCTTTCGAAAGATAAAAAGACATGGACAGGCTGCTCCTTTGGAACTGCCGGATGAAAAGCTTTCCGGCAAGGCCACCTGGTTCTTTTTTATCAGCCTGCTGAACCTGCTGGGCACAAAGATCACCATGCTGATCCTGCCCTGGTTCGCGCCGGAGGCTTCGATCGGCATCTTTAATATCAGCTATCGTTTTGCCGACCTTTTGATCTTTCCCTTTTTCCTGATGCATACGGTGCTGCCGCAGCTTTTCGCCCGGCACGCGGATACCGGTACGGCGTACACGCAATCTCTTTTCAGCGAAAGTAACAAGCTGATGACCGTGCTCAGCATTCCTTTACTGCTTTTGAATATTTTCGCGGGCCGGTTCTTTCTGCATTGGTTCGGACCGCAATTCGAGACGGGGTATACGGCAATGCTTTATATCAGTCTTGCGCAGTTTCTTTTTTCTTTTTTTGGTCCCGCCAATACCATTCTTATGATGCAGGACCGGGAGAAGTATTCAGCGGTCTGCCTGCTGGTCTATGTGGCTGTCATGATCATCGCCAGCCGGCTGCTGATCCCTGTTGCCGGGATAACGGGCGGGGCGCTGGCTATCCTGATGAGCAGCCTTGTGTATAATCTTTTGTTAGCCGTTGTCACCTGGCGGCTTTGCGGGATCCGATCACCCTTTTTTGCCTTCCTGGTCAGGACCCGGGCGCTGGTCAAGACCCGTCAATAATTCAAAAGCTTTATTAAAATTCTCTTTTGCAAACCACGAGAATGCGGCGTGAATCTGCCCGCGCAGTTGGCGATAGTAAATTGTGTCTTCGAGCAGACGTCTAAAAGTAGTATGGAGGTCTGCGGGAGAAGAGTAGGAGAGCAGCGCCGGCTGAAACGACCCCGGCAGATCGAAACCCGCCGGCGCGAGTGCGGGTATGTTGTTCAGCAGCAGATCGGCCGTCAGTCCGCTGGCTGTTGTCTGGCCATAGGTCTCCGGGCTGTTGCGGCTGCTTTTTTTGTTTACTTTCAGCGGGCTCCACAGGAGGTCTGCGGTTTCGATCTGTCGCTCATAAACCAATTCCGGGACATAGCCCTGGTAATGGATCAACCGAAAAAACGGGGATCCCAGGTTTTGCAGCGCAGCGATGATGCGGGTTCCAAAAGGGGTGTTGCTGTCACCCAGGATGACCAGCTCGATGGGCCGGGATGGGACGATGGCCCGGGTGAGCCAGTCGGTGAAAAAATTTACTACTTCGTCGTAGTTGCGGCGGTTGGGGTCTACTGAGCCGGGTATGACCACGCGAAAGGGGGGGATGGGGGTTGCGGCGGCAGGTGTTTGCGCAGCGGGAGCTACGCCAGCAGGTGTTTGCGCAGTGAGGGATGACGCGGTTGCGGGCGCTTGCGTAGTGGAGGCGCCGGGGGCGGGCGACTGATAAAAACGGGATGGGATGAACACGGCAACGGTGCCGGGCAAACGCTGCTTGAATCGCCCGGCCATTGCGGGAAGGAACATCGTATGATGCCCGATGCGGCGGTGCAGGACCCACTTCGCTACAGACTCCGTCACATCGCGCAAAGAAGCAACCGACAGTGCGAAATATTCATTCACTTCATGAACGGTAAGGCTGACGTGCAGGTACGGCTTGCTCCACAACTTACAGGCAAAAAACAAAAGATTATTATCCAGCGTGCCCAGGTGGAGATGACTAAAACCTTCCTTTTTCAGAAAGCCAAACATCCTTCGGATAAAGGTCCGGTTCGGGCAGCCCGTTTCCTGGACGACGAATTGCGTCTTTGGCCAGCGCTGTGCCGGACTGCCTTTCCCCGAAAGGTTTTCGTAGGACAGCGCCTGTAACCAAACGACTACCCGGCTAAAATTCGCTTCGCTAAGGTCGAGCAGGGCCGGCAGGTTCTCGTGATGGGTCGTCTCATAGATAATGATGCCGGAGGTGGCGGCATCGTCTCCCTCGGCGCCGGATCGTCGGTGTCCGGATCGTTGCTGTTCGGATCGTCGCTGTCCAGATCGTCGCTGTCCGGCGCGTCGCCGCCCGGTGCGTCGGGGCCCGGGGCCGATCCACAGGGTCACCGCTCCCATCAGGATCGTCCAGTAGGGGATCCGCATTACCAGCAGATCGGCAACTACAAATAAGACCGCAAAACCCAGTAATACGGTATCCCGGCGTCTTGTAAAAAAGCCGATAATAAAAGAGCCTTCCAGCAAAACCCCGGCAAAGTAGAGCCACCAGGACAGGGCCGGATGACCGATGAGGAAGTAATAAACCCGGCAGGACAGCGAGTTGCAGGCGCCACTCAGCAGGTCGCTGTGATGCAGGAGCAGGATGCGGCTCATCTCCCCGACGTTGAAAAGGCCTCCGCGCAGCAGTTTCCACAGCGCGGCCGACACAAAAATATAGAGGAAATAATACCGGCAGCCCGATAGTAAGCTATAAAACCTTTTTTCGCTGTTGGTCCAGAACGCGACCGACAACAGCAAATACAGGACAAACGGTTCATAATGTACCTGCCAGAAGATATTTGCCAGTAAAAGGTAAAAACCGAGCAAAAAGCTGAATAAAACGCCCAAAAACGGGGAAAATTGCCCTTTTTTGAGGTAAAAACCCAATAAAACCGCGGGAGCCAGCAGCACCAATACGTCCGCATAAAGGAAACTTACGGGGTTAGCGATCATCCATTTCGGGATCCCGGTGGCAATAAGCAAAAATTCGGTCAGATCGTGGTTGAAATGGAAAAAAATGGGCTGATATTGCGATAAAAGGCGGGAATCGATAAAAAAGAACAGTAAAACAGCATAATAGCAGCCAAAATAGACGGTCAGCAAGGTTTTTTTGTCTCGGGTGTAGTTCATTCCTTTTTTAGCTGTTTATCCAGGTTTTCTTTTGCAGGAGCTGCAGCCGGTCGCCGTCATAACGATACCAGGCCTTTTCGACCTGCAGGCTGTGAACGGGCCGGCCTAATAAACGGGAAAGGTACTGTTTATACCACTGCGGAAAATGGACGGAAAGGGAATCGTCGTTTTCCAGCTGCCGCGGAAGGATACTGTGGTAGATCAGTTTGGCTTCGACCAGGACGGGGTTGTCTCCCGGATGGGGCTGATCCGAATTGGGATCATGTCCCCGTTGTTCCTCCTCAAAACCCGCCAGCGGAGCCTGGACCATATCCCAGCGATAGACCCTGAAGTCACTGGCTTCCAGTCGTTTGCCATCGATGATGACGGCATAGACCAAAAGGCTGTCCGGCTTCCCGAAGGACTCCGAGAACATCCCGTAGTGTACAAAGGGAAAGGCGGTGATCGAATGGGCAAGATCGATCCCGACCTGCAAAATTATGAAGCCGATCAGCAACCACTTCATGGAGGGAATTTGTGTGAAAATAAGACTTTTTACACGGTGCCGTCTGCGAAGAATATTAGAAACTTTGAAGGCCCTCAATGGAGCTATTTGCGTAGATTTGCAGCGAATGAAAAATATACGGAATTTTTGTATTATCGCCCACATCGACCACGGAAAAAGTACACTGGCAGACCGTCTGCTGGAAATGACCAACACCGTTTCCGCACGGGACATGCAAGCGCAGGTACTCGACGACATGGACCTCGAGCGGGAAAAGGGCATTACTATTAAAAGCCACGCGATCCAGATCAATTACCCCTACCAGGGGCAACAATACGTTCTGAACCTTATCGATACTCCCGGACACGTAGACTTCAGCTATGAGGTCAGCCGGGCGCTGGCCGCCTGCGAAGGTGCGCTGCTGCTGGTGGACGCCACCCAGGGGATCCAGGCGCAGACGATCTCCAATCTCTACCTGGCCATCGAGAACGACCTGGAGATTATCCCCGTTATCAATAAAATTGATATGGATGGAGCGATGGTCGAAGAAGTAAAGGACCAGATCATCGAGCTGATCGGCTGCAAGCCGGAGGACATCCTCCTGGCCAGTGCCAAAACCGGGATTGGCGTACAGGGGATCCTCGATGCCATCGTGGCCCGGATACCGGCTCCGAAGGGCGACCCCGAGGCGCCGCTGCAGGCACTGATCTTTGACAGTGTATTCAATTCCTTCCGCGGTATCATCATCTATTATCGTATCCTCAACGGCACCCTGAGAAAGGGTGATAAAGTAAAATTCGTCTCTACCGATCTTTCATACGAAGCCGACGAAGTGGGCGTACTGAAACTGGCGCTGACACCCAAGCCCGAGGTAAGAGCGGGAGATGTAGGATATATCATCACGGGCATCAAGAATGCAAAAGAAGTAAGAGTGGGGGATACCCTGACCCTGGCGAACAATCCTACAAAGGAAATGATCAAAGGTTTCCAGGAGGTCAAGCCCATGGTATTCGCCGGCATCTTCCCCGTCGAGACAGACGACTTCGAAGAGCTGCGGGACAGCATGGACAAGCTGCTGCTGAACGACGCATCGCTGACCTATGAGCTGGAGACTTCGCAGGCGCTGGGTTTTGGTTTCCGTTGCGGCTTCCTGGGCATGCTCCACATGGAGATAATCCAGGAAAGGCTGGAAAGGGAGTTCAACCAGACGGTCATCACTACCGTTCCCAACGTTAGTTTTATCGCGCACACCAGTAAAGGCGAGGTGATCGTCGTCAATAACCCCGCTGAAATGCCGGAGCCGACGCGGATCGACCGCATCGAAGAACCTTATATCCGTGCGCAGATCATCACAAAGCCCGAATATATCGGTAATATCATGACCCTTTGCCTGGGTAAGAGAGGGATACTGCTCAACCAGAGCTATCTCACGACTACCCGTGTCGAGCTCATCTTCGAGATGCCGCTGACAGAGATAGTCTTTGATTTTTATGATAAGCTGAAGAGCCAGACCCGTGGTTATGCCTCCTTCGACTATCATCCCATCGACAGGCGCGACGCCGATATTGCCAAGATGGATATCCTGCTCAACGGGGATAAGGTGGATGCGCTGAGCGCCCTGATCCATCGCAGCCGTTCGGCGGACTTTGGCCGCAAGCTCTGCGAGAAATTGAAGGAGCTGCTGCCTCGTCAGCAGTTCGCCATCGCCATCCAGGCTGCCATCGGTGCGAAAGTAATCGCCCGGGAGACCATCAGCGCGCTTCGCAAGGACGTTACGGCGAAGTGTTATGGCGGGGACATCAGCCGGAAGCGGAAGCTGCTGGAAAAGCAAAAGGAAGGAAAGAAGAGGATGCGCCAGATCGGCAATGTGGAAGTGCCGCAGGAGGCGTTTCTTGCCGTGTTGAAGCTGGATGAGTAAGCGATGCTTAATCGATGACCGTAGCAAACTGGCAGGAAGACCCTGGTAAATCATAAAATTTATGCGTACCTCGCTTCAGAAGGGAGAAAAAGTTCTCCTTGTCACTCATCGTAGCTGGACCTCGCTCATCCTCCCGGTGATCATCGCCCTGGCGGGGTTGGTTGCCTCTTATTTTATAGGCTTTTTCGAGCGTTATGGCTGGATCGTGGCGGTGCTTGGATTGCTCTACCTGGTGATCCGTTATGCCAACTGGAATGCGAATATCTGGGTGGTCACCAACTTCAGGGTCATCGACGAGGTAGGGCTGCTCAGTCACTTCGCAAAGGAAAGCCCTCTCGACAAGATCAATAATGTTTCCTATAAACAATCGGTCATGGGACGCATCTTCAGTTTTGGGGATGTCGTGATCCAGACGGCCGCCGAAGTAGGCGCCACGACCTATATCGATGTCAATCACCCCAAACGCCTGCAGGAAACCATCGTCCTCGCCCAGTCCGAATTAAAGAGCTGGGAATATGGCAACCAGGCCCAGCAGATGGCTACTGCGATGAATGGACGTGGTGGTGAGGGTGTACAAAAAGCCAATGCCCCGCAGGTTGCATCGGAGCTGGAAAAATTATTTGAATTGAAAATGAAGGGAGCGCTATCCGAAGAGGAATATCTTCGCGCGAAGAACAGGTTATTGAATCATTGATTGGGCTTCTTCGCCGGTGTCGCCGGTTTCGCTTTCTTTGTCTGAATGTTCTTATCTGTAGACTCCTGTAGCTTTGTCTCATTCACATTCCCCTGGTCATCGAGCATCTTTTGCTCCATCGGGAATTGTCCATCCTTTAGCTTGTAACTGAACAGCTGCTTCTCGACGTGCAGCCATTGCCCGTTCTTCCACTGAAAAGCTTCAAAATCGCCATCCGGGATATAAGTATCCTTCTTCTGGGTTTCATCCCCTTCGGAGACGAGGTGATCATACACTACCATGTCCATGTCCGGGTCATAGTTGAAATGAGTGCCCGCTTCTTTTTTGTATTCGATAGCAAAACGATATTGAACGGCTTTTTTGGTAGAGTCATCCTTGAACGAAAAATACGGACCGCCAAACAGCGGCTCGCCTTCGGGGCTAAAGGTCAGCACTTCCATCCATTTCTTATTGGCGGTCTGGCTGTAGTCGTCAAAACCCAGGAGGGTATAATAGTTCTTGCCCTGCCAGCTTTTCTCGATGATCTTATAATAAATGGCCCCGATCCAGTTGCGCCGCGTGCGTACGGAGTCCAGCGGCTTGCCGGTGAACATCGACGCGTCGAACAGGGGGAAAAGCTTTAAAGAGCCATCGGGTTCCCGCATCTGGATCGCGCCTTCCTGCAGATAAAGAAAATCGTCTTTCCGGTATTGCCAGGTCAGGATGCGGAAACTGCTGTCTGGCGCATACAACCGGGAGATCGTACTTAAAGAATCGAAGGGATAATGAAAGGAATAGGGCAGCTTGAGCGTTCGCACCAGGGACCGGATGAACTGGCTGTCCGAGCGAAAC
The DNA here is from genome assembly GCA_036499285.1 of Puia sp. Taxonomy (GTDB): domain Bacteria; phylum Bacteroidota; class Bacteroidia; order Chitinophagales; family Chitinophagaceae; genus Puia. Next base: position 197,361 of record DASYEB010000008.1, on the reverse strand, counting down.
CTATCGGAAGCCGACTCCGCGTTGACAATGTTGTAAGCAAATACCTTTAAGGAGTCTTCGCGCTTGCGAAATTCCTTTTTTCGGGCATAGGTGATGGGATTTTGTGCGCTGGTTTGCAAACCGGCACACAACAACATCAGCAGGAGAATAAAAAGAAGGCTTCGCATAGTAGTCGAACGTGAATTAATGGCGAAAATTTCATGCTAATTGCAAATGTTTTGCAAATTCGTCTAAAGAGTTAAAAGCCATGTCGATGGCAGGATGGGGGAGCTCCTGTTCGGGGTTGGTGGTCTTTAGAAAAACGGTGTACATCCCGGTGTTGCGTCCAAACTCCATGTCGCTGATATTATTGCCGACCATGATGCTCCGCGAAAGGTCGATCTCGGGGAAATCCTGTTTCGCCGCATGGGCCATACCCGGCTGCGGTTTGCGTAAAGGGTGCGCATTGTCAAGGGAATCCGCATAATAGATCCCGTCGATCCGTCCTCCGTCGAGGACTACTTCCGCAACCATTTTATCATGGATATCCTGGAGGTCGGCTGCGCTCATCATTCCCTTGCCGACACCCCGCTGATTGGTTACGACGACGATGCGGCCAAAGATGGAGGCGCAGGTCTTCAGGGCTTCCTTTGTTGCGTTGTAGAAAACAAATTCGCCAAAATGGAAGATATAACTGCCGTCCTTCTCTACGTTGATGACCCCATCCCGGTCGAGGAAGAGGGTCCAGTGCTGATCTATGTTTTTCCAGTCTAACATTTGCTTAACCAGGTTGGCGTTGCGCGCTTAGTTCGATGATCGTTGCCGTCAGCCGGCTCCATTGGTATTTTTCTTTTTCCGAACGGAGGGAGGGTATAAAAAAAGACTCTCCCAGCGTGAAGAACCGCAGCATCGCATCGGCCATGGCAGCGGGTTCCGGCTCGGCCACCAGCCCCACCCGCTCGTGCGGCACGAGAGCGGGAAGGCCGCCGACATTGGAGACGATCATGGGCTTTTCGAAATGATAGGCCAGCGGCGTCACCCCGCTTTGCGTGGCATTCCGGTATGGCTGGATCACGGCGTCGGCAGCACAGAGATAATTCCTTACCTCGCTGTCGGGGATAAAGTCGGTGCGCAGGAGCAGCAAGTCCCTGATCCCCAGCCGGTCGATGAGTTCCTGGTAGGGTGCGGCATCCTCATAAAACTCGCCGGCCACCAGCAGCCTGATCCCGAATTTACGGATGCGCGGGTCTGCCATCGCTTCCAATGCGATATCCAGTCCCTTATATTTCCGGATAAAACCAAAAAAGAGGATGACCCGGTCGTTATCGCCGATGTCGACTCCTTTGTCCCGCAAAAGGGCGCGGGCAGCGGGTTGTGGGATAACTTCCCCAAAGTTGTCGTATAAGGGATGCAATACCTGCCGGGCCGGTTTCGAGGCCTGGAACGTCCGCAGGTCGGACATCACTTTTTCGCTCATCGTGATATAGGCGTCGCAGGCTTTTAGGAAATAACGGGTGAACGGTTTGTCTCCCGGTCTTTTCTCATGCGGAATGACATTGTCCGTGATGGCGATGATCCGCGTATGCCGGTTCTTCCGTACCCGTCGCAGGATTGTCCCCAGCGCGGGTCCCATCAGGGGCAGCCAGTAACGGACGACGATGAGATTCGGCCGCAGCTTCCGCAGCTCTTCACCGACAGACCACCAGTTGAAAGGATTGATGGAATTGATCCGGGAGAGTATGGTCAGTCCTTCCGGCGGCGGCTCGGTGGAATACTGGGTCGTGCCGGGGAACAGGAAATCGGGGTATTGAAGGGAAAAGGAATAGATCGGGCATTCGTAACCTTCGCGGATGAACTGGGTGGCCAGGCGCTGGTCAAAGGTTGCCAGGCCGCCGCGCAATGGATGTCCGGGGCCTATGACGACGACGGAGCCTTTGCTTCGGGCCTGAGGCCCGTTTCCCGAGCTGGCAGCGGCGCCGGTGTTGGTGCCGCTCATAGGACTTCGAGACCCAGTTTTTGTTCGATCAGATAGGAGTTGCGGCCCGGGGCGTTCCGGGAGAGCAGCTCTGCCACGAATCCCGTGAGGAAAAGCTGAGTGCCCACGACCATACAGGTCAGGGCGATGTAAAAAGACGGTTTATTCGTCAGGGTGAACGTGTTCCTATTATCCAGCTTCTGGACCACCAGGGAGACACATTCTATAAAACCGATGAGGCCGCACACCACCCCGAGAGGGCCGAAGAAATGCATCGGGCGTTTGCCATACTTGCCGACAAAGGTGATGGATGCCAGGTCGAGCAGGCCTTTCAGCCCCCTGCCCAGACCACCGAACTTGGTATAACCATATTTGCGTGCGCGGTGTTCCACTACTTTCTCGCCGATCTTTCTGAAACCCGACCATTTCGCGATGACGGGGATATAACGATGCATCTCGCCGTAGACCTCGATGCTCTTGACGACCTTATTCCGGTAGGCTTTTAATCCGCAGTTGAAATCATGCAGGGGGATCTTGCTGACCTTTGCCGTGGTCCAGTTGAAGAACTTGGAAGGCAGGGTCTTGGAGACGGGGTCATGGCGTACTTTCTTCCATCCGCTGACCATGTCGTATTTCTCTTCGCGGATCATGCGTCTTAATTCGGGGATCTCATCGGGGCTGTCCTGCATGTCTGCGTCCATGGTGACCACCACTTCACCGCTGGCTGCCTTGAAGCCTTCATTCAGCGCTGCGGACTTGCCATAATTCCGTTGGAATTTAATGCCTTTTATATGGGGATTCGATCTTCTCAGCTCTTCGATGATCTCCCAGCTACGGTCGGTGCTGCCATCATCCACGAGGATGATCTCATAGCTGAGGCTGTTGGCCTGGACCACGCGCTGGATCCAGCTGCACAGCTCGGGCAGGGATTCATCTTCGTTGTAGACAGGTATGACGATTGAAATATCCATTCGTTTATTTTATGGTTCCCGATCGGGGGCTTCAGCGATCCCGGGCTTCGGCGCCGGCACTTCCCTCTTCCGCTTGACGATGGCCGCGATCACCAGTGCCATGATAAAAAACACGATATAGGAAAATGCCAGTCCCAGCAACAGGCTGCCCAGTGCAAAGTTCTCCTGTGTTCGTATGACCTCTAGTTGCTGTCTCAGCTGATCTTCGGATACGCCCAGCGAGCGGTAACTTCTTTCTGCGCCGGCCAGGATCTCAGGCAACAGCAGCTGTTTGAAATGCGGGTCGATGAAGTTGACCAGCAGCCAGGGAAACAAAGTGCGTGCCGCAAGCCCCAGAACAAAGACGGTAAAACAAACTTTAACAGCCTCATGGAAGGGCAGCCAGCCGTTGTTGGCTTTTTTCTGGACCAATGCCGCCGACGCTCCCAGGACTATCACGATGACATAGCTCAAAAAAGCTATGCCACCCACAAAAGCCTTTGGTCCGGCAAAGTAAAGTGATAAAATAAAAAGGGTGACCGCTGCGGCAGCGATCAAACCGAAAAGAAAGGCTATGGAGATCTTTTTTTGAGCCATCAGGCTGGTTGGTTTAAGGATAGTTTTTCCCTGTTAAGAATGCCTGCAACCCTTCCCTGTAGCGGTTTGCCAAAGAACGGACTGTTCTTCGACCTGGACTTCGTGCTCTTCTCTTCCAGGATGGTCTGGCCCTTCGGATCAAAAAAGGTCAGCATGGCTGTTTGTCCTTCGCTGATGCCGGGTTGTTCCAGTCCGAATAATGCCCGGGGATGGAAACTGAAGAGGTCTGCAATACGTCCCGGCGTCAGGTCGGGCAGGACCGTCTGTACCACAGCATAAGAAGTCTCCAGGCCTGCCATGCCGTATTTGGCATATTCGAACTCCAGCACCTTGCTGTCAAATTCATGCGGCAGGTGATGGGAGCTGATGCAGTCGACCAGCCCTTCGGCTACGGCTTTCCGCAATACTTCCACGGAAGACTCGTCCCTTAAGGGCGGATATACTTTCAGGTTCGTATCGTAGTTGACGAGGTCGGCGTCCTTGTAATAAAGATGATAGGGGGCCACTGAACAGCTTACGGACAGACCCGAATCCTTTGCCCGGCGGATATATTCCAGCGAGCGGGGAGAGGTCACGCCGGTGAAGTGGATCTTCGATTCGGTGTAACGTGCCAGCTTGATATCCCTGGCCACCATCAGCTCTTCAGCCATCATGGGTTTGCCTGGCAAACCCAGCCGGGTCGAGATGATCCCTTCGTGCATGAGGCCGCCTGCACCTACTGTCTTGTCATCGGGTATCTGGATGATCGTGCCGCCAAAGGCTTTGACATACTGCAGACCTTTTAACAATAACCCCGCCGATTGTACCGGGCTGGTCCCGTCACTGAATGCGACGGCGCCGCTGGCCCGCATGTCATACATTTCGGCGAGGTCTTTTCCTTCGAGGCCGCGTGTCATGGCCCCGATAGGCCAGATATTGACGGGCAGCGAAGCCGAGCCCCGGCGGATATACTCTACCTGTGACTTGCTGTCGACAACCGGCTTTGTATTGGGGAGGACAAAAACGTCGGTGAAACCACCGGCAGCCGCTGCGGCAGCGCCTGTTTCGAGAGTTTCCTTGTATTCATAGCCCGGGTCGCCGAAATGGGAAAAAATATCCACCCATCCGGGGGAAACGCAGAGACCGGGTTGATCGATGACGATATCGGCGCCGGCGGTTGATTTATCGCCTGGGCCGGAGCCGGGAGCGATACCTGCGCTGGCAGAAAGATCCGTACCTATAGCGCTGATACGGCCGTTCTCAATAAGAATATCCCGGATCGTTCCGTTGTGTGGAGAATTGCGGTCAATTATGTTAACCTTTTGTACGAGAATCTTCATTTCTAAGGAATTGCGCGAAGATAGCGCTTTTCAGGAATTTACTCATATTCCACGAACAATTTATCCGGGTAACACCACATCCATTTCTCCCCTGGTTCCGAAGAGATGATGACCGGGTGGTGGCTGTGATGGTAGTGTTTTGTCATATGCGTGTTGGGAGACTGATCACAGCATAATGTTACGCCGCAGGTCTGGCAGGTACGCAGGTGTACCCAGTCGCTTCCTATCTTTATACATTCTTCACAGACGTCTTCTTTTGCGAGTTTCAGCTCTTTGACGGCCTCGATATGCGAACAGACTGATTGTTCCGCCATAGTAGTGATATTTTTTTGTAGCGTTCCGGCCCCGATGAGGCCGGAACACGATTTTATTAAACTTCTGCCAGATACTTGTGTACAAAGCTGATGGCCATCGACCCTTCCCCGACGGCCGATGCCACCCGGTTCATGGCGCCGGCACGGACATCACCCGCCGCAAAGATCCCGGCGCAGCTGGTTTCGAGCAGGTAGGGTTCCCGTTCCTGTTTCCAGACCTTATTGAACTGCTCATGGGTCTTCAGATCCCTTCCGGTCTCCAAAAAGCCTTTATCGTCCTTGATGATATCCAGTCCGATCCAGTCGGTAAAGGGTTTGGCCCCGATGAATATGAACAGGGCATTGGCCTTGTGGGTCGTCTCCTGGTGCGTTTCTGCGCTCTGGATCTTCAGCTCCTCGAGCCGTCCTTCGCTGCCCGCGGCGCAGGTGATCTCGCTGCAGGGCATAAGGTGAATATTATTACGGGTGGCAATCTGATCGATGAGATAGGCCGACATGGTGCTGCTCAGATCCCTTTTGCGGATAATGATATATACATTACTGGCAAACTTGGACAGGTGCATGGCTGCCTGCCCGGCACTGTTACCCCCGCCGACCACAAAGACCTCGCAATTACGGAAAGCGGATGCTTCGGTCATCGCCGCGCCATAATAAACGCCGGCTCCGGTGTAGTCAGCGATGCCCTGTGTCTCGAGCTTCCGGTAGTCTACACCGGTAGTGATGACGACGGCATGTGTATTGATCTCTTCGCCATTGTCAAGAACGACCTTTTTGTATCCGTCCTTCTGAAAGATGTTGCTTACCGACCTTGGCAGCAGGACTTCCGCACCCAGCCTTGTCGCCTGCGTAATGGCGCGTCGGGTCAGCTCCGACCCGCTAAGCCCGTTGGGGAAACCCAGGTAGTTTTCGATACGCGAGCTGGTGCCGGCCTGGCCACCCGGACTCCGTCTTTCGACCAGCAGGGTCCTGAGGCCTTCGGAGGCGCCGTATACGGAAGCAGCCAGACCCGCGGGCCCGGCGCCAATGATCACTACATCATAGATGCTGTTCTTGATGCCCGGGTTAAGACCTACTTTATCGGCGACCTGCGTTATGGAAGGCGAACACATACAGCTGCCGTCTTCGAGAAAGACGGCTGGCAGGTCCTTCAGCGCAATATTGTTCAGCTTTAACAGTTCGCGTCCTTCCTGGCTCATCTCAACATCCAGCCATTGATAAGGTACGAGGTTGCCGGAAAGGAACTCCTTTATCTCATGGGACTGCGGCGAGAACTGGTAGCCGATGATCTTTAGTCCTTTGAAGGGGGGCCGGTAGGACTCCTGCCAGTCATCCAGCAGCTCGGAAATGGTGGGGAACAATTTCTCCTCGGGCGGGTCCCAGGGTTTCATCAGGTAATAATCCAGCTGTACATCATTGATGGCCCGGATGGCGGCATCCGTGTCGGAATAGGCTGTCAGCAGGACCCGTCTTGCATCGGGATAGATCTCCCGCGCCTGCTGGAGGAAGTCCACTCCCTCCATCTCGGGCATGCGCTGGTCGGAGATGAACAACGCAACCGTCTCCGATTTGTTCTTCAGCTCAAGGAGGCTCTCCAGCGCCTCGCGTGCGGACGTCGTGCTCAGAATGCGATAGTCTTCGCGATAATGTGACTTCAGATCGCGCGTGATCGCGCGCAGAACCTGGGAGTCGTCGTCTATAGAAAAAATGATCGGTAATGCCATAATTGGTTAGTGTTGCAATTTACGCTATTTATAGGCTAGCATCGTCGCTTAACAGGTTTTCACGGTTGCAGATATTATCGCATTTGATGTATATCTCAGACAGCGATAGGAAAGCACACTATAAATACTGTATTACCCGGCTCGGAATTTACTTTTACGGAACCATGATGCTGATTGACGATGCGTGATACTACATCCAATCCCATGCCGGTACCCTTACCGATGTCCTTTGTCGTAAAAAAAGGATCGAAGACCCGGGATCTGATCTCCTCCGGAATGCCCGGCCCGTTGTCGATGATGGAAACCTTTACAAATTCGTGGTCTTTTTCAGTCTTTAGGATGAGGCGGCCGCGGCCGACTGCTTCCATCGCATCCAGGGCATTGTCGATCAGGTTGGTCCAGACCTGGTTCAGCTCGCCCACGAGAGCGAAGATCTTTGGCAGTTGGGGATCGAATTCGCGGACGACCTCGATATTCCCTTTTTTAAATTTATACTGCAGCATCGTAAGGGTATTTTCTATCCCCGAGTGGATGTCGATGATCTCTTTACCCTTTCCCTGATCCATATGCGTAAAATTCTTTACCGACTGGACGAGGTAGAAAATGCGCTGGGACGACTCCTGGATATCCTGCAGCATCTTTTCCGTTACGAGGTTCTGGTTCATCCAGTTGAGGACGGGCGAAAGATATTCTTCGGGCATATGTTTGCAAAGGTCTGCAAGATCGTCACAGGTGAAAGCATAGTCGAGGAATGTTTCGGCTATCTCGTCGCTGTTGGCAACGGAATGTTCGTCGAGCCAGTCGGCCATCTCATCTTCCTGCGCGGTCCGCTGCATCAGGGTCAGCTTTGGCTTCTCTTTCCGGGCGAGCACTTCGAACAATTTATTGGTGACGAGATCTACATCCTTTTCTTCCACTTTCATACCCATGAGCTTTTTGAACGTCTCGGGTCCCAGCTTCAGGTGTTTCGTCAGGGATTCCGAACCCCGGACAATGGCTGCGGCGGGGTTGTTGAGTTCGTGGGCCAGACCGGCCGACAGCTTACCGAGGGCCATCATCTTTTCGTTCTGCTGCTGCATGGAGGTGAAGTTACGCACCCGGTTGGTCAGCACATGCACGAGGGCCTCGGTCAGCTCGAAATGCTGGCTCACCATCTCCCGGAACTTTTCCGACGGCAGGGTCATTACGTCTACGTCTTCGAGAACTTTTGCGGTGACGTTGGCTGTCGCGGCCCGGGAAAAGGGCAGGGAGCCGCTGATATCTTTTGGGAGCAGCATGGATACTTCCCTCATCTCTTTATTTTGGATCATATAGAGATGGATCTTGCCGGACCGTATAATATGTGTGCCTATGATGGGCTCACCGCCCTTGAACAGGTACTGTCCTTCTGGCAAGGAATAATGCCGGCTGTTATCGATCATCCATTGGAGCTGTGTCAGCGGGACTTCTTTTAAGGTCTCGATGGACTGGAGCCATTCGGCAGTAATGGTTTGCATGATGGCAATGTACTTCATTCCGACATACTGACAAAAATGGACGATGGCTGTATCGAAATCGGACAGTAATTTGGCGTAACCAGTTGCAGATTATTGGTTTGCAGACTTGTACAAACCCGGCATCGAATTGGCGATTTTACGGAAAACCAAGGCCCATGCTCACCAATTATTTCAGGACTGCGATACGTTTCCTCTCCCGGAACAAAACCTTTAGCGCTATCAATATCCTGGGGCTGGCGGCCGGTACGCTTTGCTGTCTGTATATCGTCCTGTACGTAACGGACCAATACAGCTATGATCAGCAGCACCCGGATGTGAAGGACATCTATCGTGTTACGGCGCGGATGACCACGTCGGGGAATACCCCGGCCATGACAGCCTTTTGTTCGCCTCCCATCGCACCAGCCATGGAAAGGGATTTTAGCGAGGTCGCCAACTATACCCGTGTGATCCGGACGGATGGGTTTGGGGTCAGGGAACATTTGTTGCGCTATAAGGATAAGTCTTTTTATGAAAAAGATGCAGTGTATGTCGACTCGACCTTCTTCGACATCTTCCGGTTCCATTTTCAGGCGGGGAATAGTGCGCAGGTCCTGTCGGAGCCTTATACGGTCGTGCTGCTGCAACCGGTGGCGCTGAAATTGTTTGGCAATGAAGACCCCATTGGAAAGGTCATCAGCATTGACAACGCCTACGGGAAACATGATTTTAAGGTAACGGGTGTGATCGATGAAAGCCTTGGTAAATCGCATATCCATGCCAATCTGTATATGGCGATGAACAGCGGCGGCATGGGGGCATACGCCAGGCAGAGCGACTCGTGGGCGGGGAATAATTTCACGGCGTCCTATGTCCGGCTCAGACCGGGCGTGAGTGCTGCCGCGCTGGAAAAACAGCTTCCGGCCTTCTTGAATAAATATGGCGCTCAGCAGCTGAAGAACATGGGTATGACCAAGGAGCTGCGGCTGCAGCCGGTGCGTCAGATCCATACGACGGCGGGATATAATCACGATGACGCTTCGGTCAGCAGCGGATTTCTTTTGTTGTTGATGCTCATCGCGGCCCTGATCCAGACCATTGCCTGTATCAATTTTATGAATCTCAGCACTGCCCGGGCTTCCCGCCGGGCAAAAGAGGTGGCGGTAAGAAAAGTCATCGGCGCGGGCAGAAGGGACCTGGTTCGCCAGTTCCTCGGGGAATCGCTGTTGATCACGATAGTCTCTGTGCTGATCGCATTGCCTTTATTGATCGTTGCCCTGCCCTGGTTGAATCAGATCACGGAGGCGGACATTCACCCGGGGCTGTTGATGGATTACCGGATCGCGTTGTTGCTGACCGGGCTGATCGTCGTCACGGGACTGGTGGCAGGGAGCTATCCGGCCTTTTATCTCTCCGCGTTCAGGGCGATAAAGGTGCTGAAAGGGAATTTTACCAATCATGTATCGGCGGCCGGCATCCGGCGTGGGCTTGTCGTGTTCCAGTTCGTCCTTTCGATTACTTTGATCTCGGGGATCATCGTGATCTACAGTCAACTCAATTTCATCCGGAACAAGGATCTTGGTTTTGACAAGGACCAGAAGCTGGTCTTTTCCTTCTATACGGACGAGGCAAAAGATCATGTCCCTGCCTTTGCCAGCGACCTGCGGCTGCTTGCCGGGGTAAAGGATGTCAGCATGGGGAATAATCATATGGGCGCCGGTGTTCCGAACAGTTGGGTCTTCTTCCTCAGCGGCGGCAATGGTGCCAGCGGCCAGGAGATAAAGGAGATGTATACTGATGAGCATTTTGCGAAGACCAACGGCATCCGCATTATCAGCGGGCGCGACTTCCGTCCGCTGGATTCCGCCAGTGTGCTGATCAATGAAACCACGGCACGGAAGCTGGGGCTGACGGTGGCTAATGCTCCCGGCACGAGGATCTTCCCGGAGCTGGAGCCGGGTGAGGCTCCGCACTGGGTGCAGATAGTCGGGGTGATGAAGGATTTCAATTACAATTCGCTGCATGATGACGTCAACTGTTTCATGCTGCGTTTTGCGGACAAGTCCGTTAAGGAATATGTGGATATCCGGTCAGACCTCACCGTCAGCGCCGCCACCGGGGACTATAAGACCTTTTTGAAAAAGGTGCGGGATTGCTGGGGCAAACATTTTTCGGGTGTGCCGTTTGAATATTCTTTTGTGGACGACATCGTCCAGCAGCAATATACGACCGAGCTTACGCTTTCGCGGATCATCAATTCCTTTACGCTGATGGCGATAGCCATTTCCTGCCTGGGGCTGTTTGGTCTTGCTGCCTTTAGTGCCGAGCAGCGTAATAAGGAAGTTGCGGTCCGGAAGGTGCTGGGCGCCACGGTTAGCGGTCTTGTCGGTCTGCTATCCAAAGATTTTTTAAAGCTCGTGGCGCTGGCGCTTATCATAGCCGTCCCGCTTTCGTGGTGGGCTATGGAAAAGTGGCTACAGGGTTTTGCTTATCGCGTCCCGCTGAGCTGGTGGATGTTTGCGCTTGCGGGTTTGCTGGCTGTCGGGATCGCTTTGTTTACTGTTAGTTTTCAGGCGATTCGCGCTGCAACGGCAAACCCCATAGGCACTTTAAGAACCGGGGACTAGCGGGGTTTGTCGTAATATTTAGGCCCCGTTTAGGCTTGGCGTAGCCGAGCCGTAGCGGAGAGCGAAACAAAATACCACCGACATTTTTCCTACAACCACCGGTATTTTTCCGGCATTGCCCGGATATGATTTTGGTTTGTTTGAAAATCTGATATAAATTTGTTGCATCGAACTGCAATGAAGTTACTATCCACCATATCGCGACATACATCCTGGGCAGAGATCAACTCTTCGATCTCGTCCGGGAAGCCCGTTCCAGTCGCTTACCTGGTTCCCTTCTGGAACGTTGTGCCGTAAATGCTTTAACCTTTCGCCGTAAAAATTCACTCTCTTTTTGATTCAGGATCGGTTCTGCCAAACCGGTACGCCATTTTTTTCATCATCACAATTTTGATCAAATGATCCATATTGAACAACTTGAATTATTGATAGAGTCGATCAAGTCTTCCGTGCCTTCATCCGGCGTGTGGCCGTTTACCGTGCTGGCTCTGCGGAAAAATGACCTGAAAGGCTGCTCCAGCTTCGATGAGCTATCGGATCACCTGCTTCTCTTTCTCATCAGAAATGACTTTACGAAAGAGGACATGCTCGACTATATTACAAACAGCAATGAGATAATCCGTCTTCCTGAAGCCATAAAGCCGTTTGTCCTGGAACAGATCATGCAAAGACAATTGTCGTCTGTCATGCTTCCGTTCTGGAAAGAAAAACAGACGACGATCGTTGTGGGGATGGCCATGTTCCTTGCGCGGGAGTTTTATTTCAAGCTAAACAGCATTCCTGCCGATATGCAGGAGATCGATCTGATCCTGGATTTTGAACGCCGGGATCTGAGGAGCTTTTTCCTTTTGAATATACTCCCGTCGGAATCCGCCTTTTTAAAATAGAAGAGTGTGTCCCAAAACAGGTTGGGACACACTCTTTTATTGTTACTTCTCCTTAATATGGCAGGATAAACGTATAGGTCTTGTTGGCGTTGCTGGTGTATACCAGCTTAAAGTAATAAAACCCTCCCAGGACCGGGCAGCCTGTTGCTGCGCCTGTTGCATCCAAACCGAAAGTGATAGCTGTATTTCCGGCTGCATTGTTTAGCGTGTACTGACCCGAGGTCAGCTGCCAGCTGCAGCTTTGCTGTACGACCAGCGGTTGTGTGATGGCTGCCGTAAAGCTATTGCCAAAGCGATTGGTCCCCCATTCCGAGATGCCGTCCGTGTTGCCATCCTTATGCGTGCCGGTCAATGAAACGACCAGGCCGCTGCTATATGAATAGGAGCGTGAACGGGCTACATTCCAGGTGCGCTGTGCGCCATTGTCAAAAGTAATTGCCATGTTGCTGCTGGTAACCGTGTGGACAATTGGGCCGGGATTGTTGGCGCCGAGCGCAAAAATATTACCTCCCGTTACATTGGTATAGAGATGTGAGCCGCTTAGCTTGATGCTCTTGCCATCACTGACGCGGGCGATGGATAGATTAAATGTTACGGTGACCCCGGTGCCGGCGTCTCTCCAGCGTTTGCCGGCAGCGATGCTGACGGTTACCGTACCTGTCCGTTTGCGGTTGAAGCCACAGCCTTTACCATTATAGATAATGGTCAGGACGCGGGGATCGGAAGTGGTATCGATGGTGACTATTGCATCACAGATGAGGCTTTTCTTTATGGTATCCGCACCACCGCCTTCTGTCGTTACGCCATAACGCATGGCTGGAGCTTCGCTGCTGCCGGTGACGGAAGCCTGGTCGTTCATCACTGTATTTACATCGTCGAAGGCTGCATCGCTTTCCGTGGAAACGCGGGCCTGGTCGTCGGATTGCGTTTGGAGGTCCGAATTGGACATGGTAGAGCCGGAGTCTACGCTGCTTTTTTTACACGCGAACAATACAGTTGCGGAGATCGCAACAAACAACAGGCTTTTTGTCTTCATAAAGTTGATTTGTTAAATGGTTTTACCTGGGACGAACGGTAAAGCGTGTGGTTTAACGGATGAAAAAAAATATTATTTTTTCATCATGTAAGAAAAGACAAGATTTTTCGTTTTGGGTTGTAGTAGCCATTGGTGTGCACTCTAACGAGCCTGTATCCAACGTAAAACCCTAAACCCTGATGCGTTTTCTTTTACCCGTTCTCATGGCCCTGCTATGCAGTAGCGCCTGGTCTCAGTCGTCCTGCAAAAGATCATCCACCTTATTCCAATTCGATCAGCATATTCGCCCCCGTTCCTTTACAGAGAAGCTGGGCAATCATCCGCAATTCCCTTTTCTTCAGCGGGTGAACGGAGTAACTTCCCGCGCTTTATTTATCGCAGCCGCAAAAGATCCGAAGAGCCGTAAGACCTATCAAAAAGAATTTCCTGTCTTTAATCGTCTTCTCCAGGACATCGGTTTTGTACGCGGGTATAAAGACCTGAAGACAGCCAATGTGGAAAACCTGTTTATCAACCCCGGTACCATCGGCAATCTTGGGTTCTTCAATAAGGAAAGCAATTATATTTATGTCAGGCTGAACCCTGCCGGTGAAGGGGATGACGGCGTTGCCGCCTGGAAGATCACCGGCCCGGGTGGCTGTTCCTTTTATATCTTACATACCTGCGGGAATGCCTTCTTTGCCAACGAACCTACGGGTAATAGTGGCGGCGGCGGTTGTTGCAGGGATATAAAATTCAAAGCGGATACGGACACGCTGCCAGCCAGTGCAGCTCCCCATGACCGGCCCCTCGTCATCAACATCCGCTTCTACCAGGCGACGGTTGTCACCGGAAAGAAGAAGACCTATGATACGCTTGTCCGACTGGTCCGCAGCATCGATACGACGACCAGAATAAAAGACAGCCTGCGTCATCTTTCAAAAATTTTTGGGCAGGAGACCATCGATCAGTTTGTTCTCTGCCGGGATACGACTATCAGCTTACATTTACCTATAACCGCAGACACCACGAAAGGCGGCGACACCTTGCACTATACGCTGTCGGATACCACGTGGGTAAAGGCATTATCCAAAGGGAAGGACGACTGTCATAAGAAATGGGAGATCGCCGTTGACGGAGGGGCGTCCTTTAATTCGATACCCCGGTTTGACAACACGACACAACATAGCCGGACCAACGGAGCGCAGTTTGCCGGCGAGCTGGCTTTATCGAGGATCTTCAACCATTGGTTCCAGGCCGGCATCTCGGCTTCTTATATCACCCTTTCTTACCAGGACGATATAGCTTATGCCGGTTCGGCTCCCAATACCTATAATACGGTGTATCCGGGTAAGCCCATAATCCCCGTTGAACTCTTTGGGAAGTTTACCTTTGGCGGCCCGCTGGGATGGCAATCGAACTTTGGATTGTCGGCCGGTTTTTCCATCCCGGGCGGAAGTAGGATTGTCAACAGTGGGAATACCCTGGCGGATAAACCTTCTACAAAGGGCGGCCTCACCGCCGGAGTCAAGATGGGGATTGCCTATTTCTTTAGCTGTAAGTTTGGCGTAGGGGCATCGGTGAGCGGTCAATACTTCAATAACAAGGGGGCTGCTCAAACGTATAAACTGGTAGCGCTGCCGATCACGCTGGGGATCCGGTACCGGTTTTAAACGTTTTGCCGCCGATACTTATTTATCTTTGCCGGCATGACACCCTATATCATTCCCGCCCAGACCCGCATCGGCCATGTACATCTGAAGGTCAGTGACCTGCAGCGCTCCCTGGATTTTTATTGCGGTCTGCTGGGTTTTGAGCTGATGGTGAAGTATGGCGAAGAGGCTGCTTTTATTTCCGCGGGCGGTTATCATCATCATATCGGTCTCAACACCTGGTACAGCAGAGGCAAACCGCCGGCTCCTGTTGCCGCTGCGGGATTGTTCCATACGGCCATCGTGTATCCGACGCGACGCGACCTTGCCGTTGCCTTTCGCAGGCTGGTAGAGGCCGATTATCCGTTGTCCGGAGCTTCTGATCACGGTGTCTCGGAAGCCTTATACCTGGATGATCCCGATCGCAATGGTGTGGAATTGTACTGGGACCGTCCCCGGGATCAGTGGTCGCTGGATGAGAGTGGGAAGCTTACGATGTATACGCATAGGTTGGATCTGGATGCGCTGCTGGGCGAGGCGGAATAAGCGGCTGTGATGCCGTTTCGGCGGCAACCCCTGCTCGGCCTTGTTTTTTTTATGTGAACTTATTCTTACCATACGGTTAATTTCGACCGCAACCCATAAGAGCTGTTGACCCAAATCAATAGTTTTGCGCTGAAAATTAACTGTAAAGATGAAATACACCAACCTGCTATTAAGGCTACTATTAGTACCATTCCTCCTGTTTTTTTATTGTACCGCAGTCAATGCCCAATCCGGCGGATCGGGCATCAGCGGTTTTGTTTATGAAGAAAGCGGTAAACCGATCGATGGCGCTACCATCGCGGTCAAAAACACCGCCACCGGTTTTAGTACAACCACCGTTACAGACAAGAAAGGCTATTTTACGCTTCGCGATCTGCCTGTGGGCCCTTATAACATTGAGATCTCAGCTGTCGGCGCACAGGCTACCGTTTTAAAAGACAATATGCTCAACCTTGGCGACCGGCTGGTTCTGCATAAGATAACGCTCAGCAAGAGCGCGACTACGCTTACCGAGGTAACGGTACGTTCGACCAGCTTTAATAACAGCGTCGACCGGCTTGGCACCGGTACTGCCGTTTCGGGCCGGGCGCTGCAAAAGATCCCTGTCGCTACCCGCAACTATACCGACCTGATGGCCTTGTCGCCGCTGGCCAATGGCGCATCGCTGGCAGGTGCAAAAGCCGGTGGTACGGGGTATATGCTCGATGGGGTCAGCAATCGCCGCGCTACGTTTGCGGGTACTACCGACGCGGCGTTCTCTATCTCCTCGGAGACCATCCGCGAGTTTGAAATTTCCACCAACTCGTATGATGTCACCAACGGACGCGGCAGCGGCGGTGTGGTAAAGGCGATCACAAAATCCGGTACCAACAAGCTGTCCGGTTCTTCCTGGGGTTATTATGGTTCCAACGACCTGGCTCAGCATACCGATGTCAACAACCACGCGCGTACGCCACAGAACAAGGTAGGGCAGTGGGGTGGATTGCTTAGCGGACCGATCATCAAGGACAAGCTGCATTTCCTGGTCTCTTATGATCAGTATACGAACAGGCTTCCTTTTTCGGCGTTTGATTACTCGCTGGCCGGCACTACGCAGCTGGCGGCGGAGAAATCCCTGAAGGTCCCCAAGGCCGCTATCGATTCGGTCGTCAACATCCTGGAGAATCAATATGGTTTCCCGAAGATGCAACAGTACGGTACGATCGGGATTACCCAGAAGACACAGAACGCCTTTGTGAAACTCGACTGGAATATCAACAAGAAGAATCTGCTGACGCTGAAATACAACTACCTGCGTTTTGAGGACCCGAATAAGCTGAAGGGAAGCGGGCTGCTTTCTACGCAATATATAGGGGTGGAATACCAGAACGGCGTTATGGCTGGTCTGCGGACGGAATTCAGCCCCCGGCTGGTGAACGAACTGAAGGTCAACTTCAGCACCTACCGGAAATTCCTGCATTATGTGGGCAATCATGTGCCGGAAGGCTTTGTAACGATCACGACTCCTTTTGTGGACGGTTCACCCAATACGAACAATGCCCAGCTTGCTTTCGGGGATCAGAACTGGGTACCTGAAAGAGATGCATCCGACGTCATCCAGATCATCGATTACCTGCGGTATAAGGTAGGCAACCTGAACTTTGTATTTGGGACAGACAACAACATCAACCATATCACCGACAGGCTGTCGCATGACCAGCAGGGACAGTTCTACTACAACAGCATCACAGACCTGGCCAACAACAACCCGTATCGTTTCAACCGGAAGATCTCGCTGACCGGCTCCAATCCAAAGATCAGCGTTCCCTTGATCGAGCTGGGCGCCTTTGCGCAGATGGAGACCAATATCCGGCCCAACCTCAACCTGACCGTCGGTCTTCGCTGGGATGGCCAGATCGTGGGCAGCGCCCCGACGTATAATCCACAGCTGGAGCATGAGCTGGGTATCAATACCCATGTGGTGCCTTTTGATGCGAAGAATATCCAGCCCCGGTTTAACCTGATCTGGGATGTGAAGGGCAATGGGCAGGACATCGTCAAGTTTGGTGCGGGACTGTTCGCGTCCGAGCTGACGACGCAGCCGATAACTTTTGCGCATATCGACAACGGGGTAGACTTCCGCCAGGTGGATATCTACAATAACGTTCCCAAACCCGACTGGAATCTTTACCAGACCAACTTCAACGCGGTGCCGGGTCTTGACTACTACAACACGCTGAACAATACACAACCGGCTACGGTATTGGCCATCGACAAACACCTGAAGAATCCGCTGACCTTTAAGACGAACCTCAGCTACTACCATTATTTCAACACCTGGTTCCGGATGGGCGCCAATCTTTACTTTGACAATACCTGGGACAACTTCTACCTGAAGGATCTGAACCTGAGAAAAACGCCGTCTTTTGTAACCAATGAAGGCCGTGAGATCTATGTCGATCCCACTTCGCTGACCAGCGACAAATATAACAGCAAGAACAGCTTTACCATTCCTATCGCCAACTCGCGTGCTTTTGCCGACTTCAACCAGGTGCGTTATTTCACCAATGCCAACTGGTCGTCCAAGTATTTCGGTCTGATGGTAGAAGCCGCTGCGCAGATCGGCAAGGACGGATCCTTTACGCTTTCCTATGCAAGGGGAGCGGCCAAGGGCACACCGCCATATGACAACGGCGACCCGCGGAATGCCAACTTCTCTGTAGGATCATCCTACTACAACTATGCTTCTTACGGCAAGAACTGGTATAGCGACGGGGACCAGCGAAACAAGCTGGTGGCCCTCTTCCTGAGCCCTACCTTCTATGGGTTTAGCATCAGCTCCTCGTTGGTGGCTACCCAGAGCGCCCGTTACTCCGCTTATGTCAACAAGGACATCATCGGGGAAGGTAATGACGGCACCGATCTGGCTTATATCTATGATCCGAACAACCCTGCTACTCCTGCCAATATCAGGACAGGTCTGCAGACCCTGCTGCAGACGACCAGCCCTTCGTTC
Organism: Puia sp.; assembly: GCA_036499285.1. GTDB lineage: Bacteria > Bacteroidota > Bacteroidia > Chitinophagales > Chitinophagaceae > Puia. The sequence continues at coordinate 179,309 of DASYEB010000008.1, read as the reverse complement.
CGCAAATACCTGACGGATAATATCGGCAAATTCGCTCCATACAACGGGGGGATCATGCCCTGGCGCTCACAGTGGAACCTCAGCGCAGCCTATGATCTGAAGCTGACGGGAACACACAAGCTGACCTTCAGGGCCGATATCTTCAACCTCCTGAACCTGCTTAACTACAAATGGGGCGGTTATACCAATATCACCAATACCAACCTGTACAATGTGAGCGGTTTCGACCAGACTACGAAGTCTTTTACCTATAATGTGAATGCGAGCGCCGGTGCGCCGCAGAAGGTAGCGTCCTATTACACCGTTCAGTTCGGTGCGCGATATTCGTTCTGACGGCATTTTATTTTTGTGTATGAATAAATTTATTGTTTCTTTTTTGCTGATGGCGGGGATCTCCGCACAGGCCCAGCAGCTGTCGGAGATCGCCATACCCGGTCAGCCGCTGCCGGCCTGGCAGGAAGGCTATCTCGATCTGCATCATATCAATACCGGGAGAGGTAATGCGGCTTTTTATATCCTGCCCGATGGAACGTCTGTTCTCTTTGATGCGGGTGAACTCGATCCCAGCGATCCGCGGACGACGTCGAAACGGAATACGCCTATCCGGCCTGATGATAGCCGCAAGCCTTATGAATGGATCGTGAATTATATAAAGCAAGTCGCGCCCGCAATTCCGGCGACCGGCGCGAGGGTTAGATCGGGCGCCGGCGCGGCGCCGGCGATTGACTATGCGGTGATCTCTCATTTCCATGACGACCACTTCGGCGCCTGGTATCCTTCCATTCCGATGTCCGCGGATAAAAAATTTGCGCTTACCGGCATCACGGGGGTAGGAGAGCTGCTGCCTATCCATACGCTGCTGACGCGTGATTATAATTACCCGGTATCTTTTGACAGGGCGCTGAGGCAGCTTCCCCGCGACAATCACTATGTAAAGACCTGGGATAATTATATCAACTTTATCCGCGACCAGTCTTCCAAAGGCATGCGGATGGAATTCCTGAAAGCCGGCAGCCGGAGCCAGATAAGGCTGCTGCATCATCCCGCGGCGTGGCCGGCCTGTTATGTACAGAATGTAAAATCCAACGGCTGGATCTGGACCGGGAAGGATAGCAGCGTAGAGCAGCATTTCCCGGCCATCGACAGTACCGACAGAAAGACCTGGCCCGATGAGAATGCGCTCAGCAATGTGCTGGTGATCCATTACGGTCCCTTTACTTATTACACGGGCGGGGATTGTCCCGGGAATGTGTTTTTAGGAGATCCCGCCTGGAGGGATGTGGAGACACCGGTCGCCCGGGCAGTGGGGCAGGTGGATATCGCCACCATGGATCATCATGGTAACCGGGACGCCGTAGGTGAATTCCTTGTCAAAACCCTGCAGCCGCGGGTATGGATCGAGCAGGTATGGACAGCCGACCACCCCGGTCATGAAACGCTGATCAGGGCTACCTCTCCTTATCTCTATGGCGGTCCCCGCGACCTTTTTGCCACCAATATGATGGAGGCCAACCAGCTGGTGATCGGACCTCTTGTAGACAAGTCCTACCGGAGCCTGCAAGGCCATATCGTCGTGCGGGTTCTGCCCGGTGGAAAAACATATTATGTTATCATTCTCGATGACAGCCAGGCCGATTTGCGGGTCAAAAAAGTCTTTGGACCCTATATGTCGAAAACAAAGTAAGTGTATCCTCCTATCAGTATGTAGTACAATATTGTAAAATAGGTCGTTAAAAAATCTTATGACTGTTTCTGCGTTATACAAGGGACGCTTATTCACTGAAACAAGAATACATGAGAATTGTTATTAATGCAAGGTTTGCATTACAGCGCAAGATCGCCTGGCTGCTGATTTTTTCCTTTGTTTCCCTATCCTTTATAGGCTGGTTGATCTATTTCAATAAAAAAGATGTCGAAAGCACCACCTATTGGCTCAATCATACCTATGCCGTCATCACGCAGATCGATAAGATAAAGACCCGGATCTCTGCCTGGGATTCGGTATCGGGCAAGCCGCCGAACAGGTCGTTTTATACTGCTTTGGCAAAAGATCTCGACCGGCTGGAGAAGCTGACCGAGGATAATCGCGAACAGGAACAGCTGGTCGTGCGGCTCTCCACCAACCTGAATGCCGCCACCGGCAACGACAGTCTTTCGCTGGTCTCGCTGAAAGACATCCTCCGGGAAATGATGCACAGGGAAAAAGAGCTGCTTTCGCAGCGCCGCCTTATGACCAAAACGGCTGACAAGAAGGTCACCGTGCTGCTGATCAGCGGCAGCATACTGGCTTTTCTGCTGATCTTTATCATTCTCATGCGGCTGAATAAGGATATCGTACTACGAAAAGAGGCGGAGGACAAGCTCAGGGAGAGCCAGACCTGGCTGGTGATGCAGCAGCAGCAGCTGATCGCGGCGATAGACGAGGCGCAGAATGCCAAAGGCATGCAGGAACTTTTTCTGGCCAATATGAGCCATGAGATCCGGACGCCGATGAACGGTATCCAGGGCATGACGGACCTGCTGCTGGGTACGCAGCTGACCCCTCAGCAAAAGGAGTTTGCCGGCGTCATCAAACGCAGCGTCAATAACCTGCTGGTCATCGTCAACGACGTTCTCGACTTTTCGAAGATCAAGGCCGGCAAGCTGGCCATCGAAAAGATAGAGTTCAGGCCAAAGGATGTGCTGGATAATATTACGGCCATGTTCGCTCACCGGATGAACAAGAAGAATGTTTCCTGGCGGGTAGAAATCGACCCGGAGATCCCCGAGGTGCTGAGGGGCGATCCGTACCGGTTGAACCAGGTGCTGATCAATCTTGTCGGCAACGCGCTGAAATTTACCGAGCAGGGGCAGATCAGGATAGACGTCACGCTCCGGGAAAGCAGCCCGCGGCAGGTGACTCTTGCGTTTGCCGTATCCGACACAGGCATCGGGATTGGTGAAGACAGCCTTCCTCATATCTTCGAAAATTTTTCGCAGGCGGGCCTGGACATCTCGCGCCGTTATGGCGGTACGGGTCTTGGTCTGGCCATCTGTCAACAGTTACTAAAATTGCAGGGAGGAGACATCACGGTGCAAAGTATCGAGGGGAAAGGAACCACTTTTAATTTCCAACTGCCTTATGAGTACGACGAGGAGCAGCAGGCGGACCTGCCTGTCCCTACTATCCTTGCCGACTATAGTCAATGTCTTGCCGGCAAAAGATTCCTGGTAGCGGAAGACAATGAGGTCAACCAGCAGCTGGTGGATCATGTTCTGAAAAGGGGTGGGGGGACCGTGCAGCTGGCGGGCAATGGCGAAGAGGCGTTGCACTATCTCCGCGAGGGCGAGTCGTATGACCTGATCATCATGGACCTGCAAATGCCGGTCATGGATGGGTATGAGGCTACCCGGAACATCCGGCAGGAACTGGGACTGCCGATACCGATCATCGCCATGACGGCGACGGCGCTCGTCGGGGAGCAATTGCGGTGTTTCGAGGCCGGGATGAATGATTATATGACAAAACCCTTTGAGTTTACGGAACTATATAAGAGGATCCTGATGCTGCTGGAAGGGGCGGCTGTCTGTTCGGGTGAGCAACGCCCGGGTGCTGCAGCATTATTCAATTTCAAATTTGCTAAATAATTTTTCCTCTTCGAGGTCTACCAGTCCCTGGTATTTCCGGATGATCGCTTCGTCTATCTCCAGCTCCTTATTGAGATCTACAAGAAACAAACGCTGACTTTCCAGCAGGTCGGTATAGATCTCTTTGTACCGGGCATGATCGTCGGTATGGATCAGCTCGGGTGGAAGGTGATCGTAGTTGAAACGGGTAACCAGCTGTTTGAGGAACTGATTGTCGGCTGCATTCTTTTGTTTCTTTAAAAAATCGAGGCTGAACTCCGCCAGCCGTTTCCTTACCTGCTGGTCCTGTTGTTCCAACGCGGGGCGATGGTCCGGATCTTCCAGCTTTAGCCTGCGGATCAGCCAGGGCAGAGACAGGCCCTGTACCAGCAGGGAAAGGACGATCACCACAAAGGTGATGAACAGGATCAGGTCGCGCTGGGGAAAAGGCCTGCCATCCGACAAATGCGTCGGTATGGAAAGTGCGGCCGCCAGCGACACCACGCCGCGCATGCCTGCCCAGCCGAGGACCAGAGGCGATTTCCAACCGGGGCGGTTGTCCGCTGTGGTGATATACCGGCTGATAAACACGGTAAAGACAGAAGCCCCCAATGTGCTCAGGATCCTGCCTGCGATCAGCAGGACCGTGATCAGCACCCCGTATTTTATGGCATCGTTAAGACCCACCGGCCCCAATTGATGTATAATAGAAGGCAGCTCGAGGCCGATCAGCAGGAAGATGAGCCCGTTGAGCACAAAGCCAAGGGTCGTCCAGACGTTGAGGCCCCGCAGCCGGCTTCGGTAATTCAGGAAAAGGTGATTCCGTGTCGAAAGAAAAAGCCCGCCGCTGACTACTGACAGGACCCCCGAAAAATGAAAGGATTCCGCGACAATATACATCACATAGGGGGTGACCAGTGACAGGACGATGTCGGAGCTGATGCTGACGGGCAGCCATTTGTGGGCAGCGAAGAACAGCATACCGATGGCGATGCCTGTCAGGATGCCCATGACGATGACCACTACGAAGCTGAGGGCGGCCTGGTGGAAGACGAAGCGGCCCGTGTCCACGGCGATGAGGGCATACCGGAAGATGACGAGCCCGGATGCGTCATTCAGCAGGCTTTCACCTTCGAGGATAGACTTGAGGCGGCTGGGTACTTTCACGCGCTGGAGGATGGAAGTTGCCGACACCGCGTCCGGCGGGGAGATGATGCCGCCCAGCAAAAAGCCCAGCGCCATGGTGAAACCGGGGATGACCGCGCTTGACACGAAGGCTACGACCAGCGAGGTAAGGATCACGATCAGGAAGGCAAAACTGCTGACGACCCGCCTCCATCGCCAGAGTTCCTTCCAGGAGGTGAACCAGGCGGCTTCATACAGCAGCGGTGGCAGAAAGATGATAAAGATCAGCTGCGGATCGATCTCAATATTGGACAGGCGCGGAATAAAGCTCAAAAGCAATCCTCCCACGAGCAGGACGATGGGCGAGGCCAGGCGGAGCTTATCGGCCGCCATGACCAGTAACAGGATAATTAATACGAGAATGATATAGATGCCGAAGGAGGTTGTCATAAGCAGTGGGCATTAATAAAATAAAAATAGCTAAATTTATCATTGCCAAATCATTATTAAAAAGCCTGCTGACCATGAGCAAAATCCTGCCGGTAAATTTCTTCCTGCTGTCGCTGACGGTATGCGTGGCAGCGCAAACACCGGAGCAGCGTCTTGCGCAAAGCAAGCCCGATACCACCGATGTAGGCCGTTTACTGCGGCTGGGTTATTACAATCTGAACCGGCCGTGGCCGGATAAAAGTTATCCCGACAGCGCCCTGTTATTTTTCAACCAGGCCCTGCAGCTGAGCATCACACTCCGGAATGGTGACTGGGAGAACAAGGCCTGGGCTGCTATTGGCGCGGCTTATATGAAATCCGATGACCTGTCCCGCGCAAAAGCCAGCTTCTTTCATATTGTCGAATATTACCGGAAGACGGGCGATAAGGTGCAGGAAGGCCTTACGTGGCTGAAGCTGGGTGAACTGATCCCCGTCCGGCCCAAAGAGGACCTGCCGGATAAGATCCAAAGCCTTGAAAATGCGCGCACCCTTTTTAAAGAGACGCAGCGGCCACAGGAAGACGCGGAAGCATTTATGCATATTGCGGAAGCCCATATCTACCAGGATAAGCTGGACCAGGCGGAAACGGAATTGTCCCGGGTGCTGGACATGTATAAGGCTATCGGGTATAAAAAACTGCATTATACCTATGACCTGCTGGCCGAGGTCAGCAAGCTAAAGCTCGACCTGCACAACGAGCTCAAATACCGGATGGAAGCGATCAAAACGATGGAAGCTACCGTCGACACTGCCGAGGCGGACTCTTATTATTCCCGGGTGGCATTGGTATATGCGGACCTGGACATGTACGACCTCAGCATAACCTGGATCCAAAAGGGACTACAGGTGCTGAAAAAAAGGCGGTCCTATGAGGACTATTATGGCGACCTGAGTTTGCTGATCTACGATTGGATCAGGCTCGACAAGCCGCAGCAGGCTATCGCCTTCCTGGAAAAGACCGAAAAGGAAGTGCCGCCCGTCAACCTGGCTCACCGGGTCGATCTGAATGAGATGTATGGCAACTGTTATGCCGCGATGAAATCCTATGCAAGGGCCGAACAGTACTATATGGAGATGGTGAAGGACTACAGGGTCACCAGCTTCAACAAAGACTTTTATACTAAGGGGTCCTGGATGGTCACGGATTTTATCCACTACTATCAGGTGCTGGCTACTTTTTATCTTACCACAAAACAATATGCGAAAGCCGGTCCTTATGTCTCCAAAGTGCTGGAGCTGCCTCCCGGTGTGGTACGTCCTGTGACCATGTATAAATTTCACCAGATGCAGTTTGTGGTAGACTCCGCGGCGGGGAATTATATCTCCGCCATCCGGCATTTCGAGCTGCACAAAAGCATCAATGACTCACTGTTCAATGCGACCAGGAGCCAGCAGATCGCCGACCTCCAGATAAAATATGAGATAGAGAAAAAGGAGCAAAGCTACAAGCTGCTGGAAGCACAGGCCAAGAGCGAGCATGCCGAGCTGCAGAATGTCAGCCTGCAAAGGAATATTACGATCGGCGGAGTCGCAATGCTGCTGATCATTGCGGGTTTTGCCTACAACGGCTATCGCAACAAACGGCGGAGCAACCGCAACATGCAGATCAAGCAGGCCGAGATCAACGAACAGAATAAATCGCTGCAATCCCTGTTACAGGAAAAGGAATGGCTGCTGAAGGAGGTGCATCACCGGGTAAAGAACAACCTGCAGATCATCATCAGCCTGCTCAATGCGCAATCGGACTTCCTGGACAACCCTTCGGCTATACATGCTATCAAGGAAAGCCGGGAGCGGATGCAGGCCATTGCGCTGATCCATCAGAAGCTGTATCAGCCCGACTATGGTCCGAAGATCAATATGTCTTCGTATATACAGGATTTGGTATCTTACCTGGAAAGCAGTTTTACCGTCGCCAGGGGAATTTATTTTCAGCTGGAGATCGATGAGATCAGCCTCGATGTTTCGCAGGCTGTTCCATTGGGGCTGATCCTGAATGAGGCCATTACCAATGCCGTCAAGTATGCTTTTCCGGGCGGGCGGCGCGGAACGATAGTTGTAAGCCTGCGAAGACAAAGTGCGAGGAATATCTTATTGAGGATCGCCGACAATGGCATCGGTCTGCCGGGCAATTTCGATTTTAACCGGAACAACTCTCTTGGGATGCAGTTGATCCGGTTGTTTGCGGAGCAGCTCGAAGGCGAGCTTTTCTTCGAGGGTAAGGATGGGGTAGAGATCACCTTGCTTTTTAAACAGGAGTTTGCGGTGCCGGTGCAACATGCGATGGCTTAGTAGCGGAGCTGCGGCGGGGCTCCGGCTATGGTTGTGTCTTTTTGCTGCGCTAATCTGTCTTTAAACTTTTTGCGGGGTTGATCAGCGATGCCCGGATGGTCTGATAGCTTACGGTCAGCAGGGTGATCAGCAGCACGCCGGTTCCGGCGGCAAGGAATAACCAAACGGTTATGGTCATATGGTATGCATATTGTTCCAGCCAGCGGTGTGAAAGATACCAGGAAAGCGGAATGGCCAGACCGCAGGAGACCAGGACCAGGCGGGCGAATTCGCCGGAGAGAAGGGTCCAGAGGCTGAAGACGGAGGCTCCGAGCACTTTCCGGACGCCGATCTCTTTTGTGCGTTGTTCCGTTACAAAAGACGCCAATCCAAACAAACCAAGACAAGAAATAAAGATGGCCAGCATCGTAAAGAGGCTGACCAGGTGGCCGAGCTGTTCTTCGTCGGAGAACTTAGCAGCATAGGTCTCGTCCGTAAAATCGTATTCAAAAGGGCTTGAAGGATTATAGGTTTGGAAAACTTTGCCAATGGCGGCCAGCGCCGGCCGGATGGGCGCCCTGGGGTTGATGCGGATGGAGACGACATGCATCGACCGGTCGCGAAGCATAAAGAAGGTGGGCTCGGTCTTGCTGTACGGAGAGGTCATTACCATATCATTTACGACACCAAGTATCTTATGATCGATGCCATGCCATTGGATCGACTCGTTGACGGGGTGTTCGATACCGATCAAGCTGGCGGCCGCCTCATTGATGACAAAAGCATCGCTGTCCGACTTGTAGTCGGGCAGGAAGTCACGTCCCTCTTTGATCTTCCAGTTCACGGTCCTGCCGAAGCCGGCAGAAACAAATACGGTAGAGACACCTGGGTGCGTGGAGGGGTCTTTGCCTTTCCAGCTATACCCCAGCATGGAGTTTCTCAGTTCGGTCGAGGAGCTGGATGACCTCGCCATATCGGAAACAAAACCTGTCCGGAGGAGATCGGCTTTCAGCGCATCAAAATGCGTCATCAGGCCGGGCGTATTTATTTCGACGGTGATAAGGCCGGCGCGGTCATAGCCCACGGGTCTGTTCCGGCTGTATTGCAGCTGCCGGTAGATGATAAGAGAGCCGATGATCAGGCTGATGGAGACGGTGAACTGCAATATTACAAGGGCCTTTCGTGGCAGACTTGCGGCTGCGCCCGACCGAAAGATACCTTTTAGTACATATATCGGCTTAAACCCTGAAAGATAAAAGGCAGGGTAGCTGCCGGCGATGAGACCGGTAAAGAAGGTAAAGGCGATCAGCAGCAACCAGAAATAGAGATTGCCAAAAGGCATGACCAGCTCTTTACCTGAAAGACTATTAAAGACAGGGAGGAAAACCCTGGCGAGCACGAGGGAAAGGACCATGGCCAGCAGCACGAATAAAAAGGATTCGGTCAGGAACTGTATAATGATCTGTCCGCGCAGGGAGCCGATGGCTTTGCGGATGCCTACTTCTTTTGCTCTTTTCTCACTCCGGGCCGTTGAGAGGTTCATAAAGTTTATACAGGCAAGGAAGAGGACAAAGAGGCCGATAATGCTAAAGAGACGGACGGATTGCAGTCTTCCGGCCACCATCTTACCGTTCTCGAAGCGGTTGTAAAGCCTCCAGCGATCCATCGGGTGGAGGATCAGCTCTTCCCACTGGCCTTTGATATGAGGTTTGGTCAGATCTTTGACCCGGGCGGAAAGCTGGCTGATGTTCACCTGGTCACGGACCTGGACATAAACGCCGTAATGATGGTCCGTCCAGTCATCGTCAAGCGAAACTCCGGGGTTGTCCTGGTTGCCCCAGGCCAGCAGGAAGCCCAGACCGGTCAGGTTGGTATTATCGGGGATGTCCTCGTAAACGCCTTTCACGCGCAGATCGGTCCGGTCGCCAACCCGGACGGTCTTACCCATCGGGTCGTTGTTGCCAAACAAGGCCTTTGCCGTGGTGCGGCTGACCAGCATAGCATATGGATCCTCAAGGGCCTGCTGGCTGCCGGAGATCATTTTAAAGCTAAACATGGACGGGAGGGCCTGTTGCGCCCAGAGTCCCCGGGAGCCGATCTTTTTATCCCCTACGGCAAGCAGGAGCGGCGCCTGCGCAAATACTACAGCCTCTTTGATCTCGTCGGGGAAGCGGCGTTTCAGCTCTGCGCCGACGGGTACGGATGCATATTCTCCGCCTTCTGAGCTTCCGTTCAGTGTGGTGACGGAGACGACCTCGGCTAGACGATGGTAATTATCGAAGGACTGGTTTGTGGTCAGCTCATCCCAGACCCAGAGACCTATAAGAAGACCAACGGTCATGCCGATGGCAAGGCCGATGATATTGATAAAAGAATAGATCTTATTTTTCCGCAGGTTGCGCCAGGCGACGGTAGAATAGTTTTTGATCATATAGATCAAATATAAAAAACCTATTTTACTTTACTCATAAACTTCAGGATCTCTTCTCCTATCTCCTGCGCATGGGTCTCGAGGGCAAAATGACCTGTCTCATAGAACTTGACTATCGCGGCAGGGTTGTCCTTTTTGTACCCTTCGGCCCCGGCCGGGAGGAAAAAGGGATCGTTTTTCCCCCATACGGCTAAGATCGGCGGTTTCTGATCGCGGAAATAAGCCTGGAATTTCGGATACAGGGCCACATTGCTCCGGTAATCCAGCATCAGGTCCAGCTGTATCTCCACATGTTCCGGCTGATCGAGGAAATGCTGATCGAGCGTATAAGCTTCGGGTTCGACCAGGGAGACATCTGCCACCCCATGTTCATACTGGAACTTGGTCATATTGAGGGCTACAAAACCTCTTAATGCTTCGCGGTTCTCGGGGCTGGGGTCCTGCCAGTATTTCTGGATGGGGTTCCACGCCGTGCTGAGGCCCTGTTCATACGCATTGCCGTTCTGTGAAATAATGGCCGTGATCTTTTCGGGATTGGCCAGCGCGAGGCGGAGCCCGACGGGAGCGCCATAGTCGAAGATGTACACCGCAAACCGGGTCAGCTTCAGGCCATCGATGAAACCCTGCATGGAAGCGGTGAGGTTGTCAAAGGTATAGGCAAAATCCTTGCGGGCCGGGGCGTCGGAAAAGCCAAAACCGGGAAGGTCCGGGGCGATCACGCGGTATTTTGCCGATAGGATGGGGATGAGGTTGCGGTACATAAAAGAGGAGGTCGGATAGCCGTGGAGCAGTAAAATGACCGGTGCATCGGACGCGCCGGCTTCGCGGTAGAAGATATTCAGACCGTTCACTTTCGTTTTGTAGTAATGGACAGCATTTTGTTTCATGCCAGTTTGTTTTATTGTTTGAGATTGGCCCTGTGCCGGTGTCAGCGCTGCGGCCAGTAGGAATAGATACAGCAGGTTCTTTTTCATGTTTACAATTATGGATCAAAATTAGTTTGTAGCTTTGATTCTTTAAAACGATTAGTTTCGATAACAGTAATCATAAAAAGTGATAAATGAATACTTCCGATCTGAAGATCTTCGAAGCCGTGGCTGCACATGGCAGCTTTACAAAAGCGGCAGAGGAAATGTATACGGTTCAATCCAACGTAACGGCCCGGATCAAAAGCCTGGAAGAGGAGTTTAAGATCAGCTTCTTTAAAAGGACTTCCCGTAGTGTCGAGCTGACGGCGGCGGGGGAGGTCTTTATGCAGTTCAGCAAGGTGATCAACCACCTGGTGGAGGATGTAAAGCAGGAGTTGTCCGTCTCCGAACGGCTGTCCGGCGCGTTAAAGATCGGGTGTATCGAAACCACTCTTGCATTGAAGGTTCCGGGCGTGATCGATCATTTTACCGACCGGTATCCGGATGTCGTTCTCAGCTTTAAAGCGGATAACTCTCCTAATCTCATCCATGATGTCCTGGATTATAAGCTGGATGCGGCCTTTGTAGGTGCACCGGTGACGGTGGCCGGGCTGGGTACGAGGGTGGTAAAGGAGGACCGGCTGGTCATCGTAACGGCAAAGGACAATCGTGGATTGGCTGATCTGAAAAAGCGGCCGGTGAAGATCGTCGTTTTTGATCAGGGCTGCAGCTACAGGGCGAGACTTGAGCTGTGGCTGGCCAGCAGGGGAGTGGTCAACTACCAGTGTACTGTTGTAAATACGATGGAGGGTATTGTCAACTTTGTAGAAGCCGGGGTAGGTATCACCATTCTGCCGGCAGACCTGATCGAACAATTCTATTATAACAGGAAATTAAGGACCTACCCGGTAAAGGGTGAACTGGGGGCGTTGACTACGGTGATCGTTTACAGGAAGGATCTACCGCAAAGTAAGGCTATGAAGGCTTTTATGGAACTCTTTTGAGATCAGGGCATATGATTGGTAAAAATCTGCCCCAGCTTGACAATGGCTTTTTCTATTTTGGGCGACCATAGATGGCAGTAACAGATCCGCAGGTAGTTGTGATAACCGCCGCCTGCCGAAAAGATCTCGCCCGGTGCATAGGCCAGCTCCTGTTTAAAAACAACATCCTGCAATCCTGTCGTATTCAGGACGCCTGGCAATGCGATCCATACTACCAGACCGCCCTGAGGCCGGGTGATCCGGGTGCCTTCGGGGAAGACCTGTTCGATCAGCGCCGTCGTGCGAACCAGGTTCTTATGCAGCTCCAGTCTGAACTTTTGCAGATGGCGGTCATACGTCCCCGTGTGCAGCAGCTGTTGTACGACCCGCTGGCTGAAATTCGAGGTGGAACCATTCAGCATGTATTTGGCGCGTGTCACTTCGAATTCAAAACGGCCTGGCGCGCACCAGCCTATCCGGAAGCCGGGGACCAGCGACTTTGTGAATGAGCTACAGTATAAGATCCAGCCTGCGCGGTCATACGCTTTGATGGTGTCCGGCCGGCTGCCGTTAAAAAAGAGCTCTCCATACAGGTCGTCCTCGATGATGGGGATCTTTTGTTCTTCGGCAAAGGCGGCGATATGCCTTTTTTTATCGGTGCTGAGAATAGCCCCATCGGGATTATTGAAGTTGCTGACAAGGATGCAGGCTTTGATCGCAAGCTTCTGGCAGGCTTCTTTCAGATCGGCCAGCTCGATCCCCGTCCCGGGATGAGAAGGGATGGTAGCGACTTTCAGGTTCATACATTCCAGGGCCTGCATGACGCCATAGAAGCAAGGATCCTGTATGAGGACGGTATCTCCGGGTCGCGTAAGTGCCGTCAGACAGCAAAGGATGGCTTCCATGGCTCCATTGGTAATGATCAGCTCGTCTGCATGCAGGGAGCCTTTCCAGAGAAATGATCGCCTGGCTATCTCCTGCCTTAAAGACTGGTTACCTTTCCGGTCTTCGAGTTCCAGGTAGCTTCCGCTGAGATCCCGGGAGATGTTTTGGATCGCTCTTTTTATGCTATTGAAGGGAAGTAGGCGATGATCCGGCACTGCGTTTGCAAAGGAGACGAACTTTTTGCTTGTGCTGTTTCTCCTTAACTTCTGCAGAAGCTGGTCGATGTGTACTGTTTTTTCCGACAGCGACACCGGCAGGGGCAGGGGGAGAGGAAGGAGTTTCCCGGACTGGTGGCTGACGAAATAACCTGACTTTTCCCGGGATGTGATGAAGCCTTTGTCGATCAGGTAATCATACGCCTGAAGGATCGTCCCGATGCTTAACCCGTTCTCTTTATGCAGGCTGCGCAGCGAGGGAAGTTTGTCTTCCACCTTGAAGACGCCTCTTTCGATCATCTCGGTAATCTTATTGGCGAGGCCTATATAAACGGGCTCTTTCATGTAATAAAGATAATCTAATGACCGGCAATCGTCGTCAATGCATCACACAGCGCCTTTATTTCTTCTTCCGTATTGTAGTAATGTACAGATGCCCGGATGATGCTGCTCAGGTGATTCTTATTCATATAAAGCAGTGTCGATCGGGCGAAACCAACGGAGACGTTGATGTCTTTTTGAAACAGCTTGTTTTTTATTTCCCTGCTGTCCTGGTCATTGACGGAGAAAGTGACGATGCCGCACTGGTACTGACCGATGTCATGAACGGTTATAAAATCCTTGGACTTCAGCTGCTCTCTCATGGAGTTGGCCAGGAATTGTATCCGCTGCCAGATTCGGTCTACGCCGATGTTTAAGGCGTACTCGATCGCCTTTGCAAGTCCGAGGGTCAGCGCCCTGTTTTTTTCATACAGTTCGAATCGTCTGCCGTCGTCTCTGACGACATAATCGTTTTCGCTGTTTAACTGGGCGGTATGTCCGTCCATAAAGAGAATGTTCAGATCTGCCTGAACGTTTTTCCGGACATATAAAAAGCCTGTGCCTCTTGGCGCCCGAAGATATTTTCTCCCGGTTACGGACAGGATATCGCAGCCGATGGCCTGGACGTCGATGGGTACCTGTCCTGCTGTCTGACAGGCGTCGACCAGGTATAGGATCCCGTGCTTACGGGCGATGTTGCCGATGTCTTCGATCGGGGTCATCCCGCCGGCAGCGGAAGCGATATGTGTAATGGCGATCAGGCGGGTTTGCGGGGTGATCGCGGCTTCCAGGTCGGGGAGGGAGAAATTTCCGCTGGCGTCGTTCGGGATCACTTTTATGGTTACGCCGTATGTTTTCTGCACGAGCAGGAACCCGAGCAGGTTGGTGACATATTCCATTTCGGAGGTGATGATGACGTCGCCGGTTTTAAAGCCGATGCCGTTGAAGGCGAGACCCCAGGCCTGGCTGGCGTTCTCGACGATAGCGATCTCGTCGGGGCTGGCATTGATCAGCCTGGCGATGAGGGGGTAGGTATCGTCCAGCTGTTGCTGGTATTTTGCTTCGGTCTCATAACCACCGGATACGGCTTCTTCCTGGAGGTAATTGACGACGGTGTCGACCACTACATCGGGTGGCAGAGACGACCCTGCGTTGTTGAAATGGATCTTTTTTGCCGTTCCTTTTGTTTCTTTTCTGAACTGTAGCAGTTCCTGCCCGGTAATGATGTTCATACCCCAAAGGTAAGGGGCCGAACGATTTCGGAACAGATACAGAATTTGAGTTTTATAGGGTAACAGATCGATTAATTCCTGATTAAACGTTTCGACACAAAGTGTTTATTTGTCGAAAGCCGTTACCTTTATTTTCTAAGCTAATCTATGTCAAATAACTCCAGTGATGAGGTATTCCAGGAACAGGTGATCCGGGCCGCTCAGAAATTGTTTCGGCAGCATGGTATGTATAAAGTGACGATGGACGACGTGGCAAGGGCCGTTGGAAAAGGAAGAAGCTCGCTTTACTATTACTATAAAAGCAAAGAGGAGATCCTGGATGCCGTGATGGATGTCGAGATCAGCGAGATCCTGGGTCTGATCACCCAGGCTGTAGACAAGGAGACGACGGTGGAAGGGAAGATCTGTGCTTTTTGCACGGCTAAGCTGCTGGCGCTGCAAAAGCGAAGGGAGCTGTATAAAACGGTGGATATGGAAAATGACCCGGATGAGCTGGTCTACCGGGCGAGGGCGGGTAATGCTATCCGCAAGCGGATGATAGAACAGGAAGGCGCCCTGTTTGGTCAGATATTGCTATTTGGAGTAAGCAAGGGGGAACTGCGCCGGCTGAATCAAAAGGACCAGGAGATCCTGATCTTCGTCCTGCTTAGCGGCTTAAGGGGATTGGTAAAAGAAATGGCTTTTGAAAACGAGGAGAACCTGGAACCGGCGATCAGGACGCTGAGCCATATGATCGTACATGGATTAAAAAAGTAAAAAAAATAGAAAATATGTCACAGCAGAACACCGCTCTTTTCGTCATGGACATGCAATCGGCAATACTGGGTATGTTACCGGATCCACAGCCTTTTGTCGCCAGGGTAGCCAAAGCAATAGCCAGCGCCCGGGAAAAGAAGATCCCTGTTATCTACGTGGTAGTGGGTTTCAGACAGGGGACACCGGAGATCAGCCCCAATAACAGGCTTTTTGCTCAGAGTAAGGAACGATTTGACAGCATGAACATGGCGGATTTTCTTACGATCCATCCTGACCTGGCTCCGCAGGCCGGCGAGGTGACGGTTGTCAAGCGCCGTGTCAGCGCATTTACCGGAAGTGACCTGGAGGTGATCCTGCGAGCTAAGGGTATTCAGCATATGGTGCTGACTGGTATTGCGACCAGTGGTGTCGTATTGTCTACGCTCATCGAAGCCTCGGATAAGGACTACCGGCTGACGGTGCTGGCCGACTGCTGCGCCGATGGGGATGAGGAAGTGCATAGGGTGCTGACGACCAAGATCTTCTCCCGTCGTGCGGATGTGCTGACGCTGGAGGAGTGGAATAAAGGGTAAGTACCTTATATTTGCCTGAGCATTTGCACCCCTGAATAAACCAAACCAACCAATGCTCAAGCATATCCTTATGATCGATGACGATCCGGACGATGTGGCCTTTTTCGTGGATGCCATAGCCGATCTGTCACCGGACATTCTTGTCAATAATGCCGCGGATGGAGATAAGTCTATCGAGTTCCTGCTCCAGTGTAGTAAAGAACAATTGCCCGATGTTATTTTTATGGATATCAGCATGCCGGCAATCGATGGCTGGGAATGTCTGAGAGAGATCAAACGGCTAATGGCAAGCCACCAGATCCCGATTGTCATGTTCTCGACGCTTAATTTTCAGATGCAGAGCCTCAGCCCGTCTGACGTTGGGGCTGCTGCGTTTCTGACGAAGTCGGATTCGATGGCGGGTCTGAAGACTAATCTGACTCAGCTGTTCGGGAGCCTTTTCCCGGGATAAATAACAAATATGACCCCCGAGCTGATCCTAAAAAATATTACCAGACACATCAGCCTTGACGAGGATGAGACCGGCTTCTTTACGGGGTTGATAACTGCAAGGGAAGTGCAGAAGAAGACGGTGTTGCTGAAAGAGGGTCAGATCTGTAAGACCCTGAGCTATGTACATGCCGGCGTACTGCGGGCTTATCACATTGACAAGGATGGCCGGGAATCGACCATCATGTTTGCTGTGGCCGATTGGTGGGTAACCGATATGTATTGTTTTCTCAATGAAAAACCCGCGATGATGTATATCGAGGCGATGGAGGACAGCTGGGTCTTCCAGATCACAAAAGAGAACCTTGAAAAATTATATGTCCGGATCCCCAAGTTCGAGCGGTTCTTCCGGATCTTAATGCAGAATGCCTATACGAGGGAACAGCTGAGGGTGATCGAGAACCTGTCGTTGTCGGCTAAGGAGAGATACGAAAACTTTTTGTCCCGGTATCCGAATATAGCAAAGCTGGTCACTCAAAAGCAAATTGCTTCCTACCTGGGGATCACGCCTGAATTTTTAAGTGCGGTGCGGAAACAGAAATAGATTTCTTAAGGTATCTTAAGTGGCAATGACGGGATACCCGCGATCTTTACAAAAAAAAGATATGCTGATACTGATTGCCGGACCGTATCGAAGCGGGACGAATGACGATGCTCAACTGATGCGCCAGAATTTAAGGAACCTTGAATCGGTGGCATTGCCGTTATTCAGAAAGGGGCATGTGCCTGTCATCGGGGAATGGATCGCCCTGCCGTTGATCGAGCTTGCGGGTTCGAGCAAGCCGGGGGATGGGCCGTGGGAGGAAGTGCAATACCCGGTGGCGCACCGGTTGCTGGAAAAATGCGATGCGGTGCTTCGGCTGGAAGGCGCTTCTAAAGGGGCGGATGAAGACGTCAGGGTTGCAAGGGAGCGGGGGCTGCCCGTTTATTTCAGGCTGGACGAGGTGCCCGACGCGGTGCTTTAGTCGGACATTTTCTTGCGGTGCCTTAGTCGGATTCTTGCAGCGCCTTAGTCTGACATCTTCTTATTTAGCAGGAATTCCAGCTTTTTCAATTTCGAAGACCAGAACTTGTCAAAGTAGGTGATCCATTCCTGGAGCTCGTTGAAGCCATCCTGTTTTAGCGTGCAATAACGTTCTCTCCCGATGTCCTGGATAGAAATGAAGCCGGCAGAGTATAAGATCTTTATGTGTTTGGAGACGGCGGGGCGGCTCATGTCAAAATTCTCTGCCAGGCTGTTGATGGTGAGGCTGTCTTTTGAGAGTAGCCGCAGCATCTTTCTCCTGCTCGGGTCGGCGATGACCTGGAAAACATCAAGTGTTGGTTGTGCCATGCTTTGCAGCGTTTAAGCGGTCAGCGATCTTTTGGATATTTTTCATCCAGCCATCGGTCATGCCATTATAGATAGCGAGGTTCTCTACTTCGGAGAAGCCACTGTGTTCGAGGAAAAGTTCTGTGCCCTTGTCCTTGGGCTCCAGTTTCCAGACAACGAGGGTATCAAGCGTGATCTTGCCTTCTTCCGGACCGCCCTTCCATGAGTAGGAAAGCCTTTTGAACGGAACGACCTCCAGCACCTTGCAATGGCAGATGCCGTCGAAGTTCAGGGATGGTATTGGGTTTGTCCTGAATTGAAAGTCGTGGCCTATAACGGGCTGGAAGTCGTTTTTCATCAGCCAAAGTGCGAGCAATTCAGCATTGGTCAGGTATTCCCAGATGACTTCGGGTGGGTGCGGAAAGAAATATTGTTGCCGGATACTTTTCGACATAATTGAGTAACTTTTGGATCACTCAAAGGTATGTGTAACTTTTGGGTTACGCAAATATTTTATAGTGTATGATAAATTATTACCGAATTATTTGCAATACATCCGTATATTAAACCTATATAAAAAATGGCGAAAGCAACTGTAAAAAATGATGAGAACGGACTCGGATCTTTTTGAAATAACTTATAATCATCCCCTCCTTAAAAAAGAGGATTATAGGGAGATCGCTAAAATACATACCAAAGTTGAGTTTCGGCAGGGCGACCTGCCTTTGAAGATTGGAAAAATTGCAAGGGAGTTTTACGTAATTGAAAAAGGTCTGTTCAGGTCATTTCTTTATGATTATAACGGCAATGAAATAACTACGGAATTTTATTGCCCGAAAGAACTACTGATAGAATCCCTCTCTTTGTTTCAAAGAGTGCCGTCAAAAGAAAATTTTCAGGCAATGACGGACGTTACTGCCTGGGAAATTAAATATAATACCTTCCAGCAACTCCTTCACGAGATCGAAGGATTCAGGGAATGGGGCAGGGCCTGGGCGACAAACCAGTTGTTTACCCTGAAAAAACGTTCGATCGATGTATTGACGTTAAGTGCCACGGACAGGTATCTGCACCTTCTTAAAGAAAGACCGCAGGTCATTGAACAATCCCCGTTGAAATACATAGCTTCTTATTTAGGCATTACTGATACCTCATTAAGCAGGATCCGGAAAGAAATTACTGCCAGCTAGCGTTTCTTGTCATATGGCAAGTTGGTTATGCTATATGGCGTTTAATTTTGCGGTATAATTCAATTTTAAGATGAAAAATATAATCAACTGGTTTGAAATTTATACCTCAGACTTTGAAAGGGCGAAGAAATTCTACAAAGAAGTATTTAAATGTGAGCTGACCGATATTTCGATGAGCACTGAACGACATGCGCAGATGTATTATGCCACGTTCCGGAGTGAAGGGGCTGCCATCAACGGTGCGCTGGTCAAAATAGATGAGGCAAAACCGGGAATCGGCGGCACATTGGTGTACTTTGCTACGGAGGAGATCACGGCGGAACTGGGCCGGGTTGAGGCGGCTGGAGGAAAGGTGATCCGTCCGAAAGTGGGGGTTGGGGAGTATGGGTTTATTGCGTTGATCGCGGATACGGAGGGGAATATGATCGGGTTGCGATCGCAGAGATGAATCTGCCCCGTATAAAATAGAACAGGAGGTGTGCGGAACCGGACAATTGATCAAATCAGAAAATCACAACCATTTGATTACTAACCTCTAAAAAAGTGGTATCTTTTTAGCGGCCGATCTGCTGTATTCCAAAACCACAGCATGTTCAGAAACTTTCTCACCATTGCCATACGCAATATTCAGAAATACAGGGTGCATTCGTTTATCAACATTGCCGGCCTCGCCGCCGGTATGGCCCTGACGCTCCTCATCGCCCTCTGGATCACCGATGAGCTTAGCTTTGATCACTATGCTCCCGATCACCGGCGGATCGGCGTCGCCATGCATTACTCCTATCTGAACGATGACCAGAACGGCACCAGCGACGTCATTTCCATGCCCTGGGGCGATGCGTTTCGCAGCCAGTATTCGGATGTGTTCACTCATACCGCCCTTACGAGCGGTTCCACTTTCGACGGCCTTTTCAGCTATGGAGAACGGAAGGTGAGCGGCAAGGTGCTCTGGGCGCAGATGGAGATGCCGCAGATGTTCGGCTTTCGTTTTGTCAGGGGTGATCTCGCCTCTGCAAAAGACCCTTCCACCGTCCTCATTTCCCAATCCTTAGCAACCAACCTTTTTGGGAGTACCGACCCCATCGGCAAGGCCGTGAAAGGCGGCAACCAGGTCGGGTTCAGGGTTGGCGGTGTATATGAGGACCTGCCCCGGAATACCACGTTTTATGGCCTCCAGGCCATTCTCCCCTGGTACAGCAATGCCAACGAATACCGCAACACCAACTCCGATTGGAACGATCATAACGGCAATCTCTATGTGGAACTGGCGCCCGGCATCACGGCCGAGCAGGCAACCGCCCGGGTTCGCCACGTACCGAGTCCCCACATCAAAGACTACCATGAGGACGCCCTGGTCTATCCTCTCGACAAGGCCCATCTCTGGAGCGATTTTAAAAAAGGAAAACCCGATGGCGGCGCCATCCGGTTTGTCTGGCTCTTTGGTACCATCGGCGTCTTCGTCCTTCTGCTCGCCTGTATAAACTTTATGAACTTATCCACGGCCCGCAGCGTGCGGCGCGCAAAGGAGGTGGGGATCCGCAAGACCATCGGCTCTCTCACCCGGCAGCTTATCGTCCAGTTCCTGGGCGAATCGGTGCTTGTTGCGCTCATCGCGGTTGCGTTTGCAATTGTCATCGTCCAGCTCGCCCTGCCTTTTTTCAACCGGCTGGCGGCAAAGGATATGCAGATCCCCTGGACTGAACCTGTCGTCTGGCTGGTCCTTATCGGCTTCGCGCTGCTTACTGGTCTGCTGGCGGGCAGTTACCCCGCCTTTTATCTCTCCAGCTTTAACCCTGTCAAGGTTTTGAAAGGAACTTTCAAGGCCGGCCGGCTGGCCTCGCTGCCGCGGCAGGTGCTGGTGGTGCTGCAGTTTACCGTCTCGCTCACCCTGGTCATCGGCACTATCGTTGTCTTCCGGCAGATCATGTTCTCGAAGGACCGGCCCGTCGGCTATGCCCGCGAAGGCCTTTTCACCGTCGACATGAATACACCCGAGATCGGCCAACACTATGAGGCCCTTCGTACCGAGCTGATACAAAGCGGTCTTGCCGCCGACGTCGCGGCGTCCGACATGACGCTTACCAATTTCGCGAATGGCAACGGGCTGGAATGGCCCGGCAAACGACCCGATCAGATAGCCGTCAGCTTTAATAACGTCAATATCACCCCGGACTATGGCCATACCATCGGCTGGCACATCGTCGCCGGCCGAGATCTTTCCCGGGATTATCCTACCGACAGCAATGCCGTCATCCTGAATGCCAAAGCCGTCAAAGACATGGGCGTTAAAGACCCTGTCGGCCAGCCGGTGAAATTGTTTGGCAAGGACTATCATGTTGTCGGCGTTGTGGCCGATATCGTGAATGCTTCTCCTTATGACACCGTAATGCCTGCTGTCTTTGTGGGCGGCAGCTACACGGGAACCATTATCGTCCGGATAAACCCGGGTCTGGCCACCCACACGGCCCTTGCGCGGATGGAGCCCGTCTTTAAAAAATACAACCCCGCCAGTCCCTTTATCTATAAGTTCGTCGACCAGGAATATGCCACCAAATTCGCGGCGCAGGAACGCATCGGCAACCTCGCCGCCGTCTTCACCGGACTTGCCATCTTTATTTCCTGTCTTGGTCTTTTCGGGCTCGCCGCCTTTGTCGCCGAACAGCGGACAAAAGAGATCGGCGTCCGGAAGGTTCTTGGTGCGGGTGTCTTTAACCTCTGGAGCCTGCTGTCAAAAGAATTTCTGGGGCTGACGGCTATTTCGATCTTTATTGCCGTGCCGCTGTCCTGGTATGGAATGCATAAATGGATAGAGAACTATTCTTACCAGGCGCCGCTTTCCTGGTGGATCTTTGGCGCCTCCAGTGCGGGGATCCTGCTGATCACTGTGCTTACCGTCAGCTTCCAATCGCTGAAAGCGGCGTTTATGAACCCTGTGCGCAGTTTGCGGACGGAATGATCCTGACCCGGGCTATGTTTCCATAAAATTTTGGTATTTTCATGACACAGAGTACTAACAATACTCCCAAAACCAATTATATGAATTCAGACAGCCTATCGCCAAAAATTTTAATGATAGAGGGTGATGAGGACGATCGTTTTTTGACGAAAGAAACCTTTCAGCAGGAATGGCCGGAGGGCGTTGTGGACTTTATTACGAATGCCGGTCTATTCCCTTATATAAGAGATCAGCATGAGCCGCCTCAGCTGATCATAATCAGCATGAAGGAATTGAAGAACGGCGGGATGGAACTGATCAGGGACATACGAATCCGTAAAGGGTACGCGCTGCTTCCGATCGTTGTATTGAGTGAAAGCGCATCGGTCGAGGAAATACGGGAGGTATATTCATCCGGTGCGACAAGTTTTATTACCAAGCCGGCGAGCTATAGTCAGGCGTTATTTAAAATAAAAACGTTTGTGAATTATTGGTTTCATACGGTGGAGCTTCCGCAATGAAAGGATAAGTTTCAAATATAATTTTCAACGGTGACTGGTTTTTATTTGGACGTTTGAAAGATCTTTTCAACCTTTGCATCATGAACAGAATGAACATACATCAACAGCGACACCTGCAACCCCGATACGGGCTGTTCGGTCATGCGTGTATGTGAACTCACATATTCAAAGATTTTGAACAGCCCCGGCAAATTGCCGGGGTTTTTTATTTCGGGTAGTAGAGGAGTCAGGTCGTCCTCCCGTGCCCTGGAAACACGTAATCGTTGGTTCGAATCCAACCTACCCGACTTATTGCCTCTTAGCACAACGGTTAGTGCGCCGAGCTTTGACCTCGGATATATTCGTTCGATTCGGATAGAGGCAACTGTGGCTATAGCTTATCGGTAGAGCGCCAGGCTGTGAACCTGGAGGACAGGGTTCGATCCCCGTAGTCACCCATATAAGCCGATATGATGAAATTGGTAGACATTCCGGTTTTAAAAGCCGTGGTGCTTAAATGCATCACCCGTTCGAATCCTGTTATCGGCATACTTCCTCTTAGTTTAAAGGATAGAACACCTGGCTACGAACCAGGGAATACTCGTTCGATTCGGGTAGAGGAAACTTTAAGCATGCCGGACTAAAATTAACGCCAGCCTAATCCGGGTGCAACATGCTTTAAAATAGACGACAGGACGTGTATATTATAGTCAACTCCCAGTGTATTGGGTATCGTCAAAAGGAGCGTATCCGCTTCCCGGATGGCTTCGTCCTGGGCCAGCTCGCTGATGAGCTGATCCGGCTCGCCGGCATAGCTTCTTCCAAAAATGGCGCGTTTGTCACTTTCGATATAACCGATCTGATCGGCTTTATTGGAGTCATGCCCAAAGAAATGTCTGTCCTGATCAGTTGTCAATGCAAAAATAGACCGGCTCACCGAAACCCTTGCTTCGCGTTGATGTCCTGCTTTTTTCCAGGCTTCTTTGTAAATCCTGATCTGTTCTGCCTGTTGTACATGGAAAGGCTTGCCGCTTTCGTCTAATTTCAAGGTGGAACTTTGCAGGTGCATTCCATTCTCGGCCGCCCAGATCGCCGTAGCGTTGGAGGCAGCTCCCCACCAAATACGTTGCCGCAATCCGGCTGAGTGGGGTTCCAATCGTAAAAGGCCGGGTGGGTTGGGAAACATCGGGTAGGGGTTAGGCTGGGCAAATCCCACGCCTTTTAGCTGATCCAGGAATTGCAATGCTTTTTTGCGTCCCATATCCGCGTCTGTTTCTCCTTCGGCTGGCTCATACCCAAAATAACGCCACCCATCGATCACTTGTTCCGGTGAACCTCTGCTGATCCCCAATTGCAATCGTCCGCCGGAAATCAGATCGGC
Source organism: Puia sp. (assembly GCA_036499285.1). GTDB lineage: Bacteria > Bacteroidota > Bacteroidia > Chitinophagales > Chitinophagaceae > Puia. The sequence continues at coordinate 155,706 of DASYEB010000008.1, read as the reverse complement.
GGCCCCGGCGTCTTCCACCATATAGAGGGGATTTTCATAACGCATGTCTATAACACCTGTTCCAATCTCTATGCTGCGTGTTTTGGCGCCGATTGCCGAAAGCAAAGGAAATGGAGATGCCAGCTGAGCCGCAAAATGATGTACCCGAAAATACGCACCGTCTAAACCGAGTTCTTCGGCGGCAACAGCCAGATCAATAGACTGGAGCAGTGTGTCGCTCGCCGTACGCGTTTTATAGGCCGGATGATTGGACCAATGTCCGAACGATAAAAACCCTATTTTCTTCATAATTCCATTTTCGGTTGTAAAAAGCCTTTGCAAAGATAAATATTATATCATCGCCCGGCACCAGGAAAAGACCCATACGATCCGGGTAAATGAATTTTTAGCCTAGCTTTGGTTAATGGCAGGCAATAGCCCCTTATTGATCGAAGTCAAAGAGATCCGGGCAATCGCCATCACGCAATTGGCGAACGAGGCCCTGCTGGATGGCTTTACCTTTGTACAAAGGACGATTGAGGAGTGGGAGAGTGGACTGAATACTTTCTCAAAACCAGGCGAAAAGTTGTGGGCCTTAGTTATGGAGGAAGAGGTGATCGGCATTGCCGGCTTGAACCGGGATCCTTATACGAGTGACGAAAACAGCGGCCGGGTCCGCCATCTGTATATTGCCCGGGCTTACCGAAGAAATGGGTATGCAAGGCTGCTCATGGGCAAAATCATCCAGGAGGCGCGTGGTCGATTTGCTTCCCTCCGACTTTTTACTGAGAATCCGGCTGCGGCCTGTTTGTATGAAGCGATGGGCTTTGGTAAAGCTGAGGGCTTTAAGGTTACGCACACATTAGAGCTTTAAGCTGATAGCGGCCTGTCCTGTGTCAATGCTTCCCACTTCTCCTTGCTGATCTGGTAAATAAAATTTAATCGTGGCGCTTCACCAAAATATGCTACTTCCTGCTCGGCAATTTTTTCTGCACCGACACGGCCAATGGCAATCTGTGAACGGATATTGTTTGCCCCGATCTGGAAATAAACCTTTGAAGCGAATTGAAAAATGTAATCCAGCATTGTTGTTTTTACTGAATGGTTAAAGCCTTTTCCCCAATAGGATTTGGCATAAAACGTGTAGCCGATGAATACGCTGTTGTCCTCCTCGTTATAGTCATAAATCCTTGTACTGCCTATAACGTTTCCCGTGGCTTTGTCCATAATTTTAAAAGCCCCCTTGCTTTGTATTGCTCCGTCGAAGAATGTCTGGAAAACCTCCCGTTTCCAACGGTCCTTACTGGGATGCTGCTCCCAGACCTCCGGGTCTGATGCGACGGCGTACAACGCATCGAAGTCGTTTTCCTGCAACAGGTGAAGGATCGCCTTTTTATTTTCTAAAACGGGTTGTATGGGAAAATTCATTGGTATGATTTTACTCAAAATTACCCTTAAATGGGAATGTGCTGGTAGTCCAATTCAAATAAGGCTGGTAGTCCAATTAGCGTGGCTATTGCACGGCATCGAATCTTAAGACTGGCTGAAAGACTCGTTCCGCAGATAACCGATCATATTGATTCAAAGCTCTTCAATTTCCCTGTTAATTGATCTGCTGTCTCTAATTCCCTTGACTATCTCTTGTGCCGATTCTGCTCCAGACCAGGCGCCAAAAGAACTCTTAATAAGACCCTCTTTGGGTTTGAGTTCGGACTTTAGACTTTGAGTTAATTTAGCAATTAAATCAAGCTTCGCTCCTGGACTTAACGTATCCAGAAAACTCATGTAGCCGTCGATGATATGTGTATTGGAATTCATGCTGACTGTTTATACAAATTTGATGTTTCATATTCGGGATCAAGATCGTGGAGGAAAGGCTCTCTTGATTTTTTTCAACTTAACGTTTGCCTTTTTAATTGTTGTAAATATTTTTCAGCTTCAAATCGTTTAATGGTATGATATTTTGTTCTATTATTAAAGTTTGCATTAGCTTCCTTCTCGTAAGACCTCAATCAGTGTTTTTAATTCACTCAATCGCGAGTGTAGTCAGTCTTGATATTTTTCTGTGTCATCTGGCGATTCAATTTTACCGTTTTCAATGTCAGCAAACTTTTGTTTGTCAGTTATAATTATTTCAACAAATTCATATTTTTTAGGGTCGAGAACATCAAAATCTACTAATTTCAAATATTCGTTAGCAACATTTTTGTCAACCATTACCTTCCCATTACCAGACCAATGCCTGTCTTGCCCATTCTTTTTGATTCCGGAAATCCAGTAGATATCATGCGTCTCAACGTCTGAACAAATACCATGTCCATTGCCTTTTAGCGCATGTCCGTTGAAATAGACTGTCTTGCCTGACTTAGAAAATTCTACTTTTCCAATCCAAGCCGGGCCATTACCAGCATATCCGGTCTTTAACTCAATATATTTTAATTCGGATTTCAAGATTACTTGTATTTATTATAGATTTTGTCTTCTCCTAGTAACATAAGATATTTGTCAGCTAATTTGTTTGTGTCATCGTCTAACTTTATCAAAGATGCGAAAAAAGCAGGGCTTTTCTTTACAAATTGGCATATCTAAGGGAATGTTTTTTTGTTAACTTCTTTAAACAAACACAAAAGTCCTTCCATATAGTCATGAACGATGCTTAAAAACGTGCTTGAATAATACCCATGCATCCTGTAAATAAAATCATCCAACTACTTCCTCACCACTGGGAAAATTCTCAATAGCCAAATGCAAAACGATATTCTATATATACAATGCAAAGGTTCGATGCCAATAAATCCGGACATATTGGTTGCTGCCCAGGGATTTGAATGGATGGGATATGAGATTCGTCCATTTGAATATAATCAGGGGAATTTCCCTGCTCAAAATTCTGCTCTTAATAAACACATTTTCGTTGGGGGCATCGAATGCATGCGGTATATCTTTACTATCCTTGGCAAAATGCCTTCCCCAATTAATTTCCCGCTTCGGAATGTAGATGCCGGCTTGATAGGCCGAAAGCTGGAGTATCTGACTTTGCAATCGGCGGTTGAAAGATTCAAAGTTGATAGTAAGCCTTTTTACATTAAGCCCTTTGAACGGAAACTATTTGATGCAATGCTGTTGTCAAAAGAACCTCAACTGTCCTACTTTAGAGATCTTGGACCGGACACCCAGGTGATCATTTCCGAACCGCTGGAAATCGTTTCCGAATGGAGAACCTTTGTACATAGTCGAAAAATTGTCGACTGTCGAAGTTATGCCGGTGATTTCCGATCCCATCCCGATTATCAAATTATCCAGTCGAACATCGATATTTACGAAAATTCCCCGGTTGCCTATACATTGGACGTCGCCGTACTAAAAGATGGCCGGACGGTGGTGATGGAATTTGATGATTTTTGGGCAGTATGGGCCTATGGTCTTGACCCGTCTGAATATGCACAAATGTTGCTGGACAGATATAAAGAGATTGTCTTATAAAAGTCGATTTTTGAATTCTACGAACTATTGAGTTGTAGGCACAATTTGCCTTTATAGAGAAACATGGCTGCGGCTTTCTTCATATTGCTGCCTGAGCGTTTATCCAATCCAGTTCAGTCAAATGACGGAAAGATCACTTATATTTAGGCAGTTTAAAGAAAAGCTTTTACAATTCGGTACAAAAATTATCTGTTGCATATGAAATGGTTTTGTTTATTCTTAAGTTTGTCAATCACCTTTGCATCTGTCGGTCAGACCCAGTCCACCCGAACTTTGCAGAGCGAGCTTAACCAGTTTATTCAAATTGAGAAACTCCCGGGATATGAGGAGCATTCCCGGATAGCACAGGTGTCTTCCTGGGATACAACACATGGGAACGATGATGGGTTTAGTGGTAAGTATTCCTTCCTCCGCCGTAATCCGGACAGTAGTCTGGTACTGGTTGATCTCGATGGGCCGGGGGTCATAGAACGGATCTGGACGCCGACCCCGACAAAGGACACGATGGACTTCTATATCGACGGCGCATCCAGGCCGACACTATCCATTGCATTTGGCGACTTGTTTTCCGGCAAAGTGTATCCTTTCGTTGCACCACTCTGCGATACGGCGGCTGGCGGTTACTATTGCTATTTCCCGATCTTGTTCCAACAGCATTGCAAAGTGGTATGCCGGGGAAAACATGTGCAATTTCATCAATGGCAATATCGATTGTTTGAAAAGGGCACGAAGGTGCAGTCCTTTGTTGCCTCTCTTTCGGAGCAGGAAAAGCAAACACTGGCAAAAGTTGGGGAACATTGGACGCAGCCTGTGTCCGGTCCGAATCAAACCTTGCAGTCCATTGACACCAATGTCGTGCTGCTACCGGGAAAATCGGTGACCGTGTTCAATCACCTTAAAGGAGGCCGCATTATCGACTTCCAGATCACGACACCGGCGTTTTTTGAACATCCGGACAGTTTGATCAGCCTGAAAATCTTCTGGGATAACCAAAAATCACCTGCCATTGACTGCCCGGTACAGGATTTTTTTGGTTTCGCGTTTGAAAAGCCTGCGATGAAAGGGCTTCTGATAGGCTCTTCCGCTGGGACTCTGTACTGCCGGTTACCGATGCCGTTTGATCATAGCGCGCGTATCGAACTCAGCAGCCGGTCAAGCTCTCCAGTGCCTTTCGCAGTCGCTGTTCGCTATACCGGCGAGAAGCGAGATGCCGATCGGGAGGGAAAGCTATATGTCTATAGAAACGGTGACTATCCGGGCGAGAAGGAAAAGCACCTTATTGTCAATGCAAGCGGAAAAGGGCACTATGTAGGGACTATCCTGATCGCGCAGGGCCAGAAGAAAGGAAATACTCTTTTCTTCGAGGGCGATGACTCGACGGCAATTGACGGTCAGTTCCGGATTCATGGGACCGGATCGGAGGACTATTTCAACGGCGGATGGTACATGGTTAAAGGGCGGTGGGACACTGTCCGGTCGCAGCCGCTTTCAGGATGCCTGGGATATTCCGCCCCGGCCGGGCATACGGGCGGCTACCGGTTTTATCTGGGCGATAAATTGTCATTTTCCAGGAGCCTGTATATGGCAATAGAGCATGGACCAGACCCATTGCATCAACTGCCGGTGCGTTATACCTCTCTTGGTTTCTACTATAGTGACAGGCCGAAGAGCTTTAATTGATTGTTGTAAGTCAACCTGGAATAATACCGGTTCCCTTTAGATGGCAAGGGAGAGTTAACACCATGGAAAATGGAAATTCTGTGTTCGATCCGCCTTTGGCATGCCGCTTTTATGGCCTGGAAACTCACTGTGATCAGCGCGATGATCATATCCACCGATCCCGCCAGGACGAGCTTCCACCAATGGATATCGATCCTGTAGGCAAAACTTTGCAGCCTCTGGTGCATGGCCCACCAGGAAACGGGGGTGGCGATCAAAAAAGACAATCATCACCAACTTCAGGAAATCTCCCGACAGGAATTGAATGATGCCCGGTATGTCGGCCCCGAGGACCTTTCGGATGCCGATTTCCTTGTTCTAAAAGATTGATACAATTAATGAACTACCCAAAATAAACGGATATCCTTTCTGTAATTAGAAGACCTCCTGATCCAATTCGCTTTCTATTAAATAAAACCCGGCCAACAATGCTAGTATATTACTACTCCTACAATCAATGGTCCCTTCAAAAGGTATTTTGGGCGCAGGATTCCCAAGGGCAATTCGGGGGAAGTTAAGTTTAAACGTATAAGTTATTGCTTCGCTTTTGTTGGAGAGGCCAAATTTATAATGCCCCTGGCTATTCTTTTTAAATATGGAATACTTAATATCGGGCTCCAACTTTTCAAATCTGTATATATCCGCGCCCAATATCAATTGGTCGAATTTATTTGACAAAAGGTACGGAAGAGTGAACTGGCCAATTTTTGCACCGGATGACTGATCAACAAGCGAGACTTTTGGGAGCAGCATAGACCTCCGGCGAATTTTTAGTCTTATTTTTTTGTCTCCGGTCGAGAAAAAGCACTCTTTTGAAGTATAAAAAAATTCTCCTATTATCTTCTCTCCGTCGAACACCTTATAATTGGTTTGCTCCTGGAAATGATAAGGGTCGCCAAAAATAAGAGCAGTAGTAATTGTTTTTGAACAAGTGAGGTTCATTGATCTCATTTAAGCTTTTCCCTCCATTCCCGTATAATCCCCTCCGCCTCAGTTTGCAACCCTTCAAACGTCTCTACAAACTCCGCATATCGTTTCTCCGTAATGGATCGTCTTTAGTTTTGTCAGGTGCAGCGTGGACAGGAGCGCAGGGTAGGGGAATTGGTTGCGGATGAACCGGAACTGAAACACCTCCAGGTTAAGCAGACCGGCGAAAAAATTAAAGTCTTCGATCGGCTGATTCCAATCCAGCGTACCCCCGATAAATAAGTACCGCAAACTATCTATGCCCTGCAAACCCGCAAAGGAGCTAACTCGCCGCAAATTTTCCAGATGCAATGATTTCAATCGCTTCAGCGCCCGCAAAGGTGAGAGGTCCGAAAAGCCGGATACATATTCCAGTACCAGTTCCTGTACGTCGGGGCAGTGTGCGATAAAATCGATGGTGGGCGTACGCAAAAAAGATATCCTTAACCTACGGATCCACTCCTCACCAGCGGAGTAAGCATACCGGGCCATATTGGCAACAACGGTCCAGTAATCGCCGGATCGGTCCAGGAGATCCGCAAAGTGATTTTTCATGGGTAAAAGATAGGTAAAATCCGGAGGACCTGCCCCTTCAGTTTTGATGCGCAATTCAACTGGCATAAGTCAGATTAGATCCTGCAAAGGTGGTGGCCTGTACAAGGCCGTCTCCCAATCTTCGTATGCTGGGGAAACTTCATACGTAGGGTCGCAATACGCCCTGAGATAGGCGGTTGCGCGCCTCTGTGCATATTGCGCATTCAGCACGGTACCATTTTCGTCTAACTCTATAACATTCACAAAAATTGCATAGACTTGTTCTATGGCGCTAGGCTCCTGACCATAAAGGGAAAGATAATCAATCCCTTTCAACAGGTCATGCGTGCCACTCGCCATGAAATAGGCAAATGTCCGGAGAGCACCACTGAAAGAAGGGCTTAGTTTGTTTGTCATCAGGCTTGGTTTATCACTAACAAGGTATTTTATTCAAACGGTTTAGGGGTTAAAATGTGCACTTCCTCGCGAAATAAAATTGGACCTTCGCCCCAAAGCTTTATGAATTATGGCGTTCGTCTTCCTAACGGCGAAATTGAAACCGAAGCCTTAGTTTTACGCTTTTTGCATGGAAAACCAACTGTATATTATTTTTGTGCTTCCCCATGAGAGGCAGAAATATTTCCTATTAACCAAAACGGATTCCTTTACCGATAAACTTGAAGTATCTGCTCTATCTTCCAACCTCAAGCTTTCTGTGATCCCGGACTCGAGCCTAAAGCCGAGCGTATTTGGAAGCATTGACCTGGAGAGCGCGACATACTATGACCAAAGAGATTCTTTGAATAGCAGAAAGGTGCAAATGAATTCTATTTTTCGTCACAATTTCGGAGTTTCGACTAATTCCAGTGAAAATGTACTCGCAACTCAGAAGGAAATATTAAAGCGACGTCAACCCTGCTTAAGGTCAGTCGTCTGTACGGACGTATCCCGGTTGATGTGTCCGGGCTCGCGGTTTTGCGCGAAACCGGCAAAGGTTCCCTTATTTCTTTTCCGTTATACTTGTATTTGTCAATATCTGGATTTCTTCCGCATTCCCCTGCGCCTGAAGGCTGGCTTTGGCGAGGGTACTAATCTTAGCACTGATAGTCATACCCGTCCTTGTATTGACCTTATAGGTTGCGCCCTGTGATGCCTGAATATTAGTTTGGGGCGCACCGTCCCCGTCTGTCTCTACACTATCAATCTTGCCCTCGCCATGAATAACAGCAATATCTTTATCAATCGACTCCAGTTGCAGAATATTTTCGAGACTATATGAAAGCTCGCCTCTCACAGTCATTTGCTGCATCCATTTGGCACCCTGCCAGACCGTCGAGTCCGGGGATATCCGGATCAAATGATTTAAGTCCTTCTCGATTTCCCCCCGCCTAAATACCATATCCCAGGTCTTGACGTTTTCTTTTTCATCTTTATCAAGATCCACTCCCGCTAATGCCACATCTACTATCTCGGGGTAACCTGCCTCGGTTTTGATCTCACCCGCCGGACTGAGAGTAGCAAAAAGTGTAGCGTCTTTCAGTGCTACCATAATACGCCCGATTGCACTCCGGGGATGCTTCCCGACATTCGCATCGTCGATCTCTGTCGAGTCGCCATATTTCATAGATAGATAAACCCGACTAAAGGTCAATTCAAGCCCGAGATCACCTTTGTCTTCCCGATCAAATTTAAGATTCATCCCTAGCGATATTGTTCTTGAATAGCTGATCAGGCTTCGATTTTTATCAATGATTGTGACCTGGCTGACGATGTTGTAATGGTATACTGATGCGGTATCAGGGTTGAATTTCAACAGAACTGTTTTGGACTTATCCACCCGGATCGGGGCGGAACGATTGGAATGCCCGCAGCCGGTTGCGGCTGCAGTGAACAGGAATAAGGAAAAAGCGATAGCAAAGTCTTTAGCTTTTATTTTCACTGTCCTAAGATACTTCTTTGGTTTGAAGTGTTTTCAAATATTTGTCAAAATCACTAAAGATAGTATAGACGCCACGATTGGTTCTGAAAATGGAAACGCTGATATGTCCATGTTCCGTTTTTCGTAATTGATCCAGCAAAGGGGAAGAAATTGAATAGTCATTTCTCTGGCGCTGTACGATGATGGAACGGGTTTCGTAGGCAGCTGATACGTTTTGCTTCGTATTGGCAAGGAAAGGTTTGTTAAAATAAGAAAAGATCAACGCCGAGGAATCGCAAATGTTAAGCAGGTCTTGTATAAAGGGAAACAAGCCGCCATGGCGAACCGAACGTACCGGGAACGGATCCTTGACAACTATGCCTTCGACTCGCTAGCGCAGGCGAGACAGATAATGCAGGTAAGGAAAGCTTTCAATGGGATGCGATAAAAGCGGGGAACTATATTTTGATCCTGTTCTCTTTACGATTTCCTCCCGATCAGAAGAGCGATGAACAAAAGATCAGTAGCCCTCTCCTTCAAAAACCGCGTTATCGAAGCCGTCGCCAGCTTCATATAAGATTTTACGGTCTCCTTCGATATACCCAGATCACTGGAGATCTGTTCGTATGTTCTGCCTTCCCTTTTATTGAGCGTCCACACATTGAATTGCTGTCTGGGCAGCTCGGAAACGGCCTTGTCGATCAGGCTCATCCATTGCTCATAAGCGGCCTTGTCCTCCTCGATGTTTCCCAATAGCCGCCATCGCCTTTGCCTGCGCTTTAGAGTAAGCGCCTTGTCGATGACATCCAATGCCTTGTTCCTTGAAAGAATAAAGAGCCAGGCTTTGAGGTCCTTGACGTTCGTAAGATAATCCCTGGCATTCCAAAGCTTCAGGAAAATATCCTGTACGATCTCTTCGGCCTCCTGCCGGTCTTTTGTCAAATTATAAATGTAGTTGAGAAGGTGGTCCGCGTACTTTGTTATGATCTCTGCTAGAGCGGATTCGTCTCCCTGGGCGGTACGTAATAACAATTCGCTGTCATCTTTTATCCCGATTGGACGCATAAAATGAAATTCCCAGAGCCTTTAATTTGATATGAGATCAGCAGTGACCGGTTATACCAACCACCCTTTCAAAGATAAGAATTTATTAACTCAATAGCAAAAAGACAAGGGCCGGTACTTGATGACCGGCCCTCGCAAATAAAAGGGAAATCAGGGGTTACTACTATTATTTTAATTGGGATCGGACTTAGGCAGCAGCTCCAGAGATATAAAGTTTCGTCCTGTCAGGTATTCACTCACCCATGTCTGTATGGCAGTCGGCGTCACGGCATCCAGTTGTTGCTGTCTGTCGAATATTTCATCCAGGCTCTCGTTCAGCTTTACTTTACCGCTGATATAGCTCAGCCAGAAATTATTCGTCTCCAGCGCCTGGTCCAGCTGCTTTTCATAGGCAAGCTTTACCTTCCGCACGTCCTGGTCGGCTATACGGCTGCGCATCGAGTCGATCTCTTCTTCCACCACCGCGACAAGATGGTCGACGTTCTTCGGGGCACAACCGAATGAGACCGCCAACGAATACCGCTGTTCCGGGTCTTTACTTTGGCCCGTCCTGACCGAAGGCGAGTAGACTTCCGCCTCTTTTTCCCGGATATCACGCAGCAGCTGCAGCTGCAATATCTCACCGGCGGCGTATACCAGCAGGTTATTGACAGGGCTGTAGTCGAACTTCCCGGCCTCCAGCAGCTCCACGCTGGCTTTGTCTTCCCCGCCGGCCCGCACGATCTTCGTATAGCGGCCCTCCGGCAAACGGACGCCAAGGTCCCTGGCGCCTGCATTCTTATGTGTCGCCGGCAGACTGCCAAGATAGCGTTCCAGCAACGGACGGATGCTGTCTACCTTGAAGTTGCCGACAAAGACAAAGGTAAAGGCGGATGCATCTGCGAATCTTTCTTTATAAAAGCCAAATGCGGTATCCAGATTGATCTCTCCCAGCCTGTCCACCGTGAAGGGGCGGCTGCGTTCATTATAATTGCTCATGAAATAGCCTGCCGTATCTCGGTAGATATTCGACGGGCTCGTGTACTTATTGGCGAGCCGCTGGGCGGTAGCCGTCATAATATTGTGGAATATCGCTGTGTCCTTGCGGGGTTGGGTGAATTTCAGATACAACAGCTGCAATGCGGTCTCCAGATCTTTCTGGTCCGAAGATCCCTGTACCCCCTGCTCTCTTTCCCCGATATAGGTATTCACGCCCGCTACCTTGCCCGTCAGCATCCTGGATAATTGGACCGGACCATAGTCTCCCCAGCCCATGCTACTCAACATTGGGATGGCATTGGCCGCTGAAACGTAATTGCTTAGCGTGCTCACCGAGAAACCTCCGGGTGCAGATCCGGTAAAGATGATCTCATCGTTCTTATACTTCGTTGGTTTCAGCAGTATCCTGACCCCATTGCTCAGCGTCATTTCCGTGATACCCAGCTTCGGGAGGCTGTCCTGCTTTATCACTCGTCCCGGGACCGGCAGATTCTTCAGCAGCACATCCCCGGAAGTTACCGCCATTTCCTTATACCGTGCGAGTCCACCATTGCCCACGCTTTTGAACCAGCCTGCCACGGTCGTCGAGTCCGGCAGACCCCGCCGCGCAGAATCCGGCGCGACCAATACGATATTGCGGTCTTTACCCCCGAGGAGCTCCCTGGCGAGACTGTCCATATCCCTGGTGGTGATCGCGCCCAGGTGCGCCTTTGCGAAATTATACGACCACTGGAAAGAGGGTGACGTCCCGCCCTGCAGGAAGAGGGACTGCAATTCCTTTACATAGGTCTGGGAGCCCGTTTTGTCTGCCTCCCGGAGACTTGCATCTAATCCCGTGGAGTAGTTTTTCCTCGCCCTGTCCAGCTCTTCCTGTGTAAACCCATATTTCCTTACCTGCTCTACCAGTGTCCAGCTCTCTTTTATCGCGTTCTCCAGCTGTCCCTGTTTTGGCGTAACAGCAAAGCTAAAGGCTTCCAACCCGCCGGCCAAGCCGGTAATGCCTGCATTTGCCGACAGGTAAGCCTTGTCCGTCCTCATGCTCTGCTCCGCGTAACGCGCAGAAAGCATCTGAAGGAATAGCGCCCGCCTCATCGCCTGCAGATAGTCCTTTTCATTCTTTATCGTCGAAGCTTTTCTTTTGATCAGGAAGTTGAGCTCAGTATTCGGCTGTTCCTTGTCGGTTACCGTAATGAAGCGGCTTTCTCCCGTAAGAGGAATCGAATAATCGGCCCTCGCCCTTTCGTGCTGCGGATTTTTCAGGTCACTGAAATTCGCCCTGATATAAGCCTCCACTTTTTTTACGTCTACATCGCCAACGACGATGACGGCCTGCAGATCCGGGCGATACCAGTCTTTATGAAATCTTCTCAGCTGCTGCGGCTTGAAAGTCGTCAGGATGCTGTGCTGGCCGATAGGATTACGCACCGCATACCTGGAATTATTCAGAAGGGCGGGCATAAATTGCCTTCTCATCCGTTCGCCCTGTCCGAGGCCAAGCCGTTCTTCCTCCAATACCACACCCCGCTCTTCCTCGATATCCACAGAATCCAGCAGGGCGCCATCGGCCCAGTCCCTGATGATTCCCAGCCCTTTTTCCAGCATGGAAGGGTCTTCCAGCGGAATGGGGAGTTGGTATACCGTCTCATCGTAGCTGGTATAGGCATTCAGGTCAGCACCAAAGCGGACACCCGCCTTCTGCAAAAAATCCTCCAGTGCATTCTTGGGGTAGTGCCTTGTTCCGTTGAAATTCATGTGCTCCATAAAATGCGCCAGCCCCTGCTGATCGTCGTCTTCGAGGATCGCACCCGCCTTGTTGACCAGGTACATGATCACCCTTTTCTTTGGCTCTTCGTTGTGCCTGATATAGTAAGTAAATCCGTTACCCAGCTTCCCGGTATGGATGGCAGTGTCCATTGGGATCGGCTGCGAAACAGCGGGGTATGCAGCCGTTAATAGCAGGACCGCTGAAACAACTTTTTTTATTGCTTTCATATTGACTGTTTGATTTGTTGAACATCCCTATTTCAAAAGCTCCGGGATGCCTTCGTTCTGAATGATGATCATGCCCTGCCGGTCTTCGGTAATCCCTTCTGTCAGCCGGTACGGGTATTTTGGCCGGCCGCCTTCCATGATCGTCGGCATATAGCCGAACAGGATGTGGCCATTACCCTTTAAGGCCTCGCCGACTTCAATGATATGGGTGGAGATAATGAACAGACAGTTCGTATAACGGGCAAACGCCCTGGCGACTTCCAGCGTTCCTTCATAAGCGTCTTTTACATTCGTCCCTTTGAACAGCTCATCGAACATGACCAGCATGTTCTTCCCGCCGGACACCAGCTCAGCCGCGCTCTTTACCCGAAGCACTTCCGCATAAAAGTGACTATACCCCAGGTTGATATTGTCCGGGACATTGATAGAGGAATACAGGCCGTCCTTTATCGTAAAGAACATCTCGTCGGCCGCGACGGGAAATCCCGCGTGTGCCAGGTATAGTGCGATGCCGGTGCTCTTCATCAGCGTCGACTTACCCGCCATATTCGCACCCGTCAGGAACAGCAGATTCCGGTTACTGTCCAGGCTGAGGTCATTGCCCACGCCCTTGTCAAGCGCCGGGTGTCTCAGATTTTTTATATCCAGCAGGTTCCCGCGTTCGTTGACGGCCACTGCATAACAAAAGCCTTTGTCCCGGGCAACCTCCGATACGGCTATGTATACGTCCAGCTCGTAAATGAACTGCAGCACCGTCTCCATATCCCTTCTCAGGCTGTGCTTGAGCAGGTGGTCATACCAGGCAATGTCGTTTGGAGTGATCGTCTGTTTATCTGCAAGGTTACGAAGGCGTTCTATCCGCTTATCGGAGAGTATCACCTGTATGGCCTGCATTCTTTCTTCATAAGGGTGCGCACCCAGCCCGGCATTTTTTCCTGATAGAAAACCGTGAAGCTCGCGCAAAAGCCCGGTGGCCAGCTGCACTCCTGTGTGCTGTCGGTGATACCGGTCATCATGCACTACCGATGCCAGCAGCTTTTTCTGATACGTGGACAGCAGATTGCCCAATCTTGTCTTGCTGCATCCGCTGTCCAACATGTTGGAGAAAGCATTTACAACCTCTCCATCCAGGGGGAAGGGGTAGGCCTTCTGTTGAAAATACCGGAAGATATCCGTCCGCTGATTGATAGCCGGGGCCTCGGTCAGCGGATGTCTGAGCATTTCCTCCATTAGCCGTTGTCCGCCATTCGTCCTGGCTTTATTGAACAGTCCGTATGCAGAGCCCGGCTGGTATCTGCCGAGCAGGCCCAGCTCATCCGTCGTTTGTTTGTCTGTTATGAATGTCGTCACGATCCCTTGATTGCTGTTAGGTTCGGAAAATTTTTTTCCAGCATGGTCAGTATCCCTTCGTTTCGGATGATAACCATTCCATGCCGGTCCTCTGTAATGCCTTCTTCCAGTTGGTAGGTATAAACGGGTTTATGCCCGTCCATCTTTGTGGGCAGATAGCGGTACTGGATGGTATCCGCCTTTTGCCGCAGCACATCTCCCGCCTCGATGATATGGGTCGATATGATGAACAGGCTATCCGTTTTTCTTGCAAAGCCTTCGACGATGAGTATCGTTGCTTCTCCCGCGTCCTTTACATTGGTGCCCCGGAACATTTCGTCGAAGAGCACGAACAGTCTTTTCCCGGTATGCAGCTCCTGTGCTACCTTTTTTGCTCTCAATACTTCCGCATAAAAATGACTGGCTCCCATGCCCAGGTTGTCCGGCAGGTTAATAGTGGAGAACATCCCGTCCATAGCAGTGAATTCCATTCTTTTTGCGGCGACGGGAAAGCCTGCGTGTGCAAGATACACGGCTATTCCTACGCTTTTCATGAATGTGCTCTTGCCGGCCATGTTCGCGCCGGTAAGAAAAACGATATTCTTTTCCCTGTCGATGGTGATATCGTTGCCTTTGGCGTTCGCCACCGCGGGATGTTTGACATTCTCCAGCCGGACCCGTACGGGAGAATCCGCGGAGAAGGCTTCGGCCTCCGCAAATACATAACCCTTTTCCTTTGCGGCCGCACCTATAGACAGGTAGGCGTCGAGATCATATATATGCAGCAGGAGCCTGGTCACCGTTTTATGATGGCGGAATCGTAAAATGCTGTCATATGCCGCCAGCTGATCATTGGGGAGTTTGCTCTTGGGGGACCCGGTGAGAAATGGCGCAAAGGAAGGCTCCGACAGGAGGGCCGCTATCAGCTCCCGCTCCCCGCCATAGTCTTTATTGTTGGAAACATCCGGCCTCCCGATAAAGGCCTGCAGCTGGTGCAGTAGATCGATCGTGTTATGCAGACCTCTTACAAGCTGCTTGTACTGTGCATCTGAGGCTACCAGTCCCGACAATCGTTGTCCCAGGCTTTGCTGCTGATCGGATAGCCGTGTCCGTTCGTCCCTTTCGCCGAGGTACTGTCCGGCTGAGTCGAAGATCGTCCTGTCAAAGGCAAACTCCGTCCCGGACGACAGGAAAAACCGGATGATGCCCGTCCGCTGATTGATCTTGCCGGCGTCGCTCATGGGGTATCGCAGCCAGCTTTCCAGCGCCTGTGCTCCGCCGCGCGTAGCCGTCCGGTCATACAGCGTATATATTCCACCCTCCCTGTTAAAAATGGCAAGATCATTTACCGTCTGGATATCCGTTACAAACATCGTTCGTTCTATTTACGCCTTCTTCTTATTAACAAAATCGTCCCAAGCAATAACAGCACTGCCGGGAGGCCCCAAAGGAAAACTATCTTCACCAGCTGGAAGCCGCCATCACTTAGCATAAAGTAATGGTCCTTCGGCCTCGGACGATAGGAGTCCACCGGGAATCTCCCATAGGTAAACCAGCCGAACAGGGCTGTGTTGAACTGAAAGTTAGCTGTTCGTCCTATATTCCGGCGGCTCAATTCTGCATTGCTCATCATATCTGCGTCTCCGCTGACGACGATGCGCTGTTCTTTGCCATGGATCATCCTTGTCAGGGCGAGGGTCGTAACAAAGGGGCCTCTCTCGTCTCCGGCGGAAGGGTTATAGTGGATAGCCGTGGAGTCCAGGACGAATGTGCCGGTGTGGTTCCAGCTTCTGCTGCTGTCGGTCGTCAGCAAAGGAGTAACATTAAAACCAGCGCTATCCTTATAGTCGAAGGCGCAGACGCCCGGCATGCTGACCATGGTGCTGTCGGCAAAGGCGCCTCCCAGGGTGGGGGACCACTGCGCCGCCTCTTTCGTAAGATAGGTCGTTGCGATGTTCTGCGCATAGGCGCTGCTGTCCATGAGTATTTCGCCCTCCTTCAATTTCAGGCCTAAGTTGGCCAGTAATGGGTTCAGGATAGCCTGTTTACCTGGTTTTCCAAGGATCATGAGATTGCCCCCGGCAGCAATATACTTCTGGATGGCAGCCGCCGCAGCGGGTTTTATGGGGCTTCTCGGGTCCGCGATGACCAGGGCCGCGATGTTCTTTGGAACGTCGTGTGTACTGTCAAGGTAGACAGAGGCCATATCGAAACCCTGGTTGATCAGCGAATACCGGAAAGTCCGACGGTTCGTCAGCGCATTGAACGCGTCATCACCGACCTTGTCGATGCTACGTTCGTAGTCGCCGGTCAGGAAGCCTATTTTAGGCGGAATAGCCGTCAGGCGTCGGAAGGCGGCCGACACTTCCGCCTCGCTGGGCCATACCATCACATCGTCGAATATCCTGAGCCATGTGGTCCTGCCTTTGTACCGCAGCTGCATTACATAGCGGTTGCCTTCAGGAAACAAATTGATCTGTTTTTTGATCCCGGCCGGTGTCTCGAACCGGTCAAGGTCTTCTTTGTCGGCCTCGGCCTTTTTCCGCGCTATCTGAAGAACGGTCTTATTCTTATTCATGTACTTGTGCAGGTATGGATCATCCGGCACGTCGTCATAGTAATAGACATATCTCAGCGTAATATCCTTTTTGAACCGGGTATACTCTTCCCATCTGTCGAGGTCGGCATTGCGCTTGTCGGGAGAGCCGAGATAATAGTTGCGGTCGAGATAATTGATATAGGTCGTAATCTCCAGCGGGCTATCCAGCTCCTTTATGATATTCTGCGCACTCTCCGTGATCGTCCTCGACTTTGTGGCGGTGGTGTCCCAGTAGCCCACATAACCCGGCCGGGAGGTGCAATACCCGATGAACAGCACGGCAATGAATATCACTACATATTTGCCGTATTTTATGTACCAGGGTCGTGTCTCCCTTCCGGATTGCAACTTGATGATGCTGAAGATGAGGAACATGCCGGTTATCAAAAGAAAATAGAAAACGTCCTTGGTCGTTATCAGCCCCCCGATCATTTTTCCGGTGCGGCCCGAAATGGACAGGAAATAAGTGAGGTCCCGCACGAAGTCGATGTTTTGCCATAGCTGGTTCACATATGCCAGCGCAGTGAAGGCAATGAATGTGCTGAGCGCCGCCACTACCTGGTAGGTAGTAAGACAGGACATGAACAGCCCAATCGCCGAGTAGGCAGACAGCAGCAGGAAGATGCCCAGCAAACCCGAAAAAAACAATCCCAGATCCATATGGGGAGTAAAGCAGAATGTCGCGATGCCAAGCAGCAGAAGAATGCCGGTAAGCACAAGGGAATAACCCATCATCGCCAGATATTTCCCAAAGAGGATCTCCTTCACTTTTACCGGGGAGGAATATAGGAGGCTGATGGTGCCGCTGTTCATCTCGCGGCTGATCAATCCCATGGTGAGCAGCGGTAGATAGAGATATAGCTTATCCAGCAGGCTGGGGAACAGGCTTATCTGGTTGCCGCTAAAAAGATACCCGGTCATGAACCCGAATATATCGTTCTTGTCGGTCAGGTGCTTGGAATGCATCAGCCCGTCTAAATTATTGACATAGCCGAAGACCGCCTGGAATACGAATACGATCAACAAGAACCACGCGATAGGAGAATAGAAGAGGTTGCTCAGCTCGAGTTTCGCGATTTTGATTGTTTTTTTCATTTCTTATCAGTGAAAGGATCCTTAATTCTTTAAATGACTGCCATTGCTTTTTCCCGACAATTCGGCAAATACTTCATCGAGCGAGCTCTTTTCAGGATAAGCCTCATGGACCATCCATTTGCTCAGAACGGCAGTCTCGATCACCTGCTGGGGCACGTCCTGCGAGCCGTCGAAGAAGATGCGCATCCGCTGCGGCGTGAGGAATTCCGCCTTTGTAACGCCTGGTATTCTCAGAACGGCGTCGGCCGTCGGCGGATTGGCAATGACGAGTATCATGCTGTGCGGCGTAACATAGTTGTTGAATGCGTCCATCGTATCCGAGAACACGATCTTCCCTGAGTCGATCATCTTGATCTCCTTACACAATACCTGCACCTCCGATAAGATATGCGTGGAAAAGATGACGGATCGGTCCTGCGCTATCTCTTTGATGAGAGATCTCACTTCAGTGATCTGGTTGGGATCGAGGCCATTGGTCGGTTCGTCGAGGACTACCAGCTTTGGCTTGTGGATGATCGCCTGGGCGATGCCGACGCGCTGACGATAGCCGCCCGATAGGTTCCTGATAAGCCGTTTGGAAAAATGGGCAATGCCGCAGCGTTCCTTTGCTTCATCCATTGCAGGCTTGATGCGGTCCTGCGGGATGGAACGCATGTGTGCCGAGAACTCCAGGTACTCGTCCACCGTAAGATCGGTGTATAACGGCGGCTGTTGCGGAAGGAAGCCGATCTGCATTTTTGCTGCTTCCGGATCCTCGCGCATATTGACCCCGCCGATCTCCACGGAGCCCTCTGTCTGGTTGATAACACCACAGAGTATGTTCATAGTAGTGGATTTGCCCGCCCCGTTGGAGCCGAGCAAACCCACTATCCCGGTCTTGTCTATTTCCATGCTGATGTCCCTTATCGCCCAGTTACTACCATTGTAACGGTGGGATAAATGGCTGATACGTACGATTGGTCCTTCCATGATCTTGATATAAATAGGCTTGATTAATAGCCTGGGTTCTGGGATAAATAGGGATCATTCTGTCTTTCCGACGCCGGCACCGGCAAGGTCGCGGCAGCCGGATTCCACCCGGTCTTGATCTTCCCGATAACGGCATTGAGCTGTCCCGTACGCCGGAGATCAAACCAGCGGTGCCCCCATTCGATAAAGAATTCGATCTGCCGTTCGTGCATCACGGCGTTTTGGATATCCTCGCTGGTGACGGCAGTACTATTGGGGAGACCGGCCCTGTTGCGGACCGCATTCAGGTCGTACAGGGCGCTGTCTGTCTTACCCTGCTGCGCCAGCGCCTCGGCGCGGATCAGGTATTGTTCGGCAAGCCGGAACATTACATAACCCTCGGCTGGCGTTGCCGTATCGGTACGGTTCTTATATTTAGCGGGGTACTGGTAGGTCTTGCCGGATACGGTCAGCGAACCGACCCAGGCGGCCTTGCGCTGGTCGGTGCTCTCCATGCTATCCAGCAGATATGTCGTCACCTGCCATTGCGGCGCCGAATAAACGCTGGAAGGGACGAAGGCAAAGGCCTCTGCCGTCTGGTTCCTCCCGGATCCCCCCACGGCGGGAATCTGCCAGATCGCCTCGCTGCTACCCTGGCTAAAGACACTCTTCAAAGCGGGCAAGCTATAAAGATGGGAGCCGATGACTTCCGATGCCATTGCGTCGGCCTGTGCATACTGTTTCCTGTACAGGTAGACACGCGCTAGCAGGGCATCCGCGGTATAGAGATTGGGACGGGCCGTTCCCGCGGATGGATAAGAGGCCTTCAGCACTTTGCGTGCATCCGTCAGATCGGATATGATCAGGCCATACACGGAGTCAACGGAAGACCTGGGCAAATTGGCATTTGCGTTAAAGTCAGTCGACGTGACGATGGGCACCTCATTGTAAAGGTTCACCAGGTAGAAATAGTTCATTGCCCGCACCACCTTGAGCTCACCCAATAACGCCTGTTTCAATGAATCACCAATGGCGTGCGTGGCGCCGATACCCGTAAGACAGGCGTTGACGTAGTAGATATTCTGATAAGCAGAGCTCCAGAAAGACCCCGCTGTTCCATCTGTCGCTATATAAGTGTTGGTCATGAATGTATTTCCATACGAGTTGGACAGCTCGTCTGAGGCGCATCCCAGATATTGGGTTTGCATGCCGCCGAATATGTTCGTGCCATTCCCTGTCGTTACTTTGAAATTCATATAAACCCCGGCGATAGCGCTCATTATGTCTGTGCTGTCGTTGAATAACTGGGATTGGGGCAGCTGGGTCGGAGGATTCGGCGGGATCCCGATGAGTTTTTTGCAGGAGATACCGGCCAGCGCGGCCAGGACAAAATAGGTGAGGATCGTATGTTGAAATTTCATTTTTTCTCGATTTATCGGTTGAAGAATTAGAAGCTGACGGACAATCCGCCGGCAATGATCCTCTGCGTGGGGATCCCCACCATCTGTCCGGGCATTTCCGGGTCACCGTATTTATAGTTTGTAAATGTCAGGACGTTCTGCGCATTTATATACACGTTAAAATTGGTCATGTGCATCGTCTTCACCCATTTTCGAGGCAGCGAATAAGAAATGGAAAGCGTCTTCAGCCTCACGTAAAAGTCATCGCTGTATGCACCGGAGGAGGCGATAAAATAGCCCTCTGCCTTGCTGGCTGCCTGTGCGGTCTTTGTGCTGCCATTGACGGTCGTTGGCCGTTCGAGCACGGCATTCTTGTCATTGGGGCTCGTCCAGAGCTGGTCCTGTATAAATGCCGGGAAATTGGTCATAGAGCCCGGAACGCCGATGCTGTAGACCGCAGACTGGTAATTTGCCGCATAGGCCTTGCTGAACTGGAAAAACATCGACAGGGATATTCCTTTATAGGTAAAGCTGTTGCCCAGTCCCCCGTAAAAAGCGGGCTCGCTGTTGCCCAGCACGACCTCGTCACCCCCTTTCGAGAGCGGGGTATAGTTCAATGCCGTCGAATCATATGCCAGCAGATTGGCCAATGATTTGCCATTCCCTTTGTAGAACTGGTATACGCCATTGGTCGGATTCAGACCGGCATACTTGAAGCCGTATAAGAGCGTAACAGGCTTACCTATCTCGTAAGTGCCGGAATACGCCGAATGGTCCAGCCCGGGGAAGGAGATCAGCTTATTCCGGTTGGCGGAAATATTAAAGGTCGAAGTCCAGGTGAAATCCTTTGTCTGGATATTCTTTGTGCTCAGGGTAAATTCGACACCCCTGTTCTGCACATTGGCATTCATGTTCTCGACGACCGAAGAGAATCCCGTTATCGAGGACAAGGGAGAGGCAGTCAGCTGATTCCCGGTCCTGTTCTGGTACCAGCTTGCCCCCAACAGTATCCTGTCCTTCAGGAATCCCAGGTCGATGTGCACGTTAATAGCGTGTTTGGAAGCCCAGGTATAGTTGGGATTGTCCAGGTTGTTCGGGATAAAGGGAATTGAGCCCTGGAATGTCGTAGGATTCGAATTGAATATCTTGTAAAATGGCTGGAACATATATGCGGCGACGCCATCCGTACCGTTGGTGCCATAGTCTCCGGAAAGCTTGCCGAAGCTGATGAATGGCAAGGCATTCTTAAAACCCTTTTCTTCCGAGAATATCCAGCCCAGACCTGCGGAGCCAAAATTGCCAAACTGATGGTTCGGGCCAAAGTTGCTCGATCCGTCCCTTCTGCCGGTAAGATTGATGATGTACTTACCGTCATGGATATAATTGATCCGGCCAAAGCCTGCGACATATTTGTAAATGCTGCTGTTGTCATAGGCCATCACTGTCCTGGCTGCCTGAATCGTCTGTAAGAGGGCGTCGTCCGGATAGCCGGATCCGTCCTGCTCGGTCGAAGAGCTGGCTTTTCTCGTATAGGTCCCGCCGGCAAGTACCGTCAGGACTCCTTTTCCGATATACTTCCGATAATTCAACTGCGGCTCGATATCGATGGACTGACCAATGCTGCTGGAGAAGTCGGCGGTGGCATTGATACTGTTGCTCGAAGGGTCCTGGGCAGACCTGGGCATTGCGCTATACTCCTTGTTGTCGGCCCGGCTATAACCTGCAAGCACACTGGCTCTCAGACCGGGAATGATCTCATAGTCCGCCTTGATATTGATATTCGTGCTGAACTGCTCGATGCTATAGGGCTGTCTGAGTGTGGCAAATATCTGGTTGAGGGCAAAACCGTTGTAATTCCACGCCAAAGCTCCGGAAGGCGTAAAAAAGTCCGGGTAATCGGGCGGCAGCCCCATTGCACCTGCAGCAGTAGCGGTGACGGCAGAATTGTTCTTGTCATACGATAAGTCGGCGCCGAAGTCCAGGTTGAACTTGCGGTCGAGGGACGTATGATGCGCGCCGCTGTGGAAGGAGAGCCTGTTATCCGCAAAATTACCGGGCAGGTTGTAGGCGCTTCTCGTATAACCGCCGGAAAGGATGTAGGAGTCGCTGCCCGAGCCACCGGAAATGCTGGCGTGCACATCCGTATTCATCGGGTTGCCGTTGAAGAATTTCTTTACAAAATCCGTATACTTTGTAGTATCGAAGTTGAGCACGTCGGGAAACGATGACTGGACATAGGATGGCGCCGTAGCCAGGTTGATGCTATCCAGGGCCAGGGCCGTCCGTCTCAACTGCAGGTAGGGCTGCGTGTGCAGCATTTTTAAATTTTCGACGGGGGAATTCGGGCCGGTATTGACGTTGATATTGAACTGCGTCTTCCCGGATTTCCCCCTTTTGGTAGTAATAATGATGACGCCATTCGCGCCTTGCGACCCATAGATAGAGGTGGCATCCGCATCCTTCAATATGCTGATGCTTTCGATGTCGGCCGGGTTGATGCCGTTGATCGGGCTGAGGCCAGCGGAGCCTGCACCGGCGACGAAACTATTCAGTAGTTGCGTCGGCGTATTGTTTTGCATGGCGGTGGGTATGCCATCCACGAGGATCAGAGGCTGGTTATACAGCAGGTTGGTATTCGTTCTGCTGCTACCCTGATTCGGATTGACCGTGTTTTGCCCGCGCACCTGTAAGTGTATGGCCGCACCCGGAACACCGCCGCCCAAAGGCGTCACCAGCAATCCCGGGACGCGCCCCTGCAGGGCAAGCGCTACGTTGGAGACGGGCTGTTTTGCAATGTCTTCTGCAGTCACCGTAGAGATGTCCCCGATGCTGTATCTCCTCGAGGTGGTACCATAGGCCTGAACCACCGTCTGGTCCAGCACGCTCTGGCTTATAGCCAGCCGTATGTAGATATAGTTGTTGTTCTTTGTATAAACAACATTTTTGTCGATATAGCCGACATAGGAAACATGGATTGTATCGCCGGGCTGGATGAGACTGATCTCGAACTCACCCCTGGCATTGGTGATATATTTTCGTCTTTTCTCTCCGGAGACGTCGATCGATGCCTGTCCGAGGCCAGTCCCTGTCGTGTCCATCACTCTTCCGCGAACGACGATGGGGTCTTCCCCGGTGGTGGCGGTGGTTTGGTCAGAGCCTGCGGCGGCCGGCTTTTTCTTTCTGACAAGGATGGATTTGTCGAAGATCTCGAATTCCAGCGGCAGCCCGGCGAATACCTTTTCAAGCGCAGACTTCAAAGGAACCTTTTCCAGCTCGATGCTGATCGGTCGGATATCCTTCACGATATTCTTCGTAACCAGGAAATCATACCCCGTCTGTTGTCTTATCTTGTCGAAAATGGAGGGCAAAGAAGCTTGTTTTTCGTGCAGCGTAATCATCTGTGAATAAGCTGCTGTGCTTATCGTCATTGCACATACGAAGAATAGCCCTCCGAGTAGTTTCAATACGCGATCTCTGCGACCGACGCGGCCGCAAGTGCGTTTTTCAAAAAATTTGTACATTAGCGGTAGTTTTGGATATATGTTGCGGTGCGTTCCATTTTCCAGATGTATGCCGCCCCGCAGTCGAAAAATAATTTTTCTGAAATTATTTGGACAATCCTGACGTCATTCCGGTTTTTGCCGGAATGATTTTTTTTCTGCCAGCCCTTTAGGGCCCTACTATGATCTTTTGATCAACGATCTTAAAGTGTACCGTCTGGGAATATCCAAGCATATCCAACACATTGCTGATATTTCTGTGCATGGAGATCGTACCGGTGTAATTGTCCGGCGAAATCATTCCCTGGTATTCTACTTTGATATCATACCATCTCGACAGTTTTTTCATTACGCTGACAATATCTTCGTTGTTGAACCGGAAATAACCGTTCTTCCACGCCGTTACCGCCTCTACGTCTACCTGCTGAACATCCAGGCTACTGCCGTCCAGCAGGCCCTGCTGCCCGGCTTTCAAAACTTCCTTCCTATTACCTGTGAGGTTCAGGACCTTTGCGGCGCCTTCCGCGAGCGTCACGGTGGCTGACTTTTCATCCGGGTAATCACAGATATCCATTGCCGTGCCGACGTCCTCTATCATGGCAGTTCTGGTCTTTATCCTGAAAGGGACCTTTGCGTTGTGTACGATCTCCAGATATACTTCGCCGCTCGTCTCTACCACTCTTTCATTCGCGTTGAACGCCACCGGGTATCTGATGAATGATGCAGAATTCAGCCAGGCCTTCGTGCCGTCGGGCAGCGTCAACTGGAACGTGCCGCCTCTTGGCGTCGCCAAAGTGTTGTATTGCATTTTTGCGGCAATGTCGTCGGAACCGCCGCCCGCATCGGAAGACCCATTGTCCCCGGAATAGGCAAGCTTCCCCCCGGCTGACTGTTTGATGACAGCATTTCCCTGGTAGATCACCTGGGATCCGGCGCTATCGAGCGATACCTGCGAGCCGTTGGCCAGCGTCAGGATCGCCTTGTTGGTTCCGGGTGCAATATCGGCTGCCGACTGTTCTGCTGCGAACTGCTTTTTCGGCCCGTACCGCTGCCATACGACTACCCCGATAAAGACAAAAACAAATACTGCTGCGGCCAGCCTGCCTATCTTTAACCAATATACCCGGCCCGTGCGGCCTACTGCAGTCTTTACATCCCCGCGCTTCAACACGTTGGTTACCAGCTGCTGCAGCTGCTTGGAGGAATAATGTAATTCTTCGGGGCGGTCTTCGTTGTCCCACTCCTTTTCCAGCATCGCAGACAGCTCTGCCTCAATATTTTTACCCTCATGATTATTATGGTACCACTCGGCCAGTTCTTTGGTCGTAATTTCATTGTTTAACCATTTGGAAAGCAGCTGCTGGATATCCATATTAATTATTGTAATAGGGTGGTGTCTTTTAAAGAACGGGAAGCGAATAGAAAAGGGGGTATTGGTGTTTATATTTTTATTAAATAAATATTAAACTTTTGTCGCCTTCTTTTTGAAAGACATCTGTTTGCTTTTATAAAAGCAATGGATCGATAAGGGGATTGGAGATTTTATTAGTTGGAAACTACGTATCGTTCCAGGGTAAGTTCGGAATACTGCTTACCAACCAACGCCGCGACCTTCCTATTATGCTCTCTGAATATCTCCATGATGTTACGTTGGTTGACCTCTTCGCCGGGTAAACAACTGTTCACTGCCTTTCAGCATGGAATATTACGCTAGGCTTTCGTCCTTCTCGCTGCAGAGGATGATGCCGATGGTGGGGCCGTCTCCTGGATTTTTTTGAGGTCTTCAAACATGGGGACAATATATGTCCATTTGACCAATGTCCTGGTGGGTAAGATCGGCGATTTTCAGGAATAAGAAAACGGGCCATGTCTTAACGGTGTGTAGGGGCAAATATCTCGAGGGCTTCCTTGGTTACAGCTACAAACGAACTGAAATACCTCCTGTTACGTATTTCATCTCTTTCTTCCTCATCGCCGCTTTATTCAAAAGCATCGCACCTTCCCGGTCTTTCTCGATAACTCTAAACCAATACTCAGCCGGGATAGAATTATTAGAGTGCAATTCCAATCGGATCGGTATATATTCAGGAGGAGTGCGGCGATGGTTAATTAACTGGCTAAGTAACGTCTCATCTATGCCTATTTGCTCGGCAAACCCTCGCCGCTTCATATCCAGAAGTTCTATATATAATTTCAGAAAATAGCTGAAAGAATACTCTTTATCTGGCTTTTCAGCCCTAAAATAATCTTCCATCCGGAATTTTAACCCCAAAAGCCTGCCCATAAGCTTTTCAGAATCAGTCATCTTTTCCCTCGCCTTTTGCCTACCTTCGGCCAATTGCAGGTCGGCTGTCTTTTGCTGCTTAGCTGAAAGATTTACCGGAAAGACAAAGGACTCCGCCAGATCCTTAGGAGAATGTTCCTGCAGTAATTTTTTGTAACTCATGGTAAATATTTTTTAATTATTGCATGCAACCTGGCGCCTTCCAGGAACAGCTGCGGGCCACCATCCATCATTCCATATTTGCTTTTATAATGAGCCCTTAGCTCTGTTTTGGGCAATAGAGATATGCAAGCTTGCTCGAAATACTTACTTATAGCCGTCCTGCCTCCGAAAGCGATAAGCGTTCCTGCTATGCCATCATATTTTTTTGTTTTTCCGTGGGTTTCACTAGATACACAAAGAAGATGTATCTGCATTCGAAATTCACGAGGAAAATCTATGAGCGCTAATAATCCCAATATATCCGACTCTCCCTGTAATGTCAGCTTAAACAGATCCGCACTGCCCTTTTCCTTTTTCCAGTCAAAGAAATATCTCTTTTTGGTGATTTGTTTAAAGTCCGCACCTTCAAGGGGAGAAACGGCAGCTGTTAGCTTTCTACCGGTTGCTACCTCCATAATCGCCATACGCTAAATTACAAAAAACTTGGCATAAAATGTAAAGTTTTTTATGAATCAAATAGTACCATTTAGATTAGTTTGGCATATTTGTCGTGTAAACCCTCTTCGATTGGGGATACTTAAAGCGGGCAAGTATGCTTTTGAAAATAGATGAGTTATCTCGAAGGTAGGAAACTCCCAGCGAGGTCATTTGCAGCGCATAACATTACAGTCCAGGGCAACTCCAATAACGGTATTGACTATAACTCCTGATCACGGTATTAATTTAGTTCGGACGTCGTTGTGATCAATTTAACAAGGCATTTATACAAACCACAGTCTCGCAAATGCCAAACTACTTCACCTGCACCTTCAATTTTGTCAAAAGTTGTTCGATCTCAGCTGCATCATAATATAGGATCCCACCCATCCGCGTATAGGGTACGGTTCCTTTGTTTCGTAGAATCTGCAAAGTGCTGGCGAGACATTCAGTAACTTTCGCACCCGGTGAGACTTCAACCATTTTTTAGAAGTTAACCCACCGTTATTTTGGATCATCATTCGGATGGCCGAAAGCATCTTTTCGCCAAAAGCATCCAGATCGGCTACAGTGACTAGTTTTTGACTGTTTGGGATTTTTCCCTCTGGGTACAGTGGCAATACGTTTGTCATGTTTTTTGGAGCTAAGGTAATGTCACTTTGCCTTAACAATTCAGTAGTGGAAACACATTCGGAAGAAAATAGTAGGATAAGGGCGGGAAGAAATAAGTCGTTAATGTCTAAACTTACGTCGGCTTATTTGTACAAAGTTTGCTACATATTCAGCTGTTTCTGCTAGATGATTAATGACGAGGGAATTTGGTATTCGGATTGTATAATACCCTTTTTCAAAGGCATAATAGGTTCTCTTCAGATCCGCTAAAGCCTGATCGTGCTTGGTATTGTGATGGGAGCCATCTACTTCTATGTTTATCTTCGCCTCGACGACGGCAATGTCAATGGTTTTAAAACCGTCAAACTTTTCCAATTGAGCTGGCACTCCTTTTTTCCGAAGTAAAAAATAAAGTGCCAATGTTTGCTGCGTTGTAAAACCAATTTTTTCTCTCAACGAATGTTGACACGGTATACAAAGAGCGAAATTAAAGTGCCGTAGAGAATAGTCAAATATCTTCTTATCGATAGCGTCCAGGCAATTGCAGCAAGAATGGGTGGCGGCAAGGTTTTTCATAACGTCAGGTTTAGGGAGCTATAACTAAAACGCTCAACTTGAATCATTAGTATTTTACCTGCCGACCGCGATAAGTTGACTTTAACTTTTGCATCCATTTGATAATCAATGCCTCTGTCGTGTATTTGCGAAAACTCAGTTTCAATGGTAACCTCGGAAAATTAATAATAGGGTACGGATGCAGCCTAACTGCGCTCCGAATTGCCGCTTCCGGCAGAACCAAACTTCTTTTTCAAAATCTGCATGTCGTTGCTGATCTTGCCATCCGGCACTTTGGCATAATGTTCCGTGGTTTTCAGGTTCCGGTGTCCTAACATCTTGCTCACCGATCGGCACGCCATTACTCAGAGTAACGGTCGTGGCAAACGTATGCCGGGCGATGTGAAATGTCAAATGTTTGGGAATTTCGCAGGCATCCCCGATCTCCTGTAAATAAGCATTCATCTTCTGATTGCTTAGAACCGGAAGCACGAGACCCGAATTCACACAGGCGGGGTAGCCACGGTATTTTTCCATAATTTCAACTGCCTGGGGTAGGAGTGGGATTCGGGACCGGGCATCCGTTTTTTGCCGGTTGGTAAAAATCCAGAACTCACCATCAATACCCCGGCTGATCTCGGACCGCTTCAATTTCTTTACATCAGCATAGGCCAACCCCGTAAAGCAACGATATTCGAGGTCCCAAAAATTCCGACTAAACCCGGGATACCGAATTTCCCCCCGAATCACTTGAATATCTTTCTATCGTTTTGAAGTGGAAAATGAAAAAGGGCCCGTCAAACCTGCGTTTTACGAGCCCTTAATACATTTTGAAAAGTTTCCAGCGGAGAGAGAGGGATTCGAACCCCCGGAAGTTTGACCTTCAACGGTTTTCAAGACCGCCGCAATCGACCGCTCTGCCATCTCTCCGGGCGCAAAATAATGCGTTGATAATTAAACCGCCAAATATTTTTATTGCATTTCTTACCTTTACGTAAATTTTTGGTTTGAAGCACTTAAAGGCTGTAAATAAATATTTTTGGAAATATCGCTGGCGCTTTCTCCTGGGAGTCATTTTTGTCATCTTATCCAACTATTTCCGGATCCTCACACCGCAAGTGACCGGGTATGTGGTGAATTCCGTTGAAAAAGAGCTGCGAAATAATGTGAGTAAGGCAAATCAGGCCGCGCAGCACCCGGAAAAGGTAGCGGAAGGCTCCTCCACGGCACAGGCGCCCGGGGCAAATGGGGATGTGGGTGGGAAGGTCGCCGGAGCAGGGCAGGGTAGTGAGAAGGGAACGGCCACCGCAGCGCAAACCGCGACCCGCGATGCGCGGGACACCGCCAACTACGACATCCTGGTCCGCAAATTCATCCGCGTCCTCGACACCAATCACGCCTCTTTCGGCCGGAAGGTCGTCGTCTGCGGGATAACGCTTCTCGTACTCGCCCTGATCAGCGGATTCTTCCTCTTCCTCATGCGTCAGACCATCATCGTCATGAGCCGCCACATCGAATACGACCAGAAGCACGAGATCTTCGGCCATTACCAGCAGCTCGATACCAATTTCTACAAGACGCACAGCACTGGTGACCTGATGAGCCGTATGGCGGAAGACGTCAGCCGCGTCCGCATGTACACCGGCCCGGCCATGATGTACCTGGCGAATCTGCTCGTGACCATCGGCTTCAGCCTCTTTTTTATGCTGAAAAAAGACGCACTGCTGAGCTTTTATGTTCTGACACCCCTGCCCATCCTGGCCATTACCATCTATTATGTCAATACCATCATCCACAAGAGAAGCGAACATATCCAGGCGCTGCTAAGCAACCTTACCACCAACGCCCAGGAATCCTATAGCGGGATCCGGGTGATAAAATCCTTTGTACAGGAGAAAGCCATGCTCCGGTTCTTTAGCCACAACAGCGAAGAATACCGGAAGAACGCGGTCGGCCTGGCAAGGATCGAATCCATCTATTTCCCCTCCATGGGTCTTATGATCGGCCTCAGCACCCTCCTGGCCATTATGATCGGGGGGATCTATGTCATCTATGGCCGGCACAACGCGGATCTCGGCACCATCACCGAATTTGTCATTTATATCACCATGCTCACGTTCCCCGTCAGCGCTATTGGCTGGGTCGCCAGCATGGTACAACGTGCTTCCGCCTCGCAAAAACGACTCAACGAATTCCTGGATACCAACTCTGTGATCCGCAACCCCGCCGTCGCCGAGCCCAAACGGCTGGAAGGAAATATATCCTTCCAGGGCGTGGATTTTACCTATCCGAATACCCGTATACACGCATTGAAGGATTTTAACCTCGAGATCCGAAAAGGGGAGAAAGTTGTTATCATCGGCAGAACAGGAAGCGGAAAAACGACGATCGCCCAACTTTTACTACGGATGTATGATCCGGATAAGGGGAGAATACTAATGGATAACACCGATCTGCGCGAATTAGATCTGCAGGACATGCGCCGCCAGATCAGCTATGTGCCGCAGGATGTATTTCTTTTCAGCGACACCGTATCCGGCAATATCCAGTTCGGACTGGATAAAAAGGACGAAGAAAAAGTAAAACAGGCCGCCCGCTATGCCAGCGTAGACAAAGAGATCGAAGGCTTTTCACACCGGTATGACACGATGATAGGGGAGAGAGGTGTCACGCTCAGCGGCGGACAAAAACAGCGGATCTCCATTGCCCGCGGCCTAATCAAAGACCCGGAGATCATCGTTTTTGATGACTGCCTCAGTGCAGTAGATGCTAAAACTGAAAAGGAAATACTTGGTAATTTATATCAATATCTCCAGCATAAAACGGCGGTGATCATCACACACCGGATCTTCTCCCTCTTCGACTTTGACCGCATCGTCGTGCTGGAAGACGGTAAAATAGTCGAGACAGGGACGCACCAGGAGCTTCTGGCACTTAACGGTTACTATACCTATTTGTATGAACAGCAGCAGGCAGAGAATACGCCGGCATAATGTCCTGCCTCGGTGTTAACAAGCTTAAATAGAAGATATAAATGTTTTCGCAAATTTTGCTAATTCGAAAACAATACTATATTTGTGGCTGCTTAAATTGTAATTTTCAACAGAAAAAAATTCATTGTGGCGTACGAAAACAACGACAAAAGGATGGAAAGCGTTTATAGTAAACGCATCAGAGCTGGGAAACGGAGGACGTATTTCTTCGATGTAAGGGCTACGCGTAGTAATGATTACTATCTTACTATCACCGAAAGCCGTAAGAAATTCAACGAAGATGGTTACGACAGGCACAAGATCTTCCTGTACAAAGAAGACTTCAACAAGTTCCTGAAGGCGCTGACAGAGGCGGTGGATTATGTTAAGACTGAGTTGATGCCGGATTTCGACTTCGACGCATACAACCACGATAACGTACCCGAAAATGAAGGCGGCTACCAGGAAACTGCAGTCAGCGACGACGTCGAAGAAGATGTTATCGCCCCTGTAAGACACACTCCCGCTGCCCCCAGCACTCCCACGGCTACGACCGGTGAGGAAGTAGACAAATGGTAAAAGTTCACCCCTCTTATAGGAACCCCTTTTCAAGGGGTTTTTTTTATTGGGGGCTTTTTTATTAATACCCCAGCCGCGCCTGTACCTTTTTTAGATAAGCCAGGGTAGCTGCGCTCACCGGGTTTCTCTTCCCGGCGCGGGAGATCCTGAAGATCGATCCCCATCCCCTGAAATAACCACCGATATCGCCCTTGCTTTTGAGCAGATACCAAAGACTCCAGATAAACGCCGTCGATACGAAATAACGCACCGGCAGGTACTTCCAGGCGACGGTAGTCTTGTTCAGCCACATGCCCTTTCGCTTCTCCCTGGGCGTCAGCCGGCCCGTTGGCGACTCCTTGTGCAGGATGACCACCGCGTCAGTATACCGGAT
Organism: Puia sp.; assembly: GCA_036499285.1. Lineage (GTDB taxonomy): Bacteria > Bacteroidota > Bacteroidia > Chitinophagales > Chitinophagaceae > Puia. The sequence goes on along the minus strand of DASYEB010000008.1, from coordinate 124,187 downwards.
GATATAACCCGCATCAAGGGCCCGGAAACTAAGATCATATTCCTCCATGCCATAGAAAAAGTTCTCGGGATAGTATCCCACTTCGTCGAATACCGTGCGCCGGATGGCATGCGCAGCACCGGAGAAATAATACGTATCGAAATGGGAGAGGTCTTTTCTTTCTGCAAAACGTTTGTGCGGGAAGGCGTTGACCTGCATTTCCCCCGTACTGTAATAAATCTTGAACGCCGCTATGCCGATAGCAGGCTCGCCGGCAAAAAGCATGTCTATATCCAATAGTGCATGACTATTCTGAATCAGCGCATCATCGTCCAAAAATACCAGGATAGGAGCCTTGCTTTGCTGTATGGCATAATTGCGGCCCCGGGAGACACCCAGATTTTCCTTCGTGACAAAGTACCGGAACGGGATATCCGGATGGGCATCAATAAATTTCTCCAACGGCTGGTAAGAGACCGAAGACCGGTTGTTGACAATGATCACCTCTTCCACCAGCTCATCTAACTCTTCCAGCTGGCTGATATTCTTAGCCAGCTCCAGCGCGTCCTCCGGCCGGTTATACGTAATGATCACAAAACTCAGCGGTTTCATGCGATCTGTACTTTCTTCTGCTTCCGGAACTCTATAACAATAGCCCCGATCAGCAACAAGTAAAGGATCAGCGAGGACCAGGTAGAGATCGCACTCCCGGTGGCAAAGGACTTCGGCTCAAACTTGAATACGATGGTATGTTTGCCCGCCGGAACCGCCATGCCGCGCAGCACATAGTCGACGCGGCAGTAATCGGCCTTATTCCCATCGAGGTAGACATCCCAGCCCTTATCATAGTAGATCTCGCTAAACACCGCAAACTGGTTGGTGGCGGCGTTGAATTCGTAAGTCAGCTTGTCATTGTCGTTGTCCGTCAGCCTGATCGTCGCCGTGCTGTCCGCAACCGGCATCAACTTTATCCTGGAAGCAAACTGCTGCTGAACGATGGCCGTATCCCGGACGTTGATGCTGTCCAGCGCCTTCATTTCCTCGTTGCCGTCCTTCACATAGTGAATAGACTTTACCAGCCAGCAGGGGCCAAAAGCGTGCGCGTTCAAAGCAGCCTGGGGCTGCCCGTTCTGCGGGTTCCGCTGGATAAAATACTTTGCATTCAGCATATTGAACACCTGCATATTCCCCTTCGAGAGCTGGTTTTCGATCAGGTCCTGGTAGAGACCCAGCTTGGCAGGGGAATAGCCACCCAATGAATTGTGATGATAGGACGCCTTTGCATCTTCAAACGGACTTTGAGAGGATTCGTCAAAGACCCGGAAGTTCTTATCCGGATCATTCTTGATCTGCAGATCAGCCGCCGAAGGGCTTAGATTGGCCTCAAAATCCGCCGCGTCCGAATAGTTGTCCGCGCTCAGATATCTTGCTCCCACCGCCAGCAGATCGTAGGAGCTGAGGATGATCAGACCTGCCAGCAGGATATACGCCTTGATCTTATCCTTCAGATACAGCCCCAGCAACACGGCCGCGGCGACGATCAGCAGGATGGTCCGGAGCAGATCGCTGGCATACAGCGACTGCCGGTCGGCCTGTAATGCCCTGATCAGCGTATTGCCCGTTGCGACAGCCTGCTGCTGTACATCGGCGCCCGCCTGTTTCCCCTGTGACAGCTGCTGCATCTTATTCTGTACGAACTGTTCCTTCAACTGGCTGTCCCGTGCACCGGAGTAATCCGCCATGAAATAAAAACCGATCAGGATCACCAGCATCCCGCCGGTGATGTAAGCAACTTTGCGGAAGCTTTTCCAGATCTCCATTCTCGGCTGACGGCTGCTAATCAGCTGATCAAGCCCCAGTGCCGCCAGAAGGGGGATCGTCAGCTGAGGGATCACCAGCGCAGTCGATGGAGCCCGGAACTTATTATAGAAAGGAAAATGATCGAAAAGGAAATAGTTGAGACCCGAAAAATTCTTACCCCAGGCAAGCACGATCCCCATCACGGTAATAGCTAACAACGCCCATTTCTGCCAGCCTTTGAGAAAGACCATGCCAAGGATGGCCAGGAAGCAAATGATCGCCCCAAGGTAGACCGGCCCGAACGTAAAGGGTTGAGCGCCCCAGTAAGCAGAGCCATTGGCATATTGAAGCCCTGTCTCTTCCGGCACGGAGAACTCCTGTGTCAGCTGTTCGGCAAATTTTGAATTATCACCTATCTCCTTGCCTCCGCTGCCACCGCCGTATACGTTCGGAACGACCAGGGTCATGGTTTCACTGATGCCATAGCTCCAGCCAAAGGCATAGTCCTTACTCAGGCCGCCGGCGCCATCCTGCTGACTGGAGTGATTCGTTAGCTCCGTCCTTCCGCCGCGCATGGTCTCCTTCGAATATTCCTGTACAGGCAGCGTGCCCAGGGTACTGGTCCCAAAGCCTACCAGCCCCGCAAAACAGGCCAGGACGATGACCAGGGCCGCGTCCTTACCCTGGCCCTGAATAAATGCATGTACGATATAAAACAGGGTCAGCACGCCCATGCACAATAAAGTATAATAGACGATCTGCAGGTGATTGGTGTTTAATTGCAAGGCAAAGAACAGCATCAGCACCACAGTGCCCCAGATCCACTTACGCTGGAATAATAAGAATAAACCGGCAAAAACGCCGGGTGCATAGGCAATGGCCAGCATTTTGGTGACATGCCCCGTGACGACGATGATGGGATCATATGAGCTGTAGGCATAGGCCAGCGCGGCAAGCACCCCGATCCAGGGATTGATCCGCAGCACCACCATGAGAATATAAAAACAGACACAGGCCAGGAAGAAAAAACTGATAGGCTCGGGCAGCCAGAGGGAAAGTATATTGGCAACAGGGCCCAGATAGATCGCGGAGTGACCCATGGCGATGGTATAGGCCGGCATGCCGCTGAAATTGCTTTCCGACCACAGCGGATAATGCCCATGTTTTTCTTTGTATTCGACCGACTGCTGCGCCATTCCTTTGTATTGCAGCATGTCCTGCTGAAAGACAACCTTACCTTCCAGTGCAGGCCGGCAATAAACGACTGATACGATCAGGAATACCAGGATGGCTATCAGATGGGGGAGCGCCTTTTTCAGAACAGTAGAATTCATATACTTATGAGTCTGTTTATATGTCAGCAAAATAATGGTATTTTGCTCAGAAATACGGATTTTTGGCTAAATATGCGGGTATTAAGACTTCTCTCCCGGGTGGCATTTATTTGTAATATTTGTTTTGTCCTGGCCTCGGTAATTCAATGGCTTCCTCATAGAAAGGAGAGCGAGGGCATGTCGGCGGATGTCATCCTTTCGAATATTTTTGTGCTGGGGTTTATATTATCTATCGTGATCAATATCGTGGTCAACGTTGCACTCATTTTCCTGTTTATCGTGGGCAGGCTCAGGGCCGCGGCTATCCCGGTATGGCTGATGGTGATAAATGCGTTGTTCTTTTTATGGCAAGTGGTATTATTTATAATTAATCGCTAATGATCAATTCAATTCTAAAAGACCGTCCGACTAAACTATTTCTAGGCTTTACTGCCTTTTTCTGCTGCAACGCGCTGATCGCGGAATCCATCGGATCGAAATTGTTCTCGCTGGAAAAGACATTCGGGCTACACCCGGTTAATTTCACTATGTTCGGGCAAAGCGGACTGGCATTTACACTTACCTGCGGTGTTCTGCTTTGGCCGCTGGAGTTCGTAATGACCGATATCGTCAATGAATATTATGGACCAAAAGCCGTACGAAGAATCTCTTTAACGGCTGTCATACTGATCGCCTATGCGTTCCTAATGTATTTCCTTGCTATAAAGATACCTCCTTCCGATGCCTGGATCGCCAGCAGCAGCAAACAGGGGGTTCCTGATATACAACAGTCCTTTGGGGCTATTTTCGGGCAAAGTAACCGGATCATTATCGGCAGTCTAGTGGCCTTTTTAGTAAGCCAGGTAGTGGACGTAACCGTGTTTCATCAGATTAAAAAGAGGACAGGGGACAAATATCTTTGGCTAAGGGCTACGGGTTCGACCCTTGTATCGCAGCTAGTGGACAGCTATATCGTGCTGTTCATTGCCTTTAGCGGCATTTTCTCCTGGCAGCAGATATTGGCCTTTGGGATGATGAACTATTTTTATAAATTCTTTGTGGCGATAATTCTTACACCGCTGATCTATCTGATAGAAGGCCGGATCGAGCGATATGTCGGCCATGAAACGGCGCATAAAATGAAACGCGCCGCGATGGGGCTTGAAGCGGATTAAGGAACTGCGATCTCCATCACATAATCATTCATAAAATAGTTGTTGCCGATGGGGACATCCTCTTCCTTTACCACGGCAAAGCCAATTTTCTCATAGAACTGGCGAGCCTTATTGTACCGGTTGACGTTGAGCCGCAGAATTTTGGCCCCTTCGGGTCGTATGGCATCGAAGATATATTGCAAAAGGGTCCTTCCCAGGCCTTTTCCCTGCTGCCCGGGCAGAACATAGAGCTTATGGAGTTTGTAAACTCCGGGCTCGTCGGCGACGCCCCCCGAAGCGACGCCATAAGATGCAAAACCTATGGCTTCGGCTTCGTCCTGTTCCACGATGAGGAACTGCTGCCGCTCGTCCACCATCTGTCTGCGCAAAGATGCCGGGCTGTAAAAGAGATTCAGCATATACTGCAGCTGTTGGGCCGACAGGATGCTCCCATAGGTCCCCGGCCAGATCTGCTGGGCCAGGAATCCGATAGTGTTGATGTCTTCCAGCTCTCCCGGCCGGATCGATAATGTCTCATCCATCATTTTCAGTTGGTCTATGATTAATAGTTTGATCTCTGTACTCGGCCTCTTCCTGCGCCTCCTTCATCGCCCGATGCATCCGCAATGCCCGCATCGCCAGACGCACCGCGATGTAAAAGCTGGCAAAGGCGCCAAAGGAAAGAACGCCTGTCGAAAAATATTTTGCCGCCTGCCGGCTCTGCTGAAGGAAAAGAAAGAAATCAAAACTGCCGTGGAAAAGTACGGCAACCAGCAATCCTCGTCCCATCAGCCACCACGCCCGGCCCTTTTCGAATTTAGCCCTGCCAACGGGATAGCCCATCAGCACGGCAAAGGCAGCATGTGCGGGGATAGCCAGGAAGAACCGAGACACCGCCGTCTCCAGGCCGAATTTGATCACGTATTCGATGTTTTCCACCGTCGCAAAGCCCATTCCTATCATGACGGCAAAGACGATGCCGTCAAACGGTTCTTTAAAAACGGCCTTCGGATAGGCATAGAGCCTTAATACCAGAAATTTACCTCCTTCCTCGCTTAGCGCAACCACGACAAAGGCGTACCAAAGATAAGACAGAATGGGATGACGAAAAGGGTCGTTGCGTACGTCGACGGCAATCGTTTGAATGGCAAGAGCCGGCAGGGTAGCGATCATACCCAGGATGAAGGCCATGACCAGGTAGCGTATAGCCTTCCTGTTATATTTAGTCAGGGAATAGATAAACAGGCAAACGGCGATACCCGGGGCTATAGCCAGTGAAACTAATAACATCGCTATAAAAATAGCAACATTTTCAATGGGATGGTATCGGCGTGCCGGGGGTCTGGAAAATATATACCGATCCGTCGTTGAAATCAAGCTGTTCGACCAGTGTTTTCTGTCCTTTTATATAATCCATGTCGATCAGGTCTGAATTATCGGAATCGTTGAACCAGACCACTATAAAATAGTTGGACTTCATCATGTATCGTACGTCATCCGGAATGTCCTTATGCGGTATCAGGTCGGACTTTACCCCTGCCAGAAACCACAAGCCTTCGAAGGCATTCGAATAGACGGTGCCGGGCGCAAGGAACCGATCCTTATGTTCCCTGACATAGGCCATGGTCTCCGACTTCTTCCATTGATTTTCCGTATAACCCGGGATACCGGCATAATGAATGCCTTCCCAGTTCTCCCGGTAGGTCTGGATCTCTCCCCAGAGGAAACAGCCGGCAGCGACTGCGATGGCTGCAGCGACCAGGAGACCCCGTCTTTTCGATCGCAACCGGGCCTTTTTTGCCAGGGCAGGGATCCAGGAGGTGCTGCCCCAGAGCCAGGGCAGGAACAGGGGAGACAGCAGCCGGCTGTCCAGCTGCTGAAACCGCGATACGGTAGCCGTAAACAGGATAAACGACGCATAGACCACGAAAAAACTGATGGCGATGGTGTCATAGGAAAAAAAATCCGTCTTCCTGACCAACCGGAAAACAAAGATCCCCGTAATCAGGAGAAGAAAAAAGGCGGCTACCAGCGATGCGGCGGCATAGCGCTCGTTGAAAAAAGGCAGCCAGTCGCAGAAGACGCTGCCGAAGTCGTGCAGGTTATCGGCGAACGGCGTCGTTCCTTTTTCCCGGAAGCCCGTGAGGGTATGTGTCAACCGAAGGTTACGGTAAAGGTTCAGCGCCAGGAAGGAGACGGAGAGAAGCCCGTACAGCGCCATATGACCGATCTTCCGTGCGCCCCAGCGCAGCCGTCCGTCGCAGAGCATGAGCAGTCCGCCCATCGCAACGATGCTGACGCCGGCATAACGCGTGACGCAGGCCAGACCGGCGATGAGCCCGATGAGCAGTAAGGAACGCATCGAATGGGTATGGAAATAGCGATGACAGGCGATGACGAACAGGATGGACAGGAGCAGGAAAAGCGTTTCGCTCCAGATCATGGAATAGATCTCCAGCAGACAGGGGCTCAGGACGATAAAAATAAGGATGGTCCATTTATACCAGCGGGAAACCGTCGAGAAGCGGTTGATCATCCAGCCGCAAAGCCAGATCAGCAGGCCGAATAGCAGCCCGTCGAGTATCGGCCCGAAAGACAGGACGGTTTTCCCGGTGAGAAAAACGACGCCGCTGAGGAAGATGGGGTAGAAGGCCGGGAAATCCATTACCGGCATATTGGTAAAGTCGCTGATGACCCCGTGATCGTGGATATTCCCGGCGGTGCTGATGTAGACGACGGAATCCGGGGACACCCCGATGCCGCCATAACTGCAAAGGAACTGGATGATAAAAAATCCGATGATGGCTGCCAGTAGAGCATCATAGTTCCGGGATACCAGTGAAGATCGAATATTGCGCTGTAGCATCATATGCGAAAGTAAGCGTTTCCGTTTTTTTACAAAGAGTACGTGCCAACTTATACGTAATTTCAAGCAACCGACAACTAATAACAGCAATAGACATGACGTTTCCGCGCCTGCCTTTCCTTATTATCTTCTTCCTTTTTTTTACGACAGGCCTGTTTGCCCAACAATTCGGCGGCAACCCTCCTTCTCTTAAGTGGAAGCAGCTGAACACCGACACGGCCCGGGTCATCTTCCCGGCCGGCCTCGACTCCCAGGCGCAACAGGTAGCGGCCATCGTCCACCAGCTCAGCCGGACTACGCTGCCGACCCTGGGCCATTCTCAGCGAAAGATCAACATCGTCCTGCAGAACCAGACTACCATTGCCAATGGGTATGTCGGCCTGGCTCCCTTCCGCAGCGAATTTCAGCTCACGCCGGAACAGAACAGCTTCGACCTGGGAAGCCTGCCGTGGCAGAAGATGCTGGCTATACACGAATACCGGCATGTCCAGCAATATAATAATTTCCGCGTAGGTCTCTCCGGGGCCTTCTATTATTTGTTTGGAGAAGGCGGGCAGGCGTTTGCCAACAGCCTGGCCGTCCCCAACTGGTTTTGGGAGGGCGATGCCGTTTACCAGGAGACCCTGGTCAGCGATCAGGGCAGGGGACGTCTGCCCTGGTTCTTCAACAGCTATCGCGGTCTCAGGGCCGGTGACAAAGGTTACTCCTGGATGAAGCTGCGCAATGGCTCGCTCCGGGACTATGTGCCCGACCATTATCCCCTGGGCTATATGCTCGTGGCCTATGGCCGCGAGCGCTATGGGGACGATTTCTGGCGGCGTGTCAGCCACGATGCCGCCGCCTTCCATGGTCTTTTTTATCCCTTGCAGGGGGCGGTGCGCCGTTATGCCGGGGTTTCTTTTTCCCAGTTTCGCCGCGATGCCCTGGCCTGGTTTGGGGTGTCTCCGGCGCTGCAGGGGGCGAAGCCCCCTGCAGGCGGCTCCTCCTATGAGGCGGAGGCCGATCGTTTCGCCCGGACCCACCGGCATTTCGTCGCCAACGAGGAATTCCCCCAGTTCATCGGCGCCGACAGCCTGCTCTACATGCGCAGCAGCTACCGGCAGATCCCCGCATTTGTCCTTCGCGACCTTACTAACAAGAATGAAACCAAAATACAGACACGGGCGGTCTCCCTCGACAATTATTTCTCTGTCAACAACGGCCGTGTCGTCTATGCCGCTTATGAAACAGATCCCCGGTGGAGCTGGCGTGACTATAGTGTGATACGCCTGCTCGACCCGGTCACGGGTGAGGATAAAAAACTGACTCACCGGTCCCGTTATTTTGCGCCCGACATCTCTGCAGACGGCAGGGAGATCGTCGCGGTACAGGAGGCGACGGATGGTTCGTGCGAGCTGCACCTGCTGGAAACGGCCACGGGTCAGGTTATAAACAAGATATTAAACAGGGATAGTCTTTTTTATACCTATCCGAAGTTTTATTCCAATAAGACAGTTGTAACGGCTGTGCGTAACCGCAAAGGGCAGATGTCCCTTGCGCTGGTAGGCACCGGCGATGGGGTGGTCCGCTACCTGCTGCCTTTCAGCTATCAGACCATCGGCTTTCCTTCCGTCCATGCCGACACCATCTGGTTCACGGCTTCCCGCAACGGGCAGGACCGGACCTACGCCATCACGGGCGGCCGCGTTTTTGGGGTAAACCTTCCGCATGGCGATGCACTGACAGGGCAATACCAGCCACAGTCGGCAGCAAACGGGCGTTTTGCGTGGAATACGTTTACGGCTGTGGGCTTTCACCTGGATGTGGCCTCTCGCAGCAGCCTCGGGCTGGAAGAGATCCCGGTCGCCGCCTGGGGGCAGGGTCTGCCGCTCCAGAACATCGACTCGCTTAACCGGGGACCGGCCCACCTGCTGGACAGAATCGGTACGGCGGCCTACCCCGCGTCGAAATATCCCGGCGCTTCCCATCTCATCAACTTCCACAGCTGGCGGCCCTATATCAACGACCCCGACTATACGTTCTCGCTGATCAGCGACAACATCCTCAATACCCTGGAGACGCAGCTCTACGTGGCTTATAACCGGAACGAGAATTTCAAACAGGTAGGGGCAACCGCCACATTTGCAGCGTTGTATCCCTGGCTGGATGCCGGCTGGGACTATACTTTTGACCGGAACGCTTTTTATGGATCGCAGAAGATCTTCTGGAATGAGAATGAGTACCACGCGGGTTTTTCGATCCCGCTGAACTGGACGGCGGGGACTGGGTATACCAGTTTGCAGTTTGGTTCGGATGTCGTTAGTAATCAGCGTTATTATACCGGTCTGTACAAGGATTCCTTTAACACGCGTGCCTTTGTGTATGTCGATCCATACGTCAGTTTTGTCCATCAATCCCAGCAGTCCCAGCAGCAAATTTACCCCCGGTTTGCGGAGGTGCTGAATCTTTCCTACAACCGGGCCGTGACGAGTTTTCAGGCCAACCAGTTCCTTGCCTCCGGCTTTCTTTATCTGCCTGGTCTGGACTATACGCACAGTCTTTTGCTTTCCGGCGCCTTCCAGCAGCGGGACAGCCTGCGCAATGCCCGGTTTTCGAACGGGTTTCCTTTCTCGCGGGGATATTCAGCTGAAAATTTTTACCGGATGTGGAAGCTCTCGGCTAACTATCAGCTGCCTTTGTGTTATCCGGATTGGGGATTCGGGAACATGGTCTATTTCCTGCGGCTGCGGGCCAACCTGTTTTACGACTATACGCATGCGCAGGATTTTTATACCAATGGCGGCATCTACAATGCCCGGTTCCGTTCTTTTGGGTCGGAAGTTTACTTTGATACCAAGTGGTGGAATCAGCTATCTGTGAGCTTTGGGATACGGTACAGCCATTTGCTGGACCCGGATTTTGAGGGTCGCGGTCCGAATCAATGGGAGTTGATATTGCCGTTGAATTTACTTTCTTATGGGTATAGCGGGCATGCGGTGAGGCCGGTCAATTGATAACAAGCGTGACGCAATATTAAAGACCTTTGATCCTCCGTTTATTCCACCCAATTTTCTATTGGCAAGCCTTCAACCCTGCGAAATTCTGCTTCATTATTTGTGACTAAAGTGCATTGGAGGCTTTGTGCGTGGGCTGCGATCAATGTATCTAAAGGACCTATGGGAGTTCCCTTTTTTTCAAGAGTACTTCTAATTTTGCCATATTCCCGTGTGGCAGCATAATCAAAAGAGAAGATTTCAAACGGTATTAGAAACTGATTTAGAGCAGATATATTTTTCTCGGGATTCGAGCTTTTTCTGGCTCCATAATCCAGCTCTGCAATAGAAATGGAAGATATCCCGATTTGTCCAAGAGGGATTTGCGACAGTCTTTTTAAAACGGAATCGGGTTTCTTTTTTATGATGTAAATGCAAATATTTGTATCCAGTAAATAACCCATTAGTCAAAGGATTCTCTATCCTGTTGTGAAGGTTGATCCCTGGTTTCCATAAAATCGGGGGTAAAATCGCCCAGGCTGTCTACCAATGTCTGCCAGGGATTATGAAAGGGGATAATATAGAGTGCATTGCCTATTTTTTTAATATAGACCTTGTCGTCGTTTATTTTTAGATTATCAGGAATATTAATTGCCTGAGAACCTTTTAAATTTTGTATTTGTACCGCTTCAATGTTCATAACCTCTCAATTTGATATACTACAAATTTAATTTTTTTATTACATACTTGCAAGGCTTTCTTCGATAGTCCTGATCTTTATCTCGGCGTCCTCTTTCTTTCTTTTTTCGAGGTCGACGACTTCGGGTTTTGCGTTCTGTACAAAACGTTCGTTGCCGAGCTTTTTGTTTACGGATTCGAGGAAACCCTTCAGATAGACCAGCTCTTTTTGAAGCTCTTCCTTTTGATTGCCGCTGTCCAGCGCCTGTTCGGTCACGATATAATACTTATCCTTTCCGGAGACTATAGTGAGAGACGCGTCCGGGATGGATTCGCGAGTAAAGTCGATGCTCGCGGCGTTGACCTGGCGGGAGAGTACCGGCTGCAGGCGACGGAAGATGGCTTCGGACTCTGACTGGATAAACAGCTTTATAGCTTCCTTTGGCTTCAGCTGTGCTTTGTTGCGGGCATCGCGCAGAGCGGTGATGGCTTCCTTGAGCAGGGTACCTTCTGCCAGGATGCTGGCAGAAGCTTCGCCGATGGATGTGAACTGGCGGATGCAAAGGTCGTCGCCTTCGGCGCGTTCGCCAAGCAAATGATAGATCTCTTCGGTGACAAACGGCATATAGGGATGCAGCAGCTGCATCAGCTGTTCGAAGAAGGCGATAGTCTCTTTATAAACGCGGGTATGGATGGGTTGCTCGAAGCCCGGTTTGACCCATTCCAGGTACCAGCTGCAGAAGTCATCCCAGATCAGCGAATACACGGTCTTCAACGCTTCGCTGAGACGGAAGCCCGTGAAAGCCTGTTCGATGGACTCGCGGGCCTCTGTAAGGCGGTTGTTCATCCACGTGATAGGGAACGCGTCGGGTGCGGTAGCGGAATCGGAAAGACGGCCTTCCCAGCCTTTTACCAGCTTCAACGCATTCCAGAGCTTGTTATTAAAATTCCGCCCCTGTTCGAGCGCGGCCTCATCGAAGAGGAGGTCGTTGCCCGCCGGCGAGGAGATCATGATCCCGAAGCGAACGGCGTCAGCGCCATATTTGTCGATAAGCGCAAGAAGATCGGGGGAATTGCCGAGGCTCTTGCTCATCTTGCGTCCCTGTTTGTCCCTTACCATCCCGGTGAAATAAACGTCCCGGAAGGGAATGCGTTGGCCCATCGGCAGCGTATCCGGAAAATAGTACAGACCGGCCATGATCATCCTGGCTACCCAGAAGAAGATGATATCCTGCCCGGTAACCAGTACGGAAGTAGGGTAGTAGTAGCGGATATCCGGGTTGCCGGGATTGGTCACGCCTTTAAACACTTCGATGGGCCAGAGCCAGGAAGAGAACCAGGTATCCAGCACGTCCTCATCCTGTTTCAGCTGGTCGGGCGCAAAGGGGAGCGAACCGCCTTTTGCTGCTGCGGCGAACCGGTCGTATGCTTCATCGCGGGTGGCGGCCACCTGGAAGCTGCCATCGGGAGCGTACCAGGCGGGGATCTGCTGTCCCCACCAGAGCTGACGGGAGATACACCAGTCCTTAACGTTCTCCAGCCAGTATTTATAGGTGGCCAGGAACTTGTCACCGGGATGGATGTGGATATGACCTTCGGTCACCGCCTTTAGGGCCGGCTCCGCCATTTCTTTCATTTTTACGAACCACTGTGTGGAGATCCGCGGCTCTACGACGGCGTTGGTGCGCTGGGAGAAGCCGAGACGTGTCAGATGCACCTCTTCTTTTTGAAGAAGGCCTTCGGCTGCCAGCTGTTGAACGACTTTTTTACGGGCTGCAAAGCGGTCGATCCCGACGAAAACCTCTGCTGCCGCGCTGAGCGTACCGTCCGCATTGAGCGTATCGATGATAGGCAGGCCGTGTTTTAAACCCAGGTTATAGTCATTGATGTCATGCGCCGGAGTGACCTTCAAAGCCCCTGTACCAAACGCCGGATCGACATATTCGTCAAAGATGATGGGGACTTTTCTATTCACCAGGGGGACGAGGGCAAAAAGCCCTTTCAGATCGGCGTATCGCTGGTCGTTGGGATTGACGCACACGGCGGTATCGCCCATGATGGTCTCGGGACGCTGGGTGGCAATGCTGATGCTCTTTCCTGTCGGGCGGCCTTCGGCGTCGACGATGGGATAGGCGACATAATACAGTTTGCCCTGCTCGTCCCTGTATTCCACTTCTTCGTCGCTGAGGGCGGTCTTTGCCGACGGGTCCCAATGGATCATGCGGGCGCCCCGGTAGATCAGCCCTTTTGAAAAGAGGTCGGTAAAGATCTGTATGACGGAATGGTAATAGTCTTTGTCCATGGTAAACGACACCCGGTCCCAGTCTACGCTGCAGCCCAGTCTGCGGATCTGGCTATAGATGATGCCGCCATATTTGTCCTTCCACTCATAGGCATATTCCATGAACTCGGGGCGGGTAAGCTGGTTCTTGTCGATCCCTCTTTCCCTGAGCATCCCTACGACCTTTGCTTCCGTGGCAATGGAGGCGTGGTCGCTGCCGGGTACCCAGCAGGCGTTGAAACCGCTCATCCGGGCTTTCCGTACCAGGATATCCTGTACAGTTTCGTTCAGGGTATGGCCCATGTGTAATACCCCCGTAACGTTGGGAGGGGGGATGACGACGGTAAAGGCAGGACGATGGTCCGGCTGGCTATTGAAATACTTCTTGTTTTGCCAGTGCGCATTCCATTTTTCTTCAGTGGCGGCCGGAATATAGTTCTTGCTCAGTTCCATGGTCATACTATAGTTAAAATTGGAGTGCAAATTTAGTGGTTTTCAGGCGAATTGGACTCGGCCCATTCGTGCCAATGGGTGCGGGGGACTTGCGGTGGTGATAGAGCGCCGGGAACTTGCAGTGCTGATAAAAAAAAATTCCCCCATCAGGGAGAATTCCTTTAATACGTTTGAGGCATATATGCGGGCAACCGGGTCAGTGCCTATGCAAACCAATAAAGGTAGGAGAGGAACATGACGAGGCCGATAAAACCGACGGCTAATAATACAGTTTTCGCTGTTTCTCCGAGGTGGAAAGTTGATGTCTTTTTCATAAAAGAGAAAATTTTAGGGTGAAACCAAATTAATTAAAAGTGGAATTCAAAGGGGATCGGAGTCTCGTAACTAATGGTTTCTCAGCGATTTGGCGTAGAAAAATTGCCAGTCTACCGTCTTTGCAACACGTGATTTAAGGGGATAATACGTACCACAAAACTACCATTTTTTTTAATATATCCAAAATATCCAGAAAAACTCCGGCCCTCTGGCGCCGGAGTTCATAATTATGTCGGTACCTACGGTACTACCGGACTTCCTCCGGTATGGTTAGTTCGGGGTACTTTGACAGCCAGCTGCGCTAAGACATCGTAACTACGTAAGCAAACAACATGATGGCGCAGAAATACAGAAATGCCGTGACACAGGTCATGACAATACTTTCTTTGGCTTGCACTGGGTGCATTTGTTCCATGGAGGTTGGATTTAGGTTAATAATAAGGGTAATTAACACCGGGTTGGTGTACGAGTTTTCTGGGGTGGGATTTACGGCTAACCGATGTTTCTTTTTAACTTTACCAGCTCGCTCAGCTGCTTCGCGACAGGCAGGCAAACGGGCCGGAGAGCAAAAAGAAATATGTACGCGATAGTCGATATAGAAACTACCGGTGGTTATGCAGCTAATAACGCCATAACAGAAGTTGCTATTGTGTTACACGATGGAAACCGGGAGCTTAAGCGTTATGAGACCCTGGTCCGGCCCGGCATGAGCATCCCCAGGTATGTTCAGGCCCTCACGGGTATCAACGACGAGATGGTCGCGGGCGCACCTTATTTTGAAGAGATAGCTCCTTTTATTCATGAGTGGCTTAAGGACGCCGTCTTTGTCGCGCACAACGTCAATTTCGATTATTCCTTTATAAAGAACCAGCTAAAAGCCTGTGGCCTGGAGCTGGATTGTAAGAAACTTTGCACTGTCCGGCTGAGCCGTAAGACCTTCCCTGGTGCGCCCAGCTATAGTCTTGGCCGGATCTGCCAGCATCTTGGGATCACCATTCCCAACCGTCACCGGGCAGGCGGAGATGCCGATGCTACCGTAAAGCTGTTTGAAACGATCCTGAAAGCCGGCGGTCTCGAACATATCCGCGGTATGCTCAAAGGCAATAGCAGGGAGCAATACCTGCCCGTCAACCTGCCTGCCGAACAGCTCGAGCGGCTGCCGATGGTGCCCGGGGTCTATTATTTTCACGATCAGAAAGGAAAGGTCATTTATGTCGGAAAGGCCAGGAATATCCGTCATCGTGTCGTCAGCCATTTCTCGAACAACAAGCCGGGGCGGCAGAAACAGGAATTCCTCCGGAATATTTATTCCATCTCGCATGAGACTACCGGCACCGAACTGATGGCCTTCCTGCTGGAATGCGTGGAGATCAAACGCCTCTGGCCTACTTATAACCGCAGCCTCAAACGTTTTGAGCCGTCCTTTGGTCTTTACGTCTATGAAGACCGGAACGGCTATTCGCGTCTGATCCTGGAAAAAAGTAAGAAACAGCTGCAGCCTGTATATACTTTCTCTCTGCTGCTGGAAGGACAGAACCTGCTCCGTAAGCTGGTAAGGGAATACCGGCTTTGTCCCAAACTTTGTTTTATCCAAAGGGACAATGACCCGTGTATCGGTCTGGCGGATTGCGATGGAGCCTGCGAACAGCGTGAATCACCTGCTTCCTACAACGAAAAGGTCGAGACCGCCATTGCAGCCCTTGTCAAAAGCCTGCCCAGCTTCACCCTGATGGATGAAGGCCGGCATCCGGAAGAGAAAAGCTGTATCCTGATCGAACAGGGGCGTCTTTATGGCATGGGATATCTGCCTACTGACGTTGCCATTAGCGATGCCGAAGAGCTGAAGAGCTATCTCACCCGTTATCCCGAGAACGATTATATGCGGGGATTGATCTACCAGCATGCCGAAAAATGGCCGGGTAAAAGGATAAACCTTCGCTAAGTTATTGTTCTGTCAGGCGTCGGACCATCTCCGTGAATTCGTCCCTCGGGATCATACGGGCGCCAAGGCTTTCGAGGTGTTGAGTATAAATCTGGCAGTCGATCAGTCGAACACCTTCCTTCTGAAGATGTTGTACATATTGTATAAACGCATATTTGCTGGCATTGCTTGCTTTGCTGAACATGCTTTCTCCAAAGAATACCTTTCCCATCCGTATGCCGTACAGTCCTCCTACCAGCTCTCCGTCGAGCCAGGCTTCTGCGCTATGGGCGAATCCTTTTTGGTGCAAAAGGGTATAGGCCGACTTTACTTCATCGGTGATCCAGGTGCTCTCCTGGCCGCGCCGGCTGATGGTCTTGCAGTTGGTGATGACTTCGCGGAAGGCTGTATCGATACGAAAATCAAAGGTCTTTTTTTTGACCAGCTGTCGCATGCTTTTGCTTTCTTTCAATTCTTCGGGAAAGAGTACGAATCGCGGATCGGGGCTCCACCACAGGATATGCTGTCCTTCGTACCAGGGGAATATGCCCTGCCGGTAGGCCAGGAGCAATCGTTCGGTCGACAGGTCGCCGCCGATAGCCAGGAGCCCGTCCGGTTCGGCCAGCTGGACGGGTGGGAATAAAAGCTCGTTATTCAGGATGAATAAAGACATGGGGCCCTATGACTCCGAGAGGATTTCGATAGTGGCGCCGATGCCGCGGTCGGTAATGGCATCACAGAGTGGTTTCAGCTCATCATAGGAACCACGTTTGACCGCATATTTACCCTTTGTATGAATGATCATGGCACATTGTTCGGCCTGTTCCCGTGATTGTCCGCATATATCCATTAACGTTTCGATGACCCACTCAAACGTATTGACCTCGTCGTTCCACACGATGAGGCTGAATGGGTTATCATGCTCTGTCAGGACATCGGTATCCGCAAATTCCTGATCCTGAGGTTTTGCTGAAATACCGGACGGCGGCGGGAGATTATGTAGTAGATCTGGCATTGGCTCCATTCTTTTGGCAAAAATAAATTAATTAGGGTAGCCATGCAAGGGTAGTCCTGTTTTTTAAGCTGCGGTTGTATACCTTTGGTCCTTATTCGTTTAACTATGACTCCGGAAAGAGAACAGCGGATCACCTCGGTGCTGGACAAAAGACAGGATAATCTCGTCATCGTACTGGAAAACGTTTTTGACCCTCATAATATCTCGGCTGTTATGCGCACCTGCGATGCGGTGGGTGTCCAGGATGTTTATGTGCTGAATACCCGGATCCCGATGCATAAGAAATGGGGGGCAAAAAGCAGCAGCAGCGCCGCAAACTGGCTCACCGTTCACCAGTATTCCGATGCGCAGGACTGTTTTGATCATCTGCGGGGAAGAGTAGATAAGATCTTCACCACTCATCTGAGCAGCGATGCCGTATCCCTTTATGACATGACCCTCACCGGTCGTGTCGCCCTTGTTTTTGGCAATGAACATTCCGGTGTAAGCGAGGAGATATTGGCTCTTTCCGATGGGAATTTTATTATTCCTCAGGTTGGGATCATCAAATCGCTGAATATCTCTGTGGCTTGCGCCGTCACGCTTTATGAGGCTTTCCGGCAAAAGCAGGTAGCCGGACAATATGCCCAGCCCGGGCTGCCGGAGCAGCGGTATGGAGAGTTATTAAAAGAATGGAGCAGGGGACAACTATAATTTAATTTTATGCGAAGAGGGATATTTATATTGATGGTGGCCCTGGCTGGGAATTGGATCGGCGCCTGTGCCGCTCGGGGGCAGGCTGTAGAAAAAATAAAGATCACGGACCTCGAATCCTATATCGCGCATAGCGATCACCCGCTGATCATAAATTTCTGGGCTACTTTCTGCGTTCCCTGTACGAAGGAGATCCCTTATTTCGAAACTACGGTCAGGGAGTTCAAAGACCAGAAAGTTGAACTGCTCCTGGTCAGTCTCGATCTGCCGGCCTATTACCCGGACCGGATCGCGGACTTTGTTCAAAAGAGCGGTTTCGGGTCGCGCATCTTATGGCTCAACGAGACCGATGCAGACTATTCTTGTCCGAAAGTTGATCCGCGCTGGACCGGCGGGATACCCTGCTCTCTTTTTATAAATAATGCGACCCATTATCGCCGTTTTTTTGACCGACAGCTGACCGAACCGCAGGTTGGGCTGGAAATAAAAAAGATGATCGCGCCTCAGCCCTGATCGGGTCACTTCGCCCGTTCGCCGGCCATGACCTTCAGGTGATGAATACTTACATTTAACTCATAACCAATGAGTAGTATCAGTGAGTTAAAGTAAACCAGGAGCATGAGGATCATTACCGTGCCGATGGAACCATAGACTTTGTTGTAATTACCGAATCGGTTGACCCAGTAGGAGAAGGCAAGGGTGATCAGGATCGTGAGGAACGTAGCAAGCAGGGTACCGGGAGAAAACAACTTCCAGCGTTTGTGAACCGCGGGGCCGTATTTATAGATGCAGGCGATAGCCAGGTAGAACAGCGGAATGATGACGATCCAACGGAGGGTTCGGAACCAGAAGCGGGCGGTCTGATTGTTCCGGCTGATGTTGAGCCATTTGAAAAGACTTCGTAGCAGTTCTGCCTGTGTGACCAGCATGGTTACCGAAGCGATGACCATGATCAGCACGAGCGTGGTCAGTTTGATGGCCATCCAGCGTGTCTGCAGGGCGTTTCGGCGGGTGTTGTAGATCAGCGATTTGTTGAAGGACCGCATGATCCCCATCATGGCGTTGGAGGAATAGAACAGGGCCAGCACGAAGCCAAAGGACAATAGGCCTACCCGGGGTTTGTCGAGGAAGTCCTCGAGGAACTGGCTCACCAGCACATAGGTATTCTGGTTAGGGGTAAGGTCTTTGGTGAGCAGCAGCAGCTGTCGTTGGATCTGCTTGGATACGGGCAGATAGGGTATCAGCGTACAGATAAAGATGGTGGCCGCGGGAATGGCTGTCAGGAAGCTAAACGCAATAGAGCGGGCCCGGTCGTTGAGTCCTACTTTCTTTACCTGGCTGTTGAAAAAGGAAATGACCTCGAACAGGGGGGTACCCTGAAAACCCGGGAGAATGATCTTCTTGCTCCTGGCTTCGAGGAAGCGAAAAAAGGCGCTGTTATAAAACTTTCGTTCTAGTCTGATCATAAACCAGGGGTTCACTTTTTCGCGTGATCATTTTGCCGGCTACTTTTTCTTTCTTGCGCTGTCGGCTGCCGCACGGATCTTTTCCTGTTGGTCCTGGGCTTCGCTGAATGCCCGGGCGTTCTTTATATGTTCTTTATCCGTAGCCGCGAAATTGGAATAACCCGAGAAATCAGGCTTGGCCACAAAGAAAAGATAGTCGGTCTCTGGAGCCGTCAGTACGGCATCGAGGGTCTTTGATGAAGGGGTACAGATGGGGCCCGGCGGCAGTCCCGTATTTCGGTAGGTGTTATACGGGGATTCCACGAGCAGGTGCTTATTATAAACGCGTTTCAGCTCGAAGTCCTTTAGCGCGAACTTCACGGTTGGGTCGGCCTGCAATTTAATACCTTTTGCCATCCGGTTGAGATACACGCTGGCGATCTTTCCCTTGTCCGCCTGTGCGTTGGTCTCTTCCTCTACGATAGAGGCGAGGATAGTGGCTTTTATGGGTGTCAGCCCTTTGGCTTCGGCTTCGCTGGTCCTTGCGGGTGTCCACCAGGTTTTATAGGCCGAATACATTTTCTTTAGTACAGTGGATGGTGTTGAGTTCCAGAAATAGGTATATGTATTGGGCAGGACTATCGCCATAAAGGTATTGGAATCCACGCCGAATTCTCTCAGGGAGTCATTGTTGTGAAGGAAGGCCGCGATAGCCGCCGAATCGCATTCCATCTTTTTTCCTACGGCGGAGGCAAAACCTTCCAGGGTACGGAATTTCGTGATGACAATTTTGACCGGTGTCTGGCGTCCGTTGTGCAGCATCCGGAGGATGTTCAACACGTTCATGTCCTTTTTGATCTCATACTTG
This sequence comes from Puia sp., assembly GCA_036499285.1. Taxonomy (GTDB): domain Bacteria; phylum Bacteroidota; class Bacteroidia; order Chitinophagales; family Chitinophagaceae; genus Puia. The sequence continues at coordinate 104,434 of DASYEB010000008.1, read as the reverse complement.
CCGGCTTTGACACTTGTCGGATAGTTCATCCGTTTGGCAATGTAATTGAAGGCCATGGGGCTTTTTAATACGGTATCCTTTTCGAGGAGGTCGACGACCTCGGTGTAGTTCATGCCTGTCCGGATGTATAGATTGTATGTCTCGCCGCTGAATGCGGTGCCGGGGCCCAGTACGCGCCAGGCCACAAATGACAGGGCCAGGATCAAAAGGAAGGTCGCTACTAAGAAGAATCTCTTCATAGGTAATCTGATTGGATATGATTAGGTTCTAATAATGAAAACGGCCATCTCCGTAACAAATTTCAGGAGATGGCCAATATTTTAAAAAACAACTATTTACTACTTGCCGGGGGTAACAGGGGCCGGATTAGCGGGTGCCTGCTGAGACTGGCTTGGTACGCTTACCTTTTCGATGGCTGGTGTAGAGCGGGAACTACTGGGATGAACGAACGCTGTTGAGAAGAGGCACAAAAGACCTACTATCGCAGCGAGTACCCAGGTTCCTTTTTCCAGGACGTCCGTAGTCTGTTTAACACCCATCAACTGGTTGCTGAAGCCGCCTACATTTCCTGCCAGGCCGCCCCCTTTGGGGTTCTGCACGAGAACGATCAATCCGAGGATCACACAGGCAAGGACAATCAGGATCACAAAGAGAATCATATTAAAGACTATTTAATTGTTCGATTTTGGTTGCAAAATAAGCCCTTTTATCCGGATTGAGCAAACTTAATTTCTCATAAACGGCGCGGGCTCTGTCGGGCATTCCCTGTTTGGCCAGGACCTCTGCCATGGTCTCTGTGACGATCTCCCTTCCGACGACAGAATGAGCTGCGATCGTCTGTACTGTTTGTTCCGCGGCGCGGTCGGGGACGATCTCCCTTTCCTTTTGTGGCAGCCTGCGCATTACCTTCAGCCAGTCGGTGAAGCTTTTCAGCTGTTTGCCGAGCTGGTCGCTTGGGTTTTCGTCGAGGGTCAGTTTGATGCCCTGTGACGCGAAGTAATCGATGGTGTGATAGGGTTCGAAGACAAAGGTTTGTTCGGCGGCGGGGACCGGCGTGTTTAGGGTTGCGCTGGCGGCCGCGAGGGTTGTGGATATGGATTGGGAGGTTTGGGCCGCCGCAGGCTCCTGTGTCGCCTGGGAAGATTCTTCTGGTGCGGTGTGTAATGCTTCGGCCGCTTCCGGGACATCTGCCGACTCCGGCGCGGTGTGTACTGCGGGGGAGTGGGTGGGGGATTGGGTCTCTGCCACGGGCATTACGTCTTCGTCCAGGACAAATTGGGATTCCTCGTCTTTTATAGGCTGTTCCGTATGCTCCTGTGTTGCCGGCTGCGCGATCTGTTCGCCGGCAGCGGGGAAAGGCTTGCCGGTATTAAAATCGTCGTTCATCTTCTGCAAAGACTCCCGCAGACCTTTTGCTTCCTCTATGCTTTGCAGCAGCAGTTCTGCTGCGGTGACGTCGGTGGGTTCTTCCGCTGCCGCGACAGCTTCTGCCAGCGACACCATCGACTGCGGGTGTTCGTGAGTTTCGGTGTCGGAAGTGGCAAACAGGGACTCTTCCACCACATTATCCATGGTATCTTTTACGGGCTCGATCGATGCCGCGGCGAGTTCTGGTGTGACAGCGGGTGCGACGGGTTCGGGTTCGGGTTCCGCGGTGGATGGGGTGATCTCCTGTTCGCCAGCGTGTGTGAGGTGGGCCGGTTCCGCGGCAGATGCGGTGGTCTCCTGTTCGCCAGCGGGTACGACAGGTTCGGGCTCCGCGACGGTCTCGGGCTCCTGTCTGGCACGCGGGGCTGCGACCTGCGTGCCGCCATCCTGCGGGCTTTCGAGCAGCAGCTGCAACCAGAAAGGGTTGGTAAAATAAAGATTTGTCTTTTGCGTCTCTTCCACGTAGCTGTCGGCCCCTTCCGCCTGCAGCTTACGCGACAACAGGTAGTGCCCGATGCCAAAAGAAGGGTATTCCGCCACAAAAGATTCCAGACGCTGCCGGGAAACGTCTTCCAGGCTCGACGCCTGGAAAAGATGCTGGATGATAGGCTGCATGGGATGGTTCATTAGACTTTCTTCTACCAGTTGGAGAATAACTTGTTAAAAATCTCATCAGTCATATTGCTGACAACGGTCGGGATCAGGTTCGCCTCGGCATCGGTGATGGTCTGTGACGCCGGGAAGTCAAAATTCCTTGTCACATCCGCTTCAAAGTCCGCCGGCGCCACTTTCTTCCCGGTAGGGTCGAGGTGATTCTTAAAAACAAGATGTACGGTAACGCTCAACCGGTTGCTCGAAGCCTGCTGATTGGAGATACCGGAAGTGGAATAGCTGTAGTCGGACACCCAGCCATTGACATCATAGTCGGCATCCGAGGTCGGCAGTATGGCCAGCTTGGATGCCTGGCTGTTGATCTTTTGCCTTAACTTATCATTCAGCTGGGGCGCCAGCTGTGGGTTTACCAGGCGGGCGCGGTTCTCGATATAGCCGATATGAATGCTCTTTACATCCGAAGGGATCGACACATCCTTGAATGAATAGACCGAGCAGGATGAGACGGCCACCGAAAATGACAGCAGAATGAAACAAATATATTTATTCATTAATGTCGTATTCTTTTAATTTGCGATATAAGGTCCTTTCGCTGATGCCCAGATCGGAAGCAGCATCCTTACGTTTACCCTTATGTTTTTTCAGCGCCTTTACGATGAGCTCTTTTTCCTTGTCCATGATATTCAGCGACTCCTCCACTTCCTCATGATGATGTATATCCTCATGCCCGTTGCTGTTGTTGTGGATGACCATCGGCTGTCCCGCAGCGATGGACGGGGCCTGGAACATCTCGGCCGGCTTCAGTTCCTTCAGGTCGTTGAGAAAAGCCGCATGCTGTGTCGAAGCCAGCGCCGGGTTCTGAACGATCTCCAGGAACATCTTCTTCAGCTCGGTGACGTCCTTCTTCATATCAAAGAAAAGCTTATAAAGGATCTCACGTTCGTTGGCAAATTCCGGGCTGCCGTTGGAGCTGATCCCATTCGACGGCATGACCATTGGCAGCCGGTTGCCCGATGTCTCGGGGATAAACCGTCTCAGCACTGCTGCCGTCACGTGTTTGTCCTCCGAAAGAACGGAGATCTGCTCTGCAATATTTTTCAATTCCCTGACATTACCCGGCCAGGCGTAATTAATTAACAGATTTTTCGCCTCTTCCTCCAGTTGCACGGGCGCCGTTTTGTATCGTTCGGCGAAGTCTACGGCGAACTTACGGAATAACAATGGAATGTCTTCCTTCCTGTCCCGGAGTGAGGGGACCCGGATCGGAACGGTGCTAAGCCGGTAATATAAGTCTTCCCTGAACTTGCCTTTATCTGTCAGTTCGAGGAGATCCTTGTTTGTTGCGGCAATGACCCGTACATCTGTCTTCTGAACTTTTGAAGAGCCTACCCGGATAAATTCACCGGCTTCCAGCACCCTTAATAAGCGGGCCTGTGTCCCTAACGGCATCTCACCGATCTCGTCGAGGAAGATCGTTCCCCCGTTGACCGTCTCGAAATAGCCTTTGCGCGAGTCCACGGCCCCGGTAAAGGAACCCTTCTCATGTCCGAACAATTCCGAATCGATGGTGCCTTCGGGGATGGCCCCGGTGTTGACAGCGATAAAAGGATTATGCTTGCGACCCGAGAGGGAATGTATGATCATCGAAAAGGCCTCTTTCCCTACGCCGCTTTCTCCATTGATCAATACGGTCAGATCCGTGCCGGCCACCTGTGATGCTACCTGCAGGGCAAAGTTCAGCGCAGGCGAATTGCCTATAATGCCAAATCGGTTTTTTATTGATTGAATTTCCATAAGCCTACCCATTTCCGGCCCGAGGCCGGAACCGTTTGATGAATTAATTTATTTCCTGTCTTTTACAACATGGCCTATCAGGGTTGCTCCTGTACAATCGTTGATCTTTACCAGCGCGTAGTCTCCCGGTTTGTAATCTCCTTCTTTTGGAAATACTACGGTCTTGTTCTGGCTGCTCCGGCCCCGCCAGTCTGCAGCGCTTTTTTTGGAATTGCCTTCTATCAGAATTTTGAACGTCTTGCCCAGGTCCTTTTTATTGCTTTCCAGCGAAAGCCTGTTCTGCAGCTTTACTATCTCATCCAGCCTTCTTCTTTTCACGTCTTCGGGCACATCGTCGGCATAACGGCGTGCAGCCAGCGTCCCCGGCCGTTCGCTATAAAAGAACATATAGCTCATGTCATACTTAGCATAGGACATCAGGCTCATCGTCTCCTGGTGATCTTCCTCGGTTTCGGTACAGAAGCCGGCGATGATGTCCGAGCTTAGACCGCAGTCAGGGATGATCGAGAGGATGCGATCGATCTTTGCCAGATACCATTCGCGGGTATAGGTCCTGTTCATCAATTGCAGGATCCTTGTGCTGCCGCTTTGCACCGGCAGGTGGATATAGTTGCAGATGTTCTCGTAGCGCGCGATCGTATATAAAACCTCATCGGTGATATCCTTTGGATGAGAGGTGGAGAACCGCACCAGCAGAAGTGGATCGATCTTCGCCACTTTCTCCAGCAACTGGGCGAAGGTGACCTGGTGACCGGCAGCTTCGTCCATCCAGTAATAGCTGTCGACGTTCTGGCCCAGCAGGGTAACCTCCCTGTATCCTTTATCGAAGAGGTCCTGGCATTCTTTTATGATGGACAGCGCGTCCCTGCTCCGTTCGCGCCCTCTTGTAAAGGGTACGACACAAAAGGCACACATATTATTACACCCGCGCATGATGCTGACAAAAGCCGTGATGCCATTGCTGTCAAGACGTACGGGGGAGATATCTGCATAGGTTTCGTCCCGGCTGAGCAATACATTGACCCCTTTCTGACCCGTCTCCGCCTCTTCGATGAGACCGGGCAGGGTCCTGTAGGCGTCGGGGCCTATGACGAGATCGACCAGTCTTTCTTCTTCGAGGAGTTTTCCTTTCAGGCGTTCGGCCATACAGCCGAGAACGCCGATCAGCATACCCGGGCGGCTTTGTTTTACCTGCCGGAAAAGATGCAGGCGCTGGCGCACCGTCGCCTCAGCCTTTTCCCGGATCGAACAGGTATTCAGCAATACCAGGTCCGCATCGGCGTAATTGCCGGTAGCGCCAAATCCGTTGTCATTGAGGATGGACGCGACGATCTCGCTGTCCGAGAAATTCATCGCGCAGCCATAACTTTCGATATAGAACTTCTTCCTGTATTCCCGAGCTTCAGTAGCCAGTGGCGCATAGCTCTCCCCCTGGCGTTTCTCATCGTGTACCCGGGTGCTCAACGATTCCAACATCTGTCTTTTTCCATTTAGACCGCAAAGATACGTCAAAAACCTATTGGGTGTGACAAGTTGGCAGCGCCCTTAGGGGGTAAAGGATCGCCCAGATCGGCCGTTATTCGATCTGAACCGTTCGCATACCTTCCCGACCATACAGAACCGGGAAATACATCATCCCGGCCTTCGCCGGATTCAAATGATAAGTTCCTGTAAACCGCGGCAGCAACGAAACGGTAAACCGGTGCCGTCCCTTCCCGAGATATTGCGAAAAGATATTCAACTTATTTTTTAAATACTCTCTGTGTACTTCCTCATTACCATAGGATTGCCACTTCGACTCATAGGAGCAGCCGGCGGGGATGGGGACTTCGATCAGAACGTAGTCCGCGTCCCCTTTTGCATCCACTTCCACCTGCAGGGCCGCGGGCTTGCCGGCCTTGAGGTGCGTCACGATCGAGCCGTCCTGTTCAAACCAGCCGCGAACGGCAAACGTCCCGCTGACCTTTTGGGGGTTGCTGTTCTGGAACTGCTGGTATGCGGTGAAATAGACCGGCAGCTTGCCCGACTCGCTGACGTCGAGTGGCCGGCCAGCCGGGAGCTGTGCCTGATATGGGAAAGCCGGTATCTTTTGGCCGTTGAGGCTAAGGGTAGAGGGCTGCAGGGGCTGGCCGTCTTCCACCAGATCAGGCAACAGGGTTTCGAGGATCAGGCTGGACTCATAGGTGTTGCGCCAGTGTCCCTGTCGTCTTTTCTCCAGCAGGTAATCCCGGATCTTTTTCAGGACATCGGCATAATGTCCCGCACGTCTTAATAAGCGGTACATCAGGAGGCTGTTCTGGATATCGTTGTCAAAAAAGACCAGGCTGTCCTCTCCCCAGTAGGAATTACCCAGCGCGGTGTACTGTCGCTTTTGCATAAGGCTCTCCAGGCTGGTCGGCAGGCCGGCATCCTGTCTTAAGACCTGCAGCTGTAGTACTTCGTATAGAGTTTTATCCTTTAGCCATTTATCGAGGCTATCTATGTATTTACTATAGTATGCGTGGGCTCCCAATTGTTGCAACAGCCTGATCCGGAACAGCCCATCGGCGGCGGAAGGATTGGTTTCAAGCTGGTTAATGAGGTAGTCGATGACAGGCTGTTTCTCAAAGGAAAAACTGTACCCCTCTTTTTGGGCCATCAGGAGGGCATCCGTGACATGCAGGGAGATCCAGGCGGATGGCGCCGCCTCCGGCCACCATCCCCATAATGCGCCGCCGTTGCGGGCTTTTAGAAGCCGGGTGATCAGCTCGTTGATATTCTTATCCTCTTTAAATTCTTTTTGCAGGAGGGCGTCGATCTTTTTCTTTTGCAGCAGGGCTATCAGCTTTGACGCCAGCTGTTCGTTGCAAAAGTATTCATAGGATCTCACGGATTCGATCTCGTCCAGCATGACGGGCAGCAGGGAGGCGCTGGCATAGACGTGTACGGGGCCCAGAGCCGTATCGAAGTGGAGCTGGATGCCGGTGTCTTCTTCCAGCACTGCGAAGGTCCCGCGCGTCTCCTTTACACCGGTGGGATAAACGGGTATGGGTTTTTCTTCACCGTCGAGGTAATCATCCTTTTTTAATGTGTAGAGAAGGTGGAGTGAATCGGGGCTTTGCGGAATGACGGTAAACGTATCGATGTGGGCGTTGAGCAGGCTGAAACGGGCGCTGGAAGCGGTTTTGCCGTTGATGCTGAAACTTCTTTCCACGGCGACCGTATCGGGTGTATAGTTGAGCACTTTCCCGATGACATGGGCTTCGTCGCCCGCCACCAGGAAGTTGGGAAGGCTGAGGTTGGCGCTAAGCGGCTTGAAGGCCCGGACATGTCCTTCTGTATAACCCGTCTGCCGATTATCCGTAACCGCCACGGCGAAAGTTGTCCAGTTGGTGATATCATCAGGATATTGAACGTTGAAAGTAGCCATGCCATTGGCATCCGTTCGAAGCCGCGGCTGCCAGAAGGCGTCGTCGCGGAAATGGGTGCGGAGGACAGAGCCGGTCATCGGCTCGCCAATGGAAGGGATGGTGAAGCTGATGCTGTCTGCGGGCACTATGGCCTGCTCGTTGCTGAAGCCGGCCTTTGCCTGGTTGAAGGTGGATGTCCCGCGGATCCTGACCTTGGTATTCCCTGTGATCTCAAGACCCGCGACCCTTCCCACAAGGGCCGTGCTGACGCTGCCGGTGAGATCCTTCCTCATTTGCATCCCATAACCGACTACGACTACTTCGTCCAGGAAGCTTCGCGCCGGCTGCAACCTGATCTTATAAACCTGACCCGGGTGGACCTCCAGCTCCTGGGTGGTGAAACCAATATAGCTAAAGACCAGGGTACCATGTTCGGGCAATTTCACCGTGAAAGATCCATTTTGATCCGTCGTTGCGCCATGGCTGGTGTTTTTCAGCTGTATGGAAGCTCCCACCAGGGCTGCCCCCTTATCATCTGTCACCCTTCCCGTCGCCTGGTACCGGAAGGTGGTGATATCGATATTGCGCTCGTTGAAAACGCGCTGCAGAGAGTTGGCCTGCGAGCCGCTGGCATAGGTATAAGTCTCTTCCATTTTCCGAAGCATAAGAGAGATGTGACGGCTGAAGGAATCCGGAGCGTGTACAGGCAGATTGCCGGCGCCATAATAATTCAGGCCTTCGGGCTGCACGTGGATACTGTCCCGAAGAAAATATCTGTCGCCTTTCAAAAGAAGCATCAGCTTGTATACACCTTCATCGATATGCCCCAGGTCCCGGTCCACGCCTTTATAGATACGCATAAAGTCAGGATCGTCATACCGGAAAAGGAAGATCTTTTTGATAAAGAGGGGCGCGCCATTTTTATTGACTGCATCGCCGATACGCAGGATCCCGTTGGCGTAAGTATTGATATACCTGTTTTTGAACAGGTCTTCGGTCGCGCTGCGGTTGTCTATAAAATCCTGCCACAGGCTGTCTGTAATTGCCCGCGTCAGCACCTGGTCGCTAAGATCGTGCTTGGTACTGGTTGAAGAAATCGAACGAAAAGGGTAGGGGAAGGGGAGCTGTTTTTCCTTGATCAAACCCGGCGATACCTCGAAGAGATAACCTCCTTCAGGGTCAAAGGTCTGTTTGAAATGATCTTCCATCTGTAGTTCGGCTTGCTGGTCACTGAATGGCCCGACGAAAAAACTACCATTGCCGGCTGGGGTTCCGGGGCTGTTGAGCAGGTAGAGGCGACCCGGCCCCTGGCTGATCGTTGCAAAATGATAGCTGAATGTGTTTGCCAGGAACAGCATCGAAGAGCGCAGCAGCATTTGCTCTGCCACAGTCAGCGTATCTGGTTTCCTGATCATTCGGACGGCCGTATTGGTGGAGTCGTCATTGATAGAGATGACGGTTTTCATGCCATACTCCGTCCGGAAGCTGTCAAGCCTGATCTCATTATGCGAAGTCCGTAACCGCATCGAATGTCTCCCGGAATCCACCCGGAAACTATACCGTTGCAACTGCTGACCCTTGTTAAAGAAGACCAGCTTTTCATCGATATAGAGCAGCGCGATGGGCTCGGGCTGTCCTTTCCGGCTGACAAAAGGAGCCAGCTGGGTCAGCCGGCCGATTGCCGGTTCCTGGTTGATATAAATGGTTGCGGGGTTCAGGAATTTATAATATTCTATCGTGTCCAGTCCCAGCTGGCGGCCCCAGCGTTGCCATTCCAGGGGCCTGGAAAGCTCTTTTTTGCCCGGATGCGAGGCTATGTACTCATAAGATCGTTTGTAGCGGTAATTCTTTCCCAGGTATGGGATAGAAGGGACGGAAGCATCGGCAAACTTTGCCGTACGCGACCAGGCGGTGAGGTCTGCATCCGCCACCGGCCGTCCGTTGGCATCTTTGACCCCGATAGTAATGGCGGTCCGCTGGCCCGGGTAGACAAAGTCCGGCTCTTTGATGTCGAGCTGTAACGACTTTTCCCTGAAAGAGATCCAGTTGTCTTCACGCCGGACCTCGCCGCCCCAGATGTACTGGACCCTTAACAGGTAGGGTTTGCCGGTAGCCGTCGCGGCAGTATAATGCAGCTGGTCCGTAGATCCCTGGCTGATCGTGCGTCCATCTGCGGAAATGGTATACCAGAAATGGATCGACCACGGGTTGTCTGTAAGGATGTGAACGGAATCCCGGGTACGGTCGGCGCTGAAATGCAGCGGCGGCGCGTCGCTGACGGCATGGCTGTCCGTTATACTATCGGGACTGCCCTTGATCCGAACGACATAACGGCTGGCGTATGGAGTCACGGGGACGGTGACCGGCAGCAGGATCTGCCGGGATGTGATCGGGTCGCTGTTGTGGCCAAGCACATAAAGCATGGCGGCGATGGACTTCGAATGTCCTCTTACCCGGTAGCTGATGTCGAGGCTGTCGCGGCGGGTCTGAAAGTCGAGCCTCCCGCTGTCACCGAGATAAAACTGGTGCAGCTGTTTATCATGCTGCTCGTTGTTGCTGTTCAAAAAATGACAGCTGATGGTATAGTCAAAAGAAGCCGGGGGAAAGATGGAATCAGGGATCAGGATCCTTGTCTCTCCGACGGGATCGAGGGGCTGTGACCAGGTCCAGAGCCTGTCCCGGATGAAGACGGTGTCTGCCAGGAATTTTCGGGCATTCCTGTTGGTTAGGACTTCGATCTCTACCCGTCCGTCTGCAACGGGCAGGTCATTCTCATCGACCGCTTTCAGGAATACGGATGCCGGCTCACCGGGCCCATGTTCTTTTTTATCTATGCGGGCCTCGAAGCGGATCTGCTTCAGCTCGTATTCCTCGTAGTGGAAATTACCCCGGCTAAGCACTTTTCTTTTGGCAGCCAGTGATTCCTTATCATCATCGTCCGTTACCTTTTTCTTTTTGCGGCTGTCGGGCTCTTCAAGGGTCGTCGTATAGTCGTAATCGAGTCCCAGGTTCAGGCTGTCCTTCAGGATGATGGAAAAAGTATAACCCCCGGGCCTGTATGGCTTCAACTCTCCGAGCAGGGTATCGGTATGGTTCCCGCCGCGTAGTCGTAAAATCAGCGTACGGTCGACGGGACGACCTTTTGTGTCCATGACAAAGGCTTTTCCCTCTACGGTATCGCCCGGCTTGAACTTTGGCTTATTAAAGATCATAAAGGAATGAAATCGTCTTTCGTATTCTGTGTTATCAGAATAGTAATACCGGTATTTCGGTTGTCGGTGTGTTGTTATGAACCAGCGGGGATGTGTCTTTGGTACAGCATGTGTCACGGGAAAGTAATACAGCGCAGTCTGGTAAACGACCTTTACGGGTCTGCTGCTGCGGCCCCACCGGCCGAGCGGGTAGGCTCCGGTTGCCGGATCAATACCGATCCTGTGGCGCCGGACATAGACATCGGCGTCTTTTATCATCATCCCGTCGGGCGTGTGAAGAAGCAGGGAGACGTCGGCACCGTTATTCAGAAGGTCATACCGCAATGGGCCCATAGTCCGGAGCGTTACCGCGAGGTAGCTTCCCCGTGACTGAATCAAAAGATAATTACCGGGCGCCAGGGCGGGGTCCTGGGTCTGGCTGGAAGGAAAGGAGTCGGATAGGGTATGAAGGTTGTTTTTCTCCCAGTCTTTCATATTGTGGCTGTACAAATACAGGGCCTCTTTGTCCGAGATCCGCCAGGCATAAACCAATGGGCTTTGCTGCCGGCTGCCGGAGAGGTTGTTTTGGGCTTTACCAGAGAAAAAGGCAAAGAGCAGGGCGGGGATTAGCAGTCGCATTCTCATGATGTAGCATTTTAGAGAGGATGCACGAATAAGAGTAATTACATAAAAGGGGTGGTTTGGCCTGAAAATTGCAACATTCGGCTAACCAGCTTAACCAAAACTGGACTTTATGAAAAGCCCCTTGCTAAGATCCATGCTATTCCTATGTTTTGCTGTTTATGCCTGTGGCAAAAGCAGCAATGGGCCGTCAACTCCGGCGGCTCCAAAATCCAGCATTTCCCTTAGTGCTGGTGATTCCCTTCTTACTTACCCGATCAATATGGTTTTTATCCAGGAGGTAAATACTACGAATACCACCCTTATTTCCGGTCAGTATGCCGATACCTCGTCAAAGAAAGGCAGCCTGAGCATTCGCCTCATCGGCGATACGACGGGACGTTTCAAAGGCGATAGTCTTTTTGTCACGTATACGGACGGGAAGGGGAATATCTATTATAAGACCGCGGACAGCACGAATTTTGTCCAGGTAGACAAATTTCCAAAGACGTACAATGGGGTAGTAAGCGGTAGCTTTTCTTTTGCGGTCAGCAGCGGTGCGGGATCGCTCCGGTTTTCCAACGGAAGCATCATTGCGATCTTTCAAAAATAAAAATGGGTCTGTCCGAAGGGACTCCCTGCTATAATTCAATATACCATGAAGCATGTATTACCGGGCAGCCCGGCGGGTCTTGACACATATACAGGTGAATGGGATACTACCCACGTCGTTCACCTGCTGAAGCGAACGCTTTTCGGAGCGACGGTGCAGGACATCAGCCATTTCAAAAGCCTTTCCATGTCACAGGCGGTGGACGAGCTGCTTCTGCCTACTCTGGCTCCTGCGGTAAAGCCGTTGAATAATTATGGCGCAGATCCTACCGGCGTGGCGATGATGCAAACCTGGATCGGTACCGGTCTTACCTATGTGGACGATGGCATGAACCTGAACAGGCTGCGATCCTTACAGGCCTGGTGGATGGGGCAGCTGTTGGGCTGTGGGCGGTCCATCCATGAAAAGATGACCCTCTTCTGGCACAATCATTTTGCTCCCAACGCCCTTCCGCATCTTGACATTCCCGCCGAACTCTGGTACAATCAATATCTGACCTTGCGCAAATATGCGCTGGGTAATTTTCCTCAACTGATGAAGGCCATTACGCTTGATCCGGCCATGCTGCTGATGCTGAACGGCAGCACGAATACCAAGACCTCCCCCAATGAGAATTTTGGCCGCGAGCTGCAGGAACTGTATACTATCGGGAAAGGGTCCGGATCCCAATATGTTCAAAGCGATGTCTCGACGGCGGCGATGGTCCTGACGGGTCATACTGTCGATCTTAACTACAACTACCTGTTTCAGCCGGGGGACCATGATGACACCAATAAAACGTTTTCCGGCTTTTACAGCAACCAGATCGTCACCGGGTATTCCGGAGCCGCCGGTGCGGGGGAGCTGGATACGCTGCTGGCTATGTTGTTCGGCACACAGGAGTCGGCGAAGTTCCTTTGCCGGAAGCTCTACAACTTCTTTGTTTATTATGTCATCGATGATACGGTCGAAGCAAATGTCATCACGCCACTCGCCGATGTCTTAAGACAAAGCGGGTACAACATAACGGCTACTTTGTCCGTGCTTTTCAAGAGCCAGCATTTTTATGACATCGTCAATTCGGGCGCCTGTATCATCAAGAGCCCGCTGGACATGATGATCGGTCTTTGCCGGGAATACCAGGTGGCCATGCCGGCCGATGCGGCAGGCCAGTACAATGCCTGGGCGATGCTGGCGCAGAATGCGTCGGACCTCCAGCAGGAAGTCCTGGCTATTCCCCTGGTGGCGGGATGGGACGCCTATCACCAGGCTCCGCAATATCACGAGCTATGGATCAACTCCGTCACCTATTCGGAACGCAATTTTATAACGGATCTGCTCATCGGTACGGGCAATATGATGAATGGTACTACGCTGAAGATCGATGCGGTGGCATTTGCGAATCTCCTGCCTGCTCCGCAGGACCCTGATCAATTGATCACGGACTCGCTGAATGTTCTGCTGCGGCCGCCATTGTCGGACAGCTCCATCACCCTGCTGAAGCAGACGATTCTTCTGGGCGGAGGCACAACCGATTATTACTGGACCAACGCCTGGTTGAACTACCTGGCTGCGCCGACGGATATGACGGCCTATGGTACGATAGAGGCGCGGTTGATATCGCTTTATAAATACCTGATGGACCTGCCTGAATATCATTTATCCTAAAAACCGCTAACAAAATATCCTTATGCGAAGAAGAGATTTTTTACGGGCAGTAGCGCCGGTGACGATGCTGGGAGGATTCAGGATAGACGCCCTGAGCCGTCTGCCCTTTATGGGCGCATTGCAGGGGGCTACTGACAACGACCATGTGCTGGTATTGGTTCAGCTGGTTGGCGGCAATGACGGTCTCAACACAATGATTCCTTTGGAGCACTACGGCGACTATGTCGCGGCCCGCTCGAATATCGCGATCCCGCAGGGTAAGATCCTGAAGCTGGACAACAATTTAAAGAATGGCTTTCATCCGTCTTTCACCGGCATGCAGGCGTTGTACAATAATGATCAGCTGGCCGTTCTGCAGTCGGTGGGGTATCCGGATGCGGATGGCTCGCATTTCAGGGCGACAGACGTTTGGTTAGAGGGCGCCGACGAGGACCAGTTTCTGACGACGGGCTGGGTGGGGCGTTTTTTATCGACGACCTATTCTAACTTCCCCGCGGGTTATCCCAATGCGGAGATGCCTGATCCGCTGGGAATTCAGATCGGTTCGGTCATCTCGCCTGTATTCCAGGCTGCGGTGGGAAGTACGGCCATGGCCGTACCATCGGACGTAGAATTCTATAATCTTATCAATGGCATTACCGAGCCGGAGCCGGACACTCCCATGGGAAACGAGCTGAGCTATCTCCGGGGTGTGGCCCGGACAACCAATAAATATGCGGCCAATATCGAAGCTGCGGCCAGGAAAGTCACCCAGCAGCAGCCCTATCCCGACACGAGTCTGGGGGCTCAGCTGAAGACGGTTGCCCGGCTGGTTGCCGGGGGCCTCAAGACCAAGGTCTATTTTGTCACTGCGTCGGGGTTCTTTGACACGCATGGCGGGCAGGTGAATCCCGGTGACACGACTACGGGTCAGCATGCCGAGCTGCTGAAAGATCTGTCGGATTCCATTTCCGCGTTTATGAACGACTGTAAATTCCTGGGCATCAACAAACAGGTACTGGGTATGACCTTTTCGGAGTTTGGGCGGCGCATCGCTTCCAACGGCAGCGTCGGAACGGACCACGGGGCGGCTCAGCCGGTCTTTGTTTTTGGAGACTATGCCCAGACGGGAGTGCTGGGCACGAATCCCGATCTCTCCGGTCTTAACTCGCAAAGCAATATCCCGATGCAATACGATTTCCGGTCGGTCTATTCCAGTATCCTGCGCGACTGGTTCTGCGTCTCTCCCGATGATGTATCCACGATGCTGCTCAAAAACTATCAGTATCTGCCGTTCCTGAAGACCACGGCCTGTAACAATACCTATACGGACCTCAACAACCTGGGTGACAGCCTGATAAAGAACTCACCCAATCCATTTGTCAATAGTACGGTCATCACGTTTAAGACGAATGGGGGGCATACGCTGGTCCAGATCTTTGATGCCGCAGGGAAGCTGGTCATGGTGCCGGTGGACCAGGACTATACCGCGGGTACCTGGTCGGTTACCATCAATACGAGCCGGATGGCCGCGGGTGTGTATTATGCCCGTCTGCAAAACCAGTCTGTTCAGCAGGTCCGCACCTTACTTAAAGTAAACCAATAACACCAGGGTATCGATGTCCAGCCGTATTCTTTTTATATTTTGTTTATCGGGTCTGCTGTCGCTGGCTTTGCAACCTGGTTATGCGCAGACGAGGGGCGTGGATACGATCAGCTATTCGTCCACCTGTGTGAATTCGACGATACTTTTTGCATCTCCTTTGCTGGATACCTTTGACACTCCGGATTATATCCGATGGCATTTCAGCGATGCGGCGTCGGGTTACAACGACAGTTCCGGGGCCACTAAACCGCGGCATGTTTTTGCCACGCCGGGGGTTTATCCCATAGAGCTGGATGTATGGTATAAGAACAACGACACGATAAAGATCAAGGCCACCGTCACCATCGTCACGCCGATGAATTATTCTTTCGGTCCGGACATCTATGTCTGTGGCAAAACGCCGGATACCCTGATCCGTGGGCCTGTCATTGCAGGCGCCACCTATAAATGGAACGACGTCGATACGACGGTTACCGATACGATCCGGATCACCGCTTCCGGGGTATACACCGTGGCGGTGAACGGCTGCGGGGTAGCGGACAGCATTGGGATCTACGCGAGCGATACGCCCCGGATCGAACTGGGAAAGGATCATGTCATGTGTGACAGCGCCAATCTGCAGCTCAATGCCGCTTCGCAGAACGGGACCTATACCTGGTATCTCAACGGGGCTGTTCTGCCGGGGGAGAAGGATGGGCAGATGGTGACGCATGCTCCGGGGGGCCTATATATCGCTGAGGTCTCTGTGCCGGGTTGTGGTGTCTTCCGGGATACGGCATCGATCACCTATTCGCAGCCGTTGTCGCCGCCCTTTGATCTTGGTCCTGATACGTTGTTGTGTCCCAAACAGATCTTTGTGCTGAATGCGGCTTTTCCGGGGGCCACGGCCTATGACTGGAGTACGGGCGATGGAAAAAACTCCATTTCCTCCGACAGCAGCATCACGATAAAAAGTTCGGGCACCTATTGGGTCTTTGCCACCTACCAGGGGAAATGCCAGGTGACCGATACCGTGATCGCGACCTATCGCAATGACAAACCGCTTGACTTTAACGATACGGCTATCTGCAAGGGCAGTACCCTGGTGCTGAATGCCGACTTTGGCCAGGGGATATACAAATGGTCATCGGTGCCGCCTCAGCGTGACGACCAGGACCAGACGGGACAATCGACCTATTTTGTCTACCGGCCCGGAAAATATGCGGTGCTGGCTACGGTAGGGCAGTGTGTGTATACGGATACGCTGACGGTTAGTTTTGACGACAGCCTGATGGTCAGGATGCTAAAAGATACGACCCTTTGTAATGGGGAGGATTTTCTTTTGCAGGTACAGGGCAATGCCGATACCTATGCCTGGCAGGACAGCTCGCATGCGACGGCTTACCGGCCGACCTCGCCCGGGATCTATACGGTGGTGGCAACGAATGGCTGCGGGTCGGATACGCTGACGGCGACGATCAACTTCTCGGCCTGTGACTGCCAACTGTTGCTGCCAAATGCGTTTACGCCGAATGGGGATGGTCATAATGATACTTTCCGGCCGCTGCATGCCTGCCAGATGACCAACTTCGAGATGAGTATCTATGACCGGTATGGGGACCTGGTGTTTCGCAGTCTCAATCCCGATCTTGCGTGGGATGGAAGTTTTCATGGGCGGAAGGCTTTGACCGGCGCCTATGTGTGGGCGGTGCATTATTTTAGTACGGAAACGAAACAACCGGTGTTTCGGAAAGGAACAGTGATGGTTATACGTTAGAGCCTTTTACCCGTTTATAAAAAGAGAGCCGCTCATCGGAGCGGCTCTTGCTATTTGAACTATTTGAGCGGAAGACGAGGTTCGAACCCGCGACCTACAGCTTGGGAAGCTGTCGCTCTACCAACTGAGCTACTTCCGCATATTGCCGGGATAAAAAATCCCGGATTGCAAATGTAAGGGCTGGTGACTTGTCGCGGAAATTTTATTTCCGTTTATTTCTCGGCCACAGCACCCTTTAAATATCTCGCGCCGAGCCAGCTGTCCTTTACGGGGATCAGCCATTTGGTCGCCAGGTCATCTTTTGTCAGTATGGTGTTGTTGAAATACAGGGTGTCGGGGGTGATCAGTCCGTTCTCCAGGGCATAGGGGAATTGGGACAGGGGCACCATCTGTGTCTTGCCGTCGCGCTGGAAAGCCAGGGTCAGCCTGTCGAACAGCTGGACCTGGAACTTTTTCTCGATCTCCTTGATCAGTCTCACCGAGCTGTCTGTGCTGCAGCCGCTGACGCCGGTGGCTGTTTCGTCGGCCATCAGGATGATGAACTGTCCGTAGAAAAGGTTGGCATAGCCCTTCACCGGTGTCCCGTGGGAATTCCAGTCGCGGACAAAGTCTTCGAGCATCTCTTCGAGCTGAAGCGCTTCGGAAATGGTGAAAGGACGGTGACTCTGGTAGACCCAGACCCGGGAATCGCCGGCAAAATCGGCCGGGATCAGTTCAGTATGATGTGCGTTCATAATTTTTAATTTTAGGTGTGGCCTCCGGCCGCAGGGCAAATTTACGCCATTGAGCCCGCAATCAGCTCGGCGATGTCCATAACCCTGACAGCTTCCTCTTTTTCAGCATGTTTGACCCCGTCTGTCAGCATGGTATTGCAAAAAGGGCAGGCTGACGCGACGATGGAGGCCCCGGTGTCGATGGCTTCGCCGGTGCGTTCGAAATTTACGCGGGTCGATCCCTTCTCCTCTTCCTTGAACATCTGTGCGCCGCCGGCTCCGCAGCAAAGGCCGTTGCTGCGACAGCGTTTCATTTCTACCAGCTCGGCGTCCAGGACTTCCAGCACTTTGCGGGGAGCTTCGTAGATATGATTGGCCCGGCCCAGGTAACAGCTGTCGTGATACGTTATTCGTTTACCTTTATAGGGGCCGCCTTCTTTGAGGATGATCTTTCCCTCGTCGAGCAATTCCTGTAATAGGACCGTATGATGGACTACGTCATAACGTCCTCCCAGCTCGGGGTATTCGTTCTGAAAGATATTGAAGCAGTGCGGGCAGGTGGTGACGATCTTCTTTACACCATAATTATTCAGGAGCTGGATATTCTGGTAGGCTGTCATCTGGAACAGGAATTCGTTGCCGGCTCTGCGGGCGGGGTCACCCGTACACATCTCTTCCTTACCGAGTATGGCATAGGACATCCCCACCTTGTCGAGAATGGTGGCAAAGGCCTTTGTGATCTTTTGCGCCCGCTGATCGTAGCTTCCGGAGCATCCTACCCAGAACAGGATCTCCGGGCTTTCACCCTTTGCTGCGAATTCGGCCATCGTAGGTACGTGCATGGGGTAATTTTTTCTGTAAATCTAAAGGAATCATAGGAATTAACGATTTTCGGATTTAGTGTGGTAACTTTAATCGATAAATGACTATACAATATGCAGGGCGATGACAGCATGTTATGGATAAAGAATTACGACCTTTGGTGCCAGTTGTCCGACGAGGAATACAAAGAGCTGAAAGTACAACATCATGTCATTGATGTTCCCAAAGGCGAGTATATCTATTTCGAGGCTTATAATCACAACAAGATCTATTTCGTCAAGGAAGGGACCATCAAGATCGGCTTCATCGACGAAGAAGGCAATGAAAAGATCAAGGAGATCATCCAGAAGGGGGAGCTCTTTGGGCAGTTCAGCCTCGAACGGAATAACCTGCATGGGGAATTCGCGCAGGCATATAAGCACGATGTCAGCATCTGCGCCTTTACTATCGACGACTTCGAACGCCTGCTGAAGAACAGGCCCGACCTGGCCCTTAAATATAGCAAACAGGTCGGCGCCAAGCTCCGGAATATCGAGAACCGGCTTATCAACCTGCTCAATAAGGACGTAAAGACCCGGCTGATCCATTTTCTCTGGCAGCTGGTGGAACAAAACCTCGGGGAAAATACCGCCGAAGGGTTCTGCATCCCCAATTACCTGACCCACGAGGACATCGCCAGCCTCATCGGCAGCAGCCGGCAGACCGTCACGACGATGATCAACGAGCTGGAAACCGAAGGCATCCTTTCCTATAACCGGCAGGAGATCTGCTTTTTGGATGTTAAAAAATTACAAAAGCGGGTGTCGGCCAGTTAACACGACAAAAACTATGAAGGCACTCTTAACGTTATTATTGATCCAGCTGACCGCCGCAGCCTGTTTTGCCCAGGAATTTAAACCCGTAGATGAAGGTTCTGCCGTCAGTTTTGAGATCAAGAATTTAGGGTTCAACAGCAAAGGGACTTTTTCAGGATTGGAAGGGAAGATCGTTTTTGATCCGAAGGATGTTTCGAAGGCCAGCTTCGATGTCAGTATAAATGCCGCTTCCATCAACACAGACAATGACGCGCGTGACAGTCATCTGAAGAAGGACGGCTATTTCGACGTGGAGAAATATCCGAGGATACGTTTTGTTTCCACCAGTCTGAGCGGGCCGGATAAAAGGGGTCATTATACGCTGTCCGGCAAGCTGACCATTAAGAGTATGACAAAGGATATCTACTTTTCCTGTATCGCCACGCCGATGGGGAATGATTATATCTTTAAAGGGGATTTCTCGATCAATCGCAGGGATTATGCCGTCGGCGGGTCCAGCACGTTGTCGAACAATGTCAATATCTCGCTGACGGTGCTGGCGAAGAGGCAGTAGGGATCGATGCAGCGTCGCTATGCCGGGACGTTGCCAGAGCCGTCGCCTACACCTCCGTCGTCCACTTATCGCGGTCATCGGGGCTAAACTTCCACGGCGCAAAATTGTTTTCGATATTGCTGAAAAGCCCCGTCCATTCCTGGGGCACATTGCTGTCTTCCATGACCAGGGCCCGGCGCATTTCTACGATGATCTCCAGCGGGCTGATGCTTACCGGGCATTCCTCTACGCAGGCGTTGCAGGTCGTACAGGCCCTCAACTCCTCTACGGAGATATAATTAAGGAGGTTCTTTCCGTCGTCTTTAAAACTGCCGTTCGCGCTGATATTCTTCCCCACTTCTTCCAGCCTGTCGCGTGTGGACATCATGATCTTCCGGGGTGAAAGGACCTTGCCGGTGAGGTTGGCGGGACAAGCCGCGGAACAGCGGCCGCATTCCGTACAGGAGTAGGCATCCAGCAGGTTTCGCCAGCTCAGGTCAAAGACATCCTTGGCGCCAAAACGGGGCGGGGGAGGAGCGGCTTCTCCTGCGCCAGGCGCTGGCGGGGCGAGCTCGGGCTGAACCGCATACAGGACCTCCTGCTGAATCACCGGCATGTTCCTCAGCTTCCCCTCGGGCGCCAGACGGGCATAATATGCGTTTGGAAAAGCCAGCAGGATATGTAAATGTTTGGAATAGGGCAGATAGTTCAAAAAGGCAAAGATGCCGACGATGTGCAGCCACCAGCAGGTTCGTTCGAGGACGACGAGGGAATGGTTGCCGAGGCCGTTGAGCAGCGGATGCAGTTCCTGCGAGAGCACAAAATCTCCAGTCGTATGTCCGCCGTAATGTCCATAACCCCGGGACTGCAGGAGCGTGTCGGCGGCGTTCATGGTCAGGAAGAGGGTCATCAGCACGATCTCCGTCAACAGTATATAATTGGCGTCGCTGTGTGGCCATCCATCCAGGTCATGGCTGAGGAAACGGCGCAGCTTGAGGAGATTGCGGCGGCAGAGGAAGATGATACAAGCTAAAAGCACGCCCAGGGCCAGCACTTCAAAGGCATCGATCAGAAAGAGATAGACGGGACCCCCGAACTGGTAAAAGACCCGGTGCGTCCCCAGGATGCCGTCGATGGCTATTTCAAGCACTTCTATATTAATGATGACAAAACCGGCATAGATGACCAGATGGATTATGGCCACGAGCGGATTGCGAAACATCTTTTTCTGTCCGAACGCCAGCAGCAGCATGTTCTTCCACCGTTGGGAAGGGTTGTCCGAGAAATCCTCATCCTGTCCAAGCAGGATGTTGCGCCTGATCTGGCCGGCCTTTTTAGCGAACAGGCCTATCGCCACAGCGGCAACGAGGACAAAGAGTATTTGCTGAAGAAGGACCATATAAAATTATTATGGGGTCTAAGATAAGTGATTTGCCGATATGCTGTAATTTGTGCGCTATCATCCATTATGAAGAATTATATACTGACGCAACAGGTGGCAGAAAAGAAGCTGCGCCGCATGGCTTACCAGATCCTGGAGAACAACTCCGGTGAACAGGAATTGATCCTGGCAGGTATCGAAGAGAACGGCAGTGCGGTCGCCCGTTGTATCGAGCGGCTTTTGACGGAAATCACCGATGGCAGGCTTACTATCCGGATCATCTCCATTACCCTCGATAAACGGAACCCGGGGCCGGTGACCCTCAGTGAAACCCTGGCCTTTGACGGGCAGGTGATCATCGTCATCGACGACGTGGCCAGCAGCGGGAAGACGCTGCTTTATGCGATGAAACCCTTTTTGGACCACCATCCGCGCAAAATAGAAAGCCTGGTCCTTGTAGAAAGAACCCACAAAACCTTCCCCATTCAACCGGATTATACGGGGCTCTCCCTGTCCACCACCCTGCAGGAGCATATTTATGTCGAGGTGGATGGCGACGTTGTAAAGGGCGCCTGGCTGGAATAGAGGCTTTTTCCGGCACTATCTATCCACATTCGTGGATAAAAAAGGGATCAAAAAAAAGGCCCCTTTAAACGGGTTTTCAGGGGCAAATAAGGTAAATTTGCCATCCCCCGTGAATGGCTGCCAAACCGGTGGTTTACCGGGGGTTAAAACAGAATATGGAAGATAACAGCACTCCACTGCAAACGCAGGACAACAATCGTATCGTCCCGGTAAATATTGAGGAGCAAATGAAGACGGCCTACATCGATTATTCGATGTCGGTCATTGTCGGTCGTGCCCTGCCCGATGTGCGGGACGGTCTCAAGCCGGTCCATCGCCGGATCTTCTACGGGATGAACGAACTGGGCAACCACAGTAACAAACCCCATAAGAAAGCAGCGCGTATCGTTGGTGAGGTCATGGGTAAGTACCATCCGCACGGCGACGCGGCCATCTTCGATGCCATGGTCCGTATGGCGCAGGAATGGAGCATGCGTTACCTGCTGGTCGACGGCCAGGGTAACTTCGGGAACCAGGATGGTGACGGCCCGGCGGCGATGCGGTATATTGAAGCCCGTCTGCATCGTCAGGCCGAATATATGCTGCAGGACATCGAGAAAGATACGGTTGACTTCCAGCCTAATTTCGACGACTCCCTGGAGGAGCCAACGGTCCTGCCCACCCGCATTCCCCAGCTGCTGATGAACGGCTCCAGCGGTATTGCTGTTGGGATGGCCACCAATATGATGCCTCATAACCTGTCGGAGATCATCGACGGTTGTGTAGCCTATATCGAGAACAAGGAAGTCACTATCGATGAGCTGATGGTGCATATCAAGGCTCCTGATTTTCCAACCGGCGGGATCATCTATGGCATGGAGGGCGTTAAGGCTGCCATGCACTTTGGCCGTGGTCGTGTCGTTCTTCGCGGCAAGCTGCATGTCGATACCAAGCCGAGCGGCCGGGAAACGATCATCGTTACCGAGGTGCCCTACCAGGTCAACCGGGACGCTCTTTGCGATCGTATCGGTCAGCTGGTCAACGAAAAGGTCGTCGAAGGCATCGCGCATATCAACAATGAATCCAACAAAAGGGAAGGTACGCGGATCGTCATCGACCTGAAGCGGGACGCGGTAGCCAATATTGTCATCAACCAGCTGTATAAGCATACGGAACTACAAACTTCCTATGGGATCAACAATGTCGCGATCGTCAGGGGCCGTCCTCGGACGCTGAACCTGAAGGACATGATCAGCGAGTTTGTGGACTTCCGGATGGAGGTGGTTACGAGGCGGACGAAGTTTGAGCTGAAAGAGGCCGAGAAGAAAGCGCACATCTTACAGGGTTACCTGATCGCGCTGGACCATCTTGATGAAGTTATCGCCCTGATCCGGGCGTCTTCTACACCCGAGGTCGCCCGTGAAAGCCTGATCAATGCCGGATGGGGACTCGACGAGATCCAGGCACGCGCGATCCTCGAGCTGCGTCTGCAGCGTCTTACGGGAATGGAAAGGGAAAAGATCCGTGCGGAATATGACGAGCTGATGAAGCTGATCTCCTACCTGAAGGAGCTGCTGGCTGACGAAGGTCTGCGTTTCGGCGTCATCCGCAAGGAGCTGCAGGAAGTAAGGGACAAGTTTGGCGATGCACGCAAGACGGAGATCACCTACCTGGACAACGAGGTCAGCATCAAGGATCTGATCCGTGAAGAGGATGTCGTCATCACCATATCTCATTTAGGTTATATCAAACGTACTTCGGCCACCGAATTCCGGCAGCAGCGCCGTGGCGGACGCGGAGCCATCGGGGGACGTACCCGGGATGAGGATTATATAGAACATCTTTTCGTGGCCTCTACGCACCATACGATGCTGTTCTTTACGGAAAAGGGCAGGGTTTACTGGCTCAATGTGTACGAAATTCCCGATGGGGAAAAGAACGGCAAGGGCCGGGCTATCCAGAATCTGATTCAGATACCGCCGGACGACAAGGTCCGCGCCATCATCGATGTGAAGGATCTGAAAGACGAAGCGTTTGTCAATACGCATTATATCGTGCTTTGTACCAAACAGGGGATCATCAAAAAGACTTCCCTGGAGGACTTCAGCCGTCCAAGACAGACGGGTGTCAATGCCATCACGATCATCGAGGGCGATCACCTGCTGGAAGCAAGGCTCACAGATGGCAATTCGGAGATCCTGATGGCCATCAGGAGCGGCCGGGCCATACGTTTTGAAGAAGAAAAGGTTCGTCCTACCGGAAGAGGCGCCATTGGTGTCGCCGGGATCGAAGTGGACGATGCGACGGACGAGGTGATTGGCATGATCTGTGTCAATAGGGAAGATAAGACCCGTACTGTCCTTGTGGTCAGTGAGAAGGGATATGGCAAGCGTACTGCCATTGACGAATACCGGATCACCAATCGTGGCGGAAAAGGGGTAAAAACCATCAGCGTCACGGAGAAAACCGGTAAATTAGTGGGCATTTTGGATGTCACCGAGTCTGAAGACCTTATGATCACCTGTAAAAGCGGTGTTACCATTCGAATGTCCGTTGCTGGTGTAAGCGAGCAGGGGCGCGCAACACAGGGTGTCAAGCTGATAAGGCTGGATGAGACCGACGAGATCGCCGCTATTACCAAACTAGATAAGCTCGAAGAAGAAAGCAGTGTCGTGGTCACGGATACTGCCGAAGAAGGCACAGGGCCTGCTCCTGATGAATTGGGTGTTGCTGAAACACCAAATCCGGCCACCGATGTTGATGAAACGAATCCTGAAGCCGACGCTAAGGGTCCGGATGAAGCTCCGGCTGAGTAGGATTAATATTTCATTAAAGGTGGGGGACGGTTCCTGATTTTGGGATTTGGCCCGTAGTTTGCGGCAATGCGCTGATGGTCAGCAATTTGAAATTATATATCTAAATAAATAATCAAAAAATGAGAAGACTCCTTCTAACTGGTTTCCTTGCCGCCGCTGGTATGGGCCTATTCGCACAGAGCGTCGACAAGGCTAAAGACCTCCTGAAGTCTAACAAGCTGCCGGAAGCCAAGGCCGAAATAGACAAGGCTTTGACGGTCGAAAAAAATCAGAAGAATTCTGAAGCATGGTATACCAAGCTGAAGATCTATAATGCTCTTGCCGCAACCGATGCAACCCGGGCGCAATATCCAGATGCCCGTGACCAGGCTTTTGAAGCCCTGAAGAAATATGTGGATGTCGACGACAAGAAGCTGTTGCTTCTCCAGATGGATGGCTACAAGCCGGTCAATGAGATCTACCAGGGTTATTTCCAGATAGGAGCAAATGACTACAATGGCGCCAAGTACAAGGAAGCATTACAGAACTTTACCGGTGCGCTCGCGGCCAGCTCTTATATGAACTCAAAAGGCTGGACCAATCTCAAGATCGATACCACGTCCACGTTGTATGCCGGCATCTCTGCTGAAAAGGCGGGTCTGAAGGATACAGCGGCTATTTATTATGGCAAGCTGGCTGAAGCCAAGATCGGCAATATCAACGGCTCCAACATGATCGACATCTACAAATGGCTGGTCGACTATTACAATACAAAAAAGGATGCTGCCAACACGGAAAAGTACATCACGCTGGCAAAGGAGCAATATCCTGAAGACCTGTTCTGGCCAAGCACTGAGCTGGATAACCTTCGCGAAAAGGGGAACAAGGATTCTTTGTTTGCCAAATACGATGAGATCGTAGCGAAGTTTCCCAAGAACCATCTCTTTTTCTTCAACTACGGTCTTGAACTTTACCAGTATGCTTCGGACACGAGCAAGGGCAGCCGTCCTGCTAACTATGATGCGCTGATCGTCAAGTCCACGGAAATGCTGAAGAAATGTCTTGAGCTTCAGCCGGATTACCCCCAGGCTTCGCTGGTCCTGGGACAGATCTCTTACAATGCCGGTGTAGACCTGCAGGGTCAGACCAAAAAGATCCCTGGCAAGGGCCCCGATGACATCAAGAAAAGAGCCGATCTGCGTGTTGCTGCCGGCAAGAAATTTGATGAGGCTATCCCTTATTTCGAGCAGGTAGATAAGGATCTGGGTTCTAAGGGCAAGCTGAAGATGGAAGAAAAAAGCTCGCTGAAGGATGCTTATGATCTGATGATCACGATCTACGAGAATAAGAATATCAAGGACAAGGTTGACCTTTGGACAAACAAGTTCAACAATGTCGATAAGGATCACTAGTCGATAAAGAATATAAAAGAAAAACCCCGGCAGGCGCCGGGGTTTTTTTATGGGGTGATGCCGCGGCAATGCGGCTATAATACCGTGATCCCCTGCTGATCGAGCAGCCGGTAGATGCTGGTCCGGAGCTCGCCGGATGTATATTGGGTCTTTGTCACATCGTTGATCCAGAAATAGACCCGAAGCTCGCTGGTCTTTGAGTTGAGTGCATTCAGCATGATCTGCGGCTCGCGGATCTGCAGGACATTGGAGTTCTTTTTGACTATCTCTTTGATCGCATCCGGTTTGATCTTTTCCGGATCGGTGGGCTTCTCGATGTTAAAGGAGAGGGCAAGCCGGACATGATTATTACTCAGTGTCCAGTTGACGATGTGGTTGGATAATACATCTCCGTTGGGAATGATAACCTCGGCCCCTTCTTCGGTAAGCAGCGTACTGGTCCGGATGCTGATCTCTTTTACCCGGCCTTTCTTATCCCCGACCTCTACCGTATCGCCGATCCTTACGGGCCGGTCGAAGATCAGGATGATACCCGAAACAAAATTGTTGACGATGTTCTGCAGACCCAGACCGACGCCGACACCGAGGGCACCGAGGACCACGGTGATCCGGTCGACGGAAAGCCCTGATGCAGCCACGGCCAGCAAAAAACCTCCGATCAGCAGGATCAGCCTCGTGACCAGCAGTCTCGATCGTTGCCCGCGATCGTCCAGCGCAGCATCGTCCCCGGTGTCCCCAAAGAAATAGGCGATGTAACGCTGCAGGAAATTAGCCAGCCATATAATACCCAGGAACAGGACGAGCCCACCGAGGGTAAAGGAAAAGCTGCCGACGTCGCGGGTAGTCGTGAATATGTCGAAGAGCAGATCGTTCATCGCATCGAAAAGGTTCAGGTTGGTCATAAAGACGATGATCCACAGGACCGCGGCCACAGTGATGACAAACCGGGAAATAGACCGGGATATGGCGGAAAGATCGAAGTTCTCGGGATAATGCTTTCGAATGCGGCTGGTTTGGATCTGCAGGAGGAAAGCTTCCACGACTATTTTTACAAAGACGGCCAGGCAGGCGGTCTCTGCAAAGGAATATACTGCGGTCGCTGCGAAGATCTGTGAAAGCGTCACCCGTCCGAACAGGTTGCACAATACGGCCAGGAGATTGAACAGGAAATAAAGACCCATCGCCAGCCTGACCAGGCGAGGCTGACCGGAGATCTTACGTTTGCCAAAGAGGAAGTAAAAGGCAAATACGCAGGACATGCAGTCGATGATGAGTGTCGTCCAGCGTTGGAGGCTCAGCGGTAGTCCGAGGATACGGGTGCCAGGCAGCAGGAGGAAAAGCAATAAAAAGATACACCAGCCATAAAAGAGATTGCGGGGAAGGGACTTCCAGAAAACACAGGTCAGCACGATCATAAGAAGAAACTCTATGGACTCGATGTAAATAGCGGGAGCGTGCAGATCGAACAGCGGAGCCAGGGTAAGGATAAAGATCAGCGAGCCGGCGATGGGGTGTGGGTTGACGAAACGGAACCGGAAATGTTCTACTGCCGTTAGCTTATCGAGGCGGCGGAGGGACCGGAAATTGAACCAGATCCAGAAGAAGAAGACCACCCCGGTGAACAACAACCAGACCCTCTTACTCCGGGTATTGGAAAAATAATATCCCGCCAGCTGTTTCTCGCTCTCGAGTGACTTTTTCAGGCCACTCTGCCAGGAATTGCTTGCACCCGGGGACCGCGGCTCCCAGAGATAACGTCTCTCCTTGCCAAAGGCCCTTGAGCCTACCGACTTCAGCTCCTGGTCGACCCGGTAGGAAAGGTCCTGGATGGTGATAGCATGCGCGGAAGCTTCGGATTTGAGGGAGTTGATCTGTACGCCGTTGAGAACAACGAGGCTGTCCACCTGTCTCCATTTCTGTTTCAGCGCCAACAGCTGGACCTGGAAGGTATCTTTCAGCGCAGAATCCCGGAAGATCTGCAGCATCAGCGTATCTTTTTTCAGGTTGGCGATGTCCCGTCTGACGCCATCGAGAGCGGTATCATACCGGTTCAGGTATTTGGCATACCCTTTTTCATTCCCGTTCAGCGCATCCAAAAGGGTGTTGAACATCTGCAAATTCCGGACATTGAAGGTTCGATCACTTTGCACCATCCGGTCTTTCAGGATATTGAGGGCTGAATCTTCGTCGTCCAGCTGATCGTCGATCCCCTGCAGGTGGACAAAGCCTTCTGTCACCAGCGGCACTTTGTTGAGCATCTGGTAGGTTCTTTCCAGGTCTTCCGCAAAGTCGCTTGTCGTCGGGAGATTGATAGTTGTAAAAAGGGAGGAATCGAATTTCCGGCGGACACGTTTGTAGTTCTCCTTGTAGTATTCCGTGGTCTTTTTCCGGGTGACTTTACTGGAACGGATCGTATCCTTTAGGTGGGTGGTGTCCTGGGCATTGACCAGTAAGACTCCCATAATGCAAAAAGCAAGGAAGAAAAGGTGCCTCATAAGTAGTAAAACATAGTTGAGACAAATTTATAACATGATCTCCACATTCTGTTCACTTTTGCGATAGCGGAAGGCGTCTATGATATAGAGGCTGCCCATGATCAGGCCAAAAGCGCCTAAGAGAAGGGTAATACTATTTGCTTTTGCAAAGGGGCTGAAGAGCAGCAGGAACCCGAATAAGGTGGAAAGCAGGCCGGCCGCGAGCACAAAACCCCTGCCCCGGATGACGGTCCTGAGCATGACGGCGATGAGGATCTTTAGCAGGCCGACCAGCAGCATCCAGCTGCCGATAAAATAGGGGAGAGCGATAAAGGCAAGCAAGGGATTGAACACGAACAACAGGCCGAAGAACAGATGCAGAGCGGCTTCCACC
Source organism: Puia sp. (assembly GCA_036499285.1). GTDB lineage: Bacteria > Bacteroidota > Bacteroidia > Chitinophagales > Chitinophagaceae > Puia. Next base: position 75,896 of record DASYEB010000008.1, on the reverse strand, counting down.
TGCAGCCATTTGCTTTCCCGCGAAGGGCCGGGGCGCAGGATCATCATGGCCAGCAGCAATCCTCCGTTGAGCAGGAGACCGAAGCCGGCGAACTTGGTCAGCTTGACATAGCTGCTCAACGGATTGATAAAGGCGAGTACTCCAATGCTTACAAAGATCACACCGGCGATGAAGAGTAATCCCCAGCTGGTGAATTTTCTGGTGTTTGAAGGCATGGGGCAAGATAGTAAAAGAATTTCTTTTCACCTGCGGGGGCAGGAGGTAAGCTTTACTCGCTCCTAAGGCTTTTCACCGGGTTGCGCATGGCCGAGCGGATGGTATTGAGCCCTACGACAAGCAGGGTCAGCGCCAGCAGCATCAAGCCTACCGCGACAAAGGTCCAGGGGCTGATCGGCACGCGGAACGTATATTTATCCAGCCAGCTGCTCATGGCCCACCAGGTCAGCGGAACGGCGATGACAAAGGCGATGGTCACCAGTCTCAGGAATTCCTGCGAGATCAGCCCGAGGAGCTGGCCTACGGAGGCGCCCAGAACTTTGCGGATGCCAAACTCGCGGACCCTTCTTTCCATGGTAAAGGAGGCGAGACCCGCCAGACCCAGACAGCAGATAAAGATGGCCAGGCCGGCAAAGATGTTGGTGATGCGGCTGATCAGCTTTTCGGTCAGGAATTTCTTTTCAAATTCCTGGTTGACAAAATGATAATCGAAGAAGGCCGCCGGATCATATTTCTTGACAAGGGTACCCATAGCTGCGATGCCGTCCTGCGGTGGGATCCCTTTTTTCAGCCGGACGGAGATGACATTCAGGTTGCCCGGTTGATAATAGATCATCTGCGGGTCCACGGGTTTATAAGGTGTTTCCATGACGACGTTGTCGGTGACGCCGATGACCGTGTATTTGTTGGAGCCATAGCGCAGGAGGGCACCCACAGGATGAGTGAGATGCATGGCATCTACGGCCGCCTTGTTCAGCAGCATATTGCCCGAGTCGGCGGGAGTGCCGGTAAACGAATGTCCTTCCAGCATTCTGACACCCATGGTCCGGACATAATCGACGTCGGCTGTCTGGCCGGAGAAAATAATGTTGACGCCGGCCGGTTTGCCTTCCCAGTCCGGTGAAGGGCTTCGCCACCAGATCTCCGTGATGGGGGACATGGTCCGGGTGGTCGCCTCGACCAGGCCGGTGGCGAGCAGGTCGTTCTTAAAGGCGGGGAAGTTTTTGTTCAGGTCATCCGTGGCCGGAAGGCTGATGAGGTTATCGGGATTGTAACCCATGTCACGGTGCTTTATAAAATCCAGCTGCCGGTAGACGATGATGGTCGCAGAGATCAGGAGGATGGAGATCACGAACTGTGAAACGACCAGCACCCGCCGCGGGAGTATAGCTTTTTTGCCAGCTATGAAAGTCCCTTTCAGCACTTTTACGGGATTGAAGGAAGAAAGATAAAAAGCGGGATAACTGCCGGCGACAATTCCTGTGAACAGAATGATGATCAGCAAACCTGTCCAGAACACAGGATCGCTGAGACGGAGCACCAGGTGTTTGCCTACCAGGAGATTGAAGGAGGGCAGCAGCAGGTAGACGGCTGCGAGTGCTATGACAAAAGAGATGAGGGTAAGGATGATGGACTCGAAAAGGAATTGCCACCGCAGCTGTCGTTTGTCCGATCCGAGCGTTTTTCTGATGCCCACTTCTTTGGCTCTTTTTTCCGAGCGGGCGGTGGAAAGGTTCATAAAGTTGATGCACGCGATAAGCAGGATGATGATGGCTATCGCCGTGAACAGCCGGACGTTTTCGATCATTCCGCCGATATTCTTGCCATCTTTAAAGTCGCTGTAGAGGCGCCATTTGCTCATCGGGAAGAGAAAGTACGTGCTGATCTTATCTTTCGAAGCATGTTCTGTTTTAAGATCGTTGATGATCTTTTCGACCGAGGCCTTGCTGGCGCCGGGCGCCGTCTGGACATAAACGTCCCACGAAGAATTATACCATTCGTTCATCTGGGCCTTTACCAGGGTATCGGAGTAATTGAACGGCTGGATGAAATCGAAAGATAAAGAGGAATTACCGGGTGCGTCGGCTACGACGGCGCTAACCTTTACAGACTGGTTATTGTCTATTTTCATGATCTTATTGACCGCCTCTTCATTGCCAAAATATGTTTTGGCTGCGCTGGCCGACAGGACGATGGAGGAAGGATCGGCGATCGCGGTAGCGGGGTTGCCCTTTATAAATTTCCAGGTGAAAAGGTCGAAGAAATGGCCGCTGACTGTGTAACCCTTCTTTTTCAGCCGGGTGTTGCCGTATTCCAGGACACGTTCCTGCTGATGCGTCGTCGCGACTGCCGTCTTGATCTGCGGATAACCCTTTTCCAGGGCTGGTCCGAGCGGGAAGGTCATGTTCCAGTCCGTAAAGACCTGGTTTTTGAAGTCCCGGTTGGCGACGACCTGGTAAATGCTGTTGTAGTTCTGGTGGAATTTATCAAAGGATAGCTCGTCATGCACCCAAAGGAAGATCAGGATGCTGCAGGTCATGCCGATCGCGAGACCGAGCAGATTGGTGGTGGCAAACCCTTTGTTCCTGAAAAGGTTGCGCCAGGCTATTTTGAAGTAATTCTTTAGCATGCCAGTTTTGGAACAAAAAAGCGGCCCGTTTTGGCGTCAATTGGGAATCAAAAGATTGCAGGGTCGGAGCTTGTTCGGACTGTACGTTTGTGATACAGCTATTGTACGAAATAAAAATTGCGCAAATCGGGTAAAGTCTATATGTTTGAACATTCGTAAAACTATGCAGCTTCGTATCGATCATCAGAATAAGATCCCATTACATCTCCAGGTGGAAGAATTGATGCGCAAGCTGATAGCCTCCCCGGAATTCCGCAATGGCGCGTTCCTCCCAAAAGAGGTGGAGCTGGCCAATCGGCTTGGGGTATCGCGCAATACGATAAGGCAGGCTACGAACAAGCTGGAATATGAAGGTCTCCTGACGCGTAAAAAGGGGGTGGGTACGAAGGCGGCTTCAAAAAAAACGCTGTCGACGGGTCTTGATCACTGGTACAGTTTTACGCGGGAGATGCAGGAGCGCGGCATCCAGGTGGAGAATCTAAGTCTCCGGACCGAATATGTAAAAGCGGATGAGAAGGTCAGCCGGTTCTTTAATATTCGTTTGCACAAGACCGTGGTGAAGCTTTCGAAGCTGAAAGGCAGCGAAGGGGAGCCGATCGTCTTTTTTGAAAGTTATTTCCATCCCCGGATCGGACTGGTTCCGGAGGACGATTTTTCGCGGCCTCTTTATACGCTGCTGGAAGAAAAGTTCGGGGTGCTGGTGGTGCGTTCGAATGAGAACATCAGCGCGGGGCTGGCCGGTGAGATGGCCGGGAAGCTGAAGGTGCCTGCTGCTTCGCCTATCCTGGTCCGGGAGCGGTTTGTTTACGATCCGGGGGACCGGCCCATCGAATATAATATCGGTTATTACCGCGCCGATAAGTTTACCTATTCTATTGATATCAAGAAGGCTACGCCTTAGGCGGCTGTGGCGCAAATAAATTTTTGCCAACTCTTGCAGAATCCAAATTTCCGTATTACGTTTGCATTACCAACACGCAAGTTCAATCTCCTCTCCGAACAACCCCGAGTCTAATCAGCAGTCGTACCCAATCTCCACGAATCACCTTTCTCAGATCCTTTTTTAATTTTTTCGATCTCTATACTCTTCCAACAATCCTCTGTAATTGCCGGCGTACTACCAATGACTATGAGCTACCCCCAATAGCGCAAATTCCTTTATAACATAGTCTTTAAAACCTAAATGTACCCGCAATGAAAGCTTTATTCAGTATTATTACCCTCTTTGCAATTGTATTCGCCTACGTTTTCAGCGCTTCCCTTTATGTACAGGGAGAATTGCTCGTGGCTTACCTGCTCGTTCTTACCTCCATTACTTCCCTTACTTTCTGGATCAAGTCCCACGATCTGCTTAGCGTGAAAGTAAAAAATTAAAAAATCAGAACATGAAAACGATCTTTACATTCTTAGCTCTCCCTGTTATCATCCTCATTTGTTTCCTCAGCGGCCAGTTCTATATCGCCGGTGAATATGTCATCGCGTATACGCTGGTGGGCGCTTCATTCGCTTCTCTTATCGGCTGGATCAACCAGGTCGGAATACAGCTGCAAAGGCCGCGTGCTTAATTTGCGGCGGCGGCTGCGGCAAAGGCCTCGATGCCGCTCAGCAGGATCCCCGTCGCATCATCGAAGATAAAGGCGGGCCGGAAGTCGGATGTCTTATACCGCAATCTGCAGTTTTTGATCCGCAGGCCCGCTACATGCCGGACGTATAATCCCGAAGCCGGCAGCTCGCCAAACATAGAAAATTCGGGATAGTCAGCTTCCTGTTCCGGTATCCGGGACAGGGAATCGGGGGACACAAAGGCGGTGTCCCTGCTGGCGCCGCCGGGATAAGTAATATCGATATTCTCCAGCGTGACGTCCTGTACGGGATGTCCGGGCAGCCCGGTAATAGAGGCGGGGAAGACGTTGTGCGGGAATTTTACCGGCGGGCCTTCCATTTCATATCCCTTATCGGGTTTGCCTGCCGGAACTTCCACGGACACGTCCCCAATATAAACATGGCGAAGTTCGCCCGCGGGAGCCTTACGGTTACGGCGGCCCAGCCGGATAAAAACGGCGTTGCCCGTGTTGGTAGCTTTGACCCCGCGGATGTCTATATCCTCGAGGATGGCTCCATCAACCGTCTCGAGGGCGATGGCCGACCGGTAGGTGTCGTAGATGGTGAGATCCCTGACCGTGATCCGGGAGAACCTCCCGCGGGAGGCCGTTCCCAGCTTGAAGGCGCTGGCGCTTGAGCGGATGGTGCAATGGGATATGAAGATGTCTTCGCATCTCCCGTCCGGCGATTCAGACTTGAGACAGATGCCATCGTCATCGGCATTGAAAAAGGAATTGGTCAGCCGCACCTTTTTGCAGTCGACCAGGTCGATGCCGTCATTATTCCACATGACATTGCTTACAACCGAAATGCTGTCGACGATGACATTGGAACAGTTGTTATATCTCTCTATCCAGTCCAGGCCGTTGGTCATGGTCACTCCTTTTATGACAATGCCGTCGCAATTTCTGAATTCGATGAGCATGGGTCTGTTCTCTTCTTCTGGTCTGATCTGTCCCCAGGGATTGGGGGTCTTCCATTCTGCGTCCTTCAGGCTGCCATTCTCCAGGACCCGGTAAATATCCTTTAACAGTTCGGGGCCCTGTCCATCGATGGCGCCCTTTCCCGTAATGGATATGTTTCGCTGGCTGTCTGCGCTGATCAATGCCACGGCTTTCCCGGAACCATAGTCCAGCCTTTTGGTGCTGCCCAGCAACACGGCTTTTTCGGCAAGATAAAGCTGTACGTCCGATCGCAGGCGGATGGGACCGGTAACAAAACGCCCGGCCGGAACCACGACGGTCCCTCCATGCAGGGCTGCTGCGTCTATTGCTTTCTGAAAGGCGCGGGTATTGTCTTTTGCATCACCGGCCCTGGCGCCGTAGGAAAGGATATTGAAGCTTCGAGTTTGGGCGAATGCAGCGGTTGTTGTCAGCAGGCAGAAAAGTCCGAAAATGAATTTCATATCTATTAAATAAAATGGTCCCGATCCGGAGACCGGGACCCGCAAATTAATCTAATTATACCCGGGGTTTTGTTTCAGCGCGGGATTGAGGCCCAGGGCGCTGCTGGGGATCGGGAAGATCCGGTGGTTGGGATCGGCGTCTGTCTTAAAACCCCAGGCGTCTTCATATTTTCCAAAGCGGATCATGTCATTGCGATGCCAGGTCTCCCAGGTGAGCTCGCGGCAACGTTCGTTGTAGACAGAATCCAGTGTGATATTGGTCCATGCCGGAGAGCTGGTGCGCTGGGCCCTCAGCTGGTTGATAAGGGACAGGGCGGTAGCTCCCTGGGTGGCGGTGGCTCCGCGGAGGATGGCTTCTGCTTTCATCAGCAGGATATCCGAATAGCGGAATACCGGCACGTCATTGTTCTGGTTGCGGTTGGACGCGTTGGTGTAGTCGGGATAGAACTTGGTATTGCGTACACCCATGTTCCAGGAGATCTCATCGTTACCGAGGTCAAAGATAGCGGGGTTGGCTCCGCTCTTCGGATCGGTGCGGTAATAGACGTCCGGGGTGATGTTGAGTTGATAAACATAGGTGCTGCCCGCATCGGCGCCGGTGTAGGTGGCGTCATAACCCTGTGAGCCGCCTTTTGTCGTCTTGACCATCAGCGGTGTGCCGTCGGCGTTGTATTGCAGACCGGACAGCCACTGCCCGTTGCGGACGTCGTTGGGATCGTTGAAATACGCGAAGAAGGAAGCGATGGTGCTTTCCGGTCCGCTGGGCTGGCTGTTTACGAGTCCGCCACCGGTGGTTAGATTTACAATGGGGTCGGCATTGGTGCCGGGGGTGGAACCTGAATACCGGTATTTCATGCCCAGGTTGCGATTCAGGTCATAACGCGCGCGGTACATAAAACCGTTGGTTCCGGGATAAAGTGTTGCGGTGGGATCATAGGGGATGGCGAAAATAAACTCCTTCATGGCCGGTCCGTTGGTCGGATAAAACATTTGCAGATACGTGCTTCTTGGCTCGAGGGCGTATAACGAACCGCCGCCTGCATTGATGATGCTATCGCAGGCCGCCACGCAATCGTCGTACCGGGCCGTGCCTGTATAATATTCCGCATTGAGGTACATCTTTGCCAGCAGGGCATAGGCGGTATACTTATTTGATCTTCCGTAATAGAGCGTCCCGGCAGAAGTGCTCAGGTAGGGCAGCGCCTTCTTTACATCGTTCTCGATCCAGCTGAAAACCTGGGTGCGGGGCAGATTGGCATGCGGAGTATAATCGCCATAGGTCGTGTCGATGGGGATACTTCCATAAACGTCCATCATCATAAAATAGGCGAGGTCGCGTGTGACGGTGATCTCGGCCAGGTTGGCTTTTTTGGTGGCCACGCTGTCGGGGATCGTAGTGGCCAGGATCGACAAAGACTGGTTGGCGGTGCCGATGACGCGGGAAAGCGAGGCCCATACGCTATTGGCCCAGCCATTGTCTTTTGTCCAGGTGTGGAGGTGGATCTGGTTATAGCCGTTTCCCGGATCGAACCAGTTGCCGCCACGGGCGGGCAGGATCGCCTCGTCGGAAGAAAGGGATTGTATGAACCAGTAATCCAGCGCAAAGTTGCCTCTCAGCGCGGCATAGACGGGACCGGAAGCCTGTATGAACTGTGGGGTTGTCTGGGGAAAAACGTTTGGTGTCAACTCGGTGGTGATCTGGACCGCCACCTTATGACAGGAGAGGGCTGTGAGGATCAGCGCCGGGCATAGTATATAATGAAAAAGCGTCTTCATATAATTATTTTTAATCGATTAATGTCAGAATGATACGCTGAGGCCGAGCAGGACGGTCCTGGTCTTGGGATAAAAATTGTTATAATCCACGCCGGGCGCTACTCCGCCCTGGTTGATCTCGGGATCTATGCCTTTGTAGCCGCTGATCACAAATGCATTGTTAACGGATGCGTATACCCGTATGGCTTTGATGTAAGGATCGATGCTTTTGAAATTATAACCCAGGGTTGCGTTGTCCAGCCGGAGGTAGCTGCCGCTTTCGATGAAACGGGTGGAGTACCGGTAGACGTTGGGATCTGCGATGGACTCGCTGCCGGCGTCGACAAGGATATTGGTAGTGGAGGCGGTAGACGGTCTGAACAGGTCGGCCCGGGTCGCGTTGAAGATCTTATTACCCAAAAGACCTCTTACGAAAACATTCAGATCGAAACGATGGTAGTGCAAGCTGTTGTTCCATCCGAACTGCAGGGTGGGCTGGGCATTGCCTGCGTAGACATAATCTGTACCTGCCACGGGAGTAGTGGTGGGCTTGCCGGTGTGATCGATGAACTGGGTGACACCACTGCTGTTCTTCCCGCCATACTGCAACGTATAGAACTGTCCAAGGGGCTTGCCTGCCTTCAGCACCTGCAGGAAAGTACCGGACTGTCCTGCAGCTTCGGGGTCCGCTTCGGGGATAGAATCCACGCTGGCGAAAAGCGGATTATTTAGGCCCGTGATCTTATTGGTATTATGCGCCAGGTTGAGTGTGGTGGTCCAGGTGAATTCGGCTTTACGGACAGGGGTAGCCGTCAGGCTCAGCTCGATCCCTTTATTGCTTACTCCTCCGCCATTGGCTATGATGGTGCCGGCGGGAATGAGAATGGGATCTACTTTATAGGGGAAGATCATCCCCGTCGTCTTTTTGTCGTAAACATCGATGGACCCGCTGATCTTCCCGTTCAGGATGGCAAAATCGAGACCGAGGTCGGCAGTAGCCGTCTGTTCCCATTTCAGGTTGGGATTGGGGGCCTGGGTGGGTCCGTAGGCGCTGACCTGGTTGCCGTTGTAATAGAACGTGCCAAGGCTGCCGGAAAAGAGCTGTGCCGTGTAGGCGTTGAAGCCGAATGAATTCCCTACGACCCCATAGCTGCCTCTCAGTTTCAGGTCGGTAAAGGCATGCTGTGTATTCATGAACTTCTCCTGGCTGATCCTCCAGGCGGCGCTGGCGGATGGGAAATAACCCCAATAGTGGTTGGCTCCGAATACGGAGCTGCCGTCCCTTCGCAAAGACCCTTGCAGGAGATATTTGTCTTTGTAATTATAGTTCAGCCGGAAGAAATCGGAGATCAGCTTTGTCTCCTGGTACAATCCATCCGGTCCGAAGCTGACATGAGGATAAGTGGCAGAAGCATATGGGGCGCTGAGGGCAAAATTGTTATAGCTGATATTGTCCACGGGAAAATTAAAGGACGTCAGCTGGAAGCCATCGTTGCTGATGTTGTCCTGCCAGGAATATCCCAGCACTGCATTGACGGAATGGTTGCCGAAATGGCGGTCCCACGTAAAGAAGGTCTCCAGCACCTTGGCCCTGTTCTGGTAGCTGCTTCTCACCGCCTGGCCGTTGGGACCAAACGTCTGTAGACCATGACCGGTCGGACCCGGATCGGGATTGTTGTACATGTTGTTGTATTTCGAGGTATAGTAGCTGTCGTAATACTCACCATGCAGGGTGGAATAATTCTGGTAGGAAAGATTGAGATCATAGGTAAGACCGAAAGGCAAACGGATCTGTGTATTGAAGCTGCCCAGCAGATTGTTGTACTTGTTGTTCATCTGGCTGTTGTTGAGCATGGCAACAGGATTATAATAGTTCGGTGTGGTGAGGTTCTCGTAATAGGAACCGTCCGCGTTCTTTACCGGAGATACCGGCAGGTATTTGGCTGCTTCCAGCAGGATGACGCCGAGATAGGGGATGTCGTTGGCATTGCTGTTACTGTTGATGACGTTGAGGCTGAACTTTACCTTATCGTTCAACGCGTACTGCTCGATGGACAGTCGGCCGATGACACGGGTCAGGTCGCTGTTGTTTATGATACCTTGTTTTTTTGCGTAGTTGATGCTGGCGCTGTATGTGCCGTGTTCGCCGCCGCCGGAAAAGGACAGGTTATGGTTGGTGGATATCGCGGATGATCTTTCGATCTCTTTTTGCCAGTTTGTATTGGCGCCGAGGTCGCTTGTCGCTGAAAAGTTCTGGTTGTTCTTTGTCAGAAAAGCTCTCAGCTGCGGGGCATCCATCACTTTCACGCTGCTGCTTACCTGTTCATCGCCTACATAGCCGTTGTAGGCGACGAGGGTCTGTCCTTTTTTTCCTCTTTTGGTGGTGACCATGATGACGCCATTGGCTGCGCGGTTACCGTAAATGGCGGTAGCTGCAGCATCCTTTAGTACATCGATGGAAGCGATGTCGTCGGGGGCGATGGTGGAGATGTCGGCGCCCGGTACGCCGTCGATGACATAGAAGGGACCGCCGGGGCTGTTGATCGTAGAAGCTCCGCGGAGCACGACGGCGGCGGGTTTATTCGGGTCGCCGCTGGCGCTGATGTTGAGGCCCGGGACCTTGCCCTGCAGCAGCTGGCCCACGTCGGTGATGGCGCCCCTGTTGAGGTCTTCGGGCTTGACGGTATTGATGGCGCTGGACAGGTTCTTCCGGCTGGCACGGCCATAACCGACCACGACCATATCGCCGAGGTTCTGTGACAGGGCTTTCAGGACGAGTTTGATGGTCGTATTTCCGCGAACCGGCACCTGCTGGGTCTCGTAGCCTACGTAGCTGAACTCCAGTACGGCGTCTTCCCTGACGCCGGAAAGGGTGAAGAACCCTTCGGCATTTGTCTGTACGCCTCCTTTGGCTCCGGCACCGCGGACCTGGATCGAAACGCCAAGCAGCGGATTGCCTTTTTCATCGGTGACCTTTCCGGAGACGGTGACCGGGGGAGGGCTGTCGGAGGTAAGATTGGGCGCCGGCGGCTCTTTCAGCTTGACGACGATGGTCTTGTCCACCGTCTCATAGGTCAGGGGCTGATCACTGAAGATCTCATCCAGCACTTTTGGCAGGTCCTGATCGACTACGGTGATGGTGACCTTGTTGGCGATCCTGAGCATGTCCAGCTTGTACCAGAAAAGGTAACCTGTTTGGGATTTTATATGCCGGAACACCGTCTCCAGCGATTGCTTTTTGACGGAAAGGCTTACCTTCTGTGAATAAGTCCCGGCGCTCAGTTGCAAACAGGCTGCTGTCAGCAAAATAGCAGTCATTCTCATGGCGAGGAAAATTTTACTTCTCGAACAAGTCATGCCGGCCGTCCTGGTTCTGGCGGCTGCACAGGTTTTGGTTCGCAAAAGCCCCGTTGAAAGACGGGCTTTTACATGACGATGCGATTGCATACTTTTACAGTGTTTGGGTTAAAACATCGATAATCCTACTCAGTGTTGTCAGACATTAACCCGGCATTTCCCGGGGGCGCGTGAGACCGCTCCCGGATTTTTTTTGGGTTAAGCCGTTGTTTGATCATGGAGCTTGATCCATATGGCTGTTTGTTTTGGTTTTGCTGTTTGTATTGGTCTTACGATAGCACAAAGATCTTTTTCCCTTCTACCCGAAAATGGACACCGCTTACTTCCAGCACTTTCAGCACTGCGGAGACGTTGACATTCCGGTAGATCTCTCCCCGGAAAAGGTCTTTTGGGATGCTGCTTCCATAGACGACATCCACGTCGTACCACCTGGAGATCTGCCGCATTACCTCTTCGATCGTGGATTCGTTAAACCGGAACACTCCGTTCTTCCAGGCAACGGCCTCTTCCAGGTCAGCAGCAGCTACGGAGACAGGCTGGTTGTCCTTTGACCGGGCCTGTTGTCCCGGACTTAACAGGACGGCCTGGCCGCCATTGTGTACTCTTATCCGTCCTTCCAGCAGGGTAGTCCTGACGGCCTGCTCGTCCTTGTAGGCCATTATGTTGAAACTGGTCCCAAGAACCTCTATCTGCAGGCCATCGTGATTGACCTTAAAGGGTTTTGCAGCATTGGGGGCGATCTCGAAATAGGCTTCTCCCTGGAGCTGTACCGATCTGTCCTTACCTGCGAACGTCGTCGGATAGGTCAGGGAAGAGGCTGCGTTGAGCCAGACCTTGCTGCCGTCGGGTAATACCAGCTGGAATTTTCCGCCCCTGGGAGTACTGATCTTGTTAAAGGAGTTGGGATCCTCTTCCTTATTCATCTGCCGGCTCTCTTTATAGGCCAGCAGGTCTCCGTTGACTTTGACGAGCTGTGATCTTCCCTGCTGCCGGATGGTTCCGTTGTTTGCCTGGTCGAGATCGATGGTTGAGCCATCGGCCAGGGTAAGAGTAGCTTTGTTGCCGCCCGGCCCTATATCGTTGGACGCGGGTTTGATCCGGTCCGCCACGGGTCGGGAGGCTTTATCGTTACCGGATCTCAGCATCAGCGCTACTGCTCCGCCGGTGAACATGACCATGATCGTTGCGGCGGCGATGAGCCAGCTTCTACGTTTGTAGGGAGGTATGGTGTGGGGTTTGATTGCCTTGTGGCGGATCTTTTGGTATAGCGACTCCCATTCTTCTTCCTGGTAATCGGGTAAAGCCGGAGACGCTTCAATGAGCTCCGAAAGTGCCGACTGCAGGTATCCGGCGTAACTTTCGTCGAGCAGGAACCTGTTGAGATCGTTCAATTCCGTCGAACTGATTTTGTTTGTCAGATATAGCCGGAGCAGATGAGCAGCCTTTTCCTTATTGTCCATAAACAAGATTTCTGTATGTTTTGACTGGAGCCTTTGTTTCAAGACATGGAAAATTCAACCTGTGGCTATGCCGGGGGAATATTTTTTTTGCGGGAGATGAAAGAGGGTGGTCAGAATTTTTCGAAGGAGAAGAACGAGGATGGTTAGAATTTTTTGAACAGGCAGAATAGCAGGAGCGGGGCGGTACGGGCAAGATGCAAGCGGATGATCTTTAGGGCTTTGACAAGCTGGTTCTTGACCGTATTGTTTGAAAGCCGGAGGCTCGACGCTATTTCGGGAATACGCAGTTCCTGTTCCCTGCTCATCCGGAAGATCTGCTGACAGGCGGCGGGCAGCCTGCTAACAGCTTCATCGATAAGTTGTTCCGTCTCTCTTCTTACAAAAAACTGTTCGGGAGAAGGGTATACGTCCTGCGGACTGCATCGTCTTTTTTCGTCGAGGCGGTTCTCTTTTGCCAGTCTGTTCAGATAATTATACGATTCATTGGAGACGACCCGGATGAGATATGCTTTTGGATTTTCGACAGCAGCCAGCTTCTTTCGATACAGCCAGATCTTTAAAAAGACCTCCTGCAGGATCTCGTCCACCGCCTGGTCGGAGCCGGCCAATTTCCGGACAAAAGGCCGAAGCTGTTGGTTATACTGGTGAAATAAGTTACGAAAGGCATTCTCATCGCCACCGGCTATTTGCGAGAGCATAGCCCGTTCATCATATAATGGAGAGTTAAGCAATTCGTTAGTTGATATGCAGATAAAGATAATAAAAATTGTGATCACGCAAATAATAGTGTTTGATCAAGGATTTAGCATGCCTGCTGTAAAATCTTTTTTCGGCGAAATGATTCTATATTTGTCTGGCGCTACAATTTTAAAAACTTGCTATGCCCCTATTGAAAGAAGTCCGTCGGCCTTTCCTGGTATTGCTTTTTTTATATTCCACTAATCTTTGTGCACAAAATGATGTCCGCATGCTCTTTAAAGAGCCGGCTGGCAATTATCATTCTTCTTCTCCCCTGGGGAATGGCCGTCTGGGAGCCATGGTTTTTGGGGGGACTGACAGGGAACGGATCGTGTTAAATGAAATTTCAATGTGGAGTGGGGGAGTACAGGATGCTGATGATCCCCAGGCCATCAACTATCTCCCGCAGATCAGGCAGTTGCTGCTCGAAGGCAAGAACGCGGAGGCGCAGAGCCTCATGCAGAAGCATTTTGTTTGCAAGGGAAAAGGTTCGGGTTCGGGTGAAGGCGCCAATGTGAAATATGGTTGTTACCAGACGTTGGGGGATCTTTTTATTAATTGGGCTGATGGTCATGTGCCAGTACGGAATTATCAAAGAATACTCCGGCTGGACAGCGCGTTGACGACTACTTCCTGGCAAAGAGCGGATATCACCTATACGGAAGAAGTTGTGGTATCTGCGCCATCGCAGGTAATCGCTGTTTGCTTAAAAGCGTCCAAGCCTGGGAGCCTTTCTTTTACAACCCGTCTTTACAGAAAGGAACGTGCTGATTATGTGATGGAAAAAGGCCAGATGTATATGAAGGGGACCATGAATAGTGAAGGAGATGAAGGCATTCATTATGCTGCCGTATTAAAAGCGATGCCTCTTGGCGGACAGCTATCTGTTACTGATACCGGTATTGTGATCACCCATGCAAATGAATGTATATTATTAATAGGAGCCGCAACCGATATGAACTGGCCAAAAGTGGAAAAGCGCGGGCCGGCTCCATTACCTGTCGTGTTGCAAACATTGGGTAAAACATCCGGCAGATCCTGGGGAGACTTGCTGGCTGAGCATGTAAAAGATTTCCAGTATTATTTTAACAGATGTCGTCTGAACTTTTCCGCTGCTGAAAATAGCGGGGAGATAGCCCATCTGAGTGTATTGGAACGACTGACCCGGTTTGGCAACGGTGCATCGGATCCTGATCTGATCAATATGTATTTCAACTTCGGCAGATACCTGCTGATCTCTTCTTCCCGCCCTGGCGGGATGCCGGCAAATTTGCAGGGACTATGGGCCGATGAATATCAAACACCCTGGAATGGCGACTATCATACGGATATCAATGTACAAATGAATTACTGGCCGGCCGAAGTTGCCAATCTTGCGGATTGTCATCAGCCGATGTTCGCCTTATTGGGTCAGATGGCTGCTTATGGAAGCCGCACTGCAAAGATCTATTACGGCGCCAGGGGGTGGGTAACGCATCCTATTACCAATCCCTGGGGGTATACCTCGCCGGGCGAAGGTGCTACCTGGGGTTCTACCGTTACCGGGGGCACCTGGGCTACTATGCATTTGTGGCAGCATTACCAATACAACCCGGACAAAAAATTTCTTGCGGCTGTCTATCCGATCATTAAAGGCGCGGCGCAGTTTTATACCGATATTTTAATTGAAGAACCAAAGCATAAATGGCTGGTCACGGCTCCTTCCAATTCACCGGAAAATTCTTTTTTTGGACCCAATGGCGAACATATCGCTACTTGCATGGGGCCAACGGTGGATATGCAGCTTGGCCGGGAGATATTGGGTGAAGCTATACAGGCTGCTGCTATTTTAAATGTTGATAAAGCCTGGCGTGATACTCTTCGTTCTATTGTACCACGGCTTGCGCCGCTGCAAATCAGCCCTTCGACCGGGGCCTTGCAGGAGTGGCTGGAGGACTATAAAGAAGTGGAACCGGAACATCGCCATACCTCGCATTTGATGGCGGTCTACCCGCTTGATGAGATCACTCCCCGGGAAACGCCGGCTTTTGCAAAAGCGGCAGCTACAACTTTAGAACGGCGGAAGAAAAGCGGAATAGGATGGGTCTGGGCCTGGAGGATGGCTTTATATGCCCGTCTGCAGAACGGTGACAAGTCCTTGTATTTTCTGCGTTCTTTTCTAACGCCTTCGAATGCTTCTGAAATAGACTATAATAATGGAGCCGGTACCTATCCCAATCTTTTTTGTGCGGGGCCGCCTTTCCAGATCGATGGCAACCTGGGTGCTGTTGCCGGGATCGCGGAGATGTTGATGCAGAGTCATGGCAGGAAAAACGTTATTCGTCTATTGCCCGCTCTGCCTGCGGATGCCTCGCTCCGGAGCGGGTCTGTAAAAGGATTAAGGGCCCGCCAGGGATTTGAAGTTTCGTTTAACTGGCAACAGGGGAAAGTGCAAAATATAAAGATCCGCTCGACCAGTGGACTGTACTGTCATATCTTATTGCACGGGTTGTTTACTATTAAGGATTCCACTGGTAAGTCCATCCCCTGTAAAAAAGACGAAAAAGATGTCATTGAATTTGCTACACAAAAAGGGATGGAGTATTTTATTAAGCTGCAAGCCTGATTGGTTAACCCTTTTTCTGAAGCGCCCTGTATTGATCGGGGGAGACTTTCATATATTTTTTAAAAAGCCTTGAAAAATAATAAGGATCGTCATAACCAATCTCTGCGGCTATTTTTTTGACTTTTATGTCCGAGCTGTACAATAGCAGGCAGGCCTTTTGTAATTTCAGATGAATAAAATAATCAAGGGGCGACATGCCGGTCGCTTTACGAAACAGGCTGGAAAAATGGGAAGTGGACAAGCCTTTTTTTTGCGCCATGGATTCTACGGTTAGCTGGCGGTGTAATTCGCTTTGCATATACAGGATCGTATCGGTGATCAGATCTTTTGCATCCTGTTTCTTTTCATTCACCTGCCGGTCGGGATAAAGGAAGGTTGCGATGAAACTATACAAAAACATATTTGTATTCGTGAGATTCTCTTTGCTATAACCCATTTCCAGGTTATGGTACATCATATGCCAGATCTGCAGGCCTTTTTCATTATAGATGATGGGCTGCGGACCGTCAAATATTCCAATTCCGAAACTGCGGTTGAATGTATTCATATCCCGGCCGCTAAAATGGACCCAGTAAATTGTCCAGGGGTCGGCTTCATCTGCTCCATATCGCAGGTACTCCTTTGTGGCGGGTATGATGATAAATTCGTTGACACCTACTTCAAAACGTTTTTTACCGATCTCATACCAGCCTTTCCCGCGCAGGCAATAGATTAAAATGTCATCGGGGCAACCTTTTTTCCATTCACGGTAATGATAGGTTGCGTTGGGGAAATAGCCAATATGTGTTATATAAAACTGTTCCAGCATAACATTATCCCGGATCAATTTTTTCCACACAGATTCAGGGAGATTGATCATTCTTTCGCCTTCAAACCCATCCCGCCTTTTAAAAGATTTCATCCTACAATGATAAACAATTTTCTTTTCGGAAGCGGAGCGGCGAGACGCGGTATGGGGGCGGAGGGGCTTTATTCTAAGCGTTGGTCAGGGTAAAGGTGGTGCCCATTCCGGGTTGGGACCGGATGGTTATCCGGTAACGGATCGCTTTGGCGAGGTCCCTGATCAGATGCAGGCCAAACCCGGTCTTTGCGTTGAGGCTGCTGCCTTCCTCATACAGGACTTTTATCTGTTCGTCGCTGATGCCCGGACCGTTATCCGTAACAGATAAAATGGTCGAACCTCCATCTTTCCCGGCTTTCCATTCAATTTTTCCGTTGGAGCTGTTCTGCAATGCTTTCAGAGCATTGGATGTAAGGTTCTGCATAATGACCTGCAGATAATTCTCATCCGACAATACGACCAGTCCAGGCTCCTGGGTGAATTGAAGTTGTATTGCGCCGGTTTGAGGAAAGAATTTTTGGAGGTGATCGAACAGGTCGCTGACCGCCACAGTTTTTATATTTGGTTTAAAGTCTTCCATCTGTTCCTTACTCCACAACAACATTGCTTCCATGTTGTTCAGCAGATCTTCTGCGGACTGGCTGATCATCTGCTGGTGAACTGCCGGGTCTCCTGCCTCCAACAGGTCAGGATCATTTTTTTGAAGGTGTAAGAAATGGATCAGGTTGGCGACCGGACCACGAAGATCGTGGCTGAGGATCCCGAAGAACTTTGCCTTGACCTTATTGGCTTCATCCAGCTGATCGTTGAGCACCATCAGCGTCGTGTTTGTTTTCTTCCGGTTGCGGCCCTGCCAATATAATAATCCCCCGATGATGCCGGATAAAAGCAGGCCGGCGATCAACCCGATCTGTGTCCTGCGCTGATCGGACAAGGTCAATTTGTCGAAAGCGATCTCCTTGTCTTTTAAAGCGATCTTATATTTTCCGTCCAGCCCGGCCAGCTCATTTTTCTTGTCCTGTGAATAAAGGGAATCGTTGGTAGCGGACCATGATTTGTAATGGTCCAGCGCTGACTTGTAATTTCCTTTTGTCTCTTCAAGATCGGCCAGGGACAGGTAGATCTTCGAAAGGTATTCTGCGTTTCCGGTTCGTTTACAGAGGTCGATGCCCCGTAATAAATACCTTTCGGATTGTTGCAGGTAAGTATTCCGATCCGGCTGTTTACTCTGCATGGCCATGTCGTAATAAGAACCTCCAAGGTTGGTGATATTGGCAATGGCGGACAGGGACCCCGGGCTGACTGTATCCAGGATATCCTGGGCCGCCAGCATTTTTTCTATCACTTTTTTATGGTCCGGATATTCCAGTTCGGCCATCTCCACCAGCACCTCCGCCATTTGCGGTTTGTTATTCATTTCCTTATAGGTCCTGAAAGCTTTTTCCATATAGCTTTTTGCAGCACCGGTATCCTTTGTATCCATTTTGATGATGCCCAAAAAAAGCAGGGCCTTGGCGACATCGTCAGGGGCCTTTGCCAATTCTCCGTGTTTCACGGTCATCTCGGCATATTCGGTCGCTTTTGGATAGTTCTTTTGTGTGAGGAAACTGACGGTGATATTGGTCGCCACCATTCCTATCTTCTGATCATTCTTAATTTCTTCCGCCAGGGCCAGCGCTTTATAATAGTATTCCATGGCCTGGGAAAAATTGGATTCCCTTTGATAGCTTCTGCCGATATTGTTCAGGTTATTGACCTGGTTGATCTTTGAACCGAGCTCCTTGTTCAACACATAGCTTCGTTCAAAATGGTCCCTGGCGAGGGTATTGTTGCCGGTGTCCCCGATCATCAACCCCTTGTTATTGTAGAGATTGGCGATCCCTTTTTTCCAATGGAGCTTTTCGGACAGCTGCAAGCCGCTGTCTATAAAATTGAATCCTTTCTGTTGATCGACCTGCATATAGGTTGCTGCGACCCGGCCATATGCTTTCACCTTGTCGGAATCCTCTTTCAGCGCGGGCAGGCCGGCGACCAGCGAATCGATCAGGGACTGCCCGTTCTTTTGAGCGGATACGCCGTTTACCAGGAAAACTAAAAAAGCGAGGAGTATAGATTTCATTGTTTAGGACTTTAAGAACCTGTCAATTGATTCCTTGTAGCTTCTGCCGACGGGGAGCTGCATGTTACTGATCATAACCTCCCTGGGTGTTATTTTATCAATAAAATGTTTTTGTACGGCATAGCTGCGATGAATGCGGATAAAACTTTGAAAAGGTTTTTCCTTGAGCAGGTTTCCAAGAGGTGTCAGCACACAGTATTTTTTTTGCCGGGTTATGATGCCTGTATAATCTTTCAACGCCTCCAGGTAGATTATTTCATGCAGCTGGAGTTTGATGTGGTTGTGTCCGTCCTTAATGAACAGGGTATCTTCTCCCAGTGTATAGTCCAGCAATGCTGCTTTGTGATGGACCTCCAGGAAAAGCTCCAATCTCTCCATGGCTTTTTCAAAACGATCGGGTCTGACCGGCTTTACCAGGTAATCGAGGGCGGCGGTCTCAAAACCTTCCAGGGCAAATTCGGGGTGAGAGGTAATAAAGATACAGGCGGGTATATTGCTGAGTTCCTTCCGAAGGTCCAATCCATTGAGCCCGGGCATGTCGATATCCAGTAAAAGAACATCAAGCGGTGTCTTACGGGCAAACTCCAGCGCTATGACGGCGGATTCAAAGAGCCCATCGACCTGGATAAACGGGCATTTTCTGACGAATGACAAGATGGTAAGTCCATCCAACTTATTGTCATCCACTATGATACATCGATGTTTTTTGGTTAGCTGGGTCATAGAGCAATCCTACCGGTATCCAATATAGGACTTTTTGCCGGTAACTGCATTCATCTATTCAAAAGGTCGTTCAGCGATTGGCCTTTCAGGGGCGGGTTGACCGGATGTAGGTTTGCCAAAACTGAAATATGAAACAGCTGCTAACTTCATTCCTGCTCCTTTTCTTCTTATCATCCTGCAATAGCCAGTCCGATCCAAAGAAGCTGGCTGAGGGGATAAAACAGACCGTCGAAACTACAGCAGGGTCGATCCCTACACAGGAAGGCGGTCTGACGATGAAAGCTACCATTGGCGGAAAGGCCTGGGTGGCTGCAGGTATGATACCGGCAGAAGCTGCGGGCCGGATCGTTGGATCCTATAATAAGGTATCGATCAGCCTTCCTTATGACCGGCGGTATCTGTACGCAGGAAAGAAAGTGAAATTCAGCGATCACCAGGCCGTGGACCTGTTCAACGACGATGAGGTCGGCATCTGGGGAGGAAGAAAAGGGGAAATGGAAATTACAAAAGTGGATGACAACTGGGCCGAAGGCATCTTTTATTTTACCGGCAGCACGCTTGACGGCTCCAAAACGATAGCCGTCACCGATGGGTTCTTTCGCATAGCTGTCCCTAAGAGTAAATGATGTAACTGCCAACCTTGTTTCTATGTTCAAAAAAGTTAACCTCCTTGTCCTTCCCCTGGCACTCCTGTTGCTGGCGTCTGCCAGGGGGCAGGATCTTGGCGCTATCGGAGGACAAAAGCCTTTTACCGTCAACGGCTCCGCGCAAATAAGGGGTATTTTTTATAAAGCCTCGGGGATTCCGGACAGGCGTACGCCCTTTTCCTACCTGTTTTCCGGCAACCTGACCGCCAACCTGTATGGAATATCGATGCCCATGAACTTTTCCATCAGCGAAGCGGACCGCTCCTTCAACCAGCCCTTCAACCAGTTTGGTATCAGCCCGCATTATAAATGGGTTACCGTACACCTGGGCTATCGTAATATCAGCTTCTCGCCTTATACCCTGGCGGGATATACTATGCTGGGAGCCGGTTTTGAGCTGAATCCCGGCAAGCTGCGGGTGGGTTTTATGTATGGCCGCCTCAACAGGGCGACTACGCTCGATACGGCCACACAGAGTCTTGCCCCCGTTTCCTTTACCCGAAAGGCCTATGCTTTTAAGCTGGGATATGGGTCCCGGGATAATTTCGTCGATCTCAGCGTGCTGAAAGGCAAGGATGATGCCGGCAGTCTCCTGGCGCCCAAACATATGCTGGATTCCCTGGACGTACTACCGGCGGCGAATACGGTGATAGCTCTGAGCACCCGTTTCACCCTGGCCAAACATATCTTCTTTGAAGGGGATATCGGAAGCAGTCTTTACACGCGTGATGTCAACTCTCCGCTGACCCTTGATTCCCTGGACGACCCTTTACTGAAAAAGCTCAGGACCATCACTCCTGTCAACGGGACCTCGGAATTGTATACGGCCATCAGTGCAGCCATCGGCTATCGTGCCAAGGCAGGGTCCGTCAAACTTCAGTACCAGCGCGTGGATCCGGATTTTAAATCCATGGGAGCGTATTTCTTCAACAGCGACCTGGTGAACTATACTATCGCTCCGGCGTTCAGGGCCTTTAAAAACAGGCTGCGGTT
This sequence comes from Puia sp., assembly GCA_036499285.1. GTDB lineage: Bacteria > Bacteroidota > Bacteroidia > Chitinophagales > Chitinophagaceae > Puia. Next base: position 55,025 of record DASYEB010000008.1, on the reverse strand, counting down.
CAACGGCAGCATCGGCTTTCAGCATGACAATATCCAGCATCAGAAGGCAGCCACTTCGCACAAAGTGATCGGAACGGCGTTGCTGAGCGCTGATCTCACCAAAGAGCTGGGCATCGATATCAATTTCAGCAATTTCTCCAACAATCAGCAACCCAATACCATTCGTTTCGCCGACTCGCTGAAGATCGTTCAGACCACGCGGAACCTTTCCATCAGCCCGCGCTGGATGCATATTGGAACGGCTATTACCCATACCGTCATCCTGTCCGCGAACCTGATGCGGATGAACGATTTCAATAACTATTTCGCGCAGAATGCCATCAGCCGGAATGTCGACTACGACCAGTATTATCTCAACTATACAGTGGGCATTACCCCGGCGGCCCTGACGCTGTTCGTGAATATCAGCACGACCCGGGCGGATGCTACGGGCACTAGCGACCGCAGCCAGGGCGCCACGCTGGGATGCAGTAAATCCTTTTTCAAATCGGCCTTTCTTGCGTCGGCCAGTGCCGGGTTCTTCACCGGCAAGCGCAATGGTGGAGATGACCATACGGTCAACGCTTCGTCCAGTCTGCAATACAAATTCTTTCGGCGGCATAGCCTGCGGGCCCTGTTCTTTTATACCAGCGATAAGCCGGCCAATGCATCCATCCTGCTGCCGGAGTTTTCCGAGCTGCGGGCAGAGCTGGGGTATGACTATAGTTTTTAACACTCCCAATTATGAAAAAGATCGTCACGATATGTTTGCTGTTCCTGCTGAAAGTTGCTACTGCGCAGGTAGACATCAAGGTGAGCATATTGCCGCCTTATCCGTCCAAAGTGACCGACTACGGCTCCCGTCCCCAGCAGGTGCTGATCGCGATTCGTAACATGACCACTCTTGCACAGGATATCCAGCTGCGTGGCACTATCACCGGGGACAATGGCATCACCCTGCGGGTCGATCCCCGGTATAGAAGCCCTTCGCCCATCCATCTGAACAGCGGGGAGCTTCGTTCCCTGAACGGCGTCGATATCAGTCAGCTGTTTGATTACAACCAGCTTCAATTTACCGGTATCAGCAAGGACCAGGTGATCCGGGGCAACGGGCTGCCGGAAGGGAATTACCAGATCTGTATCCAGGCCTACAACTACAACACCGGTCAGCTGCTGTCTTCCCCCGAGCCGCTGGGATGCAGCAACGTGTTTCCGATCAGCGATGTTGAACCGCCGATAATCCTTAGTCCTTTTAACGAGCAGCCCATATCCGCCCTGACGACCCAGCATTTTGTGATCAGCTGGACGACGCCGGCCGGAGCGCCGCCCTCCACCCAGTATACGATCAGCATGGCCGAGATCCTGGATGGGCGCAATCCGAATGATGCCATTCTTTCTGCTACGACCCCGCTTTTTTTTAACCAGACGGTGATCAGCACTAACCTGCTGGTCTATGGACCTGCCTCACCGGCGCTGACGCCAGGCAGGAGATACGCGTTGCTGGTGACGGCAAAGGACCCTTTCAATACCATTGCTTTTCGCAATAATGGCCGAAGCGAGGTCGCCAGCTTTGTCTATGGAGAACCTGCCGCTGGAGCTGCGGGGGAGGCTGGCGGTACGGATAAGCCCGGATCCAACCTGCCGGCTGCTACCATCAAGGGACGGCTGACCTGGTATTATCGTCAATCAGAAGAACAACCGCTCTCAGCCAAATCTTCGTATACTCCCTCTGTTTTTAAAGGATCGGGGATTATCAACAGCTATAGCGATAAAATGCTGGTCAACGACGTACTCAGCGATCCCAGCTTTGTGGCTGCCGTGCAGCCAGCGAAAAAGATCATCCAGGTTGCTTATAGCGGATCGCTGGTGGCCGCCAGACCATTGGGAACGGCAGCTGCCCTGGCAACTCCAAGCCTCACGGCACTGAAAGCCGTTGCACCGACGGCGCCCATCGTTGCTGCCACGACCAGACAGATAGCGGGCGTCTATTCGTCTCTTGTTAATGTCATCGGGGGTGGGACAGGCGCGTTGGTAAACAATGACAACCCTGCTACCTTTTCAAATTATGGATCGGAGGCACACCCGATGGCCAATACGATCTTTAAATTACTGGCTACCGACACCAGCCGGTCTGCGGGTTCCGCTGCTCCCCAGCTGGCAGGGACGGGCGTGACCGATGAGCAGGGCAATTTTCAGCTGGCCTTTATACCTCCGGCCAGCTTTGGGAATGGGAAAAACTTCCGGTATACGATCAGCATCCAGGAAAATAATTTTTCCCTGCCGGACTTTTCCTTTTCGTTCCCGGAGGCTGGGGGTAGCTATGATCTTGGTGAGGTCAAAGCATATGCCAACACCTACCGGTTCCTGCCATTTGCAACGAATCCGGGCGGCGACAGCGAGCTGGTGTCGGCCACCATCGATGTCTACCGGAAGGCTGAGTTTTATAACAGTAATACCTCCCTGCGGACCGAAGGAAATATGGATGCCGGCCAGCGGAATGCGGAGACCATTAATGGGCAGTCCTATATAAAAGTGGCGTCCCTTCGGAATGGTTATACGGCCACCCGGCTTTTTTTCAGCAACGGCAATGGTGATGAATACAAGGTCAGGGTTATGGCTCCCGGTTTTACTACCTATGTCACCAGCCTTGGCGTTACGTCTTCGGGGACCCGGCCGACCGCTCCCCGGACTATTGATGAAACCTATAAGCTGGCGACGGGTCCGACGACTTTCAGCGGGACGGTGGATGAGATATTGGGGCAGGGTGGGGCCAAACGACCTCTTGCCGGGGCGACGGTAACCCTATACCTGACCGATAGCGCCTATTACAAGGCGACGCATATATCGAATCAGCTTGTGCTGCGGCCGGCGAGGGCTACGGCAACCGCAACCGCTTCGACGATGGCAACTGCGGTGGTTAAAGCGACTAATGCCTCCCCCGCAAAAGCTGTCAAGCGACCGGTCAGTCAGGTCATCCAGCAACCGACGCGCCCCATCAGTCAGACTATCCGGCAACCGGTGCAAGCGGCAAGCCAGGCTGGTCAACACGTTTCCCCGGTTGGTTCTTCTCCGGGTGGGTCTCCCGGCTTTACTGCCAATGCCAACATCAACCCTGCCGCTCTTGTACAGGGCATCGCCCAATATCTCCTGAACGGCCAGATGACTACGACGACGGATTCCAGCGGTGCGTTCACCTTCTCCAACGTACCGGTCAATCCCCAATTCATGAAATGCGTGGTGAAGGCTGCCGGCAGCGGGGAGTCCAGAACAGACAGCGTGCTCCTGAACAAGGAGGGGAGCCAGGTAACCAGGGAGATCGATTTCACTTTTGTGTCTTATGCGGTGACGGGCCGGATCGTGGATGAAAAGAATGACCCGATCCCCAATGCCCTGTATGTGTGGGCTTCGGGTGGGGCTTATGGCCAGGCGGATGGCAATGGATATTTCGTTACTTCCAATAAGGCGGGCCCGGATACGCTGATCGTTAAGAAACTGGGCTACCAGGACCGGAAGGTGGGGATCACGATCAAAGGAAGCCTGTTCGCGCCCGGCTATGCGCCGGCTGCGGCGGGTTCGGGCGGCAAATTCGCCGCCGTCGCCACCAAGTTCGTCAGCAGCCTGCAGGCTACTGCGACTTTTTCGCAAGCTGCCGCTAAAGGAACTTCGATCTCGGCAGCAGGCTTCGGCTTTGGGACGATACAGGGGCTTAACGTCACGCCGGGGAGCGGCGGTGCGCCGGGGAGTGGCGGTGCGCCGGGGAATGGTGGTGCGCCGGGGAGTGGTGGTGCATCCGGGATAACCGTCAAACCCGGGGTTGGTATTACGCCGGGAGGAAGTATCGTGTCCGCAAATGGAGGGGTCACGGGCCTTGTTGAAAAAAACGTCGCGAGCTGGGTCGGCTCCCTTGTGCAGCCTGATGACAACATCGGGGCCGCCGTCGACCTGGGGCCGATAGTCCTGAAGAGACGCATCGGGCGTATGCTTATCACGGTATTGGATGCAGGCGGCGCCCCACTGGATAAGGCAGCCATCCGGATCGAAGGAACGGACTCCACAGAATACACCGGAATGAATGGAATGCGGTTTATCGAAGGGCCGGGCGGGGACCTGCTGGTCACTATCGGGGGGCCATCCGCATCTTCCTACGCACCACAGCAGATAGCCCTTACCGTTAACGACCTGGATACTGCGAAAAGGACGGTCCGCCTTTCAGCCGGCGCGCGTGTCTCGGGGCATGTGACGGCAGACGGCAAACCGGTCGCCGGCGCAGACATAGGCGTCGAAGGATTGGACTATCTGCATGCAGTCTCCGACAACACAGGCTATTATAGTTTTATCGTTTCAAAGGACACCTTCTATACTATCCGGGCGGCCAGGTCCGGGTATGTGTCGGTCAATAAGAACCAGTCCTTTCATACCGACGGCACACTGGACTTTGCCCTTGGCAATGCCGGTTTTGATATTTCAAAACTCCTGGGCTTTACGGTCCAGGTCGATAAGATCGAAGAAAGCGGTTCCCATAAGAGGATCAGCGGCTCCTTTGTACATATCCCCGGTAATGCCGTCTTCTCTTTGGCGGGCAGCGCTGCTATTCCCTTTTCGAATGTGGAAGTAGAGGTCCGGAATAATATCCCAGTACCTGTGGGCGGGTCAGTCACCACTGATATAACACAGCTTGCGCTGAAGGCGTTTGGTTTCCTGCCGGTAAAGCTTACGAATAACGGTGCAGCGCTTGTTGTTGCCCAATCCGGCACTTCGGGAGAGGCCGGGCAGGTAGAGGGACTTGCGGCCATCGACTATGCCGCTTTTATGCCTTCCGGAGTTGCTCCCTACGTGGATGCCTCTGTGAAGCAATACCTGCAGAACAATGCTTCCGCCACACCGCAATCTATGGTCGTACTCAACAGTACCGGTATGCTGACTGCGTCCAGCCTGTCGATAGGCGGTGCTTCGGGAGGAAAATTCAGCCTGTATGGATTTACGGTGACCCTCGACCTTGCGGGCAGTCTTGTAAAACCGGACGGTCTTCACCTGAAGGGCAGTATCAACCTGGGCTCCATACCCCTGCTTACTGGTACGACCCTGTCGATACAGGATTGCTGGATCGGCACGAATGGATATATCAGCGGGGTAAACGTAAATATGGATCCGGCGCCTGGTTTCTCCATCGCCGGTTGGGGTGGTCATTTCACCGGTCTGTCCTTTAATGACAACGGCTTTAATGTCAGCGGCAACCTGCAGATACAGATCCCCGGCTCGGCCTCCTCCCGCGTCGATTTCGCGAACCTCAATATAGCCGTAGACCAAATGTATGGAGGCTCTTTCTCCATTCCTGCTTCCGGGATCGACGTATTCGGTATCGTGAAATTCCTGGGAGGGCCGACACCCCTGAGTTTTGGCAAGCTGGGCTCCTCCAATATCTATTATCTCGGGGGCTCCGGAACGGTGCAATTCCCTTCGCTGTTCGGCAATATGACGCTGAAATTTTTCCAGGTGCAGACGAACGGGCAGTTTGCTGCCACCGTGCCTGTCAATATCAACGAAGACTTCTTCGGCCTGGCCAGTGTGGGCATTACCGATATAGGTTTTCATACCATCAATGGATTTGGGGTGGATATCCAGGGCAATTTCCGGCTCAATGCGATCCCTTTTATCAAAGCCAACGTAGGGGGCATTCATTTTGGGACCGGGGGTTCGGTGAGCGTGGATGATATCGGGCTGAGCTTTGACCTGGTGGGCATTGCATCGGTAAAGGCCAGTATCCAGTTTGTCAACCAGCCCGATAAGAAAGGGTTTGCCGGCAGCGGCTCGATCACTATCATCGGTCTGGCGGGAGTAGATATCGGGTTCAGTTATTTTAAAGTGCCGAATGGGATTGCAGTGGCCGCTAATTTCCGGGCCAACATCTCCATCCCTATCGGGGTCGTCTCCATCAACAACCCCGGTGGGGGATTCAGCCTGAATACGGGGGACGGCAGCTGGTCGGTGACGATCATAGGGGATGCTTCCATTACCGGTCTGGGTGCTGCCGTGGCGATCACAAACATGAGCATTACCGTTAGCAACGGCCCCGTGATCAAAGGAGGGGCGGGTCTCAGCGTGCTCACGGTCAACGTGGCCAATGCCTCCCTGGTGATAGACATTCCCAAATCCCTGTTCGCGCTGGAGGTGAAGGTAGGCATCAACCTGATCCCGAAGGTGATCACGGCCGAAGGCTCGGCGATCTTTGCCCTGTCGGCGGCGAAGAACGACACCTATTTCCTGCTGGGCGCGCAATTCCAGTCATCCCTGCTGGGCATCTTCAACACGAATGCCAATATCGTGGCGGGTTGGGGGGTGAACATCAGCAAGCATCCGGAGTACAGTGAATATACGAGCTTTATCGATCCTGTATTCCTCGACAATGGGGTGGTGAAAGGTATCTATCTGCAGGCGATATCCGACATCGGCTTCAAGGCGACGGCTGATATCTATATCGCGTCCGGCAGTGTCTGGTTTAACAATAATGCGATGGTAAAGATCAATATGGGCATTGGGGCGGGGAATTACGGGCTCGATATCGGCGCATCCTGGGACTGCGGCGGCTCCTTATCCATCGCGGGGCTGGGGAACATCGCAGGTCTGCAGATTGGTACGGATGCCACCCTCCACATGAGCTATGTGAACAATTGTTTCGATGCGGGCGGAAGCCTGGCGGCGTACCTGATTGGCCATATCGGCCGTTGTGACGACGACTGTTTCACGGGGCTTTGCATGCATTATTTCGGGCCTTTCAAGGTCGTTCCGGAGGGCGGGAAGATCTGTATCCATCCCGGTCTGAAAGTAGATTATGACTGTAATTCCGGTTTCCATTTCGGGATCGATTTCTAAAAAATAAATGAATCTCAATATGCGCAATACTTCGGTAATCCTGCTTTTGGCGGTGGGTTGTTGTTTATGTTACGGCAGCGTCTGTGCGCAGGGCCAACCGGATCCTTCCCCGGTCCCCGTATTTAATTCCGTCGATGGGCCGGTCATCATTTTTGGCGGGAGCAGTATCAGCAGCAGTGGAAAAGACAATGAAGGCACGCATTTTGTCCTCAGCAGGGCGGAAGGAAACAGTACTGTATATACGCCGATATCCCTGCCCGGCAGGGTGGGGGATCTCCGGGCGTTTAAGAAGATGACCGGACAGACTTTTGTCAACCAATTGCAGCATCAGCTGAAGCTGACGTCCGAAGATGCGCTGTGGTCCTGGCTGGTGTCGCATCCCGATCTGTCGGGTTATGGCCTCGCCTCCTTTAATATTCCCTTCCGGGTGGCTATGGGCGCAGCTTATATCGACAGGGACCTGAAAGGGCAGCAAAACAAGACCTGGTCGTATAAGATCGATGTCGACGGAAAGGGTAACAAGGCCAGTTTCACCAGCTCGATCACCATTGGCCAGGCTCCTGATTTTTCGGCGCCTGTGCTGGTTATGGCGAGGGCGGGGGATTCTACGGTGGGGTTGCACTGGCGTCTGAAGATGAAGAAAGACATTCCTTTTGTAGCGGCTGTCTACCGGCAGGAGGGGGGCAGGGGGGCGTTTCAGCTGCTGGCAACCCGCATTATCGCAACCAACAAGGGGGACAGCGCAACCTTCATTTTTACGGAAAGGGTGAAACCAAACAGCGCCTACCGGTATTTCATCCGGCCTGCCGACCTTCTGAACAACGCAGGTCTGGTCAATTCGGATACGGCCAGCGTGGTAGCGGCCAACTTTCGGAAACTGCCCTTTGTCTCTCAGCTGAAAGCGGCCGATACGCTCAACGGGATCCTGTTATCCTGGAAACCCCTGGTCTATAATCCCCTGATCACAGGCATAGAGATCCAGCGGTCCCGCGATAGCCGGGGCGACTATGTCATCATCGACACGGTCAGCGCTCTTGCCGGGTCGTATATGGACAGGAGGCTATTGCCGCATATCGCATACTACTACAGGTTATGTGTATTGCATGCCGGGAAACAACTACAGTCGGAAAAATTTTATATGGTGGTCAGCAGTGACCAGCAAAAGACCTCCGGCGTTCCGGATGCTCCTTATGCTATTACGGCGGTGACTACTCCCGGGGGTGTGCAAGTGCACTGGCAACCTTCGGCCAGTCCCGATCTCTATGCCTACTATGTATACCGGGCTACATCGCTTGCGGCAAAAATGGAAGTGATCTCTCCGGCTCTTCGCGATACCGTGTATACCGATACGGCTTCCAACCTGAGCCGTCAGACCAGCTATGTATATGGCGTGACGGCTGTGAGCAATGCCAGCAAGGAAAGCCCTGTGTCGGAAAAAGTCTCAGCCCGTCTTCCTTTTGGAAAAGAAAGACCGGTGACACCGGGCGGGATCCGTGTCAGTTCCCGGCAAGGCCGGGTGCTGGTGGAATGGGAGGATGTAAAGCGGAATGATCCGGGCATAGCAGGATACATCCTCTACAAACATATTGCCGGAAACCGTCAATTACAGTATGACCCTGTCAAACCCGCTTCGCAGGAGGCCGGCCGTCTTCAGCTGGCGCCCGTGATAGCCGGGGCCATCGGGATCCCGTATTTTGAAGACACGCTGCCGGCGCCGGGACAAAGAATGGAGTACCTGGTCTCGAGCATCGACGTGTTTGGGGTGGAAAGCGGGCTATCTCCGGCTGGTTCGGCCCCCGTGATTACCGGTCCCGCGCTGAGGCCGCCGGCACAATTGTTTGCGCGTACCGTTCCAGCAGGGGTGTCGCTGCAATGGGAGCAGGCAGACCTGGCGGGAGTGGAGGGTTTTGGGGTCTATCGCCGCGTGGTCAGTGAGAAAAAGGCGATGCGGATCGCGCTCGTGAGCCAAAAAGAAAATCAGTTTACAGACCGGCAGGCCAGGGCCGGAAATCTTTACGTCTATACGGTAACGGTACTTGGCGCCGGCGGCGAATCCGCGGCTTCGGACGAGCGGACGGTGCGGAAATAGGGGCGAGCGAAACAGAGTGTGGCAATGATCCTAAAATAAATAACTATGAATCGTATAACAGGGTGGCTGGTGCTATTTGGTCTGATCGGTATGCTAACAGGCTGTGCAAAACTGTTTCCTATGGTGGACGGCGCCGGTGCGAAACTCGTTATCGACAGTATTGTTCCAACGCAGGGAGCAGCCGGCCAGCCGGTGCTGATCTATGGAAGCGGGTTCTCCGCCAATCCTTCGGGCGATAGGGTTTATTTCAATGGTGAGGCGGCGGTCATGGATACTGTTGCCTCTTTTCATGTCCTGAAGGTTTTTGCTCCGGCAGGTGGTAAAACCGGGAACATAACACTTGCCGCCGGCGGGGATTCTGTAAGCGGGCCTGTTTTTACCTATGTGCCGGCGCCGGTGATCTCCGATGTGATATACAATAATACGTTTATCATTTCAGGTCAGCATTTTGATCCGCAGCTCTCGGTAGTCACTGTCTCGGGACAAACGATCCCGGGTTTTGTTTATAATTCCCAGGGAGGACAGGAGTCGCTTGTAATAACGCCACTTCTTCTGAACGATCAGATGGCTAACCCGGCCCCGGTCGTTGTGACTGTCCGTAATGTGGCCAGCAATACATATCCTTATCTCTTCTATCCGCAGATGACCCGATTTATGCCTGACACGGCGCATACGAATGCAACGACTACTATCCGGGGATTGTTGTTTGGCGATCGTTCGGTCCCCAGCACTCTCAGGGCTTATTATTATGATCCTAATCAGCGAAAAACTTATATGAGCCCTGACCCGGCGATCCTGTCCTGGACGACGAATACGATCCAGGCTTCTATTCCCGATTATCGCAGGTATGGCAGTCTCCTCGTGGGCAACCAATATTTTAATATCTACCTGGAGGTTAGTGTGAGTACGAAGGTTGTATCCCAGGGTTTGTATTATTCGGTGCGGTGAATTACATTTACCCATGCGTTTAATTTTTGCCGTTACCTTTCTTTCGCTTTGCTTTCTGTCCTGTAACTCCGGTACCAATGACAGGAGCCGCGATACGTCAATAGCTGTATCTCCAAAAGACACAGCAGAGATATTGAAAAACACAGCAGGGGTATTGAAGGGGTCCGCCGGGAAGTTGTACTATATTATCAGGGGGCGCCTGGACATGCCGGATCATTCCGCTTTTCTTGTTTCCCGGTATGTGTTTCCAATGGGATCATTGGAGCATGACAGCAGCTTTTATTTTAAGGCAAATTATATAACGGTCGCCCGGAAGCCCGGTAAAATTGTCGATTCCATACAAGTGGACATCGACGATCTTTCGAATTGCCGTACCTGTTCGGTGGTCCTGAAGGATCTGACTGAGAAATTGAAGATCCAGCCACTTTTTATACAGCTGGTGACGCCGGGGCTGGATCTCACGAGGAATACCTTTATCGGATACCGGGGAGGAAAGCTCCACGAGTTGTTTCATCTGGACGATACGGAAGAGGGGGGTGTGGATCTAAAAAAGACCGATGACTCAACTCTCTCTGGTCTTACCTTTGGAATAGATGAGGCGGTGGGAGTGGTAGGACATAATTTCCCGGTGCGTATCGATCTCCCGACGTTTACCGTGAGTCATCCTTTGCCGGACAAGCAATATATTGGATTTAAAACCGATGTTACGGAGGATTTCAAAGCTCACCGGGTTATCAACGGTGAGGTGAGCAGCTTGCTTGTCAGCGTCAAAGCAGGAGATTCCGTACTGGTGGATACTTTTTACAGGAGCCGGCAAAAGGTCAGGCTGCTGGTTTTTGATTGGATCATGGTCGAAACGAAATTGAAAACGACTCAAATGAAGGTTCGGCATGCGCCGGCGGCGGGGTAGATGCAGGATCGTTAAGATGCATTAGCTTTGCAGATAAGATGGCACATATACTTGACAACCCGGCCTGGAATGCGTTGAATACCGGAAATGCAGCGTTGGCTCAAGGCAGCGAGCGCGCTAAATGTTTCCCTGCTGATGTAGCATTTTTTGTAGGCATACCTGATGGATCAGCCCAAAGTTTCGATGCTTTATATAATGTAGTTCCGTTTGAAGTCGCGGGGTTCCAGACTGTGCACGAAACTGCTATTCCTGCTCCCTGGCGTGTTATGCGTGCTGTAAAAGTATCGCAATTCGTATACGAAGGCAGTGATGTGGAACAAAATGAGATGGGGGTGGTCCCATTATCCGAAAAAGATGTTCCGCAGATGTTGAGCTTAACGAAGCTGACGGACCCGGGGCCGTTTTTGAACAGAACTATTGACCTTGGACATTACTTTGGCATATTTGATGGCGACAAGCTGGTAGCTATGGCGGGGCAGCGGATGAATCCGATCCCTTATGCCGAGATCAGCGCGGTTTGTACGCATCCCGATTACCTGGGAAGAGGTTATGCAAGCATGCTGCTGAAATTCCAGATCAGGCGGATAATGGCGGTGGGGCAAATCCCTTTTTTACATGTCTTAGCTACCAATGAGCGGGCCATTAAGATTTATGAGCGCCTGGGTTTTGTTTTGAGGAAAGAAACTACGTTGTATATAATTGGGAAATAGAATTATATTGTTGCGGATTGCCCCAAGGGCTTTCCTTGACTGTATGCAGAAAAAGAACAGCAACGCACCGGCCGGAGTGAAGGAGATTGCGCGTTTGGCAAACGTTTCCATTGCCACGGTGGATCGCGTCATTCATAAAAGGGGAGGGGTTTCGGAGGAAACGGAAAAAAAGATAGCGGAGATCATTGACAGGCTGGGCTATCAGCCGAATATTCTGGCGCAGCGGCTTGCGCTGGCTTCCAGGGGAATCATCCGGCTGGCGGCGCTGCTGCCTACCGTTTCAGAAGAAACGGAATTCTGGCAGGCTCCACTGGATGGGATCAACCGGGCGGAAAGTGAAATAAAGCAATACGGCATTCACGTCGAGCGATATTTTTTCGATCAGAACGATCCCCAATCGTTTGCAAAAGAGGTCCGGCGCTTGAGCAAATCGGACGCCGACGGCATTTTGTTCACGCCTATTTTTCCCGAAGAGTCGATGAGGCTGATAAAAACATTGGAAAAGAGAGGCACTCCTTATGTGGTCATCAATTCCGATATTCCCGGTTATGATAGCCTTGGATATATCGGACCGGAAATATTCCATAGCGGCTACCTGGCTGGTCAACTGCTCAACTATTGTATCAAAGGCGGCCAGCCCGTTCTGGTTGCCAAAATTGCTGCTGAGATCGGGAACAATTACGCTATTCTCCGCAAAGAAGAAGGATTTCGTGCCTATTTTGCCGACAACCGGCTTACCAACCCGCTATTGTCATTGGATACTACGCAAACAGATTATTCTTCCATTGCCCGCAAACTGGACAGGCTCCTGAAAGAGCAGCCCGACACCGGGGCCATTTTTGTCACCAACTCCAGGGTTTCGCTGGTCGCCCGATACCTGGAAAAGGCAAAACGCACCGGCATTATCCTGTTGGGATATGATTTTACAAAAGAGAACGTAACGTTCCTTAAGAACGGAGTCATCGACTTCCTCATTTGTGAGAAACCGCAAGAGCAAGGATACCGGGGCATCATGACCCTTTTCCAGCATCTCGTCCTGACAACCCCTATTGAGAAGAAATACCTGATGCCGATAGATATTATCACCAAAGAGAACTACCTGTTCTATAGAAATTAAATGGATGCTATGCGATACTTACCTCTTTTCTTACTGCTTATGCATTCTATTGTCCGTGGGCAGGGAGACGTCGTCTCTGCAACCAGTCCGCGGACACTCTATCCCAAAAAGGAATATGCTTCGGCTCTGACCGGGCTGGCGGAGGCATTGCTAAAGAGACAACGAACAGACGTCAATGATCCCAACATGGGAGGCATCTGGTGCGAGTTTTGTCATGTCTGGCATACCCGTGCTGCGGAAAGCGTTTATCCATTTGCGGTAACCTATGGCATCACCGGCGACCGGAAATATCTTTCGGCTGCCGAAAATGCGGCGGCCTGGCTAATCAGGCAGCAGCAACCGAATGGCAGCTGGAAAGAAACGCCGGAAGAATGGACAGGCACTACAACGGATCAGCTATTGATGATGCTGCTGGCATATGAAAAAATTGGCAGCCAGCTGGACGCGGCCGCCAGTGCCTCCTGGTCGGAGTCCATGAAAAAAGCGGCCGCTTATCTGGCCGCGGTGATGCGGCCGGAGTTCGCCAGTATCAATTATGTCGCTACCACCACTGCTACGCTGGCAAAGGCCGGCCTCTTTTTCAACAACCGGGAATATCTACGCCTGGCGCGCGACCTGGCGCACCGGGTCGTTTCAAAGATGGACGACGACGGGTTCCTGGATGGGGAAGGGGGAAGAAGCCATACCAATAAGATGGGAGTCGACCTGGGATACGAAATGGAAATGTCCTTGTGGGGGCTGGGTCTTTATGCACGCCTTGCAAAAGACAGTTTGGTTGACGGATATGTAAAAAGGGCATTGAAAAACCATCTTTGGTTTATTTACCCCGATGGCTCCCTGGATGGTTCCTGGGGCATCCGGTCCAACAAGTGGACGGGCTATGGCGGCGCCACTTCCGATGGCTGTCAGGTGTTGTTTGCGTTGTATGCCGATGAAGACCCAAGATATACAACGGCATCTCTGCGCAATCTCCACTTTTTGCTTGGTTGCAAAAGTGGCGACCTCATCGGTTACGGGCCACAGCATGCAGAAGTGTTCACTACTCCTCCCTGCATCTATCCCACCTTTGCCAAGGCCAAGAACCTGGCGATGGCCTATGAATTGGAAACCCGCGCTACACGGCCTGCGGCCGCATTGCCTGCAGATAAGACCGGGTGGGTGAAAGTCTTTCCTACACTGGACGTGATAGAAGTGCGTACGGCGTGCTTCATGGCGACTATCACCGGGTACCGTTATAAGGATCCGGCAGGCACGAAGGGGAAATACATGTACCGTCCCGACGGAGGTACACTCAGCCATGTCTGGCTCAAGGGGCAGGGCTTCCTGCAGGCCTCGTCTCCTACGATGTATACCCGTCCCGAGCCGATGAGCTTTCCGGAAGCGCCGGGTATACTTTCCCTGACGCCGCGCATCGAGTATGCCGACAGCACCGGCTACTTCACCAACTTATACGAATATGACAGCCGTATGAGGGTCGGAGGGGAAAGCCCGGTCATCGATATAACGGGTGAACTGAAAGACAAAAATTTCCTGACCGGCGGCGTACGGTATAACATGCACTATGTATTTGGCGATCGCAGTTTTGAAAAAACAATTCGTCTTACCTATCATGACGCATCGCCTGTCATCCGGATCATCGAACCTTTCATCGACAGTAAGGACATGACCTTCGAACGGAAAGATGCCCATACGATCCAGTTCACCACGCCGCAAAGGAAAATACTATTCCAGCTGGTGTCGGGCGATGCCGAACTCGTTGCCGGAAAAGATGCCAGCCACTATTGGACTCCGTATCCGGCCCTGAGGGCTATTCCCATCGAGCTGATGATAAAACCGCCTGCAAAAGGATTTGCCAATGTTGTGAGGTATAGGGTGACGGTTGTCGAAAAAGAAGCGGCCAAAAGCGCTGAGATTCATTTTTATTGATATATTCGTGTACGTACCCGTAAAAATCGGTTACTGATACCTATATGGTTAAGTCTCGCTACCCGGAGAGGATTGCTTGCGCCTATCTCTACCCGATCACAAAATATGGTTATCCGCCGGATATCCGCCAAACGCTGGGCCACATCGAAGAAATGGCCGATATGGGTTTCTCTGCGATAGAACTGGAGGGCATTGGAGAAGAGAATATCGGGTATCTCTATCAACACCAGGAAGAAGTGGCGGCGAAGCTGGAGGCCTGCGGGTGTCGTGTGGCGGTGTTGTGTGTTGTATTGCCTCAGCTGGGCGCTGACGATCCGGACTTGCGGACCCGCAGTCTGGAATGGTTTGAGAAAGGATGCGAGGTTGCCCGCAGGCTGGGTGCGAAGGCCGTGCTTGACAACGGGCCTTTGCTGCCGTTGGAATACCCGCGCCAGGCGCCTATCCGCCGGCATTATGGGAAAGAAGACCTTGTCTCACTGGCCTTGCCGGATAGTTTTTCCTGGAACCGTTACTGGCCGGAGCTTGTCGCCACCTACCGTCAGGCCTGTGCTATTGCGGCCCGTTATGGGCTTACTTATCAGCTTCATCCCTGCGAGGGAAGCCTGATCACCGGGACCGAGTCCTTTGCGAATTTTGTTACTGCTGTGGATGCACCCAATCTTTTCTTTAATCTCGATACGGCCAACCAGTTTTATTTTAAGGACAATCTGCAGCTGAGCGTGCTGCGGCTGGCGGACAGGATCGACTATATCCATCTATCCGACAATGGCGGACAGCGGGTGGAGCACCTGGTTCCCGGCAATGGCATCATCCATTGGGACTCTTTTTTTTCAGGTCTGCGTACCATTGGATTCAAAGGAGCATTTGCAATAGACGTAGGTGGCGCTGAGACGGGTATCGCCGATATCCGGTCGGCTTATCAACATACCGCATCCTGGCTGGGAGAGAAGCTTAAACAATATTCGCTGCTGGTGACGATGCTTTTTCTATCCTGTATATTTTCCGTCGCCTGTCCGGCCCAGATGCTCGAAGTTACAGCGTTGGGAGCGCGGGGGGATGGCGTCACTGATAACACCGCCGTCCTGCAAAAGGCCATCGACAGCTGCGCCGTCACAGGAGGGAAAGTTTATTTCCCGGCGGGCACTTTCTTATCTGCGACCTTGTATCTTAAAAGTAATGTCACCCTGTATCTTTCGGGCGGCGCCACCATTTTGGGATACCCGGAGGCGTCACATTATCCTTATCAGCAGACAGGCATTCGTTTTTATGGAGATCAGTGGGCGAGGCAAAGCCTTATCTTTTGCAAAGACCAGGTGAATGTTGCGATAGAAGGGCACGGGACCATCGATGGCCAGGGAGGCCGGTTCGTGACGACAACGCTCAAGAAGCCGGACCGTTACCGCAATCGTCCTTATCTTTTATGGTTTGCCGGCTGTAAAAATGTTTCTGTAAAAGATGTCCATCTGAAAAATTCTGCTTTCTGGATGCAGCATTATCTCTGTTGTGATAACGTGCATGTCGATGGCATCACCATTTGGAATCATTCCAACAAGAACAATGATATGATGGATATCGACGGCTGCCGCTATGTCACCATTTCCAACGTCATTGGCGATTCGGATGATGACGGGATCACGATCAAAAGCACTTCCCCACGTCTGTCCGAAGACATTACCGTTACGAACTGTGTCCTCAGCAGCCATTGCAATGCGTTGAAGCTGGGTACGGAGTCTACGGGCGGCTTCCGGAACGTCGTCATTTCCAACTGCGTCATCAAGCCTTCGGCGCAGCGTACTTCCATCTATGGACGACCGGATGGCAACGGGGGACTGGCCCTGGAAATGGTGGATGGCGGAACGATGGAAAACGTCAATATCGATAATATTGTGATCGAAGGCCCGCAGGTGCCTATCTTCCTTCGCCTTGGCAACCGGGCCAGGAAATATAGTGACGAGGCGACTGCACCGCCGTTAGGCAAAATGAGGAACATACATCTTTCCCATATTACAGCTACCGGAGCCGACGCCACCGGCTGCTCGCTGACGGGGATCCGGAACGCTCCGCTGGAAGGGATCACGCTGAGTGATATCAGCCTGGAGACGGACGGCAGTGACAGCGTTGTCAACTGGCGTCTTCCCGTGGTTGAAAAAGAGGCAGAATATCCGGAAGGGACAATGTTCGGGCGTTTGCCTGCTTATGGATTTTACATCCGGTATGCAAAGGACCTTCGTCTGAACAATATCACTATCCGCAGTCGAAACAAGGAGAGCAGGCCGGGGATCGTTACGAACCAGGTCCGGTATTTCTCTTTCTCCGGTCTGGATATCCAATCGGGCCAGGATACGCATGCAGTCCTTTACTTGAGCGACAGCCAGGAAGGATCGATCTGGAACAGCAGATCCACCAATCCCGCGGCTCCTTTCCTTGTCACCGATGGCAACTCCAAAAATATAGTGACCGGCCAAACGAAAAAGTAAAAAAAGTCCATATGAAGATCCGGATAACTGGAGCTGGATGGAAGGTAGGGCTCCGGTCCTGTCTGCTGGCGTTGGCCTTCTGCTGTGCATTTCCGGGAGCCGTCCGTTGCCAGCCTGGAAAGTCAGCACTGCAGCCTGTTTTAAACGTGGCGGACAGAGTTATCCGGGACACCCGTTTTGCATTGCGCCAGGTTCCCCGGCGAGAGGTAGAAGGTATCCAGGTAGTCGGTTTCGACTTTCCCGCTCTGCAGAAAGGGGGGCCTGCTTATGCCCGCCGGGAGGCCGTCGTCTCGTCCGACACTGTTGTGCAGTTTGGGGTCAACAGCGGCGGGGCCATAAAGATATGGCTCAACCGGAAACTGGTTTACCGGCAGCATTCGCGTTCGGGCAGCCATCCGAAGGAAATTGCCTATGACCGTTTCCGCTTTGAGCGGCATTTTTCGGCACGGCTGCAGAAAGGGCAAAATGAATGGCTGGTCCGGTATGAAACACCGGATGCCGCCGCGGCAGTGCTGTTCCGGCCTCAGACGCCGGAAGGGCTGCAGGACCTTTCTGTTCGTTTTATCGGAGAATGGTCGTTTGCCGGCGCTGTTTTATCCGACGCCGTTTTATCCGACGCCGGTTCCGGATTGCCTGCAAGCCTGAATTGGAAGCCGGCTCCGGCGTCCTTTCTCCGCGAACTGGTGATAGACAGTCAGGCCGTTTACAAACGTGAGCCTTACGCGGACTGGACCTATGCCAATGGTATCCTTCTATGGAGCCTGCTGGATCTCGGCACCGCAGCGGGGGAGGAGCGCCTTGGGCAATTTGTAAAAAAGGATGTTGACTTCGTCCTTCAACACCTCGACTATTTTCAAAAACAGTACGATTCGCTTCACGCATTTCGGGGCAGCTATCACCGGTTATCCCGGATGGCCATGCTGGACGACGGCGGAGCGCCGGCACTTCCTTTGACCGCCATCTATTTACGTGCACCGGGCAAACCGGCAAAGCAGCTCATCGACCGGGTCGCGAACTATATCTCGAACCAACAGCCGAGACTGGCCGATGGTACGTTCTGCCGGCCGGAACCTGTGAAATACACCGTATGGGCAGACGATCTGTTTATGAGCGTGCCCTTGCTGATACAGTTGTCAAAAATATATGATGACAAGAAATACCTGGACGATGCCGCCCGGCAAGTGGTGAACATTCAGCGCTATCTGCGGGATCCGTCCAATGGACTCTTCCGGCATGGATGGTTTGCTGCCACCGCCCGGCAGTCGCCTGTTTGCTGGGGACGGGCCAATGGCTGGATAGCCTGGGGGACTGCCGAATTGCTGGACGAACTACCTGCCAGCCACAAGCTCTATGGTAAGATCCTTTCCAATTTTCGTCAACAAATGGACGACGTGGTTCGTTACCAGGCTGCCGATGGCCTGTGGCGCCAGGTATTGGACAACCCTGCCTCCTACGAAGAAACTTCCTGTACGGCCATGTTCACGCTGGCCATAGCCAGGGGCGTGCGAAAGGGATGGCTGCCCGCGAGCTATAAGATCTATGCGCAAAAAGGCTGGGCAGGTATAACGCGGCATATCACTCCGGATGGGGTCGTACATGGCATCTGCCGGGGAACGGACCTGGGATATGACGCCGCTTTTTATATGAACCGGGCGACCGTCGACAACGACCCAAGGGGGCTGGGAGCGGTCATCAGCGCCGGCATCGAAATGGCGAAAATGGATGCATTGCGCGGAACCGATCGACAGGATCTTCGCGGGTCGGAACTGGAAGAATCCCGCAACAGGCTCTACGACGCCGGCGACGATCGTTGGCGGCCGCAGGAAGGTTACCACAAACTGACTACCGGAGATCATTATACTCCTGAAAAAGGATTTGGGTGGTTGACCCCTCCGGTGCGCGCGTTCGACTCGACAAATCTTCCTTTACCCCAGCAATTTCTGAAAGATGGAGTAGCCGGCACCGATAGTATGGTCTTTCGGGAAGACCTTCCCAACGGAGACTATTTCATCACCTTAACGCTGGGAGGGCCGCCTGCCGATACGATGAGCGCGAGGATAGCCATCAATGGTGAATGGCTGTCTGATACGATAACAACGCCCTGGCACCGGCTGGCCTACCGCACCATCCGCCGGCGGGTCTGTGTCAAAGACAAAAGAGTAGTGATCAGGATCGCTGCGCTATCTGCCGGTGGAGCTGTGCTGTCCGGCGTGGGATCTGCGGCAGCCCCTATCGCCATAGGGCTGTATGCGCTGAGCATCAGGCCGGCCGGACCGGACCAACCGATAACCTTTACCACTCCGCTCCAGGAAGACACGGCGGCGGTGGGCAGGTTTGCAGCGACGCTGCGTCAGCAGCTGACTGGCGATTCGGCGAATGTAGCCCTGGCCAATCAGCTGCAGAACGTCGAAGACTATCTGCTGGCCTGTTCTGACTATGAAGGCGGCGGATGGTCATGGGCAGTCAAAAAAACGCATATGAGCCTGATCTACCGGTTGTATGCCGCTATCGACCTCCTCGAGCCGCTGCTTGCCGATGAGACCGATCCGTTGTACGACCGTGCGAAGTACCTGCTGGCCCGGACCTACTATTGGCTTAACCAGGAAGATGACGATCTCTATCATGGAGACAGATTCGTCCGTTACTTCGGGGAGTTGACGGCAAAATATCCGGAGGACACCCTTATACACATGTATCTCGGCGAAAGAACATTCATTCCTCCCGATTTCGATACGGCGGCAGGTGATGCGCCGCAGTGGGCGCGGCTGGAAAGAGAAACGACGAACCGTCTTCTGAAAGTGGTCCACTGGTGGGTGGAGAAAAAGCAGACGGCCGACGGCGAGATGGGCGGTAAGTATGGAGATGACGTCGAGCTGCTTCGCACCTGGCTGCCTGCTATACTGGGCGCCGATGACAGCGTGGCCAGAGCCGGGTATCTCCGTCTTGCTGACGGCGTCTGGAATAGTGATGCGCTGGATAAGGGATTTGCCCGGCGGGTAGACGATGTGGAGCATTCCGCCGAACTTTTCAGGGACACGCATCCTGCCCTGTTCCTGATGAACTATGGCGACCCGGAGTATGTGGAACGGTGTCTGTTGAGCATGCGCTATTTTGATGATCTGTGGACGGGGACGACCCCACTCGGGCATCGACATTTCCGGTCGTATTACCTGTCTTCCACGAAGGTCATGGCTTCACCCCCTTATGACTTCGATGTCGCCCTTAACGCCAGGGCCGTATTACCCGGGCTTTGGGCTGCCTGGTACAATCACAATCCTTCCATCCTGCGATCTTTTTCCGAATGGGGCAGGTCCTGGGTCGCGGACGCCGCCCGGACGGACAATGGCAAGCCGGCGGGAATACTCCCATCCGCCGTGGAATTTGGGACGGACCATATCGGGGGCGGGGAGGGAGAATGGTATGATGCTCATCTAAGCTATGACTACTATCGCTGGGATCATTTGGGACATGTCGGCGAACTACATGATCAGCTGCTGGGTATGTTCGCTATTACCGGGGACTCTCTCTTCCTCCAACCGGTGGAGAGCTATGCCCGGCTGATGAGAGCGGCTGAAAAAGACATAGCAAAACAAAAAGACAGCGCTGTCCTTAAAACAGGTGTTCCCGGCTCCCTTGACTGGGTTAAATACCAATTGCTCACCGGCGGCGAAGATCATGACAGTGGAGTTAATCCCATGGGCAGGGTTTTCGCCATGGCTGGAAGCATAACACATTCGGCCGTTTATGATGACCTGATAGCAAAATTCGGCGAGCCCTACGATCGGTACCGGGTGACGAAAGACCGCCGGGAAATAGAACAGGGTTTCGGCGAATTACTCACCAGCCTCAGCTATAATTTCCCAATGCTGACGAGTGAGGTCAAATTTACCGACAGGGTATATATACCGGGAAGCAATCTGCTGGTCGGACTGTGTACCGGGCATTTCGGTGCAGGGTACGAATATCCTTCACTGGTTGCCACCTGGAAGAATACGGGGCCTGACGTAGCCATCTTCGTACACGGCGGGGACAGGCAATCGGCCTCTGTCAGCCTGTATGATTTCGGCAAGGGGAAAAAGGTAAGCATGCGCACCTGGCAGCTGGAGCCGGGTCTTTATGTCGTCCGGAAAGGATTGGACAGCAATGACGATGAGAAGATCGACAAGTGGCTGAGCACGGATACGCTGCAGCTGACCGAAAGGGTCAATGATATAGCGATCGACCTTCCTTCCCGGAAGACCATCCTGGTCTCTGTTCGCCGGCTGCGTTCTTATGGACCGGTGTCTGTTCAGCTGCCGGACCTTGCGGTGAACGAAAGGGATATATTTCTTTCGGATCGGGACCATCGGGGTGCAACGGTCTCCTGCCGGGTGCATAATATCGGCAGCCGGGCGGCTTCTGCCGTCGTAGTGGAGCTGCTTGCGGATGATCAACTGGTGGACAGTACTGTCATTCCCGTGATCGATGCCCCGAATGACCTGGTGCCCAGAACTGCGGTTGTGCATTTTCGCTGGAAGCCAGCAACGGGGTACCATCGGTTAAAGATCCGGGTGCATTGCGGGCAAAAGGAGATCACCCGTTTGAATAATGCGGCGGAGCAGTCTTTCCCCGGCAGTCGCTGGGACGCATCCCGGTGAACTTCCGGAATACGGTAGCGAAATATTGAGGATTTTGAAAACCGGTCTTAAACGCTATCTCGGTCACGGACAATCTATCGTCCTCCAGCAATTGCCGGGCTATTTTCAGCTTATACCGCAAAACATAATCCAGCGGCGTCATTCCGGTAGCCGTCTTGAACCAGGATTTGAAACGGGAGAGGGACAGGCCGGCGATGTTGGCAAGATCCTGCAAGGCAATGGGCTCGTCCAGTTTTTCTTTGAGGAAAATATCGATCGTTTCCAGCCGGGCCGGTTTTTTCTCCCCTGTCTGTTCTTCGGAGCAGGCTATCACCTCCAACAGATAGCCGGCGATGAGATGCCGCAGCTGGATAAGCGTGAAAGGTGCCTTGCGTTGATTGAACAGGAAAAATATTTTTTCCAGCATGTTCTTCAGCGAGGATTTTCCTTTGTAGTGACGAGGCAGCTGAAGCAAGCGTTCCTGCCAGGCTGCCGCCAGTATTCCATCAAATCCCAGGAACTGGCCGGCGGGATCGATACGGATGATCATCCAGTATAATTCGCCCTTCTCTTCCCTGTGCGGTCCCGTGCCGTGCCATTCACCGGGATAGGTCACAAAAAGATCCCCTCCTTTTACCCGGTAAGTTTTTCCATTGACCTCGTAGCGTTGTTCGCCCTTGCTGCAATAGCAGATCTCCAGCATGTGGCGATGCCGGTGAGCAGGCAATTGCTGGCGGGTAAATGTGTAATGATATTTTCCCAGCACCAGCACATCTTTGAACCCTGCCTTCCGGAGATCGAGGATCACTCTTTCCGGCGACGAATGGATATCGAGGGGAAGGTTCTTTTTCATGTATAAAATAGTATCGGAATATTATCCGGAAAACAATAGTGAAAATACAACACTATTTTTGGAATAGATCAAATCGCATCGTCATGACCCGCATCAGCCAGCAGCAATTGAATTTTTTTAATGAAAAAGGGTACCTGGTGGTCGAAGATCTGCTGACGCCGGAAGAGGTCCTGTATTACCGGGATATCTATGAACAGTTCCTGGGCAACCGTATCGATGTTGCCCGCTACCGTTCGGATCTGGGTGCGCATGTCGGGGAAGCACAGGCTGGCGCAGGCGATCAGCCGAAAGAGCGGATCACCCAGATCATGTTGCTTAGCAAAGTGCTGCCGGAGATACTGGATCAGCCTTTGCACCAGCGGACGGGCGAAGTAGCCCGGCAGCTGCTGGGACAGGACATGGCGCTTGATTTCGACATGCTGATCAACAAGGCGCCCTATACTGCTGCCGCCACTCCCTGGCACCAGGACTGTGCTTACTGGATAACGATGCCAGACACACGTGCATCGAGTTGCTGGGTAGCACTGGATGATGCGGTGATAGACAATGGATGCATGTGGTATGTGGAAGGATCGCACCGGCTGCCGGTACGAACGCACCGTCAGGCAGGCAAGGGGGGAGGGGCGTTGGAATGTGACGCATCGGAACAGGAAGGTACGCCTGTTGAAATAAAGGCCGGCTCGTGTGTGTGGCATCATGGCGGCACGCTTCATTATAGCCGGGGCAACACCACCGGAAGCAGACGTCGTGCCTTTATCACAAATTATCGTCCCCAGGCGATGATCGACTTTGAGAGAATGCGCGGATTCGATCATTCGGGTGAGCGGGACCTTAGGGACGAGCGGGCAAAAAAAGCATGATTTTTTTTGAATGCATTCATTTTTTTTATTTACATTTATCGCACCTACACAAACAGCTAATAAACCCATTCCAAATCTGAAGTTTCGATCGGTGAAGTAACGAAGATCATTTTTTTTCTCACTTTACGGGTACGTACCCGGTGTCATAAACAAACCCATCCTACGCAACAGCTCAAATGCAGTATAAACTACGCATATCGATTGTTTTGCCCTATTGCCTGGTGATGGCGGTGTGCCTGTTCAGGGGAACTGTGTCTGTTGCCGGGGTGTCTGCTGGTGGGGTGTCCCCTGTCG
Source organism: Puia sp. (assembly GCA_036499285.1). Lineage (GTDB taxonomy): Bacteria > Bacteroidota > Bacteroidia > Chitinophagales > Chitinophagaceae > Puia. The sequence goes on along the minus strand of DASYEB010000008.1, from coordinate 31,376 downwards.
GGGTGTCTGCTGCTGAGGTGTATGCTGCCGGGCTTCCCCTGTTGCCTCTTCCCCGGCATGCAAGCACCGGAAAAACCATATTGGCATTTCGGCCCGGCGCCGGCGTTGATTGGAGAGGGTTGGACAATGTGGCAAAGGCACGCCTGCAATGGCATTGGCAGCGGTTGGGGGGCGGCAACGACGGCCAGTCCCTGCAAGCCGGGATCCTGGGCGCCGACTCCTCTTTTGACGACCTCGTTGCCCGGGCGGCGCCATCCTGGAAGGATTCCATCGGCGACCAGGGATATATTCTTGTACTCCATGAGAACGTTCGTTTTATTGCGGCCAAAACGGAAGCCGGGCTGTTCTACGGACTGCAGTCGCTGCGACAGCTGATCCGGGCGAAATGGGATCGCGAGATACTGGTGGCAGACTGGCCGTCTTTTCCTTTTCGCATGGTCTATGACGATATCAGCCGGGGGCCCATTTCGACGGTTAGCTATATCAAACAACAGATCGAACGAATGGCCGAACTGAAACTGAATGGCCTTTCTTTTTATATTGAACATGTCGTTCAGCCCCGTTCACATCCTGATTTTGCGCCGGAGAACGGCAAGCTGACCATCCCGCAGATAAAGGAGCTGGCCGCTTATGCGGGCAAATTCTATATGCAGCTGACCGGTAGTTTTCAGTCTTTTGGACATTTCGAGAAGATACTTTCGCTTCCGCAGTATGCTTCTATGGGAGCGACTTCCACGCTGATCTCACCAGTAAATGACAAGGCCCGGAAGTTCCTGGCTGAAGTCATCGGAGAATTATGCGATGCCTTCAGCGGCCCTTATTTCAACGTCAACTGCGACGAGACGTTCGACCTGGGGCAGGGGACCACCAAGCCCTATGTAGAAAAGCTGGGAGCGGCCGCTTTCTACGCCAGCCATCTTAGATTCCTGGACAGCATAGTGAAGAGTCATGGAAAAAAAATGATGATGTGGGGCGATTTCGCCCTGGAGCATAAGGAAGTATTGGATATGCTGCCGCCGGATATCACTTACCTCACCTGGGAATACGGCGATCAACCCTCTTACGACAAATGGATAAAGCCTTTTGCCAGCCGCCGCCTGCCTTTCATGGTATGTCCCGGAGTGCTGAATACCTACCGGATGTTCCCGGACATGGCCATGGCCAGGGCCAACATCACCGGGTTTACCCGTGAGGGCCGGCAGCGTGGAGCGGAAGGGGTCATTACGACCATCTGGGATGACGGCGGCGCCTATCTTTTTTCCGGTGACTGGTATGGGGTCTATGTGACGGCGGAGTGCAGCTGGAGCGGAGGGGCCGAAGACCGTATACAACCGACGGGTGATGAAGCGACTGGCCCGGATAATACTTTTTCCTTCGACCGGCGGTATGCCTTCACTGCCTATGGTGACGCCGAAGACAACTATGTAAAAGCGCTGTTCACGTTGATGAAATTGAAGGATCTGCCGTTGACCTATGATCTGAGCGACCGTCTGTGGCATCAGCGGTTGCTGCCAGACAGTGGAAAGACGCTGATCGTCAATAATCGTTCTGCCGACGCCGCACTTACGGTAGCGGAAGAATCAGCCGGATATCTGTTAAAGTGCCGGCCGCGTTGGAACGAAGCGGATATCCGTACCCTATCTTTTGCTATCGACCAGTATAAGCTGATGATCACCTCCAGGTTGCGGATAGCGGCAGCCGCCGGCGGTTATCGCAGGGCGGCAAGGCTTGCTTCCGGAGGAGAACATGGGCAGGCAGCCAGAATGCTTGCTGCTTATACCGACACGATAGAGGGATTGAAACGCAGCTATAAGCTGCTCGGTAACCGGTTTGCCAGGGCATGGCAGGCGGAGAACCAACCTTACTGGCTGGACAGCGTCCTGAAGCCTTATTCGGAAAAGGCTGCCGCGCTGGCAAGAGTTGCGCGGGGGCTTCGCCGGGCCAGGGAAAAAGCCGTGGCCCATCAGTCCCTTCCGCCTGCTGCCGTGGTCAGCCTGGATATTCGGGAAGAACCTTTTTATTATTTCCAGAATTGGATGCTGGCTGGTCCCTTTCCAGCCGGTGATGGAACGGAGGCGACCGCGGATGCACAACACCTATACTCCGACAATGCAGCCTATAACAAGCCCCCATCTCCTGGTGATTTTACTATGCAGCGGAACAAGTTATACCGGTGGCGAAAATTCTTCTCCGACGACGGCGGTATCATCGACCTCGGGAAAGAATATGGCGGAGAGGCGGGAGCGATAGTCTACGCCTATTGCCAGATCAGCTCCGATACGGCTGCCGACATCCGGGTGCGTGCAGCGTCGTCGGCGACTATGGAGATCTTTTGTAATGGAAAGGCGGTACGGGACCGGCAGGATGACAACGGAGAGTCGACTATCCGGCTTAAGCTGAAGGCAGGTGTTAATCCTGTTCTCCTCCGGCTGCACAAAGACAATAAGGAGGACTGGAGTTTTTCTTTCCGGCTGCAGGATCAATTGACAGTCACCAATCATAAATATAAATATCAGCTAAATGGGAAAAATAAGTTGTATGCGGCGGATTAAACATCGTCTATGCAGCACAGGGATGCATGCCGTGCTTATCCTGTCCTTTATCATTCCTGCGCATCCTGGCAGGGCACAGGTCAAAAAGGAAGAGGCGATTCAGGCCATCAATGAAATGTCCCTGTACCTGGATAAGGTGGTGCTCGACAAAGAAGGGAAATCGCTCTGCGATTACAATATGGATGAAGGGAAGTGGTATCCTTATGAGGTGCCGTGGCATACGGGTCAGGCCGTGCTGGCCCTCGTAGATGCCTATAAGGCAACGGGTGACAAAGAATGGCTTGCCGCGGCCAGAAGGGGAGGAGATTACTGGATCAGCCTGCAGATCAAGGACCGGCCGGGTCTCAACGGGATGCTGGATGCCATACATGGGGATGTGCTGGGTTCCGACTTTATTGTATTTGCCACAGTCAGCGATGGGACGCCCGGCATTTACGAATTGTCGCGGGTAACGAAGGATGCGCGATATGCAAAAGTGGCTACGGAGGCCGCCTCCTGGATGCTGGAGCATATGTATTATCCGGAGAAGGGGGTCTGTTACGATAACATAGACGTAAAAACGGGTCAGGTATTAAAGGAATACAGCCCCTTCTGGAAAGGAAAGGCTCAACAGGAATTATTCGACGTGTCCAGGCCAAATACGGAAGGCTATCTTTTCAAGGATGCTTTCGAATACTCGGGCGAAAAGAAATTCAAAGATGCATTCATCAACCTGTGCAACAGCCTGCTGGACAAACAGGGGGCTGAAGGCGTCTGGATGCGGTTCATGCCAAACGATGCGGCGGTCCATTCTTTCCATCCCCGTTTCTCCCTGTGGTATGCCGAGTCCCTTATCGAAGCGTATAAGCTTACCAGGGATAAAAAATACCTTGAAGGGGCAGCGGCGACGGCCCGTGTTTTTGCAAAGGCCCAGCAAAAAGAAGGGACTATTTTTTACGAGAATTATACGGATGGAAAGTCGCCGGACAAAGGTTCAGTCACCGGGTCGGCAGTGGGGCTTGCAGGCATAGTCTGGATGGATCTGTCTGAGGCAGGATACAAGGAGTTCGATGCCAACATCGAACGATCGGCGAAGTGGATCATCCTGAACCGTTATGCACAGGATCACCCGGACCCTAACCTGCGCGGCGCCATCCTGGAGACCAGGATCCGGTCGAAAAAAGGGAAGGTCTGGCTAACGAACAGGGACATTGGTACTTCGTTCGCTATCAGGTTCCTTACGGACTACCTGCATTTCAAGCACTATCAATAATAGCATCGGCCTTCAAAAACAGCGTTGGCCCTGACGAAATTCTAACGATAACATTTTTTTTACCAAAACGCTCTGCATATGAAAATGAACATTCAACAAAACATCCGGCTCCTCGTGTGGCTGCTGATCCTTCCCATATTCGCATCATCAGCCCTGGCCCAGTCCTCCAGCGGGAATATCAAAGGACAGGTCATCGACCGGGATGGCAGCCCGCTGCCGGGCGCATCGGTGACCATCAAAGGCACCACCCGCACTGTTGCCACCGATCTCCAGGGAAATTTCGAAATACTGGATGTCAAAGATGGTACTTATACCCTTCAGATCAACTACATGGGCTACAAACCGTCGGACGGTGAGGTAACCGTTCGCAGCGGCCAAACGATCTTTAAGGGTTTTACCCTCCAGCTGAACAGCAAGAACCTCAGTGCGGTCACGGTATCTGCCGTAATGGAAGGCCAGCAAAAGGCGCTGAATCAGCAAAAGATCGCTGACAACATCAAACAGGTGATATCCGCCGACCTGATGGGACGTTATCCCGATCTCAACGTTGCAGAGTCGATGCAGCGTCTGCCGGGTGTCACCATCCAACGGAACAGCAGCGGTGAGGGATCCACGATCCAGCTGCGGGGTACCCCTCCCAATTTCACCAATATCCTTGTCAATGGCGAGCAGATCATGAGCACACAGGAAAACGGTCAGCGCAGCGTGTCCCTCGACGTTATCCCGGTGGGCATCCTCTCGTCCATGGAAGTATCGAAGACACTGACGCCCGACCAGGACGGGGACGCCATCGCCGGCACCGTGAACCTGAAATCCCCCACGGCTTCCTCCCTGAAACCGAGGCTGACGGCTGATCTTGGCGGTGGTTACAATCACCTTCGGGATCATGCGAATATCATCAGCAATCTTTCGGTCGGCAAACGTTTTCTGGCCAACGATCTTAACCCCAACGGCCGCCTGGGCATTCAGCTGGCCGGCAGCCTTTATAAGACCCGCAACGGGTATGATGAACTGGATGCACAGGTCTGGCAACAGAACAATTTCAATGATAATAAAGGTTCTATTTATTTTCCTACCGACGTACGTTATCTCTATGTCGAAAACAACCGTACCCGCAAGGGCGGGTCGGCAACCGTCGACTACTCTTTCAGTCCCACCACCAAACTGGTCGCCAACGTCATGTACAGCGACAACTACAATGACTTTGTCCGCTATCGCAAGCGCACGCGTATGCAGATTGCCAATACCACCGTCAATGCAGATGGCGTTTATAGTACCAAGAAAGGAAGGGCTTACAATGAAGTGAAATCGGAGCAGGACGATAACAGCAACCTCACCTTCAACCTGGATGGAGAGACCGTTATTGGAAAAGTGAAACTGGAAGGTGGTATTTATATGGGCAAGGCTGAATTCCAGGAACATACCGGCACTTATAATTTTATCACGGGGAATATTCCGCTTTCCACGTCTGCCATCACCGGCGATGACCTGATGGCCACAGGCACGGACTGGCGCAACAACGCCAGCCTGTTTGGGTATAACACGGTAGAGCATGAGCATTATCACGATGTTGGACGGAATTTCGTGACAAAGCTGAACATGAGCTTCCCGTATAAGATCGGCAAGAACTCCGCTATTTTCAAGGCTGGGTATAAGACTAAGTTCACGCACAACCGCCGGGATTATCCCGACCAGGTCATCATCAGCACCTATGGCGGGGATGCAGCTGCCGGCAGCCTTAATAATTTTAAAGGACTGTCCGATGTTTCTTCCCGGCTGCTGGACAATACGTTTGACTTCGGTCTGGGAGTGGACAAGGATAAGACCATCGATTTCTTCAACAGCCGGCAGGGAACGGCAGATTTCCCCATGGACTCGTCCAGCATCCGCAACACCATCGATACCTACTATTATGACGCCACTGAGAATATTGTTGCGGGGTATCTGATGAACCGCATCCAGTTCGACCGCTGGATGCTGCTGACGGGGCTGCGTATCGAAAATACCCAGGTGGACTACAAGGGCAATATCGTGCAGCAGGATGCAAACGGCTTCTGGGTGTCGACGACGCTCAATCGCAGTAAGAATAATTATACGAAGTTCCTGCCCAATATACAGGCGAAATACGATATCAACCGGAGCACTGACGTCAGGGGAGGTCTTACCTTTGGTTATTCCCGGCCCGACTTTGCCCAGCTGATCCCGGGGCGGATCATCAGCGTCCTGGCCGAGACGATCGTGGACGGCAATCCGGCATTGAAGCCTGCCTTCGCCACCAACGGGGACCTGATGATCGAGAAATATCTTTCCAACCTGGGTATTCTGTCGGCGGGCGCTTTCTATAAGAGCATCGATAAATTCCAGTACAATAGCGTCACCGTCCTTCAGGGAAATGAGTTCGAGAACGCCAACCTGTACCAGGGGTGGCAGTGGTTCCGAACCCTCAATGGGAATACGGCCACGGTGTTTGGCCTGGAATTGAACGCGCAGGCCAACCTGACCTTTCTGCCCGGCATCCTGAAAGGCTTCTCCATCCTGGGGAACTATACCTATGCCCATTCCAAGGCCGATGCACAGTTTCGAAAAGACATCCGTTTGCCGGGACAGGCCACCAGCACCGCCAACGGCTCTCTGGCTTTCAACTATAAAGGTCTTACCCTGCAGGGGAATGTTAATTACAATGGGTCGTATATCGTGAGTCTTGGGGCTGACGCAAATACAGATGTCATTCAGAATGCGAGGATCCAGGTGGATGCCAATGGCTCCTACCGGATCAACAAGCGCTGGACCGTATATCTCGAGGGACAGAATCTGACCAATTCCCCGACCATCGACTATTACGGGGTCCGGTCACGCGTCTACATGCGGCAATATTATTCCTGGTGGGGTCGCGCCGGTGTGAAATTCAGATTATAGCGCATTATTCAGAAAAAAAGGTAAATTATGATGGATACAGCAGCCGGTCAGCTAAAGATCAGGATCTATGAAAACAGACAACAGCTTGGAGAGGCCGCGGCCCATGCAGCGGCTACCCGTATCAGGGAATTGCTGGAAGAAAAGGAATATGTCAATATCATTTTTGCTGCCGCCGCCTCCCAGAACGAATTCCTGGCGGCGCTGGTAAAGGAGGTTATCGACTGGCGCCGGGTGAATGGATTTCATATGGATGAATACATCGGCCTGCCCGTGGGGGCTCCGCAGTTGTTCGGCGAGTGGCTGAGAGAGAGGATCTTCGGGCTGGTAACGTTCCGCAACGTGTTCTATCTCGATGGTCAGGCGATAAGTCTGCCCGGGGAGTGCTACCGGTATGCCGCGCTGCTGGAACAATACCCGGTGGACATTGCGTTTTTGGGTATCGGTGAGAACGCGCACCTGGCATTCAACGATCCGCATGTCGCTGATTTCAGGGACAAACGCCGGGTGAAGGTGGTCGACCTGGACGAGGCCTGCAAACAACAGCAAGTGGCAGAAGATTGTTTTGACGAGGTAAGCCAGGTTCCGTCCTATGCTTTTACGCTGACGATACCTGCTTTGCTGGAGGCCCGCCACATCTATTGTATGGTACCCGGTCCAAGGAAGGCGCAGGCGGTTTATCATACTGTCAGCAGCGGGATCACGGAAGAATACCCTTCCACCATTTTGAGAGACCATTCCGATGCGGTGTTGTTCCTGGATAAAGACAGTGCGGGGAAGATAACACCGATGGTGCATTAATATAGATCGACGTTCTTTAAAATGTTTGACTATGCAACCTTTAAAAGATCTATCGGCTTTTCACCGGCTGATCGGGGACCTCTTCCGTTGGCCGGAGAAAGCGGAAGACTGGGAACAGTACCGGCTATCCGCAGAACAGATCGCCTTTTATAACGAATTCGGATATGTCAGCGGCATCAAATTGCTGGACGAGGACCAGGTCGACCGGTTGAATGCGGAGCTGGCGCCCATTACCGATCCGACACACCCCGGCAACCCGCTCTTTTACGAGTTTGCCTCCAATGAGTCCGCGAACTCCGATTCCGTGTTGTTCCATGCGCTGGGCGCCTGGCGGATCACCCCGGGGTTTCATGACGTTCTCTGGAACCCTGCTTTCGTAATGGCAGCCAGCCAATTGCTGGGAGACAGGGCCGTCCGTTTCTGGCATGACCAGCTCTTTTGTAAACCGGCTTTACATGGCGGGGTGGTGGCCTGGCACCAGGACTATTCCTACTGGACCCGGACGACGCCGTTGCAGCACCTGACATGCTGGGTGGGGCTGGATGATGCCACTACGGAGAACGGCTGTCTTTACTACGTTGCGGGCAGCCAGCATTGGGGTCTGCTGGATAAACCCGAGCTGGCAGGGGACATGGAAGGGCTGATGGACTATCTGACCCCCGAACAAAAAATTGCATTCAGGCCTGTGCCCATACCTCTGAAGAAAGGATATGCCACCTTCCACCATCCGCTGATGGTGCATGGCTCTTATGCCAACCGGTCGGAAAAAAGCAGGCGGGCCTTTGTGCTGAATGTATTTGCTGACGGCACTTTATCCAATTCGGACAGTGGGTTGTTGCCTAATACGCCCAACATCCCGAAGGGCGAAAAGATGGAAGGCCCTTTTTACCCCCTTTTATTTGACCCTGCAAATACAGCCGTATGAAACAGCACCCATGAATAAAAATGCCAGGTACATCGTCATCATCGGGGTTTTCTTTTTTATTTTCGGGTTCATCACCTGGATCAACGGAACCCTTATCCCTTATCTGAGGATCGCCTGTGAACTGGAGGAATGGCAGGCTTATCTGGTTACGTTCTCCTTTTACATCTCCTATACGGTAATGGCCATTCCTTCCAGCCGGCTGCTGGAAAGATCCGGTATGGTAAAGGGCATAAGTATCGGGCTGGCTGTTATGGCTTTGGGCTGTCTTATCTTTATTCCGGCCGCCTACCAGCGCAACTACGGGATATTCCTGACGGGGCTGTTCTTTTCCGGCGGCGGCATGACCCTTTTGCAGACTGCCGTCAATCCGTATATTACCTTTTTGGGTCCTGCAAACTTTGCTGCCCGCCGCATCAGCATCATGGGCATCTGTAACAAAGTGGCGGGTATACTGGCACCCCTGATCATGGGCAGCATAATCCTGAAGAATTCGGGAGGGCTGATCCGTCAGCTGGAGCAGATAAGCGCTGCGGAAAGAAAGATACGCCTGGATGAATTATCGAAGGCCGTAATAGTACCGTACCTGATCCTGGCGGGGATCCTGTTGTTGCTGGCGATCCTCATCCGGTATGTTCATCTGCCGGAGATAAGGTCAGGGCAGGGATCGAAGTCAGCCGATGATGATAAGGCATTGACAACTGCCGCTCCCGGACAATATGCGCTGGGCTTCACAGCCATTTTTTTTGCCGCTGGCGCGGAGGTGCTGGCCGGTGACACTATCGGCAATTATGGATTGTTCCACCATATAAGCCTGGATACGGCCAAAAGCCTTACCTCCTATACGCTGGCCGCGATGATGATCGGTTATATTACAGGTGTTGGCTTGATCCCCCGCTATATTACGCAGCAAAGGGCGTTCTATATTTCCAGCTGGCTCGGTCTGTTTGCGACCTCCCTGGTCCTTGTGGCTCCCGGCGTACTATCCGTCGCGGCGGTGGCGTTGCTGGGACTGGGCAACGCGATGTTATGGCCTGCGATATGGCCCCAGGCGCTGAAGGGATTACAGGGGGCGTCCCTGGCCCGTGGATCGGCTATCCTGATCATGGGCATTGCCGGCGGAGCGCTGATGCCCCTGTGTTATAGCTGGCTGGCCCGGTATATAAATAACCGTTATGCCTATTCGATATTGATCCCCGCCTATGGCTTTCTTTTATATTACAGTATAGTTGGGAAAAAAGACATTCATTAAACCCCATGAACAGAGCGACCATGATGCGATCCACTCTTACTTCTGTCGACCCTGTCAGACCGGGAAACTACCGGTGGGTAGTTTGTGGTCTTCTCTTTTTTGCTACGACGATCAACTATCTGGACAGGCAGGTAGTAGGTTTGTTAAAGCCCACGCTGGAGCAAAAATTTCAATGGACGGAGACCGACTATAGCCATATCGTCATGGCGTTTACGGCCGCTTATGCGATCGGTTTACTTTTTTTTGGGAGGATCATCGACAGGGTAGGGAGCAAGATGGGTTACACGGTATCGGTGACGATCTGGAGCCTGGCTGCCATGTTGCATGCGGCGGTGACGGGCACGTCCGGTTTTACCGCCGCGCGGACCTTTCTGGGTTTAGGGGAGTCGGGTAATTTTCCGGCGGCGATCCGGACCGTGACGGAATGGTTCCCGAAGAAAGAAAGGGCATTGGCGACAGGTTTCTTCGATTCGGGTTCCAACATCGGGGCATTGGTGGCTCCCGTCATCGTTCCCTGGATACTGGGCTCATATGGCTGGCAGGCGGCATTTCTTATCACCGGTGTCATTGGTTTCGGGTGGTTGATCGCTTGGCGCACGTTTTATGAGACACCGGCGCGGCAGAAAAGACTGGGGGCTGCGGAACTGGAATATATACAGGAGAAGGCGGATAAGGGAGTGTCTGGTTCGGCTGCTGTTGCCGGCTCCGGGACTGGCGCTTCCGGGATCGAGGCTTCAGGGACCAAGGCTTCCGGCACTGAGGGTTCCGGCACTGAGGGTTCCGGTACTGAGGCTTCCGCTTCCAGCCTGTCCTGGGTGCAACTGTTCGGCTTGCGACAGACCTGGGCCTTTATCGTGGGGAAGTTCTTTACCGATCCCATCTGGTACTTTTTCCTTTTCTGGCTTCCGTCCTATTTTTCCAATACTTTTCACCTGGACCTCAAAAAACCAAGCCTCCCTTTGATATTGGTGTATAGTGGCGCGACGATCGGCGCCCTGGGCGGTGGTTATTTGTCGTCGATGCTGATAAAAAGGGGCTGGCCGGTCTATAAGGCCCGGAAAACGGCTTTGCTGCTGTCGGCACTGGCCGTATTGCCGATCGTCCTTTCCCGTTATACGACCAGTGTGTGGTCGGTCGTGGGACTCATCTGCCTGGCTGTCGCAGGGAATGCGGCCTGGAGTGCCAACATCTTTACGATCGTGTCGGATATGCTGCCCAAAAAAGCGGTGAGTTCCGTAGTGGGCATCGGCAGCATGGCCGGTGCGGTGGGCGGAGTGCTGTTTCCGATGTTCATCGGGTTCGTCCTGGACTATTACAAGGGCATGGGCAGGATGACGGCCGGATACAATGTCATATTTATCTTTTGCGGGATTTCTTACCTGATCGCCTGGGTATTGATCCATTTTATTACGCCAAAGATGCGGCCGGTAGAATAATAGTTTTCTGGGACATAGCCTCAGTATAGGAAGTGATTTCCTGTGAAGGAGTGAAGTTGTTTTATTGTATTTAACATAATGTTAATTATAGGACAATAAAAGAACCCGAAATCTCGTGAAACATTCCCGCCATTTGCGCTACTAATCCGGTATACTAATCGTAAAAACATGCTGGAACTATACCAGGTCCAAAAAAGCTATGGAGGAGAAAAGATCCTTGACATTCCAAACCTGCAATTGTCTGCGGGGGTCTACTGGCTGCGGGGCGCTAACGGCTCGGGGAAAACCACCCTGCTTCGGCTGCTCGCCGGTCTGCTTCCTTTTACCGGAGAAGTTTGTGTTGGTAACCACAGCCTGCGCAAGGCTCCTGTAGCTTACCGGCGAACGATCAGCTGGGCTGATGCGGAGCCCTTGTATCCCGGTTTTTTGAGTGGTGACGATCTCATCACTTTCTACCGGAAGATCCAGCAGCCGCCGGCGGGGCAGATCGATGAGCTGATCGGACATTTCGGGGTAAAGAGCTGGCTTTCTTCCAGGGCCGCGACCTGGTCAAGTGGAATGACCAAAAAACTGTCTCTTGTGCTGGCTTTTATCGGCCGGCCTTCCCTGATCCTGCTGGATGAGCCACTGATCACTCTTGATCAGGATTCCACCGACCGGCTGATCGATTTGATCGTTGACTATCAACGCCTATATGGCACCAGCTTCTTTTTTAGTTCACATCAGGCTATTCCGGAGAAATTACAGCAAATGACGCATCTTTTAGAGCTTAAAGAGCACTCTTTAAAAAGGGTATGAACTCTATCGTTAATAAAACTTTAGTAGGGAGTTTTTACCGGCAGAATGTGGGATTTTTCCTGCTGTTCTTTGTCCTGTTCTTTGGCGTGGTGGCTCCGTCGGAACAGCTGGCCTACCACTATAGCCTGATCCTGGGGATGCTGGAAACGCCTTTGTTCCTTGGCCTGGTTCTTTTTGCGTGGTTATTGTACGGGCTGAAGACCAGCCGTTTTTTGTTTTCTGCGTTGGATGAACCCGAAGCGAATTTCCTTTATAAGCTGGCGGCATTGTCCCGGGGACGTCAATTCTGGCTGTGTATGGCTATCCAGGGGCTTCTGTTGTTACCGGTATGGGCGTATTCGATCGCGGTCGCGGGTGTGGCGGTGTATCGGCATGTGTATGGAACGGCGTTGCTGGTGCCGTTGTACATGACGGTGATGAATATCGCGGGGGCGATTTGTTTACATCGGCGGCTGCAGTGGCGGTTACCGGATTCGGGCAGGCAATGGGCGTTTTTTTTACGCCAAAGGCGCCGCACGATGTTGCCCTATTGGTCCATCCTGCTCCAGTATCTGCTGAAAGAAGAAAAGGCGCTGGCTGCAGGCGTCAAACTCTTCGGCTGTACCGTCCTTTATCTCCTGCTGAAGCAGCAGGGCCCTGATGACTATGATCTCCGGATGCCTTTTCTCTTCTACAGTCTTTCCCTGTTCGGGCATGCGGCTATCCTCTACCGTTGCCGGCAGCTGGAAAATACCAGGCTTTTATTCTACAGGGCATTGCCGGTGCCTCAGTCTATCCGGTTCGGGCAATACGCTATCTTTTATTTGCTCCTGCTGCTGCCGGAGACGCTTGTCCTGGGCTGGCTGACGCCACATCCTATCCGGGTGACAGATACGATGACCTTTCTTTTGTCAGGTTACAGCGTTCTGCTCTTAATGAACAGCATTTTATATACTGCGCCTTTTACGAACCGTGTCTTTCTTCGGATCTGCCTTTTGCTCTTTGGGATATTGTATTGCTGTGTTCTGGGAAAAGATCTGATCGAATTATCAGTACTATTTTTGGTCACAGCGACCGTTTTGTTCTTCAGGGGATATGCCCGTTATGAAGCGTGGGCTAAATAGAGGAAGGATATTGGGGACTTATTTCGTCTTCAAGATGGCCATGTCGGAGAAACCAGGCCGGTATGCAGGAATTACGATCTTCTCTTTTGCGATGAGCTCGGCAGCTTCCAGCTCGATATGCAGCTTTTCATGTTTTTTTGCCTTGATCGTCACCAGCTTTTCGACGCGGTCGCGATGCAGGCCCTTGCACTGGATCGTCACATAATACTTGCCGGCGGGTACTGAGGGGATGGTGATGCCATGTGTGCTGTCTGTGGCAAATACCTGGTAGACGACGCCTGCGCCGGTGCGGTTGTACTTGTCAAAAATGATCAGTACGGAATCCTGGTGGTCGGCAGAACCGGGGTTGTTGAACTGAAAGCGAATGGTACCGGCCTTGTCGTTGTTTTTTGTTGCTACGACGGCGCTGTTGTTGCCGATCGGCAGCGGACCGGGGGCCGCCTGCACAGCTGCGGCGATCAGCAGGCTGGAGAGGTAGAGGGTCAACTTTTTTGTGTTCATGGGGGGTTGATTATTTACTATAAATAAAATCAACCCCCATGCCAGTTTATATTTGATTGAAAATCACTGATTTTCAAATTTGACTTTTGCGGCCATTTTCCACCAATGGGAATGGGTATTCCCGGCCTAGCGGAGTATATCTTCTATCGTCTGCAGCTCTTCCGGGGAGAACCAGGTATTCCGGAAACATTGCAGGGAGTCCGTCACCTGTTCGGGCTTGCTGACGCCGATGAGGACTGAGGTGATTCTTTTATCTTTAAGGATCCAGGCCAATGCCATCTGGGCCAGGGTCTGTTCCCGTTTGATGGCAAGATCATTCAGCTTTTGGATCTTGTCAACCGTTTGCTCTGTGACAGCCGATTCCTGCAGGAAGCCTGTGGGTTTTGCGGCCCTGGAATCGGATGGGATGCCTTTGAGGTATTTGTTGGTCAGAAGTCCCTGTGCCAGTGGCGAGAAAGGGATACAGCCGACGCCTTCTTTATCCAGCAGGTCGAGCAGTCCGCCTTCGACCCACCGTTCGAACATCGAGTATTTGGGCTGATGGATAAGGCAGGATGTGCCCAGCTGTTTCAGGATCCGAAGGGCTTTTGCCGCATCTTCCGCCTGGTAGTTGGAAATCCCGACGTACAACGCTTTACCCTGGCGTACGATGAGGTCCAGGGCAGCCATCGTCTCTTCGAGGGGCGTATTCGGATCGGGCCGGTGATGATAAAAGATGTCTACGTAGTCAAGTCCCATCCGCTGAAGGCTCTGGTCGAGGCTGGATACAAGATATTTTTTCGAACCCCATTCTCCATAGGGGCCGGGCCACATATAATAACCGGCTTTGGTAGAGATGATCAGCTGGTCGCGATAGCCATGGAAATCCTGTTTCAGGATGCGGCCGAAATTCTCTTCCGCTGATCCCGGCGGTGGACCATAGTTGTTAGCCAGGTCAAAATGGGTGATGCCGGAATCAAAAGCCAGTCGCAGGATCTTACGACAATTCTCAAGGGTGTCTACTCCGCCGAAGTTGTGCCAGAGCCCGAGCGACACCGCAGGCAATAAAAGCCCGCTGCGGCCGCAACGTCGGTACTCCATGGCATCATAACGGGTAGAATCTGGTTTATAGCTCATTGTGCAGGGAATTTATGGACTAAATTTAGGTAACTTTATAATACCGGCAACCGATATGGATCTACTTCAATTATTAAAGGATGAACATTCCAAAAAGCAAACCGACCGGATCGTAAAATATATCGGCGGGGACAAGCGACGGTTTGCGCAGCTGATACAACTCTTTTTTTCGGGCGAATACCGGATCACACAGCGGGCTGCATGGCCGTTGAGTTATTGTGTGCGGAATCATCCTGAACTGATTGGTCCGTATTTCAAACGCCTGCTGGATAATCTCGATCGGAAGGATATACATGTGGCCGTGATACGGAATACGGTGAGGCTGCTCCAGGATGTGACCATCCCTAAGAGATTCCACGGCCGGGTCATGAACAGGTGTTTTGAATTTATCCAGGCTCCGGAGACGCCTATTGCGGTGAAGGCTTTCTCGCTGACGATCCTTTCCCATCTTTCGGCTGATTATCCGGAGATCAGGGGTGAGCTGCGGTTGATCATCGAAGATCAGTGGGAGCAGGCGACGCCCGCTTTTCGCAGCAGGGCAAAGAGGATCTTGAAGAAGCTGGGGTGAGTCCGCGGGATTGGCTGATCTAACCCACGCAACAGATCTAACCGGCATCGCTGACCTTAAACTTTAATGCGAGCTGATCGAATTTCGTTTGCAGACGGATAGAATCTCCTATGCTCAGGATGACCGTGCCAGAAACATTGAACACGGTGTCGATCTGGAAGGGTGTCCCTGTAGGGATCATATAGTCGAACAGTTTACCGGAACTGCCGATGCGATAGGCAAAAATGGGTTCTTTTGCTTCGGTGGGGAACTGAAGCGCCACGGTATCGGGTTGTAGGATCTGTGCGTCACCCGAGGGAAGAGAAATGGTAAGCGGGCAGTAAATAGACTCCTGGGTGAGGCTGTCGCGGCAAAAGGAAATGCCGGTAATCGTCTGTGGGTCTTTTCGGTGAAGCTCTTTGATCATGTCGTTGTAATCATCCCCATAGATCAGCTTTAGGCTGTCGTTGATGTAGCCAATGAAACAGGAATGCATATTGTCACTGGGCCCCTGCCAGTCCAGCAGCAGGGCTAACTTTTCAAAACCAACGGTGTGGGTGAGATTGGTAAGACGGGTATAAATGGAATCTGTTTCCACTCCGGGAAGATCCAGGATGTCTTTTTTTTGTGTGACGGAATTATAAACGACCAATCTGCTTTGCTGTCCTTTTTCATCGGCTTCTGCTGAAATATGATAAATGCCGAAGTCGGCCTGTTTGAACACTTTTGCGACGGATCCTGACTGCGCGTTACTGTCTGCCGGGGCAGGTGTATGTGTGTTGCAGGCGAGAAACAGAAACAGGGAAGAACAGAAAAGAAAACGCATTCGCCAATTTACAAAACAAGCTGATGCTGACCTATACTTTCTTTTTACTATACACCTGTACGGGTGAACCTTCTGCAAGGAAGACCGACTGGGGGCGCCGGGTTTCGAGATCGGCGAAAGCAGAGCCGTATAATTTCCCAAAGTCGCATTCTACCTCGTATTCTCTTACCGGGTAAAGATCCCAGCGGGAATGGGCTACCTGGTATTCGTTGGTCTGGTTCGTTCCGGCATGCGCATAACCCCAGAAATGTTCTGTGATGAATTCTTCCTGGGTGCCGGTGATCAGCGGCTTTGCGTCACTGTCGGCAAGGACGCTTAGCTGGTTCCAGCGACCTTTGTATTTCCAGCGATATGCCGAGCGCAGTGTTTTACTCTGTTCGTCGAGGTTTTCCTGGTAAGCCATTGGCAGGCTCATGTACCGTTCGCGGAAAAGCGTGTTGGCGATAAAGGTGACGGCGGGCAGGGGGACGATCTCGCGGATGAAGACCACTCCCCTTTTCCAGCTATTCCCTTCTTTGAAACGGATATAAAAACGCAGGTTGACCTCGGGGAAGCTGGTGTGATAAGGTATTCGCAAGCCGCGGACCCTTACCTCCCGAAACTGGAAGCCGACGAGGCTGACATAGGCATCCCCTTCCCAGGTGTCCAATTCCGTTCGGGCTGGTAATAAGGGTTTTAAGGCTACCGGGTCGACCGGGTAATTGGCCATGATGAGCTTTTTCCATTCAGCGGTCAGGAAAAGAGTCGTGGTCATGGCGTGCGGGTTTTATCAGTACAATAATCTTGTTTTGATCGTCTGTTTTACCTTTTTGAGCAGTTCCAGCGCCTGGTTCGACAGGCGTTTGTCGATGTCCAGCACCACATACCCGATCTCGTCATTCGTCTTCAGATACTGTGCGAGGATATTGATGCCGTGTTGGGAAAGCGTCAGGTTGATCTCAGAGAGTACTCCCGGCACGTTCTTATGGATATGCAGGATGCGGTGTGTGCCTTCCTGGTGCGGAAGGTTCAGGCCAGGGATGGTATGGCTGCCGAGGGTCATACCGGTCTCGAGGTACTGGAAGAGCTTGTTGCTGACGTCTTCCCCGATGTTCTCCTGTGCCTCTTCGGTAGAGCCGCCGATATGCGGGGTAAGGATAACATTGGGAAGGCCCTGCAGGGGCGTGGTAAACTTATCGCCGTTCTTCTCCGGTTCCCAGGGATAAACGTCCACGGCGGCTCCGGAGAACTGGCCTTCCTGGAGGCCTTTGGCCAGACCTTCGAGGTCGACCACTTCGCCCCGGGCGTAGTTGAGAAGGATCGAACCCTTCTTGAACTGCTTCAGGACGGTCTTATTGATCATATTCTTTGTCTGGGCGGTATCCGGTACATGAAGCGTGACGATATCGGCCTGGCCGACGACTTCCTTGATCGTCTTTTTGGCTTCGGCATTTCCAAGAGGGAGTTTGGTCACCGTGTCGTAGAAAATAACCTTCATACCCAGCGCTTCGGCCAGGACGCTGACCTGGGTGCCAATATTTCCGTACCCTATGATACCCAGCGTTTTACCTCTTAATTCATAACTCCCTTTGGCCTCTTTGAGCCAAACGCCATCATGGGCGGCCTTGCTTTTGTCGGGTATGCGGCGGATCAGCATGATGGCCAGGCCGATGACGAGCTCGGCGACCGAACGGGTATTGGAATAAGGAGCGTTGAACACCACGACTCCCTGATTGGTGGCGGATTTCAGGTCAACCTGGTTGACTCCTATGCAAAAGCAGCCGATGGCCTGGAGCTTTTTGGCAGCAGCGAGCACCTTGCTGGTGATCTGCGTCTTGGAGCGGATCCCCAGTAAATGAACGTCCTTGATCTCATTGATCAGCTGCTCTTCGGATAAGGCGCCGCCCAGCTTTCGTACGGAGGCATAACCCGAGTCTTTGAAATGTTTTACTGCTGCATCACTGATGTTCTCTAAGAAAAGTATGTTAATCTTTTCTTTGGGGTAGCTGGTAGTTTTCTTATCCGCCATAATTTTGCCCTGCTTTTTGCGTTAGTTTCCGAAATGGAATGCAAATTAACGCCGGATTATTTTATTTTTGCCGTTTTCTAACCCAAATAATTATAGTTGCTTGAAGAGTATTGGATATTTAGTGTTGTCCGTAACCTTGTTGGTCGTATCGTGTGGTCAGGCTCAGCCTCCAAAACCTGCTCAAATTGACACTGTCGCGGTAACCCCGCCTTCTTCGGCGCTGACGGGGCCGGAGCTGGAGCATTATACATCGATCACGAATCGTTTTTTCGATCCCATGCTGGGCGGACATTTCAACGGGAGCATCCTGGTGGCCAAGAATGGCGTGATCATTTTTGAGCGCTACAAGGGGTTTCGCAACCCTGCGCGGAAACTGGATTCGATCACCAACCATACGGCTTTCCACCTGGCGTCGGTCTCCAAGACATTCACCGCCATGAGCACCCTGAAGCTATGGCAGGAAGGCAAACTGGACATACATGACTCTGTAGCCAAGTATTTGCCGGGCTTCCCCTTCCCTACTGTTACCATTCAGACCCTGCTCAATCACCGGAGCGGTTTACATAACTATGTTCATTTTATGGACAAACCGGGGGTCAACAAACATTTTTTCCTTGAGAACAAGGATGTATTGCAATATATTATCGATCATGCCCATGACCGGGAGGTCTTCAGCGGGGTGGCCAATCGCCATTTTGAGTATTCCAATACGAATTTTGCCCTGCTGGCGCTGATCATCGAGAAGGTATCGGGTCTCTCCTACCCTGACTACCTCAGCCGGACCTTTTTCCAGCCGCTGGGAATGCAGGACTCCTATGTTTACACGTTGTCCGATTCGGCGAAGGCGATGCCCTCCTACTATCAGAATGGCCGTCCTTTCCGGATGGAGTTCCTGGACCTGGTGTATGGCGACAAAAACGTTTATTCTACCGTTCGCGACATGTATAAGTGGGATCAGGCGCTGCGTTCGGGCCAGCTTTTCTCAAAAGGCATCCTGGACAGCGCCTATGCGGGATACAGTTTTGAGAAGCCGGGCCAGCGGAATTATGGTCTTGGCTGGCGGATGCTGATGATCCCCAATGGGAAGAAGCTGATCTATCACAATGGCTGGTGGCATGGCAACAGGACCGTTTTTGTCCGGATGCTGGACGAGAATGCGACGATCATCGCCCTCAGCAACAACGATTATAAGAACGTCTATTCTGCCAAACGTCTCTGTGACCTTTTCGGCGATTATCGCCAGGGCAATGAAAGCTTTGACGAAGGGGAAACCGATCCCTCGTCGGTATCAGGCTCCGCTGCCGGTGAAGAGCCGCATGAGGTGAGGCCTGTGCCGAGAAAGAGGGCCGTGAGCCGTTCGCACGCGGCTGTACGTGCTCACCATCCTGTCAAAAAAGTGCCCGCCCGCCCGGTACATCCAGCAAAAAGGAAAGTGAAGAAAAAAATTGCCTAAATTTCCGTATGGAAATTTTTTCAGCCGAGCAGATCAGGGCCTGGGATGCGTACACTATTTCACACGAGCCGATAAGCTCAATCGACCTGATGGAAAGGGCAGCTACCAGCTGTCTGAGCTGGCTGGAGAAGAACGACTACGCGGGCCGGAGTTTTTCCATTTATTGCAGTAAGGGCAACAACGGCGGGGATGGTCTCGCTCTTGCCCGGATGCTGTCTCTCCTGGACTGCCCCGTCACCGTCAATATCCTTGAATTCGGTCATATCGGGACCGAAGACTTCCAGATCAACCTGGCCCGTCTTCACCAGACGGCTGTGGAAGTGCGTTTTATCCAGGGGACGGAGCATTTTTATCCTGTTGCCCCCGCGGAAGTGCTGATCGACGCACTGTTTGGCTCGGGACTGAACCGTAAGCTGGAAGGGGTGGCGGAACAGCTGGTACGCTATCTGAATGCTTCCGGCAATGAGATCATCGCCATCGACATTCCCAGCGGGATGTTCGTGAGCGGCACATCGCGGGGCAATACCATGATCCGGTCCGACCATACGCTGAGCTTTCAATGCTATAAGCCGGCCTTCCTGGTGCCGGAGAACGAGGCGGCTGCCGGCGAGGTTCATATCCTGGATATTGGTCTGGACCCCGGCTATCTGCGGCAGGTATCGGGCGAGGTCGAATTGCTTGATGAAGGTATCATAGGCGCCATTTTTAAACCCAGGAAAAACTTTGCGCATAAGGGGAATTTCGGCCATGCCTTGCTGATATCCGGCAGCTATGGCAAGATGGGCGCTGCCGTGCTGGCGTCGAGGTCCTGTCTGCGTGCGGGGGCCGGTCTGCTGACCTGCCAGGTACCGGGCTGCGGATATACGATCATGCAGACTACCGTGCCAGAGGCTATGATCGAGGTCGATGCCGATGAGAAGATCCATACGGCTGTCGGCGGGGCCCTGGATAAGTATTCGGTCATCGGCATCGGGCCGGGTATTGGCACCGACGAGCGGACTGCCGGGCTGCTGCGCGATGTCTTTTCGCGGTTTAAAAAACCGATGGTGCTGGATGCCGACGCGCTGAACATATTGAGTAAATATCCGGAGTTTTGGGCTTTGGTACCCCCCTACTCTATCCTGACGCCTCATCCCAAGGAATTCGAACGGCTTTTCGGTCCTTCGCCGGACGACTTCGCGCGGCTGGAAAAGGCCAGGGAGCAGGCGCGGGAACACCAGTGTATTCTTGTGCTGAAGGGGCATTATACCTATATCGCGATGCCTGGCGGGAAGGGTTATTTCAACTCAACGGGGAATGCGGGGATGGCGAAGGGCGGAAGCGGGGATGTGCTGACGGGGATCCTTACGGCTCTGCTTTCGCAGGGGTATTCGCCGGGTGAGGCGGCTCTGATGGGTGTTTATTTGCATGGATTGGCGGGGGATTGTGCGGCCGCCGGCTGGTCGCAGGAAAGCATGCTGCCGTCCGATTTGACGGAGCACCTGGGCGAGGCGTTCCGGATCATTGGTAAGGGGCAATAAACTTTTTTGAGAAATTGACGAATCGTTTTATTTTTGCAACCCGTTTTCTTGTTTTATATCACGGGAAGTAGCGCAGCCCGGTAGCGCACTACGTTCGGGACGTAGGGGTCGCAGGTTCGAATCCTGTCTTCCCGACTTGAGTCTAAGCTAAGACAAGACGTGAAGCCCGTAAAACGCTGAGTTTACGGGCTTTTTGCTTCAATTACATATCATTTCGTTGCAATTTATTTCAAGGTGTAGGTGACCTAAACGGTGACCTCGGGTATCGATTTACCTTTAAGGTCACCGGATTGCCGGAAACCTTTGCCAGTCGTGCTTTTGAGCGCCTTTTTGGGTCTCGCAGCATTGCGAAGAGCGATTGATCACGCAAAAAAATAATTGCAATGAAAAGCAACAACACTTTCGGGGTTCATTTCGTCTTGCGCTCTCAAAAGGCCGAGGCCGACGGCAAAATTCCTGTTTACGCCCGGATCACCGTCAACGGCACCCGGTGCGAAGTTTCCATGAAGCATTCGATTGACAAGAAAGATTGGAACACCGGCAAAGGAGAAGCCAAGCCGAAAAATCCGGAGCTTCGGGCATTCAACAGTTATTTGCAGGAAATGCACGGGCAGATGCACCGGCATTACCGGGACCTTCAAATCGAAGCTCGGCCATTATCCGCGGCGGCGGTCAAAGCAGCATTTTTCGGTATCGAGATGGAAGCGGCGATTTCTTATTCCCTACTCTGGGTGGTCGGCCAACACGAAGCCAGGATGCAAAAGGTTTTGAAGCCCGGGACGATGAAGAACTATCGCGCTACCGAAAGCTACTTGAAGCTATTTTTGGCAAGCCGGTATAAGGTTGCAGATTTACCGCTGAGGGACCTGAACTATGAATTTATATCTGGCTTTGAAACGTTCGTCCGGAACAATTCCCTCAAGGAAAATGATCCCTGCACCACCAACGGGATAATGAAGCATTTGGAGCGACTAAAGAAGATGGTTACCTGGGCGGTAAAAAACGAGTGGATCGAGAAAAACCCGTTTTTAAACTTCCGGCTGAAGTTCAAGCACACCGAAAGGGAGTTCCTTTCCGAAGTGGAGCTGGCCGAGCTGGAAGGCCGGGAATTTGAAAATCTCATGCTGGACCGGGTTAAGGACCTTTTTCTTTTTAGTTGTTACACCGGCCTGTCTTATGTCGATTTGATGGATTTGCGGCCGAACCAGGTTTTGACCGGGATTGACAAAATCAAGTGGATAAAGACGACGCGGGCCAAAACCGATACTCCGGTCAATGTTCCCCTGCTTAGGCCCGCCCAGGTGATTTTGGAAAAATTCACCGGCGAGGGCTTTGCCCTACACGACACAGTTTTCCCCCGCGTGAGCAATCAGGAGGTGAACCGCAGTTTGAAGATCCTCGCCGAAATCTGCGGAATTCAAAAATACCTGACGTTCCACCTTGCGCGTCACACCTTCGCGACCACCGTCACTTTGATGAATGGCGTCCCGATCGAGACAATCAGCAAAATGCTGGGTCATACCAAGATTAGCACGACCATGATCTATGCCAAGGTAACTCAAATCAAAATCGGGAGGGATATGAATTTGTTGCAGGATCGGCTGGATGGTAACAAAAGCGCAACCGCCTTAAAAGCGGTAAAATAGGCTTCAGCGCCCAGGTCCTCATAAGTACAAAGGGCTTGGGCGTTTTTTGATGTTCAGGGCAGTAGATTCTGCTATTGAAATAAAAATCTGCATTTTACCGTTTAAGTTCCCTACTGTAATAAATGATGATCCTATGGCAAATGGAGACCAAAATATAAACCGTAATGTTCGGCGACTCAATTGGCGTCAGATTCTGGTTCATTTTTTGGCTGCATGGTTGCTTACATATGCCAGCGAACTCTTTGGTTATTTTCGTAATATTCCTTTCATGGAAGTTTTGATGAAAAGGGATAGCAATTTCACATTCCAGTACATAAAGAGCAAAAATTTGGGTACAACTGATATATATAGTTATGCTCTTTTCGTAAATGAGGTTTGGTTAATAGGGTTACTATTGGCCTTTCTTATCTCTTTGAATTTGTCTTTGAAACGGCGCTGGTGGTGGGGCAATTCATTAATTGTAATTATCCTCGTATATTTTATAAAGTTTGCATACAACCACTTTATCGGCAACCACACCGGTAAATGGTTTTCAACTATCTCGAACTTTCCAATTCATCCTTCTGTCGATGCGTTCGTGGTTGTAGGAGGATTGTCCATAATTGGTGGTTTTTGGCTTTTTTTCTCACGGAAGGTTGCTGCGTCAATCGAAAGGGCAAACAAACTTTAGAAAAAGCTAAAGCTTTTAAGGTAAGATCAACGATGAGCCAGTTGGATTTTCGAACTTTTCAAGCTGTTGACTGATGTGTCCAAATAGGAAGGGCTCGGGCATCTGTTTAACAAAATTTTCCCTAAAAAATCTTTCACAGTCGGTTCCGCATACTGATGCGTCGGCATTTTGGGATGGTATATTTGAATCAAAAGTGTATGGGAAAACTATTATACCTGCCTGGAGATCAAAAACAGCCATCCGGAAACCAATTAGTAACGCTGGACGATCTTGAGAAATTTAGGATCAATCTGCTCATGGATATTAGGAAGATAATGGACGGCCAGTTGAGCAAACCGCCAAAGCGCTGGATAAAATCCAGAGAAGTGAAGAAAATACTCAATATTTCCGGAGGTACGTTGCAAACTCTTCGCAACAATGGGCAATTGCCTTTCAAGCGGGTGGGCGGACTGATGTTCTATGATGCAGCCGAAATAGACCTGACGCTAACCTGCCCAAAAAAGCTTCCTTTATAATTGCGGTGAGGAAATCTTGACAGAAAAGGTTGCCCGGAGGGCACTTCCTCGGCTGGCCCAAGCGCGATCTTCCAACAGTCTTTGGCTTCGAAGTTTTAAGGCGAGCGGTGTTGTTGTCGGACGAAAACGTCCTGACAACAACGCTCGTCCCTATGCGACCAACGGGAGCATAGGGAGAAACCCAGCGATCAGTTACTTAGTAATAATGGAGATGGAACCAGGGAGACATAAAATTAAGTTAACCGGCAGACCGGTGAAGGCCGTTAAACGAGAGGTCAGAGCTAGCATCAGGTTTACCAAGTTGGAATATTATGCGATTAGTGAGAAAGCTCGATCGGTTGGGATGAAGCCAACGGCCTACCTTCGGCATTTGGGAATTCATGCCACTATTAGTACCCGTCTTACTGCTGAAGAAAGAGAAATTGCCAGAACCTTGATAGGAGTGGCCAACAACATAAACCAGTTTGTCAAGTGCTGTCATGTTGAGGGCGTTCCCTTAGCGGCGTACCGTTTTCATAATCTCCTTACGTTTTTGGATGAGATATTGAAAAAATTGAAGCCATGATTAGTAAACCGCTTCCCGCCAGTTCCTTTTATCATACCTGCCGGTACGTCTGCCAGAAAAAAGGAGCGGAGGTATTGATAGCTGATGGGGTTCGCGGGCATGATTACAAGTTGATGGCGGAAGATTTTTTAAGGCAGCAGCAGACTAGGTCGTCCAAGGGGAAAGCGGTGTTTCATTCCATCCTGAGCTTTCACCCAGACGAAAAGCCTTCCGATGAACAATTGAAAGAAATGGCCCGGAAGTATTTAGATCGGCTCGGCATTGTCAATACCCAGTTCTCGGTCAGCAAGCATACAGACAAAGCTCACCTACATTTGCACATCGTCGCCAATCTGGTGGATAATGACGGCAACGCAATCTCCGACAGTTGGATTGGCCTGAGGGGTAAAAAGGTTGCGCAGCAGCTTACCCAGGAGTACGGCCTGATACCCGCAATCAGAAAAGATTTGCGCCGGACTCACCTGGACGCTCTAAGTAAGTCGGAAGCCATCAAGTATAAGATTTACCAAGCCATAGCCCAAAACATATCTCAGTGCCGGACTGTTGAAGAACTTGAAGAACGCCTCCAAAAACTTGGAATTGATGTGCTATACAAGTTTAAAGGGCAAACCCAGGAAAAGCAGGGGATAAGTTTTAAGATGGGAAATGTTTCTTTCAAAGGCAGTCAGATTGACCGGAGATATTCTCTCGTCGGGTTGCAGAAAATTCTTGACCTTCAGCAAAAACTCTCCGAGACTAGGGAAAACTTACGGAATCTAAGTTCAGGCCGAATTTCCGAAAAGCCTCGTCAGGCTCTAAATCCCTCCCAGCCCGCAAAACCCCCAAAAAGCCGCCAGACGGTGCATAATGACCTTGCCGAAGCTGCAATGTCTAGGGCAATACAGATCCTGCTTCTAACGACACCCGGCGGCGGTGGGCTAGGTTCTCCAGATGATTTGACGCCAGAGGAAAGGAGAAGAAGGAAAAAGAAGAAACGCCCCAATTTTTGAAAATTCCAACTTTTCAAGCGGGAGCATTGTGCAAGCAGCCGCAGCCGATCAACCGAAGTGCAAAGCCAAACGGCGGTTCGGCTTTGGCGACCCGCAGGGGATGTATCATCGACCGGGCATCATTTCGCCGAACAGCATAAGACAAACGGGTTGGCTGCTTTCCAAGACCCACCTCTCCCCCCTCAATAATACATCCCATGCGGGTGTTGTTTCCCCGGACTCCTTCAAAAGAAAATTCAGCGCAAATGCCTGAGTGCGGCCGAGCGGCATCAACTGCTGACAACGTTCAATGCCAGGTATGCCTCTAAAGCCGGAACTGGTAATTTATTTGGTTGATTAGACATTTCGACTTACTTTTCCCGGAAACCATTTAACCTCCTATGATCTTCAGGAACTATATAAAAATAGCGATCAGAAGTTTTATAAAGAACAGGCCTTATAGTTTCATGAGCCTGGGCGGTCTTTCGATAGGTATGGCCGTCGCGATATTGATAGGGTTATGGGTTTGGGACGAGATCTCATTCGATAATTATTTTACCGATCATAAGCGTTTAACTTCCATATTGTCGATTTACGGCGTGAACGGCGCCGCATCAAATACCGCCGTGCCTGTCGCAGCTGAATTGCGTACAAAATATCCGAATGATCTCAGAAGTGTAGCAATTTGTTCGGAGCCCAATGATCACAAGATCTCGATAAAGGATAAAGCGATATTGGCTTCGGGGAATTGGGTGCAGGAAGAATTCCCGGAGATGTTCACATTAAAGATGGTGCAAGGCGATCGACATGCATTGAATGACCCTTCCGCCATACTGATAACACAGTCTCTTGCCAGCTCGCTTTTTGGAGACTCGGATCCCATTGAAAAGATAGTAACTGTAGATGACGATATCCAGCTCAAGGTCAAAGGCGTATTTGAGGATCTGCCGGCAAACACCACTTTGTCCGATATAAAGTTACTTCTGCCGTGGAATAACGAAAACAATGCAAATAAACAAAATGACAGTTGGAACGACCATCACTTTCAAGTATATGTAGAGGTAAGGGACCCGGCCGACATTGAGAACATAAATAAAAAAATAAAAAATCTTACGCAGGTACATCTCAAAAGAAAGGAGCAGATCGCTTTATATCCCATGGATAAGTGGCATTTATATAATGAGTTCAGCAATGGGAAGATCTCCGGGGGCAGGATACAAATCGTTTGGTTATTCGGCGTTATAGGCATTTTTGTTCTCGTTCTGGCTTGTATCAATTTTATGAACCTAAGTACGGCGCGAAGTGAAAGGCGGGCAAAGGAAGTTGGTATAAGGAAGGCGATCGGATCTTCCCGAAGCCAAATAACGTTCCAGATGCTCGGTGAGTCGGTCGCCACTGCATTTTTTGCTTTCCTTTTTGCAATTTTGATCGACCTGGTCTTATTGCCTTATTTTAATTCATTGGCAAATAAATTAATAGCGTTTCCTTGGGGCAATGTAGTCTTCTGGCTATTGGGATTGGTCTTTATCTTTTTGACCGGCATAATTGCGGGCACTTATCCGGCCTTTTATTTGTCAGGGTTTAAGCCGATAAAAGTTCTGAAAGGGATTTCCAGTAATGGCAATTCTTCTTCTGCACTCAGAAAAATTCTGGTCGTTTTCCAGTTTGCGGTGTCGGTTGCGCTTATAATCGGAACGATCATCGTTTTCCGCCAGGTGCGGTTTACCAGAAACAGGCCGGCCGGCTATGATTTTAACGGACTAATTACCCTGAATATACATTCGGAAACGCTGGTCACGCATTTTGATGCCTTGAGGAAGGATCTTATGGGAACCGGAATGGTTGAGGAGATGGCAGAGTCGTCCAGTCGATCCACTGAAGTGCGGAACCATTATATAAGTTTTAATTGGCGGGGTAAGGATCCGAATGAGGTACCGGTATTGGGGGTGATTTTTTTGACCCCTGAGTTGGGAAAGACGATTAAATGGGAATTAAAAAATGGAAGGGATTTTTCCCGGGATTTCCCGTCTGATTCGGATGCGATAATTTTAAACGAATCCGCAGTAGCGCTAACTGGATTTAAAAGCCCAATTGGTGACCAGATCGAGATGCTCGGGATGAACAGAACGGTAATTGGAGTGATCAAAGACATGGTAATGGAATCTCCCTACCAGAAACCATCGCCTACCGTGTTCGTTTTAGATTCCTATGGACGGGTGAAATATATAACAATAAGAATAAGCCGGAATTTCCCGGTGAGCCAATCGATAGCCAGGATCAAGGATGTCTTTAAGACCTATGATCCCGGCAGTCCATTCGACTTTGCCTTTGTGGATCAGGAATTTGGAAAGAAATTCCTGGATGAGGAACGCATTGGCCGTCTTGCGTTCTTTTTTACGGTCTTTGCCATTTTTATTTCCTGTTTAGGATTGTTTGGATTGGCTTCATATGTTGCACAGCAACGTATGAAGGAGATCGGGGTGCGGAAAGTGTTAGGAGCTTCTACCATCAATCTATGGGCGCACCTGACAAAGGATTTTTTGTTGCTGGTTATTTTATCATGTGTTATCGCCACCCCGATAGCCTGGTATTTTCTTGATAAATGGTTAAGCCAATTTGTTCTCCGCACGAAGATCTCATGGCTCCTTTTCATCGGCGCCAGCCTGGGCACACTTGTAATTGCATTCCTCACCGTGAGTTATCATACCTTTCGGGCGGCTTCTGCATCGCCGGCAAAGAGTTTAAGAAGCGAAGGGTGACACGACCAAAGGAGTAAAGATAGGCAGGCATGTCCGGGCATGCTGTACACATTGCCCGGTGTATCATCAAAAACCTAAGCATAAGGAGCATGAACCGCTACGTCCCCTCGGACGAAGTGTTCCCTCATTTCACCAGGACTATATTTCGGTCGAGCAAAAAATGCCATTAATTATATGAATATTAAAAAAACTGAGGAAGAAATAATGAAAAGGATCGAGTTCATTGAAGGCCGTCTGAATGCTTACCTTTTACCACTGAAGATGGAAAACCGATTTATAAATTTGGAACCATCGACACCATCTTTCAAGGCTCCACTGCCTAATGACTACAGGATGGTAAAAAGGATATTTTTTAAAAGTGAAAGACTCACCGGTGTAATTTGGAATAGATTATTTCTTTTTAGTATCTTTGATTGTAAACTTGCTCTTTAAAAAGTTAGCGATGTAGGCGGTGACTTTTGAGACCCCTATCCGCAACTTAATGATATGTAGACAGGTACAACACTCGCGTTATTCCTGTCTTCCCGACTTGAGTCTAAAGCTAAAAGAAAGCCTCCGCATCGCGGGGGCTTTTGTTTTTGAGGACGAGTTGGGTTGTCGTCGGCATCGTCATCGGCAAATAAAATTACCAGGCATAATAAAATCCATCCATCTCGCCATATTATCCATTTTTTAAACGATGGCAGCTGCCTACATTTAATTTTTATAATACTTAAACGTTCATTTATTGTCGACATATGAAAAACAGATTTATTTATTTCGCTTTAACCCTATTGGTAGTCGAAGCATTTTTTTTATCTGCGAACTGTCTTGCGCAAACAAAAGCGGTTGCCCTGGAGTCTCAGGATCATCTGAATAAAATCACCTTGTCGCTAAATGGAGATGGAAGGCTATCTTATCGGGTGACCCGGAGGAATGAAATGATAATTGAAGATTCTCCTCTTGGCCTGAATTGCGATGATCAGGATTTTACCTCCGGGTTATCGGTCGTTGAAATTTCATCTACTCAAAAAAGAAGGGAACAATATGAGTTAAAGGTGGGAAACAATAAAATGGTCGATCATGTTCTTGAAAGCAGGAGTATTACCTTTAAAAATGGACAAGGGGCATTGATGATACTGGACCTTGTCGCCGGAAAAGAAGGTGTGGCTTTTCGTTACCGGTTTCAGGATGAGCGCAAACAGGTCCGGTCAATAAAAGACGAAATTACAGGTTTTCATATCGCACAAAATTCAAAAGGCTGGCTGGAACCGTACAATCAGGCGGGCAAATATACGCCGGCGTATGAAGATTTTTATCTGAACGTAAATTCGGGAGACTCCATTGTTAACCCGCGCAATCCCTCTGTGGGTTGGTGTATGCCTGCACTTTTCAACGTAAATGGCAGTAAAAGCTGGGTGTTGATTGCGGAATCCGGAACGGACGGCTCCTACCCTGGCTGTCATTTACAACCAGGATCCAAAGGCGGCATCTACCGTGTTGCCTTTGCTGAAAAAGACGAGAAGTACACCCTTCCTTTGGCCGACAAAGAACATGTGTATCCCGAGTCAGGTCTTCCGTGGGCTTTACCATGGAGGGCGTTTATTATAGGGGATCAGGCCGGAGATATATTGCTGTCAACATTGGTCACAGATCTCGCGCCTGCTTCAAAAATTGAAGATGCTTCCTGGATAGAACCGGGTAAAGCTGCATGGGCATGGTGGTCTCATCCTGATGATCATTCGCCTGCTATTTACAATGAATTCACGGATCTGTCGGCCTCCTACGGTTTTAGGTATACGCTCTTTGATGCGGGATGGGAAAAGGCCAACAGTGACGGAAAGATCATTGAACATGCTTTATCAAAAGGCGTTCAACCATTGGTATGGGGTTATTCATCGGCGTATTTTGACCCTGAAAAAAGGAGAAAACGATTCAGACAACTGGCGGAGATGGGGGTTAAAGGAGTTAAAATAGATTTCTGGTGCTCGGACAGGCAGGAGGTAATGGCAGCCATACAAGGGGTATTTGAAGATGCGGCCAAAGAACACTTATTGGTCAACCTTCACGGCTGCACGATGCCCAGAGGCTGGCAGAGGACCTGGCCCAATTATCTGACTGCCGAGGCCGTATTGGGATCCGAGAGCTATTTTTATGAGCCCAGGTTTCCGGAAAAAGCCGCGGAACAAAACACCGTAGTGCCTTTCACAAGAAATGTGGCAGGCCCTGTTGACTATACGCCCTTCGCATTAACCATGAGGCGGTTCCCTCGTTTAAACACAGCAATTCATGAACTCGCCACGGCCATGGTCCTTACGTCGGGGATCATTCATTTTGCAGATTCAAAAGAGGTTTTTGATTCACTCCCTGTTGAAGTTAAGAACTTGCTTAAAGATATGCCTGCCACCTGGGATAAAACGGAATGTATTATAGCTGAACCAGGAAAAGCGATCGTGCTTTCCCGGCAAAAAGACGCGCTTCATTATATTGTGGGTATAAATGGCACCAGCAACAAATTACCTGTTAAGATCGATCTCACAAAATGGGGTAAAGGGTTTTCAAAGTTCAGATTAATATCAGAAGGAAAGGATCAATTAATGGAATTCAGTGTGCAAACCTACCCTGTCAGTTCGGGCTGGTCGTACATTTTAGCCCCCAGGGGAGGATTTATAATTCAGTTTATAAAATAGGCCTTAGCTACAAATTGTCGGATCTATACCCATTTAATCTGATGTTCAAATCGTTGATTATCAGTATATATTCGGTTCGAGTCCTGTCTGATTTTCGGCCAACGGCCAAGTGTATCTATGAGATGAAGCTTGAATTCCTTGACGATGTCAGCGATCCAAATTATCTTAGTTCGGCTCAGTTAATATAGGCGCCCAAACGAGGGGTATTGCGCCATTGGGAATATTTTCTTAACTTGGCCACTAGCCTAACGCTAATCCGAATCCGAATGATAAAACTCCACCCTATCCGCAACTGCTTTAAGTTAATTATTCTCTCATTGAGCTGCCTCCTTCTGCAGGTCTGCATTGTTTCAGCCCAATCCATCACCCAATTTTTTCCTGCTTCGGCGACCCCCGGCACCATAATTACTATCATCGGAACGGGTCTGAGTTCGGTGACCAGCGTAAAATTCTGCGGCTTCCCCGATTCTGCCCTGATCAATATTAATGGATCGGATGATACTATTTATGCCAGGGTGGGCACCAATTGCGAAGGACAAGGCCCCGGTTATATTACACTGGTTTCTCCGGGCGGAAACGCTACG
>DASYEB010000007.1:0-105671 GCA_036499285.1 Puia sp. | reverse complement strand
TGCCGAGGGTGTTCACCTCTTCCCATACCGAACAGAGAAGTTAAGCCCCTCATGGCCGATGGTACTGCACCACAATGCGGGAGAGTAGGTAGCTGCCATATTCATTGAAAAAGCCCCGTCACGAAAGTGATGGGGCTTTTTGTTTTGCCCTATCTTTATCCAATGAAGAAACAATCCATCCTGACGCTCGCAGGCCTCATCCTCGCTACCTCCCTCCTCGCTCAGTCCTGGACACCCCTTTTCGATGGTAAAACACTCAACGGCTGGAAGAAACTGGCCGGCACAGCCGAATACACCGTAGAAAACGGCGCCATAGTCGGCACCAACGTCCCCAACTCCGGCAATACGTTCCTGACAACAGAAAAAACCTATGGCGACTTCATTCTCGAGCTCGATGTCAAGATCATGGACACCACCAGCAACTCAGGCGTCCAGGTACGCAGCCACTATGACCCCTCCGGCCATCAGGGCAAAGGCCTCGCCTATGGCTGCCAGTTTGAAGTAGACCCCTCCGCCCGCCGCTGGTCCGGCGGCATCTATGACGAAGGCCGGCGGGACTGGCTTTACCCCGGATCCCTGAACCCCAAAACACAGGATGCTTTCAAAGTAGCAGAATATAACCATGTCCGCATAGAATGCATCGGCAACGAAATGAAGACCTGGGTCAACGGCCGCGCCGTTGCCTATCTGGTAGACACCGTCGATCATAACGGATTTATCGGCCTGCAGGTGCATGCCGTAAGCAAACCCGACCTGGCCGGAAGAAAAGTCTATTTCAAGAACATCCGCATTCAAACGACCGGCCTCCAAAGCAAACCCTTCCCCCCGGGGATCTATGTCGTCGACAACATCCCCAACCATCTCACCGCCTATGAGAGGAACAGCGGCTGGAAACTGCTTTTCGATGGAAAGACCTCCGGCGACTGGGTCGGCGCCTATAAAGATAAATTTCCCGACACCGGCTGGGCGATTGCCAACGGAATGATCAACGTACACGAAACCGCAGGCAAGGAAGGCGGAGTAGGCGGCGATATCGTTACAAAGGACGTTTACAAGGCGTTCGATCTGTCTTTCGACTTCTTCCTCACACCCGGAGCCAACAGCGGCGTAAAATACTTTGTCCGTCTTGCGCCGGAAGAAAAGACCACCGGCTCGGCCATCGGCCTCGAATACCAGGTCCTGGACGACACCCTGCATCCCGATGCAAAACTGGGCCGCGATGGCGACCGCACCCTTGCATCACTGTACGATCTGATCAAGGCCAATAAACAAAAGCGATTCATCCACCCGATGGGCCACTGGAACACCGGACGCATAATCGTCTATCCCAACAATCATGTTGAACACTACCTAAATGGAGTGAAAGTGCTGGAGTATGAGCGGGGATCAGCCGCATACAAAGCGCTTGTCGCCATCAGCAAATACAAGATCTGGCATAATTTCGGTGAAGCCACCGAAGGCCATCTTCTGCTGCAGGACCATGGCAACGATGTCAGCTTCCGAAGCATTAAGGTAAGACGCCTGCAATAGGAGTCCCGCCTCAGCTCACCACGGGTTCCCAACCCTCCTCATACTGCCGGCGCCAGAGAGCCATCGCCCCGGTGTCGTTGAGGATATGTCCGTTCGAAGGGTCACAGTGAAGGGCACCCGAAGTTCGCTGGGCGATATTCGCCAGGTGACAGAGCAGCACGCTCTTTGCTCCCTCGCTGACGGGTTGGGTGAGCGACGCTTCACCCCGGATGGTCTTTATAAAGTTGTCAAAGTGATAAAGGTCCATGTTTCCGCTGGCGGCAACAGGATCGGTCGGATCAGCAACGACCTCGGACTTCACCTCCTTTACCAGCTTGTTCTTATCATCGTATATCTTATAGTCGCCGCCGCCAAGATTCACCAGGCTTCCCTTATCACCATAGATGATAAAACCCCGATCGCTGCCTTCTGTCGGAAAATGATTGCAGCTTCTGCTCTCCCAGGTGATCGTCTTCCCCTCCGCAAATTCAAAGCTCGCGATCTGCGTGTCCGGCGTCTGCCAGTCGTCTTTGAAAGCATAACGGCCGCCGGCGGAGACTACCTTGGTCGGATAATTCACTCCCAGGAACCACCTGCAGCAGTCGATCTCATGCGTTCCGTTGTTACAAGCCTCCCCCGTACCCCAATGCCAGAACCAGTGCCAGTTGTAATGAACAAGGTTGTCCTGGTAATCCCTTCTCGGCGCCGGCCCCTGCCATAACTGAAAATCAAGCGTGGCCGGTACCGGAACCTTCTTTCCAAAACCGATGGATTTGCGGTTGTTGGCATACCAGGCCTTTGCCAGGTAGGGATTTCCGATAACCCCCTCCCTCACCTGCTTAACGGCATCGATCAGCGTAGGGAACGAACGACGCTGACTGCCCATCTGAATATGACGGTTGTAACGAACCAGGGCCTTTGCCAGTAACTCGCCCTCGTAAGGATTATGACCACAGGGTTTCTCCACATAAACATGCTTCCCGTGGGCGGCTCCGAGGATCGCCGCCGGCGCATGCCAATGATCGGGCGTGGCAATGACCAGCGCATCGAAATCCTTTTGCTGCACAAGCTTGCGGATATCATGCACCACGGTCGGCTGACGCCGGGCATCTTTCAATGCGGCAAGCCCGTTTTGAATGGCCTTTTCTTCTACATCGCAGATATAGGCGACTTCGACATTGGGAAGCTGGGAAAAAGATTTGGCGAGGTAGGCGCCCCGGCTGTTGACTCCCATCACGGAGATCACTACCTTATTGCTGGGTGCCATTTTGCCATAGATAGGAAAATTAAGAAGGGTCACTCCCGCAGTGGCCATGCCTGCCGTACGGACGAAATCCCGGCGGTTGATCTTTTTGTGTTGCATGTGGGGCAATCGATTTGTTTGTTTTAAAGGTAACGGCAAAAAATTTTAGCCCCAAAACCGTTGCCGCTAGTTTCCGGCAAATAAAAAAATCCTTTCTGGAGACAGAAAGGATTTCGTTTACAAAGATGTATTGATGGTAAGATTAATAATCCCTGTTGTAGCCGCCACCGCCGCCGCCGCGATCGTAGCCGCCTTTTTTGTAACCTCCGCCGCCACCGCCGCCGCCGAAGCTCCTCTTTTTGTAACCACCACCACCGCCACCGGTGCCGCCTTGTTGTTTAGGCTGCGATTCGTTGACGATGATCTTACGGCCCATAACTTCAGAGTCGTAAAGGTTGGTGATGGCTTGCTGAGCTTCGCCGTCATCTTCCATTTCAACGAAACCAAAGCCCTTGCTGCGACCAGAGACCTTGTCTTTTACGATCTTGGCGGAAGCAACTGTGCCGTGTTGTTCAAAAAGATTCCTGAGATCCTCATCGGTCATCTGCCAGGAGAGGTTGCCTACATAAATGTTCATTGTACAAAAATTAAAAAATGAAAAAAACTACTCTACCTACTGTTAGACTATGACTGAGGAATCTCGCTCAATGGAAAGTTACGACAGCCTAATAACAACACGAAATAATAGAGCTATTGTAAAGATAGCAATTTTTATTACTTGTTAAAATTTTGCCCTAAATCCCGCAAATTTAGCATTAGTCAGGTTCTCAGCGGATTTCATAGTCCAAAAACACCAACTTTGTACATATTGAATTTGAGAATATTTAAGAATATAGCAAGCAAATGGGCTGGTAAATAAAAAAGCCCACGATTTATTCGTGGGCTTTCAAAAAATTCACTATTTTATTAGCAAGATTTTAGCAAAACGGCCTGAAATTGTCTTATTCGGCTGCGACAACGAACTCAACCTCAGTTTCGTTGCTGTTCCCGAAGTCGACCTTTGCCTTGTAGGTACCCAACTCCTTGACCTCGTCAAGAATATGGATCCTGCGGCGATCGATCTCGTATCCCTTCTGGTCGCGGATAGCCCGGGCCAGCTGGACCGATGTAACGCTGCCGAAGATCTTTCCGCTGGTGCCGGTCTTGGCGCCAACCTTAATGGGGGATGCCTTCAGCACCTCGATAACCTTGTTGACCTCCGCCATCATCTTCGCTTCCTTCTTATGCTGCTGTTTCAGCCTTTCTTCCATCTGTTTCAGGTTGGAAGGGCTTGCTTCTACCGCTAACTTACGGGGGATCAAAAAGTTACGAGCGTAGCCATTCTTGACACTCACCTTTTCGTGCGCAGAACCCAGGTTGTCTACGTCTTGGATCAAAATGATTTCCATTACTGTGTTATTTGTTCACCGTTTTCCCAATCCAACCCCTGTGTAGCCTTCAGGCAACCGGAGGCGGACTGTTTCCGCAATATCGCGGATTAGGGTGAGGTTACTTTAAAAGGTCTGTTACGTACGGCAACAGTGCCATCTGACGGGCTTTTTTCACCGCGTCGGACACCTTCCGCTGATATTTCAGGGAATTACCGGTGAGCCGGCGAGGCAACAGTTTGCCCTGTTCGTTCAGGAATTTTTTCAGGAACTCGGCATCCTTGTAGTCGATGTACTTGATACGGTATTTCTTGAAACGGCAGAATTTCTTGGCGCGTTTCTCGGGCTTTATCGCCGTGAGATACTTAATTTCGTTTGCTTTTGCCTTGGATTATGCCCCCACTTTTTCGGTTCCGGTAGGTACACCACTTTTCTTTCTGGCATTGTACTCGACGGCGTATTTATCGAGTTTGGTAGCCATGAAACGTAACACGGTTTCATCGCGGAGAATCTGAATCTTCAGTTTCTCATTGAAGTCGGATGGCGCATTGTACTCCAGAACCCAGTATAAACCGGTAGTCTTTTTCTGGATGGGATACGCCAGTGATTTCAGACCCCAGGGATTTTCGTGCACTACCTCTCCACCATTATCTTTGATGAAAGAAGCGTATTTTTTCTGGGCGGCTTTGTAATCCTCCTCAGAAAGCACAGGGGTAAAAATCACCATCAATTCATAATTGTTCATGATCCCTGATTTTGTTTAAATTTTAAAAAAATACAAATGGGCTGCAAAGGTATGTTTTTTTGCCATAAAAGGCAAGGTTTTATTCTGATTGACAGTGTGGCAGGCCAGAGCAAATGGCATTGGGTTTGATTCCAGTCATAAACCATTAAATCACATAAATCTATATACAGCTATGCAAAAAGGAAATATTCGGGTTCAGACGGAAAATATCTTTCCCATCATCAAGAAATTCCTCTACAGCGATCATGATATCTTTATTAGAGAATTGGTTAGCAATGCAGTAGATGCAACTCAAAAGCTCAGGACCTTGTCCTCCCTTGGCGAGGCAAAAGGCGATCTTGGAGATTTAACCATTGATATCCAATTAGATACAGAGAATAAAACGATCACCATCTCCGATAAAGGGGTAGGGATGTCGGCGGAAGAAGTGGATAAGTATCTCAACCAGGTAGCTTTTAGCGGTGCGGAAGAGTTCCTGAAAAAATACAAAGGGCAAAACGAGGCTAATATCATCGGCCATTTCGGGCTTGGATTTTATTCCGCATTCATGGTGAGCGAGCGGGTGGACGTCATTACGAAAAGTTACCGGGAGGATGCGGGAGCGGTCAAATGGGAATGTGATGGCAGCCCGGAATATACCCTTGAAAGCGCCGAAAAGGCCGAAAGGGGAACGGATATCGTACTTCACATCAATGAGGAGAGCCAGGAATTCCTGGATGCCGAACGTATCCGCACTATCCTCAATAAATTTTGCCGTTTTCTTCCTGTTCCCATCCGTTTTGAGGGTAAGCAGATCAATAACCCCCAGCCAGCCTGGACAAAAAAGCCCGGTGAGCTTACCACGCAGGACTACCAGGATTTTTATAAAGAATTATACCCCTATGGCGAAGCCCCTCTTTTCTGGATACATCTCAATGTAGATTATCCTTTTAATCTGACAGGTATCCTGTATTTTCCTAAGATCAAGCAAAGCTATGAGATACAAAAGGACAAGATCCAGCTGTACAGCAACCAGGTCTTTGTCACGGATGAAGTAAAGGACATCGTGCCTGAATTCCTGATGTTGCTGCATGGTGTGATCGACAGTCCTGATATTCCTTTGAACGTCAGCCGCAGCTATCTGCAGGGCGATCCGAACGTAAAAAAGATCAACAGCCATATCACAAAAAAGGTTGCTGACAAACTGGAAGACATCTTTAATAAGGAAAGGGCAGCATTTGAAGAGAAGTGGGAAAGCCTGGGCTTGTTTGTAAAATACGGGATGATGACCGATGACAAGTTTCTTGAAAAGGCGGCCCGGTTCCATATTATGGAGGACGTGAAGGGTGGCAAGTTCTATACCCTCGAGGAATACAGGGCAGCGACAGAAAGCATTCAGAAAAACAAGGACGGCAAGCTGGTCATTCTTTATACCAGCAACCCGGTTCAGCAGGATAGCTATATTCAACAGGCGCAGGCTAAGGGTTACATTGTTGTGAAACTCGAGACGATAGTGGATGCAGCCTTTATCAACCAGATGGAATCGAAGTGGGCCGATGTTCATTTTGCCAGGGTAGATGCCGATATTGCCGATAACCTGATCGATAAGGCCGAGACCACGGGTACGGTGCTTAATGAGGAGGAAGAGTCGGCGTTAAAAGAGTTGTTTGGACGGCAGCTCCCGGAACTGCATATGACGGTGGAGGTAAAAGGTCTGAGTCCGGAAGCGCCCCCTGTCATTGCCACCCGGCCTGAATTCATGCGGCGTATGAAAGACATGGCGGCCGTCAGCGGATCGATGGGTGGTTTCTATGCCAGCATGCCGGATGAAGTGACTCTTACGATCAATGGCAATCATCCCATCTATCAGACTATCCTGAAAGAGGATGACAAGTCCAGGCAGGAAAAGCTGGTTCATAATCTATCCGATTTGGCATTATTATCCCAGGGATTGCTGAAGGGAAATAACCTGACACATTTTATCCAGCGTAGTGTCGATCTGTTGGGCGGGGAGCAGAAGGGGAAAATAATCGTGGAAGCCTAATGGCTTCCTTACGTGGATAGCGCAAAGTCGATGACCTTGAGCTGCAGATTTTTCTGATTGTTCCATTCATTTTCTTCCAGGGTGAATACCAGGTCGATCGGAGAACCCGTTTGCAGGAGGTGAAATTTCCCGGCCAGTCCGAAGCCGATGCCATCCATTACGATGTTGTTCTGTTGAAGGGAGAAGCGTACGTGCTGTTCCTTTACGATGCGGGAGCCTGTGTCTGTGAGGCGGCGGGCGATGAACACCGGCTGCGGATTGCCGGGGCCAAAGGGTTGCATCTGTTCAAGTATATTATAAAACGAAGGCTTGATGGCTTCGAATGGAAGCTCTGAATCGATAAGCAGTTCGGGCACCAGCGAATGAGGCTGTATGGTCGCCGCTACGGTTTCTTCGAACTTGAGCATAAAAGCAGCTACCTGGTCGGGCAGAAGCGTAACGCCTGCTGCTGCGAAATGGCCGCCATATCCTAACAAATGATCACGACAGGCATGGATGGCTTCGTATACATTGAAGCCATTTACACTTCTTGCGCTGCCTGCGACAACTTCTCCGCTGCGGGTAAGAATCACTGTGGGCCGATAATATCTGTCTATAAGCCGGGATGCGACAATCCCTACGACTCCCTTGTGCCAGTGGGGCTGATAAAGGACGGTTGATCTTCGGCTGATGTGGGTGGTGTCCTGTTCAAGGAGGGTCAGTGCCTCTTCTGTCATGTTGAAGTCGGCTTCCTTCCGGTCTGTGTTGTCTGCGTGCAGCTGGGAGGCATAAGACATTGCATCCAGCGGGTCAGGCGTCGTGAACAAATGAATCACCTTTCGGGCGTCGTCCATGCGTCCCGCTGCATTTACCCGTGGGGCGATGATAAAGACCAGGTTGGTCATCTTCAGTTGCTTTTGTAAGCCGCTCAGCTGGACCAGGGCCCTGATGCCGTTATTGGGAGATTCGTTCGCTTTTTTTAACCCATACCAGGACAAGACCCTGTTTTCGCCATCCATGGGTACGATGTCTGCTGCGATGGCTGTAGCTACAAGGTCCAGCCAGGATTGGGACTCTTCGTCCGGAAGGCCCATGCATTCCGCCAGGGCCGTTATCAGCTTAAAACCTACTCCACACCCGCATAGCTCTTTGTAGGGGTACGGACAGCCTGGCTGTTTGGGATTGAGGATAGCAATGGCCGGGGGGAGTTGCTCGTCCGGAAGATGATGGTCGCATACAATAAAGTCGATGCCCATGTTGGCGGCAGCGGTAATAAGGTCTACCGATTTGATCCCACAGTCAAGGGAAATGATCAGCGTAAAGCCGTTGTCCCGGGCATGATCGATGCCCTGACGGGAAATACCGTATCCTTCCCTGTACCGGTGTGGAATATAAAAATCGACCTTTCGGGGATCATAATTTTTTTGGAGGAATTGAAAAAGGCAGGCTACAGCAGTAGTCCCGTCCACATCGTAATCTCCGTAAACCAGGATCTTTTCCCCGGACCAGAGGGCCTGCTGGATGCGTACTACAGCTTTTCCCATATCCTTCATCAGCCATGGGTCATGAAGATCGCTGAGGGAAGGGCGAAAAAAGAGCTTTGCTTCATCAAACGTAGTCAGACCGCGCTGGACGAGTATCCGGCACAGGACCTCGTGAATTCCGAGGGAGGCCTGTAAAGCCCGGGCTCTGTCAGGGTCTGCCTGCAGTATGTTCCAGCGTTTTTCCATGATAAGTTAGTGAATAAACCTCAGTATTTTCGGTCCGTAGTATAGCGGACCAGTTCCTCCAATCCCTTACGGACATCATTATCCTCAAATTCATGAAGGATGGCCAGTGCCTCATCCCGGTAGGAGTTCATCCGGCCGATGGCATAATCGATACCACCGGCTTCAACTACCTTTTTGATGACATATTGCACTTTTTCCTGATCCTTATTTCGGTTTTTGATGATGAAGATCATTTCCTTGCGGGTGGCCCTGTCGATATTGTTCAAGGTATAGATCAGGGGAAGGGTTAGTTTTTTTTCTTTTATATCATTTCCAGTGGGCTTGCCGACGGCTTCGGTACCGTAATCGAACAAGTCGTCCTTGATCTGGAAGGCAATCCCCACTTTTTCTCCAAACTGGCGTAGTTTTTCGGTGACAATTTCGTCATGAGAGGCGGCAAAGGCCCCTGCAGCGCAGGATGACGCCAGGAGAGAGGCGGTTTTGCTGCGGATGATCTCGAAATAGATGTCTTCACTCAGATTTAGCGACCGGGATTTTTCTATTTGGAGCAGCTCGCCCTCGCTCATTTCACGAACAGCGTTTGATAGAAGCTGTAAGACCCGGAAATCGCTATGATTTAAGGAAAGCAATAACCCTTTTGAGAGCAGGTAATCGCCTACAAGTACCGAGATCTTTGTCTTCCACAAGGCATAGGTAGAAAAAAACCCCCTTCTTTCCAGTGATTCATCCACGACATCGTCATGCACGAGAGTTGCGGTGTGTAGTAATTCGACGAGAGATGCCGCCCGGTATGCCGACTCATTAACGGGGCCGCATAGCTTAGCCGATAACAATACGAACATGGGCCTCATCTGTTTTCCCTTCCGGTTTACAATGAACTGCATGATCCTGTCCAGTAAAGGTGTCTGACTTTTTACCGCCTCTTTGAACGTTTTTTCAAAAACGACCAGCTCTTCCCGTAATATGGCTTGTGCTGTTTTCATTGGCGACAATATTACATCTTTAAAATATTTTCCGGGCAGTGCAACTAATTTTAAATTTCAGTGGTCTAACAGTTGGTTTAATACAATTTTTATTTTATATGTATTGTTAAAAAAATTTGGTTATTGCGCACCAATATCTATTTTTGCAGCATATTCTTCTCAGGTTTAATTCATTCATTCACATAAATTTCAGTTATGGCAAGTAAGAAATTGACTCTTTTATTTGGGTTACTCTGCCTGTTTCTTTCATACTCTTATGGCCAGGTTGGCCAGAGTTATGATGTGCGGGATTCATCTTTAATTCCAACCAGACGCCTCGCTCAGCACAATGAATTCCTGAATAATGCATATCCTTTTCCTGCCAAACCAAGGAATGAATGGGAAATCGGCGTAAAGGGCGGATACACATATGGTCTTACCGATATTACGAACTGGGGACCTACCGGCGGCTTTGGTATCCATGTGAGAAAAGCCCTGGGTTATGTATTTTCCGTACGCGCAGAATATGACTGGATAAGACTCAGGGGACTGAGCTATCAGCCAACTCAGGCTTACGGGAAAAACCCGGTTTTGTCCGCTTATTATGGAAATGGCAACCAGACCGGTACGAACGCGGATCTTATCTTCAACAACTATCGTTCAACGGTACATGAGCTTTCTTTACAGGGTGTTTTTACCTTGAACAATATCAATTTTCATAAGGCCAAGACAGGCTGGAACATGTACTTTTTCGGTGGCCCCGGACTGGCGACCTACAGCACTTTTATGAAAACGGTTAACAGCTCAGGGACTCCTTATAATTACACGACTATCAATGGTCCTTTCGACTATTCACATCGTAAGGACGTCCGCAAACAGCTCAAGGATCTCCTGAGCGGTGACTGGAGCACGATGGCAGAAAGAGGCAGCACCAATGGCACATTGGGCGGAGCGCCTATCATGCTTGTCGGGGTTGTTGGTGTAGGCTTCCAGTTCAAGCTGAACAACAAGTTCAACATTGCAGTTGAGGACAAATTCACCTTTACTTCTTCGGACCTTATTGACGGACAGCAATGGCAGAATAACTATTCCCCAACTGCGGTCACCAGCATTGCTCAAACAAGGTCTGCTGATTCTTACAATTTCCTCTCTGTAGGCATCAACTACAACATCTTTGGCAAACATGCGGTTGAGCCCCTCTGGTGGCTGAATCCCCTGGATTATGCCTATAATGAGATCAATGCCCCCCGTCACATGAAACTGCCAAAGCCTGTACTGGATGATGCAGACGGCGACGGAGTTACAGACCAGTTTGATCTGGAACCCAATACTCCGAAAGGCAGCCCGGTTGATTCACATGGTGTAAGCCGTGATACGGATGGTGACGGAGTTCCTGACTTCAAGGACAAGGAACTGATCACTCCTACACAGTGTCAGCCTGTTGATGCTGATGGTGTAGGGAAATGCCCTGATCCTCAGTGCTGTAAGGATCTGAAGGCCTATATCGATTCCAATGGCGGAGGTCTGGGACACAAATGTAATATTGGCGATCTGCCCAGCATTACGTTCAAGGGCCGCTCCGTAACATTAAGCAAGGATGCCAAGGCATTACTGGCCAGCACAGCTGAAAAGCTTCGTAACAGCCCCAACTGTAAGATCGCTGTCATCGGTTATGGCGAATCCAGCAAGTCTGCTCAGCAGCTGAGCTGGGATCGGGTAAATGGAGTGATTAACTACCTTGTTGAAAAAGAAGGTATTAGCTCTGACCGGTTTATCTTCCGCTACGGACAAAGTGGTGGTGAAGAAAACACAGTTGATCTGAAGGATGGCACGGGTGAAGAAGGTCCGAATACGGTACCGGCTCCGCATCCGAACCTGCATAAGAAATAAAAGTTAAAATCCTTATAAAAAGGGCGGGCCAAAAGCCCGCCCTTTTTATATCCCTATATTTGTCCAAAAATCTTAACTTTGCAGGCCTTTATGCGTCTACTTACCGTTTTATTCATAGGGATCGTTTCGTTTACTTCCTGCTCGCACTTTTCTAAGGTGTTGAAAAGCAATGATTATGATTACAAGCTGCGAGTGGCCGACAAATACTACGCAGATAAGGATTATAGTCATGCTCAACAATTATTTGAGGAGCTTTTCCGGGTTTTTAAGGGAAGCGAGCATTTTGAGGATATTTATTACAAGTTTGCCTATTGTGCCTATTATCTGAAGGATTATGCCAATGCCGAAAACCTTTTCAAGGGTTTTGTAGAGGTCTTCCCGAATAGCAATAAGGCTGAAGAAATGGATTATATGAGGGCTTATACTTTTTATAAGCAATCGCCTAAAGTGGATCTGGACCAAACCAATACGACAAAGACCATTGGTTTTATGCAGGCGTTCATCAACACGCATCCGGGCGCTGAAAAGACCAAAGAAGCTACTGATATCATCGATAAATGCCGGGCCAAGCTGGAGCTGAAGGATTTTAAAAGTGCGCAGCTGTATTTCGATCTGCAGTATTACAGGGCTGCTGGTGTAGCATTGAACAGCCTGATGACGAGCTATCCGGACTCAGAAAAGAGTGAGGAATATAAATTATTGATAATCAAATCCTATTATCAATTCGCATTGCAAAGTGTCGAGGAGAAAAAAGAAGATCGTTTTGGGCAGGTTGTGACACAATGTAATGAGTTTTTTGATCGTTTTCCCGAGAGCAAGCTGACCAAAGGTGTACAGGAATACCTGAACATATCTCAAAATAATCTTAAATCGTTAAAAAATGAGCAGGTTAAGAAGGCAAGTTAGTGCAAACACTACCAACGTAGTGGAGACGAAGAACCTTACCGATATCAAGGCTAAGACCGGCAATTTGTACGAGTCTATTGCCATTATCGCAAAAAGGGCTAATCAGATCAATATCTCCCTTAAGGAAGAGCTGCATAACAAACTGGAGGAGTTTGCGAGTCATACGGATAGCCTGGAAGAGATCCATGAGAACAAGGAGCAGATCGAGATCTCCAAAGCTTACGAGAGGATGCCAAACCCCGCTTTGCTGGCTACACAGGAATTCATGGAAGACAAGATCTACTATCGTCGCAATGATGACGATCTCTTTAAATAAGATGGGTCCGTATAATAATCTTACGGCAGGGCGCTTCTGGTGCCCTGCCGTTTGCGTCTAGTCTAATTCAACCTCATGTTACAGGGCAAAAAGATCATATTGGGCGTAACGGGAAGTATCGCCGCTTACAAGTCTCTCCTGCTGATCAGGTCACTGATCAAAGAAGGAGCTGTAGTAAAGGTGATCCAGACACCGGCCGCAAGGGATTTTGTCACT
The DNA here is from genome assembly GCA_036499285.1 of Puia sp. GTDB lineage: Bacteria > Bacteroidota > Bacteroidia > Chitinophagales > Chitinophagaceae > Puia. Next base: position 92,725 of record DASYEB010000007.1, on the reverse strand, counting down.
CCTTTGTCCCTGGCTACCTTATCTAAAAACCCCGTGCTTTCCGATCTTTTCGCTGGCGACACCTGGGCCAACCATGTTGATCTGGGGCGCTGGGCCGATATACTGCTGATCGCTCCGCTAAGCTGCAATACGCTGGCAAAAATGGCTCAGGGGCTTTGCGACAACCTCCTGCTGGCTACATATCTATCCGCTGTCTGCCCCGTTGTAGTGGCTCCTGCTATGGACGAGGACATGTGGCATCACCCTTCCACCCAGGCTAACCTGGCGCGTCTGACAACCTTTGGCAACAAGATCATCCCTGTAGAGAAGGGGGAGCTGGCCAGTGGATTATATGGGGACGGAAGGATGGCCGAGCCGGTGACGATAATCGACTACTTAAAAGAATTATTGGATAAGGGAGGGGACCTGTCCGGGAAGAAAGCGCTCGTAACGGCCGGGCCTACCTATGAAGCCATAGACCCGGTCCGGTTTATCGGAAATCATTCTTCCGGAAAAATGGGAGTTGCTCTCGCAAAGGAGCTGGCCGAGCGGGGAGCAATTGTCGATCTCGTGCTGGGACCTTCTTCGCTGACGATAGACATTCCCGGTTTAAACCTTCACCGGGTCACTACGGCAGAAGAAATGTATAGCAGCTGTCTGGAAAGATTTGCGGAGGCTGATATTGCCGTATTGTCGGCTGCTGTTGCTGACTATACCCCCATCGTCAGGGCTGTTGAAAAGATCAAGAAAAGCGATGGCAACCTGGTACTGGAGCTGACGCGGACAAAAGATATTCTGAAGACATTGGGCGGACTGAAAAAGAAAGGTCAGCTGGTCATTGGTTTTGCACTGGAAACTACGGGAGAAAGGGAATATGCATTGGGCAAGCTGCATTCAAAAAATGCAGACATGATCGTTCTCAATTCCTTAAACGATAATGGCGCCGGATTCGGGGTTGACACCAACAAGATCACGATTTTTAGTAAGGACGGCAGTGAGCAGGCTTATGTACAAAAGCCCAAGCAACAAGTTGCAAAGGATATCGTTGATCAAATTGTAAAACTGTTGTATGCGTAAAAATTATCTTTTACTGTCTGTCCTGCTGATGGCATTGATACCTGCTGTCCGCGCACAGGAATTACAGGCGAATGTTTCGGTCGTTGCGGCCAGGCTTCCTTCTACGGTAGACCACAAAATATTTCAGACTTTACAGTCCTCGCTATATAATTTCATCAATGGCCGGAAATGGTCGAATGAAAGTTTTCAGAACAACGAGAAGATCGTTTGCAACTTTTTGATAAATGTCAGCTCGGCCGGGGACAACAATACATTCCAGGCTACATTGACTGTACAGGCCGGCCGTCCTATCTACAATTCATCTTATCAAAGTCCGCTGATCAATTATCAGGATGCCAACTTTAGTTTCCGGTACGTGGAGTATCAGACATTGGATTTTAATGAGAACCGGGTACAGGGTTCTGAACCTTTTACTGCGAACCTGACCGCTGAAATTGCCTATTATGTCTACATGATCCTGGGTCTGGACTTCGATTCTTTTTCTTTACGGGGCGGGGACCCTTATTTTCAAAAGGCGCTCAATATTGTGAACAATGCACCGGATAGCAGGGATATTACCGGCTGGAAGGCTTTCGACGGGATCCGTAATAGATATTGGCTGGTAGAAAACCTGACTAACAGTAAATATACATTGGTGCATGATGCCTATTACAGCTACTATCGTACGGGACTGGATCAGCTGTATGATAAGGAATCGGATGGAAGGACGGCTGTGCTGAATGCCTTAAATATGTTGAATACGGTCAACACGGATAATCCCAATACGATGATCATGCAGTTCTTCTTTCAAAGCAGGGCTAACGAGGTCTCCAAGATCTTTTTGAAATCGCCGCCGGATGAAAAGGCCCGGGCATTGGATCTGCTTACCAAACTGGATATTTCGAATATCAATAAATACAAACAGGATCTGCAATGACGAGGATAATCGCCTGTCTGCTGGTTGGGGTGATGCTGGCAGTCAGCAGCTGTTCGGATAAAAATAGCGTGCCTGCCGGCGTCCTGCCGCATGAGAAGATGGAGGCCGTGATGTGGGATGTTATCCAGTCTGAACAGTATTCCGCCACTTATCTTGCAAAAGACTCTGCCCACGTTAATCTCAAGCTGGAGAATCTCAGGTTATATGACGAAGTATTCCGGCTGCACCACGTCTCGCGGGAGGAGTTTCGGAAGAGCTACGACTATTATATGGGGCGTGCTGACCTTGCCCAGGTCCTTTTCGACAGCCTGCTTGCCAAGGGGAATCGCCTGCGAACAGAAAGCTATAGTCGTTCGTACCGGCCTGTTATCACTGCTCCCGGGCAGGCAACGACCCCCGCAGCAGCACGGGCAAAACCGCCGGCAACTCCGGTTGCGGCGCCTGGAAAGCCGCCTGCTACACGCTTCTCCGTCCCGCCAAATCGTCCCATTCCCCGGGACTCGATCCTTCGGAGGCATCCCGGTCTTCTTCGACCTGATAAACGACGACTGGATTCGGCAGGTATGCATAGAAAAATCCCTGCTTAGTCGTAATTTAGACCAAATTTTTGCCACACACAACACTATTGCCTGATGAAAAAAGTTGTTGCCGGGGCCGATGAGGCCATCCATGACATCCCCAACGCTGCTGTCATCATGCTGGGCGGGTTTGGATTATGCGGGATCCCTGAAAATTGCATAACCGCCTTGACCCGCAGCGGGATCAGTCAGCTGACCTGCATCTCCAATAATGCCGGGGTCGACAATTTCGGTCTGGGGCTGCTTCTGAAAACCCGTCAGATAAAGAAAATGATCAGCTCCTATGTAGGTGAGAACGAGGAATTTGAGAGGCAATTGCTGAATGGTGAGCTGGAGGTGGACCTTGTCCCCCAGGGAACGCTGGCTACCCGGATCGAAATGGCTGGTATGGGCATTCCCGCTTTTTTTACCCCTGCCGGATATGGCACCGAGATTGCGCAGGGAAAGGAAGTAAGAGAATTTGATGGGAAGCCTTATCTGATGGAGTATGCCCTTCATGCCGACTTTGCGATAGTCAAAGCATGGAAGGGGGACACGTTGGGAAACCTGGTCTTTAGGAAAACTACCCGTAATTTTTCCACTTCTATGGCTAAGGCGGGAAATATTACTATTGCGGAGGTCGAGCACCTGGTGCAGCCCGGCGAGCTGGACCCTGAGCATATTCATGTTCCCGGCATTTATGTTCGCCGGATATTCCAGGGAGGCAATTATGAACGGCGGATCGAACGGAGGACGGTCCGGCTGGCAGACTCAAAATAAACCATCAAATAAGACTTATGGCACTGGATAAATTTGGTATTGCCAAACGGATCGCACAAGAGTTGCGGGATGGTATGTATATCAACCTGGGCATTGGGATCCCCACGCTGGTGGCTAATTATATTCCCGAGGGTATCTCGATCATGCTGCAGTCAGAGAATGGCATGCTGGGGATCGGGCCTTATCCTACCGATTCGGAAGTGGATGCCGATCTGATCAATGCTGGTAAGGAAACCGTTACTATGCTGCCGGGCGGAGCTTTTTTCGATAGTGCGGAAAGCTTTGGTATGATCAGGGCGGGAAAGGTCGATCTGACCGTATTGGGGGCAATGGAGGTATCGGATACCGGGGATATAGCCAACTGGAAAATACCTGGCAAGATGGTAAAGGGGATGGGGGGTGCGATGGATCTTGTGGCGAGCGCGCGGAATATAATCGTTGCTATGCAGCATACCAATCCAAAGGGGGAATCCAAATTGCTTCCTGCCTGTACTTTGCCGTTGACAGGAGTGAAATGTGTAAAGAAAATCGTCACCGATCTGGCGGTGCTGGATATTACGCCGGAGGGTTTTCGCCTTTTGGAACGTGCCCCGGGAGTGAGCGTGGAAGAGATAAAGAGTAAAACGGCGGGACGGCTTATTGTGTCCGGGGAAGTGCCTCAGATGGTTTTGTAGAAATGGCTGCGATCAGATAGAAGGAATATTTAACAAGGTCTGCCAGAAGAAGGAACAGTCGTTTTTCGGGATCCGGGGGGTAAGTTACGGGACGGCAGCAGGAGGCGATTCCTTCGAGCAGTAAATACAGCAGGATATAAAATAATGTACCGCTCCCTATCCAAAACAGCGGTGACCGGAAGACCTGGAGCGAGCCGGTGCGGACGACCATGGGTAAACTTACAAGGATCAGCATTCCCAAAAAACCGTTTAGAAGGGCATTGATGCCGGAACCAGATCTCTCCCAGCCCATGAGGGACCAGTAAGTAATTGCCAATGTCAGCAGGGCCGACAACAGGATATCCAGGATATACCGGTATCGGGCATTCAGGTGCGGCCGGAAACAGGGAACGAGCAGAAGCAATAGGATCAGCGAGAATACCTTATCAATGACATATTGATTTTCTCTTGTCATGGGATAGGTCAATTCCAATAGTCCTCTGAAAAAGCTTAAGAGACAGACGATGAGCAGGAAATTCAGGGGTTCCTGTAAGTAGAGCTTCCGCCCAAAGATGAGAAGGGCTGGCAAAAGAGGCAGGAAAGTAATGACTAACAGGAGATAGTCAATTGAAGAATTACCCGTCTTGAACATATTTCGTTTTTATCCGCGTAAAGCGGGCCGGATCTAATGGCACATAGGCTAATGGCGGATAAGTCTAATCGATCAGGTTGTTCTTTACGGCGAAAAAGACCAGGCCGGCAGTGTTTTTTGCGCCGAAGCGTTCCATCAGACGATCCTTTATTGCTTCTACTGTTCGGGGGCTGACATCTATTTTTTGGGCTATTTCCTGGGCGGTAAATTCCATACAGATATAACGAACGACTTCTCTTTCCCTATCGTTGAGGGTTATCTCCGTATTGAGACTGGGGATCGTTTTTGTGCGCACATGTGACTTCTTCAGCAGAATGCGATTCACAAAATTATTCAGGTAATATCCCTTGGTAGCCACTTCTATGATGGCGCGTTTTATTTCGGAAGGGTCGGCGCTTTTCAGCAGGTAGCCATTTGCTCCGATCTCCATCATATGGCTTACAAAGCGCTCGTCTTCATACATCGTCAATGCAATGATGTGGATAGAGGGGTATTGTTTGGCAATGATCTTGGTAGTTTCGATGCCATCTTTTTGAGGCATTCTCAGGTCCATCAGCACAACATCTGGTTCTGAAGCAGCAAGTCCATCGAGCAATTCCTGTCCATTTTCTGCTTCCTGAACGAATTTTATGGCACTGTAGGGGCGTAAGGACAATATTACTCCTTTTCGGAATATTTTGTGGTCATCGGCTATTGCAACTTTAATTACTCCCATAGGCTGTTCATAGTTGGTTGGGGGTGTTGGGCTTAGGCCAGAGGCATGTATAATACCTAAAGATACGCATAAATTCTATTCCTGTTCCTGCAGCTTATCTTCTTCTTCCTTAACCAGTTCGATCGTTACTTTATAATAGGTTTGGGACATGTCCTTCTCAAAGAATATTTTACCATGCAGCACCTTAAGCCGGCTTTGGATGTTTTTTAATCCAAGGCCTACATTGCTTTTATTCAGTTTATTAAAATCGTTTTGGGTGATGCCTCTGCCGTCATGATGCAGCCGGATAAAGAATTTATTGCCGCTGGTATTCTGGGTCAGGTGGATAAAGCTGGCATTGCTGTGTTTCAGGATATTATTGACCAGTTCCTGGATGACCCGGAAGATGATCAGCTCGTTCTCGGACTGCAGCCTTTCCCGGTAGTCGTGAAAGCGGGAGCTCGCATTCATGCTGCCGGAACCGCTGATCTTTTGAAAAAGGTCGTTGACGGCTGATTCCAGTCCAAAGTTCTTGAGGGTTGGCGGCATCAGGCTGTGGGAGATATTGCGGATCAGCTGGATGGTATCGTCGATGATCGACTTGGCATTGTAGATACTTTGCAGCTGGGTAGTCTTATCCAGGTTGACCAGGTTCTCATTCAGGTATAATCTGGCGGTAGCCAGGAGGGGGCCGGCGTCATCATGCAGATCGGCAGCAATACGCTGGCGTTCTTCTTCCTGGAGCCGAATAGAGGCATTTAAGAGCAGTTTCTGCTGGTCCTGTTCCATGCGCTGCAACCGCAGCTGATACCGGATGACCTTGCGCTGGTGGAAGATAATAAAGACGATCAGCCCTATAGTAAGCGCCAACATCCCAATAGTGCCGAAAAATAGCACCAGAGAAACACTACTACCAGGACTTGTGACTTCTAATAGTATCATGGATGGGGCGTCCTGCGACGTTGCTTAGGGTTTTTAGTTTTCATCATTGATAATTTACTGCATGTCAGCATAAGCAGTATCTAAGGAATGATGAGCCTTATCACTTTTTTTCATTAAAAACGCAACAGAGAACAGAATATTCTTTAATATATTAAAAACATTGTTAATAGACCAATAATTGTTATACTCCTGTTTGGTCAATGTAGCGGCATAAATGAAAAGGAAGAGCGTGGATGCGAAGTAGAGTAGTATCGCAAGGACGACCCAAAAATTCTTGAGATAGTAGACATATATGACGGTCGGGTCCGTGAGCTGTTCATAAAGAAAGAAGATGCTGAAGATGATCAGCAGGATGGACTCAGCGGAAGCGGAGAGGGAGTCGAATATGGTACCGCCGCTTCCGTTCAGAAGGTTTATGAGAGCGATGACCAGGAACAGGACTACTCCGATCAGGGTAAAGAATTTGAATGGCTTATTTTTCAGGGACAGGTAGATAAATAAGGTAAACAGGCCAAACTCGCAGATCGTAAAACTACTATTGAGGTAAAAGACGTAGCTGCGATCTCTGAGTTCGTGGTGAACATTATCGGTCAGGAACGAAATAAGACAATAAAGAAATATCACCCAAAATCCCCCTTGTTTGTTCCGATTAAGAAAACAAACGTAAAAGATCATGGGTAATACTCCTGAAAACACGCTTATTAATGGAAGCAATGCCAATATTTTTATCCAAATATAAAAGGCATTGATCTATAATCCAAGTAAAAAGGGCTATTTGCCAAAGATCAACTCCCAGATACTGCCTTCCCAATTGGACCTATCGGCTACCAGGGCATTTACAGTGGCAATCTGGCCATCTTCCAGAACGATAACTTTCTTTACGATGTCTTTTCCGTTGGCATCGATACCTACGTAAACGAGAGTTTTCTGGTTGTTTTCGTTCAGGGCATTGTAAAAACGGATTCCTACGCAGCCTTGCTGAGCCAGGATCTCGTCGATAATGTTACGGCCGATTACATAGGAAGTAACGCCTTCAGGGGTTGTTTTTGCATGTGCATTCACGAAATCTGCGGCCAGTTCATGGCTGATCGCTTCCCCAATCTTGCTGTAGTCCTTCTTGATAGTTAACTCCTTTTGCATAAAAAGTAAGTTTTTAGAGGTTTGTAAAATGTTAGTTTGTAAGGCTAAATAACCCCTAAAAAAAAAACTGAACAACGGCCAAAATTTATGGTAAAATGCTTTAAATTGCTTGAAATTCAAGCCTGTACTGCGTTTGAAGGGTTTTTACGAGGAAGTTTACTAGGGCAAAATAGAGTAGTTCCACGCAGTAAAAATAGTATTTTTACTATCGTTAAAATCGTAAATCCTACACGTGGAAATACCAAGAAAGAGATGTTCACGATTGGGGATTGTCTGTGGATAACCAAAAAAGAGGAGAAACCGGGGAGGGATGAGTAATTAAATTAAAGTTTTTTCGTTTATATCGGTCTATACAACCGGAAATTAAAGGTAAATTCATTACCTCTTAGAAAGTATCACCGGTTTAAAGAGAAGAGAAGTTGATTGATATTGGATTTAACCGGTTGGTTTTTTAGGATATTGAAATCTTTTACTGGACGGTAAACGGGACATTGGATGGTTTGTGGTTATGACCACATCAATCAACTTCCAACACAAAAATAGCCGGTAGTTCGTCGCCATACAAGAGCAGAACTGCCCATTTTGTGAAATGTGGAAATTACATTTCGAGTCGTAAAAATTCTAAGTATAAAGTTGGTATTTCTCCGCGCACTATGAACACCCGGCTGGAAGTGGCCGGGCGCGGTTGAAGACAGCTAATTGTTAAACGAAAAATTAAGACCTATACCTATTAATTCTACAAACCTGCCGGTATGACTGCTGAATTAGTAATCAAAGTATCGATCGCTGATGATCATAAGATTTTCCGTGACGGTATTAAAATGGCTCTGAAGAACAAGGAATATCTTAGAATTCTGTGGGAGGCCGAAGATGGGAAGGATCTGGTCCACAAGATGCAGATCAAAAGACCGGATGTCTTGCTTATGGATATCCGGATGCCGGAAGTGGATGGTATCAATGCAATAGGCCTGCTGCGAAAGGAGTATGAAGATGTAAAGATCATTGTACTCACCATGTATGATGACCAGGAAATGATCTCTAAAATGATGGAAATGGGGGCTAACGCTTATCTCACCAAGACTACAGATCCCGATGAGATATACCAGGCCATCCTCACCTGTATGAATGATGACTTTTACTTCAATGATCTCGTAAACAAGGCGGTTCTTTCCAAACTGCAGACCAAACGCCAGGTTCGCCAATTTTATCCAAGCCCGATCAAGTTTTCCGAGAAGGAGATCCGGATCTTAAAATTGCTGGCAGAGGACAAGACCACAGAGGAGATCTCCAAGGAAGTATTTCTTTCTACGCGCACGATAGAGACCATCCGGCAAAATATGAAAACGAAGATAGGCGCCAAAACGATTGCCGGTCTTATCATGTACGCCATGCGCAATAAGATCATCGATTAGTCTCCTCCAATCTCCTCCAATAAAAATTGCCTGCTTTATGCGTATCGATACAGTTGACGCAGAAGCAGGCAAAAGATTTTACAAATCAGAGAGTGAAATTTATAGGATATTAAAGGGATAAACTAAAAGAAGTTGATTGACATTGGATTTTGCTTGGGCTTCATAGATATTGAAATTACGTTTTGGACGGTTTCCAGGACATTGGATGGTCTGAGGTTGCTAATCCCCGTCAATCAACTTATAACAAATATACCTGTGGATAAACCGGTGGGCAAGAGCACATTTGCTCAATTTACGCCTTTCGGGTTTTACTGACAATTTCGTAAAATAACTAGTTTTTACAACGTATAAATTCCTCTTTATAATAGAAAAAAAACAACCTATCTTCGTAAAGACGTAGATTCCGAAATGAAGTTGTTGCGTATTTTTCCTATAGTAAGTGTTGCAATTTTTGTTTCAATTTGCAGGATGTTCGGCAGGTCATCCAACTGCCTAGTTTTGTAAAACACTAAAATCGTATGAAAAGACCAGAGCTCAACCAGGCGATAAAAGTTGCTATTGCAGATGATCACGCTCTCTTCCGGGCCGGAGTTAAGACGGCACTTTCCGTTAAGAAAGATGTTGAACTGATCGCGGAAGCAGACAACGGCATGCAATTGCTGAATCTACTCAAACACGTTGAGCCTGATGTTATCCTTCTGGATATACAAATGCCCATCATGGATGGCATTCAGACACTCCCGGAAATACGCAAAGTCCATCCCCACGTTAAGGTCATCATACTTTCCATGCACAATGATCACTCCATGATATCCAAATTGATGGAGATCGGCGCCAACTCTTACCTGACGAAGAACTCTGATTCGGAGACTATTTACCAGGCTATTAAGACCTGTTACGAACAGGAGTTTTTCTTCAATGAATTGACTAATAAGGCGCTGTTGACCGGGTTACGCACAAAGAGGCCCGAGATCGGAGCTCCCCAGGACGTCAATCTTACGGAAAAGGAATTGACCGTACTGAAGCTGATGTGCGAGGAAAAGACAACCAAGGAAATTGCCGATATCGTCGATATCAGTCCCCGCACCGTAGAGGCGATCAGGGACAAGCTCAAGACGAAGACCGGCGCTAAATCAATGGCCGGTCTGGTCATGTACGCGGTAAAAAATGGCATTATCGAGCAGCAGTAATTACAACGGAGTAGTGTCCTATAACGGAGTTCATTACCCTGCCGGCCAGCCGTTGCTGACGGCGGACAACCGTGGGTTTCGATATGGAGACGGGCTTTTTGAGACAATGTTTGTACAAGGGAGCCGTATCCGTCTTGAGGAGTATCATTTTGACCGGCTTTTGTCGGGAATGGCTCTTCTGGACTTTGAGGTCCCTCCCTTTTTTGCCAAAAAGCTCAAAGAGGAGATGCGGACGGTTTGTGAAGCCAATGGGCTTTCTGCTACAGTTGCTGCTCGTGTACGGCTGGTCGTTTTTCGGGGCGAAAGCTCCCTTTCGGGTCCTCCGGACCGCTTCCCTAACTATATTATTCAGTCCTGGCCTTTGCCTGCGGCCCATGAGCCGGCCGGGAGCGGACTGGCCATCGATATCTTTCCGGACGGCCGGAAGGCCTGTGATGTGTTGTCAAACCTGAAGTCCAATAATTTTCTTCTTTATATACTCGCGGCACATTATGCAAAAAAGCAGGGACTGGACGATTGCCTGGTCCTGAACAGTCAGAACCGGGTAGCGGACTCCACCATCGCCAACCTGTTCTATATCCGGCAGGGGCAGTTCTATACCCCACCTTTGTCTGAGGGCGCAGTGGCAGGCGTCATGCGGCGTCATCTGCTGGAAGCTTTGCCGCTGGCGGGTTATGTTGTTCACCAGGTGCCTGTGAGCCCGGAAGACCTTTTGGCTGCCGATGAGGTGTTTCTGACCAATGCTTTGAAAGGGATAAGGCCCGTTGGGGCCCTGCAGGGGAGAAGGTATACCAATCATCTGTCAACCGCTGTTTACAAACAGCTTATAAAAAGCCTGTAAAGGCTGAACAAAAGATTCATTTTTGTTGCTATTTGCCTTTATTTGGAAAAATTACAGGTGAACAGAAAGCTGGCTATCTTTTGGTTTCGGCGCGATCTGCGACTGGACGATAATGCAGGACTTTATCATGCTCTGAGAAGCGGAAGTCCTGTTTTACCCTTATTTATATTCGATCGGGTCATCCTCGATCAGCTGGAAGATAAAGCCGACCGCAGGGTGGAATTTATCCATTTGGCTCTAAGCGATATGCAGGAGCTGCTGAAAGAGAACGGTTCCACACTGGAGATACATCATGGTACCCCCCCGGATGTATTCCGTCGCCTGATCACCGAATATGAGATAACAGCAGTTTTCACCAATACTGATTACGAGCCTTATGCGACGCAGAGGGATGCGGATGTAAAAAGATTGCTGGCTGAAAAAGGGATCCCTTTTTATAACTATAAAGACCAGGTCATCTTTGAAAAGGAAGAGGTGCTGAAGGACGACGCCAAGCCTTATACCATTTTCACTCCCTATGGCAGGAAATGGAGGGCCAGGCTGAATGATTTTTATCTTTCTTCATACCCGGTGAAAAAGTACTGGTCTGATTTTCTGCGGCAGCGGCCGAAGCCCATTCCTTCTCTGGTTTCCCTGGGATTCAAAAAGACGGGAGATCCTTTTCCTCCGGATTCTGTCAAGGCAGAGCTTATAAAAAAGTACGACAAACAACGGGATTATCCCGGGATTGCCGGAACCAGCAGAATGGGCGTCCATCTTCGTTTCGGTACAGTCAGCATCCGTGTTTTGGCGCGCAAAGCCCTGGAACTGAACGATACGTATCTGAATGAGCTGATCTGGCGGGAATTCTACCAGATGATACTCTGGCATTTCCCGGCCGTTGGGAAAGGCAGATCGTTCAAGCCGGCTTACGACGATATCCGGTGGCGTAATAATGAACAGGAGTTTGAAAAATGGTGCGTCGGTCAGACCGGGTATCCTATTGTAGATGCCGGCATGCGGGAGCTGAATGCGACGGGATTTATGCACAACCGCGTGCGTATGATCACGGCTTCCTTTCTCGCAAAGCATTTATTGATCGACTGGCGTTGGGGGGAAGCTTATTTTGCCGGAAAGCTACTTGATTTCGATCTCGCATCCAACAATGGCGGCTGGCAGTGGGCTGCCGGCAGCGGCTGCGATGCAGCACCATATTTCCGGGTTTTCAACCCGGCTCTTCAAACCAAAAGATTTGATCCGGATCACAGCTATATTCGTCATTGGGTGCCAGAATGGGAAGAGCCCGGCTATCCCCCGCCGATGGTGGCTCATGAAGAAGCGCGTAAACGGGCTTTGGCCGTATATGCAAAGGCGGTAAAGGAGAGAAAGTAAGGCCTGTTAGTGAACTATCTCCAAAGGAGTGGCTGCCGGCTCACTTGAGTGTATTTTGCTATATGTTGTAAGTAGTGTTTGAATAGCTTTTTCTCCTTCTTTTCCGAGGGAAAGTGAGTAGTTGTTGACATAAAGGTCAATATGCCGGCGCATTACGCTTTCATCCATCTCCTGGGCATGTGCTTTCACATAATCCGAAAGGGTAGGATAGTGGTCGAATGCATATTCCAGGCTTTTGCGGATGAGCGCGTTCACCTTTTTTGACAAGGCCTGATCGAGGTCTTCCCGGAAGACGATGCCACCCAGCGGGATTGGCGCCCCGGTCTCTTTTTCCCAGAACTCTCCGAGGTCCATTAATTTGGTCAATCCCTTTTGCTGATAGGTAAACCGGTTTTCATGAATGATCACTCCACAGTCTACTTTTCCTGAAAGGACGGCGTCCTCGATATCGGAAAAGACCATGAATTCTTTCTGTTTGGCTTCGGGAAAGGCAAGGGAAAACAAAAGGTGCGCCGTGGTCTGTTGACCTGGAATGGCGATGGTGCTGCTATTTATAGCTGTGAGGGGACGAGGCTGCCGGGAAATAAGAAGGGGGCCGACACCTTTCCCGAGTGCCCCGCCTGCCTCCAGGAGCCGGTATTGATGTGATACCAATGGAAGGACACCGTAACTTATTTTGGAAATGTCCAGCTTGCCCTGCATGGCCCACTGGTTAAGTGTCTGTACATCCTCCAGGAAAACTTCGAAATCAAGATCTGCTGTGTCGATCTTTTTGTTGACAAGGGCATCGAAAATAAAAGTGTCATTAGGGCAAGGGCTGAATCCAAGGGTAAACCGCATAAATATTTTTTTATAGTTCTAAAATGTCGTCCCGTTCTTTTCGAGCTTCACCAGCAGGGAAATAAGCTGTTCGTTCAGGTTAAAAATAGCCGACCGGATATCCCATTTGGTCTTGTCTCTTACGCCGACGTCGTTGGAGACGGCTCTAAGCTGGACAAAGGGTATTTTTTCCCGGAGGCAAACGTAGTGTAGTCCGCCGCCTTCCATGCTTTCAACAACGGCGGCCGTGTTTTGTTGGTACCAGGCTATCCGGGCCGGGTCGGTGGTGATCTCATTGACAGTTATGGCAGATACCGGGTCCAGGGAAGTCAGGCTCAACAATTTTTGGTGGGGATTGACCAGTTTCCCATTGGAAAAAGGGGGGGCTTCGCTATCGGCCAGCCTGAGGTCAAAAAGGTTTTTAAAGCCCTGGTCCTCCCACACGCCAAGGTCGGCCAGGATTTCTTCCCGGACGACGACAACGTCGCCGGCTGTCCTGCCGGTAAAACAACCTGCGATGCCAGCCTGGATGATCAGATCGGGCCGGCTACTGTCAATCTGTCGCATGAGGGACCAGGTGGTGGCGACACTCCCGACGCCGGTAATGAGGTGGGTGACAGTATGGGGGCCGGAAGGAGCTTTGGGGACCTGATAGTCGAGCGTCGGCTGAATTTCAAATGTCGTGGCGGCTGCCAGCAGAATATGCATATTGCAAATATCCGGAATCATTTAACTTTGCGGGAATTTTAAGTTGAGAAAGTATGGTGTATCTGACACGCCTGGAACATTTTAATGCGGCTCATAAACTCTATAATCCAGGCTGGAGTAAACAAAAGAATGAGGAGGTTTTTGGCCTGTGTGCCAACGAGAACTGGCATGGGCATAATTATGATCTGTATGTAACCATAAAAGGCGATCCTGATCCGGATACCGGATTCTTATTCGATGTAAAGAAGCTGAGTGGGATCATTAAGGACCAGGTCATCGAAAAAGTGGATCATCGGAACCTGAATCTGGAAGTCGATTTTCTGAAGGGGAAAATGTGTTCGACCGAGAATCTGGCCATTGGGATCTGGCAGCAGCTGATACCGCATATCCCGCCGGAGATACAATTGCATTGTATCAAGCTGTATGAGACACCGAGGATCTATGTCGAATATTTTGGTTGAGTATTAAAAACGGTAATTATGAGTGTAGGTGAAAAAAGAGTAGCGGTTTTCAGGAAGGAGCATTTTAATGCAGCGCATCGCATCTTCAATCCTGCGTGGGATGATAAGAAGAATTTCGAGGTGTTTGGTAAATGCAGCAACCCTCATTATCACGGGCACAATTATGAATTGATCGTCAAAGTAACAGGAGTGCCTGATCCCGAGACGGGTTATGTGATGGACATGAAGGTGCTATCGCGTATTACGGCAGAAGAAGTGCTGGAAAAGTTTGACCATCGTAACCTTAACCTGGATACTGTCTATTTCAAGGACCTCAATCCTACCGCAGAGCATATTGCCATAGTCATCTATGATCTGCTTCGGGCGCGTATTGATCCCAAACTGGAATTACAGGTGAGATTATATGAAACGGAAAGGAACTTTGTTGAATACCCTGCAGAGTAAATTCTAAACAAACAGCAGACATATGGGCTATACGAAGATCGAGCAATACGACGAAGAGATCACTGCGGCTTTGACACAAAATTATCGTCAGTCATTGAACCTGCTTGGCGAAGATGCTTCCCGGGAAGGATTGTTAAAGACACCGGAACGCGTAGCGAAGGCCATGCAGTTCCTGACCCAGGGGTATGAGCAGAATGCGCATGCTATTTTGAATTCCGCCAAGTTTCACGAAGATGTGAGTGAGATGATCCTGGTAAAGGACATTGAATTATATAGTTTGTGTGAGCATCATATGCTGCCTTTTTTTGGTAAGGCCCATGTTGCATATATTCCCAATGGCTGGATCACCGGCCTCAGCAAGGTGGCCCGTGTAGTCGACGTATATGCCAGACGTCTGCAGGTACAGGAAAGATTGACAACACAGATATTACATGCTATAAAGGAAACCCTTAATCCGCTGGGTGTAGCTGTCGTCATTGAAGCCTCACACTTGTGCATGATGATGAGGGGCGTTCAGAAGCAGAACTCGGTCACGACCACGTCCGCTTTCTGGGGTGAATTTGAGAAGAATGAAACAAGAAGTGAATTTACCAAACTGATATCTTCGAATCTTCATTAGAGACTTTGGTTTCTAATGCTATATATCTTTTCCCGGAAAGATTTTCTTTTTTGAATCGGGTCTTTGTGGCATATTTGTTATTAAACACAGAATTGTATGAAGCACGCGTATGTCTTCCCGGGACAGGGATCTCAGTTCGCCGGCATGGGAAAGAGTCTTTATGAGAATAGTGCCTTTGCAAAGAAGTTATTTGAACAGGCCAACGAGATAATAGGGTTTCGTATTTCGGATGTTATGTTTTCTGGTACGGTAGAAGACCTTGCTCAGACGAAGGTGACCCAGCCAGCTATTTTTCTTCATTCTGTGATCGTTTTTAAAGGAATAGAAAATAACAAGCCCGATATGGTAGCAGGCCATTCGCTGGGTGAATTCTCTGCGTTGGTGGCTAACGGGGTATTGAGTTTTGAAGACGGGCTTCAGTTGGTAGCTGCGCGTGCTATGGCTATGCAGCATGCCTGTGAAAAACAGCCCTCTACTATGGCCGCTGTCTTAGGATTGGAAGATAAAAAAGTAGAAGAGATCTGTGCAGCGATACAGGAAGAGACAGGTGAGATAGTTGTGCCTGCGAATTACAATCACCCGGGACAGCTGGTGATCAGCGGTTCACTAAAGGGGATTGAAATAGCCTCCGAGAGGATGAAGGCAGCTGGCGCCAAACGTTCGATCCTCTTACAGGTAAGCGGTGCTTTTCATTCGCCTCTTATGGCATCTGCCCGGGAAGAGCTGAGATTTGCGATAGAAAAAACTACGTTTTATAATCCCACCTGCCCGGTTTATCAGAATGTCGTGGCAAAGGCAGTCGTGGCAAAAGATGAGATCAAAAGGAACCTGATCGACCAGTTGACCGGAGCAGTCCGGTGGACGCAATCTGTTCAGGCCATGATAACGGATGGTGCTTCTCATTTTACTGAGATAGGTCCCGGAAAGGTATTACAGGGTCTGATCCAGAAAATTGACAAGACAGTGCAAGTAGACGGGGTGCATTAAGATACGGAGCAGTTGATCCACCCGGGGTCAAAGCTGGCCTGATATTTTTTGTAAAAATTTATAGCCGGCTCGTTCCAATCCAGCACCTGCCATACCATTCCCTGGAAATTCTTTTCTTTTACCTCTTCCAGCAGGCGGTCGAATAATATTTTGCCCAGTCCTTTGCCCCGCATCTTTTCTGTGACGATCAGGTCTTCCAGGTAGAGGCGCTGGCCCTTCCAGGTGCTGTAACGGATATAGTATAATGCAAAGCCTTCCACCTTTTCGTTGACGGTGACGACAAAGGCCCACCAGACAGGATGGAGGCCAAAGCCGCTTTCCGTGAAGTGCTGGAGGCTGACCGTGACTTCCTGCGGAGCTTTTTCGTATTCCGCCAATTCATGTATCAACTCTAATAAGCGCGGACAGTCCTCCCGGACTACCCTTCTGATGAGTATGTTTTCCATGTTAGTGTCTAATGTCCCCATTTAACCCAGGTAGCTCCCCATGTGAATCCGCCTCCAAAGGCTGCGAGTACGAGGTTATCGCCTTTTTTTAGTTTATTTTCCCAATCCCAGAGGCAGAGGGGAATGGTCCCGGCGGTTGTATTGCCATAGCGTTGTATGTTGATCATGACCTTTTCTTCAGCGAGTCCCATACGGTGAGCTGTGGCATCGATAATGCGTTTGTTCGCCTGGTGTGGCACCAGCCAGCTGATGTCATCGGCAGTGAGATTATTGCGTCCCATCAGTTCGGCGCTGACATCGGCCATCCCTTTGACGGCAAATTTAAAAACAGCCTGCCCTTCCTGATAGATAAAATGCTCTTTAGCGGCAACTGTTTCGTTACTGGATGGCCGCAGCGATCCCCCTGCTTTCATGTGAAGATGTGTCCGGCCACTGCCATCGCTTTTTAGAATGCTGTCCAGGACACCATAACCTTCGTAATTGGGTTCGAGCAGCACGCCCCCGGCGCCATCTCCAAAAATGATACAGGTGGTCCGGTCGCTGTAGTCAACAATACTGCTCATTTTATCGCCGCCCACGACTATTACTTTTTTGAACCGGCCGCTTTCGATATACATGGCGCCCGAGGTTAGCGCATACAAAAAGCCCGAACAGGCGGCGCTCATATCAAAACCCCATGCATTCTTCGCTCCGATCTTATCGCAGACGATATTGGCGGTGGACGGGAACAACATATCCGGGGTGACAGTTGCAACGATCAGACAATCAATCTCTTCCGGGCTGATCCCTCTTTTTCGGCAAATTTCTTCGACAACGGGTACACAAAGGTCCGAGGTAGCTTTTCCTGCACCTTTCAGTATCCTTCTTTCTTCTATTCCTGTCCGGGTGCGGATCCATTCGTCATTGGTATCAACCATTTTCTCAAGGTCGCCATTGGTTAGACGGTCTTCGGGTACATATCCTCCGATCGCAGTGATAGCAGCGGTCATTTTGTTGCTCATTATTAATTCCAATCAGGTTAAGAAAAGTTTTTTGCAAAGGTGGGGAAAAATATTGAAATGGCGGATAAACTGGTCTTCGTCCCCTTTGGGGAACGGCTGAAGTGTCCGACATTTACCCTATTTTCGCAGCCATGATCGCTTTTTTACGTGGTACATTCGCCTATAAAAGCCCCGCACTTGTCCATATGGAAGTGGGTGGGGTAGGATATGAGCTGCAGATCAGCCTAAATACCTATTCACAGATAGAAGGTCTGGACAAAGGGCTATTGCTTACTTACCTGCATATCCGCGAAGACGCGCACATCCTTTACGGTTTTTTTGACAAGACTGAAAAGGATCTTTTTATCCTTCTTCTCAGCGTATCGGGTGTAGGGTCGTCCACGGCCCGGATGATGTTGTCCTCTATGAGACCCGAAGAGATCAGCCGTGCCATTCTCCAGGGGAATGCGAAGCAATTGGAAAGTATCAAAGGGATCGGCAAAAAGTCTGCGGAGCGGATCATTCTTGAGCTGAGAGACAAGGTTGGAAAGGGGAAAGAAGATACCACAAATATTTCATCTTTGACAAGCAATACCTTGGAACAGGACGCGTTAAATGCCCTGATTACACTTGGTATCAGTAGGCCCGCCGCAGAGAACGCTATTAAGAAAATAATCCAGGGTGTGGCAGGCACCGATAAAGTCGAGGATCTTATTAAGAAAGCTTTAAAAATCTTGTAGCCTATCGGTGAAACTATACTTAACTAATTCTTGAGGAAAGTTTGACCCGCCAATCGTTTCATTTATTCCTGGCAACGGTACTATTGACCGCCGCATCAGTTGTCTTTTGGACAGCTGCATCGGCGCAGGTTGATACTATAAAGCATAGGACAGACACGGTAGGACTATCTCCGGATATGTACCGCCTGAGAAGGGCGGCCGATTCTATTCGGCGGCTGGGTGACTCTATCCGAAAGCTGAATGATACTTCCCGAAGGCCAACCGATTCATCCCACCCGATAATCGATACATTCCGTAAGGACACCCTCCGGTTCCCATTGTATGACCGCAGGGGTGATCGTATTACCAGCCCCAATAAAAATCCCTTCGATCTTAAGGATCCCGCCAATATTCATGACTCGGTTGAGTACGACCCGGTCACGAAGCAATATTATGTAGTTGAAAAGGTTGGTAACCAATATTATAGAAAGCCAACCTATCTTACTTTCGATGAGTTGATGCAGATGCAGAGCCAAAGTTCGGAGAACGACTACTGGCGAAAGCGCGCAGACGCACTGGATGCCCTTAACCGGAAACTGCTGAGGCCAAAGCTTTCCGTGAGCGACAATTTATTCAATCGCATTTTCGGGAATGGGAAGATCGATATCCGGCCCCAGGGAAATGTGGATATTACGGCTGGGTATGCGGGACAATCCATCCAGAATCCCACCCTGCCGGAAAGCGCAAGAAAGACGGGTCAGCCTGATTTTAACATGAATGCCAACCTGAACGTGATAGGCAATATCGGGGATAAGCTGAAACTCCCTATTTCCTATAATACCCTGGCGAACCTCGACCTGGAGAATCAGCTCAAGCTGGATTATACCGGCGGTCCCGATGAGATCGTCAAGAAGATCGAAGCGGGAAATGTGTCTTTTACAACTCCAAGTACCCTGATGACGGGAGCACAGTCCCTTTTTGGTGTCAAGACCAAATTGCAGTTTGGGAAGTTGTCCGTTACGGCTGTTTTGGCCAACCAGCGTTCGCAAAAGCAGAATATCTCTTCCCAGGGTGGCGCCGCCGTCACCTCTTATTCCTTTAAGGCAGATGACTATGAGGAAAACCGGCACTTCCTGCTGGCGCAGTATTTCCGCAACAATTACAACAAGGCCATGTCGAGGCTGCCGATCGTCACTTCGCAGGTACAGATACTGCGCATGGAAGTCTGGGTTACCAACCGGAATGGAATCGACACGGGCTCCCGCCAGATCGTAGGGTTGATGGACCTTGGGGAGGCCGCTCCGTATAACAACAAGATCCGCCCGAATACCAATCTGCCCTATCCATTCAACAACGCCAATACAGAATACAATTCCATTGTCGGGGATAAGTCCAGCCGGAATCCATCCCAGGCAGCGGGTAAGCTCAATTCATTGGGATTGAGCCAGGTACAGGATTTTGAAATAGTGTACGCCCGGAAATTGAACGCCTCCGATTATTATTTTAATCCCCAGGTCGGGTTCCTGTCAGTAAACCAGACCCTGCAATCCAATGATGTCCTGGCTGTCGCCTATCAGTATAGCTATAATGGTACGATCTACCAGGTTGGGGAATTTGCCGCCGACGTGCCCCCGGATACGGCAGCGGGTACCGGGGCCGGCTCTTCCAAAGTATTGTACCTCAAGTTATTGAAAGCTACCTCCCAACGTACGAATTTGCCGTTGTGGAACCTGATGATGAAGAACGTATATTCCCTGAAGACGGCTGGCGGCAGCTATCTGTCCAATATTCAGCAAACGGGATTCCAGTTCAATATCTCTTATGATGAACCGAGCAAGGGAACAAAGCGGTATTTACCGGAAGGTCCGAAAGCGTCGATACCGCTGCTGACGGTGCTGAACCTCGATCGGCTGAATGCACATAACGATCCGCAGCCGGATGGGATCTTTGACTACCTGGAGGGGTATACCGTCCTGTCCAACCAGGGACGGATCATTTTTCCGTTGCTGGAACCCTTTGGCCATGACCTTGATACGATAGCTTTTGCGGGGCAGCCGCAGTCTTTGAAGGATAAGTATGTCTTTTACCAGCTGTATGATACGATAAAGGCTGTTGCGCAGACCTATGCCAACGTGGACCGGTATGTGCTGAGCGGGACGGCCAAAGGACAGTCTACGTCCAACCTTTCCCTGAATGCTTATAATGTGCCCCAGGGTTCGGTTGTGGTGACAGCCGGTGGTCAGACCCTGAAAGAGAATGTGGACTATGTCGTCGATTATAACCTGGGACAGGTGCAGATCATCAACCAGGCGATCATCAATTCGGGGACGCCGGTGAATGTCTCTTTTGAGAACAATGCCAGTTTTGGGTTACAGCAACGAAGTTTCATGGGGGTGCGTCTTGATTACCTGGCCAAGTCGACGGCAACAGAGTCGCTGAATATTGGAGCTACGTTTGAAAGACTGAACGAGCGGCCTTTTTTCAGCAAGACGGACTATGGCGATGATCCGATCCGCAATACGATGTATGGTGCGGATGTCAATTACCGGGGACAGCTGCCGCAGCTGACGCGACTTTTGGATAAGCTTCCTTTTTATACAACAAAGGAGATGAGTACGATCAATGCCTATGGCGAAGGAGCCATCCTTCGTCCTGGGCATCCGGCGCAGATCGGTAAGGGTACGGCCGGCGCGGTATATATCGATGACTT
Source organism: Puia sp. (assembly GCA_036499285.1). Classification (GTDB taxonomy): domain Bacteria; phylum Bacteroidota; class Bacteroidia; order Chitinophagales; family Chitinophagaceae; genus Puia. Next base: position 71,628 of record DASYEB010000007.1, on the reverse strand, counting down.
TGAAGGTGCGACGAGCTCGATCGATCTGCGTTTCCCGCTGACGAGCTGGGCGCTTGCCTCTACTCCTCAGGGTAATCCCACCGGCCCGATCCCGGCCCTGTTTCCGGAAGCCGCCCTCAATGACTCTGTCGATTATGGGTATAACCGTGCCAAGTTCGCCTGGTATAATATCGAACCTACCTTACAGGACAGGAGTAATACCAATAACCCGGATAAGTATGAAAATACGCTGCTGGATCCCCGTATCGGTCCGATCCAGACCCAGCAGCTTTTCCCCGAGCAGACCGTTCAGACCGGGCAGGCTCAGCTGATCACGTTTGACATGGCATATTATCCTTCTGAGAAGGGGCCTTATAACTATGATGCCCGGCCCGGTAGTGTAGATGGAACAGGCAAGCTGCTGAACCCGCAAAAACGCTGGGGCGGTATTATGCGTGCGATAGACCAGACCGATTTCGAGACGAATAATATCGAGGTGCTGCAGTTCTGGATATTGAGTCCTTTTGCAAAAACGGCTGCCAATGTTGGGAATACCACCGGTGGACAGATGTATATCGACCTGGGTAGCGTTTCGGAAGACATTCTGCGGGATGGGAAGAAGCAGTTTGAGAACGGTCTTAATACTCCTAACATACAGGCTGCGATAGACAGCTCTTCGGTCTGGGGCAGGGTACCGGCCAACCCGATACAGGTGACCACGGCGTTTAGCAATGATGCTTCCGACCGGCCATTCCAGGACGTAGGTTTGGATGGGATGAGCGATGGTTCCGAGAGGGGTAAGTATCAGCGTTACCTGAACACGTTGTCGGCTACATTTGGAACAGGGTCCGCTGCCTTTCAAAATGCATCGAACGACCCTTCCAGTGATGACTTTATCAACTACAGGGATTCGCGTTATGACGGCTCTCAAACAGGTATCCTTGGACGATATAAAAATGTCAATAACCCCGAAGGCAATTCACCTATAGCTACGTCAGGGTCTACAACCATCTCTGCTTATACGTTGTATCCCGATCAGGAGGACCTGAACAAGGACAATACGATGAATACGCTGGAGGAATATTTTGAGTATAAGGTCGATCTCGTACCAAATGGTTTTGGGTCCGGTTTTATTACGGACTCGATGACTTTTGCTCCCAGCGGAGGTGTGACGCAGACCTGGTACCAGATGAGGATACCTATCTCCGAATATTATCAAAAGGTCGGTAATATCCCCGATTTCAAGTCCATCCAGTTCATCCGGATGTACCTGACCGGTTTTACCGATTCGGTCGTGTTACGTTTTGCCAAGCTGGAGCTGGTTCGCAACAACTGGAGGAATTTCAATTATATCATCGATACGACGGGGAATTATACCGTACTGCCTGCCAACAATATCACGACCTTTAATGTCACGGCTGTGAATATCGAGCAGAACAGTTCCCGTACGCCGATCCCCTATGTTACCCCTCCCGGCGTGGTCAGACAGCAGGAATTGAGTAACAATAATGTCAACCTGCTGTTGAATGAGCAGGCGATGAGTCTCCAGATCTGTAACCTGTTGCAGGGAGATGTGCGCGGTGTATACAAGACCACTTCACTTGACCTTCGCCGTTACGGCACCATGGATATGTTCATCCATGCGGAAGCTACAGGTAACCAGAACGGGATCAACGACAATGATCTTTCAGCCGTTATCCGTATGGGTAGTGATTTTACCAGCAACTATTACGAGATAAGGATACCCCTGAAACGTACGGCGTGGGGCGCCGCGGCTCCGGCTGACATCTGGCCGGACGCCAACAACCTAAGCCTTAACCTGCAGCGGCTTATAACGTTGAAGGTTAATCGAAATAATAAAGGGGTGAGTAACGCATATTATAAGGAGACGGATGCCACGGGGCGGAGCTATGCCATTTTGGGTAATCCCAATTTAGGCGCCGTACAGGCCTTCTTTTTAGGAGTGCAGAACGTGCAGCTGGCCACGGCCTGTACGGAAGTCTGGTTTAATGAATTACGATTGACCGATATCAGTACGCAGGGCGGGTGGGCTGCCGTCGGTAAGGTGGATGTCAAGCTTGCCGATCTCGGTACGCTGACCGTGTCGGGGAGTAACCGGACTGCCGGATTTGGTACTATCGATCAGAGCACCAATGAGCGATCGATGGACAATAACTCTCAATTCGATGCTGCAACCAATCTTGAGCTGGGCAAACTCCTGCCCAAAAAAGCCGCTATGTCCATCCCGGTTTATGCAGGCATTACCAGGACTACCAGCACGCCGCAATATGATCCTTTTGACCTCGATATTAAGCTGAAGGACAAATTAAATGGCGCGCCGGCTTCCGAGAAGGATTCCATCAAGGCGCAGGCTGTTGACCAGACGACGATCACGACGGTCAACTTCACCAATGTTCATAAGAATAATACTTCCAATAAGAAGCTGAAACTATGGAGTATAGAGAATGTAAATGTCAGCTATTCCTATAGCCGGCAGGAGCATCATAGCCCGCTGGCGGTGGAGGATGAGCTGATCGTTCATAAGGGTACATTTGCGTATACCTATAACCGTACTGCCAAGTTTATTGAGCCATTCCGACGAAAGATCAAATCCAGGTCGGCCTGGCTTGGTCTTGTCAGGGATTTTAATTTCAATCCCATGCCGACGGTGCTGAGTTTCCAGGCGAATATCATCCGTCAGTTCGGAGCTTATCGTTCGCGAAACGTCGGTGGTCCGGAGAACATCCTTCCGGAGACCTTTAATAAGTTCTTTACATTTGATCGTTTGTATACCCTGCGGTGGGATTTTACCCGTTCCCTCGCGCTGGACTTTACGGCTACGAACAGGTCATGGGTCGATGAAGATAGCGGCCGGTTGAGCAAAGCGGGCCGGAAACAAATGTGGGACCGGTTTTGGAGAGGCGGGCGTAGCGTTCTGTACACGCAGAATGCCAACGTTACCTACACTTTGCCGACCAGTAAAATACCCTTCCTGGACTGGACGACGGTGAGGGCGGGGTATTCTGCCTCCTATACATGGACAGGGGCTTCCCAGCTGGCGGTGACGCAGGGCAACAATCTGCAGAACTCACAGCAGCGTACCGTGCTGGCCGATCTTGACTTTACCCGTCTCTATAGTAAATGGGGATTGTTGCGCCGGTTGGAGCAGAGTGGCAATCCGCAGCAGAAACAGCCGCCTGTTGCCGGCAGGCCCGGCCGGGATACGGCAAAGAATAAGCAACAGCAAAATGCACCGCCGGAACTCAAGGGTATAACAAGAGGCCTGGCGAAGCTGCTGACGTCCCTGAAACATGTAACATTCAATTACGCGGATAATTCTTCGTCAACGATCTTTGGATATATGGATAGCACCCGTGCCCTGGGTATGGACTTTCACACGATGGAGCCGGGTTGGAAGTATGTGTTCGGGCAGAGGGCGGATACCAATTTTATCAATCGCCTGGGTAAGAAGGGGCTGATCTCTACGGATACGACCCTGAATAATCAGAACATGATCAGCTATACGCAAAAGATCTCTGCGTCTGCTGTCCTGGAACCGGTGCGTGATCTGCATATTACGCTCAACCTGGATAAGACCTTTGGACAGAACTATTCCGAACTGTATAAGGACACGGCGGGTGGCAGTGGTTATGCGCGGCTGAACCCTTATATGGCGGGTACGTTTAGTATCAGCTTTATCTCTTATAATACCTTGTTCGAGTCGTATAAGCCCAATGAGATATCCAAGACTTTTGCCAAATTCGAGAATTACCGGGGGATCATTTCCTCCCGTCTGGGTTCTATCAACCCGTATACGGGGGGATTGGTCGGAAGCGACGGATATGCGGCAGGGTATGGCCGCTATGCCCAGGACGTACTGATCCCGGCCTTTATTGCCGCCTATACGGGTAAGAGTCCGACAACGGTAGCGCTGCTGAATGAAAAAGGCGGGAATGTCACGTCGAATCCTTTTTCCGGGTACCTGCCTAAGCCCAACTGGCATATCAGCTATAGCGGGTTGAGCAAGCTGCCCTGGTTTAAAAAGATATTTACGAGCTTTAATATCACCAATGGGTATACGAGCACGCTGAGCATGAATAGTTTCAACTCCGATCTTCGGTATCGTGATCCGCTGGGATATGGAACGCCCGGATTTATAGACACAATCAGCGGGAATTTTGTTCCTTTTTATGCGGTGCCGAATATCACTATCCAGGAACAATTTGCTCCTCTGCTGGATGTAGATATGCAGTTTGTCAACCAGGTGCAGGCCAAGGTAGGGTATAGCCGGAGCCGTCAGCTGAGCTTAAGTCTTATTGACTTCCAGCTGAGCGAAAGCCGTTCGACCGAAATTACGATTGGGGGCGGCTTCCGTAAACGGGGAGTTGGACTGCCATTTGGCTGGAAGGTTCCGGGGAATGGAAAAACGCCGCCAAAGGGGCCGCCTGGCAGTATTAACGCTCAAAAGGCGCAGAATGACCTTACTTTCCGGCTTGATATAAGTATCAGGGACGATGCGACCTCCAGTAGTTATCTCGACCAGAATGCCAGCTTGCCGACCGGCGGACAAAAGGTGATACGCATCGACCCATCGATAGATTATGTGCTGAATAATCGAATCAATCTTAAATTGTACTTCGATCAGCAGCGGACGACGCCTAAGATCTCTACAACGCCGCCTATTGTCACGACCAAGGGAGGGATCCAGATCCGGATCTCGCTGGCGCCTTAGCGCTTATAAAAATATATCGCATCGGCCTGAGCTGTGCAGGTCATGACGATGTCGTTCAGGCAAACATGGGGCGGCAGAGTGGCGCAATAGAAAATGGTATCGGCCACGTCTTCGGCGTAGAGCGGTGTGAAGCCTTCGTATATTTTTTTGGCAAGGGTCTCATCGCCTTTGAAACGGACGTTTGAGAACTCTGTTTCGGCGGCGCCGGGATGAATGGCGGTTACCTTGATGTTGTGCCGCAGCAGATCGATCCGCATAGAGTGAGATAGGGCCTCTACGGCAGCCTTGGTAGCGCAGTAGACATTCCCTTTTTCATAGATCTCTTTGGCTGCAACGGAACCGAGGTTGATGATATGCCCTTTTCCCTGTGGGATCATCAATGGCAGGACTGCCCGGGACATATAGAGAAGGCCTTTGACATTGGTATCGATCATTGTTTCCCAGTCGTCCATGTCGGCTTCATCGAAGTAATCTCTTCCGAGTGCCAGGCCGGCGTTGTTGATAAGCAGGTCGATCTTCTTCCAGCCTTCGGGGAGTCCGTCGATTGCCTTTTGGGTGGCTTTTTTGTCGCGGACGTCAAAAACGAGGGGTAGTATCTTCGATGGGGTTTCCCGGTTGGGGGAGCCATTTTCCAGTTCGGATCTCAGGGCTTCGAGCCTTTCTTTTCTTCTGCCTGTGATGATGATATCATAACCGCCTGCTGCTGCAAATTTACGGGCGCAGGCTTCGCCGAATCCGGAGGTCGCGCCGGTAATGAGGATGATCTTGTTCATGATTGTGTAACAAAATTTAAATATGATTGCAAAAACCTGTAACTCTGATCGGGTTCTTCCAGCATACCTGCATGAGCGGAATGGTTCAGGATATGAATATGGGATAAGGCCGGTAGGTGAGACTGCTGTAAAGCCTGTTGTGGCGGAACCGTCTGGTCGTGTCTGCCGATGACAAAAAGCACCGGATTTTTTGTTCGTTCCAGTACGGCTGCGCGATCGGGACGGCGGATCATAGCCTCGTAATAGTAAACGAGGGAGTCGGGCAAAAAGTCGGAATAGCGATGGATCATTTCATTGATCAGTTCCGGATGGACGTTTCGGGTCTCCGGTGCAAAAAGGTTGGGGGTGGATTGGCGGATAAAAGCGGAACTGCCGTTCTTTTGAATGAAATCAATGCTTTTCCTGCGGGCTGATCTCTTTTCTTCGGTATCTGCATAGGCGGTGGAATGAAAAAGTCCCAGGCCTTTTAGCCGTCCGGGATATTTTTCGGCAAAGGCCAGACCAATGTAACCGCCCATGCTGTGGCCGATGAGCACGCACTGTTGAATATCTTCCCGGTCGAGTAACAAAAGAAGGTCTTCTGCCATTTTTTCCATCGATGTTTCGCCGGTTAGGGGGGAAGAGCGGCCGCTGCCGGGCAGATCGGGAATGAGTAACCGATGGTTGGCCTTCAGCTGTTGTGCCTGTTTGTCCCAGATGGAGCCATCCTCGGCAAAACCATGGAGCAATATGACCGGCAGACCATCGCCTTCGTCGCGATAGAAGAGTGTTTTTGCTCCGCGGGCAATTGTTTTATCCACGACTATATCTTGTTTTTATATAGGTTATGATGATCCAGACCAGGAATAAGCCGGTGAGGACAAGGACCACCCTGGATAGGCAATCGCCATACCGGGAATAGAAGGTAAGATCGTTTTTTGCCGGCACATAATTCCGGATGACGGCCGTCTGAGCCCAGGGGCGGGATTCGGTGATCTCACCATGCGGGTCGATGATACAGGAGACGCCGGTGTTGGCGCTTCGGATCACCCAGCGTCGGTTCTCGATGGCGCGTAAGCGGGCATAGCTTTTGTGCTGTTTGTATCCCGGGGTATTGCCCCACCAGCCATCGTTGGTGATGACAGCAATGAGATTGGCGCCATTGCGGACATAGCGGGACATGAACTCGCCATAGATGCTTTCGTAACATACGGCGGGTGCAATATGATAGGAGTGGTTGGTCGTATTGAGTACGGTCCGATCGTCCTGCCCGGTATATCCGCTGGTCGTGCCGCCGAATTTTTCAAACCAGGAGTCGAGAATATGCAGGAAAGGCGGCAAGGTCTCTACGCCCGGAACCAGCCTGGATTTATGGTAAAAGGTAATTGGCCCCGTACTGTCGAAGAGAACGGCTGAATTATAACTTTCGTAATATTTGTCGGAGTTTGGGATCTTCTGGGCTGAAGATGAATGACGGTGATCGAACAGGCGGCCACCTTCCAGCCCGCTCAGCAGGTTGATGCGGGGATGGCGGTGCAGGAAATCCCATAGTGGTCTCAGGAAAAAATCCTGTCGCAGGGAATCCTCTATAAATCCTCTTTCGTTGTAGAGCGCGGTTTCTGGCCACACAACCAATACGGTGTTGGCATCGATGGCGGAGTCGCTAAGCCGGATCAGCTTTTGCAGCTGGGCTTCGAAGCTGCCGGTGTACAGTTTTTCATATGGGTCGATATTGGGCTGGATGATAACGAGGTTGTTGTTTTGGATTGGTTCGGATGTGTGGGCGGATGAGAGGGAGATAAGGGCGGACAGGCCGAAGGGCAGTGACAGCGCAAGCAGGGAATAAAAGGCAAATCGTTTGTTGAATACTCCGCCTTTGAATTTTTTCCAGATCAAACGGAAAAGCAGGATATTGACCGTCATAACCCACAGGCCGCCACCGCTGGTCCCTGTATATGCGTACCACTGGATCCAGCCGGGCCGGGTGGCGAATACATTTCCCAGGGTCAGCCAGGGCCAGCTGAGACCCCAGTTTGACAGATGAATGTATTCGAAGCTAAGCCAGAAAAGTACGAGAGATATATAACCGACGGTGTCGCCCATTCTTTTCTTTACGGCATGGAAGGCGAGCCAGGGGATACACATTAAAAGACTATTGGCGAGGATGGCGCCTGCTGCGCCGGGTGCGGAGGCATTCCAGATCCACCAGGTGGTAGCTGTATTCCAGATCACCATGGAGAGGTAAACCCATCCGAAGAATTTTCTTCGCCGGATGCCCTGCCGCTCCATCCACAACAAGGGAATAAAAGCGATAAAGATCAGGAAGGTCAGAGGAGATACCGGCCAGGCGGCAAATAGCAATAGACCGGTAAGGACAGACAAAAGAAAGGGGTGAAGCTTTTTCAAACCGTAAATCTTTGGTCCAAAAATAAGCTTAATAGCCATCCGATGGAGGCGGATGGCTATTAAATTTCTATCTGTGGGTAGGCTTTAACGGCTGTAATTTGGCGCTTCCTTGGTGATCTCGATATCGTGGGCATGGCTTTCTTTCATGCCGGCATTCGTGATCTTGATGAATTGTGCCTCTTGTTGTAATGCCCGGATGTCTTTGGCGCCGCAATAGCCCATGCCTGCCCGAAGCCCGCCGACGTATTGCTGAACGACTTCCGACAGGTTGCCTTTGAAGGCTACCCTGCCTTCGATGCCTTCCGGAACTAATTTTTTGATATCGTCTTCTACGTCCTGGAAGTAACGGTCGCTGCTGCCCTGGGTCATTGCTCCTATAGAGCCCATGCCACGGTATTGCTTGAATTTTCTTCCTTCGTAGATGATCGTTTCACCGGGGCTTTCTTCGACACCGGCAAATACGCTGCCCATCATCACGGCATTAGCTCCTGCCGCCAGCGCTTTCACCATATCGCCTGTATAACGGATACCGCCATCTGCGATGACCGGGATGTTCCTGGATCTGAGGGCAGAGGCTGCTTCCATGACGGCGGTGATCTGGGGGACACCGGCGCCTGCAACGATACGTGTAGTACAGATAGAGCCCGGTCCTATGCCGACCTTTACGGCATCGGCTCCTGCATCGGCGAGTGCTTTTGCGCCGGCGGCTGTTCCGACATTGCCGGCGATGACCTGTAGTTGTTTGAAATTCTTTTTCAGCGTTTTCAGGGCGTTGATGACGCCGATGTGGTGTCCGTGCGCGCTGTCAAGGGTTACTACGTCTACCCCGATCTGTTGCAGGGCGCTGGCGCGGTCCAACAGGTCCTTGGTTATACCGAGGGCGGCTCCGACGAGCAGGCGGCCATAGGAGTCTTTTACAGCATTGGGATAGCTGGTCACCTGGAGGATGTCCCTGTAGGTGATGAGCCCGATGAGTTTACCCTGCTTGTTGACAACCGGCAGTTTTTCGATCTTATGTTTTTGGAGGATCTTTTCTGCTTTTTTCAGATCGGTTCCTTCCGGGGCTATGACCAGCCGATCTTTCGGGGTCATTACTTCACTGACCTTCCTGCGTTTGTTGTCTTCGAACCGGAGATCGCGATTGGTGAGGATCCCGACCAATACTTTATTATTATCCGTAATTGGAATACCGCCGATCTTATTTTCTTTCATCAGCCGGAGCGCGTCGCTGATAGTGGCTTCTTCGTTTAAGGTGATAGGGTCGATGATCAGCCCGCTTTCGCTTCGTTTTACTTTACGGGCCTGTTCAACCTGTTTTTCGATGCTCATATTCTTGTGAAGGATGCCTATGCCGCCTTCGCGTGCCAGGGCTATTGCCAGGGTCGCCTCCGTTACGGTATCCATAGCTGAGGACAGCATGGGGATATTCAGCGTAATGCCTTTGGTCAATTTGCTGCTGATGTCTGCTTCTCTGGGAAGTACCTGGGAAAAAGCAGGGAGTAATAACACGTCATCGAATGTGAGACCTTCTCCGAAAAACTTGGGGGGGAATTTTGACTTTCCCGCGGGGGAATTTATTCTTGCCATGTGCAAAGATAGGGTAGCGCATATGTACGGTCCAAATTTTTGTCAGCTGAGGCGGTATCGCTGCCCTGGCAGTGGGCTGATGAGGCCCTGTAATTCAAGGTTAAGGAGATGAATGGCAACGGCAGAGATATCCAGCTGGCTTTGGGTCGAAAGCTCATCGAGGGAAAGGCTTTTTGCTTCCGTTAACAATTTGAGCAGGAGCTTTTCCTGCGGCTTTGAGTCTCCGGTGGTGTGGCCCCTGGTTGAGTCGGGGAAAGGGAGGCGGGCCTGGGCTCCCATCTGGCCGGCAGGCCATTCCCAGCCCATGCCGGCTTGCAATTGCTGACCGGAGAGCAGTATTTCTGCTTTCCCTTGCTGGATAAGCGAATTACAGCCTGCACTTCTATGGTCTGTGAGTCTGCCGGGTATGGCAAAGACCTTTTTATGATAAGTATGCGCCTTTTCAACGGTGAGAAGGCTTCCTCCTTTTTTTCCTGTTTCTATAACGAGGAGTGCGTCGCACAAGCCGGCGACAAGATTGTTGCGCATGGGGAAATGCCAGGGTTCGGGCCTGGTGTTGAGGGAGAAAGATGTGAGAAGTCCTCCTTCGGCCAGCATGTCACCCGCCATTCGTGTATGTTCATGGGGATAGATATGGGCAAGGCCATGGCCCAGTATGCCAATTGTTGGTATGTTATTTTTTAATGCGGCCATATGGGCGCAGGCATCGATGCCATAGGCAAGGCCGCTGATGATGAGCAGCTCAGGTTGGGCCAGTTGCCGGATCAGCTGGTCGGTGATTTGTCTGCCATATTCGCTGGGACCACGTGTCCCGACGATTGCGATGATCTTTTTTGTGTTGAGATCGGCTTTGCCTTTATAATAAAGGAGAGGAGGGATGTCAGGGAGATGTAAGAGGCGTTTGGGAAAATCTTTGTCTGCGGAGAAGAGCGTTCGGATGCCTTTTTTTTCCAGGAGGGCCAGCTCGTTTTCCAGGGTAGCCCAATCATGGAAGCTGGCAATCCGGTCGGCCGTTTCATGGGGGACCTTTGCCTCGCCGAGGGCCTTTTTTTCAGCATGAAAAACTGCTTTTGCGCTGCCAAAATGATCGACTAGCTTTTTCGTATGTGCGGCACCGATACCTGGTGTACGGGTGAGGGCTACCTGATATAGAACATCCTCTTCCATGGGTGGGGGATTTTGGATGTTGTAAAGGTAAGGGGGATATGGGACAACTAAAAAAGTTAGTTACTGATCACTTTTAGCTCGGTGCGCCGGTTTTGAGCTCGGCCTTCCTGGGTTGCATTGTCTGCGACGGGAACTGTGTCTCCGAATCCTTTGAAAGCCAGACGGGTTTGTGTTATGCCTTTTGTGACGAGATAGCTGGTTACGGCGCGGGCCCTGTTTTCAGACAGTGTTTTATTGTCGGTCGTTTTGCCGGAATTATCTGTATGACCGTTGATCTGGATGTGGAGGGTGGGGTTGTCTTTTAGTAATTGAACGACCTGGTCCAGTTCGGTTTGGGATTCCGGCTTTAATTCGTATTTATTGGGATCAAAGAAGATGTTCTTTAGTACGATGGCCGCATTGGTCTCGATGGGTTGCAGGGGGATGTCGATATTAAATGCGGTGTCGCCCTGTTCTCTGCTCAAAGAGAAGTTGTCGGAAAAGAAGAGGTATCCCTTTCTTTTGACATTAAAGGCGTAGTCCTTACCTTTTGGCAGGGTGATCAGGTAGTTGCCCGTTTCGTCGGTTTGGAGGTTGCTGATGACCTGCTGCGCGGAGAGGTCCGTAAGGACGACGCTGGAAGGGAGGCCTTTGTGCGTCTGCCGGTCGAATACTTTTCCTTTTACCCAAAGGGTCTGAGCGGGGCGGATGTCTTCGCGCAGCTCGAAGCTGTAGAGGTCCAGTCCGCCTCTGCTGTCTGCCCGGTCGCTGGCGTAGTACGCCGTTTTCCCGTTGGCTGCGATGACAAGGCTGCCTTCGTTTTCGATGGTATTGATGGGATAGCCGAGGTTTTCCGGTTTGCTCCAGGTCCCATTCGGGCCCTTGCGGACTACAAAAAGATCGTCTCCGCCATAACCCGGGTGGCCATTGGATGTAAAATAAAGACTTTGGTTGTCTGCGTGGATAAAGGGAGTTCCTTCATCCCCGATCGTATTGATCGTGGGGCCCAGATTTTCGGCGGCGCTCCAGTGACCATTGAGCAGCCGGTGGCTGACATAGATATCGCTGCCGCCATAACCATCCGGCTGGCGGCTGGAAAAATAGAGGTCCCGTTTGTCGGGCGAAAGGGACGGCGCGGATTCCCATGCGTCGGTATTGATGCTGTCTCCCATGTTTTCCGGTGTGCTCCAGCCATCCGGCGTGAGGTAGGAAATATAGAGGTCGCAACTGCCATGGCCTTCCGGGAAATTACAACCGGTAAAGATTAGCCATTGTCCATCCTGCGAGATGTTCTGGGCGCCTTCATTCTGGTTTGTATTGATATTGCCGGGCAGGCTTCTGGCCCTGGTCCAGCCATTGTTGAGCCTGTCAGATTCGTAGAAGTCTTCGTTGAAGTTGTTGACGCGGCGTGTATAGATCAGGGTACTGCCATCGATGGTAAGAGTGGGGTAATATTCGGAGACGGCGGTGTTGATACTGTCGCCCATGTTTTGGGGCTCGAATTTATAGCCTGTTTGCGGATGGGCGGCTGAATAATCGAGGGCGAAACGGTAGGTTTTTTTCCGGTATTGGCCTGCTTTCCGACTGGTCTCATTGAGGTTGGTAACGGTCAGGAAGGTGTTGACCGCTTCCAGGGCTGTGGAAAAGTCTCCTTTTCCGGCCAGGTTGATCGAGTAGGGGAGATTATAATCTTTAAAGTAGTTGCTGTCGATGGCTCTGGCCTTTTCGTAGCTGTCGATGGCGCCCTGGTAGTTCTTGAGTTCGCCATACATGCCGGCCATGGAAAGCCAGGCGTCTGCAAAACCGGGGTCGAGGTGTACTGCCTGTTGTAAAGTTTCGATACCACCCTTAAAGTCATCATTCTGAGCCAGTTCAAGCGCTTTGGAGTAGGTTTGAGCGGCTTTTTTGTTTACTTTATCCGGGTTGTATTGGGCTTGTGTATGGGATGCGGTTGTCACCGCGAGGAAGATGAGGAGGAGGAGATGGAGCTGGTTTTTCATACAGGAAAATTACGAATCAGAATCTTAAACGGAAGTTAAGTTGATTTATGCGCCGACTTCTTTAGCTTCCCGCCCCGGGGGCTAAAGAAGGCAAATCATTGGCCCTGCTAGACAACCGAGCCGGGGCGAAGGTTGCGGGCGAGGAGGAGTGTGGCGAAGCAGCTCCGACGAAGCACTAAGCCATCCGTACCAGACAGCCAAACCGAATTGATAGGCAAATTTACGGAGAAGGGGGCTGGATGGCTGCATTGCTCCGATGGCTGCGCCATCTGGCGGGGCCAATATATTGCTGCACAAGGGAGTCGCGAGCTACGGCACGTTGATATATTTGTGCAGCTGCAGCGAAAACCCCCATTTCGGATTATCCTTTATATAGTCGATGATCAGGGGGGTAACGATGGAGGACTTGCTCCATTCGGGCTGGAGATAGAGACGGCAGCCGGGGGGGACCTGTGCGGCCCATTGTTCGGCCCAATCGAAGTCGCTTTTGTTGAAAATGACGATCTTTAATTCATTTGCCAGGGGCAGTATTTCTGGAAGGGGCGTCTTGAATTTTTTGGGCGAGAGGCAGATCCAGTCCCATTCGCCGCTGAGCGGGGAAGAACCGGATGTTTCGATATTGGTAGTAAAGCCAGCCTGGTGCAGCTGGCTGGTCAGTGCGGTACAGTCATGCATGAGGGGTTCACCGCCGGTAATGATGGCCAGGCGGCCGGGATGGGCTGCTGCTTCGGCGACGAGGTCCTTTATTTGACGCAGGGGATGTTTGTCTGCGTCCCAGCTATCTTTTACATCGCACCAGACGCATCCCACATCACAACCACCAAGACGAATAAACCAGGCGGCTTTTCCCTGGTGGAAGCCTTCTCCCTGGAGTGTATAAAAAGACTCCATGACGGGCAGGGGCTTTTCTGTCCCGGAAAGGATGGGGGAGTATGATATATTAGATTCCATTTCTTTCGGCGCAGGCTCTGTATGTATTTTTCATGAGGGCGGCAATGGTCATAGGGCCAACTCCGCCGGGTACCGGTGTAATATAGCCGGATAGGGGCGCAACTTCGTCAAATTTGACGTCTCCCTTCAGGGCAAAGCCGCTTTTTTTGCTGGCATCGGGTACGCGGGTAATGCCGACGTCGATGATGATCGCTCCTTTTTTTACCATGGAGGCAGTGACGAATTCCGGTTTACCGAGGGCTGCCACAATAATGTCACCCTGGAGGCATAGTTCGGAAAGGTTACGGGTATGGGAATGGCAGATGGTAACCGTGCAATTGCCGGGGTTGGTATTTCCGCTAAGCAGGATGCTCATGGGCCGGCCAACGATATTACTCCGGCCGACTACGATGGCGTGTTTGCCGCGGGTGTCTATCTTATAGTGTTCGAGCAGGAGCATGATGCCATGTGGGGTAGCGGGGATGAATGTCGGCAATCCCTGGACCATTTTCCCGACACTTTCCGGGTGAAAGCCATCTACATCTTTTGATGGGTGGATGGCATTGATCACTTTTTCGTCGGAAATGTGTTTGGGTAGCGGCAGCTGTACGAGGATACCGTCTATGTCAACGTCATTATTAAGCTCCTCAATGACATTGAGCAGCCTGTTTTCGCTGACGTTGTCTTCGAGGCGGACAAGCGTGGATTTAAAGCCTATTTCGGCACATGCTTTTACTTTGGCGCCTACGTAAGTTTCACTGGCTCCATTATTTCCGACCAGTACAGCCGCCAGGTGCGGGACTTTTTTTCCTTCTGTTGTTAATTGTGCTACTTGTAAGGTGAGAGCGTCTTTTATAGCCTGAGAAGCGAGCTTTCCATCTAATAATTCCATTCCGCAAAGGTAAGATTCACCAGAAAGAAAAAGACAACAAAGTTTTTTATAAGCAATTATTGCAATACGAAAATCTAATAAGATCAGCTGGTTTTTTATGCTTCGCATAACGCCCGGATCCAAGTAGACGATGGCCTAAGTAGTCAGTCTTGCCTAATATAGGGAAAAACAAGTGTATTATGAATTTATTCAATTAACGTATTATTAACAAAAAATGCTATATTCTGCTAAAATTAGAAGAAACCATTGACCAGTAAAGAAGAATAGCTTTAGGCGCCTGCGCATTAATTGCAGTTCTTTAAAAGGCTGCAATTTTTTTTTAGGTAGAAAAATAAATTTTGTTAATTTAGTTTTCTTTAACATTTTTTTTGTCAGTCCAAAGCTGACCTAACCAAAACAACCAGTCACACATGAGAAAATGTCTATCGTTGATAGCAGTACTGCTATTCTCCATGTCAGTATTTGCTCAGACCAAAACAACAACAGGCAGAATTACCGACCAGCAAGGTCAGCCTGTTCCCTTCGCCACCGTCCTCATTAAAGGATCCAGGACAGCCGCCAGCGCAGATGCAGACGGCGTATTTTCAATCAAAACAAAGTCCGGGGACGTACTGGTCATCAGTGGGGCCGGCATGGCGGCTAAGGAAGTAGCTGTCACAGGTTCCGGACCGGTAAACGTCCAGGTATCCCGGAAGGAGTCGAGTATGACGGAAGTCGTCGTTACGGCTCTGGGTATCCAGCGCCAGGCCAAAGAGCTGGGTTATTCTACGGCCAAAGTCACCGGCAAAGAGCTTACACAGGCTAAGCCGATCAGCGCCGTGAACGGTCTTACCGGTAAAGTTTCCGGCCTGCAGATCAACACGACGAACAATGGCGTTTTTGCGCCGACCCGTGTCACACTTCGTGGTAACCGATCGCTGACTGGTAATAACCAGCCGCTGATCATTGTTGATGGAGCGATCTATTACAATGACCTGAACACGATCAATGCCGACGATATCACGGACATCACTGTCCTGAAAGGTTCCAGCGCATCTGCCGTCTATGGTTCGGATGCCTCCAATGGTGTCATTCTCGTTACGACTAAAAAGGGCGTGCGCGGAAAACCTCAACTGACTTTTGCTTCGACGGTACAGATGGAGTCTGTGGCTTATATGCCTAAATTCCAATCGCGTTTCGGCGCCAATGGCGGCGAGTATTTTGTAAATGATTTTAACGATTACCGTACTATGGTACCGTATGAGAACCAGGCTTATGGTCCGGAATTCCATACCGGGGTCAATGTTCCGATCGGCCGTGTTCAGCCTGACGGCAGCTATTTATCGGTCCCTTATGTTTCCAACCCCAACCAGAAAAGAGACTTTTTCGACAAATCTTTTACTACACAGAACAGCTTTTCGTATGCTGCGGGGGATGATAACAGCCGTTTTTATCTCAGTGCCCAGGACATCAATACAAAAGGTGTGATGCCTGGCGACATTGGTCGCAGGGATGCCTTCCGTGTTGCCGGCAGCCGGAATTATGGCATTTTCAGTGCTGACTATACATTAGCGTATACTTATAAATATACCAATGTCACCAATCAGACCACTGTCTATGACAACCTCCTGAATACTCCGTCGGATGTTCCATTGTCGCAACTAAAAGACTGGCAGCACAATAAGTTCGCCACGATCAATGGTTATTTCAATGATTATTATGATAACCCTTACTGGACGATCGGCAATCAACGGTACAAAACGAAAGACAACAGCCTCAGCGGAAATATGCACCTGCAGCTGAAGCCTCTTTCCTGGCTGACCGTATCTTATCGTCTTGCGTTGACCAATCTCAGCAGGAAGTATGATGCCACCGTTGCCGATAAGACTTATACAAACTATGCCATTAAAAATCCTATCATTTATTATTCCAATCCTGCCGGCAATGGTGTCGATACTGTTACGAATGAAGGAACGAAGTACAATGCGGGCCATGGAAGCCAGGCTACTTATTACACCTACAGCTATTCCAACTTCCTTGTTACCTCCGACTTCCTTGTATCGTTCGATCATAACATAAACAAGGATTTCAATTTCAGGGCTACACTGGGTACGACCTATATCGATAACCAGATCAACAACACCTATATCAACGCCGGTTCATTGTTCTTTCCGGTTTACAATGTGAATAACCTGACGGGTTCTGCCGGTCTGGGTGGCACTGCCAACACCAGCTCACAGACCAATTATACGGAAGAAGCACGCCGTTTGGGATTTTTTGGCGAAGGTACTCTCGGGTATAAGAACTTTGCCTTCCTGCATGGTTCGTACCGTACGGACATCGACTCCCGTCTTTCGAAAGACAACCGTTACATCCCGTACTATGACATTGACGGTTCCCTGGTCGTCAGCGATATGATCCCTTCCATTGGCAATGGTAAGGTGGTCAACTTTATCAAGCTGCGTGCAGCCCATTCACTGACGGGTAACGTATCGGCCCTGGCCAGCGGTTCTCCCTATATCGCGGATGGCGCCTACAAGACAGTCGCTTCACTGACCTCAGCGAACAGCACTACAGCCGGTTACATTGTAGGTTTCCCCTACAATGGTCTCGGTGGTTTCCAATTGAACACGACCATTGCCAATCCTAACATCAAGCCTGAAAAGGTTACAGAGAATGAGATTGGTCTGGAAATGAGCTTCCTGCAGAACAGGATCTCTCTCGTGTCTGCCATTTATCAATCCAAGCTGAGGGATGGTATCGTTTTCGCGACCATTCCCAATTCCAGCGGTTTTACTCAGGCGCTGGTGAATGCGGCCAATACCCGCAACAGGGGTATCGAGGCTGAGGTCAAGGGTACCGTACTGAAGAACGCCAATCTTACCTGGAAGCTTGGTATCAACTATACCTACAATGAAAGCAAGGTCATATCGATCAATGGCGGCCAAAAGTCCCTGGGTCTTGGAACGAACGGTAACCTCAACACCAATGCGTATGCGGTGGTGGGTCAGCCTTTCCCTGTCGTTGAAGCGTATGATTGGACAAGAGATTCACTGGGCCACGTCATTGTTGACGCTGTTTCCGGTAATCCTACCCGTAACGCCAACCTGAAGATCATGGGTCAGGCTACGCCGAAACATATTCTTGGTTTTACTTCGACTGTCGTCTATAAGAACTGGACTTTCAGCGCTACAGCTGATTACAGGGCCGGCTACAAGATATTGAACCAGCTGGGTTCCAGCATGGACTTCTCGGGTAACGGTTATGTCTCTGCTCTCACGGGCCGTCAGCGTTTCGTATTCCCCAATTCTGTGATCCTCCAGGGCGGGAAGTATGTCACCAACACGAATGTGACTGTCAGCGATGCCAGCTTTAACTTCTGGCCCAGCCTGTACAATTCTGTAAATGCCAACTATGTCACCAGTGCTGCCGCCTGGAAATTACGTGAAGTTGCTGTGAGCTATGATTTCCCAAGAAAATGGATAGCTCCGACCCGTATCGTTCAACATGCTACTTTGACAGTTTCGGGCAGAAACCTGCTGATGATCAGACCGAAGAGCAATATCTGGACTGATCCTGAGTACAGCGAAGATACCAGCAATGCAGTTGGACGTACCGGTGAAGGTCAGACTCCTCCGACACGTATCGTCAGCGCCTCCCTGGCTATCCAGTTCTAACCCCATTTGAATCTTGTAAAAAAAAAGATATTATGTTGAAGAAATCATATAATTACCTCGTTGCACTTCCGCTGATGCTACTGATAGCAGGGGGGTGTAAGAAAGGAACTTTCGATATCAATAGCGTCAATCCCAACCTGCCTTTGACAGTGTCTTCGCAGTACAGCTTGTCGGCTGCATTGACCAATGTGGCCAACCAAACCTATAATGCGGGTTTTCCCGACTTTGCCAACCGGTACATGGGTTACTGGGCTTTCAGCGGTGATTATGGCGGTTATGGAACGGAGGCAGCCTACAATACGAATACCAGCTTTGCTACTCAAAACTGGGATAACGCCTATATTACGCTGGAGAACTTTAAGAACATTGCCGATCAGTCAAGAGTGGCAGGCGAAGAGTATTACCTGGCCATCTCCAAGATCATGCAGTCCTTTATATTCCAGCGTTTGGTCGATCTGTATAACAATGTCCCTTATTCGGATGCGTTGAATGGCGGGAAGGCAAATTATTTTCCAAAGTACGACGATGCCAAGACGGTGTACAAAGCCCTCGTAGGCCAGATAGACAGCGCTATTATGCTGATCAACAATGCAAATTCGGCGACGGCAGACAATCCCGCGAAATATGACGTCATGTTTGCAGGTACGATGTCCAACTGGATCCTTTTTGCCAATTCCGTCAAGCTGAAGATCCTGATGAATATGACCCAGGTTTCCGACGGGCCTGCTTTTATCACGTCCGAACTGAATGGCCTGACTACGGCTAATTTCATGGGCGCCGGTCTGGATGCAACGGTCAATCCCGGTTATTCGAATGCAGCCGTCAACCAGCAGAATCCTATGTGGCAGAACGTTGGTTTTGCTACTAACGGAACAAGCCCTACGACGGGTAATTCCTACAACAGGGCCAACAGCTACGCGGTGAATTTTTATACCAGCACTAATGACCCCCGTGTCAACAGATTTTATCTTCCTATAAGTGGCGCTGTTCGTGGCCGTGCATTTGGCAGCCAGGACGGTACAGAGCACAACACGGTGATCTCCGCTGTAGGACCGGGCATCATTTCTGCTCCTACACAGGGTGCGCCACTCATGCCAGCTTTCGAAAGTCTTTTTCTGCAGGCTGAGGCGGTACAGCGGGGATATCTGACCGGAGCTACTGCTCAGTCCCTGTTCCAATCAGCTATCAGCGAGTCTTTCCGGATACTTGGCGTAGCCAGTCCAACCACTGCTTCGGCTACCTATTATGGCGCCAACGACAGCCGGGTAAATTTTGCTACAGCCAGCGATAAGATCCAGGTGATCGTATTGCAGGCCTGGGCTGCCTTGAACATGTATGACCCGATCGAAGCCTGGAGCAACTGGAGAAGGGTTGGTGTTCCCGTCGATCTGCCCGTATCTATTTATCCCGGGACCACTGCCACGCATATTCCTCTTCGATTGTTATATCCGCTGAGCGAGTACAACAACAACACTACGAATGTAAATGCGCAGGGAACGATCAACAACATGACCTCGAAGATTTTCTGGATGCCTTAAATTCTAAACAAGAACAATTATGAAAAAATCATCTATAGTTATTTCATTTGCTTCCTCGGTTTTGTTGTGCAGCTGCCTGAAGGACAAGCCAAATGTAGATCTCAGCGGTATTGGCACAATAGCGGAAATTTCTACTGCAAGTACGAATAGTACAGACCAGGCGCCCAGCGGCGGTCTGGCCAATTTCAGCGGGGCTGTGATCGCGACATCGGTCGATGCTTCTCCGGACGACGAGTTCTTTACGGTAAATATTGCTTCCCAGTATCCGCCGACCAAGGACATCCCGGTAACGGTAGCTGTCAACGATGCGGCCCGGACTGCGTACAATGCAGCACCTTCGGACGGATATACTTATGGCGCCCTGCCAACCAATGCGTATTCTTTCCCTGCAACGACAGGGACTGTTCACGCGGGTCTGCGGCTGGATACGTTCAATATCACTTTTATGCATGGCAATATGGATCCTACCAAGGACTATATGCTGCCTATTTCTCTTACGGCTGCTCCCGGTACGACTATCAGCGGGAATATGAACACTATCTATTTTCATATAATCGGCAACCTGCTGGCTTTGAATTATAGCCATACCTATTACCGTTTCGATGCCGCAGACAGCAGCGGAGCACCTGCCGTTAATACGACTGATCCGGACTCGACCTTCTTTACTCCGCTGACGCCGCTGAAGAATGAGTTCCTGAGCGGGTTTACCGATGCGCAGACGTCGAAGTTGCGGTATGACATCAGCTTTGTAAGAAGCGGGAATACGGCCAGCACGTTCAGCATTGCCTTCAATTCGACCGATGTAAAGAATATGCAAAAAGCGGGTGATACGGTCAAGATCGGTCCAAGCGTGATCAATGCGGATTTTGCACACGGAACTTACCGTTTGGGTTACCAGGTTAAGACTGTCGGTGGTGTGATGAAATATGTGATCGATAATTTCCAGAGATAAAATTTTGATTAAAAAAAGCTATCCGCATATTGCGGATAGCTTTTTTTTTTATATTGGTAAACAAACCTGGTCATGAGAAAATTAGCTGCTTTCTGTTTTGTCTGCATAGTGCTGTCTCCGGTAGTGAGCCTGGCGCAAAAGCCCATTACGATCAATGGTGTTGTAAATGATAATAATGGAGTGCCGCTGGCCGGTGCTTCTATCCAGGTCAAGGGGAAGAGCAGCGGGACCACTTCGGATAATGCCGGTGTTTTCCGGATCAGGATGCAGCCGGGGATGTTTATTTGTATCAATGCCGTTGGCTTCCAGGGAGATACTATAAAGATCGAAGACACTACTACGCGGCTGGCTGTCGCGCTGCAGCCGAGGATCAAGTCGCTGGAGGGCATCGTCGTTACGGGGACCGACCAGAACGCGGTTTCCAATGATCCTATGCATATCATGACCACTCGTTCGGCGGGTGCGGCCCTCGATGATTTTTTACGTACCGAGATATCGTTCAACGGGCAGACACTTGTCACGCCATATAGTCTTACGCGGTCCGGGATGCCCAATGTGCATGATGCTTCCCAGTCCTATATAACTAATACTCCGGCAAACACTTTCTACCGGATGTCGGCGCTGCCAGCCTTTTCGATCAAGGAAGAAACGAAGGGAAATCGTTACCTGCTGGCCGATCGCTGGGGGCAGGGGGTAGTAATTACCCAGGCAGACAGCCTGGTAGACAATAAGGCTTTAAAGTTCAATTTTGATAAGATCCAGCAGAAGCTGTACACGACCAGGGATCTGAATACCATCATCGAGCTGGATAAACACGAGATAAAGGCTTTTGCCATAAAGGATGGGGATTCGCTGGTGATCTTCGATAGGGTGGCGGCGATAGATTCGTCGCGTTACTTTATTGTGCTTGTTCCTGCCGTTTCCGGAAAGTATGCCTTGTACCGGGACCTCAGAACACGATTTGTTAAATCTGACTACCGTTCCGATGGAATGACCGAAACCGGGAACCCTTATGACGAATATGTAGATAATAATACATATTTTGTAGTCCTACCTGGGGGGCTTAAATCTAGAAGATTGGAAATGAGCAAAAAATACATTAAAAGTATTCTCCCGGAGGAAAGTAATAAAGTGAATGAATTCTTCTCCAAACATCGTTATGACGAAATAAATGAAACATTATTAAAGAAATTAATAAATTATCTCAACGATGCTTCGGTCTCTCTGTTAACAAATAATTAACCGTTTTCTGTTAGATTTTTTTCTCCTCACTTCTCCTTGATTTTCAATGTCTCATCTAGTATGCTGCTTATAGATTTGCGGGTTTTGTAGAAGGCTTGCAGCGCCTGGCGTTAAATTATTGTCAATATTTTAACTAATATTGGTCGCTTTTTAACTTTTTATAAAGTTATTGGGCCAAATTTTCGCTGAGTCAACATTAAGTCACATTAAATCTATCAGTTCATGAGAAAACTTCTATCACTGCTTGCAGTGCTGGTACTTTCTGCCTCATTGGCATTTTCACAATCCAAACCAATTACAGGTAAATTAACCGATGCGCAAGGACAGCCCGTGCCTTTTCTTACTGTTAAGGTAAAGGGAAGCAAATCAGGGGTGAGTGCAGATGCAGAAGGTAATTATTCCATTAAGGCAAAACCCGGGGATATCCTGGTAATTTCCGGTACAGGGGTTACTACAAAGGAAGTCGCTGTTACTGAATCACTTACGCAGGACGTTCAGCTCAGCCGGATTTCTGCGGCCATGACCGAGGTGGTGGTTACGGCGTTAGGTATCCAGCGTCAGGCCAGGGAGTTGGGTTATGCAACGTCAACTATCAACAACAAGACACTTACCCAGGCAAAATCGATCAATGTCGCCCAGGCGTTGAATGGTAAGGTGTCCGGGGTGAACATTTCCACAACAAACAGCGGGGTTTTTGAAAATGCCAAGATCAACATTCGGGGCATCCGTTCGCTGACTGGTAACAACCAGCCGATGTTGGTGGTGGATGGCGCTCCCACGCCGTTAGGTTATCTTTCTTCCCTGCCTCCGGATGACATCCAGGATCTTACCGTGTTGAAGAGTGCCGCGTCGGCTGCGCTTTATGGTCCGGATGCCGTCAACGGCGTAATTGTCGTTACTACCCGGAAGGGGAGTAAAAGACCGGTTGTCACCTTGAATTCCAGTGTTCAGGCAGCCCGGGTATCTTTTTTTCCCAAACTACAGAAGTCCTTTGGGGATGGTGCGGGTGAAGTAGTCGATCAATTCGGCAACTTTGGCTATGTGCCATATGAGAATCAGCAATACGGGCCTAAGTTCGATGGTTCAATGCAGCCGATCGGTGTGGTTCTGGAAGATGGTTCCCAGCAAATGGGACCTTATAGTGCCGCTCATGCCAAGGACAGGGAGAAGTTCTGGAACACCGGTCTGATCACTCAGAATTCCGTCTCTATGTCGGGCGAAGATTTCTATGTCAGCGCCCAGGATGCCAATATAAAGGGGTTGACACCGAGTGATGGAAACCGCAGATCAAGTTTCCGGTTCAACGGTTCGAAGAAGTATGGCAATTTCTCCATTAATTATGGGTTGAACTATACCCTGCAAAATTCGAATACCGTCAATGAATCCGGGTTTCAGAATACATTTCCCGGAGCGTATGATGGCGGGCTGTTCTTCCTGGTATTACAAACGGCGGCTAATGTGCCTCTCCTCAGCTATAAGGACCTGAACAGCAAATTTGGGCAGTTCTCGAATTATTATAATGAGTATGCGGTGAATCCTTACTGGCTGATAGCGAATATCCGGTCAAAGACGAGGGAGGACGATATCCTTGGTAACCTCGCTTTGAATTATAAGATCTTTCCGTGGCTGGCAGCTACAGCTAAAGTGAGCACTTCATTAGGATTTGCCAACCAGACGAACACGAATGCGCCGGTTGTCGTCTCCGACTGGGCGCAGGCCAACCGCAATGCTACCCAGTATTCCAATAAGCCCGGCAGTGTAGTGGAGCAATCCGGTTATACATCCCGGATCAACCTGGATTATTTTCTGAGTGGTGATCATAAGATCGGTTCGGATTTTAAAGTATCCTATCTGGCGGGCGGCTCGATCCGGCAGGATCGTGCCAAGGATGTCACCGTAGGCGGCAACAACCTGGTTGTTCCCGGTCTTTACAATGTTGCCGTGAGAAGCGGAGATGCCAATGTTCCGATCTATGCCGGAACTCCTTCTACTGCTATTCAGCAGGACAATAGCATCAATGGTCCGCAGGGGAATAATTACCAGGTGGGATACCGGCTTTTATCTGCTTATGGAACTGCTGCCTTGAATTACAAGGGCTGGGCGAATGTGGAATTCACCGGGCGTAATGACTGGGACAGTCGTTTGCTGAAGGAGAACAGGTCTTTCTTTTATCCGGCAGGTAATGCATCCGTTATTCTATCCGACGCCATACCCGGCATCCAGGATATCGCCAGCATTTCTTTCCTTAAAGTATTTGGCGGCATTTCAAAGTCCGGTAACGTGAACCTTGGGCCTTATGCCCTTCAGGCTACCTATTCCACGAATGCTGGTTTCCCTTATGGAAGCACAGCGGGTTTTACAGCCAACAATACTTTTCCCAGCCCTGATCTGAAGCCGGAATTCGTTGTATCCAAAGAGATTGGTTTGGAATTGGGTTTTTTAAGGAACACGATCAATTTCAGCGCGACTTATTTTAATCAGAACAATACCAACCAGGTGTTGTCTGTGACTCAGTCCGGTACGACGGGTTATACTGCGTTGCTGGCTAATGCGGCTGATTTCAAGAACTATGGTGTTGAAGCTGATCTGAACCTGACTCCGCTGATCAGGATTGGAAAAGGCCGGATCGACTTCCGAATCAACGCAACTTATAATAACAATGAGGTTACCCGTACGTTGAACAATGCACCTGTGGTCATCGGCGGCAATTCCGGATTTATCCAGAATGCTACCGGTTATCCTACGGTCAACAATATTGCTGTCGTGGGTAAGCCTGCTTTTCAGTTCCAGATGACCGATTATGTGCGTGATCCGGCCAACGGTAAAGTGATTGTGGATCCAACTACAGGTAATCCTTCTCTGGCCGGTGGTCTTATCACTACCGGGAGGACGCTTCCTTTATGGGTACTTGGTTTTACGCCTTCCTACTCTATAGGGGATTTCACCGTCAGCATGACCTGGGATTATAAGGGCGGCGCTAATTTTTATTCAGGTCTTGGTCCTGATGAAGATTTTTCCGGTGTTTCTGCGAGAAGCGCGGAATATGGAAGACAGCGTTTTGTATTCCCGAATTCTGAAGTTTTATCCGGTGGTCACTATGTCGCCAATAAAAATTTGATGGTTCAGGAAGGTAACTATGGTTTCTGGACGGGGGCTACAACCAATACCGGTATAGCTACCAATTATTATGCGAGTGCAAATGCATGGCGTCTACGGGAACTCAACTTTTCCTATAGCCTGCCCATGAGATGGATTGGCGGCGGGACAGTGATTAAGAAAGTTACCGTTAGCGCTATTGGCAAGAACCTCTTTTTATTTGTTCCGAAGTCCAACCAATGGGGTGATCCTGAATTTAACTATTCCACCACCAATAACACTTTTGGTTTAGCGAGCGGTTTCCAGTCTCCTCCTTCCAGGTATTTTGGTGGCACTCTGACAGTACAATTTTAATTACCCAAAAAGACATTAGATGAAACATATTAATAAGATATTTCTTTTCACGGTATTGTCCCTTTGTCTTGCAACGACGGGCTGCAAGAAGTACCTCGATGTAAATACAGATCCCAACCGGGTGACGGACCAGAACGTAACGCCAGAGTTGATATTTACCCAGGCGGAAAATGCCGTTGGCGCCAGACAAGGCAGCGGAGACTGGGGATTCCTGGACCAGTGGATGGGTTATTTTTCACAGAATGAAGATTTTGCACCACAGCAGAATGTTATTACCTATAACATTGACTTTAGCTTTGGGAATACGCTATTCCTGAATCACCTGAATGTACTTTTTGACCTGCACCAGGCAGCTTCGAAGGGGCTTGTAAGCGGTGATACGGTTCTAACCGGGGCTTCGATGGTTCTCTCTGCAAAATTGTGGCAGGAATTGGTGGATCTGTTTGGCAACCTGCCCTATACACAGGCCTTCCAGACCACGAAGTATCCGACGCCGGCATATGACAAGGCCCAGGATATTTATAAGGCACTGCAATTGTCATTGGATTCCGCGATCATTTACCTGCAGAATGTCCCGGGCCTTACAGCGAAGAAAGCATTTGGCGGGGCGGACATTATCAACAAGGGTGATCAGAGCAAATGGATATTATTCGCCAATACGATGAAGCTCAGGCTGCTGATCCGTCAATCCGAAGTCTCCGGTTTTGATGCTTCTGCCGAAATGGCGAAGATCATTGCCAACGGCGGAGTTTTAATGGCGGGACAATCGATCAGTGTCAACCCTGGTTATTCAAATGACGTAAATAAGCAAAGTCCTTTCTATCAAAATAATGGCTGGTCGCCTACCGGAACATTGACGAATACTTCGAATGATGCCAACGCATACATTATCGATCAGTTTGAAGCAGGGAATTCTCCTGATCCCAGGGAGGAAAGGTTTTTTTATCCGGCCGGATTCAACGCTGCCAATGGGTTTGTAGGGAACGTTTTCGGAGCTCCTTCGATCACGCTTAACAAAGGAAATGCGAGCTCTTATTTCGGACCAGCGCTGGTCGGAACGATAACCAGCTCTAATGTCGGTGACGGCAGCGGCGCCAAGCAGGACCAGTGGATCTATCCTTCTTATGAAAGTATGTTCCTATGGGCCGAAGCTGTTGCCCGCGGCTGGGTTGCTGGTAATTCAGATGCTGCCGCTGCGTATAACAATGCTATGCTGGAGGCGTTCACCTGGCTCGGCGTACCTGATCCGGCTACAGCTTTAGCTGATTATACTGCCGATAACCCTGACGTTGCTGATTTCACTAATGCAGGTTCGTCTGCTGAGTCCAGGGTAAAGTTCATAGCTTATCAGAAATATCTTTCACTGGTGGGTGTAGATCCTTATGAAGTCTATACAGACCTGAACAGGCTGCATTTCCTGACGGATAAGAGTTATATCTCTCTGGCTGCCAGCAAGACTCAACTGCCTGTCAGATTGTTGTATCCGCAAAGCGAGTATACTTCCAATGCGACCAATGTACAGCAGCAAGGCACGATCGATCAATTCAATTCGAAATTGTTCTGGCAGCCTTAGGATAAAGGTGATATTTAGTTTTTCAATCAGAAATACAAACAAGTAAATATGAAAATACAATATATAAAAGCGCCTATCTTTCTGGGACTGGTCTTTTCAGTTATGCTGTCAGGATGCCTGAAGGATAAGGCTTTTGATAACGGACTTATACAATCGAACCATGGTGCCAATGCCAGGGTTGTTGCTTTGGGATTGGATGTCACTTCCACGACCAATTTCGCGATACAGGCTTTTGATAATTCGAATAATGATACGACGGTCGACCTCGTACCTGTCATCCTTGGCGGAGGCGCCCCTGCTGATAAGGATATTCACGTGACGACTACTCTCTCCCCGCAATTGGTTACCAATTATAACGATAGCAACGGCACGGATTATTCTATTCCTCCCGGTGTAACCGTAGTCAATTCTGTGGTCACTATTCCGAAGGGGAAGTCCATGGCTTTTTTGCAGGTCAAGTTTGTTCCAAGTTCGTTGATCGGTGTTGACTATGCTCTAGGTATCAAGCTGTCCAGCGTAGCCGAAGCGGATTACACTATCAGCGGTAACCTGGACACGGGAGTTGTGGCTATCCTGATCAAGAATATATATGATGGGACTTATCTTGCCAACGGCGTACTCGTACACCCGAGCATTGGCGGTACGTTTAAGAATAAGAGTGTCATTTTGTATACTTCCGGGGCACTTTCTGTGGATATGAGCGATGGTCAGCCCGGCGCGGGCGGCACGCTTGGGGCCTATCCAAGGTTGACTGTGGATCCGGCAACGAATAAGGTCACTGTGACCAGTTCGGACCCTTCTCTTACATTTAACGGGCCTGTTCAAGCGGGCTATCCTAACAGGTATGACCCGGCTTCCAAGACATTTTTTATCAATTATGGCTATACCACCAGTGCTCCCCGGGAGGCATGGGATACGCTGGTTTACCAGGGTCCGAGATAATACTTTCTCCGGGTTCATCGTTTAACCGGAGATAAAAGGATAAGTGGCCGTCTGTTTTTATTTGACAGGCGGCCTTCTTTATTTTGCTATTTTTGAAAAAAAACAGTCATGCCAGATCAACAAACCGCCGAGAACCAATTGAATATAGAGATCAGTGAAGAGGTAGCCGAGGGGCAGTATGCCAACCTGGTGATCATTACGCATTCCCATGCGGAATTCGTGCTGGATTTTGTGAATGTGATGCCGGGTACGCCGAAGAGCAAGGTTAAATCGAGGATCATTCTTACTCCCCAGCATGCCAAGCGATTTATGAAGGCGCTGACGGAAAATGTCAATCGCTTTGAGGCGGGCAACGGGAAGATCCAGGATCTGGAAGAGGTGCAGCTGCCGATGAATTTTGGAGGACCTTCGGCTCAGGCGTGAGTGGTTGCGGAGCGTTGAGGGTGAGCCGTCTTACCTTTTCAATAAACCTTCGTCGGCAAAGCTGAAGTAACCGTTGTCTCCTACGATAATATGGTCTAATAATTTGATGTCCAGTAATTTAGCACCTTCGCTAAGCTTGGAGGTAAGAATTTCGTCTGCCTTGCTTGGCTTTAGGTTACCGGAAGGGTGGTTGTGGCAGACAATGATGCTGACGGCTTCGATCTCGAGGGCTCTTTTAAAGATCAGCCTGGGGTCGACGACTGTACCTGTAATGCCGCCCTGGCTCATGACCTCGAAATGATTCATCCGGCCGGCCTGGTTGAGGTAAAGCACTCCGAAAACCTCGTAGTTGTAGTCTGCCAGCCTGGAGCGCAGATAGCCGGCGACCTCCCGGCTGTCTTTGACGGTTGATTTTCCAAGAGACATAGTGGATTGTCTTCTGCGGCCCAGCTCGAGGGCTGCCGCGATGGTCATGGCTTTGGCCTCGCCTATGCCCCTGATCTTCATCATCTCCCGAAGCGGTCGTTTGCCGAGTTCGTGGAGATTGTTCTGGACGGAGTCCAGGATCTGCCTGGCCAGCTCTATGGCATTGCTTTTAGGATTGCCGATACGGATCAGGATGGCCATCAATTCCGAGTCGGTCAGCGCCTGCGGGCCTTTTTTTAATAATTTTTCGCGGGGCCGGTCGTCTTTTGACCATGTTTTTATTCCCGATTCTTTCTTCATAAGTTTCCCTCCTGCTTGCATTAGTCAATTTAAATTATTATTTTGTGATTCATAACGGGAAAATGAAATAAGGAATTAATTGAACCGTTATACGTCTGATACCCGCGGTTGATCACGACCGTAACCTTTGAAAACTAATCTAAAATCCAATGAATCGAACAACCTTTAACGCAATCGGCGGCTGGCAGCCTTTCCTTTTCTGTATTGGCATGTATGTGGTCGCTCTGTTTTTCTCCATTTTTGTTTGCTCCTCCATTTTTTATGCGTTTAATGCGAAGTCTGCTGCAAAAGCAGCCGAAAAGACGGTTATTATGAACACGGCCCGGCCACAGCTGGCATCCGTGGGTCATTGATCAAGGCTCTGTAAAATATTCAGGCCGGTCCGGGAATCCGGGTCCGGCCTTTTTTTGTCTGTGCGGGACTAAGGGTATATTTTATTATTGCCATGTGCAAGGCTTTTACTTTTGAGTTCATACGTGTATCTTCGCCCCATTATTTACCATCTTTATGCAGCATCTAGCCAAAGTTTTTTCCGGCACAGGCTCCCAATATCTGGCCGAGAAAATAGCCCAGCAGTTCGGCCATCCTTCGGGGAAGATCACCATTCAACATTTCAGCGACGGAGAAATTCAGCCTATTTTTAATGAGAGCATCCGGGGAGACATGGTTTTTCTTATCCAGAGCACCTGTTCGCCGGCCGAGAATCTGCTCGAGCTTTTGCTGATGATCGATGCTGCCCGCCGGGCTTCTGCATACAAAGTGGTGGCTGTGATCCCTTATTATGGGTATGCGCGCCAGGACAGAAAGGATAAACCCCGGGTGGCAATTGGTAGCAAGTTGATAGCCAATATGTTAGTTTCCGCTGGTGCGGATCGTATCATCACGATGGATCTGCACGCCCCACAAATTCAGGGGTATTTTGACATCCCGGTGGATCACCTGGACAGCTCGGCTATTTTTATACCCTATATTGAGCAACTTAAGGTGGAAAATCTTACCTTTGCGGCCCCCGACGTGGGTAGCGCCAATCGTATCCGGGAGATTGCCACCTATTTCAATGCAGAAATGGTGATCTGTGATAAACACCGGAAGAGGGCTAATGAGATAGCGAGCATGGTGGTGATCGGGGATGTGAGGGATAAGGATATCGTGCTGATCGATGATATCTGTGATACAGGGGGAACGCTGGCAAAGGCGGCAGGGCTGCTGAAGGAAAAGGGGGCGAAGAGTGTGAGAGCGTTGTGTACGCATCCGGTTCTTTCCGGTAAGGCCTATGAGAATATAGAGAACAGTGTGCTGGAAGAGCTGGTGGTTTGCGATACGATACCATTGAAGCGTCCCAGCCCGAAGATAAAGGTGTTAAGTGTAGCGGAGTTGTTTGCGGTTGCCATCCGCAATGCGCACGAGAACAGGAGTATCACTGGTTTGTTCATTCATTCGCAGTTGAGGAATAAATAAGGTTACAGAGCGTAATATTTAAATAAACATAAAATGAAGACGATTACAATCGAAGGACAACTCAGGACCGAAATGGGCAAACAAGCCACCCGCCAACTTCGCTCTGAGGAAAAAGTGCCCGGTGTAATTTACGGGGGTGCTAAGGAGGTGAATTTTTCAGCTCCTGCTACATCGTTTAAATTACTGGTTTACACACCTGATTTCCAGTTAGCCGACGTTACTGTAGACGGCAGATCTTACAAGTGCATCCTGAAGGATCTGCAGTTTGATAAGGTAAGTGATGAATTGATCCATGTTGACTTCCTGGAGCTGGTAGAGGACAGGCAGATCGTTGCAACTATCCCTATCAAATTTACGGGTGCTGCGAAAGGCGTAAAAGATGGTGGTAAGCTTATCACGAAGATGAAGGCTCTTAAGATCAAGACCTATCCCAAATACCTGAAGGAAAATATTGAAGTTGACCTGACTACGCTGGAACTGAATGGCAACGTTCGGGTAGAAGATGTGAAAGCGGCGAATTATGAGATATTGAACTCTCCGCGTATTCCAATCGCTTCTATCGTACTGACCCGTCAGTTGAAGCAGGAAGAAGCAGCAACTACTACTCCAGCCGCCGGTGCTAAGCCTGCTGCTGCAGCAGCCCCTGCCGCTGCTAAACCTGCGGCATCCAAAAAATAATTTATTTTATTAGTAGGAACCCGGTTAAAGTTTAACCGGGTTTTTGTTATTTTTAATGTCCCACCTATAAGCCGCCTCCAGCGGCTTATGTCCGAAGGACAGACATTAGCGCTCTACCGGAAATGCGCTAATTTTTAAGGGGCGTATTTCCGGTATGTATTATGGGGAAATTCCTGATTGCCGGACTGGGAAATATAGGAGGCGAGTACGCCGGTACCCGGCACAATATTGGGTTTGATGTTCTGGACGCTTTTGTGACAGGGAGGGATGGCCGATTTAGTGTGGAACGGTTAGCGGAGAAGGCGGAAGTAAAATGGCATGGTCATATAATGGTATGTATCAAGCCTACCACTTATATGAATGAGAGCGGCCGGGCCCTGAAGTACTGGATGGATAAAGAGAAGATCGTTTTGGAGAACATCCTGGTAGTGCTGGACGATCTTGCGCTGCCGCTGAGCAAGCTGAGATTAAGGCCTGGCGGCAGTGATGCCGGTCATAATGGCCTTCGCAGCATACAGGAGTCTCTTGGTACGAATGCTTACCCCAAACTGAGGTTTGGCATCGGAAATAATTTCCCCAAGGGCAGGCAGGTAGATTTTGTATTGGGAAAGTGGACGCCGACTGAGTTACCGGTGGTGAGGCAAAAGATCGGCAAGTCGGTCGAAATCATTGAAAGCTTCGCCACTATTGGGATTGAGCGGACCATGAGCCAGTACAATAATTTAGAGTTCGAACTATGATTTATAAAGGGGAATCTTTATTTTCGCATAAATATTGCATTCATCCTTAATGAGTAAGTATTTTGATATTCAATATGCCTATGTAGTGCCCGGGGTCTCTTCAGGCCAAAATGAAAACTGGATTTAGAATTCTCTATTTAAAAACCCTGATTGAATATGAAAATATTCTGTGTCGGCCGTAACTATGTGGCTCATGCCAAGGAGTTAAATAATGAAGTTCCGGATGAGCCCATTATATTTATGAAGCCTAAGAGCGCTTTGCTGCAAGCCCATACTCCGTTTTATTATCCTGAATTTACCAATGAGCTCCATTATGAATGCGAGTTGGTACTTCGTATATCCAAAAACGGTAAATATATCCAGGAGAGATTCGCCAGCAAGTACTACGATGCTGTGACGGCAGGCGTAGACTTTACGGCGCGGGATATACAGAATGAGCTGAAGGAAAAAGGTCTTCCCTGGGAGAAGGCAAAAGCCTGGGATAACTCTGCTGCCATCGGCAAGTGGATACCTTTGCAGAACATCAAGAACAAGAAGGATATCAACTTCTGCATGTATAAGAACAAAGAATTGGTACAACAGGGTAATTCCAATTTGATGATCAACAACTTCGATAAGATCGTATCCTATATTTCCAATTATTTTTCCGTCAACATCGGTGACCTGGTTTTCACGGGAACTCCTGCGGGTGTCGGAGAGTGTGTAGTTGGAGATGAATTGGAAGGTTTTATAGAAGATGACAGCTTGTTCACTGTTGAAATAAAATAAATTACCCCTCCGGGGGTGGCTATGATCACTGTTGACATCCTGCTAAAAGCCTACCGCCTGATGTGTATGGCCAGTGAAATGGCCGTAACTTACGAAAACAACCGTCCTCTCTGCAAGTATGTCCATTCTACTTCCCGCGGACACGAAGCCATTCAGCTGGCGACAGCTTTTCACTTACAATCCTGCGACTGGATCAGCCCTTATTACCGGGATGAAAGCATATTGCTTGGTATGGGTTTCGAGCCTTATCAACTCATGCTGCAGCTGCTTGCGAAAGGGGATGATCCTTTTACGGGCGGGCGTGAATATTATGCGCACCCTAATTACCGGGGTACGGACAAGCCACAGATGATACACCAGAGCAGCGCCACCGGCATGCAGGTTATTCCTGCCACGGGGTTGGCGCAAGGTTTGAGTTACCTGGAGAGTATTGGTTCTTCGCTTTTACGCAAAGGCCCCGGGGGGCAGTCGCCTATTGTCGTCTGTTCATTGGGGGATGCCAGCGTCACCGAAGGAGAGGTGAGCGAGGCTTTTCAGTTTGCCGTGCTTAAGCAGCTGCCGATAGTGTATCTCGTTCAGGATAATGACTGGGGCATCAGTGTCCGGTCGGAGGAGTCGAGAGCTATGGATGCCTTTGAATATGCTGCCGGTTTTAAGGGTATGGAGCGGATCCGTATCGATGGCAGTGATTTTGAAAAGAGCTATGAGACCATGGGGTTTGTGATAGAACAGGTGCGCAAGGGTACCCGGCCCTGGCTGGTGCAGGCGAAAGTGCCATTGCTGGGACATCATACCAGTGGGGTGCGGAGGGAGTTCTACCGCGATTCGGATGAATTGGGTGAACAGGCCGCCCTTGATCCGCTTCCGAGGTTAAAGGCCCGTCTGCTGGCCTTTGGTGGAAAAGAAAATGTTATTGAAGAGATAGAGAAAGAGGCGGCTTCGATCGTGGCCCGGGCTTTTGCCGAAGCCGTAGCTGCGCCGGAGCCTGATCCTGCTACCGTGACCGATTTTGTATTTGCGCCCACGCCTGTGACGCAGGAATGGGGGGAGCGTAGCCCTGCCGGCGGTGAGAAAGTGATCATGGTGGATGCGGCTTTGTTTGCTATCCGGGAGATCATGGAGGATTTTCCGGAAGCCCTGCTGTATGGCCAGGATGTAGGCCGAAGACTGGGTGGGGTATTCCGGGAGGCGGCTACGCTGGGAGAAAAATTCGGGGATCACCGGGTGTTCAATACTGCTATACAGGAAGCCTATATTATCGGGTCGACCGTTGGGATGAGCGCTGTCGGAGCCAAGCCTATCGTGGAAGTACAATTTGCCGACTATATTTATCCCGGGTTTAATCAGCTTGTCACGGAGATATCGAAGTCCTGTTATTTGAGCTGCGGGAAATTTCCGGTGCAGGCCCTGATCCGTATTCCGATCGGCGCCTATGGCGGCGGCGGTCCCTATCATAGTGGCAGCATCGAGACTACTTTACTGTCGATAAAGGGGATAAAGATCGCCTATCCTTCGAATGCTGCGGATATGAAGGGGCTGATGAAGGCGGCGTTCCTGGATCCCAACCCGGTGATAATGCTGGAGCACAAGGGGCTTTACTGGAGCAAGGTGCCGGGTACGGAAGATGCAAAAACGATTGAGCCTTCCCGTGATTATGTAATTCCTTTTGGAAAAGGACTTTGTGTTTTGGAGGCGGATGCCGGGTTGACGGATAGTGGGGAGACCTGTTGCGTCATCACGTATGGAATGGGGGTATACTGGGCAAAGGCTGCTGCTGCGGAGTTTCCGGGGCAGGTAGCCGTCATCGATCTGAGGACTCTTTATCCTCTTGATGAGGAATTGATCTATGAGACGGTGCGTCGTCATGGGAAGTGTCTTGTATTGACGGAGGAGCAACAGAATAATTCTTTTGCAGAGGCGCTGGCCTGGCGTATAACCCACAGCTGTTTTGAGCGGTTGGATGCACCGGTCGAGGTCGCCGGCGCGCTGAGCCTGCCTGCGGTGCCTATGAATGCCGGGCTTGAGGCTGCCATGCTGCCTTCGGCCGACAAGGTTGCTGCGATATTGGATCGGTTACTTTATTCCTGAGTTATTTATTGGATTGTTTTTAATATTTGGTCAGCTCGGGTTGTACCTCATCGATATAGGCGAGGATCCCACCTTTTAAGTTATACAGATTTGTAAATCCGAATTTTTCTTCGAGCTCGCGGATGGCTTTGGCGCTGCGGCCGCCCATCTTGCAATGTACTATCACTTTTTTATCTCTGTCGATCCTGTCGCTGTTGTCAGCTACGGTAGCCAGCGGGATCAGCTCGGCGCCGATGTTGACGATGTCGTATTCGTGCGGCTCGCGAACGTCTATGATCTGGTAGGGATCGCCTTTTACCTGAAGGTCATAGAGTTCTTTGACGGTGATCTCTTTTAGTGGTTTTTCTTCCACGGCACGCATGCCACAGAATTGTTCGTAGTCGATTAGTCCGGTGATCGTCGGGTTTTTCCCGTTGATAGGATTGTCCTCCCGTGGTTTGATGGTGAAGGTCCTGTTCTCAAAATTGAGGGCGTCGATGATAAAGAAGCGGCCCGAGAGTGTTTCGCCTACGCCGGTGATTACCTTGATGACCTCCAATGCCTGCAGGCTTCCGATTATGCCTGGTAATACGCCCAGGACTCCTCCTTCCGCGCAGCTGGGTACCAGCCCGGGCGGCGGCGGGGTAGGGTAGAGGTCCCGGTAGTTAGGGCCCGGCTTTCCCTGGCTGTCGCGGTAATTGAAGACGGACACCTGTCCTTCGAATTGAAAGATGGAGGCGTACACGTTGGGTTTACCTAAAAGAACAGAGGCGTCATTGACGAGATAACGGGTAGGGAAGTTGTCGGTGCCGTCTGCGATGACGTCATAGTCCTTTATAATGTCCAGCGCATTCTGGGAGTTGATATGGGTATTGTGCAGCTGAATACGGATATAGGGGTTCAACGCTTCGAGTCTTCTTTTTGCTGCCTCTACTTTTGGCTTGCCGATCTCCTCGACGCCGAATACTACCTGGCGCTGAAGATTGCTGTCGTCGACGACATCAAAGTCCACTATGCCGAGAGTGCCTACCCCGGCTGCCGCGAGGTATAACAGAACGGGGCTGCCGAGTCCGCCGGAGCCGATGACG
The DNA here is from genome assembly GCA_036499285.1 of Puia sp. Taxonomy (GTDB): domain Bacteria; phylum Bacteroidota; class Bacteroidia; order Chitinophagales; family Chitinophagaceae; genus Puia. The sequence goes on along the minus strand of DASYEB010000007.1, from coordinate 35,903 downwards.
AGGACCTTTGCTGCTTTTAGTTTGAGCTGCGCTTCCATGCCAAATCCGGGTATGATGATATGCCGGTTATAGCGGGCCAGTTCTTCCTTTGTGAAAAGGGAGGTGGCGGAACCAGGTGCAGCGCTTGGTTTGGTGGAGTTGGCTCCGCTTGAATTTGCGCCGGCGGCATCTGGCGTTCCACCGGCGATGGCCGGTACGATACTGATCACTGCATCTTCTTTTACAGAGGTCTTTTCCTGCTGGAGGTCGCGGATGTCATCGTTGCCGAGGAAGATATTTACGTAGGAGCGGATGTTGCCGCTTTCGTCCAACAGATGTTTCTTCAGATCGGGAAAGTTGACTGTGAGTTCCTGTACGGTGTCGTGGATAGTGCCAGCTTTGACCTGTAGGCGGGCGGTATTATTGGTGAATTTCCGTAAAGGAGTGGGAATAATGACTGTTGCCATATTGTTTGCTCTTTTTTTATGTGAATTGATAATCTATAATTTTTTCTTCTTCGAATTGGGACTGCTCATTTAACAACCAGCTTTTCAGATCGATGGTTTCCTTGTCCATTACCGAAACGATCACGTATGAGAAGTAGGGTTGTGCGGCTTTGCGATCGTGTTCGGAAGGGATGGCCGGGTGTTTGGGATGAGAATGGTAGATGCCGAGCAAGGTCCAGTCATGGTCCAGCGCATGTTGTTCGGCTGTCATATAGTCGAGGGGCGATATTTCAAAGCGTCTTGTTTTGTCACCAGCTTTGGAATTATCGACGACCAGTATATCTATGATCAGGCGAGTACCATCCCGTTCCTCCCGTCCGAACAGGAAGCCGCAGCATTCGTCAGGGAAGGTATTGAGAGCGTCGTCGACTAATAGCTGTCTGACCCGGGAGTCAATTATGATCATGATAAAATTTTTTGGATGATTTCACTGTATTTGTCTGCATTGTCCGGCAGGACGGTGACGACTATGCCTTTCTCCAGCCGGCTGGCGATGCGGATGGCGCCGGCAAGATTGGCTGCGGCTGAAGGGCTTAGCAGGAGCCCTTCTTTTTGCCACGCTTCACGGACGATGGTATATGCTTCTTCTGTGCTGACCTCCTCATTGAGATCGGCGACGGTGGGGTCATATATATCCGGGACGATGGCCGTCTCTAAATGTTTCCATCCTTCCAGGCCATGGAGGGCAAAATCCGGTTGTAAGGATATGAGCCGGATGGAAGGTTGTAGTTCTCTTAGCCGCCGGCCTGTGCCGACAAAAGTGCCGGTGGTCCCCAGCCCCGCCACGAAATGGGTAATACCCGGCAGGGCTTCGAAGATCTCCGGAGCGGTAGAATGGTAATGGGCTTTCCAGTTGTTGTCGTTTTTATACTGGTCTGCATAGAAATACTTTTCAGGGTCTTCGGCTGCCATGGCTTTGGCTACTTGTTGTGCGCCGTCCGTGCCTTCAAAGCGGGAGGTGAGGATGAGGTGAACGCCGAGGGATTCCAGGATCTCCTTTCTTTCAAGGGAAGCGTTCTCCGGCAGACAGAGTGCGACTGGTATATTGAGGCGTTTGGCAATGTGGGCGTAGGCTATGCCGGTGTTGCCGCTGGTGGCATCGAGCAGGGTTTTGCCGGAGGTCAGCCTTCCCTGCTCTATCGCCTTACGAATAATATTGTATCCTGCCCGGGCCTTTACGCTGCCTGATAACTGCATCCATTCTTTTTTTGCATAGAGCTGTACTTTATCGTGATGGAAGAGCCGGGTAATATGATGCAATGGCGTATGACCTATCTCTCTCTCGAGGGCCCTGACGGCCGAGATAAGAGCGGGATCTGCAGGAATAATGGTCGTTGTTGACATAGATAACTAAAATGATAAAATAAAAAAAGCTCCACTGGTGGTGGAGCTTTTAACTATTGTCAAAATAAGTTTGATCAGCTTATAAGAGGTCATCCCCCACCGTAATAACCATGGCTTGCCTACAACAGCAACAACAACAAATTATATGATTAAATGCCAGGGTCATGTGATGGATAACAATAAATGATAAAACAAATGTAGGGCAAACTCTGCGAATTTCCTACCAGTTGGGTAGGAAATTGTAAAGAGGAGCAGGAGGGAAGGGGTTTCCCGGGCGTTTGGAGAAGGGTGAACAGGCGGGGCAAAAAGGTTGAATGTCAATGAAAAAAGAATCCCCGGGGAGGGGAATTAAAAGATAGTTAATTAAATTGCGTAATAATGCATTTATCATGGAGAACGCTGCTGTAAATGGCAAAAAGATAGCTGCCGGAAAGGCGATAGAATATATTAAGAGTGGCATGACCGTCGGCCTGGGGACTGGTTCCACCGCCTATTGGGCCATTCAGGGAATCGGCGGGATGGTAAAGGATGGGCTTTCGGTGCGGGCTATTGCAACCTCGGTGCAGTCGGAGAGCCTTGCCCGTGAGCTGGCTATTCCCATTGTGCCATTTGCCGAGATCGATCATATCGATGTGACCATCGACGGAGCGGATGAAGTAGATGAGCAGCTGAACCTGATAAAAGGCGGGGGCGGGGCTCTGCTGCGGGAGAAGATCGTAGCGGCGGCTACCAGCTTTTATGTGATCATTGTCGATGAGAGCAAGCTGGTCCGTTTGCTGGGGCAATTTCCGCTTCCGGTGGAAGTGACGCCGTTTGGCTGGGAGATGACGGAGCGCCAGTTACGGAAACTGGGTTGTACGCCAAAGATGCGAATGAAGGATGGGGTGCCTTTTGAGACGGATAATCAGCATTATATACTGGACTGTGCCTTTGGTTCGATCCCTGATCCTGCTCGCCTGCACGAGCAGGTTAGTGCGATAACGGGGGTGATGGAAGATGGGTTTTTTATCAATATGGCCAATGTGGTCATCGCGGGGTCTCCGGGTGGGGAGACGAAGGTGTTGAAGCGGTCGATGGCCTGATGATTGCAACGGCTTAAAAAAATGGATTCGATCACGCATATAGTGCTGGGTGCGACTGTCGGGGAGGCGCTGGCCGGGCGAAAGCTGGGTAAAAAGGCCATGTTGCTGGGGGCGATTGCCAACAGTCTTCCGGACATCGATTTTGTGGCTTCTTTCTGGCTGAGTACCGCTAAGGATGTCTGGGCGCATCGGGGTATTACTCATTCATTCCTGTTCGTGCTGATCATGACGCCGGTGCTGGCGTTGATAGCGGGTCGGCTTTATCCCCGGAGCGGGATGAGCCGGCGGGAATGGGGTCTGTTCTTTGGCCTTCAGCTTTTCCTTCATATTTTCCTGGATGCCTTTAATGCTTATGGGACGGGTTGGTTCGAACCTTTTTCACATTACCGGGTAGCATGGCATGTATTGTTCGTGGCTGATCCGTTATACACCTTGTGGCTGTTGTTGTCTACTTGTGCCTTGTTGTTACTGAAGAGGAATAAGCCGGCGAGGAAGGGCTGGGTACGGTTTGGTCTGTTGTGCAGCAGTCTTTATTTGTGTTATTGCATCACGAATAAGATCAGGATAGATACGCAGGTGAAAAAGGATCTCCGGGAGCAGGGCATTTCTTACGGGCGGTATATCTCCACTCCTACTCCATTGAACAGCTTGCTCTGGTATATTGTGGCCGAGGACAGCGGAGGTTTTCATACCGGTTACAGATCGATGTTGGATCACCAGGCTACACATTTTCGTTTTCTCCCGCGTAATGACTCGCTGCTGAGACCTTTTCGGGGGCAGGAAGACGTGGGTTATCTTTTGCGTTTTTCCCAGGGGTATTATACTGTTGAGCAATGGGGGGATACGCTGGTGTTTAACGATCTGCGGTTTGGGGAAATGAGGGGGTGGGCTAATCCGAAGGCGAGGTTTGTGTTCCATTATTTTTTGCAGTATCCGGGCGACAATGCGGTGGTTGTTCAGCGGGGGCGGATGAATGGGTGGAACGGGGAGACGATAAAAATCTTTATCCGGCGGATCAGGGGGAATTGAGTTGATTGGTCTTCGACCGGCCGGCCGAAGGCCGGCTAACGGGTGCCGGATTCCTTTTCCTGTTTAAAATAAAAGGTAAAGATAAAGAAGAGGAAACGGATGGATTCGTAGGCCATTCGCTGCAGGCAACGTTGAAAGAAGCCATGACGCCGAAGATAATTTTCCTCGGTGACCTGGACGCAGTGGTTGCGGAGGATCTCATCCAGCTCTTGTTCTACCTGACCGGCAAAGGCGTCATTGCGCACATCCATATTTAATTCGACGCTGGCATAGGCACTGATCCGGTTGACATTATAGGAGCCGTCGGTCATCCACACTCCATCATAGGTGGCCATCTTGCCATGTAAGATCGTATCCTGGTATTCGTAAACCTGTATCTTGTTTTTAAAGAGCCAGTGGTACATATATTGTTCGGCCAGCCGGGCGACTTTGACGTCCGATTTGCTACCTACGATGATCTTTATGACCACGCCTCTCCTGGAGGCCTGCATCATTTGTTTGCGCAGGATGGAGCCGGGCAAAAAATAACTGGACAGGACAATGACCCTTGATTTCGCATGGCGGAACATTTCCACATAACTTCGAGAGATCTCGTTCTTGGCCTGTACCCAGTCATTGCGTCGAACTCTGACCAGGCATTCTTCGGTTGGGACGACGCCTTTCACCCATTCGAATTTGTCATCCGCGGGGAGATGTTTCTTCCACCAGGCCCTCGTCCACATATCGAGGCAGACGAGATGCAGCTTGAGGGCGGCCTGTCCTTCTACAAGCAGGGCCCTGTCGAGCCAGGCTTTTTTTCCGCCGATGTCATTGTAACGGTCACTGATATTTACTCCACCTGCCATACCCAATGCGGCATCTACTGCTATTACTTTATGATGCAATCTCCTTCCGAGGTAGAAGTTGCGGCTTTTTAACAATGGCCAGAACCAGCGGAAGCGGATGCCTGCTTCTTTCCATTCGCGGATAATATTTTTGGAGAGGTGCTGGGAAGCATAGCCATCAAGCAGGATGAAGATCTTTACCCGGCGATGGGCTGCCCGGATGAGCGCATCGGACACCATCCGGCCTGTTTCGTCACCGTCGAATATATAAGTCTGTAGGTGGATCGATACCTTGGCATTGTCGATCATTTGTACAAGGGTGGAGAAATAGTCTTTTCCCCCGTGGACCAGGCGAACTTTATTATGACGCGTATAGCCCGCTAATAATTTCGGGGTCCTTTTTTTGGCCATGGTCAGTTAGGTCAATCAGAAAGGGTAAAGATCGGGAAATTTAACTGGAAGTGAGTTGAGGTCGAAAAAAACCAATCAAGATAAGCAAAAAGATATTTGCTCAAACATTAATTAATTGTTAACTTAAATAGGAAAACGATTAATATGAAAGCTTGTCTATACTCCCATATTTTGGTCGTGGGGCTGGTATTTGCGCCCGGTTTTACCCGCGCTCAAAATCAGATTTCCCAGGCCGTCTATACCTATAACGACCCGGGAAACGGTATTTCCTGTAATGTTCCGCTCAACGAGATCAATATTCATGCTTACCGGCATTTTCACCGTCGATTCCCTTCTGGTACGACGAATGAGTATTGGTTTAAATCGGCCGAGGGGTACCAGGTCTCTTTTGTACAGGAGGCGCTGCGCCATCAGGCCTATTTTGATCTTCACGGCGGCTTTTTATATTCCCTGAAGTATTATGGGGGGGCGAGGATGCCGGTGGTGCCGGCGGAGCTGGTCAGAAAAAAATACCCCGGTTATGGGATAGAAGTGGTTACGGAGATCACCGATGGGGAAAAGACCTTTTACCTTGTGAAGATCATCGATCCGGCATCCGTCAAGACGCTGTCTGTTTGTGATGGTAAGGTTGAATTGTTGGAGGAGCTTGTGAATGGCGGGGCCCGGTAGGGGGCCCCGCCGACAATTATTTTCCGATCGTTCTGCCTTTTAGCGTTCTGGATTTATGTTCCCATTTGTCTGCGACCTTTTTGCGGATGACAAGGGTTGCCGAGGCCACGTCCTGGCAGGTGCCGCAGCGGGCGCGGAATTTATTGGAGTCATAAGTTACCGAGCAGGTGCCATTTTTCCATTCGGTGCCGTATAACACATAATCGTTAAATGTATAACCGCTGCCGGGGCCGAAGGCCAGGTTATTATTTCCTTTTTCAAAATTGATAAGCAGTCTTTCTCCTTCGCTGCCTTCGTAAACGCCGGGGGTAAAGGAAGGTATGATCACTTCATTGACATATTTTCCGTTTTCCATCCTTACGACACCTGAACTGACGGCTAATTTTTGATCTCCGAGATTTCTGTTCAGGATCAGCTTCTGGTCTACGTAGAACTGTACCTGTTTAAGATCAATATTTTCCTTTTCCAATTTTTGCTTCAGGTCCTTTGTAAAGGGGACAAAGTTATTCCGGGACATCTTCGAACTGCTACAACTAACTAAAAAGGATACGGAAGTAAAACAAAGGATCACGGTGAAAATGCGTCTCATAATATTAGGTGTATTTGTAAGGGATTGGACTTTTCTCAAACGAAATAGTTTTACCGGTACTTTGGAATAATTGTTATACAAATGTTAAAATGCGGCCTTTTGGGGGCGTTGGCGGCGGGTCGCGAGGGGATGGGGTGCAACATGGGTTTTATTTTGGCGTCATGTTTTGTAGTGCGCTGGCGAACAATGGTGGTCGTGTTGGCGGGATCGGAGGATGATTAACTGCAAATAAACCGTTATGCTGAAAAACTTCTTTAAGGTAGCCTTTCGTAGTCTTTGGAAGCAAAAAGGATATAGCTTCCTCAATATTTTTGGACTTGCCATGGGGATGACCTGCAGCCTGCTGATCCTCCTTTGGATCAGGGACGAAAAGAGTGTAGACGGCTTTCATGCGAACGGGGACCGGTTGTATAGCATTTATGAGCGGCAGTATTATGACGGAAAGATAGAGGCCGGTTTTTTTACGCCCGGAGTATTGGCGGATGAGCTAAAAAAAGTGTTGCCGGAGGTTGAGATGGCTTCCGGTTTTACATGGCGGGACAGAAATACTTTCCAGGTAGGGGATAAGATCCTCAAGGAGCAGGGAAGCAGTGCCGGGGCCGATTTTTTCCGGATGTTCAGTTATCCCGTACTGGAAGGGAAGGCTGCGACGGCCCTTGCTACCCCGGTGAGCATTGCCATTTCCCGGAAGATGGCCATGGATTTTTTTGGCAGCCCGCAGGCGGCTATCAATAAGACGATCCGTTTTGAGAACAGGAAGGATTTTACGGTCACGGCCGTTTTTGAGAACCAGCCTGAGAATACCTCTGATAAGTTCGACTACCTCGTCAACTGGAAATCTTTCCTGGATGATAACACCTGGGCGAAAGACTGGGGTAATAATGGCCCTCATACGCTGATCGTTTTACGGAAAGATGCCAACCCGGCCCTGGTAACAAAAAAGCTTACCCATTTCCTGGACACTTACAATAAGGATCAGGGCAAGACTTTTCACATCGAGCTGGGCATGGCGCGGTTTGGTGATATTTATCTGCACTCGAACTTTAAGAATGGACAGATTGAGGGCGGGCGGATAGAGTATGTGCGCCTTTTTAGTGTGGTCGCGATCTTTATTTTACTGATCGCGTGTATCAATTTTATGAACCTGACAACGGCAAGGTCGGTAAAACGGGCCAAGGAGATAGGTATCCGTAAAGTAGTGGGGGCGGTTCGGCCGGCCCTGATCCGGCAGTTTATCGGCGAGGCAATCCTGCTTTCGATGTTGGCTGTGATCCTGGCGCTGGCCATTGTGCTGCTGGTGTTGCCGGCCTTTAATCATATGACGGGGAAGTTCATTTCCTTCCCGTATGCTTCTTCCTCTTTCTGGCTGAGCCTGGCGGCTCTTACGCTGGTGACGGGAGCGCTTTCGGGCAGCTACCCGGCGCTATTCCTTTCTTCTTTTCAGCCGATACGCGTTTTGAAAGGGACCATGAAGTTTAGCGCGGGCGCGGCCTGGTTTCGGAAGGGATTGGTGGTGTTCCAGTTTGTGCTTTCGATCGTGCTGATCGTCGGGACCATTGTCGTTTCGGGGCAGGTCAGTTATGTGCAATCCGTCAACCTTGGTTATGACCGCGACAATCTTGTTTCCGTTCCTCTCGAGGGCGATCTCACGGGGAAGTATACCGTTTTCAAAGAGCAGGCGCTTCGGATCAGGGGCGTTGGGGATGTTTCGCGGGTCAGTCAGATGCCTACGGATATTGAGAACGGGACGAGCGGGGTCGATTGGGATGGGAAGGACCCTAATAATACGATCATGTTTACACAGGCCTCTGCGGGTTATGGACTGGTAAAGACGATGAAGCTGAAGATGGCTGCAGGACGGGAGTTTTCTGAGGAGTACCCGACGGACTCTATTGGGTACCTGCTGAATGAAGAGGCGATGAGAAGGATGGGTTTTAAAGAAAAAGACGTGGTTGGCAAGCGGCTTACCTTCTGGCAGAAGAAGGGCACGATCGTGGGTGTGATAAAGAATTTTCATTTCAATTCGTTGCACGAGCCGATTAAACCTCTGATCATCCGTTTTGGCGAGCAGGAAACTTATGGCCTGGCGCTGGTCCGGATCAGGGCGGGGCAGACCAAAGAGGTGCTGAGCCAGCTGGAGACCCTGTGTCATGAGCTGAATCCCCGGTTCCCTTTTACTTACCGGTTTACGGACGATGAGTATCGGGATCTGTACAAGAGTGAGTCTATTGTCCATAATCTTTCCAATTGTTTTGCGGGGCTGGCCATTTTTATCTCCTGTTTGGGATTGTTGGGTCTGGCGATGTTTACGGCTGAGCAGCGTACAAAGGAGTTTGGCATCCGCAAGGTATTGGGAGCAAAGATGGGGACCTTGTTTACGTTGCTTTCGAAGGATTTTTTGCAGCTGGTCCTGGTGGCGTTTCTGGTGGCAACGCCGCTTGCGTGGTGGGCTATGCATTTGTGGCTACAGAATTTTGCGTATCATATCCGATTGGAATGGTGGGTGTTTTTGCTGGCGGGTGTGCTTGCCTTGCTCATTGCGTTGCTGACGGTTAGCTTTCAGGCGGTGAAGGTGGCGATAGCTAATCCGGTGAAGAGTTTGAGAACGGAGTAAATTTTGACCATGTCAGCACCGCTCTTATCTCGCCGAAAGAGTAGTCTTCGCCCAGCTTACTTTTTATGGGTCCGAGTGCCGATCCGCCGATGGTCCTGATGGCAGAGAGGATGGATTCGATCTTGTGTTCGGGCACCAGGTCCTTCAGATCGATCTCCCCGGTAGGGATAAACGAAGCCAGGTGGCTTTCCACGGTGCTTTGGGTGAGGTTGCGCAGGGTCGCTATTTCGGTAATTGAGGTACCTTCCTTATAAAGCCGGAGGGTGGTCCGGTTGGTATCCCCTTTTTTTGGTTTGCCGGGAGTTTTTGAGCCGGCGTCCTGTTCGGTTTCTTCTGCGGCTGCTGTCTGACGGTTTTGCCGATCTTCCTGGAGGCCGGATAACAGGCGGGTTGTATCGATCCCTTTTTGCAGTCCTGAGATCAGCTTGTCCGTGTCTTCCACCTGTTGTCTTTTTCGGGTAAACAGCAATTTTAGTGTTTGCAGGTCCTGTAGATATTTTTTTGCTTTTTTGCTGGCGCGCATTTCTGCGATGTGCTGTTGGAGGGGATCGAGGATGTCTTCCTGTAAGATCCGGGAGAAGTAAGCGGCGGCGGCGGTGGTTCGCTGCTGTAGCTGACGGTAGCCATCGGCCTCCGCTCCGGGTAGCAATGCGTCCAGCTGGCGGGAGAATTTTTGGGCGATCTCCTGTTGTGCGAGTACGCTGTCGAGACATTTCTTACTCAGTTCTATGGCGGTTATTTTACCCGGGATCTGCCGGTGTGCATATCCGCCGTGATGGTCCTGCTGCTGTTCGACCAGGCGTGACCATTGGAAGGTCCTGCGCAGGGAGTCGGTGATATAGGTCAGCTGTTCGTGTTCCAGCTGTTGTTCTGCCAGCTGTTCGGGCAGCTGCGCCTCCATATAGGCAACGACGCGCGGGTCGGTGCTGATGGAATTTGACTGGATACGGGAGCGTAGCACGAGCCCTTCCAGTTTTGTAAGCCGGCTAAGCGCCACATAGACCTGTCCCGGTGCGAACGAGGCGCCGGCGTCGATGACCGCTTTTTCAAATGTGAGTCCCTGGCTTTTATGAATGGTTATCGCCCATGCGAGACGGATGGGATATTGCCGGAATGTGCCCAGCTCTTCTTCTTCTACCTGGTCAAGTTCTTTGTTGTACTGATAACGGATGTTCTTCCAGGTCTCTTTTTCCAGGACGAGCTCGTCGGGTTCGTCGGGGAAGACCAGGGTCAGCCTGTCATCCGCTATTTTTTGTACGGTGCCGATCTTGCCGTTGTAATACCGTCTTGTTTCTCCCTTATCGTTCTTGATGAGCATGACCTGCGCCCCTTCTTTCAGGGTGAGGGTCTTTTCGGCGGGAAAGGCTTTGTCGTTAAATTCGCCGGTGACGCTGGCTTCAAAGGCAACGGAGCGACCTTTCAGCTTGTCCAGCTGTTCCCGGTTGATGCTGTCTGCTTTGACATTGTGAGAGGTCAGGGTTATATAGTTATCCCTTTTTGACGCTTCAAATTCCGGCTGGTAGTAGTCGTGCAGTTTTTCGAGGTCTTCGGGCTGCATATTGTTGTTACGGATATTGTTGAGCAGCCGGATGAATTCGGCTTCGTTTTGCCGGTAGATCTTATTCAGCTCCAGATAGACGGGCGGGGACTGCCGGGTGACGTGGGCATCGAAAAAAAACGGGCTGGCGTAGTGATGCTGTAGTAAGTTCCACTCTTCTTTGGAGACGACGGGCGGCAATTGATAGAGGTCGCCGATATATAATACCTGTAAACCACCGAAAGGGGTGAGGGGTTGTTGCCTGAAGTGGCGGAGGACGGCATCCACCGCGTCGAGCATGTCGGCTCTGACCATGCTGATCTCATCGATGATGAGCAGTTCCAGCTCCTGAAGGAGTTCTCTTTTGCTGGCATTGAAGCGGATGTTCTTGAACAGGCTGTTGGGATCGGAGAAACCCGGTCCTTCGGGGTTCCAGCCGTACTGGGGTGTCGGGACGAAGGGGCCGAAGGGGAGCTGAAAAAAAGAGTGCAGGGTCGTACCGCCCGCATTGATGGCTGCGACCCCGGTAGGGGCGACGACGGCCATTTTCTTAAAGCTGTTCTCCCGGATGTATTTCAGAAAGGTTGTCTTGCCCGTACCTGCCCGACCGGTCAGAAAGATAGGCTTTGCGGTTTGATTGACAAATTGAACCGCCAGCTGGAAGACCGGGTTATGTGGATCGGGTAACATGAGAGCCGCAATTTAGCAACAAATCGTCCGGGCAAAAAATGAAAGATTGGTGGTAAACCTTTTGCAGGTTTTTTAGTTATTGGGGTAAATTTGTATGCCCGGTGCGGCGAGGGGTGGTTGGGAATGACGGGTAATTGGCGTAATTTTTACCAAAAGAAAAAATCATGGAATACAGGACATTAGGAGCGTCGGGCTTAAAAGTGCCCGTATTGAGTTTTGGCACGGCCACTTTTGGAGGCGGGAATGCCTTTTTTAAGGCATGGGGCAGTACGGAAGGAGACGAGGCTGCGCGGATGGTCAATCTTTGCGTGGATGCGGGCGTAAATTTGTTTGATACGGCCAACGTCTATTCCCGGGGGATGTCGGAAGAGATATTGGGGAATGCCCTCAAAGGACTGCGTAACAGGGTGCTGATCTCTACGAAGGCGACTTTTCCGATGAGTGACAGGCCTAATGATTATAGTTCGTCCAGATACAACCTGATCAGGGCCTGCGAGGACAGCCTCGAGCGGCTGCAGACGGACCACATCGATATTTATCACATGCATGGTTTTGACGGCGTGACACCGGTGGAGGAGACTCTTCGCGCGCTGGACGACCTGATCACCAGCGGGAAGATCAGGTATATTGCCTGTTCCAATTTTTCGGGCTGGCACCTGATGAAGTCCCTTTCGGTGTCAGAGCGTTATGGCTGGGCGCGTTATGTTGGCCACCAGGTCTATTATTCTTTATTGTCCCGGGAATTCGAGTGGGAGCTGATGCCGCTGGGTTTGGATCAGAATGTCGGGACTATTGTATGGAGTCCGCTGGCGATGGGCCGGTTGAGCGGGAAGTTCAGGAGAAGTAATCCAACGCCTGCCAATTCGCGGCTTAGCCAGGGCGGATCGCAGGGGCCTGCGATACCCGATGCGCTTTTGTTTGCCGTGGTGGATGTACTGGATTCCCTTGCGGAGGAGACGGGAAAGACTGTGGCGCAGGTAGCGCTGAACTGGCTGCTGCAGCGTCCGACAGTGGCGAACATCGTGATAGGGGCAAGGAATGAACAACAATTACAGGAGAATTTTGGCGCGGTTGGCTGGAATTTGACGGTGGATCAGATAAAACGGCTGGATACGGCCAGCGCTGTAGAGCCTGTGTATCCTTATTGGCATCAGCGGCAGAATACGACGCTGATCCCGCTGCCGAAGTTTTATTAAAGAGAGAGGCCCCTGCAAAGGGGCCTTCTTAATTTATACGAGAGGTTTATATGAGATACGAGTAATTAGTCAAGTCCGCCTTTGCGGATGGATTTGGTCTGCTGGGGCCATTTGCTTTGTTCACCGGTACGAAGGTTGATCGGCAGGACGCTCTTTTCCCTCGATGTTGTGGTGGGGTCTTCGCTGGCCATATAGGCGAGTGCTGCGACCAAAATCGCATTGTTACGCAGGTCGTCGAAGACGATCTTATCGTACGTGTCGCGGTTGGTATGCCAGGTATATGTGCCGTAAGACCAATTGAGCGAGCTCAGGGAAAAGGCCGGCGCCCCGACGGCCAGGAAGGAGGCGAAGTCTGATCCGCCGCCACCGGGTGTGCCGGGGAAAGTGGTTTTTATGGAGTCCCGGATATTGGAAGGAACTTTTGAGAGCCAGCGGGTCAGGTATTCGTAGGAGTTAAGCAGGCCCTGGCCGGAGAGGTTGGCGACTCTGCCTGTGCCGTTGTCCTGGTTGAATACCGCCTGGATGTTTTTGACGATCTCCGGGTGGTCTTCGACGAAAGCGCGTGATCCGTTGAGACCTTCTTCTTCGCTGCCCCAATGGCCGACGAGAATGGTGCGTTTGGGGTTGGGGTAGACAAGCTTGAGGATACGCATGGCTTCCATCATTGTCAGTGTTCCCGTTCCGTTGTCAGTGGCTCCGGTGCCGCCGTCCCAGGAGTCGAAGTGGGCGGAGAGGATGACGTATTCATTCGGTTTTTCGCTGCCTTTTATTTCCGCGATGGTATTAAACGTTGGTACGGCGCCTCTTTCCTTTGATTCGGTGTGTACGCTGATCTTTGGTTTGTCGCCGGATTCGGTGAGCCTATAGAGCATTCCATAGTCTTCCAGGGCGATGTCGATGGTTGGGATCTTCTTCGTATAGGCGCCAAAGATCTTATCTACGCCAAAGCCGGCAGACCAGTTGTTGCCGACGATGCCTGCGGCGCCTGCTTTTTCCATCGCGAGGGGCAGCGTTCTTGTAGTATACCCGGTTTTCTTTATACGTGCGGCCCAGGCTTCCTGTTGGGCTGTACGGTCCTTTTTCATTTTATCGAAGGATTCTTTGGTGGCAAATTCCTGCCAGTTGTAATCGGGGCGGCCGGTGGGTTGCAGCATGGAGACCATGACAAATTTGCCTTTGACGGCGGGCAGCCATTTCTGGAAGGCGACGGAGTCTTCGAGGTCGGGCAGGATCACCAGCTCGGAGGTGATGGTTTTATCGCCCATGCCGGGGCTCCAGGCCAGTTGTGTCCCCTCCAGCGATTTTATTCGCGGATAGACCATATCGATATGAGAGATACCTCTTTCCCAGCCATGCCACTGGCCCCATTTTTCGTTTCTGGCTGTGATGCCCCAACCGGTATATTTTGCAACGGCCCATTCGCCCGCTTTATCCATTTGTGGTGTGCCGACCAGGCGGGGGCCGATACCATCAAACAGTTCGTGGGCCAGCTGTTGAAGCTGTGAATTGTTGGTTTCTTCCTTTACAATGTTGTCGATGACCGCATCTTTTAGCAGGGCGGGTGTTTCCTGGCTTGCGCCCTGCCGGCCCCGGCCCTGGCTGAAACCCTGATCTGTTTGAGAAAGGGAAAGTAAGGCTAAAAAGACAGCATAACGGCAGTTGAATTTTTGTAACATGTAGGAAATTTTGGTAGTCGATAAATTTATTCCATTTTTACTAGTAAATCATTCATCATGAGAAAAAGTTGTTTGCTTTTCCTTTGTCTTTTTGCCTTGAGCAGTATCAGGGCGGCAGTACGGCTTCCGGCGGTCCTAACGAGTAATATGGTCTTACAGCAACAGTCGAACGTAAAGTTCTGGGGCTGGAGCGAGCCGGGAGAACGTGTAGTTATTACGACGTCATGGGATCATCGGGTGGATTCGGTAAAGGGCACCCGGGACGGCAAGTGGCAGCTGCTGCTTGCTACGCCTGTGGCGGGGGGACCTTATACCATCGAAGTAAAAGCAAGTAACCGGATCGTGCTGGAAAATGTGTTGATCGGAGAGGTTTGGGTTTGTTCGGGTCAGTCCAATATGGAGATGTGCGAGACCTGGGGGCTGCCCGATGTAAAAGCAGAGTTTCCGGTGTGTAATAATACGAACATCCGGTTCTTCCAGGTACCAAGGACGACAGCGGCTTATCCGCAGGATGACTGCAGTGGACAGTGGGCGGCCTGTGATTCGAATACGCTAAAAAAGTTTAGTGCGGTCGGGTATTTTTTTGGAAAGAAACTGAATAAGGAATTAAATGTTCCGATCGGTTTGATACAGGCTGCGTGGGGCGGGACGCCGGCAGAAGTGTGGACGCCGCGTGAGCTGGTAAATGGCGACACCACTCTGGAAAATATGGCCGCGAAGCAGGTGCCTTATGATGGCTGGCCTTATACACCGGGTTATTGTTACAACGCGATGATAGCGCCGCTGACATCGTTCGCGGTTGCGGGCGCCTTGTGGTACCAGGGGGAAGCCAATACGGTAGCGCCGTCGAATTACGCAAGATTGCTGACTACGATGATCGCTTCCTGGCGGAAAGCGTGGAGCAGGCCTCTTTCTTTTTACTATGTGCAGATAGCTCCCTTTAACTATAAAGTAAAAGACCAGGGCAGTGTCGTGCGGGAACAGGAGGCAAAGTGCGAAGGACTTGAGAACACCGGGATGGTCGTGATCAGTGACCTGGTAGACGATACGACGAATATTCATCCTAAGAATAAACACGATGTCGGGTTGCGTCTGGCGGGATGGGCTTTGGCAGAAACCTATCACAGAAAGGATGTGGTTTACCGGAATCCGACGTATCGAACGATGCAGGTGGAAGGGAATAGGGCCGTGTTGAATTTCTCAGACGCCGGGGATGGGCTGGAAGTTAAGGGACCGGAGGTGAAGGAGCTTTTCATTGCGGGTTCGGACGAAGTCTTTTATCCGGCGCAGGGTAAGGTCTCAGGGAGCAGGATAACGGTGACGGCCAAGCAGGTAAGCAAGCCGGTTGCTGTGCGGTATCAGTTTAGTAATTCGGGTATAGGGAATCTATTCAGCAAACAGGGTTTGCCGGTGGCGCCGTTCAGGACGGATAACTGGGTGGTTTTTCAGGATTAAGGGATATCGAAAGCTTTAGGGTTATCAGGTGCGTTGTATGGTAATGTCAATGAGGGCTTGTTGATGATGGATGGCGAAGGGGATGGCTTCGAGTCCCGGAACGAAATTGAACAGGCGTTCGCCGGTTGTGGGTAATCGTTGCAGGGGCTGATCGGTTTTGATCGTGACCAGGGCTTTTTCTTTTTGGATGTGGACTGTTTTGTCATCGTTGATCGTTACGGGTTCCCCGGATCGGGAAATGACGGGTAATACGATACGGATAATGTGGTCGTAAGGATTCGGAGTTGGGTCGTGACGGAAGTGCAGGCTTACCTGCTGCGGGGTGAAGATATAGTCTGCATAACAATATACCGGACCCTGTGCGGGGTCGTGCTGGTCTTTGTCTACGAGCTTTGACCGGGTTTTTACGATTATTTTATTGTGTTGTTCTTCTGTTGTGATCTCTGCATCCAGAAAGGCAATATTCATGTAGGTGACACCGTCGGTTGTGAGTTCGATCCGGGGTGTCAGGGCCATGGACAGAGGATCTTTGTCGGCCTGCATGTTGCCGGGTTCTACGAGCTGATAGGCGTTCATGCTGGCCACTAATAAAGGCCCGGTGAGGTCGTGCCATAGGAGTGAGAGTGCGCCGCCGGTGGCGTGGCCGTTGTGCATGGCTTTGTACTGTCTGTCGTAGCCGGTGACGGTTGCTTTGAAGGCGCCTGTGGAGATGAGCCAGGTTTGGATGTCGGTGAAGAAGCGGAGTCCGTATGGGGTTTCGCGGGGGAGGAGGGAGGTTGGGGCGGCGTTGGCGGGGTGTGTTGCGGCGGGCGCGTTGGGTGAACGTGTTGTGGTGGGCGCTGTCGCGGCGGGTTCATTGTGGTCGAGGATGCTTGTCAGGGCCTTGATGTGGCAGAAGGTATGATGAACGCTGGGCGGGACATGATGGGAGGCGTAATGGGGACCGCCATAGAGGAGTCCATCGATGGTGTTGTGTTGTAATAATTCCGTGTTTTTCAGGGCCGCGCGATAGAAGCGCGGATCGCGATGGGCCAGCAGGGCATATGCGGGCTGGCATCCGTCGGATGTGCGGCTGCCCCACCAGGTCCACTTGTAATTGCGGGTTCCCCAACTGTTGTCCCAGCCGCCGTCAGGCAGCATAAATTCCATATGCGTTTGTAAGGACAGCGTGACCTGCTGCAGCAGCTCTTCATCCTGATTTAGCAGGCCATAGAGTGCGAGGGAGGGCAGGGTTTCTTCGACATTATAACCCAGGTCAACGGAGAAGCAGCCTTTTTTACTGGCCTGATAATAGGGTGTTCCTTCGCCGAAAATGAAGTGGTTGTTGCGGGAGAAGAAGCCGAGCGCCTGATGCGCCAATAATTTTCCTTTTTCTTTGAACCGGGGCTGATCTTCGAGCGTACCTAATAAAGAAAGGGCGTAGGAGGCGGACAAAGGATAATTGATATTACCATAGTCGATGTTGACGGTGTCATAGATAAAGTTGCCGGCTTTCAGGAGCCTGGCGCGGACCGCGTTCTTAAAGGCGGGGTCGATTAGTTCGCCGTGGTATCGGAGCGCTTCGCAGAGGGCGATGACAGAAAAGACGGTGGTTCCTTTCCAGTTATCTTTTGGTTCGTTCAGCCAGGAGCCATCGGGCTGGCTTACATTGTTCTCAATCCATCGGAAAAGCAGCACCGACGCATCCACATAGCGGCTGTCGCCGGTGCGATGGGCCATGTGTAAGAAAGGGTAGATGGTGTCGCCTACCCGGCCGTGGACGATGTGTTCTGTCGGGCAAAGGATGCCGCCGTATTCCTGTGGGCGGGAGGTATCCAATACCTGGAGGTCCAGTAGTTTTTTGGCCCAGACCTCGGTAAGGGACCGGCTTAGGGTGTAGAGCTCGGATGAGCCGGGGGAGCCGGCAAGCGCAGCGTGAGCAAGATTAGTCCGGCTGGCTGCCAAACCAATGCTGCCGGCTGTGGTAGTGAGAATGAAACGACGTCTGGATATAGGCTTGCGCACTTTTTAATGCGAACTTAGGGGAATTGACGCATTAAACCAATGCGGCTTAGATCAGTACGGCTCCGCCGTCTACGACGAGTGCCTGCCCGGTAGTGTAACCTTGTTTCATCAGGTAGACGAATGTTTGTGCAATGTCTTCGGCTTCACCGATGCGCCGGACCAAAACGGTATCGCCCAGGGTCTTGAAATAGCTTTCGCGATCGGCTTCGGGCATCCCGTTCCAGAGGTTGGTCCTAACTACGCCGGGAGTGACAACATTTACGCGGAGGGGTGCCAGTTCAACGGCCAGCGCGCGGGTAAGGCCCTGCGGCGTATGCTCCCCAAAAACGTATGGTGAGGAACTGGCGGGCCTGGTCTATGTCTGTATCCGCGATGGGGGCGAGGCGGTTACTATTGCGCCTTCTGCTGCTGCGGCCTTTGCGGTTGCCAGTCCGATACCGGAGGTGCCGCCCAGGATAATCACTTTTTTGCCTGCGAGAGTGGGGTGAATTGTGCCCTTTTCCATTACTGTTTGTTTTTATATGGCAAAGTTCGGCTGCGGTAACGGGCTGGCGATTACCAAATGGTAAAAACGAAGAAGCCGTTTCATTTTATGAAACGGCTTCTTCGTGAGGGTTGTATATTATTACCAACCGGGGTTTTGCTTAATAGTTGGATTAAGCGTCAGTTCCTGTGATGGTATGGGATAGAGATACATTTTATCATTCCAGGCCCTGGATGTGATGCTTGTATATACCCTGACATAGTTGTTGGCATCGACGACGACGCCGGAGATGTCATAGGTGTATTTGGCACGATAAGCAGGTGTCAGATGGACGCCGAGGATGGTTTCGGGGTTATTGATGAGGGAGCCTGCATGCCAGCGGTGAAGATCATCGAAACGGAAGCCGTCGGAGGCAAGCTCGACCCTTCTTTCCCGTCTTATCTCATCGAGGAGGACGGGCAGGGAGGGGAAGTCTGAGTTCGCATCTTTTACCAGGTTGGCAATGATCATATGCGGCATTTTTACGCGGTCGCGCAGCAGATTGATGGTCTTGTCCAGTACGGCCTGGTCGCATTGTCCCAGTTCGGCTTTTGCTTCGGCTTCGATGAGGAGGGTCTCTGCATAACGGAAGATGAAAACGTCATAGGTAGATGCATTGGCATTCCAGGCCAAAAGGCTGTTGGACCGGCCTTTGACGGGCATGTACCCTGTGGAGGTTGTAATGGTTCCGATCCGGGGTACGGTGATGATGTCGCCGGCGAGGAGATCGAAGCCGGGAGTGGCGATGCTTTGTTTCAGACGAGGATCGCGGTTCTGTATTTCGCTATCGAAGGTAGTGTCCGTTTGGTACAGGGGGCTTTGAGAAATGGGCAGACCATCGGTGCACAGGTAATTCTTTACAAAATCTTTACTGTATCCATCGGCCGACTCGCCCAGCGCCCGATCGAAGCCGTTCATGAGGATCGACGCGACATAAGTCATGGGCAGGATTGCCTCTTTGTTGGTGGAGAGGTCTTCCTGGATGAACAGGTTGTAATAGTCCGACGAAGGATTACCAGTGTTATAGATGGCGAACTTTCCGGAATTCATCAGTTGCTCTGCTGCGTCTACGGCGCCTTGCAGGTAGGCGGAAGGATCGCCGGCATTGGACCAATACTTGCGATAGGTGCCTTCCCAAAGACAGATGCGTGCTTTGAGGGCCAGCGCCGCATATTTATTGATACGCCCGGTCTGGGATGGGATCACCGGCAGGTGAGCGATGGCAAAGTTGAGATCACTGAGCACGGAATCCATCACCTGCTGGTGTGGCGTCCTTGATCCATAGAGCACCGATTTCGAGGTGTCGGTGATATAGGTATTGATATAGGGGACATCACCAAAGGCCTTTACTTTTTTCCAGTAATCGTTTGCTCTGAAGAACAATGTCTCTCCGGCATATTCATTTTTGATCGAGTCGGAGACTTCCGCTTTTTTATAATTTGCCAGGAAGAAATTACACTGTCTGATCAGGCCAAAATTCCAGTTGGTCCCGGTGCCAATCAAAAGTCCGTTCGGGTCTTTGTAGGCGCCTGTGCCGACGAGATCCTTTGTGGTATCAGCCGTGCCGGGAATGGTGTATGCACCGGACAGGAGGGTATTGATCTGAGCGGCGGCTTTGTCGTCGGATTGGTCGTCAGCGCGTACCAGTGCCTGGATCGGCAGGCCGGTATAGTACTGATTACAGTATAGCTGGAAATCCGTCTCATTCGCAAAGAAGGTTTGCGGGCTGATATCGCTTAATGGAGCCCGGTTGAGAAAACTATCCTTCTTACAGGCGCCGATGGCTATCATCAGGACGATGCCTGTTATGTATGATATATGTTTGCTTTTCATTTTGGTAATAATTTTTTTTGAGCGCTATTCCCTTACATGTTAGAGACCGGCCTGGATCCCGAAAGAAATCGATTTATTGAGCGGATAGGTATTGAAGCCGACCACTTCCGGATCATAGTTTTTGTTTAAAGGCGTAATGGTGAAGAGGTTCTGGCCTGTGACATAGAACCGGATCCTTTGAAGTCTCATTCTTTTGGTGATGGCTGCGGGCACGGTATATCCGAGCGTCAGCTGTTTCACCCTCATATAAGCTGCATTGAGCATGTATTTATCCTGGATCTGCTCGTTGCCGCCGCCGGAAAACCGTAGTCTTGGGAAGAAGGCATTCGTATGTGTGGGTGTCCAGTAATTGAGTGCGAATTGAGAGGGAATGCTGTATTCGTCATCCCGGAAGGCATAGAATACATATTCGTTGGGATAGAAATCATGCTTTAGCACGCCCTGGAAGAAGGTGGCGAAATCAAAACCTTTATAACCCAGGTTCAGGCTAAAGCCGACCTTGTTATGGGGCGTAGTGTTGCCAACGATGGACTGGTCGCCAGGGCTGGATACTGTCCTGTTGCCATGATCGATTTTTCCGTCTTTGTTGAGGTCCTGGTATTTGATGTCCCCTGCCAGCCATTTATAAGCGGCGAGCTCGGAATTGTCGATGGCCTGCGCCTCGGCGTCCGTGGCATAGAAGCCCTTGTTATGAAAACCCCATTGGTCATTGATATGGCTGCCGACATAATAGTCCGATATGCTTTTGGTCGGGTTATTCTGATAGCGGGTGATCTCGACGTTGGAAGAGTTGGCCCAGGTAAAGGTCAGGCTATAGGATAATTTGCCGTCGAGCGCCTTGTCACGGTAGTTGATGCTGAGCTCATAACCGTGACTTTTAACATCGGCATAGTTGCCGGAGGGAGCCTGTGTTCCCAGCACTGCGGGCAGCTGAGGGCCCGCGACCAGGATATCCTTGATCGCATTGATAAAATAGTCGACGCTGCCATTGAGCCTGTCGTGCAGGAAGGAATAGTCCAGACCGAGATTCTTTGTTTGTACTTTTTCCCAGGTAAAGGTCGGCGAGACCAGAATGGGAGTATTTACAGTAATACCCGGTTGCCCGTTGACCAGGTAGGGGACAGTGCTGGCTGGCATGGTGGCGATGTAAGGGTATTGGGCGGCAGAGGAAGGGACCCCGGCGGGGGCCAGCTGATCGGGGAGCTGACCGTAGGAGGCCCTGATCTTCAGGACATCCAATACGCTGCGGGTGTTTTCCATAAAGGATTCTTCTGCGATATTCCAGCCTGCGGATGCGGATGGGGAGAAGACATATCGCTGACCGGGCTGGAACCTGGAGGTGCCGTCATAACGGCCATCGAGCTCCAGGAGGTATTTGTTCTTATAGATATAGTTCAACCGGGAGAAGGTACCGATGAGGGCGGATTCCGTTTCGGTTTCGTTCACAACCGGTTTGCTGTCGTTATTGAGGCCGATGGACGGGATGTTGGGGTCGATCAGGTTTTTTGCGAGGGAATTTGTCAGGTCATAATGATTGTATTCCTGGTTGTAGCCAACGAGGAGTTTGACGTAATGGTCCTTTGCAAAAGTATTCTCGTAAGTAGCGTAAGCATTTATCGCCTTGTAGATATAGTTCTTTCTGGTTTCCAATACCTGTGAGGGATTGGTCCAGGGGAATATATCCAGGAATGCTCCGCCCACGCCATATTCGTTAAAAGGTTTCAGGTTTGCCTTTTCGAATTCGGTGAAGGAGTTCCAGGTATAGTCGGCGGTAATGTTGAGATGTTTAACCGGTTTGAGGATGATGCGGGCTGTGCTCCAGAAGTCGTTCTGCTGGTCGATGTCTCTTCCGGAGAGGGCGTTGATCGCTACCGGGTTGGAGTAGTTACCCTGGCCGGCGAAGTTGCCATCGGGGTTACGTACCGGCATTACGGGTGGCAGACCCGATTCGAGCCAGCCGCCATTTGTAGGGCCGCCCTGGTTAATGCGGGTTGCGGCGGGTTGGTTGTTGTCGATATGCGTCAGCGAAAGGTTCAGGTTCAGCGTCATCCATTTTGTGACATCGCTGTTGACCTTCAGAGAGGGCGTATAACGTTGGAAAACCTGATTGGCTGTTTTTTCCAGACCTTCCTGGCGAAAGTAGCCCATGCTGGCCATGTAGGTGGTGTTGTCCTGGCCGCCGGATACTGAAACATTGTGTTGTGTCTGCGGGGCCCAGCCGGGATATAATACGTGGATCCAGTCTGTATTGCCTACATATCTATACTTTAAACTGGTAGTATTGGAAGGGTCTGCATAGGCGTCGGGATTATTTTTTGGATCTGCCCGATATGCGGCTGCCATTGTCGAGTCGAGCGGTGTGAACGAGGTAGTTGTATAGGCGCCGCTAAGCTGGCCTGTGCGATTGGCTCCATTGAACATTTTTATATAGTCGCCGGAATTGACCTGGTGCACCAGCTGTGTAGGACGGGAGGTCGTATAGGAACCCGAGTACGACAGATGGATAGGGCCTTTTTTCCCGGTTTTTGTCGTGATGAGTATGACCCCGTTGGCTGCCCTGCTGCCATAGATGGCGGAAGAGGCCGCGTCTTTGAGGACGGTGACGCTTTCAACGTCATTGGGATCGATGAGATTGGGATCACGGGAGACACCATCTACGAGGATGAGAGGAGCTGTCGTTGTCGTGGTTCCATTGGTGATCGTGGTCAGGCCCCTGATATTGAAGGTAGCCTTCGTGCCGGGCTGTCCGCTGGTCAGGTTTACGTTCAGGTTGGGGATGAGTCCTTCGAGTCCGTCTGCAAGATTGACCATTGGTCTGCCTTCCAGTTTTTCCGCATTGACGGTGGCGATGGCGCCGGTGAGGTTGACCTTCTTTTGCGTTCCGTAACCGATGACGACAGCTTCGTTGAGGCTATTGACTGCCAGCTTGAGGCTGATGTTGAGGACTGCGGTGCCATTGGCTGCGACCTCCTTGTCTTCATATCCCAGGTAGCTGATGACTAATGTTGTGTTGTCCGGTACTTCGAGGGTGAAGGATCCATTGACATCAGTGCTGATGCCGGTCTTTGATCCTTTGATCCTTACGGATGCGCCAGCGAGGGGCTGGCCTTTTTCATCCGTCACTTTCCCGGTAAAGGGAGGCGCCATAACAGGCGTGGCTTCCTCGGATTTGGTAATGACGATAAGATGATTGGCGAGCAAGCTGTATTTGAAGCCGGAGTTGGCCATCAGGTTATCGAGCAGTTGCGGGACTTCTTCATTTTGGACATTGATGTCCATTTTTTTCAGGTCGGGGATCTTTCGTTCGCTGTAGATGAAGTGATAAATGCTTTGTTTCTCTATGCTCGATATTATTTTCTTGAAGTCGGCTGCTTTAAGGTTAATAGTAACCCTGGTTTGCGACCATGCCGTCGCGCACACATTCAGATTAAAAAATAATAAGAGAATTAGCGTTAGTTTCATGATTAATATGGACTTAAGCAACCATGGGTTCCCCGTTACACCCATTTTGGGGTGTTTAAAAAATTTCATATGTTTACTGAGTTAAAGGTTGATAATTGCCGCGATCTGTACCAGAGATGACGGCATATGATCTTTAAGTATTAAGTGGCGGGAATTACCTTCAGGGTGGTTCCCGCCCTAGTTGTGCGGAGCACAACCTGATGCAATGCACTCTCAAGCGTGTCATAGACATTGTTTTGGTTTAATATATATATACGGTCGAATCAGTGATCTTATAGTTGAATTGTTCGATCATCTTCAGGGCATCGAGAGCTTCGGGTAATGTTTCCTTCTCAAAAAATCCGGTAAAGTTGTAGTGTTTCACGCGTTCGTTGGCGAACTGGATGTGAACACCATACCATCTTTCCAGCTGACCGGAAAGGTCGATAAAGTCTTTTTCACTAAATACGAGCTTGTTCTCGACCCATGATGTCTCAACCACGGTTGCCGCCGTATTGTGGAAATAGGTAAGGCTGGTAAGGGAGAAGCGGGTTGTTTTATGAGCAGCGGTACCCGGTGTCGACGGGTCGGGGTTTACCGTCTTTTTCATGGTGCCGTTATCCTGGACGATGAGCTTTTCTTTTGGCTTTAGGATGATGCGATCGGAAGGGCGATCGGTCAGGGTAACTTCGATAGAGCCATTGATGAGAGAGGCTTCGCCAAGAGGTTCGCTCTGGTATGATTTGACATTGAAGGAGGTACCCAGGACGCGGATGTTCATTTTATCCGTATGGATGATAAAGGGGTGGAGCGGGTCTTTGCTTACGTCAAAGTAGGCTTCTCCTTCCAGGTATACTTCCCGGGTACTGTCGCTAAAATGATCGGGGTATTTTATCGTGGTGGCTGAGTTGAGCGTAACAACGGTGCCGTCGGAGAGGGTCAGCTGATCTTTTTTTGTAGGATGGGTGGTTTTTTGCAGCCAGTGACGAGCGATGGATTCTCTGTTGTTGTGAGTGGTGGAAGAACGAAAGAAGTAGGTTGTCCCTCCGATCGCCAGCAGGACTGCGGCGGCGACGCTATACCAGGCGAAGCGGGAAATCCTGCGGAGCGGGGTCGGCTCTGTGAGAGGGATGTTGGGATGGGCATCATCGGTCTCCTCAGGGTTGGCATCGCGCTGGTCGGGATGCTCAGTCTTTATTTTTTCCAAGACTTTTTTGAACATGGCGGTGTTGGTCTCGTATTCGCCTTTGTCCTTTTCCCAATATTCTTTAAGGACTTCGCGCTGGTCGCGGTATTCCTGGTTTTCCTGCAGGAGTGCGTTGAGCTCTTCCCTTTCGGCGTCGGTCAGCTGGTCGCATAGCTCGTTTGTAAGCAGTAGTATAAACCTGTCGTTCACCATAAGCAGATTGTGTTGTCTCCAAAGGATGGACAATCATTTGCGGGAAATTGCCTACAAGCCGGGAAAAAATAGTTTGCAGAGGCTAAGGAGCAGGAAGATGCTTAAGATGGTGTCGCTGGCGCCGGCGCTGCCGGAGGTGGGGTTGGAGCGGGTGGGGTTGAGGTAGTTGGATAAGACGAGGCTTAGCTTTTTCATGGCTCTGAAAAGCTGGGTTTGCACGGTCCGGGGCGAGATGTTTAAAATTTCGGCTACCTCTTTGTATTTGATACCTTCTTCTTTTATAAGCCGGAAGATAATGCGGCATTGCTGGGGCAGCTCTTCGATGGATTGTTCCATTTTGAAAAGGAGTTCTTTTTTTTCGAGGGCTTCCTGGGGGGTAGATGGCTTTACAAGTCTTACTTCGTTGGTATCTTCCACCTGCACGAGGTGGATGTGGGAGTATTTTTTTAGGTGGTTTAAGGACTGATTTTTTACCGCCACGAAGAGATAGGTGTCAATATTACGCACTTCGCCCATACTTTTCCTGTTGACCCAGCATTTTACGAATACATCGGAGACGATTTCTTCGGCCGCTTCTTTCTGGCGGACGTACATCATAGAGAATTTGATCAGGGGGGTATTTAAGGAGTAAAAGAGGGATTCAAATGCTTTGTCGTCATCAAACACGCTGATGAGTTTCCACAGATTTTGAATATCAATTTTTTTATCTTTCAAAGCAGTGAATAATATTGCCCATGATGTTCTGGCTACTAAACATAATAAAAGTATAACAATTACACCATATTAGAATTAAAAAAATACTGCTAATCGACGGAGACAATTATTTTTTACCGTAATTCACATCCTTGTAGGCAATTTGACTTAAAAAATTGTCCACGTATATATATGAAGAAAATCCCTCTTTACTGGATCGTATGGATCAGCTTTATTTTTGGCAGCGGTCCTGTGTTGGCGCAAGGCCAGCAGCATGTGTTTGCGCTGGGTGACAGTGCTTTTTTGCTGGATGGGAAGCCCCTGCAACTAATCAGTGGCGAGATGCATTGTACCCGTGTGCCGCGGGCGTATTGGCGCGATCGGATGAAGATGGCAAAGGCAATGGGATTGAATACCATTGGTACCTACGTGTTTTGGAATGCGCATGAAGCGGAGAGAGGGAAGTATGATTTTTCGGGTAATAATGATATTGCCGAATTTGTAAAAACGGCGCAGGAAGAGGGGTTATGGGTTGTGCTGCGACCAAGTCCATATGCGTGTGCGGAGTGGGAGTTTGGGGGATATCCGTGGTGGCTGCTTAAAGACAGCACGGTTACTGTCCGGAGCAAGGACCCTCGTTTTATCGAAGCTTACCGGGCCTACATCAATCAGCTGGCCAAACAGCTGGTGCCGCTGCTGGTGACGCATGGCGGGAATATTTTAATGGTACAGATCGAGAACGAGTATGGTTCTTATAGTGATGATAAGAGTTATCTTGATCTGAACCGGCAGATCTTTCGGAATGCGGGGTTTGATGGCGTTTTGTTTACCTGTGACGGATCTGAGCAGATGGTAAGGGGTTATCTGCCGGGATATCTGCCTGCTGTCAACGGGGAGGAGAATCCCGTAACGGTAAAGAACCTGATCCGTAAGTATCACGATGGTAAGGGACCTTTTTATGTGGCGGAATGGTATCCCGGCTGGTTTGATGACTGGGGGAGGGCGCATGCGAATACCGGGTACAAAAAGGCGGCGGAGACAATGGATAAGATCCTGGGTGCGGGAATTTCTATCAACCTGTATATGTTTCATGGCGGCAGCACCCGCGGGTTTATGAATGGGGCCAATCTGAATAAGAAGAACCCGTATGCTCCGCAGGTGTCGAGCTATGATTATGATGCGCCGCTGGATGAGGCAGGAAATCCCACTGAAAAATACTTTGCTTTCCGATCGGTGATCCAGAAATATTTGCCGGCGGGGCAGACCTTGCCTGCTGTGCCTGAAAAAAAGCCAACGATGATCATCAAGGGGATCAGGCTTTCCGGCTACGCAGGTGTCTGGAACAATTTGCCTAAGCCGGTCCGGTCTGTTAATCCTTTGTGTTTTGAGGATCTGAACCAGGCATATGGTTTTGTTCTTTACCGTACCAAGCTGGCTCAGGCGGGAAGCGGCTGGTTAAGGATAAAAGAAATGAGGGACTATGCCATTGTGTATGTGAACGGGAAGCAGCTGGCGACGCTGGACAGGCGGCTGAAACAGGATTCGCTGGAATTGAAGGATGTGCCTGCGGGCGCCGTTGTTGACATTTGGGTAGAGAATAATGGACGGATAAATTATGGTCCTTTTCTGACCGATAACCGGCAGGGGATCACGCGGGAAGTAACGCTGAATGGGCAGGCCCTTCATAACTGGGAGATGTATGGCTTTCCTTTTTCTTCCGTGCCGAACTATAAATATGGCGTTAAGCCTGTAAAGGGGCAGCCGGCTTTATACAAAGGGACGTTTTCTCTGAATGAAGTGAAGGACACCTACCTGGATATGCGGGGTTTCGGGAAAGGTTTTGTTTTTCTGAACGGGATCAACCTGGGGAAATACTGGCAGATAGGGCCGCAACAAACGCTTTATGTACCGGCCTGCTGGTTGAAGAAGGGAAAGAATGAAGTAGTAGTTTTTGATGAATTAAAGGATGGGCATACCGAATTGAATGCTTTAGCTAATCCTATTTTAAACCAGCTGCAATAATATGAGAAGGATTTTTTCGGTTTTAATTGACGCGGGCGGCCGCCGATGGATGGGCGTTTTATTTTTTGGGTTGATCTTTTGCGGAAGTGCTATAGCGCAGCCATTGAAGGAGAGGTATCCGATAATTCCTTATCCGGCTTCGCTGGTCGCGGCGGCGGGAGAGTTTGTTGTGACGCCGGCCACGAGGCTGGTGGTAGCTTCGCCGGTTTTTAAGGCGGAGGCGGCGGTGCTGAATCAATATTTTGAGAATTATTTTGGAAAGCCGTTGAAGATGAGTGGAAATGCGGGGGCCGGCAGCATTGTGTTGAAATATGATGGCGGCATATCGGCGGAGGAAGGGTATGGGTTGGTTGTGACACCGGGACAGGTAGTGCTTTCGGCGCGGACGCCGGCTGGGATGTTTATGGGGGTGCAGACGGTGCGGCAGCTGTTGCCGGTGGGAGTGGAGCGGAGTGTGATGAGCGCGGTGAGTGTTGCGGCGGCGTCGGGGGATCGCGCGGCGGCTGGGTTTGGCGGAGAGCGACGGCTAACCGGGGCGGCAGGGCAGGATGGAGGAGGGGCACGGATGCAACTGCCGTCGGTGGTTATAAAAGACGCACCGGCATATGCGTGGCGGGGTATGCACCTGGATGTTTCGAGGCATTTTTTTTCAATCGACTATTTGAGGAAATTCATCGATGTGATGGCTTTGTATAAGCTCAACACTTTTCATCTGCATTTGACGGATGACCAGGGTTGGCGGATCGAGATAAAGAAATATCCAAAGCTGACAGAGAATGGGGCATGGAGGACGTTGAATAACCAGGACTCGGTTTGTATGCGGAGGGCGGTTGATAATCCTGATCTTACCATCGACCCGGCTCATATTATCGAGAAGGATGGTGGTAAGCTGTATGGCGGCTATTATACCCAGGTCGAGATGCGGGCATTGGTGGCTTATGCCGCGGGCAAGCATATTACTATCATCCCCGAGATAGACATGCCGGGGCATATGATGGCGGCAATCAATCAATATCCTTATTTAAGCTGTGACGGGCAAAGCGTTTTTGGGAAGCTGTTCTCGACACCAATATGTCCCTGTCTGCCTTCTACCTTTCAATTTGCAGAGGATGTGTATACGGAGATCATGGATATTTTCCCCAGCAAGTATTTACATATCGGTGGGGATGAGGTAGACCGGTCCTTATGGGCGAAGTCGGCGGAGTGCCAGGCGCTGATGAAGAAAGAGGGGTTGAAGACTACGGCCGGGCTACAGAGCTATTTTATCAATAAGATGGAGCAGTTCTTTAATTCAAGGGGCCGTAAACTTATTGGATGGGATGAGATCCTGGAAGGTGGTATCAGCAAGACGGCTATGGTCATGTATTGGCGCAGCTGGGTTCCAAAGGCCCCGGTGGAAGCGGCAAAAAACGGCAATCCCGTCATCATGACACCGGGAAACCCGCTTTACTTCGATGCGCCTCCGGATAAGAATTCATTGCCGGCGGTGTACAATTTTAATATTATACCAAAGGGATTGACTGCTGCCGAGGCTAAGAACATCATAGGGGCGCAGGCCAATATCTGGACCGAGTATATTCCGACAGAGAACAGGGCGGATTATATGTATATGCCCCGGATGACGGCTTTGGCAGAGGTGTTGTGGTCGGCTCAGCGGGATTATGGCTCTTATCTGCGGCGTTTGCAGGCGGGGTATGGCCGGCTGGATGTATTGAAAGTACATTACCGGCTGCCTGATCTTTCGGGGTTTTTGTCTTTGAACGTTTTTACTGAAGGAGATACGCTATCGATAACCAAACCGCTGGATGAGCTGGTGATCCGGTACACTACGGATGGTTCGGCGCCTGTTGCGGGTTCGGCTGTTTTGGCCGGGCCGCTGGTGATAGGACAGACAGAGCTGGTCCGGGTGGCGGCTTTCCGGCCAGATGGATCGAGGGGAGATATTTATGATCTGCATTATCAAAAACAGGCCTTGGCTGAGCCAGTGGCGGCAACCGGGGTGAGTGAGGGGTTGGTTTGCAGCCAGTATAAGGGGCAGTTTAAGATGACGACGGGAATGCCGGAAAGGGCGGATACGGTGATGACGGTTGCGTCTGTTGTGGTGCCGCCGGTATTGGAGGCTCCTGCTTTTGGGTTGAAGTATAGAGGTTACCTGGATGTTCCCCGGGATGGTGTGTACAGTTTTTATCTTACCTGTGATGATGGCGGCACTTTGACAATTGCGGATAGAGAGGTCGTGAATAATGACGGCAATCATTCGGCGATAGAGAAGAATGGGCAGGTGGCTTTGAAGAAGGGGCTGCAAAAGTTTGCGCTTGATTTTATCGAAGGCGGCGGAGGGTATACCTTACAATTAAAATATAGTTTCAATGGATCGGAGCCGCGGGATATTCCTGCGACATGGTTTAAACATTAAAGATCGTTTATGAAACGGAGATTATTGGTTTGTCTTTTTTTAGCGGGGAGTGTGGCAGCTTTTTCTCAGGCGCGCTCAAGGCCCGGCGCCGAACCGGTGGCTGCGGGTGCACCGAAGCCGTATGGGGTGCTGCCGACGCCGAGGCAGCTTGCCTGGCATGAGATGGAGATGTATTGTCTGATCCATTTTGGGGTCGATACCTATACGGATAAGGAATGGGGTTATGGTGACGAGGATCCTGCGATCGTCAACCCGGTTAATTTTGATGCCCGCCAGATCGTGGCAGCGGCAAAGGCGGGAGGGTTCAAGGGTGTAGTGATCGTAGCCAAACATCATGACGGGCTTTGTCTTTGGCCGACAAAAACAACGGAGCATAATATTACAAAGAGTCCGTGGCGGGGTGGCAAAGGAGATATGGTGAAGGAGTACCGGCAGGCCTGTAATGAGCTGGGTATGAAGATGGGGCTGTATTGTTCGCCCTGGGACAGGAACAATGCGTCGTATGGCACGGCTGATTATGTAAAGATCTATCGGGCGCAGATAAAAGAGCTGTATACGGGCTATGGTCCTTTGTTCATCTCCTGGCATGACGGGGCCAATGGCGGCGATGGTTATTATGGGGGCACCCGTGAGACGCGCAAGATAGACAGGACCAGCTATTATGGCTGGGATACGACCTGGGCGATGATCCGTCAGCTGCAGCCTGGCGCTGCTATTTTTGGCGACATCGGTCCGGATGTCCGGTGGGTTGGGAATGAAGATGGGCATGCCGGGGTGACTTGCTGGGCTACTTATACACCGCAGGCTCCGGATGCCGGGAAAAAACCGGCGAACGGGTATAGTAAATATTGGGAGGCTACTGAAGGGACCCGGAACGGGGAGTTTTGGCTGCCGGCGGAATGTGATGTCCCTTTACGTCCGGGATGGTTTTATCACGCTTCCCAGGATCTAAAGGTCAAGACTCCGTATCAGCTGCTGGATCTTTATTACCAGAGCGTAGGCCGGGGAGCCGATCTCGATCTTGGGCTGGCGCCCAACAGGGATGGCAGGCTGGATGAGCATGATGTGGCTTCGTTGAAAGCGTTTGGTAACCTGTTGAAAGAGATCTTTTCGGTGAACCTGGTCAAGGGTGCTTCATTTACTGCAAGCAATATACGGGGAAAGAATAATTCCCTGTATGGTCCTTCGCGGCTGGTAGATGGGGATAGGTATAGTTACTGGGCAACGGACGATTCCGTCAGGACTCCCCAGTTGGTGGCGGATATGGGGGCGCCCGTAACCTTCAACGTGATGCGTCTGCGGGAGAATATTAAGCTGGGACAGCGGATCGATTCATTTGCCGTAGACGCGTTTGAGGATGGTCATTGGGTTTTGATCGGAGCGGGTACGAGTATTGGAGCGGGGCGGCTGATTCGCCTGGAGAAAAACGTTGTAGCGAGCAAGGTACGGTTGAGGGTCGTGGGATCGGGGGCCTGTGTGGCTTTGAGTGAGTTTGGTTTGTTTAAGGAGCCTGAGCACGTAGCGGTTTCTTCTGGCGTTCAGGATTTCGGTTTGTCGAAATCGGGGTGGAAGGTGATGGCGCCGGGGACGGGTGGAGCGCAGAAGGCTATCGATGAAAATGAGAAGACCGTGTTTAGCAGCTTGCAGAAGGATTCGGCGGCTGTGTTTCCGCAGGATATCAGTATTGACATGGGGAAGGCACAAACTTTTAAGGCCTTTAGTTATTTACCCCAGCAGGATAAGGTGGCGGAGGGTATTGCCGACAAGTATATTTTTTATATAAGCACCGATGGGATGAAGTGGCAGAAGGTGGCGGAAGGGGAGTTCTCGAATATCAGATCCAATCCGCTGGAGCAGGTGGTGCAGCTGGGGCGTTCGGTGACGAGCCGTTATTTTAAATTTTCTGTTCAGCATGTGGTGGCTGGCAATGGCGTGGTGGTGGCTGAAGTGGGGGTCAGGTAGTTGTAATGTCGATATCTCCGGCTTCGGTATGGATCAGGAATTGTTTTATCAGTCTTTCGATCTGTTGATATTCCAATAAAAATCCATCATGGCCATAGAGGGAGGTAATTGTCCTGAAGAAGGCTCCGGGGATGAGCGTGGCCACCAATTGTTGTTCCTGAAGGGGAAAGAGGATGTCTGATTGTATCCCTATGACCAGGGTTTTGGCGCCGATCTGCCCGAGGGCGTTCTCGAGGTTGCTGCGGCCTCGTGAGACGTCGTGGGAGTCCATACTCTGGCTGAGCTTGTAATAGGAGAATGCGCAGAAACGGCGGACGAGCTTTTCTCCCTGGTAGCGTTGATAAGACGCAGCTCCTTCGCTGGTAGCTGCGTCTCCTGAATCGGTCTCGGCGAGGAAGCCTGCTGACCGGGGTTGCATTTTTAAGTAGGTGTCATAATGACGATAGGACAGCAGGGCCGTGGCCCGGGCGGCGCGCATTCCTTCTATGCCTGCCCTTTCATTCTTTTCCTTCCAGGTGCTGTCTGCTTCTATTGCCATTCGTTGGGCGGTGTTGAAGGCGATGCCCCAGGGGGAATGCTGGGCATTGGTGGCGATCGGGAAGATATAATCGAACAGCTCCGGTTCTTCTATGGCCCATTCCAGCAGCTGCTGACCGCCCATGCTGCCACCGATGCCGATATGGATCTTTTGGATGCCTAAAAATTCTTTTAGCGGCCGGTAGGCGCGGATCATGTCCCGGGTCGTGAAGAAGGGGAAGTCATGGTAATAGGGTTCTCCTATAAGCGGGTCATCGTCGAGCGGCCCCAGGCTTCCATAGCAGCTGCCGGGCATATTAACGCAAACGATGAAGTAGCTGGCCGGGTCGAAGAGCTTGTCTTCTCCTACCAGTCCTGGCCACCATTCGACGGGGTCGCTGTTTGCCGTCAGCGCATGAAAGATCCAGACGACATTACGACCATCGGGATCCAGCCGGCCATGTGTAGAATAAGCCAGGTGGTAGCCGGGCAGGATCGCTCCTGATTCGAGGACGACGGGGTGGTTGAATGTAAATACCTGTGTCATATGCCGCTGCCGTTTAGCTTGCAACCTGGGGCTTGAGAACTTTTTCGAAGGCCTGTTGGAGGTCTGCTTTGATATCTTCTATATGTTCGATACCAACGCTGATCCTTATCTGATTGGGGAGCACTCCGGCGGCGATCTGTTCTTTTTCGCTTAGCTGTTCGTGGGTGGTAGAAGCGGGGTGGATCACCAGTGTCTTGGCATCTCCCACATTGGCGAGGTGGCTGGCCAGCTTCAGGGAGTCGATGAATTTGGCAGCGTTGTCTTTGCCGCCCTTGATGCCGAAGTTCAGGATGCCGCCATAACCGTTGGTGAGATATTTTTTTGCGAGGTCGTAATAGGGATTTGTTTTCAGGCCCGGGTATTCCACAAAGTCCACATTGGGGTGAGCAGACAGCCATTCGGCGAGGACCTGGGCGTTGTCGACGTGTCGTTGTACACGAAGGGATAAGGTCTCCAGGCCTTGCAGGAGAAGGAAGGAATTGAAGGGACCCTGAGAGGAACCGAAGTCGCGCAGCCCTTCGACTCTTGCCCGGATGGCAAAGGCGATGTTGGGAAGGCCAAGCTGATTGCCTTCTCCGAAGACCTCCCAGAACTTCAGGCCATGATATCCTTCTGATGGTTCGGTGAATTGGGGGAATTTGCCGTTGCCCCAGTTGTAATTGCCCCCGTCCACGATAACGCCGCCGATAGTCGTGCCATGACCACCGATCCATTTGGTAGCAGACTGGACCACTATATTGGCTCCCCATTCGATGGGTTTGAAGAGATAACCTGCCGCGCCAAAGGTATTGTCTACGATCAGTGGCAGGTCGTATTCTTTTGCCAGGTCGGCAAATTTTTTAAAGTCGGGGATATTGAGACGGGGGTTGCCGATCGTCTCGAGATAAATGGCTTTGGTATTTTTGTCGATGTGTTTTACAAAACTTTCTACATTGTCTCCGTCTGCAAAACGCACGTCTACTCCCAGTCTTTTGAAGGCAACTTTGAATTGATTGTAAGTGCCGCCGTAAAGGAAGGTGGTGCTGATGAAGTTGTCGCCTGCCTGCAGAATATTATTGAGCGCCAGGAATTGGGCGGCTTGTCCGGATGCTGTCGCCATGGCGGCCACGCCTCCTTCCAGTGCAGCCATGCGTTGTTCGAACACATCGGTCGTGGGGTTCATGATGCGGGTGTAGATGTTGCCGAATGCTCTGAGCCCAAAGAGATTTGCCGCGTGTTCCGAGTTGTCGAAGGCGTAGGAGGTAGTTTGATAGATAGGCACCGCTCTCGATTTGGTAGTGGGGTCGATCTGTTGACCGGCATGTAATTGCAGGGTCTCGAAATGATAATTGCTCATAAAAAAATGTTTTGAAGGTGAAAGATAAATTGTTGCCGTTGACCGAAAAGGCGCGGATTACCTAAAGGGTACTTGTTGTGGCTAAATGGCAGGAATGGTCAAACCAATGGGAGAGCAAATGTACCTGAAGATACAAAATCTCCGGTGTTTATCCATATTGCGGATTACGGGTTTCTGGGTATTTAGCCTGCCGGTTGCTGTTTCGGTTTTGATTATCTTTGTCGTCCAAAATGGAAAGTATGCAGCAACAAGGTCCTTCGAAAGATCCCTTACATGGGTTGACCCTGGAAAGGATCGTAACGCACCTGGTGGAGAGTTATGGTTGGGAGGTGTTGGGAAGTGAGATCCGGATCCGGTGTTTTAATGAGAATCCTTCGGTGCAATCGAGCCTGAAGTTTCTGCGAAAGACGCCCTGGGCCAGGACGAAGGTGGAGGATTTTTATAAGTATTCGCTCAGAAAGAATAAGTTGAAGTAAGCCGTTGGGGTATCGGGGTGATTACCAAAAGGGTGATGCTTCGGATGTTGTTGCGAGATGCGTTTATTTCTTTTTTGCGCCGCGGGTTTTGGGTTTGCCATATTTCTTTTTCATGCGGTCGGCATGTGATACGATGACGTTGACCTTTTTATTTTTCTCCAGTTTTTCATGAAATGCTCCTCCTGCAAATTCCGGCTTTGGGATGTTGAGCGGGATGACTTTTGTATACACTTTTGGTTTTTCGTCTTCTGTGAGGACGTCTGAGATCTCGAGGTCTTCGGGTAAGGGGATGATGGGGATGGTATAGTTCATCAGCTCCTGGATGCCAGTCCGGTTCTCTTTTTCCTTTTCCGTAATAAAGCTGATGGCTATTCCTTTTTGATCGGCTCTTCCCGTCCTTCCGATGCGGTGGATATAGTTTTCAGGGACTTCGGGGATGTCGAAGTTGATGACATGGGACACTTCGGCTACGTCGAGACCGCGGGCTATGATATCGGTGGCGATGACAAAATTGTATTCTCCGCTTTTGAATTTGTTCACCGTGTTAAACCGGTAGTTCTGGTCTTTATTGGAGTGGATGACGCCTGTCTTCCCGGGGAATTTTTCGATTAGTTGTGTGTAGAGCTGATCAGCCAGCGATTTCGTCGCGACGAAGATCAGGACCCTGGTCATTTCTGTATTGTGGCTGAGGAGCCATTCCAGGAGGTTGACCTTTGTATAGAAGTTTGGGACTTCATATGCTTTCTGGTCAATGTTCTCAACCGGGGTGCCGGTGGGTGCCGCCTCAATTCTTACCGGGTTGTTAAAATAAGTGTTCATGAGAGTCTCCACCTCTTCTGTGATGGTGGCGGAGAAGAGCAGGTTTTGTCTTTTTGCAGGGAGCAGGTCCAGGATATTCCTTAGCTGTGTGCGAAAGCCAAGGTTGAGCATTTCGTCGACTTCATCGATGACGAGCTTTTTTACGTCCTTCAAGCGCAGGGCGCCGTTGAGAGCGAGGTCGTATAACCTGCCGGGTGTGGCGACGACGATGTCTGCTCCTTTTTCTACTTCTGTCTTTTGTGTATTGATGTTGACGCCTCCATATATGCCTACGGCCTGAAGGGTCATATAGGGGGTGAGCTCCTTTATCGACTG
>DASYEB010000006.1:0-27172 GCA_036499285.1 Puia sp. | reverse complement strand
CCGTAAGTCCTGGTTTTACCCGGCATAGCAGCAACCGCTTATGACAGAGAAAGAATACAATGATTGTGTAACTCTATATGCGGACAATGTGTATCGCTTTATCCTGAAGAACCTCCGGCAGGAGGAAGATGCCCGGGATGTAGTGCAGACGGCGTTTGAAAAACTTTGGAAGAACAGACAGGGTGTAGACGCGGAAAAAAGCAAATCCTATCTTTTCACCATCGCCTATCACCAGATGATCGATCATATCCGGAAGACAAAGCGGGTCCTGCTGCGGGATGAGTTCCGGGAAGAAGCACGCATCTGCGACAAGCCCGTCCATCAGCTCAAAAAGACGCTGGAGGTTGCGCTGTCAAGGCTAAATGAAACACAACGTTCGCTGGTCCTGCTAAAGGATTACGAGGGCTATTCCTATGGTGAGATCGGACTTATCACCGGGCTGAATGAAAGTCAGGTAAAAGTATACCTGCATCGCGCACGTATTCAATTAAAAAATTACCTGGTCAGCCTGGAAAACTTAATTTAATGACCCATGATCACAACAGATAATTATCAGGAATTCTTTCTGCTGTACGTCGACAATGAATTGTCGGCGGCAGACAGATCGATGGTGGAGGAGTGGGTAGCCGCCAATCCCGACCATGAAGAAGAATGGGAGTCTCTGTTGTCATGCCGGATCCTTCCGGACGAAGAACTCGTCTTCCTCAATAAGCAAAGCCTGCTGCGAACAGAAACAGGAACAAAAGGACACATCGGCGAAACCAATTACCAGGAATATTTTTTATCCTATATCGACCTCGAGCTGAGTGATCAGGACCGGCATATGGTAGAAGATTTTATCGGCCTCTCCCCTTCGAAACGCCTGGAGCTGGAGCAACTGCGCCAAACCGTTAGCATCTCCGATACGACGGTAGTATTCCCGGATAAGGATAGCCTTTATAAGAATGAAAAACATCGCCGCGTCATCGTCTTCTACCGCCTAATGGCCGGAGCCGCCGCCGTCCTGCTCGCAGCTGTGACGCTGCTGCTGTTACACAGACAGCCTGTAAATGATCCGACGCTGGCTCGGAACACACCAGCCATTCCCGCACAGATAAATAAAAAACAGTCTTCCCCTGTAACTCCTGATACAGCTGCTGCGTTATACCCTGCAGAAGACAAAGGCAAGGTTGCCCGGACAGTAAAGAAGAAGGCCGCCCATCCCATCCCTGTCCAGACCTCCAGGCTGCGTATCGACAGCACAGGGCCGGAGAAACAGGAGAAGAACACCGGGGATCTGGCAGTCGTCGTGCCGGAACACGATCCGGAAGGCGCATCGAAAACGGAAACACTGCCCGCAGGAACGACAGCTTTGATCCGGACTGGCGGATCATCCGCAGCGACCCCGCAGGTAAAGATCCCAAAAGAGCTTTCTTCTTTTGCCACACAGGCCTTGTTGGAGGAAGACAATGAAAAAGCAGTAGCATCCGTCCCGGAACCAGCCTCGTCTGGCAAAAACAAGTTCCGGGGACTCTTTAGAAAAGTAGCCCGCACGTTTGGAAAAACGACGGACCGCGACGGAGAAGGGAAACGCGAAGTGCTGATCAGCGCTTTCCAGGTAGCAGTCGATTAAATCTCACTTAAAACAAAAATTTATGTTGACCATTTTTTGCCGCAATACATTTTTGCTGGCGGCCGGACTATTCTTTACCCTTTCCAGCTTCGCGCAAACGGATACGACAGGGACTTCGCGAACCGATACGACAAAAGCGGCGCGAACGGATTCGACGGAAGCTTCGCGAAGCACTTCACAAAAACAAGGCGCTGATCAGCAGGATACTTTACGTGTAGGCAATCTGCTCATCGTCCGCAACGGCAGCCAGGACCATAGAGAACACGGCCTTCATATCCGCCACCATTATAGCGGTTACCAACCCCGCAATATCAGCACCAACTGGGGCATCCTCGACCTCGGTTTTGCCAATTACAACGACCGGACCAACTACGCCTCTCTCAGCGCACAGCAGTTTGCCCCGGGCGCCGCCAAAGACTGGTTCAAATTACGCACCGGCAAATCCGTCGACGTCAATATCTGGATCTTCATGCAGCGCATCAACCTGATCAAACATGTCGTCAACTTTAAATATGGGCTCGGCATCGAGCTCAACAATTACCGCTATGAAGAAGACATCCGGTTCAGGACCAATCCTACAAAAGTGATCATGGATACGATTCATTACAGCAAGAACAAGCTGGCAGCCGACTATGTCACTGTACCCTTCCTGCTGAACTTCAACTTTACACCCCATCGCCGGCAGGATTTTGGATTCAGCGGCGGCGTGAGCGTCGGTTATAAATATTCTTCCCGCGAAAAATTCAAAAGCTCAGCCACAGGCAAAGAAAAAACCTACGATGACTTCGACATGGAAACTTTCAAAATATCCTATATCGCAGAACTGCAGCTCGGCTGGCTGAAACTATATGGTTCCTATGCTACCCGCAGCATGTTTAGCAAGGGCCTGGATCAGGTGCCGTATACACTGGGGGTCCGGTTTGGGAACTGGTAAGACGGGATCCGGCACCAATCATCACCGCCCGCCAATTGCCCCACCCGGGCATCGCCCTTGCCCCATTTTGTCCCCAACTTGTAAGTCGTATGTTAAAACTTTCCCACATCAAAATAATTCGGCTGCATCCATCGTTGAAAATGGAATAAATCAGCCGTATATGACCTCCCGAAAATTGATCCTGAGCAGCTTGTTGGTATTCAGTCTTTTCTCATTCCGTGACGCTCACCACCGCTCTTCGAGCCGGCGATTTTTTCACCGCGCACCCGACGGACAAGTCTATATCGTCGTGATAAAGTCGAGCTACGAACTGCAGGTTTATGACCAGGACGGATGGTACGCCACCTATCCCGCAGTGTTCGGCAATAAATCACTCGATGACAAAATGATGCAGGGAGACCGGAAGACCCCGGAAGGCGTTTATCATATCGTTTCGAAACGGCCGCATGAAAAATGGGACAAGATCATGGACCTGGACTACCCGACAGCCGCAGATCTTGCCAAGTTCAACGACCGGAAAGCAAAGGGACTCGTTCCCAAAGCCGCAAGAATTGGGGACGGCATCGCTATCCATGGCACATGGGCTCATGATGACAACGCTGTTGACGCATACCAGAACTGGACCAATGGATGTGTCTCGCTAAAATGCGAGGACATGGATGAGGTCTATAAGATGGCGCCGGTAGGCACCAAAGTAGTGATACAACATTAGCCTCGGCTGCCCCAACATCAACCGGCCGCCACAGCCTGGCCATTGCACTTATTGCCGCCCATTCTTAATCTCTTCCACCACCGCAGGATCAAGCAGGGTTGATGTGTCGCCCAGGTTCTGCAGCTCGCCTTCGGCTATCTTCCGCAGGATCCGGCGCATGATCTTTCCGCTGCGCGTCTTGGGCAGGCCGCTGACAAACTGGATCTTATCCGGCTTGGCAATCGGTCCTATGATACGAGCCACAGTCTGTACGATATCCCTACCCACGAGATCTTTATCATGCGAGCCCCCATTATAAACGACATACGCATAAATGCCCTGCCCTTTTATATCATGCGGATATCCGACAACCGCACTTTCCACCACACCCGTATGCATGTTGATGGCATTCTCTACTTCCGCCGTACCGATACGGTGACCGCTGACATTCAGCACATCATCGACACGGCCGGTGATCCGGTAGTCGCCGTCAGCATCCCTTAGGGCTCCGTCTCCCGTGAAATAAAGACCAGGATAGGTGGCAAAATAATTTGTCCGGCAGCGTTCGTGGTCGCCATAGGTGGTCCGGATGATCCCCGGCCAGGGAAATTTGATACAAAGATTCCCGCTGACATTATTGCCGGATAGCTCCTCTCCCTTTTCATCTACCAATATGGGCTGTATGCCGGGCAGAGGGAGAGTGGGATGCGCCGGCTTACCAGGCGTGACGCCGGCCAGGTTGGAGATCAGGATACCACCTGTCTCCGTCTGCCACCAGGTGTCGACGATCGGGCAGCGGCCTCTGCCGACATTGTCGTCAAACCAATGCCAGGCCTCTTCATTGATAGGCTCACCGACAGAACCCAGCACTTTCAGCGAGCTGAGATTCTTGTTCTTCACAAAGCCAAGTCCAAAGCCCATCAGGCTTCGGATGGCGGTAGGCGCCGTATAAAGGATATTAACTTTGAATTTGTCCGCGATGTCCCAGAAACGGCCGGCATCAGGCCAGGTAGGGATCCCTTCGAAAAGCAGGGTGGTGGCGCCCGCGCTCAGAGGGCCATATACAATATAGCTATGCCCGGTGATCCAGCCGATGTCGGCCGTACAGAAATGAACATCCCCCGGCTGATATTGAAATACATTGACAAAGCT
The DNA here is from genome assembly GCA_036499285.1 of Puia sp. Taxonomy (GTDB): domain Bacteria; phylum Bacteroidota; class Bacteroidia; order Chitinophagales; family Chitinophagaceae; genus Puia. The sequence goes on along the minus strand of DASYEB010000006.1, from coordinate 22,783 downwards.
GTAGTTGGCATAGATCATATAGCCGGCGCAGGTATGGACTACCCCCTTTGGCTTGCCCGTCGAGCCCGATGTATAGAGAATGAACAGGATATCCTCTGCATCCATCACTTCGGCGGGACAGACAGGGTTGCCCTGCGTCTCGACCTTGCGGATCTCATCCTCCCACCAGGTATCCCTTCCTTTTATCATACTTACCGGAACGCGGGTGCGGGTGAGGACGATCACCTTTTTTACTGAAGGACATTGTACCAGCGCGTCATCGATGACGGCTTTCAATGGTATCTCTTTATTACCGCGGTGAGCCCCGTCGGAAGTGATGACAAGATTACATTGCGCGTCCTGGATCCTGTCTGCGATACTCTGGGCAGAAAAGCCGCCAAATACCACGTTGTGGATGACCCCCAGACGGGCACAGGCCAGCACCGCGATGGCCAGCTCGGGAACCATCGGCATATAGATACAAACACGGTCCCCTTTTTTCGCACCATTGTTCTTTAGGACATTGGCAAACTGGCAGACCTTAAAATGCAGCTCTTTATAAGAAAGGACGCGATAGTCTTCTTCGGGATTGTTCGGCTCCCAGATGATGGCAGGCTGGTCGCCTCTTTCGGCCAGGTGACGGTCCAGGCAGTTCTCCGTTATGTTCAGCTTCGCGCCGCCGAACCAGCGGATCTTCGGTTCAGTGAAATTCCAGTCCAGAACGGTATCCCACGGGCGATGCCATTGAAAATTTCCGGCTACCTCCGCCCAGAATCCTTCCGGATCCTCAACACTTTTTTTATAGGCCTGATCGTACTGTTCCCGGGAAAGGATCTGATAGGGATAATTGCTCATGGCTGCTCACAGATTTTTGTTGAGCCTTCGGCTCGTTAGTCATTAGTTATTAGGGCCATAAATTTAGAATTTAATCCCTAATAAATTATTTTAACTTTATCCCCGTCACTTTATTCAACCACTAACGGCCTATGGCATCTACATCCGCAGTTACTTCCGCAAAAGACATCCGCAAGATCATTATCGCCTCTTCTGTGGGAACCCTTATTGAATGGTATGATTTTTACATTTTCGGCAGCCTGGCAACAGTCATTGCCGGCCAGTTCTTTCCCAAATCAAACCCTACGGCAGCCCTCCTTTCTACCCTGGCGACCTTTGCAGCCGGCTTTATCGTCCGCCCCTTTGGCGCCCTGGTCTTTGGGCGGCTTGGGGACCTCATCGGCCGCAAATACACCTTCCTGCTGACCCTCATCCTCATGGGCGGTTCGACCTTTGCCATCGGGCTGGTGCCCGGATATGACAGCATCGGGTTTTTCGCCCCCCTCATCGTCGTACTGCTCCGGCTGCTTCAGGGACTGGCGCTGGGTGGCGAGTATGGAGGCGCAGCGACCTATGTGGCAGAACATTCCCCGTCCAACAAGCGTGGTTTTTATACGTCCTGGATCCAGGCTACCGCCACGATAGGCCTCTTCGTCAGCCTGGGCGTCATCCTGCTGGTCCGCCATGTGCTGGACCCCGACCTCTCCCGGAGCATCGAAAAATTCAATGACTGGGGCTGGCGCATTCCTTTTCTCGTTTCCATCGTGCTCGTGGCCATATCGGTTTATATCCGGCTAAAGATGCAGGAGTCTCCACTCTTCAGCCGGCTGAAAACGGAAGGCAAATTATCCGCCAATCCGCTAAAAGAAAGTTTCGGCCATAAGGCGAACCTCAAAATAGTCCTGCTTGCCTTGTTTGGCGCTGCCATGGGCCAGGGCGTCGTCTTTTATACGGGTCAGTTCTATGCCCAGTCGTTCCTGGAAACCGTTTGTAAGATCGACTTCGACCAATCCAAGACCATGCTGCTGCTGGCCATCCTTTTTGCCACCCCTTTCTTTGTACTGTTCGGCGGCTGGAGCGATCGCATCGGCCGCAAATGGATCATGATGATCGGTATGTTACTCGCGATCCTTACCTATCCCATGCTTTTTAAACAGCTGCTGTCCATCTCCAGCATCGAAGCCAGGACGGAACAAACCAGCCAAAAGGAGATCCGGAGCAGCGTCGCCTTTATTGGGCACAGCCGCGACCTTATCCGGACATCCTCCACTCTCCTGCATTATGGTGGCGGGATGCTGGTGACAGAAACGGCAAAGGATACCGTCTATGCCAGCGGCAAACCCGCCGCCAAACCCATCCTCAGCAGCAGCCGGACACTTGGCGACGGCGATTACTGGAAGATGGTAGGCATTCTTTTCCTGATGGTCTTTTACGTAACGATGGTATATGGACCCATTGCAGCCTTCCTGGTAGAGCTGTTCCCGACAAAGATCCGGTATACGTCCATGTCCCTGCCCTATCACATCGGCAATGGTGTCTTCGGAGGGATGACCCCTTTCATCGCCACCCTGCTGACCACTATTTACAGCGGTAACAAACTGGTTGGATTAGTATATCCTATCGGCGTGGCGGCGCTGTGCCTGATCATCGGGGTCTTCTATATCCCTTCCGCACCCATCACGACCCAGCTAGACGAATAACAACCAAACACCGGCAGCCCACCCACCAAAATCATATAATCTCATTTGATATGAATATAATTAAAAGATTGCTCGGTATCGTATGGATCGCCCTTGGCCCCCTCGCCCTGTACTGGCTTATCCGGACCGGCGCATCCGAAATAGCCAAAAACCCGGTGATCAACACCAAAATGCAATGGGGAGTCTTTATCGTGATTTTTATTCCCATCGTCGTCGGGCTGGTTCTTTTTGGCTACTATGCACTTAAAGGGGAATACGATCGTTAAGAGGCAACCGCGGTGATCTCCGCCGCCCATCCAGCCGAAACCCGGTTTTTGGGACGGATTCACCTAAATTCGCATCGTAAACTGTCCAAATGTCTATTGAAATCAGCAACCTCACTAAGATCTACGGCGAACAAAAAGCGGTAGATTCCATTTCTTTCACGGTTGGAAAGGGAGAGATCGTCGGCTTTCTCGGACCCAATGGAGCCGGGAAGTCCACGACGATGAAGATCATTACCGGTTATCTTGGTCAGGATGGCGGCGAGGCCGTAGTCTGTGGTCTCTCCGTAAGCCAGCAGCCGCTGGAAACAAAAAAAAAGATCGGCTACCTTCCCGAAGCCAATCCCCTCTACCCGGATATGTATGTGCGGGAATATCTCGATTTTATCGCCGATGTCCATAAGGTTACCGATAAAAAGGCGCGGATCGAAGCCGTCATCTCCCTGGTAGGACTTACCATAGAAAGCAATAAAAAGCTGGGACAGCTGTCAAAAGGTTACAAACAACGGGTTGGGCTGGCAGCAGCCCTCATCCATGACCCGGAAGTGCTGATCCTCGACGAGCCCACCAGCGGCCTGGACCCCAACCAGATCATCGAGATCAGGGATGTCATCAAAAAGCTGGGTAAGGATAAGACGGTGCTTTTCTCTTCCCATATCCTCCAGGAAGTAGAAGCGCTCTGCGACCGGGTGGTCATCATCAACCGGGGCAAACTGGTCGCCGACAGCCAGCTGAGCCGGCTAAGACAGGAAAACAGCAGCACCGGCAGGATCCGCGTAGCCTTTAAAGAGTCCACGCCCGCTGCAGAACCCACCTCAACCACACCCGACCCCGACCAGTTGGCTCAAATATCCGGTGTCACCGGAATAACCCGCCTTTCCCCAACCGAATGGGAGCTACAGACCCGGGAACCCGATGCCGTAAAAAAACTATTACTCACACTGGCTTTGCAGAACAATTGGAACATTGTTTCTTTGCAAAGTGAAAACCAGAGCCTGGAAGAGATCTTCCGGAATCTGACCAATAACCCTCTATCCCCCACCGCCAAGGCAAATTGATGCCAAAGGCCTCAAATAACGAGCAATTAACTAACTACAAGTAATTAAAAACAAAGAACCAACATGAGCTACATTGCCGACATCCATGCAAGACAGATCTTAGACAGCCGGGGTAATCCGACCATCGAAGTCGACGTCGTTACCGAAAACAACCATCGCGGCCGTGCTGCCGTGCCCAGTGGCGCCTCTACCGGTATCCACGAAGCCGTGGAATTACGGGACGGAGATAAAAATGTCTTTGGCGGAAAAGGGGTCCTGAAAGCAGTGGCCAATGTGAATGACATCATTGCCGACCAGCTGATCGGGTTTCCCGTCAACGAGCAGGCCTCCCTCGATGCCCGGCTTATTGAGCTGGATGGCACAGAAAATAAAGGAAAGCTGGGCGCCAATGCCCTGCTGGCCGTTTCCATGGCCGTGGCAAAAGCCGCTTCCAAAGAAAGCAAGCTGCCTCTTTACCGCTACCTGGGTGGCGTCAACAGCACCGTATTACCGATGCCCCTGATGAATATCCTCAATGGCGGGGTTCATGCCGATAACAAGATCGACTACCAGGAATATATGATCGTCCCCGTCGGCGCCGAGACCTTCAGCGAAGGACTGCGCTGGGGCGTGGAGATCTTCCATCAGCTGAAAACCGTGCTGAAAAAGAAAGGGTATAGCACCAATGTCGGCGATGAAGGCGGTTTCGCCCCCGATATCCAAAGCAATGAAGAAGCCATCGAAACGGTTCTCATGGCCATCGAAGCAGCCGGCTATAAAGTAGGCAGCCAGATCGGCATCGCCCTCGACGCTGCCAGCAGCGAAATGTTCAAGGACGGAAAGTACAAATTCTACAAAAGCACCGGGAAAGAGCTGACCAGCGATCAGATGGTGGACTACTGGACTTCCTGGGTAAATAAATATCCCATCATTTCCATCGAGGACGGAATGGCGGAAGAAGACTGGGATGGCTGGAAAAAATTAACCGACGCCATCGGCAATAAAGTTCAGCTGGTAGGCGACGATCTGTTCGTCACAAATACTAAGATCCTGCAAAAAGGCATCGATAGGGGCGTAGCCAACAGCATCCTGATCAAGGTCAACCAGATAGGCACCATCACGGAGACGATCAATGCCGTACAATTGGCTCAGACTCACGGTTATACAACCATCATGAGCCACCGCAGCGGGGAAACGGAAGATACTACTATTGCCGACCTCGCCGTAGCCCTCAATTGCGGTCAGATCAAGACCGGCAGCGCCTCCCGTACCGACCGCCTGGCCAAATACAACCAGCTTCTCCGCATCGAGGAAGAGCTGGCTGACGCCGGCATTTATCCAAAAGGACGTATCAAATTCAAGAAATAGTCATAATTTAAGGTCCGGAATCAGCGATGGCCGGTTCCGGACCCTGTTTTTCAATGAAGATTTTAGCACATATCCCTTCTTTTTTAAAGAACAAGTACCTTTTGACAGGAATAGGATTTACCGTCTGGATCCTGTTCTTTGACAACCGTGACTTGATCACAAGCCATTTCCGGGAAAAGGGAGAATTGTTAAAACTACAGGAGAGTAAGAAGTATTACGAGCAGCAGATCACTGCGACCAAACAGGAACTGGAGCAGCTGAAGACCAACCCCGCACTGTTGGAAAAGTATGCCCGGGAAAAATATTTTATGAAGAGAGACAATGAGGACCTCTTCCTGATCCGGGATGAAGCCACTTCGGATAAGCATTGATAGTTAGTATTTTGTACCTTTCTCGCCCCCTTTTTTACTAAAAGTGGACCACAGGTAGAACTTCGGTCCTCAACACTGTTGAGAACCTCGTTCGTAACCTTCGCTCCGCTCGGTTAGGCCGAAGGCCCAGACATAAGCGGTTTCGTGTCAAAGGGTTACTTTATACCATAACCCGACGACACGAAACAATAATTTCTTAACAGACAATATCCCAATCCAAATCTCGTTTTTATAACGGACGTTTCACTTTTACTGCTTTCGGAATTTATTGGACATTAAATGGTATTTGCCTATGACACTCTTTACACCGGAGGATCTTTTGCGGTATTTGTATAAAGAGTCTTCCCCCGAATTATCGGCTGCGATAGAGGCTGCGCTGAAGGAAGACTGGATGCTTCGCGAGAAGCTGGATGTTCTGCGATCGTCTTCCGACGAACTCGACAAGGTTACAATTGCTCCGCGTATGGAAGTTATCCTGCGGGTTATGAATTATGCAAGAAGGACCGCCGTACAGGAAACTGTATCGCACCCTTAGATCTATATTCGTAAATTTGCGGTCATTGAAGCTCATATCTAATGACCAGAAGCAATGACCAGAAAGGAACGCTTTCAATTCGTACTGGACTATTTCAGTAAGCACAACCCTGATGCAGAGACCGAGTTATTGTACGACAACCCCTACCAGCTGCTGGTGGCGGTGATCCTGTCTGCACAATGCACTGACAAACGGGTCAATATGACCACCCCGGCTATCTTCGAAAGATATCCGGACCCTCAGTCTCTTGCACAGGCCAGCTTTGAGGAGCTATTTCCCCTGATACGCAGCATCTCCTATCCCAACAATAAAACCAAACACCTCATCGGCATGGCAGGCATGCTTGTGGACAAATTCCACGGAGAGGTGCCGCTGACTGTCGAGGAACTGGTACAGCTTCCGGGCGTGGGCCGCAAAACAGCCAATGTCATTACTTCGGTTGTCGATAATCAGCCCAATATGGCGGTGGACACCCACGTCTTCCGCGTCTCAGCCCGCATCGGCCTGACCATCAATGCAAAGACGCCGCTGGCGACAGAAAAGCAATTGCTGCAATTCATCCCAAAAGACCTGGTACATGTCGCCCATCACTGGCTGATCCTCCATGGACGTTATATTTGCGTGGCAAGAACACCAAAATGCGAACAGTGCGGACTACGGCCGGTGTGTAAGTATTATCAGAAGAATTTGAAGAAGATCGTGGAGAAGATAGAACGTTAGTCTTCGTTGAGGCGTTTCAGTAGATGTTCGGGAAGAGGACATTCTTCCAACGCTTTGTAGGCATCTTCCAGTTTTTTCTTAAAAATGGGATCATCCTCATAAGTTCGCATGCCTTTTACCTCTCGAATTATAGCCTTGCGGTTCTTAAAAAAATCGTTCTCGCTATTATTTTCTATCTGCTCCATAGGCTTAATTTTTCACTATAAATTTACTCATTTTTTGTAAATCAGGAATCTTTTGTAATTCACTCCCTTCTGAAAAGGCAACCATTCATTTTCGAACTCTCCGAGTATTTCAAATTGTTTGCTTACCTCCGCCCAAAATCTGGCGATCCTCATCTGATAAAGCCTTGTTCGCGAATGACTACTACCCCATATCAAAACAAAGGCTCTGGGTCTCGAACTGAAAAAATCAATAATAGCTTGAGCCACAGTATGTATGATTTTTAACTGATCACCATTATTACTTATGACTTTATCATCTATCTTATCTCTAGCTTCATCAAGGTCGCCAAATGCAAGATTAAAGGCATTTCGCCCCAGGTCGCTAAATTCTTGAAACCTGATAACTTTTGCAATTTTCCCCCGATGCCCTTCGCTGCAAAACTTATAAACTAAACCCTCTTTATCCAATTTATAACTATCCCATTCCATACCCCTCGATTTATCTTTTCCCCAATAAAAAAAGCGCCGCTAACAAAATTAGCAGCGCCTCTATTACGAAATTGAAAGAGATATTCACATTGTTCCACGCCTAACCTAAGACCGCTTCTTCTTTTTCCCCTTCTTCACCGGCGCCGGCGCAGCCGTCCCCGCCTCATCAACACCCATCGCCTGATACACCGTCTCCTGTATTCTCCCTCTAATACTCAAATTCGAAAGCCTCGGATTATTCTCAATAGGATTCACCCGGTTAGACAAAAAAACAAAAATAAGATCGTACTTTGGATCAACCCACACACAAGTCCCGGTAAACCCCGTATGACCCCAGGTCTGCGGCGACGCAGACAAACACGGATACGGTTCCTTCCTATGCGCATTATCCTTTTCCGGCTTGTCAAATCCCAATCCGCGACGGCTGATCTCACTGTGATATCCCGTAAAAAAGTCTATCGTCGAAGGCTTCAGATAAGTCGTCCCATTGATCTTTCCGCCATCAAGCAACATCTGCTCCAGCAAGGCAAGATCATACGCATCACTAAAAAGACCCGCATGACCGGCAACACCACCAAACATCGCCGCCCCCGGATCATGTACATCACCCCTGATCATCTGCCGGCGGAAGATGGGTTCGTCCGCAGTAGGCGCAATACGGCCAAGGGGAAAACGCTCCCGTGGCAAAAAACCCGTAGAACTCATTCCCAGCGGATCGTAATAGGTCTTTTTCACATATTCGTCAAGAGACATCCCGGAAATGGCCTCGACGATCTTCCCCATGAAAATAAAATCATTGTCGCTATAGATGTATTTGTCCTTCGGCCCCACTTTACTTTGCAGGATACGCCGGTAGATCGTGTCTTCCCAGTCGTTGCGCAGATAGAGATTCTCCGCAACGCGGATGCCATGAATGTTATCGGGTTTTGCCGAATAGATCGCCGGCAACGGCAATCCTTCCTTGCTGCTGTCGATAGTCTCTTTATAAAATGGAATAAAGGCTACAAGCCCTGCCTGGTGCAGGAGTATATCCCAGATCCGCAACGATTCCTTATTGGTGCCCCTCACCCAGGGCAGATAGTCTCCCAGCGTCTTCTGAAGGTCGAGCCGGCCTTCATCATATAGTTTCATGACACCCATGGTAGTGGCGCAGATCTTTGTACAGGAAGCCATGTCGTAGATCGTCTCCTTATACACCGGCTCTTTTTGGTCATAGGTCATATATCCAAATGCTTTCTCATAAGCGATCTTCCCATGCCTTGCCACCAGTACCACACAGCCCGGAGCCGCCTGTTTTGCAATGGCCTCCTCACAGATGGCGTCGATCTTATGCAGACGGGTGACATCCATTCCTACCAGGGAAGGGTCTATGGCAGGCAGTAGTCGTTCGGGCCCCACGATGCCCGTACCGGCCTTAAACTCGGCACAGACAGACACCGGCAGATGACCTTTTGCAGCAAATTTTCCGTTGAGCAGATCGGCCGCTACCTCCTGTGTCGTCGAATCGTCTTCGTAACAGGCAAGCAGGACTTTTGCGTCACAGCTGTTCTTCAACGCATAAGGATTGCCAAAGGCCAGCGTGACCGTTCGCTCCTTCTGCTGCAGCTGCTGCAAAAGCCAGGCGGCAGGCTGGCTGATGGAAAAATTCCGGGCCGGGAAGCGGGCATAGTTGTGCAGACCGATCACCACCGTCTCATACCGGTGGCTCAGCAGTTCCAGCGCAGCCGCGGCTTTGGCGCTGTCGAGATTATAGTCGAAGAAGTAGACATGCGCATTGTAGTCCGAACGCATACGACGGCTAAAGGCATTGTCATCATTCAGCCCCATGCCGATATAGGCTATCTTTTTCTTCTGAGCGGTGTGCAAGGGGAAGACACCCGGTTCGGCATTACGTACCAGCGTCAGCGCATTCTCCGCCACCTGTCTGCGCATCTCCTTTATACCTTCGTTCAGGTCGGCAGTGAGATGATTAGTATTGATCGGCTGCCAGCTGCTCAGCCCATAGGTGTATTTTGCACGTAACACTTTTTTTACCCGCGCATCGATATCCTTCCAGCGGATCTTTTTATCGTGGATGGCGGCATTGATCTTTTCCAGGCTAAGAGCTACGTCGCCCGGCAGACAAAGCATGTCATTACCCGCCACAAGAGACTGGACGGAAGCTTCTCCATCGGGATAATACTTCGACACGCCTTTCATCTCAAGCGCATCGGTGAAACTGATACCCGTATAATGAAGCTGCTTCCGCAGAAGCTTCGTGACATTGTTATAGGAAAGAGAAGTAGCCCGGTTGGGAGTATTATCAATAGCCGGGATATAGAGGTGCGCGATCATGACACTGGCGACACCGGCATTGAACATCGCACGAAAAGGATACAGCTCCAGCGAATCCAGCTGTTTTTTGTCTTTGTTGATCACAGGTAGATCGAGATGCGAGTCAACAGCGACATCCCCATGACCCGGAAAATGTTTTGCACAGGCCATGACACCTTCGTCCTGCAGCCCTTTCATATACTGAACACCAAATTCCGCTACTTTGAGCTTATTTTCCCCGAACGAACGATCGTTGATCACCGGGTTATCGGGATTGTTATTGATGTCTACCACAGGTGCATAGTTTACCTGGATACCCATCCGACGGCACTGCGCACCTACAAGATGCCCATACTGATAGATCAGCGAAGGATCTCCCGTCGCACCCAGCATCATCTGACGAGGCAGGCCCTCTACACTGTCCATACGCATTCCAAGTCCATTCTCCGCGTCGATGCAAAAAAGGATGGGAGTACGCGCCAAACCCTGATAATAATTGATATGGCTGGCCTGTGTCAGGGGGTCGCCCTGGAACAGGCAAATACCCCCTACATTGTATTTCCTCACGGCCGCCTCTACCTCCTTGTCATAAAATATGGCCTTGCGGGTCGAAGGATCAATAGCCGAAAGCCTGATCACCATGAGCTGCGCGATCTTCTCGTCGGGAGAAAGGGTCCGGAAAACGCTGTCCACCCATGCGTCGGCAGACAACCCCGGCCTTGCCGCAGTCGTCGCTTCTACAGGATCAGCCGCCCGCTGGGCATAACAACAGATAAAACCGGTCACCAGGAACAGTAAAAGGAAGGATTTTCTCATATTGTGCAAACTTAGCCTTATGATTATTTCGGCGTAAATTGCACACAAATTAAGGTAGAATTGCCAGACATCATTCAATTATTGCCCGATAACATCGCTAATCAGATAGCCGCCGGAGAGGTCATCCAGCGACCCGCCAGCGCAGTAAAGGAGTTGCTCGAAAATGCGGTTGACGCCGGAGCCACAGACATCCGTCTTTTTATCCAGGATGCCGGCAAGTCGCTGATACAGGTGGTAGACAACGGAAAAGGGATGAGCGAGACGGACGCGAGAATGGCTTTCGAGCGGCATGCTACCTCCAAGATCCGAAACATCGACGACCTCTTTCATATCCGCACCATGGGCTTCCGTGGCGAGGCGCTGGCGTCCATCGCTGCCGTTGCACAGGTCGAGCTGCGGACACGCCGGCCGGAAGACGAGGCAGGCACCTGTATCGGGATCGAAAATAGCAGAGTGGTCCGGCAGGAGCCGGTAGCCCTGCCCGCAGGTACCAGCATAGCCATGAAGAATCTTTTCTTCAACGTCCCCGCCCGCCGGAACTTCCTGAAAAGCAATCCCGCAGAGTTGCGGCATATCGTTGATGAGTTCATCCGCGTAGCGCTGTCCTTCCCCTCCATATTCTTTTCCCTGACCAGCAACGGTCAGGAGGTCATGCACCTGGAAAAGGGAAGCCTCAAACAACGCATTGTACAGATCCTTGGCAGCTCTCAGGCCCCCAGGCTCGTTTCGGTCCAGGAAAACACCGACTATCTCAATATCTATGGTTTTGTCGGCAAGCCGGAGACAGCAAAAAAAACAAGAGGAGATCAATATTTTTTTGTCAACAACCGCTTCATCCGCAGCGCCTATCTCAATCACGCTGTAATGAACGCCTACCGGGATATGATCCCCCAGGAAAGCTTCCCGCTGTATGTCCTTTTCATCGACCTTGACCCGGAGCAGCTGGACATCAATGTCCATCCTACCAAACAGGAGATAAAGTTCGAAGATGAAAAGATCGTCTATGCCTTTGTACAGGCCGCTGTAAAACATGCCCTGGCCCAGTTCAGCGTCACACCTACCCTGGACTTTGACCTGGATCCTTCCATACAGCATCTCGACGCGATCAGCAAACCGGTCTCCGACGAAAAAAAGGCAGAGGTCACCTCTTCCTCACTCTATCAAACATTTACCAGGAAGAACCAGGCGCATTTTATCGAACCCACCAACAAAAGCGAGTTACGTCACTGGAAAGATTTTTACGAGAGCCCCGCTGACCAGCAAAAGGCAGCCGGAAGTACCCTACCTCAAAACCGCACCCAGTCATCCGCCGCAACCACAGCGGACAACTTATTAGGCATCAATATCCCGGCAAAGCCGATAATGCCCATTGAGAATGCACCCCTTCAGCAATTGCTAAAGACCTATATCTCGGTATCTACCAACCGGAGCTTTATTATCATTCATCAACAGGCAGCACACGAACGGATCCTCTATGAGCGATATAAGACCGCCGCAACCGGCAAACAGATCCCCAGCCAGAAAAGCCTGTTTCCCGCAACACTGACCCTGTCGGCGCAGGATGCCATTCTGCTCAACGAATTATTGCCCGACCTCAACCAGCTGGGTTATACGATAGAGCCTTTTGGAAAAGACAGTTTCATTATCCAGGGTACCCCGGCCGACACCGGCCACGGCGACGACAAAGCTTCCCTTGAAAATCTGCTGGAACAGTTCAAACATTTCACCAGCGAGATCCGGTTTTCCAAAAGGGAAAAACTCATCCGCACCATGGCCAGGCAACAAGCCGTAAAACCCGACACCCCTCTGTCGGAAAAGGAAATGCGGATACTGGTCAACGATCTCTTCGCCTGCACGCAGCACAACGTTACTCCCGGAGGCGATCCCACCTTCATGGAATTCAAACCGGACTATCTGGAGAAAATGTTCGGTCGCTAGATCAATAATTACTCCTGAACGTATGGATCAGCTGTTCCATCTGGCGGCGTACCGTTACGCCGCTACCAGTGTAGTTGTTGATGAGAATGGAGAACAGAAGGAGATGATCTTTTTGGGTGATCAGATAACCGCTAAGCGCGACAACCCCCGAAAGGCTTCCCGTCTTTGCAAAAATATAGCCGCTGTCCTGGCGGTAATAAGACGCTAAAGTCCCCTTTCCGCCCGTAGGCAGGATCCTTTTCATGCGATCCAGCCCGAACTCATTTTTAGATTTATTAAGCAGCCATATAAAGTCCTGTGGCGTAAACAGGTCGTTACGGCTGAGCCCGCAGCCATCTACCCAAATAGGATGCTGGGGCAGGTCCTTCAGATCGGTCTTCAGCAGCGTGTCGATGATCCGCGAATCGTTCATTTTCCCCAGCAGCTGATTACTCACCATCAGCAGTGTCTGCTCGGCAAAAAAATTGTCGCTGTTGTACATCATCGGGCGAAACATCGAATCCACCGGCCGCGAATGCACGACACCCATTTTTGGCATTTGCATGGATCCCGGCAGCACGTTCCCCAGCCTCACTTCCCTCCCTACTGTATCCTTTAACAACACCGCAGCCGAAACACCTCCGTCGGTAATGAACGGGACGTCCTGCTCACGGGTCTTTCCCTTGCCCTCGGTGATCTCAAACGCATTTGCCGTAAAGTCCCGCTGAACATGAAATATCTGTTTTGTAGTATCCGTAGAAAACCGCACCGGCCAGTTGATATCAGGAATCGAATAAAAGGAGGCAGAGAGAGAATCCGACACCCAGCGGATCAGGTTGCCATAAACAGGAAAAGCGCTGCGCTCGGACATATAGTCGTCATTATAATCATCCCAGGCCCAGCCCCGGCCGAGCGGCTTGTCCATCCAGTTACTATTGGCCAGGTACAGCGGCTGCCGGACATGCTGAAGAAATCGTACCACCGGCTGATCCGGAAAAGAAGGGTGCAGGAAGGTCGGATCACCCGAAGGGATAATAAACAACGCCGTATCATTCGACATCCAACGCATGCCAACCAGCGAATCACCCAGATATTTCATTCCAGCATACAGAGAGAAGAGCTTGGTATTACTGGCCGGGATAAAATATTTATCACCCTGGTAGTTGACCTTAAAAGTAGAGGAAGAAGGGTCATAAAGGCAGACGCCCACCTGCGCAGACTCAAGCCCCGGTTGCTTCAGCATCTCGTCCAGTGCAGCCGTCGTAAGGGTAGGCACAGTACGGGAAGCGGTCTTTCCGCCACCGGCTGCCGGCTGACCCGATTGAATGGAATGTGCCGGCGAACAGGCCTGCGAAAAAACAACAACAAGGATCAGCGCTAACCCGGTATACAACCTCATGATAGATGCTTTGCTGCAATATAATCAAAAAACAGAGCCCTCACCCACCTATCCCCTCTCCTGCGCCCGCAGCCATCTTTCGGGGATCTCGTTGCTGCTGGCCAACAGATAATCCTGGTAAGAACAGGCGATGTATTTATTATCCGGCAGCTGCATCCACCAGCGCTGGGTCTTTTTGCTTTGCAAAAAAGTCGTCTCCACTTCCGCAAAGGCAGTGCGGTATTCGATAAAGAAATCCCGGTCCGAAAGAGCCGCCTCCCGGCGCCCCCTGCTCTTGCCGTCTATAAGATACCACAGCATATGACTGATCTGTCGGGCCGTCAGCTGTCCCTGATCCCTGGCCGGCGTATAACCGTAGATACCTACGGTATTGACATTATGACTAAGCCCCGCATAACGCATAAGTATACAAGCTTCTTCGCCATTAAAGCCATTCGGGGAAAGCTGGTTGGCAGGAGCAAAGGAATGCGCCATCGCCGAAATGTCAAAGCTGAACAGATGTGAATTACGGATCACCGGTTCCATTTCCTCGATATTGTCCTTTACACTGCCAAGCCGGAAACAGTCGAACCGCAGCTTGTCCATCGTCTCCAGCATATGCGGATGGACGTAATAGCTCTGAAAGCCGATGTGGTTGTAGTGATGGATATAATTGGGTTCGCCGGTTAGCATTTCCATGAGGAAATTATCGCTCCGGTTCAGGGAATCGATATCCAGGTCGATCAGCGCGTCGACACAGGTTGCTTCTATAATATGTTTCTTATCGGAATAAGTATAATACTGGGACAAGGTCAGGTCATGCGATCCGCCCAGGATTACGACGGTTTTACCAATGGATGTCAGCTCCCTGAGGACCGTTTTCAGCGCCGCATAAGTGTCGTTCAGGGTCGCCCCTGCGCGGATATTCCCCGCATCCGCCAGCTTCACGTCGGGATGCCAGTAATACAGCTGGTAAAACTGTTCCCGGATGGCGTCAGGGCCGCCGGCTTCCCTGCGGTCGCGCCCAATACCCCTCTCTTCCTCACATCCTACTATCACCATGTCCGACTCGTACAGGTCGGGAAAGGACTCATCATAGGCATCGATGAGCTTGCCGATCTGCCCGTCCTTGTAGCCCTGATCCTGTGATAGTTCGGCCAGATTGATCGGATCGAGAAAATCGCTTATATGCAGGTTGGGAGACATGAAATGGGTGTTTTTTTGGGGCAAAACTAGGTATCTTTGCGGTATGGAGCAATTGTTACAACAAATTGAGCAGTTCAAACAGGAGATCACATCCATCACTGCGGACGGAGCAGAAGCGCTGGAGGCATATCGCATTCGTTTTCTCGGCACAAAAGGTATTGTAAAAAGCCTTTTTACGGAAATGAAGAATGTACCCGCCGACCAGAAAAAAGAATTTGGTCAGACCCTGAACGAATTTAAGCAGCTGGCCGAATCCAAATACGAAGATTGGAAAGGTAGCCTCGGAAGCGGTCCTGCCGGCAAAGCCCATAACATAGACCTCAGCCTGCCGGGAGACGCCCTGCCCTTGGGGACGCATCACCCCATTACCCTCGTGCGCGACCAGATCGTTCATATCTTCGGGCGGTTGGGTTTCTCCGTGGCGGAAGGCCCCGAGATCGAGGATGACTGGCATAATTTCACCGCTCTCAACCTGCCCGAAAATCATCCCGCCCGGGATATGCAGGACACGTTTTATATTCATCAGCAACCCGACTGGCTGCTCCGCACACATACCAGCAGCGTACAGGCGCGTACGATGGAAAAGCAAAAACCCCCTATCCGGATCATCTGCCCGGGACGGGTATATCGCAATGAGACCATCAGCGCCCGCGCACATTGTTTCTTTCATCAGACAGAAGGCTTATATGTTGACGAGAATGTCTCCTTCGCCGATCTGAAACAAACCCTTTACTTCTTTGTACAGGAAATGTTCGGGAAAGATGTGAAGGTCCGTTTCCGCCCCTCTTATTTCCCGTTCACCGAGCCCAGCGCAGAAATGGACATCAACTGCCGCATCTGCGGAGGCGTGGGCTGCAGCGTCTGCAAACATACCGGCTGGGTAGAAATTCTTGGCAGCGGCATGGTCCACCCCAAAATGCTCGAAAACTTCGGCATCGACAGCAACAAGTATACGGGCTTTGCCTTCGGGATGGGGATCGAACGGATCTGCCAGCTCAAATACCGCATCAATGACCTGCGCCTGTACTCGCAAAATGATGTCCGGTTCCTGAAGCAGTTTACCGGTGCTGTGTAAAATCAAACTATGATAAAAACAATCTGCGTTTGCGGGGCTGGTACCATGGGCAGCGGCATTGCCCAGGTAGCTGCTATGGCGGGATACCAAACCATGCTGTATGACGTGGATGCCGCTATGGTGCAGAAAGGCCGGACCGGCATCGAAAAAAACCTGCAGACCCTGACGGAAAAGAATAAGCTCAGTTCCATGGAACAACAGGCCATCCTTGGCCGGCTTTCCTTTTCCGCTGAAATGAATAATTGTACAGCCGATCTTGTGATCGAAGCCATTGTCGAAAGACCGGAGATAAAAGAGGAGCTTTTTAAAAAATTGGCAGCGGTCAACACCAACGAGGCCATTTTTGCCTCCAACACTTCGTCCCTTTCCCTCACCGCTCTCGCCGGAAAGATCCCCCATCCTCAACGATTCGCCGGTTTGCATTTTTTCAACCCCGCCCCCCTGATGAAGCTGGTGGAAGTAGTAAGCACCCCCCTGACGGAAGAGACAACCATAAAGGCCCTCACAGCTGCAGCTATCCAAATGGGCAAGACACCCGTATTGTGTAAGGACGCCCCCGGCTTCATCGTCAATCATGTGGCCCGGCCTTATTACCTGGAAGCGCTGCGTTTGGTAGAAGAAGGATTAGCCGATATAGAAACCATCGACCAGGTAATGGAAGCTACAGGTTTCCGGATGGGACCTTTCCGGCTGATGGACCTCATTGGTAATGATATTAATTATGCTGTCAGCTGCTCCGTATATGAGGCAATGGGCCAGCCCGCGCGCCTGAAACCTTCCCCTATCCAGGAGTCACAGGTCCAACAGGGTGCGCTGGGAAGAAAGACAGGAAAAGGATATTACCGGTATGAATAAAATAAATGGCAAAGTATTGGTCACAGGCGGCACCGGTTTTTTGGGCGCATACATCATCAGCGAGCTGGTTGCAAAAGGATATTCCGTGCGCGCGATCCGTCGCAGCACAACCCTGCCTGCTTTCATCCCTTCCACCATCCTCGAAAAAGTAGAATGGATCTCCGGTGATATTCTCGATGTCACCGGTTTGGAAGAAGCAATGGAAGACACCGACGCAGTCATCCACGCTGCCGCAAAGCTGTCCTTCGCCGCCCGCGATCGCCGGGAAATGTTCAGCACCAACATCAGCGGGACGGCAAACGTGGTCAATATTGCGCTGGAAAAAGATATAAAACGTTTTATCCACGTCAGCTCCGTCGCAGCTCTGGGCCGCACGGGTTATGACGAACGCGTGACAGAAGAAAAGAAATGGGACGATGGCAAATGGAATACGAATTATGCCATCAGTAAATATCACGGTGAAGTCGAAGTATGGCGGGGCATCGGCGAAGGACTGCCGGCTGCTATCGTCAACCCCAGTACGCTGCTGGGTTATGGAGACTGGAATAACAGCAGCTGCACGCTGTTTCGCAATGCTTTCCGGGAATTTCCCTGGTATACCGAAGGGGTCAATGGCTTTGTAGACGTGGCCGATGCAGCACGGGCCGTAGTTTGTCTGCTGGAAAGCGATGTCAGCGGTGAGCGGTATATTCTCAATGGCGACAACTGGACCTTCCGGCGCCTCTTCGAAGATATGGCCGACGGACTCGGGAAACGACGGCCATCCCGGGAAGCCACACCCTTTTTAGCCGGTATGGCCTGGCGAATGGCCAGATTAAAAAGTATTTTAACGGGTCAGCCATCCATACTGACCCGCGAAAGCGCAAGAGTGGCCCGGAGCAAGGCCTTCTTTGACAACAATAAGATTCTTCAGCAGTTGCCCGGATTTCGGTTCACTCCCCTGGATGAGACCATAAAGACGGCTTGCAATGCCTATCTAAACTGGAAGGAGTCCAGTTCGTATAATTCATGACGATGTTAAAATAGCGATTCTTCTTTCAAATTAGACCCCGGCTTACTAACTTACTGTCTCAAACGATATCCATGAAACCCATTCTGTTTTGTTTGTTCTCTTTCCTTTACTCCCTTTCCGTCTTTTCCCAGGATAAGACATTTGCCATCGATGGTCTGGTCACCGACTCAAAATCCGGACAGCCGCTGACCGGCGCCTCCGTCTTTTGTCAGAATACGACAGTAGGTACCCTGTCAAAAGCAGACGGCGGCTTCCATCTGCGCCTCGCTAACGGAGGATACGACCTGATCATTTCATATACGGGGTATGAAACACAGTCCATGCGCATCGGCAAAGACCATAAAGACAGCGATACCCTGAAGATCCAGCTGAAGGAACAGGATAAAAGCCTGGAACAGGCCGTAGTCACCGGCAGCGCAGAAGTAGCAGATGGCTGGGACAAATACGGTCAGTTCTTCCTCGATCATTTCATCGGAACAACACCCAATGCCGCTCAGTGCACGCTGGACAATAAGGAGGTCCTGAAATTCTATTTCTATAAAAAGCGGAACAAGCTGCGAATAAAGTCAACCGCAGATCTGGTGATCACCAATAATGCGCTTGGTTACAAGATCCACTACCAGATGGACTCCTTTGTACATGAATACAGTACCAACGTCAGCAGCTATACAGGATATCCCCTTTTCGAAGAAATTCAGGGCAGCCCCGAACAGCAGGAGACATGGAAACAGAACCGGTTCAATGCCTATGTCGGCTCGCGGTTGCATTTCCTCCGCAGTTGGTATGACAGCACCCTGCAGGAAGAAGGATTCGTGCTCGAGCTGGCCGACTCCAGTGACAAAAATAAAATGAAGCCGATCGGTGATCCCTATGATGCGAAATTCTATTCAGTGGATAGCGGTGACGTGCAGATCGGTCTGACAGGGAAACTTCGCATCAGCTATACCGGCCAGCTTCCGGATAAAAAATATCTCCAGGAAAATAAATTCCCCCTTACAGCCAAAGTACAGATCTCAGCCCTGGATCTCACCGATGGATTTGTCATCCAGGAAAATGGCTATTTCTATGATCAGTCGGATGTCACCAATATTGGTTACTGGTCCTGGAAAAAGCTGGCCGAAGTAGTGCCCTATGATTATAATCCGCCGCAGTGATCAGCCCTGCATCACTTTTTTCCAGAGCTCGGGGATACGCTTGATCCAGACAAGCTCCTTTTTCTTAAGTAATGCATCTTCAGCAGGTGAGCCGAAATAGCTCTTACCGCCTTCAAGGGATGCAGGCACACCGCTTTGTGCATAGACAACGGCATTGTCACCAATAGTAAGAGTTTTGCTGACACCCACCTGTCCCCAGAGAATGACGCCATTCCCGATCTCCGCTGCACCGGCAATGCCGGCCTGGGCGGCGAACAGGCAGTTTTTCCCGGTGACGGTATCATGACCGATATGGATCATATTATCCATTTTGGTCCCTGCCCCGATACGCGTATCATGACTCACCCCCCGGTCAATAGTACAGCCTGCGCCTATTTCCACGAAATCTTCAATCACTACACGGCCACAGCTTTCCATCTTCCGATACCAGACGGCACGGTCTTTTTTTGTATTGTAATAAAAAGCATCCGAGCCGATGACGGTGCCGGCCTGGATAATGACATTGTCGCCAATGATACAATGGTCCAGAATAGTTACGTTGGGATGTATAAAACAGTTCTTTCCAATGGTCACATGATGTCCCACAAAGACATTCGGGTAGAGATATGTCCCTTCGCCAATCGTCGCCGTGTCGCTGATCATTTTCGTAGCCGGCTCGAAAGGCCGGAAGTGGCGGACGATCTTCAGATAGGCTTCAAAAGGTTGGTCAACAACCAGCAAAGCCTTGCCCGGTGGCACTTCTACGGCCTTGTTGATAATGATGAACGTGGCGTTGGACTGAAGACAGGTCTCATAATATTTAGGATGATCGACAAATACAACATCCCCTTTTTCGACTTTATGTATCTCATTAATGCCTGTAGCCTGGCCATTTTTATCACCAATAAGCTCTGCACCTAAAAACTCACTTAACCACTGAACAGCTACCGGAGAAGGAAATTGCATAGTTTGAAATTTGTGCGAAGTTACGGTCGGAACGGTGGTGATTCG
The DNA here is from genome assembly GCA_036499285.1 of Puia sp. Lineage (GTDB taxonomy): Bacteria > Bacteroidota > Bacteroidia > Chitinophagales > Chitinophagaceae > Puia. Next base: position 2,607 of record DASYEB010000006.1, on the reverse strand, counting down.
TTACCCTTTTCCACAGGTTAAAAAAAAATGTGAATAAAATTTGTTGGAAAATTTTTTAAGATAGAGAAAATTATTTTTAATATTGTGTAGGGAAATTTATTTCCCGGTACTTACTAACCCATCCATATATTGAAAGCCCGGTTTCGCACCGGGCTTTTTCTTTACAAAAAGCTTTACAACAGAAATTAGAAGATCGGCTGAAACGTGCATCAATACTACATCATATACAAACCCTTCCAGGTTCTTTCACAATTTACTTCCCGGGAGGGGAAGAAAACATTAAAGGATTTCTTCCCTGTACCGGCGGATGTCTATCCCGTCGGCCGGCTGGATTTTGACAGCGAAGGACTCCTTATCCTGACCAATGACACCACATTTAACCACCGGCTGCTAAATCCCCGGTTCGCTCACGACCGGGAATATTGGGTCCAGGTGGAAGGAGATATCTCTCCTGCCGCCATCCGTCAGTTGGAGTCGGGCGTGACGATCAGCATCGATGGTAAAAGCTACCGGACCAAACCGGCAAAAGCAATAGCCATGGCTTCTTCACCCCGGGTGCCGGAACGCTTCCCTCCAATCCGCTATCGCGCACAGATTCCGACGACCTGGATTAAAGTGATCCTGCAGGAAGGTAAGAACAGACAGGTACGTAAGATGACAGCCGGGGTCGGCTTTCCGACATTGAGATTGATCCGCTACCGGATCCAACAGCTTACCATCGAAGGATTGGGACCGGGGGAAATGCGAATGCTGGACCGGCAGGAAATCTATTCCTTGCTGTTTGCCGAAAGGAATCATTAACTTTCCATCTTAAATGCAACCGGTCCGACGAAGGTCATAGACCGTGAAAACTTAAAAAAGATTATTATGCTCAAATCGATGACTGGTTTCGGACGCGCAGAACAGGCAGTTGGAGACAAGACTTTTCAGGTAGACATCAAATCCCTGAACGGAAAACAATTCGAGTTGCAATTGAAATTACCTGGCTTCCTGAAACCGTTCGAGTTCCAGATCCGGAAATTACTCTCTGAGAAATTGGGACGAGGCTCCCTCGACTGCACAATTAGTCTGAAACAAACCGGCAATGCCAAGCCCGTAAGTATCAACACCGACCTGGCTAAAGCCTATTACCGGGCCCTGGCAGACCTTTCCAACGAGCTGAACCTGGACCCTTCCAATATTCTCAGCACCCTGGTAAAGCTGCCCGAAGTCATTACGCCCACCAGCGACACGCTGACGGATGAGGAGTGGAGAAAGTTTGAAAAAGTCATTCTTTCCGCCGTCGACGATCTCAATGCCCATCGGCTCAATGAGGGCGCCTCCCTGGAAGAAGACCTGATCCTGCGCATCGACAATATCCTCCGGCACCAGGATGAGGTCACCCGTCTGGCTCCTTTGCGCCAGCAGAAGATCCGGGAAGGCCTGAAGAAACTGCTGGAAGAGCATGTCGGGAAAGAAAGTTATGATCCCAACCGCCTCGAACAGGAACTGATCTTTTATATCGAGAAAATAGACATCAGCGAAGAACAGGTGCGCCTGAAAAACCATTGCGATTACTTCAAGGCTATTTTAAAGGAAGCCGAAGAAAGTAAGGGTAAAAAACTATCCTTTATCCTGCAGGAGATAGGACGCGAGATCAATACCACAGGTTCAAAAGCATACGACAGCACCATCCAGCAGAACGTAGTTTTGATGAAAGATGAGCTGGAAAAAGCGAAAGAACAGGTTTTGAATGTATTATAGTATGCCGGTTCAAAAATGTGATTATTTTTGTATAAACGCGTCTCATTGAAAAAGTTGCTTTTATTCCTGTATACAGCCGGCTGCTTCGGCTGGACCTCCTGTACTGTCCCCTCGGGCGTCTTTGAAAAGAACGTGACCTTACCCGGCCAGCAATGGGAAAGCGGTTTTAAACCAACCATAAATTTTGTCGTCAGCCCGCAGGATACCGCCAATATCTACAACGTTTATATTGTATTACGCCACACGGACGCCTACAATTACAACAACATCTGGATCAGGGGCACCGTAAAAAGCCCCGGAGACAGCACCGGCAGAAGCGAACGATATGATCTGTCCCTTGCGGACAATGAAAAAGGGTGGAAAGGCAGTGGCATGGACGACATTTTTGAAGACCGGGTCTGGATCCAGCAACAGACCAGATTCACCCGCCCCGGCACTTACTCCTATACCCTTGAACAGGTCATGTGGGATGACCCGCTGAAAAATGTCCTGAACGTAGGCGTCCGTATTGAGAAAGTTCCATAAAATGCCGGGAATGCGTTTGCAATTATGCTATTTAAAAAGAAGCGCCTGGTGGTGGCTACCACCGTCTACTGGATCCTGCTGGCCTATATAGTTACCGGCCTCGGCTGGTGGTTCATCGCCCTGCAAACGCAGAACCACCGGATGACTAACTATCAGCTGCAACAGCTGAAACTGGATAATCCCGCCTACGAAGCCCGGGTAGAAGCTATCCAAACCGAAGAGAACAACAAGACGGCCCAATACATCGGAGAAGGCAGCACCTTCTTATTCCTCATCCTGCTTGGAGCCATCTTTGTCTACCGGGAGGTCCGCCGCCAAATCCGCCTGCAGCTGCAGCAG
>DASYEB010000005.1:0-66612 GCA_036499285.1 Puia sp. | reverse complement strand
AAGGCGATGACCTTTTTCCGCCCGTTGTGAAAGGAAGCCAGCTTAAGGGCGTTCTCATTCGCTTCGGCGCCTGAATTACAAAGGAAGAGCTGATAGTCCGGCTTTCCGGAGACCTTGCCCAGCTTGTCAGCCAGCTCCTCCTGCAAAGGAATATGGATCGAGTTGGAATAAAATCCAACTTTATTGAGTTGATCGGTAAGACGTTTCACATAATGCGGATGGGTATGACCGATGGAGATGACGGCATGGCCGCCATAGAGGTCAAGATATTGTTGCCCTTCCTGGTCCCAGACATAAGAGCCCTTTGCCTTCACAATGGTAATATCATTCAGAGGATAAACATCAAATAGTTTCATATAAATAGATTTTTAAAAGGCATTTGCTTTGAGATGCAGTCCGGCTGTTTCTTCGAATCCAAAGAGCAGGTTCATATTCTGAACGGCCTGCCCCGAAGCTCCTTTGAGCAGATTGTCAAGAGCGGAGTGCACCACCAGCTGCTGCCCTGTCTGTTCCAGCTGGATCAGGCATTTGTTTGTACCCGCCACCTGTTTCAGGGAAATAGGTTTTTTCGAGACAATGGTAAAAGGGTGACCACGATAAAAGTCTTCGTAGAGGGCCATCACTTCTGCCGGGCTTTTCTCAATTCTTAATTGAGAAGAGACAAAGATGCCGCGTGTGAAGTCACCCCGCCAGGGAGTAAAATGGACACCGCCAGCCCCGGCCGCCGGCACTCCGCCAGCCGCCGCACCCCCGGCCGCTGTCACCCCAAACCCCGGTTGAAGCTGCTGCAACGATTGCCCCACCTCTTTCATATGCTGATGCGTCAGCGTCTTATAAGCCTGTATATTATTGGCCCTCCACGAAAAATGCGAAGTCGCCGACAGCGACTGCCCCGCACCGGTAGAACCGGTAATCCCCGTGCTATAGACTTCGCCCAGCAATCCCGCCTTCGCCAGCGGCAACAGCCCCAGCTGAATAGTCGTCGCAAAACAACCCGGGTTCGCAATGCCATGAGCCGATCGGATCTCTTCCCGGTTCAGCTCCGGAAGCCCGTAGACAAAAGGATGCCCGTTGACCCGGAGCCTCTCGCCGCCACTGTGCAGACGATAGTCCTGGGACAGATCGATGATCAGCACGCCATCGAGACGGGCGCCATTTTCGTCAAGGAACTTCCTGGCTTCCCCATGCCCCACACAAAGAAAAACAACGTCCACTTCATTATGCCACTGCTCATCGAATTTCAATTCCGTATCGCCCAGCAGATCCTCATGAACCTCATACACGTGCTTCCCCGCATTGCTCTTGCTATGAATGAACTTTATGTCCACCCCAGGGTGGTTGATCAGCAGCCGGATCATTTCCCCGCCTGTATATCCTGCACCCCCTATGATGCCTGCTCTTATTTGTCTCATATTTTTTAGATTATCTACCTGTCATTGACCTTGTGGAAAATGGAGGTCTGGTTGCCGAAGATCCTGGCAAAACCTTTCACATCTTCGCCGCTGAAACCCTTATTCATTTCTCCATAGCTGCCGAACTTGCTGCTCATCAGGTCATGGGCGCTTTCAATTCCAGTTACGGTATACCGATAGGGTTGGAGGGTGACGAAGACTTTGCCGCTGACAGTAACCTGCGTGTCTTCCAGGAATTTTTCGATGTTGCGCATCGTAGGGTCCAGCATCTGACCTTCATGCAGCCAGTTGCCATACCAGCTGCTCAGCTGATCCTTCCAATAGAGCTGCCACTTGGTCAACGTATGTTTTTCCAGGAGATGATGTGCCTTGATGATAATGACAGGCGCCGCGGCTTCAAATCCGACGCGGCCCTTGATCCCGATGATGGTGTCGCCGACATGGATGTCACGGCCCACTCCATACGGTTGTGCAATGGACTGCAGCAGCTGTATCGCTTCAACAGGATTGGAAAAAGATTTACCGTCGACGCTCCGCAGTTCGCCTTTTTCAAATCCAAGTTGTACCTGCCGGGTGCCGGTGGCTGTGACAGGAGTAGGCCATGCCTCTTCCGGCAGGTATTCCTTCGATGTCAGGGTTTCCTTGCCGCCAACCGAAGTGCCCCAAAGCCCTTTATTGATGCTGTATTTGGCTTTTTCGACATTCATTTCCACGCCATTCTCTTTCAAAAAAGTTATCTCTTCGGCACGGCTCAGCTTCAGGTCGCGGATAGGAGTGATGATCTCTACGCCGGGTATCATTTGCTGGAAGACCATGTCAAAACGTACCTGGTCGTTGCCTGCCCCGGTGCTGCCATGTGCGACATAGGAGGCGCCGGTCTTTTTTACGTGGTTGGCTACAGCTATCGCCTGTACCATCCTCTCCGCGCTGACGCTCAGCGGATAGGTGGCATTTTTCAGGACATTGCCATAGATCAGGTATTTGATACAGCTTTCGTAATATTCTTTGGTCACATCCACGCATTCGAAGGAAGACACGCCCAGGTTTTTTGCACGGGCTTCGATCTGAGCCACTTCTTCGGTGCTAAACCCGCCGGTATTCACCGTCAGGGCATGTATTTCCAGATTTTTTATTTTCTTCAGGTAAACCGCACAATACGTAGTGTCCAATCCGCCGCTGTATGCTAGTACGACTTTATTGCTCATGGCCGGTAGATAGTTGTTGTTTAGAAATTAAAGAAAGTATGAAATAATGATTTGTGCCGGACGCCGCTGTTGCCCGACTTGACGGGAGCTTCATGGCTTTCCGCATGGTGTTTCATAAAGGGAGCCAGCAGCTTCCATTGCTTGATCCGCATGAATCGTTCGTATAGCTTGGAATGCTTCTTAAAGTCTTCCTTTGTCTCCTCCGGCTCGTAATGGTCTTTGGGATCATACAGCATAGCTGTACACATACAGATCTTTCTCTCCTTGCTCATAAGGATCTCATAGTTGACACAACTTTTACAGCCCGCCCAGAAGGCGTCATCCTGGGTCAGCTCGGAATAGGTCACCGGCTCGTAACCCAGCTCGGAGTTGATCTTCATCACTGCCAGACCGGTAGTCAGACCAAAGATCTTGGACTCAGGATATGTCTTGCGGCTCAGCTCGAAAATTTTCTTCTTGATCTGTTTCGCCAGCCCGCTTTTCCGGAAGCTTGGGGAGACGATCAGCCCCGAATTGGCGACGTATTCGCCATGGCCCCAGGTCTCGATATAACAAAAACCGGCCCATACGCCATCTTCTGTAAAGGCTATGACAGCCTTGCCTTCGCGGATCTTTTCTTTTACATATTCCGGACTGCGTTTGGCAATTCCGGTACCCCGGGCCTTCGCCGAGGACTCCATTTCGTCAACAATGATCTGGGCGAAATCCTGATGGGTCTCGTCTGCTATAACTATCTGAAAATGTTGTTGTTGTTCCATGATTCTAAAAAACGCTCTTAATGAAGAATACCTTTCATTCCTGGAATGAAATGATCAATGGCCGGACAGAAGATTGTTCCGTTGCGACAGCGGTCGGTGTATAGAAGTAGTATCAACGTCGCACCCAAAAGGGAATCGGGCGAAGGGAAAAAACTGTGCTCAAAGGCGCAGCAAAAAACCCACGCTTATTGAAGGCGTGCAATATCACTAAGTAACGTGATATGGGTGAGTTTTTTTTCATTTCAGTGTTGATGAAATTGTTGTAAATATTTTTACAACGCAAAGAACGGCAATTTTCGGGATCATGGAGGGTTTCTCCCGAAATTTTATGTAAAATTTATACTGGATGACCCAAAAGCTGCTGAGATAACGCGTTGATTGTCAGATTTACGGTTATTTGGGAGCAAAACTCCGGCGCAGTCCCCGGCCGCCCGGCCCGCTCCGCCATGGCCGCGAGCCGCCGCCGCGCTAGATCTCCTTCACCGGCACGGAGTGCACCGCGGCCGCCATTTCTCTTATGAGCGAAGTCTCTTTCTCGATGGCGTTCCCCACCACGATGACATCGGCGCCGGCCTTACAGTTGAGATAGGCTTTCTCGGGATCACGGATCCCACCGCCGACTACCAGCGGAATCTCGATGTGGCTGGCGACCGAAGCGATCATTTCCTCGCGGATAGGATGACGGGCTCCGCTGCCGGCGTCCATATAGATCAGCTTCATGCCCAGCATCTCTCCCGCCATCGCCGTACAAAGGGCGATCTCGTTCTTGTCCGCAGGGATAGGGGATGCATTGCTGATATAGCTGACCGTCGTCGGAGCGCCTCCGTCAATGACCATATAACCGGTGGAGATGATCTCAAGCCCGCTTTTGCGCACTGCGGGCGCTGAAATGACATGCTGACCAATAAGCAGTTCCGGGTTACGACCCGAGATCAGGGATAAATATAGAAGTCCGTCGGCATACCGGGACACCTGGGAAGGCGTGCCGGGGAAGAGGATGACAGGGATCGAACAGTGGCGGCGGATATGCTGTACAACCTCATCAAGATGATTGGATATGACCAGGCTGCCCCCAACAAACAAATAATCCACATCTGCACTGACGGCCAGACTTGTCAATTCCTCAATTTTCTCAGCATTCACATTGTCCGGATCGATCAATACGGCGAAGGATTTCTGCCCCCTCTTCTTCTTAGCCAACAAGGTTTCATAAATAAATTGCTTCATTCGCTGTTGCCGTTGGTGGTTATACAAAAATGCGAAATCTTTTCGGCTTTTTAAGGGGGTTTCGACGAAATAACAATCGGGGCTTTAGCAGGATAAACACGTGCGTAAATTCCCCATATATTTACGAAAATAATACATATATCTGATTATTCCTTCGGAACTTTAGTATGTTGCGGGCAAATAATTCCCCCGCATGGAACCGCTGAGTATTTCGGACAATCAACAGAACCAGCAATTTCAGATCTTCCTCGATGACGGGATGGCTTATCTCGAATATCGGATAAAGGAGGGAGCGCTCTATTTGATGCATACCGAAGTGCCGGAAAAGCTGGGCGGCAAGGGACTTGCTTCGGCCCTCGCCGCACATGCGTTTAACTATGCCCGTACGAACCATATGAAAATAAAAGCCTATTGTCCTTTTGTTGTCAGCTGGCTAAAGAAACATCCTGAACAAATGGATATCGTGATCCCGCCTCCGGCCGCGCACGGAGAATCATAAACTCAAAGCCTCAAATAGGTCGCCAATTGCATGATGTGATTATTGGTGGAAGCGGACCCGGCTCCGCTGATATATTGGTTCATATATCCTACTTCCATATCGAACTGCCGGTTCAACCGGTAACCCGCCGCCAGATAAGCACGGTTCTGGTCAAAGGACTTGCCATTGACGGCACTCCGGTCGCCCAGATTGAAAAAGATCTCATTTTGCGCAGCGGCAAAAAAGCCGGCACTCAACGGAATTACGCCCCGGAAAAAATATCTCAGCCGGTGCGCCTCGCGATGCCCGTCACGGACAAGATCATTGCCCTCCGGATGATGTTTGGGCAGATAGCGCTGCTCCAGCCGAAGCCGGTGCGTCAGCGTAGGCGTCGCCGGGTGATGTGCAACCGAATGGGCAGCTTCCGAATGGACTCCCGAATGCGCTCCCGGATGCACACCCGAATGACCCGCGCCGAACCTGACCGGGTGGGTATACACCAGCTGCTCCCATATCCGGTGTTCAGGCAGATAACCCTCTACACCTGAGTTGAAACGCTGTTGCGGAATAAAAGCATATCCCGCCGTACCCGTCAGTCGCGGCGTAATATACAGATTGAGCCCCGGTCTCAGCAGCAAAGCATTCATCTGCTTCAGCTGATCGGTAGATCTCCATTGAGCATCAAAATAGAACCCAAATGTCTTTGAAAGCTTGTAATTCTGGAAGGTGCCGGCCCAGCCCGCGAACTGGGTCTGAGCAAAAGCGGGACGGATAAGTCCGCAAAAAATCAAGCCGCTGATTAACAGCGATTTAGTGTAATTGGTTAGCATACTCAAAGAGAATAAATAAAGTCTAAACGAAATGATAAAATTGTTGTTATTGAACTAGGGTTTTTGGGTAAGTTTTTTTTTGAAAAAAGTTTTTCACCCTGTTCAAAAAAGGACAATCCAGCACCGGCCTGAGATGTGAAAAATCAGGCATCTGTTTTGCACATCGTGGGGAAAAGTGAGCATTGGAAATGTCCGTCACAAAAAATATTTTCGTTAACCCCGAACCCGCCGCAAAACTGTTTTCCTAAAACACATTTTTCAACTAATTAAGGTATTGAATATGGCAACGAAAAAGCAATCTGTAAAGGGCTTGCAGTTCCCCCGCCGCTTTACGAAAGAGGACACCCTTGTATTCGACCAGTTCAAATATGATTACCGTAGTTCCGTCATCAGGAACCCCAGCGGTGAAGTGGTTTTCGAAATGAATAATGTGGAAGTCCCCGAGGGCTGGTCCCAGATTGCTACTGATATTCTTGCCCAGAAATATTTTCGTAAAGCAGGTGTCCCGCAGCCGGATGGCTCCCTGGGACGCGAGACATCGGTCAAACAGGTGGCGCATCGTATGGCTAATTGCTGGCGGGTATGGGGCGAACGCTACGGATATTTCGCCTCCGAAAGAGATGCCCGGGTTTTTTATGAAGAGCTGGTCTATAGCATCCTCGACCAGGCATGCGTACCCAACTCCCCCCAATGGTTCAACACCGGCCTCCATGAAAGTTATGGCATCACCGGCAAGCCCCAGGGGCATTACTTCGTGGACCAGGCCGACGGACAGCTGAAGAAGTCCACCTCTGCATATGAGAGACCTCAGCCTCATGCCTGTGCTCGCTATAACACAAAAGTGTTTACTGATAAAGGAATTTTCGACATAGGTGAGATCGTCAATAATGATCGTACCGACCTCAGGGTATTCGATGGTAATCAGTTCGTATCTGTTCTTGCGACAAAAAACAATGGCGTACGAAGTGTTTACCGCGCCACATTGAAAAATGGCAATTTCATTGAGTTTACAGACGATCATCTTGTCTGGAATGCAGACAAAAGATCGAAAGACGGTGGGGAATATGCATGGGGAGAGTTTAAAACCCTTGTCGGTAAGAAAGTGCAGCAGTTTTCCCTGGATGGCGTGATCCCCGAATTGGAATTGGTCGGGGAAATGGCGGCTGAAATGGAGGGCGGATCAGATCCATGGGCTCCGGGTTTCAATCTCGTTGAAAACTATTTGAGCCACCCTTCTGCCGCAATCGATGACGGAGGCTATTCCATGACAGAGAAGCTGCAAAAAGCCGCTCTTGCAGGCTGGATCATTGGAGACGGATATTACGGAAAATACAACCGGAATGGTAAAACTACGATGTTCGGCGCCATCACCATTAATGATGATGAATATGCATTTGTAAGCAACTTGTTTACGGCTATTTTCGGTACTTATACCACGGTAACCCGCAAAGCGATCAGCGATCTCTACCGCATCGTGAAACATGACTCGAAACGAGCAGATCCTTTTGTTGAAGAATATGAACTCGCTCAGACCTCTCTGACCGCTTTTGTTCCGGACATCATTATGAAGGGTTCGACAGCTGAAAAAGCGGCCTTCCTCCGCAGCCTTTTCCAGGCAGACGGAACAGTCAGGATGCGAGCCGTAGACGGCAGAAATTCCGGCGATATCGTATTGACAACTATCAGTGAAGAGTTGGCGCATGGTGTACAGTTGCTTTTGTTGTCAATGGGAATTTACAGCAACATCTCTCCGGTTAACGATAGCAGAGAGGATAGACACAGGAGCTTTCAGGTGGTCATTGCTTATTTTTCAGAAAGGTTGAAGTATGAGCAGGTGATAGGTTTTGTCAGCAGCGAAAAGCGAGTAAAACTCCGGCATTTAAATAACCTGGTTGAAGGTAAAGAAAAAGGAAGCCTGTCCGAATTGACGGTGACAAACATCGAATATATTGGTGAGGAGGAAGTTTATGATATTCAAACGGCTACCGCACAATTCCTTGCAAATGGAGTAGTCGTTCATAACTGCTTTATCCTCAGCGTGGACGACGATCTCGTCAACGAAGGCGGGTTGATGGACCTCTGGGTGCGCGAAGCGAGGATCTTTAAATATGGCTCCGGAGTAGGCACAAACTTTTCCTATATCCGTGGTGAAGGAGAGAAGCTCAGCGGGGGTGGAACGTCCAGCGGACTCATGAGCTTCCTCAAGATCGGCGATCGGGCGGCAGGTGCGATAAAATCCGGCGGCACGACCCGCAGAGCTGCCAAAATGGTCTGCCTTGACCTCGACCATCCGGAAGTCCTCGACTTCATCAACTGGAAAGTAGAGGAAGAGAAAAAGGTGGGCGCCCTGATAGCAGCCGGTTATCCCAGCGACTACGAAGGGGAAGCCTATAAAACGGTGTCCGGTCAGAATTCCAATAATTCCATCCGTATCCCCAACAGCTTTTTCAGCAAGCTGGAAAATGACGAAGACTGGGAGCTGACGGCCCGCAGCGACGGCAGGGTCATGAAGCGTCTTCCCGCCCGCGAAGTATGGAACCAGATCTCCTATGCCGCATGGCGCTGCGCCGATCCGGGGACTCAATACGATACTACCATCAACGAATGGCATACCTGCCCTGTTGGTGGACCTATCAGAGCGTCTAACCCATGCAGTGAGTATATGTTCCTCGACAACACGGCCTGTAACCTGGCCTCTTTCAACCTCCGCCGTTTCCATGACGAAAAGACCAATGTCTTCGACGTGGAAGGCTTTGAATATATGACCCGCCTTTGGACGACCGTACTGGAAGTCTCCGTGCTGATGGCGCAATTCCCTTCCAGGGAGGTCGCCCAGCTCTCCTATGATTATCGCACGCTGGGTCTGGGTTATGCCAACCTCGGCTCTATGCTGATGATCATGGGCATCCCCTATGACAGCGAAGAAGCCCGCGGTTTCGCAGGAGCTATTACGGCTATCATGACCGGCGTTGCCTATAAGACCTCGGCGGAAATAGCCAGTGTACTGGGCGCCTTTCCCCGTTATGAAGAGAACAGGGAGAGCATGCTGCGTGTCATGCGCAACCATCGCCTGGCCGCCTATGATGCCGATGAATACGAAGGACTGGAGATCAGGCCCCAGGGCCTGAAAGCAAAATATTGCCCGGATTATTTGCTGACGGCGGCTACAAAGGCCTGGGACGAGGCTGTACAGCTGGGCGAGAAGTATGGCTACCGCAATGCACAGGCTACGGTCATCGCTCCGACCGGTACCATCGGCCTGGTGATGGATTGCGATACCACAGGCGTCGAGCCCGACTTCGCGCTGGTGAAGTTTAAAAAACTGTCCGGCGGCGGCTATTTCAAGATCATCAACCAGTCGGTCCCTACGGCGCTCCGCAATCTCGGGTATACCGAAAAACAGATCGACACCATCGTAAAATATGCAGTGGGCTCGGCCACCTTTGCCGGTGCACCGTGTATCAATCACCAGTCGCTCAGCGAAAAGGGCTTTATCGCAGAAGAGATAAAAAAGCTGGATGCCGCGGTCGGCTCGGCCTTCGAGGTCGGCTTTGTCTTCAACGTGTATACGCTCGGAGAAGAATGTCTGCAGCGCCTGGGCTTCAAAGCCGCACAGTATTACAATTTCGAATGGAACCTGCTGGAAGCGCTGGGTTTCTCCGACGCGGAGATCGAGGCGGCGGGTGATTATGTCTGCGGTACGATGACCATCGAAGGAGCACCCTTCCTGAAGGACGAACATCTTGCCGTCTTCGACTGCGCCAACAGATGCGGAAAGAAAGGACAGCGTTATATCCATGCTCACGGACATATCCGGATGATGGGCGCGGCCCAGCCTTTTATCAGCGGGGCCATCTCTAAGACGATAAACCTTCCCAACGAGGCGACGGTTGAAGAGATCGCCGATGCCTATATGCTGAGCTGGCAGCTGGCGCTGAAGGCCTGCGCACTTTATCGCGACGGTTCCAAACTGTCTCAGCCGCTCAGCACCAAATCCGATAAAAAGAAAAAGGACAGCGAGACCGAAACTCCGGCAAACTCCGCGGTGTCGGAGGACGCCCCCGCACCAGTCGCTGAGACGCACATCGTGGATATGAGCAAGCTGACCGTGCAGGAGCTGCTCGAAGAAGTGCAGAAACGCGTTCAGGCGTCGCCGGATACGAAACTGAAAAGAGCCCTCGCCACCATCGTGGAACGCCGCACCCTGCCGCCCAAACGCCGCGGGTTTACGCAAAAGGCAAAGATCAACGGCCAGGCTATTTTCCTGCGGACGGGCGAATACAGCGATGGCACGGTAGGAGAGATCTTTATCGACATGGCCAAGGAAGGGGCTACGATGCGCAGCATGCTCAACTGTTTTGCGATCTCCATTTCCATCGGCTTACAGTATGGAGTGCCATTGGAAGAGTTCGTAGAGAAGTTTGTTTTCACCCGTTTCGAACCCAGCGGCATGGTCGACCATCCGAATATCAAAAGCACCACGTCGATCGTGGACTTCATATTCCGGTCGCTGGCCTATGAATACCTTAATCGCACCGACCTTGTGCACGTTGTTGACCGGCCAGAAGTCGCGGGTACGGGCAAGGATGACTGGGATATGCCGGCTACACAGGGCCCCGAACTCAGCGATGTACGCATCGTGGCTGGCCCTGCCGGCGGCTCCGGCAGCGCCCATCCAGGCAACACCCCGGCCGGCAGCGCCCATTCAGCCAATGGCGCCGCGTCCAATCCCCAGGCTTCCAGGGCAGCAAAGGCGGCGGCAGCCTCCTCCCTTGGTCTCCGGTCGGAAAACGGTCTGGATGCCATGAATGCAGCCGCCCGGAGTATGCAAAGCGACGCCCCGGCCTGTAATACCTGCGGACACATCACCATCCGCAGCGGAACCTGCTATAAATGCCTCAACTGTGGTAACAGCATGGGTTGCAGCTAATTATGACGTGGGCCGCGGCCATTGCCCGGCCCACATTTGTCGTCCTATCCTTCCCCGGCTTTAAACATGATTATTTTTTCCGGCTTCCCCGTCGTATCTTTTCACTGTAAATCCCATATAACCCAAATTGAAAAACATGAAACGTATCCTGCTCGCTTCACTAGTAATTCTATCTTCCCTTTCATTATTTTCCTGTAGTCACAGCGTGACACCCGGCGAAGCCGCAAGTCATCACTATGGTCATTGCCGGGATGTTCGTTAAAAAACGATCTGCAGCACAAAATAAAGGTTTAGGGCAAACTTAATTTTTGGGCCATCTGCGTTTTGCAGATGGCTTTTTTGGTTATTTTTGGCCCGATGACTATTCAATTCGGCTACAATAAGAAGCAAGTGCTGGACGGACTAAGAGGACATTTCTTTGGAAGGCCTGAGATCAGGATCATGGCTATTATTATCAATGTTTTTGCTATTCTTTCGGCAGTCCTGTTCGTTCTCAAAAGGATCCAGCCTATGCCCTTTATAGTTTTTGCCCTGCTTTGGATCTTTTTATGGATCTCCATCTACAGGATACTGCCCCTGAGCATCTATAAGAGATCGGCGACCTTCCAGGATACATTTATCCTTAGCGTGGAAGACCGCGGCCTCCTGCTGGAGACACAAAGAGGAAGCCAGCTGTGGTCCTGGGAAGACTTCAGCGCATTCAAAGAGACCGCATATTTCTTTCATGTATACTTCAATGCCCGGTCCTTCTTTTTGATCCCCAAAGATTCTTTCAAAGACATCACCGATATCCAATCCGCCCGCCAACTGTTAAAAGAGCGGATCAAACGATAGACAAACCGGCTAAAATGACTACCTTGCCGGAGAATGACCAAACTTAGTTTCTCCAATAAGAGTAATGCTTTTTATACTTCGCTGAAGGCGGCGGTTGATCAGCATTTTGCAAGCCAGAAAATAAAGAAAACCGGCAACTGGAAATTGTATGCCAAGTCCGTTATTCTGATACCTGGCGCTCTGCTCATCTATTGCAGCCTTATTTGGTTGTTTCGCCAGCCTGTCGATGGCTTAAATCTCCTGCTGCATACCTCAGCCGGCCAGCCCCTGCATGCTTCCACGCTGCTGGTGACCACCGGCTTTGTCCTGAGCAGTTTGCTTGGTTTCGCCCTTGCCAGCATCGGGTTCAACGTCATGCACGATGCTTGTCATGGCAGTTATTCCTCCCGCAAATGGGTGAATGACCTGATGGGTCTGACCCTAAATGCCCTTGGCGGAAATGCCTTTATCTGGAAATTCAAACACAACGTCATTCATCATACTTATACCAATGTGGACGGCATCGACGACGACATCGCAAAAAGCCCGTTCATCCGCAGCTGCACGACCCAGGAGTGGAAACCCGCCCATCGCTATCAGCATATCTATGTCGGCGCGATCTATGCGCTGTCCTCTTTCCTCTGGGTTGCCCTGCTCGACTTTGTAAAATATTTTGGTCGCAAAGTGGTAAATACGCCACTGCAAAAAATGAGCGTGAAGGAACATCTCCTCTTCTGGCTCAGCAAGGTCCTGTATTTCCTGTTCTATGTACTGATACCCGTCTATTTTGTAGGCTGGCAGACCTGGTTCTGGAGTTTTGCCTGTATGCAGATCACCCTTGGCTTTATTCTGGCCATCGTGTTTCAGCTGGCGCATGTAGTGGAGTCCACGGGTTTCGAACATATCGAAGCTGATACGACCATAAAGCTGGAAGAAGAATGGGCCGTTCATCAGGTAAAGACTACCGCGAATTTTGCTCCCCGGAACAAGATCATCTCCTGGTATGTGGGAGGTCTTAATTTTCAGGTCGAACACCATCTCTTTCCCCGGATCAGCCATGTCCATTACCCGGCGATAAATCATATTGTCCGGCAGACCTGCGCCGAGTTTGGCATCTCGTATAACGAATACCCGACCATGACCCGCGCTGTCGTTTCCCATTTCCGCATGATGCATCAGCTGGGCCGCAAGCCTGAATAGCCGCGCAAGGCTTCGGCGCCGCAGTCCGGTCATCTGGCTCAACTTGCCGCAACGCGGCAAGACGCCGCAACCCTCTATTTAGGCTTATACTTCGACTCTTCAAAGATAACCCGCGCCGGCACATGCATCAGCTCAGCCGGCCTCATCCCACTATGCTCCGCAGCATACTTCTTCACGATCTGCCATCCAACCCAGGCGCCGATATTACCGGGCGACTCATCCGGCATCCCCATAGTCTTGGGATTCTCGCCAATATAGTTCTTGATGATATCGGGATCGGTCAGATAGAGATCGGTATTCTTCAAAAAGTAACCCCAGAGAGCCGATTCATTATCCTTGCACCACTTCAGCTGCGCTTGTGTATAACCGGTACGGATGCTGTCAGGCGCATCCGGCTGCAGCTTGCCGGCCAGCCACCAGTAACGCCCCTTGACGATCATCTGTTCTATCAGCGGCCTGCCGTCGCTGCTGTCCGGACAGATGTCCTCTGCGAGATTGCGCAGACAGTTGGCTTCGATGTATTCCGGCTCAAATC
Source organism: Puia sp. (assembly GCA_036499285.1). Taxonomy (GTDB): domain Bacteria; phylum Bacteroidota; class Bacteroidia; order Chitinophagales; family Chitinophagaceae; genus Puia. The sequence goes on along the minus strand of DASYEB010000005.1, from coordinate 53,224 downwards.
TCCGGGAGATATACCGGGGATACATGTCCTGCCCCTGCGGAGACAGATAAAAGGCGAAGTCCCGCCCCGCATAGGATTGAAGACCAATGGCCAGCGCATAGTTGGTGACGGCTATCCCCGGACCGTCGAACGGACCTATAAAAGCCACCACCTTCCCGGGAAGATGATACTGTGGGAAATAGTATTTTATGTATCGGAATCCCTGTTGCAATTGCTTCTCCAGCCAGCCAAGATCCGGGTACTTTGGCGCCAACGAGTCCCGGACAGGCAGATACGTGGTAAGAAACTGCCGTGTGGCTGCAAAAGCCGTCCGGCTCGTGTCGGTTAAAGGCCCCGCTCCAAGGATATTGCCTACAAAGTCGCCGGTGAACCAGGGGTAACTCCGGTCCAGCCGGTGTAAACCCTGGACAATATTGTTGCTGTCCAGCGAAAAAAAGGCGGTGTCAAAACGTTCTATATGGATCTCTCCCACAGGAACGCCGGATACATCGGGATGGTCGCCCCCATGACCACAGGCGGCAAACGCAAAAAGCAGGATTAGGATTGAATATTTCATTCTGGTCTTTACAACGCCAAATGATTCAGTCGATTGCATGGTAGTCATCCCCAAATATATGTTTTAACGTAAATTTGCAGTATGAAGATCGCAATGGCCCAGCAAAATTATCATGTAGGTAATTTCGAAGAGAATACCCGTAAGATCCTGGAAGGCATCCGCGAGGCCAAGGCTGCCGGCGCCGACCTGGTCGTCTTTTCGGAATTGTGTGTTTGTGGCTACCCGCCCCGGGATTTTCTGGAGTTCGAGGATTTTATAGCTCAGTGTTATGCCGCTGTCGACCGCATCCGCGAAGCGGCGGATACCATCGGGGTCATCGTCGGCGGACCCGCCCACAATCCGGTAAAGGAAGGAAAAGATCTTTTTAATGCCGCATGGCTTCTTTATGAAAAGGAGATAAAGGGTGTTGCCCATAAGACCTGTCTGCCGAATTATGACGTGTTTGACGAATATCGCTATTTCGAGCCCGCTTATGAGTGGAATGTCATCCCCTTCAAGGGAAAGAAGATAGCCCTGACCATCTGCGAGGATAGCTGGAACCTTGGCGACAATCCCCTTTACCGTGTCTGCCCGATGGATCAGCTGATCAAACAGCATCCCGACCTGATGATCAATATCTCCGCTTCGCCGTTTGATTACGATCACGATGAGGACCGCAAAGAGGTCGTCCGGCAAAACGTGCTGAAGTATGGTCTTCCCATGTATTATTGTAATGCTGTCGGGGCTCAGACGGACATCGTTTTCGACGGCGGCAGCATCGTCTATGATGCAAAAGGCGGCCTGGTAAAAGAATTGAAATATTTTGAAGAGGATTTTGCAGTGGTCGAGCTGCCTCATCCCGTGCCGCCATTGTTCGAACAGCTGCTGCCGGGATTTTCCGTAGCATTGGATGAGCAGGAAGAGACGTTTCAGCCGGCGCAACCCTCCGATTCTCCTGTGGTAATATCCGCCGGCGCGAGTGCGACAACCAGTTCCAGCCACCCGGATACCGCCACGAATTTATTAGACTTCGACAAGGATATGCGCGTCTCCCGGGCAAACAATCCGGACCAGATCCTGCAATATCTTACCCGGGAGGATAATATAGCCCAGATCCATACGGCCCTTGTTCTGGGCATCCGCGATTACTTCTTCAAGATGGGCTTTGCAAAAGCTATTCTTGGCAGCAGCGGCGGCATCGACAGCGCTGTCACCCTCGCACTGGCGGGTGAGGCGCTGGGTAAGGATAACGTCCGCGCTATCCTGCTCCCGTCCGGGTTTTCGACATCACATTCCGTCAGCGATGCGCAGCAGCTGTCCAGTAATCTCGGCAATCCCTACGATATCATACCCATCCGCGAAGTATACGATGCCTTATTGCATACGCTGAAGCCGGTGTTTAAGGACTTACCCTTCGGATTGGCAGAAGAGAACCTGCAAAGCCGCACCCGCGGTAATATCCTCATGGGGCTCGCCAATAAATTCGGTTATGTCCTGCTGAATACTTCCAACAAGAGCGAGCTGTCTACGGGGTATGGCACCCTCTACGGCGACATGGCAGGAGGGCTGAGCGTACTGGGGGATGTCTATAAAGGGCAGGTATATGCGCTGGCGCGCTACATCAATCGGAAAGGAGAGGTCATCCCTTTGAATATTATCGAAAAGGCGCCTTCCGCCGAGCTGCGGCCCGGTCAGAAAGACAGCGACAGCCTGCCCGATTACGATGTCCTCGACAAGGTGCTGTATCAATATATCGAAAGGAGACAGGGGCCGAGAGACATCGTCGCCATGGGGATCGATGAGGCCGTGGTGAAACGGATCCTGCGCCTGGTCAACACCAGCGAGTACAAACGCAGTCAGTTCTGTCCGATCATCAGGGTTAGCTGTAAGGCGTTTGGGGGCGGGAGGAGAGTGCCGATCGTCGGGAAATATTTGTCTTAGAGCCGCCGGCATTGCGGCGTCGCGCCGGAGCCGCAAACTGCGGCAATCTGATCAGACACCCGCGTCGCTCAGTGCCTAAGCACGATCGTGTACCGCGTGCTTGACCCGCCGAATCGCTGATCCGCATAGATCTCGAGGCGATGTCTGCTGAGAACTCTTATCTTGTAGTATTGATCCTGGAAATAAATTGTGCTGTCATTGTTTTGAAAAGCCCACATAAAAGGAAAACTATCCTTACTCCTGGAAGTCTGCTGTGAAAAAGTCTGTTGTGAAGAAATCGATTGGATAGAGCCTGTGCCATCCTTCCGAAAAATAATAGCATTGTCTTTTTCACTGCCGGCGATGGTGGGATCCAGGGCATCAAAATTGCCGTCATCCCCCGAACCAAATCCTGCCATCTCATATTTCCATGGAGTGGCCGTCAGCAGGTCGACATCCTCTTTTGTAGCTCCTTTGTTGGAACAGCTGATCGCCAGCGATGTGGCTATAAAAAGGAATATCGTCGATTTAAAGATCATTCTCACGTGGTGTAGGTTAGAAGGTATAAAAGCCTCAAAGTTTAAACTCCCGGAAGGGATAATTATTGCTTATATATGTAATTAAATTCATATTAAAATTGCACTTCGGACAAACCATAAAAATTGGCAGGCTACTTGCCGGTTAAAAATCCTTATTTTCGAGGCCCGACTGGGCGAAGTCCAGTCCACAATTCTTAGAATAATCAGTACTATGCTTTATACAGCAGAAGATATCAGACAGTTAAACACAAAGATCCAATACCAGGCAGCCTTTATCGATCGTCTGCGGGACGAGGTAGGCCGGGTCATCGTCGGTCAGCATCATATGCTCGACCGCCTGCTCATAGGCCTGCTGAGTAATGGCCACATTCTCCTGGAAGGAGTTCCCGGTCTTGCCAAAACATTGAGTATCAAATCTCTGGCTCAGGCCATCCACGGAAAGTTCAGCCGCATCCAATTTACGCCCGACCTGTTGCCTGCTGACGTCATCGGCACGATGATCTACAATCAGCAGAAGCATGAATTTGTCGTACGCAAAGGACCCATCTTCGCGAACTTTGTGCTGGCCGATGAGATCAATCGCGCTCCGGCCAAAGTACAGAGCGCCCTTCTCGAAGCCATGCAGGAACGACAGGTCACGCTTGGCGATACCAGTCACAAGCTGGAAGAACCTTTCCTCGTACTGGCGACACAAAACCCGCTCGAACAGGAAGGTACCTATCCCTTGCCGGAAGCCCAGCAGGACAGGTTTATCATGAAGGTCATCGTAGACTATCCCACCAAACAGGAAGAGCAGCTGATCATTCGTCAGAATGTGCAGGGTCTTCAATCCGTACAGGTGGAGCAGGTGGTGTCGATGCAGGAGATCACACAGGCCAAGGAGCTGGCCCGCCAGATCTATATGGACGAAAAGGTAGAGCATTATATCCTTGACATCGTATTTGCTACCCGTACGCCGGAGAAGTATAAGCTGGAAAAGCTGAAGCCTCTCATCGCATACGGCGGCAGCCCAAGAGCCAGCATCAACCTGGCACTGGCGGCAAAGGCCAACGCCTTTCTGAACAAACGCGGTTATGTAATACCGGAAGACGTTCGCTCCATCTCCAAAGATGTCCTGCGCCACCGTATCGGGCTGACCTATGAGGCCGAGGCGGAAAGTGTCAACGTCGAGCAGATAATAGACGAAGTACTGAAAGTCATACCTATACCATAATCTACGGAGCATGCTCACTACTGCCGAAATATTGAAGAAAGTGAGGGAGCTGGAAATAAAGAGTAAAAGGCTCACTCGCCATCTTTTTACGGGAGAATATCACAGCGCTTTCAAGGGAAGAGGCATGAGCTTTCGGGAAGTGCGTGAATATGCAGCCGGCGACGACATCCGTTTCATCGACTGGAATGTCTCGGCCCGTTTTAATCATCCGTTCAGCAAACTCTTCGAGGAAGAACGGGAATTGACGGTGATGCTGCTCGTGGACGTCAGCGCCAGCTCTTTGTTCGGCACCGTACACGCCCGCAAAAAAGACATTATTACAGAGCTTTGCGCCGTCCTTGCTTTTTCGGCTATCAACAACAACGATAAGGTCGGGGTCATCTTCTTTAGCGACAGGATAGAAGCCTATATCCCGCCGAAAAAGGGCAGGGAGCATGTTCTGTATATCGTTCGCCAGCTGCTGACCATGGAGCCCAAACGAAAGGGTACCCATCTTGGTGAAGCTATCCGTTTCCTCAACCGCTCGGCCCGGCAGAAAGGTATTGTGTTTATGCTGAGCGACTTTTTGGATGACAATGGCTTTGAGGACGCACTAAAGGTAGGCGGAAAAAAACACGACCTCATCGGCATCAAAGTATATGATAAGATGGATATGCAGCTGCCTGCCATCGGGATGATCGAAGCAGAAGACGCAGAAACGGGCGGCCGCAGGTGGGTCGACACCAGCGATTACCTGGTCCGCACGAGTTATCAACAATCTTTTTTTAACCAGACGGAGTTATGTAAAAGCATTTTCCAAAAGGCCGGCTGCGACCTCCTGCATCTGCGTACGGACGAAGATTATGTAAAGGTCTTACAGCGTTTTTTCGTCGGACGTCACCGGCCGGGATAGTTCATGAGAAGAAAAGTAGTATATACCATTGCCGTAGTTATATGCCTGTTGCCCGCCCTGGTGCTTCCTGCACAGAAAAGGCATTCCCCGGCTGTTCCTGCCCCGGTCCTGAAGGTTACGGTGGACAAGCAGAAAATTCTCATCGGTGAGCCGATCCACCTCATGCTGGAAGCCACCGTCCAGGGCGATGTTCCGCTGATCTGGCCCGACCTGGACAGCCTGCCCCATTTTGAATTTGTTGAGAAAGGGAAAGTGGATTCGACTGGGGGCAGCGACGGCCGCTCCTACCGGCAATACATGACCGTGACGAGTTTTGATTCGGGGTCTTATGCTATTCCGCGTCTGGCGTTTACAGAAGGGAACAAAAAATATTTTACCGATTCCATCGGGGTCGAAATAGGGTATACGAAGATCGATCCCTCAAAGGATTATCACGATATAAAGGAGATCATCGAGGTCCCCAATCCTTATGCGCATTTCATCGTTTGGGGCGTGGCGGCCGTGGCGCTGATCTCCCTGGCCGTTGTCATCTGGCTCATCCGCAAAAAGAAGGTACTGAAGAGGCTGGCGGCTGCTGTGCAGGCGCCGAGGCTTTCGCCTTATGAGGAGGCACTGGCAGAGCTGAAGGATCTGGAGCAGGCGCATTTACCGGAGAAGGGTTCGGTAAAAGTGTATTATAGCCGGCTTGGTGAAATATTCAGGATATACCTGCTGCGGCGGTTGAAGATCTCCGGTCTTGCTGAGACCAGCGAAGAGCTGATCCGCGAGATGCGGCAGCTGCAGCTGCCGGCAGAACAATTCCCGGCCCTGGCAGAGACCCTGCGGATGAGTGACTTTGTAAAGTTTGCAAAGTACCAGCCGGAGGCCACCGACAATGAACAGCATTACCGGGTCATCCGCAGCTCGGTCGAGACCCTCGAAGCCATGGCGGTCAGCGCTGAGGCAGCGGCGACGGCTCAAACTCAACAAGAAAAATCAATTAAGTAATACGTGCTGTACGATTGGTATCAACATATTTTTTTCAGCCAGCCGGCCTCCTTCGGGCTCCTTGCAATCCTGCCGCTTCTCATTTACTGGGAGCTAAAGAAATCAAGCGAGGCCCAGGCGACGGTGCTGGTGTCTTCCGTCCGGCAGTTTGGCGGTGCACGTTCCTGGAGGAATATGCTTCGTCCGCTGCCCTTTGTCTTTCGCCTGCTTGGCATTTGCTGCATCATCTTTGCCCTTGCGCGGCCCCAGACCCGCAATGACGAACAGATGGTGACGGGTGAAGGCATCGACATCGTGCTATGTCTCGACATCAGCGGCAGTATGCTGGCCCAGGATTTCACACCCAACCGCATGGAAGCCGCCAAGAACGTCGCGGCAGAGTTCATCGATCATCGGCCAACCGATCGCATCGGACTGGTCATCTTCTCCGGCGAGAGTTTTACTATGTGCCCGCTGACCACCGACCGTACGGTCCTGAAAACACAGTTGTTTAATGTACAGAGCGGCCTGCTCGAAGATGGCACCGCCATCGGGTCCGGTCTTGCCACAGGTGTCGACCGTCTGAAGGGTTCCCCTTCAAAAAGCAAGGTCATCATCCTGCTGACCGACGGAGAGAACAATGGCGGATTGATCGACCCCAACACCGCAAAGGAGATCGCCAAGTCCGTCGGCGTCAAGGTGTATACAGTTGGTATGGGGACGGAGGGATATGCCCCGGTACCTGTTCAGACTCCCGGCGGCATCGTATATCAAAAGGAAAAGGTCAACATCGACGAAAAACTGCTGACCCAGATAGCCACCGAGACCGGCGGCCGCTACTATCGCGCAAAAGATAATGAGAGCCTGAAGAATATTTACAACGAGATCAACCATCTCGAAAAATCCAGGATAGAAGTGTCGACCTTACGCCGGTTTACTGAACAGTTCTATCCTTTCGCGCTGGCTGCGGCCCTCTTTCTCCTGCTGGAACTCGTGGTGAGGTGGACGGTTCTGCGGAAATTCCCGTAGCTGGTTCATTCCAGCGACAAATGGTTGATAAACAATGATCTGCATTTGATGGAATTGTGAAAAGGGATAGGGTAAAATAACGGTATATTCGTTGTCCACTTATTTTACATGGCTGATATCAGGATACGCATTTGGCGAATGACGCATTATAAAAACCTGCCTTTTATTTTAGGACATGGTTTGCATTGCTGTAATTGTGAGACCCAGGACCCTCACTATATAAATATAGGTCACCGTAGCCTCATAGACAAGCGAGGAACCTCCCTCGTAAATAATTACCCAGGTGGTATTTTGAATGACTATATCCCCTTTTATTTTCATTATAAAATGCCCATGCTCTATCATGTCTTCAAAGGATTGGTGAAGGAGTTTAAAGGGACACAGGAAGAGATTATCTATATAGTTAGTTCCCCGGATAAAATAGCTGAATTAGGTCTGCATTATCTATTCAGCGACAGGCATGCTTATCTGGCGCATAAGACACTATACAATGAATTGGAAGACTTAAGGCATCTCGACTGGGAGACCATACGCGACGATACCTGGCATAAGCAGTATACGGACTTGAAAAAAGAAATTAAACAGGCCGAATTTCTCGTGCACAAGCATGTTCCCGTTGAAGCGATTCAGGGCCTTGTTGTTAATAATGAACAAATAGCTACATTTGTTAAGTCTGCGGTTGAAGCAGCCAGCCTTGCCTTGCAAGTAGTTATAAAACCAGAATACTATTATTCATGATTGAATATAAGCATAGTGATTTACTGAAGTCTGAGGCGGAAGCACTCGTTAATACCGTCAATACAGTCGGTATTATGGGTAAAGGCATAGCCTTGCAGTTTCGGGAACATTTTGCCGAGAATTTTAAGATATATAAAAAGGCTTGCAAAGAAGGGACTATACGAATTGGGAAGAACCTGTTGACATTGACCGGACAATTGACAGGCCCTAAATACATTATAAATTTTCCAACCAAGACTGACTGGCGATCGAATACAAAACTGGAATATGTTCTCCTGGGGCTGGATGATCTTGTACGTATAATTGAGGAAAAGCATATCCAGTCAATTGCTATTCCCCCCTTGGGCTGCGGCAATGGGGGGTTGGATTGGGCTGTTGTCAGGCCTGTCATGGAAGAGAAACTGGCCCCCTTATCCGATAAAGTCAGTATTGAAATTTATGCGCCCGGCCATCATTCCTATACCCGCACAACAAAAGAGAAAATTCCTCCGCTTACAAAGGCAAGGGCTCTCGTGCTGGCTTTGTCAGATCGCTACAATATATTGGGTTTTGATCTTTCACATCTTGAGATACAGAAATTGGCATATTTCTTACAGGAATTTGGCCAGACAGATTTAAACTTAAGGTATGCCAAGGGTGCATATGGGCCTTATGCTACGAATCTCAAACATTTGCTGGCCTATCTGGAAGGATATTATTTTAAGGGTCAAATCCGCTTTCAGGATATGAAGCCTACGGACGGGCTGTTGTTGGTGAGCGAGAGGCTGGACGAAGTTCATCGTTTTCTCGACGAGCAACTTTCCGGAGAAGAAAAGTCCCGTCTGGATAAAGTAAGTTCTTTTATAGAAGGGTTTGAATCTCCCCTCGGTCTTGAATTGTTGGCCACCGCTTATTGGGCCAGAAATGAACTTAAGGGCTCGTCTGGCGATAAGATCGTTGAGTATATCCATCAATGGTCACCTCGTAAAAGAGACCTGATGCCTGTCCGTCAGATCGGCATCGCTCTTGAGCACATCAACGCCTCTTTTTCATAAAACCAACTAGCCATATTTTCACGCCATGACAGGAAAAGTATACAAATCTACCGGCAGCTGGTATGTCCTAAAGACATCAGACGGGGAGGTGTGGAATGCCCGGCTAAAAGGTTTGTTCAAGCTTGACGACATCACTTCCACCAACCCCCTTGCCGTAGGCGACGAGGTCGGATTCGAAAAGGAGAATGAAGAGGAAAAGACCGCCATCATAACGGAGATCCACGAGCGCAGGAATTATATCAATCGCCAGTCGCCCTCTCACCGGATGCATCATCACATCGTAGCGGCCAATATCGATCAGTCCCTGCTGGTCGTTACTTTAAAGGAACCCCGGACCTCCCAGGGGTTTATCGACCGATGGCTCGTTACCTGCGAAGCTTATCATGTTCCGGCCGTCCTGCTGTTCAATAAGAGCGATCTTTACCGCAAAAAGGAAGAAGATAGATTTGCCGCGTGGAAGGAGATGTATGAGGCGATCGGGTACAAACTCATCCGGATGAGCGTTCACACCGGGGAAGGGCTGGATGAAGTGAAACAGCTGCTGGCAGGCAGGATCAGCCTTCTCAGTGGTCATTCCGGTGTAGGAAAGTCTTCTTTTCTCAATGCACTGTTTCCGGACCTGCGCCTCAAAACACAGGGTGTCAGCGGGTGGAGCGGCAAGGGGATACATACCACCACTTTTGCGGAGATGTTTGATCTGCCCGCTCCGGTTTCATCGGATCATCCCACCCCGGTTGCATCGGATCTGCCCGCCCCGGTTGCCGGCGACTCTGCTACAGCCGCACCCGGGCATTCCTCCACCAACCCCGGCCAGATCATCGACACACCCGGTATGCGTGAGTTCGGACTTGTCGATATCTCGCGGCAGGAGCTCTCCGGTTATTTCCCCGAAATGCGCGCTCTCGCCGGCCAATGCCAGTTTAATAATTGCCTGCACCTCGAAGAGCCGGGCTGTAAGGTAAAAGAAGCCGTACGGGAAGGAAGGATAGCCGAAAACAGATATATAAGCTATTGTTCCATATTGAACTCGATCGAAGAAAATAATTATTGAGGCGCCCTATTTTCTCTCCGGCGCATTCGACACATTATGCCCCTGCTCCTCTATCTCCTCTTTCAAAGGCTCCGGTTGTTTCTCATCCCGCTCATCCCCAAACAACATTCCCCAGGGTTTGAGGCTATCAATCCGGTCAAAGATGATCTTGGCTATCGCAACCACGGGCAGGGCCAGAAAGGTTCCCGGTATCCCCCAGACAGCTTCCCCAATGATCACTGCCAGCACCGTGATCAATGCATTGACCCGCACTTTTGAGCCGACAATAACGGGCAGCAGGACATTGGAGTCTATAAGATGAATACCCAATATGGTACAGACAACCAGCAGTAATTTTGCCGCTCCGGCTGTTGCAAACGTCACGAGGGTGCTCAGCAGCGTCGCGGTGAAGATGCCGATATACGGAATGATATTGAACAGACCGGTAAGCAGTCCCAGCAGTATCGCATATTTGACTCCAAGGATCCACAAAGCCAGGCAGGTCGCAGCCGCCACGATGACCATTTCAAGCAGGAGCCCCAGAATATATTGACGGATCCTTGTCTGGATCTGTGCGATGATATCATAGACGATAACAGAGTTCTCTTCTTTGAATACCGCTACAAGAAAGCGTACGATCAGTCTCCTGTAGTAAAGCAGGAAGAAGGTGTCGATCATGATAAACACAAGGAAGAGCAAAAGGGAGGATAAGGAGACCAGCGCATTACCGATCATCGACGAGCCGGTTTCCATCAGCTTCGAGGCGGCATTGTTGACATAGTTGTTTTGCTGCTTGATCCGGACATGGAATTTCATCGAGATCCATTGCTGCAGGTCATTGACGGAGGTCAGCACCTGCTGTTTGAACTGCGGCCAGTCGTCCGCCAGGCTGCTGATCTGCGCGCCTACGAGGTAAAAAAGCCCAACGAGTGAGCTGACGAGCAGCAATACGGATACAAGGGAAGCCATACTACGCGGGAAGTGGAATCTTTTCTCAAAAAAGTTGGCTACGGGTAAGAGCAGGACAGAGAACAGAAGGGCGAACAGGAGTGGCGCCAGAAAGGTCTTGCCCCAGATAGCGATATAGAACAGAGCGATCAGGCTGATCAGTACCATTGCCAGTTTGGTATAGAATGGCTGAGGCTGTTTAAATGAAACCATGCAGTCAATTTATGGATATGCAGCAATATAAGGCAAAAAAATAAGACCCGTGGTTAACGGGCCCCCGGCAAAGAATTCTTTGCCGGACATTAGACAAAGATGCCGGCTCTACTTTTTACGGTTGAGTCGGCATCTTCTGCAAATATTCAACAAACATTCGTTAGAACAGTCTACTCTTCAGCCTTAGGACATGTATCGTTTGGCCGTATTGATCAATAATTTGCTTTCCAGGAATTTCGCAACCTCCACCACCGCATCATTATCCTTTCGGGGAGCCTCCCGGAATTTGCGGGGATAGATCGAGATGCCCGTGTAAATATTGTAATGAAGGGTCAGGATATGCCCCTTGTAAGGAAAGTCCCACATCAGGGAATCGAAATCATCGGTCTTTTGGGTGAACTTGATGTCAAGATCATCGGAGAGAATGTTGGCGACCTCATAGAAGCGTTTCAGGCCGCAATCATCGTCGATGACGGCTTCCGTGCAGCCGAAATCGGTACGTAGAGTTAAAGGGCTCATAGAGTAGGGATTTTTATCGTTTATATTAGGGTTTGTACTACGCGCTATGCCTTGAACTTTGGTGACTTTGGAACCTTCTCTCCGCTCAGTATCCTTTCCGCTCCTATATTCTTCCCATCACTGGGACAACCATACTTAGGTCCGAACATGCTGTGCATCCATCCGCATGAAGAATTGCCTGTCATCAGAATAGCCAGGAAAAAAAAGAGGGTTATGGCCTTGGGTCGTTTCATTTCGTCGTGCTGGTTTTCATGGGACGTTATTACAACAGATATAACGAAATTAAACCTACAAATATTATCCTGAATTTGCAAGTGAGCACGAGTAAATTAACACACCAAACCCCCTTTTGGACGGCCTTTTTGACCATTCAGGTCATGGTAACTGGGTAGGTGTTCGATGCCCACCACCCGATACCGCTCTCCCCAGGTAACTGGCCCCCGTCTTTAGGTAACTGGCCCCCGTCTCTACTGATGTAGTTCGGGCTGAGGCGCCTCATTTACGTCTTTGAACCAGCCGGCATAGATACAATAATGGTTGGCAATACGCTCGATCTGCCCGGAAATAAGGTCTGCCGGGATGTCCTTGATCTTTTTGGCGGGGATGCCTCCGTAGATGGTCCCCGATTCGATCTTTGTCCCCTCTGTCACTACCGCTCCGGCGGCGATGATGGAATTTTTGCCTACTTCGACATTGTCCATGACGATAGCGCCCATGCCGATGAGTACCTTGTCACTGAGTGTGCAGCCGTGGATGATCGCATTATGTCCGATGGATACTTCGTTGCCGATGGTTACGCTGGTTTTTTGATAGGTGCCGTGTATGATCACGCCATCCTGGATATTTACCTTGTCGCCGATGGTGATGCTGTTGACGTCACCTCTTACCACTGCATTGAACCAAACGCTGCATTTGTCACCCATCTTCACGTCGCCTACTACAGTGGCATTGGGAGCAATAAAACAATTGTTGCCAAACTGGGGGGATTTCCCTTCTACTGGTAGAATGATAGCCATATCAGGAGTTTTTGTTCGTAGCGGAATTTCGGCAAAAAAACGGTAAAAAAATAATTTAATTCCAGACGCGGATAATGTCGCTACAGAACGAACTTTGCACTTCATGAATACCGAAAATCAACGTTTGTTCCTGCGTCATGTTGCACAAACCTCGCCCAATCCCCTTGCTCTTGAGATAACAAAGGCGGAAGGATTGTATTTGTACGATCCTGCAGGCAAGCCGTACCTGGACCTCATCGGCGGGATCAGCGTTTGTAATACCGGGCATCGTCATCCCCGGGTTGTGGAGGCTATAAAAGACCAGGCCGACCGTTATCTGCACTTGCTGGTCTATGGCGAGCTGGTACAGTCGCCGCAGGTTCAATATGCCAGCCTGCTGGCGGCTCATCTGCCTGTGTCCCTGGATTCGGTGTATTTTACCAATAGCGGGGCCGAGGCGACCGAAGGGGCGATGAAACTGTCCAAACGCGTTACCGGGCGCACCGGAATAATAGCGTTCAATCAGTCCTACCATGGCAGCACCCAGGGCGCGCTGAGCATCATAGGCGACGAATACTGGCGTAATGCCTTTCGTCCGCTGCTGCCGGGTATCCGGCACGTGGACTACAACACGGCTGCTGCGCTGGAAGCCATAACGGATCAGACGGCTTGTGTAATTGCCGAGACCGTCCAGGCCGAAAGAGGGGTATATGCCCCGGACAGGGAATGGCTGCAGCTGCTGAGACAGCGTTGTGACCAGACCGGGACATTATTGGTCCTGGATGAGATCCAGGTAGGTTTTGGCCGTACGGGAAGCCTTTGGGGATTTACCCGTTACGGAGTGGTGCCGGATATTTTGTTGCTGGGAAAAGCACTCGGGGGTGGTCTGCCAATGGGCGCCTTTATCTCCGGCCAGGCAAAGATGCAAACGCTGACCGAAGGCCCGGTCCTCGGTCATATCACTACGTTTGGCGGGCATCCTCTTTGCTGCGCGGCGGGCCTGGCATCCCTGCAGGTGTTGTTGGAAGAGGACTGGATGACACAGGTCGAAGAGAAAGAGCGGCTGTTCCATCGTTTGCTCGTTCATCCCTCTATCCGCAAAGTACGCAGCGCCGGGTTGCTCATTGCTGTTGAGTTCGAGAGCTTTGAACAGAACAAGCGTATCATCGACGCCTGCATCACCAGGGGACTGCTTACAGACTGGTTCCTTTTCGCTCCGCAGTGTATGCGTATCGCCCCGCCGCTGACCATTAGTAAGGAAGAGATCGAAAAGGCATGCAGGATTATTTTATCAGCAATCTAATTTTTACTACTTTTGAGTTCTCTCTTTTTTTAGCATTACTCCCACGGATAAGTGAAGTGTCCATTTTGATCCTGATTGGCTCCGATCGACCGGGCACGATTAAAATCTTAATGTTTAAATATTTTTGTATGTCACAGTTTCTGGACAAGAAAGAGCTGTACGACAGCGTTCTGCTGCTCCGTGAAGACGAAAAGCAGGATCCGATGGGAGTGATCGCACAGTTTTTTGAGGACTACCGGTTACACGAATGCCGGCATACCCTATGGGCAATGGTAGAAACCTGCCTGACTACGGACAACACTGAGTTTAGTGATCCGGAAGAGAGAGGGAATTTACTACAGCGGTGGCGCGACCTGGAAAGATTCCTGGAAGCGGGCTCACTGCTCCTGCAAGCTCACAAGGGGGGATAGCCGTACTCCAATGATTGGTTGGTGAAAATTTTACGAAAAAAATAGATCCTGTGAAAACCAAACCCTGACTTTTTCCGTATGTATGGCTGAATGAGAAGAATAATTTTGGCTAGGAATTTGATTAGTCATCCCCGCTTATAGCGGGGATTTTTTATCCCTGGACGAGGTGCTGCAACCTATGCCTGCAGGTTATCCCTGCACGAAGCGCTGCAACCTATGCCGGCAGGTTACCCCTGCGACTATCGCGGCGGCTTATCCCTGCAACACTTTAAAGACCAGCACCGCCAGCAGGCTGCCCAGTATGGGACCCACTACGGGTATCCAGGCATATCCCCAGTCCGCATCCCGTTTACCCGGCACCGGCAGCAGCGCATGCATGATCCGCGGACCAAGATCGCGGGCGGGATTTATCGCATAACCCGTAGGGCCACCCGGTCCCAGCCCGATGCCCAATACCAGCAGGCCGACCGGCAGTGCATCCAGGGCTCCCAATGTGCTGAATGGTTTCGCGATGAACAGGACTCCCAGCATCAATACAAAAGTGGCGGCCAGCTCAGTAAGCAGGTTGTCCGGGTAGCTTCGTATAGCCGGAGCCGTGCAAAAAACGGCCAGCTTTGCATTTGCATCAGATGTCGCTGAAAAATGGGGCCGGAAGCTTAACCAGGCCATCAGCGAGCCCGTCATCGCTCCCAGGAGCTGAGCAGTGAGGTATATCGGAACCTGCTTCCAGGGGAAGGTCCCCTGCACCGCGAAGGCCAGCGTTATGGCAGGGTTGAGGTGAGCCTTGCTCGAAGCGGCCGAACAGTATACGCCTACAAAAACAGCCATCGCCCAGCCAAAGCTAATGACGATCCATCCGCTGTTGTTACCCTTTGTTTTTTCCAGCACCACATTACTGACCACCCCCTGACCCAAATAGATGAGCAGACCTGTTCCGATAAATTCGCCGAAAAATGGCGTCATAATATATAGGTTTATTTTTAACTATCCATTGTTCACCGTCGCCGGCGTCTGTACCAGGTATCCCTTCGCTATCCCGATAAACTCTTCCACCTGCCGGTCCTGCCAGGCGCTGTCCCTCCCTAATTCTTCCGCCAGCAGGGCTGCCACCAGCGGAGCCGCATCAATAGCCGCCTGCGCATCCAGCAACAGTGACCTCGTACGCCGGCTCAGCGCATCGTCCACCGTCATGGCAAGTTCTTCTCTTGCCGCCCAGACTATCTCTGCCCGAAGATAGGGCAAACGATGGTGTATCTTTTCACCCAGCAGCGGGTGGGCGTTGGCGAGAGCAAGGACGGCAGCGGCGTCGGTGCCATAGTAATGGAGCGGTTGATTCCATGCAGCATCATTTGCCACGACGCCGCCGGATGCCGCAGTACCGCCGGATGCCGTTGCACCGCCGGATGCCGCTGTACCACCGGATGCCGCAGCACCGCCGGATGCCGTTGCACTGCCTGCTGCCGCTGCATCACCGGATGCTGCAGCACTTACTGCCGCTTCCGGCGACCCGTGTATCGGCAGATCGGCCGTGACGCAGTCCCTCTTCGGCAACCCGGCCTTCTCAATGGCCGTATTCACCGTGTCTTCCGCCATCCGCCGGTAGGTCGTCCACTTGCCGCCGGTGATAGTGATCAACCCCGAGTCCGCAACAAGTATCAGGTGATCCCTTGCCAGTTCAGCCGTCTTTTTACTGCTGTTCTTTACGAGTGGCCGCAACCCGGCATATACGCTGCGGATGTCGGAAGGCTGTGGCACCCTGCGAAGGTAACGGCCTATCTGCTTCAGAATAAAGTCGACCTCCTCCGGTAAAGCCCGCGGTTCTATGTCCACGGAATCCACCGGCGTGTCCGTCGTTCCGATGATGATCTTATCGTGCCATGGGACGGCAAACAATACCCGGCCATCGTCGGTATGCGGAACCAGGATCGCCGCATCACCGGGCAGGAAATCCTTGTCGAGCATGATATGTACTCCCTGACTCGGGGCAATGATGGGCTCGCTGCCCGCGTCATCCATCCGCAGGATGCTATCTGTAAAGACTCCCGTCGCATTGATGACTACCCGGGCATTTATCGTATGTGTTTTTCCGCTGATCTCGTCTGTCGCTACAACACCGGCGACCTTGCCTTCTTTTTTTACAAGGCTGTCCACCCGGCAGTAGTTGAGCAGCACCGCACCCTGGCCTGCCGCCGTCATCGCAAGATGGATAGCCAGCCTTGCATCATCGAACTGGCCGTCGTGATACAGCACGCCGCCGCGTAGCCCTTCGCCGTCGAGGGTGGGGGCCAGCTCCAGCGTTTCTTCACGCGACAGCAGGCGTGACTTGCCCAGTCCCAGGCTTCCGGCCATCCAGTCATAGACTTTTAAACCAATGCCATAGAAAGGACCTTCCCACCATTTATAGTTGGGGACGATGAACGACATATTTTTTACGAGATGAGGTGCATTCTTGCGGAGGAGGCCACGTTCGTGCAAAGCCTCAGTTACAAGCTTGATATTCCCCTGCTGCAGGTATCTGACCCCGCCATGCACCAGCTTGGTTGCGCGCGAAGAAGTGCCTTTTGCAAAATCATAACGCTCCAGCAGCAGGGTGCTGAAACCTCTTGAAGCCGCGTCCACTGCCACGCCGAGACCGGTTGCTCCGCCACCAATAATGCATATATCCCATAAAGCCGGGCCTTTGGCTTCGAGAGCCTGGACCATATTTTGTCGTGTCATATATTCATTCTTTTTGCGTCGCCGGGCGCCGCAGCTTATCGCCCATCCGCCCACGTGATAGCCGCCTTCACCGCGCGCTGCCATCCCGTTAATAATTCCTTCGCCTCATCCTCCCGCATCGCCGGGTCGAAACGTCTGTCCACTTCCCATTGATCCTGTATATCCTTTACCGAAGACCAGTACCCTGTCGCCAGACCCGCCAGGTATGCCGCACCCAGCGCCGTCGTCTCGGTCACCGTAGGACGGATGACCGGCACGCCCAGTATATCGGACTGAAACTGCATCAGCGCATCATTTGCGGTGGCTCCGCCGTCGACGCGCAGCTCCTTCAGGATAATGCCGCTATCCGCTTCCATTGCTTTCAGCACGTCGTAGGTCTGATAGGCAATGCTGTCCAGCGCGGCGCGGGCTATATGGGCCTGGGTGGTGCCGCGTGTCATACCAAAGAGGCTGCCCCGCGCATATTGGTTCCAGTGAGGAGCTCCCAGACCCGCAAATGCCGGCACCATATAGACGCCCTCCGTGCCGCTGACTTTTGCTGCCAGCGCCTCTACTTCTGCTGAATTGCGGATGAAGTGTAAGCCGTCGCGCAGCCATTGTACGACAGCGCCGGCGATAAAGATGCTGCCTTCGAGGGCATATTCCGTTTTGTCATTGATGGTCCAAGCGATGGTCGTGAGCAGGTTATTGCGGGAACGTACGGCGTCTGTGCCGGTGTGCATCAGCAGAAAACAGCCCGTGCCATAGGTGTTCTTAACCATGCCGGGTTGTGTGCAGAGCTGCCCGAATAAGGCGGCCTGCTGATCTCCCGCGATGCCCGCTATGGGTATGCCTACGGAGCCCGGCGCCATGATGCTGCCCGTATGACCATATATTTCGCTGGACTGACGTACTTCGGGTAAGACGGAAGCCGGGATCTCAAAAAGACGCAGCAGCTCCGGGTCCCATTGCCGGGTATGAATATTGAAAAGAAGGGTGCGTGAGGCATTGGTACTGTCGGTAATATGGAGCTTGCCTGCCGTCAGCTTCCAGACCAGCCAGCTGTCGACCGTGCCAAAGGCCAGCTCGCCTTTGTCCGCCCGGGCCCTTGCACCCGGCACCTCGTCGAGGATCCACTTCAGTTTGGTAGCGGAGAAATAGGCGTCGATGACCAGTCCTGTCCGCTCCTGGATCATCCCGGAATGTCCTTCACTTTTTAGCTGGTCGCAATAGCCGGCGGTACGTCTGTCCTGCCAGACGATGGCGGGGTGGATAGGCCGGCCGCTCTGCCTGTCCCAGACGATGACCGTTTCCCGCTGATTAGTAATGCCGATCGCCGCAATATCCCGGGTCGTACTGTTGTTTTTGGCCAGTACTTCGGCCAGTACACTGTACTGGGATGACCAGATCTCCTCCGCATCATGTTCCACCCAACCCGGCTGGGGATAGAACTGCTGGAATTCACGTTGTGCTATCTGCTGAATATGACCACCCTTATCAAAAAGGATGGCTCTTGAGCTGGTCGTTCCCTGGTCAAGGGCAAGGATATAAGAAGCGGGCATGAAATCGTCTTTTGGGGGTAAGGTAGGAAAAAATATTCAGCGCCAAAGCCTCCCGCGGCATTGGAGCCCAGGCGCCAACAACAAAATTTTGCCCAATAGATAAATTCTGTCTAAATTTACGTAAGCACTTACGTAATTAACATATGGATTTCTACACACGCACTGGAAAAATGGCTCTTGGCAGCCGTCTCCGCCGTCTCAGCGAACAGATGACCGAACAGGCCGCTGGCATCTATGACCTCTATCAGGTTGATCTTCAACCTAAATGGTTCCCCGTTTTTTATTCCTTGTCGCCGGTGGAAGAGAAGTCTATCACCGATATTGCCAGGGAAATAGGGCATACCCATCCTTCCGTAAGCCAGATCGTAAGGGAGCTGGCTGTCAAAGGGTACGTCATCGAGAAAAAGGGGGAGGCCGATGGCCGCAAAAATTTCGTACTCCTCTCGGCAAAAGGGCAGGCCATGCGCGAAAAAATGCAGGCCCAGCTGGATGACGTCACCACTGCCATCGAAAAGGCGATGAAGGAGACGCATCATGACCTCTGGCGCGCCATCGGGGAATGGGAATTTCTGTTAGAACAAAAAAGCCTGCAGCGGAGGATACAGGAAGAAAAAAAGATCCGGGAGAGCGTTCAGGTTCAGATAATGGATTATACCCCTTCGATGCAACCGGCCTTCCGGGCGCTCAACGAAGAGTGGATCACAAAATATTTCCGGATGGAGGAGAGTGATTACAAAGCGCTGGATCATCCCCGGGAGTATATCCTTGACAAGGGCGGCCATATCTTTATGGCCCTGTATAAAGGCGAGCCTGTCGGAGCCTGTGCCATCATTCCCATGGATGACGGCGGTTTCGAGCTGGCTAAGATGGCTGTTTCTCCCCGGGCGCAGGGACTCGGCATTGGTTTCCTGATCGGTCAGGCCTGTATCGATAAAGCCCGCGAACTCGGCGCGCGCCGGGTCTACCTCGAAAGCAATACCGCGCTAAAACCCGCCATCAACCTATACCACAAATTAGGCTTCCATAAAGTCGCCGGCCCGCCGTCGCCCTATGAGCGCTGTAATATCCAGATGGAGCTGGTGCTCTAGCGGCCCGGCTTTTGGCATAGCTGGAAAGCAATGTAGCTGGAGCATTGGTAGCTGGAAAGCAATGGTAGCAAAAAAGCAATAGTTGAAGTGCTTTCAAAAAAACATGTACTTTAGATTCAGCAATGCCAACAGACCCCACCCATATTCTTTTTGAACGCCTGTCCCGATCGGACGATGAAGAAGCACTGACCGAATTGCATCAGCTCTACTTCTATCGCCTGCATAAGCTCTGCTGTTCTATCATTGGTAATAAAGAGGCTGCCGAAGAGATCACCAACGACGTCTTCATCAACATCTGGCAAAAAAAGCACCTGCTGTCAAAGATCGTCAATCCGGAACTATACTTACTCACCTGTGCCCGTAACGAGGCGTTCAAATATCTCCGGAAGCCACGACCCGAAATAGCCGAAGACAACCTTCATGATTTTTGCATCGAATTGGAGATCAGTCCGGAACAGATCTTCATTTCTTCCGAAATGTTACGTCATATCAATTCCGCGATCGATAGCCTGCCACCCAAATGCAAGCTCATCTTCCTGCTCATAAAAGAGGGGAATCTGAAATACCGTGAAGTGGCAGAGCTCCTGAACCTGTCGATAAAGACGGTCGAAGCACAGATGAGCATCGCCATGAAAAAGATCAGCCATTCCGTGCCATTCTCCTTCCCTCATCGTTAATTAATTATTTTTTCTTTTAGGGGTAAAACGCTTTTTTGGGATCAGCCTTTATAAGGAATACCAAAAAAAATGTCTGAAAAACGTATCTGGGAGCTATTAACCAGGCAATTTAACAACGAAATTTCTGAATCGGAACTCAAAGAGCTTCAGTCGCTTATACAAAATTCAGGGGATGGCAACCTCTCCTCCGAGCTGTTGTCAAAGATCCATCTCATGACCTTTAAGCCCGATCCGGAAGATGAATCCAGCAAAAAGAGAAGCCTGGATGCCATCCGGAAAGTTATCGGCTCGCAAAACAGGACAGAAGATGCGGATCAGGCACGCAGGTATGACCCAGATCCGGCACACAGGTATGACGCAGATCAGGCACGCAGGTATGAAGTTACCCAGCCAGATCTCAAACAAAAGCGGCGCAGCATCTCCTTCTTTTTATATGCAGCTGTTGCCTGTGCTGTTATTTTTATCACAGGCTATTTTCTGTTTAAGGTTGGATCAGGCAGATCCCCAGCACAATTCGAGACCATCGTCACCCGGGCAGGTTCAAAAACGCTTATTAACCTGCCTGATAGTTCAACGGTGCTCCTCAACAGCGCTTCGAAGTTTGGATACAACAAGACCTTTGGCATCGACGGCCGTGAAATGGACCTCGCGGGTGAAGCCTATTTCGATATACGCAAGAATGCCGCAACTCCCCTCGTCATACATGCAGGCAATGTCATCATCAGGGTATTGGGAACGACCTTTAACGTGAGGGCCAATCCGGAGGATTCCTATGTCGAAGCCACCCTGATCAGAGGCGTGATCGAAGTGAGCCTCCGGACGGATCCCGAAAGGAAGATCTTACTGAGACCCAATGAAAAGATAGTGATCCGGAAAAGTGAGAACCTGTCGTCCGACAAGACGGCGGACCCGCTCCGGAAGAACAACAACGAAATGATCACCGTCACGAAAGTTGAGCCGGATCCCAGCGATAGCTCCTATGTTGAAACAGTCTGGACAAAGGACAAAATGATCTTTCACAAAGAAGCCTTTACCTCGCTGGCCAAAAAAATGGAACGCTGGTATAATGTAAGGATCATCCTTTCCGATGCAGGATTGAACGATATGGAATTTACCGGTTCACTTGAAAAAGAATCATTGCAGGAGGCTCTTAATGCCCTGCAGCATCTTGCGCGTTTTAATTATAAGATCGCAGGAAAAACGGTTACTGTCACTGAAAAATATTAATAACAACTAAATCCCAACCGATATGTAGTCAAACGATACTGCCATAAATACGATATGCATCGTCTGTAACAAGAAGGAGAGGCGTTCTCAGCACCTCTCCCAGGATTAGAACAGACGAGTGGTTCGCCTATTACTAACTAAATCAACTGTAAGGTATGAATTTTACCAGAATAACTGCTTTTTCGGGGGTTATCGATCTCCGGCGCAAACTATTGTTCGCCATGAAAATAACTACTTTCGCCTGCTTATTTGTGGGACTTCATCTGTCCCTTTTAGCCTCATCACAAACCAGGTTCAGCTTCACTGTAGCAAAGCAGCCACTATTTGCGGTCCTCCACCTGATCGAGCAAAAGTCGGATTACCGGTTCTTTTACAAAGAATCCAGGGTCTTTTCCGATAAGGAAATAACCCTGAAAGTGAAGGGTGCTTCGCTGGATGATGTCCTTTCCATGGTCCTCAACGGCACCGGGCTGAACTATACGATCAATGAAAAGCACCTCGTAGTCATCGGGGAGAATGAAACAGCCGCAGAGACAGCCCCGAGACAGGTTACGGGAGTAGTGCAGAACGAAAGAGGGGAGCCCCTTTCGCATGTATCGGTATTGGTAAAAGGGAGCTCGCGCGGGACACAGACTGATGAAGGGGGACGCTTCAGTATCGCGGCAGAGGAGACTGATTCGCTGGTGCTTTCCTATATCGGTTATGAGACACAAACGGTAAGAGCCGGAGCCAGCCTCCGGATCATGCTGCGATCGTCCGGCCAGCAAATGATAAACGATGTGGTAGTGGTTGGGTATAGTGATAAAAAGAAGAACGAGCTTACCAGCGCGGTCTCCGTTGTGTCATCAGATAAATTAAAGGATGTCACAACCAACGATATAGGGGCGATGCTGCAGGGCAAGGTAGCAGGTCTCCAGGTGGTCAGCAGCTCGGGCGCCCCCGGTTCTTCTGCGGAATTACGTCTGAGGGGTGTCTCTTCCGTCAACGCTTCTCAAAGCCCCCTGATAGTAGTAGATGGCATCATCGGGGGCAATTATGACCCGAACGATGTCGAGACCATCACGGTGCTAAAGGATGCCGGTGCAACCGCCATGTATGGTTCCCAGGCCAATGCAGGAGTAATTATCGTAACGACAAAGAAGGCAGCAGCCGGCAGGATCCGGTTCGAAGCAAAGTTCACTACCGGTTTCAGGACCCCGGATTTCGGGAAGATGCAGATGATGAACGGCAGCCAGCTGTATGATCATACACAACAATATTACCGGGATTATATCCCCGGAGATACCAGCAACAGCTATAAGATCGACCTCATCCGGTTCATCAACGATTATCCCCGTACACTCCGCAGCCAGAATAATAACTGGCTGACCAGTATGTTCAAAAGCGCTCCGGCAAACAATGTGTATGTCTCCGCCAGCGGCAGAACGGATAAGAACGATTATTACCTGGGAATGACCTATTACGATGAGAAGGGTACTTTCCTCAATTCAGATTATCACCGGGTCAATGTACGGGGCAATACCACGCATCACTTTACGCCGCTTATCAGCCTGACCAATGATATCAACCTCAGCGGAACTATCGGGAAGAGCTATGATTATAATGACGTGTATTACGCTTACCTGAACATGCCCTGGGACAACCCCTATGACAGCATGGGCAAACCACTTTATGTGGACGGCAATTCCAGCTTTAAATGGTGGTCACGCGACAAGATAAATCCTATCAATACGATAGCCAATTCCAACCATCCGTTCAAGAGCTTTGATATGAATTATGACCTCGACCTGAACGCGGGCATTACCCCGTGGCTGTCTGTTGTCAGCACCAACCGGATCGGCGCCAATTTCTTCCGGAGCAGCACTTACTATTCACCGGTAGCAGCGGGGCAGTATCATGGCACGGGTTACATCACCCAGCAGACCAACATTGGCTATGGTTATATTTCAAATGATCTCCTGAAATTCAATTTCCGCATGGGAGATCATGCCATCAGCGGATTGGCCGGCGTGGCCTTCCAGGGCAACTACACCGACGTGTCAGGCGCGACAGGGAAGGGGTTGCCTGTAGGCCTGTCCGTACTGAGTGTTGTTTCAAACAGCCAGGCCATCAGCGGCAGTAACACTTCCTCCATTTTAGATTCGTACATCTCACAGGTGAACTATTCCTACCGCGATAAATATTTTCTTTCCGGTTCATTCCGGACCGACGGATCGTCGTCATTCCCCGCGGGACACCGGTTTGCATCCTTCCCCTCGGTATCGGGAGCATGGCTTGCCAGTAAAGAAGATTTTCTTGCCGGCAATCACACGATCAATTTTCTCAAATTCCGGCTGAGCTACGGGGTCACCGGGACCCAGGACATCGGCTCTTCCCGGTACCTTGGCCTGTACTCACTTTCCAGCCAGTATAATTCACAGGTAGCAGCCGAACCTTCTCAGCTGCCCAGTCCCAACCTTACCTGGGAAAGTAAATATCAATGGAATGCGGGTATCGATATCAGCCTGTTCAAACGTATCGACCTGACCGTCGATGCCTATAAGAACGTTACAAAGAATCTTCTGCTACAGGTATCCCAGCCTTTATCAGTCGGCTTTGAACAGCGCTGGGAAAATTCGGGCGAGATCGTTAACAACGGCATCGAGTTCAGTCTTTCTACGGCCAATGTCGTGAGCCGTCACTTCAGCTGGAAGACCGACTTCAATATCAACTTCAACACCAACAAGCTGCACCGGTTCCCTGCCCCCAATGTTCAGACCTATTCTACCTGGAGCATTTCACAGATGTACCGCGAAGGCGGCAATCTGTATGAGTTTTATATGCCCAAATGGCTGGGGGTATCGCCGCAGACAGGGGCGCCGGTTTGGGAACAGATCACCAAAAACGACCAGGGTAAGGTGGTTTACCGCCAGGCCACGTCCAATTACGACAGTGCAAGCTACCAGGAAGTGGGGTCGCCGCTTCCCAAATACCAGGGCGGCATCACCAATACCTTTCAGTACGACAGGCTTACGTTGAGGGTCAATGCTTATTTCCTGTACGGCAACAAGATCTTCAGCAATGTCCTCCGGTTTGTGCAGAACGATGGCAGCGAACCATTGTTTAACCAGGCGGTATTGCCAAAAGGATACAGCGTCTGGACGAAGCCGGGCGACATTGCCACGGAGCCCAGCCCACAGAATGCGCTCAACTCCACGCAAAACTCTACCCGGTATCTCAAAGACGGCAGCTTCCTGTCTATCCGGAATATTTCACTTTCCTATGACTTGCCCGCAGCCGTGCTGAAAAAAGCGGGTATCACCGGTATGAGCATTGGGGTCTCTGCGGATAATGTATATACATTCTCAAAATTCTTCGGTCAGGATCCACAGACGACCATCACGCCCGGAATCTATTCAATGCCCGGTGTTTCGGATTTTAAATATCCCAACAATCATCAATATTTATTCAACGTTGATTTTCGGTTTTAATACGTTAAGCACATAAAAAAAGATAGATCATGAATTCATTATATAGAAACCGGCTTTTCTGGATCTTGCCCGCTCTGCTCTGTCTGACGGCATGCGTAAAGGACGTCAACCCCAGCGATTCCATCACCACGGCCTCACTTGCCAGCACCAGCGATGGGCTCGCCAATGCCATCAACGGCGCATACGCCCTTTTCAAGGATCATGTTGAATTTTCCGGCTCGACGGATCAGAACAACATGTATATGCGTCAGTATTTTGAATGCTCCGACTTTGCCAGCGATGACATCGTCTGCGGGCAGACATCGCCGGACCCCTTATTCTACAGCTTTTCTCTGGGTCACACGCCTACCCAGCCGAATATGCGTTACTACTGGTATATTTCCTACAAGATCATCAACGATGTCAATACCGTCATCGAAGCAGCCGAAAAAGTATCGAACCCCGATGACAAGACCCGGCAGCTGCTGGGCGAATGCTATTTTCTACGGGCCTTTACAAATTTCAATCTTGTCCGGTTCTTTGGCATGCCCTACACAGAGTCCCCGTCCTCGCCGGGTATCATCCTTCGCACTTCGACAACAGACCCGACCCTGAAAGCCCGATCGACCGTCGGGGACGTCTACCAGTCCATCATTGCCGATGCTGCGACGGGGGCTTCCCTTATGAATAGCTCACGGGGTGTTGTGTATGCGACTAAAGAAGCGGCCTGGGCCCTTCTCTCCCGGGCCTATCTCTATGAGGATAAAACGGACAGCACTATTTACTACTCGAACCTGGTCATTAATTCGGGCAAATTCACTCTTTGTACTGCTGCCACCTATCCTTCCCTTTTTGCTAATGCTGCTTCGGGATCTGAGACCATTTTCTGCCTGGCCTTCACGGCTCTGGAAGATTACGGAAAATTTGGGTCTGTCGCTTCAATGATCTATTCCGACGGCAACTCCGGATGGGGTGAGGAGTTTGCTTCCCAGTCACTCAGGGATACCATGTCGGCGCATCCGGAAGACATCCGCTGGTCTTATATTGTGCCGGCCTCCGTGGGTGGCGTTTTGCAGTACAAAAACGGTATTCCCATGTATTACATCAGCAAATTTTCCGGCCAGGGAGGAAGTCCTACGCTTAGTTCGCCGATCATGTTCCGTCTCGCGGAAATGTATCTCAACCGAGCGGAGGCTGAAGCTAAAGCTGGCCAGACTGGTGCGGCGCTGGACGATGTAGACCTGATCCGTACCAACCGCGGACTCCAGGGTAGCCTGTACAACGGACAGGTTCCTGCCGGTTCGACAGCGCTCGACGTGGTACTGAAGGAAAGACGCATCGAGCTGGCGTTTGAAGGACACCGCAGTTTCGACGTATACCGGAATAAGCAGAGCATGAACCGAACCTATTGGGGCTATCACCTCCCCGGTCTTAAGGTCTCAGATATCAATCTTTCGGTACAGCCCGCCGGCTATCCCGGTGAGATCATCGCTCCCACCGATCCACGGATCATTTATTTCATCCCGATCGATGAGATCAACACGAACACACTATGCACGCAAAATCCATAGCCCTCCGCCCGCATACATCCATCCACAATAAAAATCATCAAGATGAGAACATTCATATTCAATCCCGGCCTGTTGCTCCTCGCCTCGGTCGGCCTGTTATATTCCTGTAAAAAGCATTCGTCCCCGACACCTTCCGATATTTATTATACCACCAGTATCGAAGGATATACGGTAACGTTCACTAATCAGACAACGGGGGCCAGTTCCTATAAATGGGATTTTGGTGACGGGACAAGCTCCACCGAAGCCAGCCCCTCCCATGAATATCCGGGGAAAGGGAAGTATGTGCCAACCCTGTATGCCACCAACGCGGCAGGAGTGACGGACCAGGGATCCACCGTGATCCATATCTCAAAAGCGTCTGCTGTGAGTATGACCGACAACAGTCTCTCGGACTGGGATTCCGTTGCCCACAATATGGTCGTATCCGGTCCCGGCGGCGGCAACTTCATCAAAGCGAAATACGATTACAACAGCAATTACCTTTATTGTTACTACGAGATGAACGCCACCGTCGCCCAGGGAAATGTATTCGACTTTTATTTCGATGTCGACAACAACACTGCGACGGGGTACAACAGCTGGATGTTCAATGGCGCGGGCAACGACGTCGTGCTGGAAGGGTCTTTATTTGCCGGCGGCTGGCTTAGTGTCTTTTATTTCGCCGGCGGAAGCAACCAGGGGTCCTGGACCTGGAATACTATGAACATCAGCAATTATTACCAGGTCGGCGATGTCGTTCAGGATGGGTCCACGCTGAAGTTCGAAGTGGCGTTCGATCGCGCGAAACTACAGGGTTTCCTGGGTACCGGAATGAAGATCGGCGTCTCCTGCACGAAGAGCGACTGGAGCGCGGTGACCGGAAACGTACCCGACCAGACCAGCGCTTCCTTTTCTCTTGACATGAGTGAATAACCGTTAAAAAAAACATATTATGAATTTCGTTCCACAACGCTCCTTACTGCTAAGGATCACCCTCTTCCTTTTCTCAGCTCTTTGCCTGTTACTTCTGATCCGGTGCAGTAAATTCGATGCGCCTGCCAAATATATACCCACCGCTGCCGATACGGTATCTTATAGGCAGAGCGATACTGACTTTGCCAATCCTGAACGTGGTTTTTATCGCTATACGGAGACACATGCCAATAATTATACGCCGCTTGATTCCAGCCTGATGAAACAATGGCGGACCCTGCAACAGGCAGATGGCGGCGGCAATTACCAGATCTACAGCACCCTGGTATT
Source organism: Puia sp. (assembly GCA_036499285.1). GTDB lineage: Bacteria > Bacteroidota > Bacteroidia > Chitinophagales > Chitinophagaceae > Puia. Next base: position 25,424 of record DASYEB010000005.1, on the reverse strand, counting down.
CCGGTATTTTGTGCTGGAGGGTTTGACCGGCTCTGCTCTGCCATCGGATCTGCTAACCAAAATGCAAACGGATTTCGATCTGGCGAGGGCAGCCGGCGTCAAGCTCATTCCCCGGTTTGCCTATACGCTTACCCCTCATTCGGGAAGCTGTCCGGAAAGCGGCAATTGTCCGCTGTACGGTGATGCTCCTAAAACGATAGTCCTGCAGCATATCGCACAGCTGGCGCCGCTGCTGCAAAAAAATGAGGATGTCATCGCCTGTCTGCAGATGGGCTTTATCGGCCTCTGGGGCGAGAACTATTATAGCGATTATTTTGGCGATGCTTCCTCCAATGGCGCCGGCAAGCTGCTTGACAATAACTGGCAGGACAGGATGGATGTATTGAAGGCACTGCTTACGGCCCTTCCTTCAGACCGGATGATCCAGGTACGTTATCCTCAGTTCAAGCAAAAATACGTGTATGGCATTGACGCCCCTGTCTCATCGGCAGCGCTTACAGCCGCACAGGCCTTTACGGGAACGGACCAGGCGCGTATCGGCATGCACAACGACTGTTTTATATCCAGCGCCAATGATGCAGGGACCTACGATGACTATGGCACGTCATCGACCCCCCGGCAGGGTGCGACGTCCGTGTTAAGGTCCTTTGCCGCAGCCGACAATCAATTCGTTCCCGTCGGAGGCGAGACCTGCAATGATACCTACAGTCCGCAAAACAATTGCGAGACCGCCGGTATAGTACAAACGGAGCTGAATACCATGCATTATAGCTTTTTAAACTGCGCTTACGATAACGATCTGAATAATATATGGGTCAGCGGGGGTTGTATGAACAATATAAAAAAGAACCTGGGCTATCGCTTCGTACTTACCAATGGCCTTTTTCCGGCTTCACCGGTTGAGGCGGGAATGCAGTGGAAGTTTACGCTGAATCTTGTCAACAACGGTTATGCCTCTCCGTTCAATCCGCGCCCGGCTATGCTGATCATGCGCAATCAGACGTCGGGCAAAGAGACGGTCTTTAAGCTGGCTGCGGATCCGCGGACCTGGCTTACAGGGAAAGTACAGGTAAATGAGACGATTTCCACCGATGCGGCTATGGAGAAGGGAAAATATGACCTGTTCCTGTATCTGCCGGATAATTCTGCTTCTATCGCAGCGCGTCCGGAGTATGCCATCCGTCTTGCCAACGCCAACTGCTGGGAAGCCCGGACAGGGTATAACAATCTTTCCGTTACTTTGACGATCAACTAAGAGAAGTATGCAATTCCGAATACTGATTTTTCTGGTTATACTATTGCGGGCTTTTTCAGCCGGTGCCCAATCGAAAGCGCTGACCCTGCTCCCCGGGGAAAAATGGTGGGGAGGAGCCGTTACCGAGGGGCAGCGGACGCCGTTTGAGGCGGGTTATTCTCTCGACCTCAACGAGGGCAACAGGGGCAACCAGGCGGCGCCTGTGTTGTTGTCCTCTGCCGGACGGTGGGTCTGGAGCGAGCAGCCTTTTGAATTTGTCCTGGGAAAGGATAGTCTGATCCTATCAAAATACAGCGATTCCATTTTCATCGGACAGGCAGGTCAAACTGGTCAGACAGGCCAGGCAGCTCAGACGGAGCGAACATTGGCCGGGGCATACCGGGAGGTCTCCAGCCGCTTTTTTCCTGCCTCCGGGAAAATGCCGGATAGCCTGTTGATCAGGCAGCCACAATACAATACATGGATCGAGCTCATCTATAACCAGAATCAGTCGGACATCTTAAAGTATTCACGGGCAGTGATCGACGCCGGGTTTCCACCCGGTGTATTTATGATCGATGACAACTGGTTCGACGCATATGGGCGTTTTGCCTTCCGCAAGGATAGGTTTCCCGATGCCGTGGGCATGATCCGGCAGCTGCATCAGATGGGTTTTAAGGTCATGGTCTGGGTGTCTCCTTTTATCAGCCCGGATAATGAGGTCTTTCGGGAGGTCGATTCTCAAAGAATCATTCTTTACGATATCAAAAAGCAACCGGCCCTCATCCATTGGTGGAATGGATACAGCGCCCTGCTGGATTTTACTAATCCTGGCGCCGTCCGGTGGTTTGATGCGAAACTCCGTCGTATGGTGGATGAATATGGCATCGACGGTTTTAAGTTCGATGCCGGGGATACGGAATTTTATCCGTCGTCCACGCTGCCTTATAAAAAGGCCAGTCCCAGTGAGCAATGTATGTTATGGGGTCAGTTCGGTCTGAAATATCCGCTTAACGAATACCGGGCTATGTGGAAAAGGGGAGGTCAGCCGCTGGCGGAACGGCTCAGAGATAAGTTCCATACGTTTGAAGACCTGCAGAAATTGATCCCGCATACGCTGCTGGCCGGGCTGCTGGGATATCCTTTTGTCTGTCCCGACATGATTGGCGGAGGCGATTTCAGCTCCTTCACCGGCAATAAGACCATCAACCAGGACCTCATCGTCCGGTCGGCACAGTGCCAGGCCCTCATGCCGATGATGCAGTTCTCGGTGGCTCCCTGGCGCGTATTGGATTCCGTTCACCTCGCGGCGGTAAAGGAAGCAGTGGCGCTGCGTAGCCGGTTCGCGCCTCTTATCCTGCAGCTGGCTGGTGATGCTGCGAGGTCCGGAACTCCCATCGTCCGCAGCCTGGAGTATGAGTTCCCGCACCAGGGTCTTGAAAATGTGAATGATGAATTTATGCTGGGGAAGGACTGGCTGGTCGCACCTGTTTTAACGGCTTCGCCCGTAAGGAAAATAGTTTTCCCGAAAGGGCGCTGGAAGGATGTCCGGGGCCATGTTTTTAAAGGGCCGGGGATAAAACAGTGGGATGTACCCTTGAATGAGCTGGCTTATTTTGAGCGTGTGAGATAGCGATGATAATGTGCTGCTGCACTTGCATCCGGCGCCTCAGCCGGCGCCGCGCCTTGCGGAACCCGGCCACACCCCGCACCCCGCACCATACCTGGCACCACACCCCGCACCTCAGCCGGCGCCGCGCAAAAACGCGCCCTCTCAAAAATTTCTCTCCAAAATCTTGCTTTTGCAAGATTTTTCCCATTACTTTGTACTTCAAAGTGCTTTTATGACCAGTCAGAGCCCCACAGAGCAGTCCCAATCCCTTGAAACCCTTCAGGACATTAAGCGTATGATGGAACGCTCTTCCCGCTTTATTTCCCTCAGCGGATTAAGCGGTGTCAGTGCCGGCCTTTGCGCTCTTATAGGAGCATACATCGCCCATATCTGGATCATGGATTATTATGGCGCCAATGGTTACGTCGAACATCACGGATATATGCGCGATGGGGTAAATTCCCTCCAATGGAGACTGATCACACTGGCAATAGGTGTACTGATCGCGGCCCTCATCACCTCCACTTGGTTTACCTGGAGGAAGGCGCGAAAGAGCAAGCTGCCCGTCTGGGACCATGCCTCAAAAAAGCTGGCCGTCAATATGGCTATCCCGTTGGCGGCGGGCGGTTTTTTTGTACTGGGTCTGATCCATTACTCGGACTGGAACTTTGTCGCTCCGGCCTGCCTGATCTTTTACGGCCTTGCACTGGTCAACGCAAGCAAATATACCCTGACCGATATTCGCTACCTGGGAGTTTTGGAGATAGTGCTGGGCTGTATCAGCATGTATTACCCACATGAAGGTTTATATTTCTGGGGCGCAGGCTTCGGAGTGTTACACGTCATCTATGGGTTGTTCATGTGGTGGAAATACGAGAGACAATGAAGAATCCGATAGGAAATCTTAATAAAGTATTCGATAGTCGCATCCGGATGGGGGTGATGAGTATCCTGTTGATGAATGAAGAGGTGAGTTTTAATGATCTGAAGCAATTGCTGGAGCTGACGGACGGAAACCTCGCTTCACATCTGATCAATCTCGAGGAGAATGGCTTTATCAAGGTACACAAGGGTTTTATCGGCCGAAAGACCAATACAACCTATTCGATCACAAAGGCCGGTGAGAAAGCGTTCAAAGAGCACCTCGAAGCGCTGGAGAGTATGATCAAGGGAATGAGCAAGGGGTAGAGCAAAATGATGACCACGCAGGAACCGACGCCGCCGCAACCAGGTCGTCGCCGCATAAGTTGGAAGAATATTCAACTTTTTTTTGCCCCGATAACTTTGAAATTCAAAGCACTTTATAAAATGACGATTATGACACGTTCTACTTTTGTTCGCCCTTTGGCTTCCGGCCTTCTCGGTCTGACCCTGATGCTGCCCGCCAGCTTTTTCCTGCTGACCCTTCTGGCTCGCCTTTGCTTCGGATCAAAAGCGATGTATTATTATATCGCCCCTTCTTTCCTGCAATCTCCATTCGATCTTTTTGCTTTTCATAAGGCCCAGTTCATTATCATCAGCCTGCTGCTGGCAATAGTGTTCAATGTCCTGACGATCGTTCGCTTTCACCTGGAGCAGGGTCAGCATGGCCTTGAGGTCGCTTTCACTTATCGCAAATACTGGCTCAACACAGCCATCACTTTACAAAGCATTTTGTTGTTGATCGTACTCGTCGTTTATACTTTTATCCAGCATATCCGGTACTAACCATGAAGAAGCAAAGGCCGGGTGAGGTTTTTCCTTTCCCGGCTATAGCTTAATATTATACTATGGAACCACAAAAATTTTCTATCCGCAGCAGAATAAAGAGCTTTTCTTTTGCGCTCGCCGGAATCAGGAGTTTTATCATCAGGGAACACAATGCCCGGATCCATCTCGTGAGCACTCTCGCCGTGATTATCGTTGCCTGGTATCTGCATGTTTCCCCTACAGAGGCGGCGGTGCTGACGATCGTCACAGGCCTGGTCTGGATAACGGAACTGCTCAACACCTGTATCGAACGCCTTGCAGACCTTGTCACCCGGGAAAGGAACCCGCATATTAAAATCATTAAGGACCTCGCCGCCGGCGCCGTGCTGATAGCTGCGATCACCGCGGTCATCGTTGGTCTGTTCATCTTTATACCCAAGGTACTATGAAGAGTTTATCTGCTCCTCTTTTCGATATCAGGAAAAGTCTTTTCCTCCGGACGGAGATGGATCGCCTGCTGACCTCCTCCATGTGTTTCAGCTGTATGCTGGCGATCATACGCATAGTCCATTCCGGCAGACTGCTGTTTATCTTTATGATCTGGAATCTTTTTTTAGCTTATATCCCTTATGCCTTATCCACCTGGCTGACGGCCAGGTATTCAATCCCGGATGGCCGGTGGCCGGAGGTCAGCGCAACCCGCTCACCTCTGGCCCGGCGCCGGGGTCCGCAGATACTTCTGATCGTCTTGTCGCTGATGTGGCTGGTCTTTATCCCAAACACCTTTTACATCCTCACCGATCTCTACCATCTGACCGATCACGGAAGAACCAGCAGGATCCCGGAATGGTATGATCTCGTACTGATCCTGTCTTTTGCCTGGAACGGCCTGCTGCTGGGCGTCCTGTCGGTGCGGCATATGGAGAAGCTTTTTATGCCTCGCGCCACTGTACTGGCCGGATGGCTTTTTGTCTATCCCATCATGATGCTCAATGCCCTCGGGGTCTATACCGGAAGATATCTGCGCTACAACAGCTGGGATATTATCTCCGACCCCCTGCAATTACTGGCGGACATCCTTGATATGATCATTCATCCTTTGAGGAATCATCCGGCCTGGACTATGATCCTTTGTTTCTCTATTTTGCTGACGCTGATCTACCGGATGTTTCGCGGAAGCAGCAAGGCGCTGGCCTGACGGCACGGGTCGGCACGGCAAGGAACGGCGCCCCGGCGAAGTTCCGTAGCGGAGCTATGCAATTAAATTATTTATCCAAAAAAATATAATCATGGAAAACACCCTAACCACCTTGTGGAACAAAAACAAGATCATCCTCAAAAGCTTCCTCATCGGTTTGCTTATCCTCTTATTGCTGATCCCTACTCTTTTTATCCAGGGCCTCGTCGCCGAACGAAAACAGCGGCAGGGGGAAGCCGTAACGGAGATCAGCTCCCGCTGGGCAGGTTCACAAACCGTTGTGGGGCCGGTCATCGGCATCCCTTATACCGAAACCATTACAGAAGACAACAGTTCCCATGAACAAAAGAAATGGGCTTACTTCCTGCCCGGCAGACTTTCGATAAAAGCGCATCTTGTCCCCGAAGTAAGATATCGCGGTATTTATCAGGCCATCGTCTATACCACGGAGTTACAGATCCATGGTTCTTATGATAGCCTTTCCTTTGGCGAGCTGAACATCCCCCGTGAACGACTATTATGGAGCGAAGCCGCAGTCTTCTTCGACGTCTCCGATGTACAGGGATTAAAAGAGGATATGGTACTGCACCTGGCCGCCGGCAATGGCGCAATCCCGGGTGCACCAGGCGCGGCAACCGCACGCGGTGCGGGCTCCGCAACCCCGGCAGCCGGCGCAAACCCCAGCCCCAACACAGGGTTCTCCAGCGACCTCTCCCTCATCCCCGCCAAATTCACAACCGATCAATTCAAGAGCGCCCTTAGCGCAACCCTCCCGTCCTGGCTCGCCGCCAACAATGGCCCTATCGAATTTTCCGCCACCGTCAGTCTCAAAGGCACCGGCAATCTCCTCTTCGTACCCATCGGACGCGAGACAAAAGCCGAAGCCAGCTCCTCCTGGTCCAATCCCAGCTTCACAGGCAGCGTACTGCCCGATCTTCGAACAGTAAAAGATAGTGGCTTCGACGCCAACTGGAAGGTGCTGGCCCTCAACCGCAAGTATCCGCAGCAATGGAAACAGGGGGTCTATGATCTCAACAGCTCAGCCTTTGGAGTAGACCTCATCGTACCCGTCGACGCCTATCAGCAGACGACCCGCAGCGTAAAATATGCGATCCTCATCATCGTGCTGACGTTCACCGCCTTCTTCCTCATCGAGTGGATCTATGGCCGCCCCATTCATTCGCTGCAATACCTGCTGGTCGGATTTGCACTCTGCGTCTTTTATACGCTCCTGCTTTCGCTGTCGGAATATGCAGGCTTCAACGCAGCCTATGGACTCGCAGCAGCCGCAACCATCGGACTTATCGGCTGGTATGTCGGCAGCATGCTGCGCTCGTCGAAGATGTCTATGTTTATTATTTTCCTGCTCGTCGTTCAGTATGGTTTTGTGTTTACGCTGATCCAATTGCAGGATTATGCATTGCTCATGGGCAGCCTTGGATTGTTCATTACGCTTGCGCTGGTCATGTATTTCTCAAGGAAGATAAAATGGAATAATTGATATGGACCTTGTAGTATATTCTCTGTCGGGTCCTGTACTCGGATTACCTGGCATTGCAGGGATCGTGTATATTGTTTGTGATTTTATACAGTATATCTTTTACGGCAGACGGTTCGTCACTCCGATGAAACATGTTATAGCGGGACTTGCTTTTGCCGTCCCGGCGGTGATCTTCCTTTGGGACATCGGAATGTCAAATAATTGCTGTGGAGAGACGGCGATCCTGTCGCCATCTCATCGTTTATCGGTATTGGCGATAGCTTTGTTAAACCAGGCAGCTTATTTCTCTAACCGGCAATTGCTCGTAGCCAATGCCTTCGAAGAGTTGCTGGAACAAAAGCTGCCTGGTCTTCATCGTCCCATCAGGGCTCTGTACAATAAGGTAGGCGATTTTATCCATAGATATTATGGAGTCTTTAACAATAAATGGGTCGCCGATCTTGTCTATGTGCTGATGAAGCCTTTGGAATGGGTATTTGTGATCGTCTTGTACGTGGCAGACCAAAAACCGGAGAACAGGATCGCGCAGCAATACATGGACTGGAACGACCGGAAGGAAATAAAAAAATATACCCGGTGATATGACGGAATTTGATTGCAAGGAACTTTTAATCGCTCTGCAGGAATTTTTATTTACTATGATAGTATCCCTGTTCTGGTTCTCGGCTGGCGTAGGCATTGTGTATGATTTTGTGCGTTATATCTCCCGTGAGACCGGGCTGACAACAATATGGCGGCGCATCTTCGAGAGCATTGTCCTGGTGATGTCAGCGACCTATAGCTGGGTCTGGATGGAAGACTGGCAAACGGAGCACCCGTTATGCCTGCTGGTTGGACATGTTCTGATCGTTTTTTCCCTGGTCAGTTATATTTATTCCTCCTACAGGAAAACCATACTTGTATTATGGCTTGACTTAGTTGTGAATTGTTTCCTGGTGACGGCGCTGGCTTTGACGATCGGTTTTTCGTTGTTTTTAAACCATTTCGCTATGGGGATTTTCATGGGCCTGCCCGTTAACATTTTATTTATACATGCCCTCCTGGTCAACTACAATATATTGCGTGCCCGCAATCTACAGCGTACGACCTGAGATCAATGGGTTTTAATGATGTGCACGAGGTAAAAAAGTCCCCAGTCCGGCGATTCTATGCAGCAGCCTTGTCCCAAACTTTTCCTCAGACAGCGGCGGAGCGCTTGCCGGCACCCCTGGCACGGATTTTTTAGAAACTAAAACAGACGCGGATTACAAATGGCAAGTGAGTAAATGCGCGTCAATTCTTAAAATTTTCTAAAAATTATTGAATATGGAAACAAGACAAGCCAACCCTGCCACCGATGCCGCTAAGAATTCAAAATTACAGGAATTCTTTATCGATCAGCTGCAGGATATTTATTGGGCCGAGCAGAAGCTGGTGAAGACATTGCCGAAAATGGAAGACGCAGCTAATTCCAACGAGCTGAAACAAGCCTTCAACAGCCATCTGCAAGAGACCCGGAATCATGTGTCGAGACTGGAAAAGGTCTTCGATCTGATGGGAGAGCCTGCCGAGGCAAAGAAATGCCATGCGATGGCCGGTATAACAGACGAAGGAGAGGAGATCATCGATGAGACGGAAGACAATACCGCTCAGCGGGATGTGGGTCTTATCTTCGCCGGACAGAAAGCCGAGCACTATGAGATCGCCAGCTATGGCGGCCTGGTGCAACTGGCCCGAACCCTGGGGTATACAGATATTGCGGAGATCTTGGGGGTGACGCTGGCCGAAGAAAAGAAAGCGGATGGTTTGTTGACCAGCATCGCAGAGAACGGGGTCAATATGCAGGCAAAAGAAGAAGTGAACGAAGACTAGTCGTGCGATTGATGCAGAGGCCGGTAAGATATGTCTTACCGGCTTTTTGGCTTTTAGCCGCCGGAACGCTCGCGTGACCGCCACCGCCGCAGAATCGCCGGCCGTCACCGCTGCAGAATCACCGGCCGTCACTGCCACAGAATCGCCGGCCGGGCGGTGCACCGTCCGCAAGGCTAAGTTAATTCTGAGTAACAAGCGGTTAAAATACGCGATTGCAACTCCTTCATTCCATGTTAAATTCGTTTGGCTTGCCACGGCCCTCAGTGCAGTTACGCCGCAGGCGGCAGCTAAACAACAGGAATGAAAATAAGATCCATACGCGCAAAACTCTACAAGTGGACAGGCCCGGTCAAAACAGCGGACACCATCTTTGCTACTCCCGTAAGCCTGCTCCCATTCCAAAAGGATTCCCAGGCGGCCTATCGCTTCTTTAGCTGGCTTGTCGTCGAAATAGAAACAGATGAAGGGCATGTCGGCATCGGGAATGCCGGTCTTTGTCCCGATATCTGCAAACAGCTGATCGATTCGAAGCTGGCCTCACTGCTTATTGGCGAGAACCCGATCAATACCGAATATCTTTTTGAAAAGATGTACCGGAGTTCCGTAGCCTTTGGCCGGAAAGGAGCGGTACTGGCGGCAATCAGCGCCCTGGACATCGCCCTGTGGGATATAAAAGGACTGGTAATGCAGCAGCCGGTTTTTATGTTGCTGGGAGGAAGGACAAAAGAGACTATCGATACCTATTATAGTCGTTTGTACACAAGAGACCTGGACAGCCTGCAGGCTGAGGCCGCTCATTATAAGGCTGAAGGCTTTTCCGGCATGAAATTGCGCTGCGGTTATCCGCTGACAGAAGGGAAGGCCGGAATGCGGAAGAATGTCGAGATGGTCAGGGTGGTAAGGGAAACGGTGGGAGAGGATATAGAGATCATGCTGGAAGCTTATATGGGATTTAATTTCGCCTATGCCCGACAGCTGTTGAAAGAGCTGGAGCCTTATAACCTTCGCTGGGTCGAAGAGCTGCTGCTGCCGGACGAGATACATAATTTTTCCAGGCTGAAACAGTATACGGATATACCGCTGTCCGGCGGGGAACATGAATATACCCGTTATGGTTTCTTCGATCTTATACAAGCAGAGGCTTTGGACATCTTCCAGTTCGATACGAACAGGGTAGGCGGATTCACCGAAGCCCAAAAGATATGTACGCTGGCACAGGCGCATGGCATCGAGATCATCCCGCATGGGGGCCAGATGCACAACCTGCATGTGGTCATGAGCAGCTTTGCCTCCCCGATGGCAGAGTATTTCCCGCAAACGGAAATTGAAGTAGGGAATGAAATGTTCTGGTATATCTTCGATGGAGAGGCCGTGGCAGAGAACGGAAGATTGCAGCTTGACGACAAACGGCCGGGAGTAGGACTTACGCTAAAAAAGGATACAACACATTTTACAATTATAGAATAACACCATCAACGCGCAGCGGGATTACCGCGGCAGGTTGCAACTACTGCACAACATGGCTACAAGCATACTCGAACTTTTTCAACTAAAGGGCCAGACCGCACTCATCGTTGGCGGCAACCAGGGTTTAGGTTTGGCGATGGCCAGCGCCCTTGCAGAGGCTGGCGCTGCTATTTCCATTGCAGCCCGCAATGAACAAAGGAACAAAGAGGCAGAGACATTCCTGCAGAAAACCTGGTCCGCCAAAACGATGAGTCATTCATGCGATGTCTGCTCGGAAGCAAGCGTGAAGGCGGCCGTAGTGGCTACCCTGTCCAGGTTTGACAGGATCGACATCCTGATCAATTCCGCCGGGATCAACATCCGCGGTCCCATCGAACAACTGTCCCTGGACGATTTTAATAAAGTCCAGCAGGTCAACGTCACCGGAACCTGGCTGGCTGCGCGTGAGGTGGTGCCGGTGATGAAGCGTCAGGGATATGGCCGCATCATCAATATCGGTTCGATGTTGTCGGTGGTCGCCATACCCGACAGAACACCTTATGCCACCAGCAAGGGCGCGATCATTCAGATGACACGCGCGCTTGCAATCGAGCTGGCCCGCGAAAAGATTACCGTAAATGCGATATTACCCGGTCCGTTCGGTACGGATATGAATCTGCCGCTGATGCAGGATCCTGAGAAGTATCAGGCATTTATTTCAAAAGTGCCGATGGGACGTTGGGGCGATCTGCATGAGATCGGGGGAGTCGCCCTCTATCTGGCGAGCCCGGCTTCCAGCTATACGACGGGAGCCTGTTTCTCTGTGGATGGAGGCTGGACGACGCAATAACAACCGACCGCGCCACCCGTGGGGTCGTGTTATAATAAACCATTTTTTAAATCATTCCTATGTCTAAAGAGCCTTTACGGCTGGTACAACTTACGCATCCCCGTCATCATCGGCAAGTAGCGCTTGTCAGGGAGCCTGTGCTGATCTTATTACAGGATACGCGGTCGATATACGATCTGGCGCTGGAGGCGATCCGTTCCGGAAAGAGCCTGAGAGATCTTGTCGACAGCCGTCGTCAGGGCGAACGGTTGGAGTATTCGCCTGTTTATGAGGGCTGGAGTGAATGGAGGCTGCTTCCATCGTTTGATCATCCGGAAAATCCCTTTGCCTGTATTGTTTCGGGAACGGGCCTGACGCATAAGAATAGCGCGCTGAACAGACAGATGATGCATCAGGCCGCAGCAGGCAGTGCTGCAGGAGCCAGCGCCCCCCCGGCGGCGCCGGTAACGGACAGTATGCGCATGTATCAATGGGGCATCGAAGGCGGCTTCCCCCCCAGCGGCACCATCGGCACACAACCCGAATGGTTTTATAAAGGCAACGGTCATATGCTGAGGGCGCATGGCCAGCCCCTGCTGGTGCCCGCCTATGGGAATGACGGAGGAGAAGAGCCCGAGATTGCGGGCGTGTATATCGTGGATGAGACGGGCTCTCCCTGGCGGATCGGGTTTACTACGGCCAATGAGTTCTCCGATCATGTGATGGAGAAGAAGAATTATCTATATCTCGCACCCTCCAAACTCAGGACTTGTTCGATCGGTCCCGAACTGGTAGTGGACGAGACCTTTGCCGGGCTTACGGGCACAGTTAAAATATTCCGGAAAGGAGAGGCCGTTTGGTCTGCACCGATCCATACCGGTGAATCCAATATGGCGCATAGTCTTGGTAACCTGGAATATCATCATTTCAAATACGATCTTCATCGGATGCCTTTGCAGGCGCATGTGCATTTTTTTGGAGCCGATGCATTCAGCTTTGGTAACCAGGTGAAGTTGGAACAAGGGGATATAATGGAAGTATTTTGGAAAGAGATGGGACGGGCGCTGCGTAATCCGCTGCAGGTGGAGAAGGAGAAAGAGGAATGGATCGGCGTGCGATCGCTGAAGTGACCGCCGCCCGCGCGCACCAGCCGCCAGCGCGCACCCGCCAGCGTGCACCAGCCGCCAGCGCACCAGCCGCCAGCGCACACCGCCGCCAGCGGCAGCGAGCCGCGTTGGCAAATAGATGAAAAGCGGAACTTATATAGTAACAGAAAAGCCCTCGGGTTGGCGCTGGACCATGGTAAGCCTTGCTTTTCTGGCTACGGTCCTGAACTATGTTCACCGGCTCGCGTTCAACTATCTCAGTGCGGACGGGGCCTTGCGCAAGTTAATACCGGATGATATATTCGGCTACCTGGGCACGGCTTTTTTTATTGCGTATATGATATCCAACGTATTTTCCGGTTATGTCATAGACAGGCTGGGCGCACGTCTTGGGTATCTCCTCTGTATGGCATTCTGGACGACGGCGGGCCTGGCGCACGCTTTTGCGCGGACGCCCTTCCAGTTCGGATTGTGCCGGTTCTTTCTCGGTATTGGTGAAGCGGGCAACTGGCCGGCTGGTCTGAAGCTGACCAGTGAATGGTTCCCGCCACACGAACGCTCGACCGCTTCCGGTATTTTCAATAGCGGTTCAGCATTGGGCGCCATCATCGTCCCGCCATTGGTGGCGTTTATGGGTACCCGGTATGGCTGGCAATCTACTTTTGTGATCCTCAGCGTCTTTGGATATGTCTGGCTCATTCTTTTCCGACTGATCTATTTCACGCCGAAGAAGGCGAAGGCGGAAGCTGAGGCCGGGCTCCGGCCGATCCCGCCGATGAGATTATTAAAAACAAGATTTGTGAGCATGTTCCTGCTGGCGAAGATCTTTATCGAACCGGTATGGTATTTTGTTACGTTCTGGCTGGGACGTTATCTTGTCGACGTGTTTCACTGGGATATGAAGAAGATCGGCTGGTATGCGATACTTCCCTTTTTGATCGCCGATACAGGGAATATCGTTGGCGGCTATTTTACGCAGCACATCATCCGGCGGGGAATTCCGATCCCGCGGGCCCGGAAGATCGCAGTAGGCATCTCGGGCGTTATCATGGGGGGTGCCCTGCTGACCGGTCCGTTTCTGGCCGCTTCTCCCATTACTGCGCTGATCCTCTTTGGGCTGGCGGGTTTTGGTTATACTTCTTATACTGCCAATTGTCTTGCCTTTCCTGCAGATGTAGTGCCTAAGTCTTCGGCGGCCTCGGCCTGGGGGCTCGCCTGTATCGGCAATGGCCTCGGCGGCGCTATCTTCCAATCTTTGTCAGGAGTTACGCTAAAGAATGTTTCTGTCACGCATGGTTACGCGGTGGCATATAATGCGTTGTTTATAGGCTTTGGCATCTGTGCGCTGATCGGTACGGCGATACTGCTGTTTGCGATGGGGCCGCTCGTAAAAGATGAAGCGCTCCATCGGTATGCTGGCGAAGAGGTGTAAGCCGCCGCAACCATTGCAACTCGCCGCCGCAACCGCGCCGCCGCAACCGCGCCACCGCAACCGCGCCACCGCCGCCCGCCGCATCAGCTCCTGCGCCGCGAAATGCCTCACCTAAAAGTCCACACCGAGAGAGACGTTTAATACCGGTTTTGTATTAAAAAATCCATTCATCTGCCATCCCGCATCAAAACGCAGGAAGTATCCCAGCAGCGTACTTCTTGCTCCAAATCCATAGCTGCCGGCAAAGGGGCCGATGCCACCCGCCTTGACAAGGACCTGCAGATTTGGCGTGTATTGCGGATTGTTCGGGTCCTGCCCGTTTATCTGCGAATTGTCGGGATAAACCTGCGTCGGGCGTTTCAGGCCGTTGTATTTGCCATTCCAGGCCGTACCCAGGTCAAAGAACTGAACCAGCTGGAAGTTGCGCACGAAGGCATTATTGATCGGCTTATTGAAGAGTGTGGCGAATAGCGGCAGACGTAATTCACTGTTGATGACCACCGCATTATTGCCATTGGCGATATTCTGGCGGAACCCCCGCAGGTTGACAGCCAACGACTGGAAGGCATAGCTGGCATCCGGAGCAGGCTGCGGATTGGAATAGGCCTTGGGGAAGAGCCAGCCGTCCGTACCACCCAGGTAATAAACGACCTTGTTGCTACCCCATGAGAAGTCACCGGCAGCCCTCACCGCCCAGATAAAGTTGCGGTAAATAGGAATATAGTTGCGGGCATCAAACCCAAAATTGTACATGTATTTACCCGGACCCGCGCCCGCGCCGCTGTTCAGCTGCGTGTTCCAGTCCATATAGAATTTATAGCGCAGGCCGTTCCAGATATTCGTCGCCTTTAATAACGTGTTGTCATACACGTATTCCAGGTGTACCAGTCCATAGGTTTGTTTGGCCTTTGGCTTTGCTACCAGCGCGATGGAGTCTATCGGCGACAGCGGCGGGAAGCCATTGACATCGGGCCGGATTATCACCTTGTCCGTACGATAGCCCAGAGACAGGCGAAGGCTGCGGACCTTGTCAAAAGGATATTTTATGATAGCCTGCCAGAGATTGGTATAGGCTTTTGCATCATAAGGGTAGGCTGACGCCAGTGAGGTATCCGAATAGTTACCCGTCTGTGTCTCCCGGTAATAGATAAGGGAATAGTCGAACAGATGTTTCAGATAGTCTACGCGCGCATAGTATTCGCTGCTGCCGTCAAAAAAGGATCCGTTGCCCGGTGTAAAGGCAGCGCCCTGGGTGGAGGAAATAGGCGCGCTGCTCGATCCGCTGCCAAAGAAGGGCAGACGCATCGCACCGGTGAAACGGATGTCTTCGAAAAGATCGAAGATAGAGGCCTTGAGCAGACCGCTAAACGCATCCTGGCCGGCAAGATTTATCGGCAGCGATCCTGTATAGGGCTGAAGCCTGGTGATCAGCACGTCATTGTTAAAGCCGGCAGTAAAATTGTCGACCGAGAATTTGAGTTTGTAGTCAAAGAGCTTTGCCTTTTTCAGGATCGGCTCCTCACGGGCCTCCTGTGCGGTCCTGGGCGCCAGCGGGTTGCTGATATTGCCGGGCAGCGGATTGTTGGGACTTGGGCGTCGGTTACCACCCCGGCTCGTGTCTTTGCCGAACTCGCTGTCGAAGAAGTCGGAGGGCTGTCTGCGGGAACTGTCCGATCGCTGTACCGGGGCCGGCCGCAGCACCTGTGCAGCGACGATCTGGTTCTCCTGCACCGTCTTTTTACGGTAGTCGGTCATCCGCGCATTGATGTTACGCTTCTTCAGCGCAGCCTCGTCGACCTTTAGCTTGTAAAGGAATTTCAGGTCCCCTTCCTGGCGCACTTCACTGACCTGGCCATTGTCACCGGCGGCCTTTGTTTCTGTCAGGCCGCTCTGATAATTGGTGATGGGGAAGACATAGGAAGAGTCATTGGTGATCGCAAAGACATAAGAGGTATCGGGCTCTTTTTTGTTCTGAGCCTTCAGGGTCGAGTCAAGATCTTTTGGATCAGGATTATGCAGCAGCTCATCTCCGACCTTATAGACGGTGTCCAGACCGGCGCGTCTTGTCGTAAAGAAACCCGCATACCGGTTGGCGATGCCATTTTCGTCGCTGACAAACGTAAAGTGATTGGTATTGTACTGGGTAGGGTAGCGGGCGTTCCCGTACTTCAGATAGGTAAGCTGCGAGATCTGTTTGCCTTCATTGTCATTCCAGTTGTCTACGAGGAAGACGTTGTAGTGGTAGTTGGACGGCAGGACCGTGTCCTTGCTGACGGCGTTCCTGGCAGGCCGGTTGGAGGAATAGATGATGCCTGTTTTTCCGGGAAATGCGACAAAGGATGCATCCAGGTCGTCATAGATGTCGTTGGTGATCTGTTTGTACTCCGACTTCTCTATGTTATAGGTGTAGATGTCGGACTGTCCGTTCCTCACGGCGCTGAGCAGCAGGGTATTGTTATTCAGCATGTATTTCATGTCCTGCACCTGCTGAAAGTCCGGAAGGTCCTGTACGATCAGCTTGTATTTCCTGACGATGTCGTAGACAAAGAGTTTGGTCTTGCCCCGGTCCCAGTAAATGACAGCCAGCCGGGTCCCCTTATTGTCCCAGGAGATCAGCGGGTAGTGCGGGTTTATCTGCTCCTGGAGACTGCGTACGCCATTCTTTAGCAACACCTTGGTATTGATATAGTTCTCGTGGAGGACGACCTTGTATTGACCACGGTTGTATTCCACGACCGCATAGGTCTGGCTTTTGGGCAGCGGGTTGGGGGAGAAGTGAAAAAAGTCTTTATGGTCATTGATGTCTTCGGTGACGGAAACGGTCCCTTTCGGGAAGTTGCGGCGGCCGCGGAGGTCCTTTTCGTATTTGTCCTCTTCCTCCGCCATAAAGTCCTTGAGGACCTCTTTAAATTTCTTTTTGCAGATCCTGAGGGAGGCATTGTTCAGGTTGCGATAGACCCGGGAGAGGTAGAGGAAATAGGTTACGTTCTCTTTCTTGTACTTTTCGGCCAGGTAATTCCAGAAGGCATGACCTGCCAGGTTCGGCTTTTCGTAGGCAAACTGGTAAAAGTTGTTGTACCGGCCGGATAACATGGCTGATTTTAGTTGGTCATCCAGGATGGTATTCCAGTTCTCCCCGGCATATTCGATATATCCGTCGGTTAGCCATTGGGGAAGGTCGAGCAGCGCCTGGTTGGTGGCAAACTCCCCCAGGTCGTCCCCAAAGAGGATGTTTTCGACCAGGATCCGTGCGATGCCTTGTCTCAGCTGGATCCGGAGATTGTTGTGGTCCCCGTTGTAATAAACGACCATTTTGTTGTTTACCAGCTTGGTGATGCCGCCCGTCGTCTGCCAGTCGAGGTTAAGCCCGATATTGGACTGTTCGAGGTCGTTGTAAGTATTGTATATGACGATATTGGCGCGGCGCTGGAGGCCATATTCTACAAAACGTTCGATGCCGGGCAGCTCTTTTTCGGCCTCCTGGGCCACATATTTGCCCAATTCCTGGCCTCCTTCACTGAAATAGCTGTTGAAATTGGTAGTCTGATAGTATTTCCACTTGAACTTTTTGAATTGCAGGCGGTTTTTTCCGAATTCCACCGTGTTCACCTGAGCGAGGGTACGGCCGGAGTAAAAGAAAAGTCCCAACAGTAAGAACCAAAAAAAATAGTGTGACTTCAACCTAAACTGATGAAATTGCATACCTGCTTTTCTTTAAGTTTTTAAAGTTATAACAATCCCAAATACCGATGAAATTGATTTTGCTATTGGCAAAGTTGATGATGCTACTAAAATTTATGATATATGCTAACCGTAAAGTCCTTTGAATTCAACCCGGTACAAGAGAACACATACGTGCTATTCACCCAAAAGGATGCCTGCTGTATCATCGATCCGGGCTGTTATTTTCCGGGTGAGCGCGCCGTCCTGCAGGAATTTGTTGAGCAGCAGGGATTAAGCCCCATCCTGCTTTTGAACACCCATTGCCACCTGGATCATGTTTTTGGGAATAAGTTCGTCTACGATACCTGGGACTTACCCCTCCATCTCCACGAAAACGAGCTGCCGGTCCTGGCCGGGGCGCCCGAGTGGGGGCTTCGGTGGAGCATGCCTTTTGAGAACTATCGGGGAGAGTTTGTTTTCCTTACACCTGGTACGCAGGTGAGCATTGGCGAAGATAAGCTGACCGTCCTGTTTCTTCCGGGTCATTCGCCGGGGAGTGTGGGTTTTTATGCTAAGGAAGAGGGGTTTATTATCGGGGGGGATGTATTGTTTAGGGAGGGCATTGGCCGAACCGATTTTCCGGGCGGGGATCATGCGACGTTGATGCGGAGCATCCGTGACCAATTGTGGTCGCTGCCGGATGACACCATAATTTATCCTGGTCATGGTGAACCGACGACGGTAGGTCACGAACGGACCCATAACCCCTTCATAAGGTAGCGGCCGTCAGGCCGCCGCGGCAGGCTTACCCAAATATTTCCCTATATAAGGCAGCCGCTGAAACTCTTTCCGCTCGACGCGCAGCACAAATAATGCGTAGGCGGCAATAAACACCGTCCCCAATCCCAGGCTAAACACCCGGTTTGGCCAGAAGCCAACGATAAAATGGTGCAGGAAATAGATCAGCGCCACGATAACCATATAAGCCGTCAGCTTCTTCCACGCATAAGGCACGCGGTAGACCTTCTGACCCCAGACAAAGGAGATCACCATCATACTGCCATAACAGACAAAGGTCGCCCAGGCCGAGGCCATATATCCAAAACGCGGGATAAAGAGATAATTGATCAATAGCGTGACCCCGGCCCCGATCAGCGTAATATAGGCTCCTGCCCTGGTATTGGTGGAAAGCTTGTACCAGATCGAAAGATTGTAGTATATGCCCAGGAATATATTGGCGAACAGCAGGATCGGAACGACCCTCAGCCCCACCCACATGCTGTGGTCCGTGATAAAGTACTTCCAGATATCCAGGTACATCATCACGAACAGAAACATACCGCTGATGAGGATGACAAAGAATTTCATCACCCGGGCATAGGTCCGCTGGGCGCTGCTCTCCACGGACTGCCGGAAAAAGAACGGTTCGGCGCCCATCCGGAAGGCCTGTACGAACAGCGTGATCAGCAGCGACAGCTTGTAACAGCCGCTGTAGATCCCCACCTGGTACTTGTTGAAGTCATTCACATGGGATAGCCCCCTGTCCAGCATGATCCGGTCAAAGGTCTCATTGATCATCCCCCCAAAACCGGCAATGGTCAGGGGCAGCGCATAGATCATGACCTCTCTCCACAACTGTCCGTTAAACTTCCACTGAAAGTCCTTCAGCAGGGGCGATAACAGCACGAGCTGGAAGAAGTTCTGGATGACATTGGCCAGCAGCACATAGGTGACAAAACCCAGTTTGGGCCGGTAGATCAGCGCTATGATGCTATTGGGATGCGATTTTAGCAGGGCAGGACAGACCGAAAGAAAGAAATAGGTGAGGGTGATATTCAGTACTATTCCCGATACCCGGATCAGCGCAAACTTCCTCGGTCTTCCCTCATGCCGGAGCCGGGCAAAAGGCAGGGCAGACAACGCGTCAAATGCGATGAGAAAAGCCGCCAGCACTACATAGGACGGATGGTTGGCTATGTCGATGGCTGCGGCGATGGGTATCCGGAAAAGCAGGATCAGGACGGTGATCAGGGTGGTGCTGCCCGTCAGAGAGATCAGCAGGGTGGAGTAAAGGTCCTTTTGCGCCTCTTTCTTCTGGATATACCGGAAAAAGGCATAGTCCAGCCCGAACAGGACCCCGATATTGACAAAAGAGATGGTGGCATAGACCAGGCTCATTTCTCCATATTCAGGTGTACCCCTGAACTTAGCCGCCAGATAAGGGGTCAGCATGTAATTCAGGAATTTGGCTAAGATCGAGCTCGCGCCATACCAGACTGTCTCTCCCGCTAATTTTTTAATACTGCTCATAGAAGTAACGCTAATGACCAGCCATCTCCGACGGCTGCAGGATGGACAAAATTAACCCCGTCGATCGGATATTGGTCTCTCTTCCAACGGGTTTTTATAAAATTTGGTATATTCGGTAAGCGTCGGCATCCCGCCGGTGCAGGTAAACCATCGGCATGGAAACCTTCGAATACATCAAGTCGGTCATCGGCATCATCCTTGGCCTTAGCCTGGCCAAACTGTTGCAGAGCGCCGTCAAGCTGGTACAACACCCCGGCCGGACCCGGCCCTACTGGGTGCATTTGCTGTGGTCGCTGTATCTCTTCCTCGTCCTGGTACATTTCTGGTGGTGGGAATACAATCTCAAAAAGGTGAGTTCCTGGTCTTTTGAGGCCTATTTCTTCCTCATTCTCTATATCACGACCTATTTTGCTATCTGCGCCCTGCTCTGGCCGGACGATGTAAAGGATTATGACGACCGGTGGGAGGATTATTTCTATTCCCGGAAGAAATGGTTCTTCGCGGTGCTTGCCTTTAGTTTTGTCGCCGATGTCGTGGATACCCTGCTCAAAGGGAGCAATTATTTTCTGCAGTCGACCGTGGAATATCCCCTGCGAAATGGGCTGCATTTCGGACTTTGTATTGTGGCGATGTATGTCAGCAACCGTCGTTTTCATGCGGTGCTGGTCATTCTCTTTATCCTTTATGAGCTGACTTATATCCTGAGGTTGTTCAATACGGTGTCATAACGGTGTCATAATATCTCCTCTTCCCTGATGATACTGTGTTTCAGGGCGAAGATGACCACCCCTGCGGTATTCTTCACGTCCATCTTTTCAAGGATGCGTGTGCGATAGCCTTCGACGGTACGTTTGCTCAGAAAGAGCAGGTCGCCGATCTCCTGCGCGGTGTGCTGGCGGCAGATGAGGCGGATGATATCCTTCTCCCGGTCGGTAAAAAGGGTGGAGGGCGCCTTCAGCCGCGAGTCGAATTTGCTTTTTACGATGAGGGAGGCGAGGTGGGCGGTGGTATGTTTGCAGTAAAAGATGTTGCCTTCGTTGACGGTCAGGATGGCTTCCATGATCTCCTTCTTGTCTGCATTCTTTAGCAGATAGCCCTTTGCTCCTGTTTCCAGCATTTCGACGATGAGGTCCTCTTCCTCGAACATGGACAGCGCGATGATCTTTAGTTTGGGGTATCGCTGCAGGAGTATTTTGGCAGCCGAAATGCCATCGAGCCGGGGCATTTTTATATCGGTCAGCACCATATCGGGTTTTGTCTCTTCTACGAGCTGTAACAGCTCATGGCCATCCCCTGCCTGTCCTACCAGAGAGACTGCTTCCTGTTTGGACAGCATAAGTGCGAGTCCATCCCTAAAAATTTCATGGTCATCTGCGATGATCAGGCTGATACTATTTTTCATCCGGATATATTATTAATTGTCAGGGGCTAGCTCCAAATTTAGGCAATTACGATTAACTCACCGGTATCTTAATAAAATAGTTGGTGCCGGCGCCGGGCATGGAATCCAGCGTGAGTACACCATTTAATATTTCACAGCGGCTTTCCAGGCTGCGCAGACCGAGACCATGTGAGCCTGCCAGGGCTTTTTCTTTGTCAAAGCCTTTTCCGTCATCTTTGGTCAGGCAAAGCAAATGCCCGCCTTCTTCACTGAAACCAATCTGCAATGTTTTGGCCTGGGCGTGTTTGATAGTGTTGTGAACGATCTCCTGTACCATCCGGAACATATGGATCTCTTTTTCTTTGGGGATCTTTATTTCCTTGACGATGTAGAGCTGGATATTGACGGAATGCTTGGTGTTGACCTGGTTGATAAATTCGCGGATCGCCTCGAGAAGCCCTCTCCTTTCGAGTGTATTGGGCAGCAGATCGTGGGAGATGCGGCGCATGCTGCTGATGATCTCATCCAGGTGGCCGCCGGTTTTGGACAGGATCATCCTGTCCGTTTCATGCAGGACATCGACGCTGCTGATGTTGAGCTTTACCGCCGACAAAAGAGGCCCGAGGCTGTCGTGCAGGTCGTTGGCGATGCGTTTGCGCTCGTTCTCACGGATGGTGATCTCGGCAAAGATCTTCTCCCTTTGCAGCCGCATATACCGGCGGTGATACCGGATGATGGAGACAAAAAAGTAGATGATGATCACTGTTATTATCAGAGACACCAGGAGCGTGATATTAAGGATCTTCGTTTCCATCATTGATGAGCTGCCTGTGTATAAGGCCCTGGTCCTCTAATTGAGTTTGAATCTTTGGCGGGCGGGTATCAGCAGGAATGCAATCGCAAAAATAATATTTGTAAAGGCATTAATATACCCGAACAGCATTATTATGTTGAGAATGATCTTCGACTGGCCAAAAAGACTTGCCTGGTAGGCCCATTCATACAGGATCTTATAAATAAAAAAGACAATAAGTCCGATACAGATGAGAAAATCCGGGCTCCGCAGCAGGTTCCGGTTCTCGTGCGTGATCATAAAGTTAATTTTATTGACGCTGAGCAGCACGGTGAGAAAGGAATAGAGGAAACGAAAGTAGGGAGGAAAGCCTGTGATATTGCCCAGAACGAGATCTTCATAGGCCCAGACCAGGAAAAACGCAGCGAGAAGCCCGTAAAACACGGGTTTCCTTGATTGCAGCAAGCCCCAGACATGAAATTGCCAGGCGATGAGGAGACATTCCGTCAGCGCAAAGATATTGGTGGGGATCGCATTGCTGTGGTGCAGGATCTTTATCAGGTAACCATTGATGGCTTCGGTGATCACCCCGGCGATGATCAGGATAAAAAAGGGCTGATACCTTCTGACAACACGACGCCAGCGTATCAGCCCTATTATAAACGGAATTAGGATAGATTCACTGACCAGGAATATTAAAAATGATGTCATAGTGTTCTGATAAGCATTTAAAAATTCTGACGGCCAGGTGGTAATAGGTTTCAGGTAGAGAGTGTTTGGTACGGAGCGTTGTCGGCTGGTTCGGACTGCTGGCGACAGGTTCGGACTGCTGGCGCCAGGTTCAGACTGCTGTCGCTTAGTTCAGACCGCTGCCGCTTAGTTCGGATTGCTGCCGCTTAGTTGAGACCGCTGCCGCCGTCATCACAGGCTGGAGGGCAACGCTGGCCTTCTTCAACAGCCTGTCCCTCGGAGGTCTTCAGCGCTTCTGTCTTTATAGGCGTAGTGCCTGGCGCCGGGTTGCCATTGATGTCCACCAGGTGATCGATCATGTCATTGCCGTTTTTGTCATATGGTACAAGGATCAGCTTGATCTCGCCGCCAGGACCACGGCCAAAATAGATGCGGATGCCCCTGGCAAAACCTTGTTTTTCGTTGTGCTGGAGGAGCAGCTTCACAAATACATCGGTCGGGAAGGCTTCCGAATGCCCGAACTGCATCGAATCCTTAAAGTTGGGGCAGTTTTTGTTGAAACTGTCGATGGAGGCCCTGAAACTGGCGGTAAGCTGACGGGCAAGTTCAATGGAAATGGCGTGTTTTGCTACCGTAGTGTCGTTTGGTGCGGGGAGGACGACAACGTTCTTGTCTCCTCCGGGTCCGCAGCCGGACAGCCCGATGGAAGCGGTGATGATCAGCAATAATGCAAACAGGGGAATGAGCCGGTTTTGGCTAAGGGATTTGTTCATAAGAATTGTTTTAAAAAAAGAATTTAATTAGGCCGCCAAAATACTACTTCCCGGTATAAAGATTTGTAAGTACTTATGCGGGAATAAATAGGTATAACTACGCATATTTTCCAGTACATCTGCGCTAGGAAGCCTGCCAGGGGAGCCAGAACTTTGCTGAGCCCCTTAAAACGGAACAGGATGTTCAGAAGATAATTTGCTACGCTCCTAAACCCCCTTCCGGATCAAATACGATTTTCCATTAAACTTCCTGCAAGAGCCCGCGAGAGCGGGCTTCTTGCTGCTCGCGGGCTGGCTGCTGCTACGCAGCAAGCATTTCCCACAGGAACGTGTCGTTGCCCGGCTGCGGCGGTCTGGTAGAGCTTCGCGGGGCGTCGTCCCTTGCCCCGACTCGCTCATTCCCTTCGCTCCGCTCGGGAACCTAACCGGGGCCAATGATTTTTTTAACCGGGGCCAATGATTTTTTTACGGCCTTCCTTCGTCAGGCCTTGCCTCTTCTTATTCTCGATCCTCCTCTCCTTAACCGCTTTCGAAGGCTTCGTGGCAACGCGCTTTTTCGGCTTCTTCAGGCCCTGTACGAGCAAATCCGTCATTTTTCGGACGACCTCCGCCTTATTGCCCAGCTGGGTACGGTGTACCTGTGATTTTACCAGTAATAAGCTATCCGAGTTGATCTTTGCGGACAATTTGCCTTCGAGCGTGTCCTTTTGTTCCGTTGTGAACAGGGCCGAATTCCGGATGGAGAAATAACCTTCTACCATGGTTTCCACCTTGTTGACGTTCTGTCCTCCCTTCCCTCCGCTGCGGGCAGTTTTGAAAATTATTTCTTTAGTGATGTCGATCTTCATTATTTTAGTCGCCGGGAGATTGACTTCTTCCCCTCCGGCAAGTTAAAGATAAATTAAAAAACGGCCGGCCAGGAAGGAGTAATATGACCCGACGGATGCTTCCCCCGCTGTAGAGATCCCGATGTATTAAGGAAAAATTAAAATTGCCGCTTATCTGGATATTCCGGACCAAAAGCTGGTCCGGGAATTGCAAAATGGATTCTCAGCCACCTTACTAAGTAGTACAGGCTCATTAACCTTCAATGAAAAATATACTCAGGGATTTATTAAAAAGGGCTGTTCCGCATGTTGTCGCCATCCTGGTTTTTCTGGTGGTGGCAGTGTTGTATTGTAAACCTGCTTTTGAGAAGAAGGTCCTTTTCCAGGAAGACGTGCTCCAATGGCAGGGGATGGCGCGCAATTCTTTCCAGTACAAGGAGAATCATGGACATTTCCCCCTTTGGAGCAATAGCATGTTCGGCGGTATGCCCGCTTACCAGATAGCCATGGACCCTCAGTCCGTAAGCATCCCGGAACTTTTCCAGGGCGTGCTGACCTTGTTTCTGAAGAAACCGGCCAGCTTTTTCTTTTTAGCCTGTATTTGTTTCTATTTCCTGGCTTCTGTCCTTCGGGTAAACCCCTGGGTCGGGATCATTGGGGCGCTGGCCTATGCCTATGCGACCTATAATCCGGTGATCGTCTCCGTTGGCCACGATACCAAAATGCAGGCTATAGCCCTGTTGCCCGGGGTCATCGGCTCCGTGCTGCTGGTCTGCGGGAAGAAATACTGGACGGGTATGGCTCTCACGGCCCTGTTTACCGGGCTGATGGTCCAGACCAATCATATGCAGATCGTCTATTACACGATGATCGTTGCTGCCGGCCTGTTGCTGAGCTATAGCATCGCCTGGCTGCGCAGCCGGAACGGGCGCGAGCTGTTGCGGGTCGTCACCATCGTCCTGGGAGCTACTATTATAGGTATCCTCAGCAATGCAGTGGTCCTTTTCACCACTTTTGACAGTTCGAAGGAGACCACCCGGGGTGGCAGCGAGCTGGCCGATGCAAAAGGGAATTATACCAATGGTCTTG
>DASYEB010000004.1:0-148532 GCA_036499285.1 Puia sp. | reverse complement strand
AATTCGTACCTTTACATATATGACAGTAATACCGATGCTTCCCGAACATGCAGGGGCGCTGGCAGAGGGGGCGATCGGGAATGGCTGGATGAGTCATCATCAGCCGGAAGGGGAGTGGCTCTACGGCCTTGACATGGGGATAAACCCGGAGTTCCGGGGGCGGGGGAGGGGCAGGTCTGGGGCTTCGCGGACGGCTCACCGTAGGGGTGATGAATGGTTACGGAGCCATCGGATTGAGGCTCCGGATGTGGCCGGGGCAGGCAGGGCATTAAATTTGAATAGAAGGTTTTTTAAACGCTTAGTCGTAACTTCATTTACGGGATGGCAATTTTAAAGACATTTTATGGCACTTGAGAATAGCACAAGACAACGGATTGTTATCATAGGGGCCGGTTTCGCGGGCTTGCGCATCGCCCGGGATCTCAACGACACCAACTACGAAGTATTTCTCATCGACCGGCATAATTACCACCAGTTCCAACCGCTGATGTACCAGGTGGCCACGGCCCGGCTCGAACCTTCCAGCATCTCTTTTCCCCTTCGAAAGATCTTCCAGCATACAAAAAATGTAACGATCCGTATAGCCGAAGTGCAGCGTGTGGATACCGGCAAAAAGCTGCTGTACACTTCGGTGGGGGAGATCTCTTATGACCGGCTGATCATAGCGCTGGGATGTACCACCAAT
Source organism: Puia sp. (assembly GCA_036499285.1). Lineage (GTDB taxonomy): Bacteria > Bacteroidota > Bacteroidia > Chitinophagales > Chitinophagaceae > Puia. The sequence goes on along the minus strand of DASYEB010000004.1, from coordinate 147,847 downwards.
TATTTCGGTAATACCCGCATCGAGTCCAATTCCTTTCCGATGAAATCGGTTCCCAATGCGATGGCCCTGCGAAACCGGATCCTGCAAACTTTTGAAGATACGATCGAGGCGGGACCTGATGAACTGCAGTCCCTCCTGAATTTTGTGATTGTTGGAGGAGGTCCCACCGGCGTAGAACTGGCAGGGGCCATGGCCGAAATGAAAAAGAACATCCTGCCGAAGGATTATCCCATGGTGGACTTTTCCCGGTTTATGATCTATCTCCTCGAGGGGTCCCCCAATACGCTGAATGCGATGAGCGATCCTTCCAAAAAGAAATCCCGGGAATATCTCGAAAGTCTGGGTGTCGTCGTCCGCACCGGAACGGTTGTAGAAGATTACGACGGCGTCACGGTCAAACTAAAAGGAGGAGAGACCATTCCCGCCCGCAACCTGATCTGGGCTGCGGGGGTCACAGGAAATACACTGGATGGAGTCCCTGCCACGGCCCTGGTGCGGGGCAACCGGCTCAAAACAAACCGTTATGGCGAAGTAGAGGGGCTGGATGGTGTGTATGCCATCGGTGACCTGGCCTATATGCCTACCCCAAAATATCCTAACGGGCATCCTCAGCTGGCTAATGTCGCACTTGCCCAGGCCGTCAGCCTGGCAAAAAATTTAAAAAGAGAAGCGAAGGGACGTCCCCGTGTCGAATTCGAATATCACAATAAAGGCTCGATGGCTACGGTGGGGAAAAGAAAGGCGGTGGTCGATTTGCCCGGCTTCTCCTTCCAGGGAGTCTTTGCCTGGCTGACCTGGATGTTCGTCCACCTGATGCTGATCCTCAGTGTCAAGAACAAGCTGATCATTTTCCTCAACTGGATGATGAGCTATTTTGCCAATGACTCCACTCTTCGCCTCATGCTAAAGGCCGACAGGGGAGACAAAACCTCGGGCAAGATGGATGAAGCCGTAGTAAAAGGGCTATAAGATTCGATTTTTTATTATTTTTGTTCGTAAAGCGGGCGAAAGGTCTGCAGCACAATACACCAATATGGCGGAAATCATCGTAGAATTAAAACAGGCTAACATCTACCAGGGCGACAATCTTATTCTTCAAAGTGTTAATCTTATTGTAGAAAAAGGTCAGTTTGTTTACCTGGTAGGTAAGACGGGCGCAGGCAAGTCCAGTCTTCTGAAGACGCTGTATGGGGACATACCCCTGCGGGAAGGGGATGGCCAGGTAGCCGGCTTTAATCTGCGGGAGATGGACTGGAAAAAAGTGCCTTATCTCCGCCGTACGCTCGGCGTCGTTTTCCAGGACTTCCAGCTGCTGACAGACCGTAACGTCAATGACAACCTCAAATTCGTTTTAAAAGCCACCGGTTGGAAGGATGTCCGCCTGATGGATGAAAAAATAGCCGATGTACTGGACAAAGTAGGGCTTAAGTCAAAAGGATTTAAGATGCCCTTTGAAATGAGCGGCGGCGAGCAGCAGCGCATAGACATTGCCAGGGCGCTGCTCAATTCCCCCAAGCTGATCCTCGCTGATGAACCTACCGGCAATCTCGACCCCGAGACTTCCGATGAGATCATGCAATTGCTCTTCCGGATCTCAAGGGATTACGGGACCTCTATTATCATGGCCACCCATGACTACCGCGTCATCAATAAATTCCCGGCCCGGATGGTAAGGACCGAGCGGGGACTGGTCATCGACAACGCTACGTTTGCAGTAGAATAGCTTACCAGATAGCGTGCAACAGTTTCTGCAAATTGTTTTCCTGGTTGAATAATTTTCCCAGAATATTTTCCCTGGAACAGATCTCCTCCCGGGTAAATGGCTTTGCCGACAGCTCGGTCACCACCGACCGGAAAGCATCCGCACTGTCTACCACATGGCACAAGGGCTCAAGACCCGTGTCTTCCACCGCCTCTTTATTGACAATACAGTGCCTTCCATTGTAAAGGGCATTCAGCAGTTTCAGCTTGATCCCGGTACAATTGAAAGAAGGCAGGATATTGATCTGGGCCTTTGAGATGAGGTCATTCAATTCCTCATCCGTCGGATCAGCGATGAGGCAGGCATGGGGATATTGATGAATGAGTTTTGTCAGACGCGGAGAGGGGTTCTTTCCCGAAACGATAAAAGGCATTTCAAGGGGCGCAAAAACCTTTTTCAACAGCCATGCCACAGCCTGTTCGTTCTCCGCCACAGAAAGGTTCCCCTGATAAAGACAAAAACAGCCGGTACCTTCTTTGCTATGGACCTCTGTAAAGGGAAGGAAGACAGGCAGGGTGTCTATGTCTCCTGCACCAAATTCCTGTTTATATAATTCGCTGTCTTTAGGGGAAAGGGCAAGGATCTTTACCTTGTCGGCGATGCGGTGCTCGTATTGCCGGAGCAGGTTGCTCTCGTGCAGGTAATAGATCTTTTTCAGAAGGGATCTTTCCGAAAGATACAGGTGACGATAATACTGGTACTCCACATTGAGCAAACGCAGCACGATGTTGCGATCCCTGAACCGGGGGTCATTCACCAGGTATGTACAATGGATACCCTCCAGGAGAATGGGATGGTCATCCAGGAGCAGCCTGTCCAGGAGCTGGCCATTCGACCTGGAACATACGATGTATGGCAGCTTATAGGAAAAGCCCTTGTGGCCCTCATGTCGCTCGTAATAGTTTACCTCTACGCAGTAGTCATTGAGAATGGGTTGTTCACCCCGGCCATACTCAAAACAGTGCAGATGTACCTTTACTCCCGCGGCATGCAGCAATCTGATCTTATGGAACAGGTCGAAAACGCCCCCGTAATTTACCGGGTATGGCACGTCCAGGCACACAATATGTAAGTGTTTCTCCAAGGTTTAATCCAGTATTTGATGGTAAAGGCGGACCAGTTTCTTTTCTTCTTCCTGCCAGTTGTAACGAAGCCTTGCCTGTTTGCAATTCTCTAATAACGTCTGATACAGATCCGTATTATTCAACAATTGATTCAGGGCCTCCGCTATCTGCCGGACACCCGGTTCGTCAATAAGAACAGCAATAGGACCCGAATTGTTTATTTCTGTATAAGCAGGATAATTTACAGCCAGTTGTGGAATGCCGGCGTGAATGTAATCAAAGAAGCGGTTGGCGAGCGAATAATAATTGCTCATGCCCTTTTTTTCGAAAAGAGTAATACCACACCAGGCGCCGCGTGTTATCCTTTTTAGCTCTTCGGGCAGCACATATCCTTTGAAGATGACCTTGTCTTCCAGACCGAACTGTCTAACCAGTTCCTTAGCCTGGTTCATGAAATTGCCGTCCCCACAGATGAGCAGCGGGGCGTCGACATGGGCCATGGCGGGGATCAGCGTTTCAAAACAACGGCCTTCATTGACTGCCCCCTGGTAGAGGATGATCCGTTCGTGTCTGACAGGAAGGTCCGTTTCTTCAAGGACCGGCAGATTGCGGATGACGGCATAGCTTACCCCATACATCCGGGCAAACTCAGCCGCAATCAGCCCATTGACGGTATAACCGTGTTGAAAAGGGGGTACACAGTACCGTTCCACCGCCTTCCATAGTTTGTAGATGAAGGGGCGGGTTACCACCTCTTTCATTTCGCAGAACAGCTCGTGTGCATCGTACACCCGGGGGATGCGCTTCAGCCGGGATACAAAATAAACCGGCAGGATGGAGTCCAGATCAATGGCACAGAGAAGGTCCATTTTTTGAAAAAGCAGGAAAAAGAAGAGGCGGAAATTGTATTCAAAGTAGAAAAGCTTGCCTTTTTGAAAGATCAGCTTTAGCCGGTGTTGCCGGAAAGGCCGCGTGGCCAGCGGGAGGGAGGTTTTGGCAAGCCGGCCGACCAGGGTGACGTCATACCCCTCGGCGGCAAGAGAGGTGCAGATCCTTATCATACGCTGATCATAGTTGAGATCATTGGTGACCGTACAAAAGATCTTTTTCTTCATCGGGCAAATATTTGAGCCAGCGCCAATAATGGGTTAAAAGGTTTAGAATCGCGTTTTTGAGGCTAAAAGGGCCAATATTAATCAATTAGGAGGATATAATGGCTTATTTTGTGCTATTTTTGCCGTTAATTTTTAATAAATTAGAAAAAATTCCCTTAGTTTTGCACCCTGCAATAAAAAAGATGAACCTCCTCTATTGGGAGGAGAAATTGCGGGACAAACAATAATATTTTTTAGAGATGCCTTATTTGACAAAAGAGAAAAAAGCGAGTTTTTTCACAGAATTTGGTGCAAAAGCCACCAACACAGGTTCTATCGAGGGCCAGGTAGCCCTGATTACTGAGCGGATCAACAGTATCTCCCAGCACCTGCAAGCGAATAAAAAAGATTTCTCCACTCATCGCGGCCTGATGCAATTAGTGGGTAAGAGAAAACGCCTGCTCACCTACCTGAGCAAGACCAACCTCACGGGTTACCGTCAACTGATCGAAAAACTCGGCCTCAGAAAATAATTCATTTATGCATATGAAAAACATTCCCAACTGACTCTACGGTTGGGAATGTTTTTTTGTGTCGTAAGGATTTACACAGATTTTTTAACACAGAATTACGGCTTTACTTCCTGTTCCTGCCTCGGTAAGCCGTTGTTCGACAAAGACGATTAAGCTCATGCTTTCACAACCTATTAGTGTAACGTTTGATATTGGTGGAGGCCGAATGGTTTCTATCGAAACCGGTAAGCTCGCCCGCCAGGCAGATGGAGCTGTTACCGTACGCCAGGGCAACTGTATTATCCTGGCTACTGTTGTTGCTAACAAAGACCCCAGAGAAGGACAGGATTTCTTCCCCCTGTCTGTTGACTACCAGGAAAAATTTGCTTCTGCCGGTCGCATACCCGGCTCTTTCTTCAAAAGAGAGGCCCGTTTGAACGACTATGAAATATTGACCAGCCGTCTGATCGACCGGGCGCTGCGTCCCCTGTTCCCTGAAGATTACTTATGTGACGTACAGGTGTTGCTGAGTCTTGTATCCAGCGACTATGAAGTTATGCCTGATTCACTGGCCTGCCTGGCTGCTTCTGCCGCCCTCGCCGTTTCGGATATTCCTATCAAGGAGATCATCAGCGAAGTACGCATCGGTCGTGTTGACGGACAGTTCATCGTCAATCCAAGCCGTAGCGAACTGGAAAAGGCCGACATGGAATTCATGATCGCCGCTACCGATAAGAACCTGATGATGGTGGAAGGCGAAGCAAAGGAATGCAGCGAGGAAGATCTCGTAAAAGCGCTGCAGCTGGCGCATGATGCCATCCGCGTTCATATCAAGGCTCAGGCAGAGTTAAGCGCTAAAGTTGGCATCACTGCCAAACGCGACTACAAAAAACCTGAGCAGAACGAGACGATCCAGGAAAAGGTCACCGCTTTCGCAAAAGACCGTGTCTACCAGATCTCCCGCAGCGCCAGTGCCAAGCACGATCGCAGCGACGCTTATGATAAATTGAAAGAAGAGCTGATCGCCAGCCTCGGTGAAGAAGTTACCGACCAGGAAAAGAAGCTGGCCAAGAAATACTATGCCGATCTGCAATGGGATGTAGTCCGCAACATGATCCTCGATGACCGCACCCGTCTCGATGGCCGGTCCCTGGACCAGGTCCGTCCCCTGGCGATGGAAGTCGATCCGCTGCCTACTCCACACGGCTCTGCACTCTTCACCCGCGGTGAAACGCAGTCCCTCACCACTGTCACCCTTGGTACTCCCCTGGATGAAGTGCTGATCGAAAGCGCTGCCAAATCATTCGACTCCAAATTCTTCTTACATTATAATTTCCCTCCTTTCAGCACCGGCGAAGTAAAGATGATGCGCGGACAGAGCCGCCGGGAAGTAGGGCACGGCAACCTGGCTATGCGCTCACTGAAGCAGATGATGCCCGGTACCGATTATCCTTATACCGTACGTGTTGTAAGTGATATCCTGGAGTCCAACGGTTCGTCTTCGATGGCTACCGTTTGTGCAGGCAGCCTGGCCCTGATGGATGCGGGTGTACCCATTCCCAAACACGTCAGTGGAGTAGCCATGGGGCTGATCACACGTCCGACCGACGGGAAATATGCGATCCTTACGGATATCCTTGGTGATGAAGATCACCTGGGTGATATGGACTTTAAAGTAACAGGTACACGTGAAGGTATATGCGGTGTCCAGATGGACATCAAGGTAGATGGTCTGAGCATGGATGTAATGCGCGAAGCGCTGGAACAAGCCCGCAAAGGCCGTCTCCACATCCTCGACGCGATGTACGAATGTATGGATGCAACCCGTCCTGAGGTCAAGCCGCATGCTCCGCGTATGGTGAAGATCTTTATCGACAAGGAATTCATTGGCGCTGTCATCGGGCCACAGGGTAAGATCATCCAGGAAATTCAGCGCGAAACAGGCGCAACGATCAACCTGGAAGAGGTTGGCAACTTTGGCGAGGTCAGCATCTTCAGCCCGGCCAAGGAAGGCCTGGACAAGGCTGTAACCTGGATCAAGAGCATCGTCGCTCAGCCGGAAGTCGGTTCGGTCTACGAAGCAAAGGTCAAGTCGGTTATGCCTTATGGTGCATTTGTCGAGTTCCTGCCTGGCAAGCAAGGCTTGTTGCATATCAGCGAAGTTTCACACAAACGCCTGGAGACAATGGAAGGCGTGCTGAAAGAAGGCGATATGGTAAAGGTAAAGCTGATCGGTCTGGATCAGAAAACCGGCAAGTTCAAGCTGAGCCGGAAAGTGCTGATGCCAAAACCGGAGGGTGCCGCACCTGACCGCGAACCGCGCCAGTAATATTTAATAAACTTTTATACAGGTCTGCGGCTGATGTCGCGGACCTTTTTAATTTAAGTCTATGAGCCACTTACAGATTACAATACCGGCCTCAGACGGCGCACAGCAGGAAATACTCATCGCACTGCTGGGGGAGATGGGCTATGATGGATTTGAGCAACAGGATCATCAGCTGCGGGCCTATGTACCGGAAGATCTGTTCGATGCGGCCGGTCTGGATGCTTTGCTGGAAATGCAGGGATTAACCTATGTCTCCGAACGGATGGAAGACAGGAACTGGAACGCCGAATGGGAGAAAAGTTTTGAGCCCGTTGTCGTGGATCAATTCTGTGCGATCCGCGCCTTCTTTCATGAACCGATAAAGGGAGTTGAGCACGAACTGGTGATCACCCCTAAAATGAGTTTTGGAACGGGGCATCATGCCACCACTTTTATGATGATCCGGGCGATGCAACAGCTGGACTTCCGGGGAAAAAAGGTCTTTGATTTCGGGACCGGAACAGGGGTGCTGGCGATACTGGCGGAGAAACTGGGGGCGGCCTCGGTGCTCGCAACCGATAATGATGACTGGAGCATTGAGAACTCCCGGGAAAATGTGACCGCCAATGGATGCAGCCACATCGAAGTACTGAAAATGGACAGGGTGCCTGAAGGACCTTTTGACATCATTTTAGCCAATATAAACAAACACGTAATTTTGGCCCAACTGCCAACCCTTGAACAACAATTAAATACCGGAGGCGTTATTCTTCTGAGCGGCCTCCTGGACAGTGACTTCGAAGACATTGAAAATGAGGCTGTAAAAAATAATATTTCAATATCCGTACGGATGACAACCGGCAGCTGGATTTGCTTGAAAACCGAAAAAACGACTAAATAAGGGTGAAAATGTGGATGGAAGGACGTCATTTTTTCGTTATATTTGTTATCCAACTTTAACTCAACCGTTGATGAAGGAGGTTTTACTAATTCTATCAGCATACCTGATAGGTTCTGTTCCTACTGCTATCTGGGTCAGTAGATCCTTTTTTGGCATTGATATCCGGGAATATGGTAGCGGCAACGCAGGCGCCACCAACACTTTCCGGGTACTGGGCTCTAAATGGGGATCCCTCGTAATGAGTGTGGATGTTATCAAAGGAGTCATTGCTACCAGCCTTTATATCCTGATGCCTTATTATCTGCACGACGAGACGGACAGGACCAATTTTATGGTCGGGCTCGGGCTCGCTGCTGTCGTAGGCCATATTTTCCCTATCTGGGCCGAATTCAGGGGTGGGAAAGGGGTTGCTACCCTTTTTGGGATGATCATAGCCATTCAGCCGCTGGCGGCCGTATGCTGCATCGCTGTCTTTTTACTGGTACTTTATCTGACCCGCTTCGTTTCTCTCAGCTCCATACTGGCAAGCGTCGCCTTTGCCGTATTTATCCTCTATATCTTCGATGCCAAGGAAACCCTTTACCGGGGATTTGCCATTGCTGTAGCCCTGATGGTACTGCTCACCCACCAAAAGAACATCACCAGGTTGCTGAAGGGCAATGAGAATAAAGTGCCTATTCTCAAATATCGGGACCGCAGACGCCAACGGCGGCAGGTTTCTGACAGCGAAAAGGAATAAATGTAGTATTTTTGCAATCCGCATGAGAAGTGTGGAAATTCATCTTAACTGAACACATTAAATCTGTCCAGAAAATGTCTCAAACTTTACTGGAAAAACTGCAGTTACAGGACGAGAAAAACCTGTTAATACAGGGTTTGCCTTCATCCATTGAAAAGCAATTTACCAAGCTGGCGTTTGCCAAGAACCTTACTCCGCTGTTAAAAAGCAGAAAGATCGACTTTGCCCTCATTTTTGCGATAAATGAGCAGCAACTGGGCAATATCGTCCGGGAAGTGCTGCCTGCTTTGCAACCTGATGCAAAGTTCTGGCTGGCCTATCCAAAGATCGGTTCCAAGATCGCCACCACACTCAACCGGGAAGGTAGCTGGGGATGTATCACCTGCGCGGGTTATGAATCAGAGGTGCAGACGACCCTCGACCATTGCTGGACAGCCGTTCGTTTTAAAAAGACGGAACCTGTTGTAGTTGCCGGTAAAAAGGCCGTTGTGAAATCTAATGTCTCGGGCAATATCCCAGCCAGCGTCGCAGGCAAGGTTGCCGCTAACGTCGGATCCAATGTCAGCGGCAAGGTTGTACCTACTGTTGTGTCTAAGTCTAAGTCCATGGTTAGCGTGGGCACGGCTACAGTTCGCAGGCGTTCGGTTCCGGCTAATTCATAGTCCTGATCCGGCGACCCATTCGTGATGTTACCATAGCTCCTCGCTGCACCCGTCACGCAGCTTGAAACTTCGTTGAAACCCACCACCGGCAATACTTTGCCCGGATAACGACTTAATTCATCCCACGGATGTATTTGGTCTGATGGTTTGTGGGTATTTTCCCCTGAAATAAGCCACCAACAAGGGTTTTCGTATTATATTTGACTCCATCCCTAATGCTTTGTAACGATATGCTTTTACATTATTTCTATGGCAGTCTATAGCAGGTCAGTACTTATAACAGAGTTATTGGACAGGACCGAGCTAATCAAAGCAAGCTCTCAAACCTTTTTACGTCTCTCTGACGAACAGCTGCATTACAGGCCTGGCCCCAGGAAATGGAGTATCACTGAAATATTCGGACATCTTAATCTTTGCCAGGACCAATATATCCGAATGGTGCTTTCCCATATCACACTGGCTCCCGATCTGCCCTCCGATCGCTATAATAGCAGCTGGATTGGAGATTGGATCTACGACAAGGTCATGCCCCGCGCCGATGGTACCGTTTTTAAACTAAGGGCGACAAAAGCCTGGTCAGTGAACGGAGAGTCGCTGGATGCCAGGGATTCCCTGGAAAGCTTTCAGCGAAAATGTGATGCACTGGATGATATACTTCGACATGCAGCTACGAAGAACCTGCAGCATATCAAGATCCCTTTTTATTCCAGCAGGTTATTCCGGCTGCGGCTGGGAGATACCCTGCGGATCCTGGTGGCGCATAACGAGCGGCATCTATTGCAGGCGCAGCGGGTAATGGTAGGCCTTACTTGACGATGACAGTACCAAGGTCCTGCAGAAGGGCACGTTCGAGATCTTTAAGGTGCTTGTGCGTTTGTAACAGCATCATCAGCTCTTCATCCGTATGGGGCTTGCCCAGGTCCTGCTGGTTTTCTTCCATCAGGCGTTTGATCTTACGCAGCTTGAGCCATATCATCGTTGACAATACATCTTCCTTATAAAGATCTTCCGGAGTGGCTATCTTGCCTTCATAGTGCTCCTTCCAGTTGGGACTGATCTCCAGATGAAGATCCATGATAGAAACGGCCAGGGTGCTGAGCTCCTGGTCCTCGTGATAAAGAAAGCTTTTTGTCGTCGGCTCCAGCCCCTGCTGGTACCACTCTTTATAAAGATCGAGGATCTTCAGGAGCCGTTTGTTATCGATGAGATCATAAAGCTCCAGGCTTTCTGCAAGTATATAGTCCGCGACAAGGGAATTGTCGTCCCACGATTTTAAGCCGAAGTCCAGCAGGCTGCGGATCATTCCGCGTTCGTTCTGTTCATGACGGAACAGGAGTCCAAGGGATTCTTCATCCTGGGGCGGACCGGCATCGGGAGGCATTTCTGAGCTAAAACCATCCTCGCTTATCGATCCTTGCCCTGCGGCCTGTGCTGCTCCTGCTTTTGAACGGGCATCTGCCGCCGCGCGATTCTCCTGTTTGTCGACGCGTTCGCGGATGAATTTATTGACGAGGCTGTGAAGACCTGTTTCTTCGATCCGGAGGATCTCGGCGGACTGGCGGATATAATCCTGCTGCCGGGTAAAATCTTCGGTCTTATTGATGCGGGAGATGGTCTCCGCGACCTGGTTGACCGCTGCCGCCTTTTTATTGCTATCCTCCGCGGCATCTTTCAGCGCTACTTCCAGCTGAAAAAGGACAAAGTCTTTTTTGTTGGCGGCGACAAAATCCCGGAAGGCCGCCGCGCCTATCTTCCGGACATAGCTGTCTGGGTCCTCCTTATCGGGGATCAGCACCAGCTTTACATCCAGGCTTTCTTCCAGGGCCATGTCCAGGCCGCGAAGAGCGGCTTTGATCCCCGCACCGTCGCCGTCATAAATGATGGTGAGGTGTTTGGTATATTTTTTTATCAGCCGCAGCTGATCGATGGTCAGAGAAGTGCCGCCACTGGCCACTACATTTTCGACACCGGCCTGGTGCAGGGAAATGACATCTGTATAGCCTTCTACCAGCAGGCATTCATCCTGTTTGTCGATGGCCTGCCTGGCCTGATAGGTGCCATACAGGATCTTGCTTTTTACATAGAGCTCATTCTCGGGCGTATTGATATATTTTGGCGCCCGGTCATTGCTTTTTATGATACGTGCGCCAAAGCCGATGATCTTGCCGGTCTGGTTATGAACGGGGAAAATGATACGTCCCCGGTAATTGTCCATCACCCGCTCATCCCGCACGATAACCAGTCCGCTTTTCTGAAGGTATTCGAGATTGTATTGTGCGGCAATGGCTGCTTTAGAAAACACGTCCCACTGATCGGGGCTGTAACCCAGCTGGAACTTCTGCATGGTCTCTTCGGTAAAGCCACGTTCTTTGAGATAGCTGAGACCAATGTCCTGTCCTTCGTCCGTGTTGAACAGGACATTGGAAAAGAACTTCTGGGCAAAAGCATTGATGATAAAGAGACTTTCAGCCAGCTGCTGCTGCTGGCGCACCTCCGGGCTGACCTCTTTTTCCTCTATCTCTACATTGTATCGGGCCGCCAGCCACCGAAGGGCTTCAGCATAGGAATACTTTTCATGCTCCATAAGGAAGCTGATGGTATTGCCGCTGCGACCGCAGCCAAAACATTTGTAGATCTCCTTGGCAGGCGAGACAGTAAAGGAAGGGCTTTTCTCGTTATGGAACGGGCACAGGCCAAGGTAGTTGGTACCGCGTTTTTTGAGCTTGACGAAGCCGCCGACGATCTCAATGATATCGATGCGGCTAAGGATCTGCTGTATGGTTTGCTGCGCTATCATTTCAGGCCCGAAATTAACCCTTATTCCCGGTTTAATCTTTGATGGAGGACCGTAAATTCTGCACAAAACAGAGTAGTTTTATCCATAATAAAATACCCTTATTTTTCGCTTTAACATTAAACATCCGTCCTTTGAAAACCGGCTTCTACTCCCTACTTTTTTCCTTCATTTCGGACATGGCCATCGGCCTTTGTTTCGTTCCCTTTTTATTTCTGGGCTGGAAAAAGATACGACAGGTCAACACCTATTGGGTGCTGGGCATATACTGGCTTTTAAACGGGTTGGTCAACCTGCCTGCGCTGCAAAGCCCTGGCGGCGGTCATGGCCTGCTAAGTCGTATTAGCTGGCTATATACAATGGCAGAAACGCCGCTGGTATTGCTGGCATTTGCCAGCGCCTGTTCCGGCAGACAAAAAAAACAAATGCTATTGGTACTGTCCCTTTATATCGCAGGAGAATGCCTGCTGACAGGTCTGAGAGGACGCACCCTTCTCACCAGTGAACTGATCATGGGATCAGGGTTATTGCTCATTTTGCTGTACAGTATCGTCGGGCTTGTTTTGTATGTAAAAAAGATGGAACACACCCGGTTTGAGAACTCTATGGTGTTTGTGTATGCGGCTGATCTTTTTGCTTATGGAAGCGGTCTGATCATCTATATTTTTGCACACTATCACCCCGCCGGCAGCAGCAATGACGACACAGACAGCTTTCTGCTGTATTATATCAGCCTTCTGCTGTCCGCTATTGTCACATCTACAGGCCTTTGGAGCTATGGAATCCGGCCCTACTCCTCATCCTCCTCATAATTATACGTATCCTGGCTATCATTGTAGATCGACTCCCAAGTTTTCACCTTGTCGTCCCCCAACAATTCCAGAATATCAAAGATTGGATCCGTTTTTTTCTTCCATACCACCAACTCAGAGTCGGCATAAGTCGAAACATACATACAATGATCCGTTTCCATGTTCACTTTGATCAATCCTACAGGACCTGTCGGTTGTTCCTGTATGAGATAATAACATCCTTTTTCCAACAACGCATACGAATACATACATCACCTTTTTTAGATAATACAATACATAGTTGATAAACCAGTCTCGAATAATAATGGGGTAGTAAGTATATTCTGATCGGACGGCTGAGGCTGGGTATGTTGCCTGCAGCGACAACACAAATTTACGACTTTTACCGGTTGGTCCGGTCAACTTTCCTGTCTGCTCCGGCACCTTCATAATAAATTAACCTTGACGTATTGATAATCAATTATTTATAGTATTTTTTGACCCGATGGAGCATAAAGAAAACCACCCTGGATGACCCTGGGTGGTTTTCCGTGTGACCACTTATCCTACAGCCTCTTGTTTTTCGAACCTCTTATTTTTCCAGCTTTATTTCGCCCGCGTCGGCTACCTGACCATCACTGACCATAATGCCATCCTTGGCAATATTCTTATATGGCGGTTTGGCTTCTATAATAACCTTATAAGTACCGGGCTTCGCATCCGTGATCTCAAAAGCTCCATTGATAATGGGCGCTTTTAAGGTGTCGGAAGCCGATTCAGCCCAGGCACGAACGCCGCCTTCTGCCGGAGTTACCGTCCCTTTGATAGAACCGGCCCTGATATGCGTAAAGGCAAATAAACCTGCGGCCACGACGGTCACTGCCGCTATTTGTTTGAGTGAAGTGAAATTCATAAAATTATAGTTTTAAGTTAGTAATCCTACTACAAGCGATTTTGCAAGGACTGTGCCATAACCTGGCTACAGATTTGTTAAAACCCTTGCTGGATGTGGAATTTATTCTACATGCCACGATTTGCGTATGTATATTGACGTTACACCATATTGCCCTTCTCGAGTTGGAGGAACCGGTCGATGCAGGCGGGAAGTTCCTGCCGGTAGTGACTTACATAGATCAGCGTGGTGTGGAAGGCCTCACAAAGAACAGTTATCAGCTGTCTGAAATAGGCCGTTTGTTCTTCGTCCAATCCCTGGCAGGGCTCGTCGAGGATCAGCATCGGAGGATTTTTGATCAGCGCCCGGGCCAGCAGGACCATTCGTTGCTGCCCCGCAGACAGCTGTGACAGACGCTTGGTTTGCAGATCCCGCAGGGAGAGCAGCTGCATCCAGCGTAGGGTAAGAGCCTGCTGTTCGTCATTCAACGGCCGGAAAAGACCGATCGTATCGAAGAGACCGGAGGCGATGACCTCAAAACAATTGGCGCCGGTATCAAAATAAAGATGAAGCTCCGGGGAGACGAAGCCGATCTTTTTCTTGATGTCCCAGATGGATTCCCCGGTTCCGCGCCGGCGGTCGAAGAGCCAGATCTCGTTGGCATAAGCCTGTGGATTGTCAGCCGTGATGAGACTCAGGATCGTTGACTTCCCGGCGCCGTTTGGTCCGGAAACATTCCAGCATTCCCCCTTACGGACCTCCCAGCTGATGTTGTTGAGAATGATCGCTTCGCCATATTTTATCGTCGTATTCACCATCTTCACAGCCGTGGAGAACGCGTCTCCTTCCCGGAAGCTGGTTTTCAGACTTTCCAGCAAAGCAGGGTCGAGCGTGATAGTATGGGTGCTTTTTTCCGGGTTGAAGTGTGCTTTTGGACCAAGGAATACCCACTTGCCTTTGTCGAGCTGCCCAACATGGGTTATCGAAGCCGGCAGTTCCTGCGGGCTGGTGATAAGAAGGATGGGGATCTTCCTGGTGCTGAGGGTATTTATTATACTATGCAAAGTTGCACGGCCTTCGGTATCGAGTCCAAGGAACGGGTTGTCCAGGATGAGCAATTCGGGCCTGTTTAAAAGAGCTATTGCCAGCTGCACCCGTTTGTTCTCTCCATTGGAGAGCTGGATAAGAGGCTTTTTCAGCAGCGGGCGGATGTGGAGGTCCTCCAGCCAATGATTTTCACCGTCCCCGCCGCCTTCCCAGCCCGACTCGGTCAATTCCTGTTCTACGGTGATAGTCTGATCGGCATCTGAAGAGTTGAAGCGCTGCTGATAATACAGCTCTGTAGAACCAGGACGGTGTCGGAACCGATGCTGCTGTTCGACGATGGCAATGCGCTGCGGATCGAAATGATACCCGATCTTCCCGGTGGAAAAATGTCTGCCCAGCAGGGCATGTGCCAATACCGTCTTTCCACTGCCCGAAGGGCCGGTAATTGCCCATTGTTCTCCGGGATCGATCGTCCAGTCAAGCTTATCAAGAAGGGCAGCTCCCCCCATTTTTACGGAAACCCCTTCGAGGGTAAGAAATGCTTCAGCCATATTACGAATGTAGTCAAACCCCGGAGGCCATCACCGGCACCACAGTGAAATTTGGCGGGATGGAGCCGGATTTTGTCCCCGAACCTGGTGGAATACAGGGTAAAACACGCAAATATTACCGTGTAAATATCCACAGGATGTAGAAATCGAAATAAGCTGTCTCTGAATTCGTTTGACTATATTGCAACCCGCGAACCATGGGTTCGCTAAAATAGATCGTGACCCAATATGGCAGAAAAATCTAATTTGTTCGAGTACAACGATGATAGTGTCAGGACCCTTGATTGGAAGGAACATATCCGCCTGCGACCCGGTATGTATATCGGAAAGCTCGGGGATGGCAGTAGCCCTGATGATGGCATTTATGTCCTGATCAAGGAGGTCATCGACAACTGTATCGATGAGCATACAATGGGTTATGGCAAGCAGATAGAAGTCACCATTGACCAGAAGTCCGTCACGATCCGCGACTTTGGCCGGGGTATTCCCCTGGGTAAGGTGGTGGATGTAGTCAGCAAGATCAATACCGGGGCCAAATATGATAGTAAGGCCTTCCAGAAATCTGTGGGCCTGAATGGAGTAGGTACCAAGGCCGTGAATGCGCTGAGCAGTTACTTCAAGGTCACTGCTTTTCGCGAAGGCAGGGAAAAGACGGCTGAATTTGCCAAAGGGGTACTTACAAAAGAACATAAAGAAGCAAAAACGGATGAACCTAATGGTACATTGGTTACATTTATCCCGGATGATACCGTTTTTAAGAACTTCCACTTCCTCCATGAATACATGGACAACCAGTTCTGGAACTATTGCTATCTGAATGCGGGACTGATAATCAACTTCAACGGGAAAAAATACGTATCAAAAAACGGCCTGCTCGACCTGTTGCAGCGCCGGACCAATGAAGACGAGCTGCGTTACCCCATCATCCATATCAAGGGAGAGGATATAGAAGTAGCGCTGACACATAACAACGATTACGGGGAAGAGATCTTCAGTTTTGTCAACGGGCAATATACCACTCAGGGTGGAACACACCAGCAGGCATTCCGCGAGGCTTTTGTCAAGGTGATCCGTGATTTTTATAAAAAAGATTATGAAGCCTCAGATATCCGGCAGAGTATCGTTGCGGCTGTCTCCGTTCGTGTGGTAGAGCCGGTCTTTGAATCCCAGACCAAGACCAAGCTGGGCAGCCTTTTAGTGGCGGAAGGCGGCGCGACTATGAAGAATTTCGTCAACGATTTTCTGGCCAAAGAGCTGGATAATTATCTTCACAAGAATCCCTCGACCGCCGATTCCCTGAAGAAACGTATCGAACAGAGCGAACGCGAACGGAAGGAGCTGGCGGGGATCAAGAAACTGGCCAACGAGCGGGCTAAAAAAGCCAACCTGCACAATAAAAAACTGCGCGATTGCCGGTTCCATTATAATGAGGAGCCTACCGGTAAGGACAAGGAACAGATCCTGCAGAAACAATCGGAAAGCACCATCTTCATTACGGAAGGGGACTCTGCCAGCGGCAGCATCACCAAGGCCCGGGATGTGGAACGGCAGGCCGTTTTCAGCCTGCGGGGTAAGCCACTCAACTGTTTTGGCCTTACAAAAAAGGTCGTGTATGAAAATGAAGAGTTCAACTTGCTTCAGCATGCCCTGAATGTCGAGGACGGCATCGAAGGCCTGCGGTACAACAACATAGTCATCGCTACCGATGCCGATGTGGATGGCATGCATATCCGGCTGCTGCTGATGACCTTCTTTCTGCAGTTCTTTCCCGACCTCGTAAAGAACGGACACGTTTATATTCTTGAAACGCCTTTGTTCCGCGTCCGCAACAAACAGGAGACACACTACTGTTATGATGAAACGGAAAAAAAGGCCGCGGTAAAGAAACTGGGAAACAAACCGGAGATCACCCGGTTCAAAGGACTGGGCGAGATCTCGCCGGATGAATTTGCCCGTTTTATTGGCGCCGACATGCGTAAACAGCCGGTGATGGTGATGCAGGATACGCATATCCAGCAGATCCTGGAATATTACATGGGTAAGAATACACAGGAAAGACAGGAGTTTATCATAAAGAACCTGAAAGTGGAGCTGGCGCTCCTGGATGAACCTGCCGCACCCGTGGCAAAGGCCGGGTAGACCGGTGGATATCTTGAAATAATTAACAGTGCGTATGATTCATATTGTTTTTCAACGAAACGATGCTGAAGTATTAAAAAAATCATTCGAACTGGAAGCCTCCCTGCAGGGAGACGTCATCCAGATCGAAGACGAATATGCAGTGGGTCCTCTGACCGACATCTATACCGTCGAAGGCATCGAAGCACGTAAGCAATGGTGGCGGGAAATATTAGCCGGCGGCGATTATGATGGCCTGGTGGACAATGGGACTGTGGCCGATGACAATGCCACGGTAGCTGCCCTGAAACAGCGGCTGCTCGACGAGCCCAGTGAGATCGTCTGGATCTGGGCGGCACAAAATAAACACGACGTCAGCGGCTATTACTGGCTCATGAGCCAGCTCAAGGATCTCCAGGGCAGGATCTTTATCCTCTATTTGAATAATCTCCCCTTCATCAATGAAAAGGGCCATCTGTTCTACCCGGTAAACTTGTTCGATATACCGGCGCGCGAATTCTTAAAAGCACGCAAATTGGCAAGACCCGTGACACTGAGCGAATTCGAGATCGATCCGGATGAATGGAGCCGGCTTTGCCAGGAAGATAAAGGCGTGCGGATCCTGGAAGGAGGTAAAAAATTATCCCAGCACCCCTATGAGTACTTCGATGAAGAGTTACGGAAATTTATTACCGGCGACTGGATCAAAGCCAGCAAACTGATCAACCAGTTTATTGGCAAGGCCAAACAGACAACAGGAGACGCTTATCTGTTGTGGCGGATAAAACAATTGGTTGCGACCGGTGTGCTGGACGTACAAGGTGAGTTGAAGGGGATGAAGGATTTTGAGATAAAAGGGAAGACACTGGCGCCTGCAGGGCAGCCCGTAATGCAGGAGGGCGCGTAGGTACAGCAGTGGGATGGCGTTCCGAAGAACAACGGCAATATGAAGAACGTTATAAAATTAGAAGAAGCGGGCTTATTTCTGCTGAGCATTGTACTCTGGGGACAATTGCACTATGCCTGGTACTGGTGGCTGGTGTGGATCTTAGCCCCGGACCTGAGTATGCTGGGTTATGTGGCCGGTAATAAGACAGGCGCGATCGTCTATAATTTTGTACATCATAAAGCAGTGGCGATAGTCGTATACCTTGCAGGCTTATATGCTTACGACAGGCTGATCCAGTCTGCGGGACTGATCCTGCTAGCACATTCCTGTATGGATCGGGCGATGGGATACGGACTGAAATATTTCAGCGGCTTTTCAGACACCCACCTGGGTAAGATCGGCAAAGCCGCAAAAGCAGAGGGGGCGGGAATATGAATATAAAAGCCATCCACCATATTGCGATCCTGACGGATGACTATCCCCGTAGCAAGACCTTTTACACGGAAGTGCTCGGTTTTACCGTTATACAGGAGACTTACAGGGCGGAACGGTCATCCTATAAGCTGGACCTGGCCATAGCGGGACATTACCAGGTCGAGCTTTTTTCCTTTCCGGATTTCAGGGAAAGGGCCAGCTATCCGGAAGCCAAAGGCCTGCGGCACCTGGCTTTTGCCGTTGACAACGTAGAGGCCGCGGCAGAGGAACTACGAAACAAAGGAGTGGCCGTTGAACCGGTACGTGTCGACGAGCTGACCCAAAAGAAATTTGTGTTTTTTACAGACCCTAATGGACAACCGCTGGAGTTGTATGAAGGGTGATAAATAGTATATACTAATGGCGAAGACAAAAATAGCCGATGATTTTCATGAGAACGAGTCCGGGGTCACCGGTCAGTACAAGAACTGGTTCCTGGACTATGCCTCCTATGTGATCCTGGAAAGGGCCGTACCGGCAGTTGAAGATGGCCTGAAGCCGGTGCAGCGCCGCATCCTTCATGCGATGAAGGAGATGGATGACGGCCGTTTCAATAAAGTGGCCAATATCATCGGGCAGAGCATGCAGTACCATCCTCATGGCGACGCCAGCATCGGCGAGGCCCTGGTGAATATGGGGCAAAAGGACCTGCTCATCGATACCCAGGGCAACTGGGGTGACGTACGGACAGGCGACGATGCTGCAGCGGCCCGGTATATCGAGGCGAGACTTAGCAAGTTCGCGCTTGAAGTGGCGTTCAATGCGAAAACCACCGAGTGGCAGCTGAGCTATGACGGCCGGAAGAATGAGCCGGTGACACTGCCCATGAAATTCCCGCTGCTGCTGGCCCAGGGTGCAGAAGGCATCGCTGTTGGCCTGGCTACCAAGATCCTGCCCCATAATTTCTGCGAGCTGTGTGAAGCAGCCATGAAATACCTGAAGGGAAAGAAGTTTGATATCTATCCGGACTTTCTTACCAACGGCATGATCGACGTTACCAATTACAACGACGGCAAACGTGGCGGAAAAGTGAGAGTGCGTGCCCATATAGAAGAGTTCGATAAGAAGACGCTGCTGGTAAAAGATGTTCCTTACGGTATCACTACCACGCAGTTGATCGACTCTATCCTCAAAGCAAATGATCAGGGTAAGATAAAAGTGCGAAAGGTAACGGATAATACCGCTGCCGAAGTGGAAGTACAGATCGACCTTGCACCCGGTATTTCGCCGGACATCACTATCGACGCATTATATGCCTTTACCGATTGCGAGGTCAGCATTTCCCCCAATGCCTGTGTCATTGTGGAGAAGAAACCCACGTTCCTGGGAGTTAGGGAGCTGCTTACGCTGTCTGTGGACTATACAAAAGATCTGCTCAAAAAGGAACTGGAAATAAGGCTGGCCGAGCTGCAGGAGAAATGGCATTATACATCGCTGGAAAAGATCTTCTTTGAAGAAAAGATCTATAAGGAGCTGGAGAAGAAACACGAGACCTGGGAGAAAGTACTGCTCGCCATCGCCAAAGCCTTCGAACCCTTCCGCAAACAGCTGAGGCGGGATATCAGCCGGGAAGATATCGTCAAGCTCACCGAAAAACCGGTCCGGCGGATCTACCGTCTCGACATCGACGAGCTGAACGCCCAGATCAAGGGATTGGAAGCCGAAATAAAACAGGTAAAACACGATCTCAACAACCTGGTGGACTTCACGGTAGCATATTATGAAAATCTGCTAAAAAAATATGGCAAGGGGCGCGAACGTAAGACGGAGATGAAACTGTTCGAGGCCATCCAGGCCCAGCAGGTAGCCATCGCCAATGTCAAGCTCTATGTCAACCGGGCAGAAGGATTTATCGGCTCTGGTCTGAAAAAGGATGAGTTCGTAACCGACTGTTCCGACCTGGATGATATCATTGCCTTTACCAAGGGCGGAAAGATGAAAGTCGTCAAGGTTGCGGATAAGGCCTTTATCGGAAAGGATATCATTCATCTCGCTGTCTTCCGTAAAAATGACGAACGGACGACGTATAATATGATCTATGTGGATGGGAAGAGCGGCATCGCCTATGCCAAACGTTTCAATGTAACGGGAATCACCCGTGACAAGGAATATGACCTGACAAAGACCGATGACGCGAAAAGCCGCGTACATTATTTTACCGCCAATCCCAACGGTGAAGCAGAAGTGGTGAGGGTCGTGCTCAGCCCGAGCAGCTCCGCCCGGCACAAGGAATTCGACTTCTATTTCGAAGAGCTGGAGATCAAGGCCCGCACCAGCCTGGGTAACCAGGTGACAAAATATCCCATCCGGAAAGTCAACTTTAAGGAGGCCGGCAAGTCCACGCTTAGCGGTCGCAAGATCTGGTTCGATGCCACTTTCGGGCGGCTCAATTCCGAAGGGAAAGGCGATTACCTCGGCAGTTTTGAAGGGGACGAACGGATCCTCGTCATTTATTCCGACGGTAATTATGAATTGGCGGACACGGAACTGACCCAGCGTTTCGACGCGGACAAGATCCTCGAGATCCGCAAATTCGATCCGGACAAGGTCATCACGGCTATCTACCTGGACAATGAGAAACTACAGTTTAATGTCAAGCGGTTCAAAATAGAGACGACCACGCTGAAGAGCAAATTCATGTTCATCAAGGAAGGGGAGGGCAATCGCCTGGAAGCGGTTACCCTCGCTCCGGAGCCTATTGCGGTGATCAAGTCCGGCCGGGGCGCCCAGGCAAGGACGCAAAAGATAAAGATCGCCGGCTTTGTAGAGGTGATGGGCTGGAAGGCGGTGGGAAGCAAATTATTTGATTTTGCAAAAAGTGTCGAAGTGGAATGGGGGCATAAGGAAGAAGCAAGGGAAACACCGCCGCAAACGGAATTATTCTAATGGAAAAGCCGCTCAAACGAGCGGCTTTTTTTATAAGTTACTATCCGTGCCGGACGCCGGTCAGTAGTTATGGCTTTTTCTTTCGCAGCCGTATCGTGGCATTCTCTGTCAGGCTGCTGCTCATAAAGACCTCGTAACGATTCTTCCCATCCGTCAGGACCATCAGGGCCGTATTGGGCGGGATCCTCCCAAGGTTTTCCGCAAACATGCTGATCTCGTTGACATCCCTGGTGCTATCGAGATGGAGGTATACATTGAAGGCTTTTGCCGCCAGTTCCTGGTGGGTCAGAATGACCTGGCTGTTAACAAAGACAGAAATGCTGTCCCCATCGATGTCCCCGTTGTCATAAAAGCTTAACCGGACAGAATCTGATTCCACATCCAGTTCCCTGTTCAAAACAGCCTTCCGCCTGGTAAAGGACTCGGTGATCCATTTTGTATCATTCATTACGGGGTTGGCGGGTGGTGCGGTTATGGCAGCCGGCCGTGGGGTAATTACCGCCTTGGTAGCCGACGAGGTTGCAACAGCCATTGAAACAGTGCTGTCCTTTGCCGGAACAAGATCCGGCGCGACAGTCGCAGACGCAGACGAATCCGGCTGCTTTGCGGGAGGCGCCGGCGACCCGGGGGTCGCAGCCGGTGCTTTGACAGTCACATCGACTACAAAATCATCAGCCTGTGGCTTCCAGACATGAGCGCTTGTCGCTACCATTGTAGAAAGGCTATCGTGCTGATTATCATTCTTATCCAGCGTATAACTCACTTTTATATCCGGGCAGGTGTACTTGTATTTATCGTCGTGGTAAAAAGTTCCTTTTACAGAGCTGCCCAGTTTGGAGTTCATCAGGATCCCCCGAAAATTAGTGTTGCAATCGATGCTGTTGACGGTGGAATTCGAATTGAAGTAGATGACAGGGATATTGAGAATGATGACTTCCCGGGTTTTGGGGTTGTACCGGCCGTGAATAAAAAAGCTCTGGTATTTATCGCGGAAGTAATAGCCAAAGATGCCTTCGACCTTTGTGCCTTTTTGTTTGATGACGAGCTCGGTAAGGTAATTATTATGCATCCCGGCCATTTCGACATCTGCATGTCCATACCAGGAGCCCGTAACGACCTGGGCCGGTAACAGATAGGGAAAGGCAATAAACAGAAATATATATAATAATCTTTGCATCAAGTAGTAGGGAAGTCTAATAACGGCTTGAAGATAATACAAATTGTATGGACATAACCCTCCCCAGCATGGACGAGAAGAAATTTTCATGCCAAAGCCGGCCCTAATACCTGTTCAGGTGGCGTTTGATCTCTTTTTGGGTGTCGCGGTCCTTAATGGTTTCGCGCTTGTCGTACACCTTTTTACCCTTGCCGAGCCCGATCTCCAGCTTGGCGTATCCCTTTTCAGTAAAGAAGATGCGGAGCGGGACGATGGTATATCCTTTTTCTTTTATCTTATTTTCGAGCTTGCGGAGCTCGCGTTTGGTAAGCAGGAGCTTGCGGTCGTGTACGGCAATATGGTTGTTGGTGGTGCCAAAGCGATATTCGGCGATATGCATATTACGCACCCATAGTTCACCTTTAAAAAAAATGCAAAAACTATCCACGAAGTTGACTTTGCCATCCCGGATGGATTTCACCTCCGTGCCGACCAATACCATACCCGCATCGAATTTGTCCTCGATGAAATAATCGTGGTAGGCTGATCTGTTCTTTATTTCACTCATAAATCTATACTATAGGTAGGCTGGTGGCCGGTTCCGTGCCATTAGCCTTTGAAGAGGGTCATCAGTGTCGCGAGCTTTTCTTTAAGGTCTTTCCGGCTGACGATAAAATCAAGGAAGCCATGTTCAAGAAGAAATTCGCTGCGCTGAAAGCCTTGGGGTAAGTCCTTTTTGATCGTTTCCTTAATGACGCGGGGGCCGGCAAAACCAATGAGGGCGCCAGGCTCTGCTATGTTGAGGTCCCCGAGCATACCGAAGGACGCGGACACGCCGCCAAAGGAAGGGTCAGTCATCAGGGAGATAAAAGGGAGCTTTGCATCGGTAAGTTGTGACAGCTTGCCGGTGACCTTTGCCATCTGCATCAGGGAAAAGGCGCTTTCCATCATACGGGCGCCACCGGATTTACAGATGATAAGCAGTGGAGCGCGGTGTTCGATGCAATAATCTACGGCCCGGCTGATCCTTTCACCCATGACGCTGCCCAGGGAGCCCCCGATAAATTCAAAATCCATACAGGCGACGACCAGAAGGTGATCTTTTACTTCCCCTGCCGCGACACGGATCGAATCGGTGACATCGCTCTTGGCCCAGGTTTCCTCCAGCCTTTTTTCATAAGACTTCAGGTCGGTGAAATGCAGAAAATCCTTCGAACGTATATTCTCGAATAAAACCTCGTACTGGCTATTGTTGAAAAGTATCTCAAAATATTCAGCGCTGCCGATGCGGTGATGGTGAGAGCATTTGGGGCAGACAAATAGATTCTCCCGCAATTCTGTGACGGTACAGATATAATTACAGTTGGGGCATTTGGTCCAGAGGCCCTCGGGCGTCTCTTTCTTTTCCGCCGTGCTGGTAAGAATTCCTTTTTTTATGCGTCTGAACCAACCGCTCTTGCTTTCCTCGCTTTGTCCTTCATCCCCGGCCAGGTTCGCTTCAAAATCGTCTTCTTGCTTCATTTCTATAGCTAAATTTGGCGGCTAAGATACTAAACAACGGGGATTTATGGACTCCCGGTCCTTCTGCCCACAAAAAAAGTAAACGAAAACTATTTTCTTCACCATCCTGTGCTAAATTTGCGCGAATTGGTTTTCAAGGCTTTTCGCTTCATCCTCAATTAATAGAAGATACACATATGAAATGGTCTGAACTCTTTACTTCTTCTGTAGGCAAAAAATTCGTAATGGGCCTCACTGGCATTTCCCTGATCGCTTTCCTGGTTGTTCACGTCGGCATCAATGCCTGCATCTGGGCCGGTGACGGGGGGGAAATGTTCAATAAGGCAGCTAATTTCATGGGAGCCACTGTTGTCATCCGCATCCTGGAAGTAGGGCTTTTTGCGGGTATTTTCCTGCACGGGATACAAGGACTGGTGCTGGTATTCCAAAACCGGACAAAAAGATCGGTCGGTTACCAGGTACCGATGGGCAACAAAGGCAGCAAATGGTATTCCCGTTCGATGGGGCTTCTCGGAACGATCATCCTGCTTTTTCTGATCATCCACTGGAAACAGTTCTGGATACCCTCCCGCTTTTTGGAAATGCCCGAGGCTACCTATGGAAGCAATGCCCCTATTCACGACCTTTTCAGCGTGATGAAAGATACGTTTACGCAGGCCTGGGTCGTTATCGTCTATGTACTGGCCTGTATTTCGCTGGCTTATCACTTGTTACATGGTTTCCAGAGCGCCTTCCGCTCACTGGGCGTCTATAATAGCCGTTATCTCCGCATGATCAACGGGATTGGGATCGGCTTTTCTATCATCGTCCCGCTGGCGTTTGCCATGATGCCCGTATCCATGTATTTCAACTGGGTTTAAAAAAGAAAAAGACATTCGAAGCAATCAAAAAATAATTCATGTTCAATTCAAACATCCCCGCCGGAGATTTAGAAAAGAAATGGGAAGATTATAAAGGCCATGTGAAGCTGGTAAACCCTTCCAACAAACGCAATTTGGAGATAATCATCATAGGAACGGGTCTGGCCGGCGCCTCTGCTGCTGCCTCTCTCGGCGAGCTCGGATACAAGGTGAAATCATTTTGTTTTCAGGATTCTCCGCGGCGTGCGCACAGTATTGCCGCACAGGGAGGGATCAATGCCGCAAAAAATTATCAGAATGACGGGGACAGCGTCTTCCGTTTGTTTTATGATACCGTCAAGGGCGGAGATTACCGTTCCCGGGAAGCCAATGTTCACCGTCTGGCCGAGGTCAGCGCCAGCATCATTGATCAGTGTGTGGCGCAGGGCGTCCCTTTTGCACGTGAATACGGTGGTTTGCTGAGCAACCGCTCTTTTGGCGGAACGCAGGTACAGCGGACCTTCTATGCGGCAGGCCAGACCGGCCAGCAGCTGCTGATCGGCGCCTACCAGGCTTTGGAAAGGCAGGTAGCGCTCGGCAATGTCGAGATGTATGCCCGTCATGAAATGCTGGACATCGTCAACATCGACGGCAAGGCCCGGGGCATTATCGCCCGGAACCTCATCACCGGCGAGCTGGAAAGACATTTTGGCCACGCGGTATTACTCTGCAGCGGCGGCTACGGCAACGTGTTCTATCTCTCTACGAACGCGATGGGCAGCAATGTAACGGCTGCCTGGAAGGCGCATAAGAAAGGAGCCTATTTCGGGAATCCCTGTTTTACACAGATCCACCCGACCTGTATCCCGGTGACGGGCGACCACCAGTCCAAACTGACCCTGATGTCGGAGTCGCTGCGCAATGACGGTCGGATCTGGGTTCCCAAACAAAAGAACGATCCGCGCAAAGCGAATGAAATACCCGAAGCAGAAAGGGATTACTACCTGGAAAGAAGGTATCCCGCCTATGGTAACCTGGTGCCGCGTGACGTCGCATCTAGGGCCGCCAAGGAGCGCTGTGACGCCGGTTATGGCGTCGGCTCGTCCAAACAGGCGGTATATCTCGATTATGCTTCCGCTATCGAACGGTATGGCAAGATCGAATGCCGTAAGCATGGCATCGACAATCCTTCTGCCGAAGACATCCGCTCACATGGCGTAACAGTTGTAAAAGAGAAATATGGCAACCTCTTCGATATGTACCAGAAGATCACCGGAGAGGACCCTTATACACTCCCCATGCGGATCTATCCTGCCGTACACTATACCATGGGTGGGCTGTGGGTGGATTATGAACTGATGACCTCTGTCAAGGGGCTCTACGCGCTTGGGGAAGCTAACTTCAGTGATCACGGCGCCAATCGCCTGGGGGCATCAGCCCTGATGCAGGGGCTGGCCGACGGCTATTTTGTGATCCCCTATACGATCGGCAATTACCTGGCGGACGAGATCCGGACAGGCATTATCCCGACCAGTCATCCTGCATTTGAAGCGGCCGAAAAAGACGTAGCGAGCCGGCTTCAGCAGCTGAAAAATATCAACGGAACACAAAGCCCTGAATCCTTTCACAAACGACTGGGCAAGATCATGTGGGATAAATGCGGAATGGCTCGTAACGAAGCAGGATTAAAAGAAGCCATCGAAGAGATCCGCGCCCTGAAAGCCGAGTTCTGGCGCGACGTGCGGGTGGCGGGTGATATCAAAGAGTTCAATCCCGAGCTGGACAAGGCCGGCCGTGTGGCTGACTTTATCGAGCTGGGCGAGCTGATGTGCCGGGACGCGCTGCAACGCAGGGAAAGCTGCGGCGGCCATTTCCGGGAAGAAATGCAGACGGAGGAAGGGGAAGCCAAACGCGACGATGACAACTTCTGCTTTGTTGCCGCCTGGGAATACAAGGGCGATGACAGCTGGGAACTGCACAAGGAGAACCTTGAATTCGATGTGGTGCATCCGACACAGCGTAGCTATAAGTAGCGCAGAAAAACTTTCCTATGGGAGAATCAATGATATGGCTGGCTTTGCTTGAATGGGCAGCCAAGCTGATAGCCGGAGCTGGAGCCTTGGTGGCGGTGGGGGTGGCGGTAGTCAACTATCGGGCGCAAACCCGGCTCAAACAGGCGGAATGGCTGAAATCGCTGTTCGAGAAGTTCTTCGAAAATTCGACGTATAAGGAGGTCCGGGTGTGGCTGGATTATGGTCATCTGCATGAAAAGCTGACTGTTGCAGATGTGGCTGTTCGGGAAGGGAATGAAGAAAAGTTTACCGATTTTCTTAACTTTTTCGAATTCATCGGGGTTTTATACTGGCGCAAGCATCTGACCTTCGAACAGGTGTATGACGTATTCGACTACTATCTGTTGAAAATAAGAGCTGATGCGGACTGCCAGGAATGGATAGGTCAGTACAGCTTTGAAAAACTGAAAGCTCTTTTAGATCAAGTGAGATAATGGCAGAGTATTTATTTGTATATGGAACGCTGCGGAGAAACTATGACCTGAAATTAAAAGACCGGGTCAGGCATCATCTGCAGTATGTGGGCCAGGCAAAAGTGGGAGCTGTTCTTTATGACCTGGGCCGTTATCCCGGGGCTGTAAAAAGCAACGGGGGACAGGAGGTCATCGGGGATGTGTTTTTGCTGAAGGACCCGGATAAGGTGCTCCGCATCCTGGATAAATACGAAGGGATACCGGAAGGAGGAGGGAAGGACACAGAGTTCGTACGTAAGAAGGGTAGGGTACAGCTGCGTTCGGGCCAGACCGTGAATGCCTGGATCTACTGGTATAATGCCGAGCCAAAGGATAAAATAAAGATCAGATACAAGAATTATTTGAACTATTTGAAAAATAAAAGCATCAGGTAAGTATTTTATGGAACACTATACAATGAACCTCACCCTCAAGGTCTGGAGGCAAAAGAACAAAAACGACAAAGGCAACTTTGAGACCTATTCTGTTGGCGATATTTCTTCTGAAATGTCCTTCCTGGAAATGTTCGACGTGCTGAACGAGCGTATGGTAAACGAAGGCAAGGACCCCATTGCTTTCGACCATGACTGCCGGGAAGGCATTTGCGGAATGTGTTCCATGTATATCAATGGCCGGCCCCATGGCCCCTGGGAAGGTACTACGGTCTGTCAGCTGCATATGCGCGCCTTCAAGGATGGCGATACCATCGTTGTAGAACCCTGGCGGGCCAACGCCTTCCCGGTTATCAAGGACCTGGTAGTGGACAGAAGCGCCTTTGACCGGATCATCCAGGCGGGCGGGTATATCTCCGTCAATACGGGGAATGCCGTCGACGCGAATGCCATTGCCATCGAAAAAGATAAGGCTGACACGGCCTTTGCTTCTGCGGCCTGCATCGGCTGCGGCGCCTGTGTCGCGGCTTGTAAGAACAGCTCTGCGCTGCTCTTCCTGTCTGCGAAAGTAAGCCACCTGGCGCTGGTCCCCCAAGGCAACCCCGAACGGAAAACGCGTGTAGTCGACATGATAGCCCAGATGGATAAGGAAGGCTTCGGCAGCTGCACGGCGACAGGAGCCTGCGAGGCGGTATGTCCCAAAGAGATCTCGATCACGAATATAGCCCGCCTGAATGCCGAATACGGCAGAGCCGGGTTGACGACCGATAAATAACCTGTAACTCAAATTTAAAAAAGGGCTCCCTTTCGGAAGAAGGGGTGCCCTTTTTTTTTGTACCTTTGCGCCCATGATTAGAGTGAACAATGTCACCCTTTCGTTTGGTAAAAGGGTATTATTTGATGAAGTCAACCTTACGTTCAATAAGGGTAATTGTTACGGAGTCATCGGCGCCAACGGAGCCGGGAAATCCACGTTTTTGAAGATCCTTTCCGGGGAGATAGACCCTACCAAGGGGGTGATCGAGATCACTCCGGGTGAGCGTATGGCCGTATTGAACCAGAATCACTTTGCCTTTGACGAAATTACTGCGCTGAATACCGTGCTGATGGGACACCAGAAGATGTGGAAGGTAATGCAGGAAAGAGATATCATTTATGCCAAGGCCGACTTTACCGAAGAAGATGGTCTCAGGGCCGGGGAGCTGGAAGGAGAATTTGGCGAAATGGGCGGTTATACCGCCGAAAGCGATGCCGCCGCCCTGCTTAGCGACCTGGGAGTGAAAGAAGCCTTGCATGGCACACTGATGAAGGAATTGCCGGGTGCGATAAAAGTGCGGGTATTGCTGGCGCAGGCCCTGTTTGGAAATCCGGACATCCTGATCCTGGATGAACCTACCAATGACCTGGACGTAGAGACCATCAACTGGCTCGAAAACTTCCTGGCCGATTATGAAAATATCGTGATCGTCGTATCCCACGACCGTCACTTCCTCGATGCTGTATGTACACATGTGGCCGATGTGGATCGCCAAAAGATCAAGATCTTCACCGGTAACTATACCTTCTGGTACGAATCCTCGCAGCTGATGGCCCGGCAGATGTCGGATAAAAATAAGAAGACGGAAGACAAACGTGCGGCCCTTATGGATTTCATCGCCCGGTTCTCCGCCAACGCCAGCAAGTCCAAGCAGGCTACTTCCCGGAAAAAGGCTTTGGAAAAGCTGACAATCGATGAGATCGAGCCTTCCAACCGCCGTTACCCTGGTATCATCTTCAAGCAGCTGCGCGAAGTCGGGAACCAGATCCTCAACATCGAAAAATTATCCAAGCGCGCAGAAGACGGCCGGACCCTGTTTTCCAATGTGACGTTCAGCGTCAATAAAGGGGATAAGATCGCTTTTGTCAGCAAGGATCACCTGGCGCTGACCAGCTTCTTCGACATCATCAATGGCGAACAATCGGCAGACGGAGGCAAGATCGAGTGGGGAACCACCGTGTCCAAAGCCTATCTGCCAAATGACAATACCAAATTCTTCCAGGGAAAGGATATCAACCTGATGGACTGGCTGCGGCAATACGTTCCGCCGCATGTCACGGACGTAGATGAACCCTTTCTGCGCGGTTTCCTCGGAAAGATGCTGTTCAGCGGGGACGAAGTGTTGAAGAACACGAAGGTGCTGTCCGGGGGTGAAAAAGTGCGTTGTATGCTGAGCCGTATGATGCTGCAGGACCCAAATGTCGTCATACTCGACGAACCGACCAACCACCTGGACCTGGAGTCTATCCAGTCTTTCAACGAAAGCATGAGCAACTTCAAAGGGATCGTCATGCTGACATCCCATGACCATACCTTTTTACAGACCGTGGCCAACAGGGTAATCGAGCTGACACCTTCCGGTATTATCGACCGGTTGATGTCCTTCGACGAGTTCCTCGAAGATGCGCGCGTGAAACAGCTGCGCGAGGAAATGTATCCAAGGGAAGTTATGGCAAAGGCTTAGGTCTGTCTGACCTGCCCGCTAAGTCTTTGGTCTGTCCGGGCCAGCCGCTAAGGCGATATGCCCGAAGCCGGCCGCACCGGATGCGGTGGAAAGAACGAACGCCCGCGTGGAGGATGCGGCGGCAGCCTCGACGGCTCCCTCGGAGGCATGCGGGGTCTCCCAAAGCGATAGACAACACCCAAATGAAAGATTAATTCTTTCGCGCCGGTCTCCATCTGTGCATAACCGGTATATCTTTCACGTTTATAATGAAAGGAAAAGTTGACATAGCTGTAGCTCAGCTCGTCCATGCCTGCCGTGTCGTGCAATGGAGATAGGCGCCTCCAAGCGTCACACCGCTGCCCAGCCGGAAACCAAAGCGTCTTTTTTCCCGGCATAAAGTTCAGGTTAGGTGTGTTTACCTGACAGGAGCAGGCAGAAGATCGTTACGGGGCACTCGTTAAAGTTTTATTAACGCTCCTTGCAAACATACGTAACCTCCTGATTTAGTCGTATTTGATACAATAAATCCTAATTTTAAGCATTTTAAGAAAAACCCGAGGTTGTTGATCAAAAGGCTGCTTATACTTGTCCTGTTTTTAGGTGGAGCCTTCTTCGCCGCAAGGCCACAACAATCGCCGGGACAGCCGATAAAAGGGAGCCGCGTCGACACGCTCCCGGTTCCGATGGATTCGGCTGCGAAAGTCCATCTCATACAATGGGGGCGGCGGGATCCACCAAAAAAGGCCGCCGATACTATCCGTCGTGCGGATTCTCTCAAAAAAGCCACCGATACCTTCCCCCCTGCCGATTTTCTCAAAAAGGTCATCGACACTATCCCCCTTACCGATTCCCTTAAAAAGACCATCGACAGCGTCCGTCGTTACCAGGACAGCCTGAAAAAGGCCGATACCGTTTTGTCCGCCGCTGCCATGCTGCGCCAGATAGACTCGTTGAACACCCGGCAGGACGCTCCCGTGGATTCGGTCAAACTACGGCTCGACGCCATGCTGAATGCTGCAAATAATCAACCCGTCAACAGCCGGCCGGGTCTGCCCGGTACGTTGCCAGGACAATCCAACCCCGGATACGCCCCCGGAAGCGCAATCGCCGGTGGTGCACCGGGCGCCGCAATACCCATCGGCAACAGGCAAAATGGTGCACCGGGCGCCGCAACAAGAATCCCCCCCCGGCCAACAGCGCTGCCCTCTCGCCGTCCCGGCCCCCCGGCACCTGTCTCCCTGTCCAACCTTCACCGGAAATACCTCCCCGTACGCGAAGGCCGGATCCCCATAGACTCCGCGAGCCTGATCCCCGGCTCATTTATGGTAAAAGGGGTCAGCGACAGCGCATACATGCTGGACTGGGTTAACTCCCTGCTGATCTGGACCCACCCTCCTGCCGGCCAGGACAGCGTGCTGATCACCTATCGCAGCTTCCCTTATAAGCTGAATGCCGTAGCCCGGCGATTCAACTACGATAGCATTCAAAACTATTTCCTTGTCCGTCCCTATGACAAGGCTAAGGACGGACAGGGTGGTACCGATAATTTCTTCAACTTCGGCAATATCAGCTACAACGGCAGTTTCGGTCGAAGCATCACCTTTGGCAACAACCAGGATGCCGTCGTCACTTCCAATCTTAACCTCCAGATCAGCGGCTACCTGGCAGACAGCATCCAGATATCGGCGGCCATCACTGACAACAATATTCCCATCCAGCCGGACGGCACGACAGCCGACCTGAATGAATTCGATAAGATCTTTCTGCAGTTTAAAAAGAAGAACTGGGCCCTTACCATGGGGGATATCGATCTGCGGCAGAATCAAAACTATTTTCTGAACTTTTACAAACGCCTGCAGGGAGCCTCTTTCGAAACCACTCAGCAGATAGACGCAACCACGACGAACAAGACCCTGGTCAGCGCCGCCATTGCAAAGGGGAAGTTTACCCGCAACATCTTCCAGGGACAGGAAGGGAACCAGGGACCGTACAAACTGCAGGGCGCCAACGGAGAGTTGTATTTTATCGTGCTGGCGGGAACAGAAAAGGTTTTTATCGACGGAGCCCTGATGCAGAGAGGAGAAGACCAGGATTATGTTATCAACTACAATACGGGAGAGATAACGTTTACGGCTAACCGCATGGTAACACAGGATGCGAGGATACAGGTGGAATTCGAATATGCGGACAGGAATTACCTCAACGTAAATCTCTATCTCTTTGACGAAGCGAATTTTAACAACAAGCTAAAGGTCCGTTTGGGACTGTTCAGCAACAGCGATTCCAGGAACTCCCCCATTAATCAAACCCTGACGCCCGATCAGAACAAGTTCCTGGGCAAACTGGGAGATAGCATCAACCGCGCCTTCTACCCGGTAGCCAATATCGATACTTTTGCCGCCGGAAAGATCCTGTACAAACACGTCGACACGACGTATAAGAACGCGGCCGGCGCCACGGTCCACGACTCTGCCTATGTCTTTTCAACAGACCCTACCAATACCCTTTACAGTCTTTCCTTTGCCGACGTCGGCCCGGGTTATGGCAATTATGTCCCCGACCTCAACGGTGTCAATGGCAGCGTTTTTGTCTGGGTAGCGCCCATCAACGGGGTCATGCAGGGTTCATATGAGGCGGCACAGTTCCTGGTCACTCCCAAGACGCAGACAATAATGACGGTAGGTGCGGACTACGCGGTGAATAAGCATACCACGATGACTGCGGAGGTAGCAAAGAGCCATTATGATATCAATACGCTTTCCACGATCGATAAAAGAAACGATGACGGATACGCAGCCAAATTCCAGTTCAAGAATATAAAGGCGCTGGGGCCTGCTGCCAAAGGCCTGCAGCTGACTTCCGGGCTGGGGTATGAATACGTGCAAAAGAATTTTACACCGCTGGAGCGGCTCAGGGCGCCCGAATTTACCAGGGACTGGGGCCTGTCGCTGAATGTCAGCCCCGCCGACGAACGGATCTATAATGCCAGCTTCCAGCTTAGCGACAAAAAGCTTAACTCCCTGAAATACGATGTATCCCGTTACGAACGCGGGGACGGGTTTACCGGTACCCGGAATATCGTCACACACCATCAGTCATTCCACAACTGGACCATCAACGATCAGTTGAGTGTAACGACCAGCGACAGCGCCAGTTTCTCGGGGATCTATCTGCGGCCGTCCATCGACGTAAACAAAAAACTCAGCTTCCTGAAGGACTACCTCGTAGGCGCCAATTATTCGTTGGAACGCAATAAAATGACGGATAAAATGGCCGATACGGTGTCGACCACCAGTTTTGAATACAACAGCTGGTCGGCCTATCTGAAGTCACCGGAAAAGAATCCGAATCACTGGGGGATGACGTACATGCAGCGCGAGAATTCCTATCCTTACGGAAGAAGCCTGATCAGGGGCGACCGCAGCCGGAATTTCAATCTCTATGCCGACTTCCTGAAGAACCCGCACCACCAGTTCCACATCAACGCCACCTATCGCCGGTTGCAAATCCTCGACAGCGCCATTACGACGCAGATGGCAGACAATACGATTCTGGGCAGAGCGGAATACATCGTCAACGAATGGAAGGGGCTCCTGCGGGGAAACGCCCTTTATGAGGTAGGCTCGGGACAACAGCAGAAGCAGAACTATACCTATCTCCAGGTGCCTGCGGGAACGGGACAGTATACCTGGATCGATTACAACAAGGATGGGATCCAGCAGCTGAGCGAATTTGTGCTGGCGCAATTCCAGGACCAGGCGCAGTATATCCGCGTATATACCCCCACGAACGACTATGTAAGGGCTACCTATAATACACTGAACTTTAGCTTCACGCTGACGCCAAAAGCCGTCGTTACACAGAAGAGCGGCTCTTTTGCACATTTCCTGGCCCGCATGACCTTTCAATCCTCCATGCAGCTGAACCAGAAGCAGCAGGCAAAAGGGCTGCTCGAATGGAATCCGTTCAAAGCCCCGCTGGACGATACTTCTTTGATCACCCGCACCCTGATCGTGGTAAACACCTTGTCCTTCAACCGGCAGGACCCGCACTGGGGTTTTGATCTTAGTAACACGCGCAACGGCTCCAAGAGCCTGTTGACCTATGGGTATGAAGCAAGACAGGCGAATGAGTGGTCGCTTCGCGGCCGTCTGAACATGAATAAATCCATTGCCCTTAATGCTACGTTCCGGCAGGGGATCAACCAGCTGAATAATTCGAGCTCGAACTTTGACAGCAGCAACTACGACCTGAAACAGTTTTCCATCGAACCCGGCCTGACCTACACGCGGAAATCCAATCTGCGTATAGGACTGGGTTACAGGCTGACCTCCAAACAAAATTCGCTGCTGTGGGGCGGACAGAACTATACTTCGACCGCGCTGAATACCGATTTTAAATACAATATCCTCCAGAGCACCTCGATCCAGGGAAAGTTTACCATGAGCAGCATTTCTTACATGGCTGCCGGCGGAAAGCCGAGCACCACTTCGGCAGTATCCTATACCATCCTGGAGGGATTGCTGCCAGGGAAAAACTATCTGTGGAACCTGGATGTGACGAAGCGGCTGGGGAATAGCCTGGAGCTGAGTCTTCAGTATGAGGGACGAAAGGCGGGCGATACAAGGATCATTCATACGGGCAGGGCCTCATTGCGGGCGCTTTTATAATAAGCATAAAAAAGCCGGAGTAAAACCCCGGCTTTTTTTATTATCGTTCAAATCTCAAGTCAAATCTTAAGATTCTTCTAGCCAAACAAACCACCTTTCTTCAATTCGCGGGTGCCTTCGCCGATCTTGAAACCATTGTGATAGATCTCGATCTTGTAGTTACCCTTCTGGAAAGTGCTGTTTTGTTTCCATGCAAACTGAACAGACTTGGATTTTCCGGCTTCGAAGTCTACAGGGACTTTAGCAGTGTAGATCTTGTCCCCTTCTTCCCTTGAAGTAAAGTTACCTGAACCCAGTGCAGGAACAGAGATGGGCTTGCCATCAGGGCCTGTGATGCAAACATATACATCGGTCTGGCCTGTCTGTGCGATACGGTTGGATACATCAAAACCAATAACCAGCTTGTTTACTTTACGGGCGGTAGTGGTTTCTTTATCCTTTCCGTCGCTTTTTTCATGCATTGGAGTGATAGAGATATTAGATGCATTCAGCGTGGAGGCTACATCAACTTTCTTTTCCAGGTCCTGCTTTGCAGAAGTGGTCGTGGACAGATCGTTGGTGAGCTTTTCTTTGTCGGCGGTCAGCGCCGTCTTTTCAGTCGTCAACTGCTGATTGTCCTGGGTCAGCTGGGCTACCTGCTGTTCGAGGTTACCGATCTTATCGTTCAGTTCCTTGATCAGCTCTTCAGCTTTCTTCTTTTCAGCTTCTGTAAGGTGCTGTTTGTTCAACAGACCGCGGATATTGCCTTTCAGCTTGGATATCTGGCCATTGCCTTCATTGAGCTGGCTGGTAAGCTTGTTGTTTGTTCCGGTCAGAGAATCGAGACGAACGAGGGCGTCATCGAAGTTCTTCTGTAGTTGTCCTTTTTCATCGGACACTTTTGAGATCTGAGCCTGTTGCTGGGTCTGAACCTGCTCCTGTTTGTTGTTGTTCCAGAGCAGGTAGCCCCAGGTTCCTAAGAAGCCGGCGGCCAGCAGTCCTATGACGAGGTTTTTATAATCCTTTTTAGGGGGCTGACTTTGAGGCGTAGCTGAGGGATAGTTGGTTGTCGTACTCATAGCTTATGTTTTTTTACAAAAGTTATAAAAATGCTTTTTTCTTCATCCTGCGTAACCGAATTTCGCGGTTACACATGGTCCTGGTCTAAAACCGTGCCAAAATCATTTTTATTGTGTTCAAGTCCTGATTTCTAAAGATTTATGTACCAAATCGGACGGGGTTCGATTCGTGCACGAGGAAACGAAGTGCACAGAAATAGTGAAAGTGGTCAAAAAAACATATTTTTTAAGATTTTTTTGACCCATTACTTTTGTTCAATAAAAATCACCGGGAATGTCTGTTGAAAAAATCCTCAATGACTGGAAAAAAATGAAATTTAAGCCCGTTTATTGGCTGGAAGGTGAGGAAGAATTCTACATTGACCAGCTGGTGAACTATGCGGAGCATAAAATACTCACTGAGGCGGAAGCCGGTTTCAACCTGACCGTTTTTTATGGAAAGGATGCCGACTGGACTGCTATTATCAATGCCTGCAGACGCTATCCGATGTTTGCAGAGCGGCAGGTGGTCCTGCTTAAGGAAGCGCAGCAGATGCGGGACATCGACAAGCTGGAAGCCTATATCGACAAGCCTTTGTCCTCTACCATATTTGTGGTGGCCTATAAGGAAAAGAAAGTAGACGGACGGAGCAAGCTGGCCAAGCTGTTAAAGGAAAAGGCCGAGCTGTACACCACAAAGAAATTATACGACAATCAATTGCCTGACTGGGCCAGCGGGCTGATCAGCTCAAAAGGATATGAAATTACACAAAAGGCCTTGCTGCTGCTGGTGGATCACATCGGCAATGACCTCAACCGGATCAATAATGAGGTCGGGAAGCTGCTGGTCAATCTGTCGGGCAGGAAGAACATCACCGAAGATGAGATCGAACGATATGTCGGAGTGAGCAAGGAATACAATGTCTTCGAACTGCAGGACGCCTTTGCAAAAAAAGACCGGGTGAAGGCCATCAGGATCATCCAGTACTTTGAAAGCAATCCCAAGGCAGCCCCGATCCAGCTGATCCTGCCTTCCATCTACAACTTCTTTAGTAAGGCCTATATGATCTTTGGACAGCCCGCCCGTGATGAGAAGGGCATCGCCGCAGCGATAGGGGTGAATCCTTTTTTTGCAAAGGACTACCTGGCGGCCGTGAGGAACTACAATTACGAGGGCATCGAGAACGGACTCCTGTTGTTACATGCCTATAACCTGAAAAGTATCGGAGTAGGCAGCACGGGTACGGAGGATGCTTCGCTATTAAAGGAGCTGGTGGTTAAGATGATGGGCTAGCCGGAGTTGGCCGCTTTGGTGCGGGCGCCTGGTGCAAGATAATTGCTCATCCGAGCGCTGCCAGTGTATCTTCTTTATCTTTCCCTAACTGTTCGATCAGCGCCGGAAGGCCGTGGAACTTTACTTCCGGTCTGAGATATTTTTTTACAAATACACGCAGCTCGCGGCCATAGATGTCTTCGTTGAAATCAAAGAGATTGACCTCGATGGTGCGGACCTTTCCGCCGACGGTAGGACGGATTCCAATGCTCATCATTCCTTTTAGCCTTGGCGCTTCGAAAAGGGTTTGGTCTTCGGTCAGCAGGACCGCTTCTACGGCGTAAATGCCATCGGCCGGAGTCAGTTTTTCCGTATTCGTCAGCTGCAGATTGGCCGTGGGATAACCAAGCGTACGCCCCAGCTGATCTCCCTTTACCACGGTCCCTGAAAAAAAGAATGGATAGCCCAGCAGTTGGTTCGCAGTAGCGATGTCCGTGCGCTGGATCGCTTCACGGATACGGGTCGAGCTGACAGATATCTCATCCAGCAGATGGACGGGTATTTCCTGCAGCTGAAAACCTTCGCTTGCGCTGTATTGCTCCAGCAGGTGATAGTCGCCCAGCCGGCCTTTGCCAAAGCGATGATCATACCCGATGATCACGGTATGCGGATGAAACTTTGCGAGAAGAAAGTCTTTTATATATTCTTCGGCTGTCAATTGGGAAAAAGCCTCGGTGAATGGAACAATGACCAGGTTGTCGATCTGTAACCAGGAAAGAAGGAGGATCTTTTCTTCAAGGGTGTTGATCAGCCGGATCTCTTCTGACCCGCCTTTTACTATTTTTCGGGGATGGGGATAAAAAGTGACAATCACCGTTTCGCCGTCGATACGCGCCGCTTCCTGTCTCAATTGCTCCAGGATCCGCGCGTGACCGGTATGGACGCCGTCAAAAGTGCCTATCGTTATGACCGCCTGCCGGAAAGATGGTAATTGGTTGGTGTTGTTATATATGCGCATGTGTGATTAAACGGGTAAGCCGTATAAACCGTTGGTTTTGCGGTGCAAATTTAAAGGATTTATCCTTTACCTTTGCGACCACTATGTCACTCTATGCCCAACGCGGAGTTTCCGCTCAGAAAGAAGAAGTTCATCAGGCAACGGAAAAGCTCGATAAAGGGCTTTATCCGAACGCTTTTTGTAAGATCTATCCCGATTATCTCGGGGGGGATGCGAACTGGGTCAATCTGATGCATGCCGATGGAGCGGGAACAAAGAGTATCCTCGCTTATCTGTACTGGAAGGAGACGGGGGATATCTCGGTATGGAAGGGCATTGCACAGGATGCCATTGCCATGAACCTCGACGATCTGCTGTGTGTAGGGATCTTTGATAATCTGTTGTTCTCTTCTACGATCGACCGGAACAAAAGAAATATACCGGGGGACGTGCTTTCTGTCCTTATCAATGGCTCACAGGAATTTTTTGACGAACTAAGGACTTATGGGGTGGGCATTCAGTACCTCGGCGGGGAGACGGCAGATGTAGGGGATGTAGTAAGGACGATCGCCGTAAACGGTACGATGACTGCGCGGTGGCCCAAGGACAAACTGATCACAAATGATAAGATCCGGGCCGGGGATGTCATCGTCGGTTTTGCCAGCTTTGGCCAGGCCAGCTATGAAACGGCCTACAACAGCGGGATCGGCAGCAATGGGCTGACCAGCGCCCGCCATGATACCTTACACAAAACTTATGGAGCCAGGTTCCATGAGTCTTATGACACTACGCTGGATGAAAGTGTGGTATATATTGGTCCGCACCGCATGACGGATCCGGTGGACGTACCCGGTAATAAGACAGATGGGGCGGGGACGGTGACGACGGATATCGGGCATCTGCTGCTGAGCCCTACCCGTACGTATGCGCCCCTCCTGAAGCGATTGCTGACAGAACAGTTCGACGATATCCATGGGCTTATCCATTGTAGTGGCGGAGGTCAGACAAAATGTATGAAATACCTGCCGGGGAATTTTCGTGTAATAAAAGATAATTTATTCGAACCGCCTCTTATTTTCAAACAGATCCAGGAGGCTTCCGGCTCTGACGACCGGGAGATGTACCAGGTGTTTAACATGGGGCACCGGCTGGAGGTCTTTACCAATGCCGCCGCAGCTGAGGCGATGATCGGGATCGGACGTCAGTTCAACATCGACGCGCAGATCGTTGGCCGGGTAGAGGAATCGTCCGGCAAGAGCCTCGTCCTGACCGTGAAAGGACAAGAGATCGTTTATTGAAGCGGGTTATTCCTTCAATTGTTTAATAATCAGTCCGTTGTCGGTAGTGAAAAACAGTACAGAACATTTTTCGCTGGAAACTGTTAATAAAAAGTGAAGGTCGTCTCATTACGGGGACGTGAATAACCGTTCATTATCTGCAAAGGTCATTGTATAACTGCAAAGGGGCATTCCAGTTATACTTTCAACGCGTAAAATCAAAAAAAAGAGTAAAATTAGTTCATTTTAATCCACAACGCTATGAATTTCCAGATACTATGACTAGTTTTGCAGACGGTTCTGGACGGATTGCATTAAATTATTTTTATATCTTTTTGCCTTTCCCGCGAACTCCCCTGATTTTGTAGTGTTATATTAGTTGAGTACCCGACTATTTTGTCACCCTTTTTATTTTTTATTTGATATGAGGCAACTCAAAATTGCTACACAGATTACTAACCGCGATTCCCAGGCGGTTGAGAAGTATTTGCAGGAGATCTCCAAGATCCCGATGATCACTCCTGAAGAGGAGACGGTCCTCGCACAGCGGATCAAGATGGGCGATCAGAAGGCATTGGATAAATTGGTCCAGGCCAACTTGCGTTTCGTGGTCTCCGTTGCAAAACAGTATCAGCACCAGGGATTGTCGCTAAGTGATTTGATTAACGAGGGTAATCTCGGCTTAATTAAAGCGGCTCAACGCTTTGATGAAACCAAGGGTTTCAAGTTTATCTCATACGCGGTATGGTGGATCCGCCAGTCCATTTTACAGGCGTTGGCAGAGCAGGGCAGATTAGTCCGCCTGCCTCAAAACAAAATTGGCACGTACAACAAGGCTAATAAAGCTTACATGGCTTTCGAACAGGAACACGAAAGGGAGCCAAGCACGGAAGAATTAGCCGAATTGCTGGAAATGAGTGAGACGGAGATCAACAACATTTTCCAAAGCAACACCCGTCACAGTTCGCTGGATGCCCCGGTACACGAGGCTGAAGACGTAGCAATGGGCGATCTGCTGGAAGGTGGTGATGAAACCGATGATGATGTGATGAAGGATTCTTTACGCGCTGAGATCCGCCGTGTACTCAAATCTTTGAGCCCACGCGAAGCGGAGATCGTAAATGCGTATTTTGGCCTGGATGGCGAAAATGGCGTAACCATTGAGCAGATCGGCCAGAAGTATGATCTGACCAAGGAACGTATCCGCCAGATCAAAGAAAGGGCGATCAAACGCCTGCAGAAGGCTCGTTACAGCAATGCGCTGAAAGCATATCTGGGTTAGTAGCCCGGTTGACTCTTACTATTTTTTTTGGTCTTACATAAAAAGTCCCGGCGTCTACCGGGACTTTTTAGTGCGTAGTCATTTAAACGACATTGAGTTTAGCAAATTCGCGTTACATTTGACCGCTTAAATTTTTAGATTGATATGGAGCAAACAGCAAGTGAGAAAGTACATTGTCTGATCATCGGGTCGGGTCCCGCAGGGTATACGGCTGCAGTCTATGCGGCCCGCGCCAACCTAAAACCCGTATTGTACCAGGGCATCCAGCCCGGGGGCCAGTTGACTATTACGACCGAAGTAGAAAACTATCCCGGTTATCCGGATGGCGTTCAGGGACCGGAAATGATGGTCCATTTTGAAAAACAAGCGACCCGGATGGGCGCCGATATACGCTATGGACTGGCTACGAAGGTGGATTTCTCCAGCCAGCCGTTCAAAGTCTGGATCGACGAGGAAAAACTGATCGTTGCCGACGCGGTGATCATCGCGACCGGGGCCAGCGCCAAATGGCTGGGGCTGGAAAGCGAGCAGCGGCTGAATGGCTATGGCGTCAGCGCCTGTGCCGTTTGTGACGGGTTCTTCTTCCGTAACAAAGAAGTGGCGATCATCGGTGCCGGAGACACGGCCGCAGAAGAGGCGCTGTATCTGTCCAAACTGACCACGACCGTGCACATGCTGGTACGCAGCGACAAGATGCGTGCATCCCGTGTAATGCAGGAAAGAGTACAGCAGACCCCGAATATCAAATTGTACTGGAATAGCGAAACCGATGAGATCCTGGGGGAAAGCCGGGTGGAAGCCTTGCGGATAAAGAATACCAAAACCGGGGAGAAAACGGTCGTGCCGTTAAGCGGTTTCTTCGTGGCGATAGGACATCAGCCCAATTCGGGGATCTTCGCCGACTTCCTGGACCTGGATGAAGCAGGATATATAAAGACTGTCCCCGGAACAAGCAGGACGAATGTAGAAGGCGTTTTTGCAGCAGGGGACGTGCAGGATAAGATCTACCGGCAGGCGGTGACGGCTGCAGGCAGCGGATGTATGGCTGCGCTGGACGCGGAAAGATATCTTTCAGCAAAAGGTTTAGCGTAATGGTTACGGTACAATTACATAATCTGATCTTTTCGGGTCGTCATGGCGTCTTCAAAGAAGAGCTGGCGACAGGCAATACTTTTGAGGTGAACCTGGACGTTCTCTACGACGAGAACGATCAGCCCTTCGAAAGTCTGGGGACTATCGTCAATTATGTGACTCTCTTCGACATTGTAAAGGAGCGGATGCACCAGCCCTCTCCCTTGCTGGAGAAGATTGCCGATGAGATCATCGATAAAATAAAAGCCTACTATCCTTTCCTCCAGGAAGTTGTTCTTTCTATCTATAAATTGCAGGCCCCCATCGGGAATTTTCAGGGAAAAGCGGGCATGACGCTGCATAAGAAGTTTAACAAATAGCTGGCGGACATCGGCCAACCAGTGCCTCTGCGGTACCGTTTGTACTGTATGAGCAGGGTTATTCTGGTATTGCTGCTTGCAATACCCTTCGCGGCTTTTTCACAGGACCTTTCTACTTTATTGCACCAGGCGGCCCGGCTGGAATCGGAATTCCGGGAGGAAGAGGCACTGCCGGCATACCAGGAAGTGCTGCGCCTGCAGCCGCATAATATCGAGGCTCTGTGCAAATGCAGCGATCTCAGCTGTCGTATCGGCAACCGGCAAACGAACAGGGAAAAAAAGATCGGCTATTTCAAGGCTGGCTATGGTTATGCGCAGACTGCATGGCTGCTTGACTCTGCCAATGCCGAAGTCAACATCGTCATGGCGTTTTCGCTGGCCCGGATGGCCCTGATCCAAAGCGGGAAAGAAAGGGTGGCGGCGGCAAACGAGATCCGGCGATACGCGGAGAATGCCATAAAGTACGACCCACGCAACTACAAAGGTTATCATATCCTCGGTCGCTGGAACTATGAAGTTAGCGGTCTGAACTTTATCGAACGCACTTTCGCCCGTTGGTTTTTTGGCACCCTGCCTGACGCTTCGCTGGACGATGCCATCGGGTATTATGAAAAAAGCAAGGCGCTGAACCCTGGATTTATGCTCAACTATTTCGAGCTGGCACGGGCTTATCACCGGGACGGAAAAAAAGAACAGGCCATTCACCAGCTGCAGCAAATGGAAACGCTGAAGGACGGGATGTATGATGACCGGGAGGTAAGAAAAGAAGGCCGGGAGCTACTGATGGACCTGGAAAATTAAATTCTCAGACTACCTTTCCTTTCCACCGGCCGCTGCGGATATACGCGAACGATAAACTAAAGATGGAGAGCCAGTATACCCATTCGGAGATCCAGCCGGCCACAAGGGATAAATGCCAGCGTTCCAGCACGAAGTATACATAAAAGCAGTAAAAGATAATGGTAATGAATTCTATCCCGAGATTGACCCGGGTATTACCTGTGCCGGTGACGGCGTTGAGCCATACGGTGGAGAAGGACATCAGAACAAGGGCGGTAGAGACGATGCGGATGACAGGAATAGCAGCGGCGGTAAAAGCCGGGTCCTGGCCATATACGGAAAGGAATAATCCGGGAAAGATATTGAGCAGGATGGCCACGACAATCGCGAAAGACATGCTGAGCTTTGTGATCTTTCCTATCAGCAGGAGTACCCTGT
The DNA here is from genome assembly GCA_036499285.1 of Puia sp. Classification (GTDB taxonomy): domain Bacteria; phylum Bacteroidota; class Bacteroidia; order Chitinophagales; family Chitinophagaceae; genus Puia. The sequence goes on along the minus strand of DASYEB010000004.1, from coordinate 104,243 downwards.
TCTCCTGTCCCTGACCGATGATATTACTAACCATCGCGTTGGTGGTGGATGCAAAAGCCCAGGTAAACACGCCGAACAGCCCGAAGATATTCCGCATGGTATTGCTGATGGCCAGCGCCTGGCGGCCGTGGTGTTCCACAAGGATATAAAAGAAGACCCAGCTCGTAATGGCGATGGTATATTGAAAGACAAGCGGGGAAGACTGCGTTAGGAGGAGACGGATGTTGGCGGGGTCGAACTTCCAGTGTTTGTACAGCTGTAATTCGCGGCTGATGCCTTTGGCATGGATCACAAAGAATACGACTCCCATGCCGGATGCTTCCGCAAAGATGGAAGAAATAGCGGCCCCGTCAAAACCCAGCGCCGGCAGACCGAGATGGCCGAAGATCAGGCCATAGTCCAGTACGATATTGACAACCGTTTCCGCGAGGGTGCCATAGACCAGGAATTTGCTCTGGTTGGTGCCTACCAGCAGGGCATTGCGCATCTGGTAGATATAAAGAAAAGGCAGACCCCAGATGCGGATCCGCAGGAATTGTATGGACTGATGTCTTAGCTCTTCGGAATGCAGCGAAAAGGAAAGGATAAAGGGCGCCAGGAACCAGGTCAGCAGGATGCCTGCTGCCGCCAGGATCAGGGTAATGATCACGCTCTGCGAAAAAAGCTTTCCTATCTCTTCTGTGCGCCCTTCGCCTGCCCGGCGGGAGATAAGGGATTGCAGACCGCTGTTGAGTCCCTGACCGACGACGGCAAATAAAAGATAATAGACGCCCGTTATCCCGGCTGCTGACAAAGCATTCCCGGCCTGGTCAAGATGTCCGAGGAAGATGTTATTGGTGATAAAGTTGATCTGGGGTACCAGGATGGCCAGGCTGATCGGCAGGGCCATCCGAAGGATGCCCCGGTTACTTATAGTGACTTTATAGGTTTTGGTCGCCGGAGTGTCTTTCATTCTGCAAATTTGTAGTATTATTGCGAGAGCTATGCATAAACCAGCCTTTCAGATCGAAGTAGCCGATATTTCAGATGAGGAATTACTCCAGTCACGCCTGCTTGTGGAGGTGAATCCGAATGCATTTACCTATGTTTTACTCAACCAGCGGAATATGAGTCCCCTGGTGGTCAAATATTTCCAGCTGGAATCCAATAAGGAGATGTCGCTGACGGAAACCCTGCGAGAGATCCTGGAGGCCGATGGTCTGTTAAGGCGCCCGGTAAAAGAGACGCTGCTGGTCTATAACTTCCCCGAAAGCAGCCTCATCCCCGAGCCCGTGTTCACGATGGATACAAACCGGGATATCATCGATACGCTGCATGGCAATCTGCAGAAAGGGCTGATCCTGACCGAAAAGATCCCCTGGTGGGAGCTGTTCAATGTCTATCGTATCTCTGCTGACCTGCACCAGTTGCTGCAGCAGTCGTTCACCGCAGGAAAGTACTGGCATTATTATAGTCTGCTGCTCAAGAGCTATAAGATGTTTGATGCTGCAGATCAGGAAGACTGCATGAAGGTGATCTTTTATGCAGACAAGATGGTAACATTAGTGACCCGCCAGGGGAAAGTGCACCTCGTGCAGACATTCCCCTACCAGGATACCAAGGATGTCGCCTATCATTTGCTCAACTGCTGCCACCAGCTTGGCATAGATCAGTCAGCCGTGCGGCTGCTGGTGGGCGGTCTCATCGACCGGCAGTCGGCCTTAAGTGTAGAGCTGCACAAATACTTTTTGAAGATCAGCTTTGAAGAGATCGACGAAAGTATCAAGGTCACCGATGAACTGAAGGAGCTGCCCCTGCATTATTTTTCATCTATTCTGAAAATGGCTGTATGCGCATAATCGGAGGAGAGTTGGGAGGGAGACGGGTGAACCCGCCGGCAAAAATGCCGTATACCCGGCCTACGACCGATATTGCCAAGGAGGGTTTATTCAATGTTCTGGAGAATAACCTCGATCTGGCTTCGCTGAAGACACTCGACCTTTTCGGAGGAACGGGCAGCATCAGCTACGAACTGGCTTCCCGGGGTGTACAGGACCTGACGGTGGTGGAAAAAGACCCCGCCATGTTTGCCTTTATTCAGAAAAACGCAAAGGAACTGGGACTGGAAAATTATAAGGTCGTCAAAATGGACGTTTTTAAATACATCGAACAAATTAAGGAAACCTTTGATTTTATTTTTGCGGGGCCGCCATACGCACTGGGTACGATAGACGATCTGCCAAAACTGGCCATCCCGCTCTTAAATGACAAGGGCTGGTTTGTGCTGGAGCATACGCCGCGCAATGATTATAAAAAATATCCTTTCTATGTGACCGAAAGGAATTACGGCACGACCATCTTCTCCATCTTCGTGAATAAATAGCATGTTACCTATTTTTATTACAGGCATTGGTACGGGTGTTGGAAAGACATTGATCTCCGCTATCGTGACAGAGGCGCTGGATGCCCATTACTGGAAACCGGTGCAGGCAGGTTTTGCCGATGGTACGGATTCTGAGTGGGTGGAGGAGCGCATCGGCACCGGCTCGGGGTCGCGTATCGCCCCCGAGCTCTATAAATTAAAGTTACCCGCTTCGCCTCACATCGCGGCGCGGGAAGAAGGGCTGGCGATCAGCCTGGATAAAATTGCGGCCACCCTGGATCAGATCGCAGCAACCCTGCCGGCCGGCCGCCCACTGGTGGTAGAAGGCGCAGGCGGATTGCTGGTGCCGCTGAATCAGCGGGAGTTTGTCCTTGACCTGGTAAAAAAGCTGGAGGCGAAAGTGATCCTCGTCAGCCGCAACTACCTCGGCAGCATCAATCATTCGCTGCTGACCGCTGCCGTCTGCCGGAGCCATGGAATAAAAGTCGCGGGCTGGATCTTTAATGACCAGTATCTGCACTATGAACAGGAGATCGTCTCCTGGAGCGGGTTGCCGCGGATCGGATCGGTACCGTTCCAGGACTCCCCCGATGCGGAATTTGTAAGGACGCAGGCGGGACTTATCGGGCCTGCCCTGCGGAAGGTGTTGGGGATCAACCAATAAATTTGGTGTATCTTTATCCCAAAGGCGATGAATGCCAATGCGATGAATTTGTATTATGAAGTTTAATTTTCCACTGCTGAGGCCTATTAGAATACTTTTATTTCCTGTCTCGCTGCTGTATGCGTTTGTTGTAAAGATCCGCAACTGGTGTTTTGATAAAAAACTCCTTTCCTCCACGACCTTTAATCTGCCTATTATTTGCGTTGGGAATCTTGCAGTAGGAGGGACGGGTAAGTCACCAATGGTCGAGCTGCTGATCCGGACATTGAGGTCAAGATTTGCCGTTGCCGTGCTCAGCCGGGGATATAAGAGGAAGACAAGAGGATACGCGCTGGCAAACGAGTCGACGACAGCCCTGGACATCGGCGATGAGCCCATGCAGTTCCACCAGAAATTCCCCGACGTAGCCGTGGCAGTGGGGGAGGAACGGATCGTTGCCATCCCTCAGCTGCTGCACGACCGGCCGGATACAAAGGCTATTATCCTGGACGACGCGTTCCAGCACCGGTCCGTCCGGGCGGGAATGAATATCCTGCTGACCGATTATTCCAACCTGTTCACCCGGGACTGGTGGCTGCCAAGCGGCGATCTGCGCGACGCACCATCCAGCTACCGGCGGGCCGATATCATAATAGTAACGAAGTGCCCGGAAGAACTTTCCGAAGAGGAGCGCCGGGCAGTCGTCATCGAGATCGGGCCACTGTTGCACCAGCGGGTTTTCTTTACGTCCATCTGTTATGGAGAGCCCTATCACATCATGGAGCATGCGACAAAGAGTGCAGACGACAAACAGGCAGCCTACAGCGCAGATGGCGGACAGACAAGGACCACCATCAATGACCAGGTGGAAGTATTGCTCGTGACGGGTATTGCCAATCCCGCTCCGCTAAAACGCTGGCTGGACGAACATTCCCGGGCCTATTACGAGCTCGAATATGGAGACCATCATATCTTCAGCATCGACGATCTGAATACGATAACCCGTAGGTTTGATAATATTATGGCAGGCAGCAAGATCATCCTGACCACGGAAAAGGATGCGGTGCGGCTGACCAAATTCAGGCAGGAACTGGAAGGGTTGCCCTTTTATGTACTGCCGATAACACCCCGGTTTTTATTCGGAGAAGAACCGGTATTTAATGATTTAATAAGTAAATTCATAATAGAATTTAAAGAGGAAAAAGATGAAAGATAAAAAGAAGAAAAAGAAGAAGAACACAACGGACACGGCTGACCTATATAAAGGAAGACTCGATGTCACCCGGAGCGGTATGGGGTTCGTGATCGTAGAGGGCCGGGACCAGGACATACTGGTCAGACCATCGGATTTTAATACGGCCCTGCACGGAGACACGGTGCAGGTCAAGGTAGTGAATAATTCTGCCCGCAGCGGCAGATGGCAGGGCGAAGTGGTGGAAGTGGTGGAAAGAAAACAAATGGAGTTTCTCGGCCGGATCGAGATCAGTCAGTCCTTTGCTTTTTTTATTGCAGAGACCGACAAGCCGATGCCCGATATTTATGTGCCACTATCCGCCCTCAACGGGGCCGTTAACCAGGATAAGGTTATCGTCCGGATAGTGGAATGGGAAAGGAATAAAAAGCCCCAGGGACAGGTGGTTCAGGTCATGGACAAGACAAATGTCAATGACCAGGCCATGAAAGAGATCCTGCTGGAGAACGGCTTCCCCATCTTCTTCCCGGAAAATGTCCTGGAAGAATCCCAGCGCCTGCCGGATGTTATTGCCGCATCGGAGATCGCTGCCCGCAGGGACATCCGTAATATCCTTACGTTCACCATTGACCCGGTGGATGCAAAGGACTTTGACGATGCCATCTCCATCCGGCATCTGGACAACGGCTTGCTGGAGATAGGAGTCCATATAGCCGATGTCAGCTATTATGTGGAACAGGAGACGGCCCTGGACAAGGAAGCGTATGAACGCGCGACCTCCGTCTATCTCCCGGACAGGGTCAATCCCATGTTGCCGGAAAGGATCTCGAACGAATTGTGTTCGCTGCGTCCGCATGAGGATAAACTGACCTTTTCCGCCATCTTCCAGATGACCCCGAAAGGAGAGATAAAGAAGACATGGTTGGGAAGAACAGTCATCCATTCCGATCATCGGTTCACCTACGAAGAGGTACAGGAGATCATCGAGCAAAGAGCGGGCTTACACCAGCCCGAGATCGAAACGCTGAATGAGTTAGCGCAGGGGTTCCGTAAACAGCGTTTCAAAAGAGGCGCCATCAATTTCTCTTCCACCGAAGTCAGGTTCAAGCTGGATGAGAAGGGAAAACCCATCGGCATCATGGTGAAGGAAAGTAAAGAATCGCATCAGCTGGTGGAAGAGTTCATGCTGCTGGCGAATCGTGCTGTCGCGGAATTCGTGGGCAAGATCAAGTTCGAAAAAAAGCCCGTCCCTTTTCCCTACCGGGTGCACGATACGCCCGACAAGGAAAAGCTGGCGCCCTTTATCGAATTCGCAAAAAAATACGGTCATACCTTTGATGTCGAATCACCGCAGGCCATTGCCAGATCCTTTAACCAGATGCTGGCCGATGTAAAGGGCAAGCCGGAACAGCACGTGCTGGAGCAGCTGGGGATCCGCACGATGGCCAAGGCTGTCTACACCACCGATAATATCGGTCACTATGGCCTGGGTTTCGAACACTATTGCCATTTTACAAGCCCCATTCGCCGGTATCCGGATGTGATGGTCCACAGGATCTTACAGGAATGCCTGGATGAAAAGATCATCATCGACAAAAAGCTCGAAGCAAAATGCAAGCATAGCAGCGAACGTGAACGGGCAGCGATGGACAGTGAAAGGGCCTCGAACAAATACAAGCAGGTAGAATACATGCAGGATTTCCTGGGTGAGGAATTCGAAGGCGTGATCAGCGGCGTGGCTTCGTTTGGCTTCTGGGTAGAGACCATCGAACATAAGTGCGAGGGGCTGGTCAGCATCAACAGCCTCCTGGAATATGACGATTTCCGGCATGTCGAAAGCGATTATGCATTGATAGGACGTCGCAGCGGCCGCCGCTTCCGGATGGGGGACAAGGTAACGATCAAGATCGTTGCAGCTAACCTTACGAAGCGACAGCTAGACTATGAGTGGGTAATTACGGCAGGGTCAGACGCACCCTCCGCTTTTGCAGAACCCGACGAATTAGCAGCAGCAATGGCTGCACCGGAAAGCCGGCCGTCCGGAAAACCAACCCGGAAGAAGACGGCTACCAGCGGAAGGGCAGATGGAAAAGGACAGGGAAGGGCAGATGGAAAAGGACAGGGAAGAACACAAGGTAAAACACCCGGAAGGGCGCCACGAAAGAAAAAGAAATAAGATCCGACTATGTTTAGTTTCGAAGAATTGACCGTAGCATTCGCCGACCGGTTTAAGAACCGGCATTTTCCAACACAGCCAGCGACCTTATACGATCCCGCCGTTTATTTTCTTGAGCTGGGCGGGAAAAGGATCCGTCCGCTCCTTTGCCTGATGGGCAATGAGCTTTTTAGTCCTATTGAAGCCGATGCCTGGGAACTGGCTACTGCGATCGAGCTTTTCCACAACTTTACACTGATCCACGACGACATCATGGACCGGGCGCCTTTACGCCGGGGCATGCAGACGGTGCATGAGAAGTATGGAACGTCTACGGCTATTCTTTCCGGTGATGTCATGATGGTCGTGGGATATGAGTATATCAGCCGGATCCAGTCTCCGCATATCCGCAAGATCCTCCAGCTGTATAACCAAACGGCTATAAAGGTCTGTGAAGGCCAGCAGCTGGATATGGACTTTGAATCAAGGGAACAGGTGACGATGGATGAATACCTGCATATGATCGAGCTTAAAACTTCTGTATTGCTGGCCGCCAGCCTGCAGATCGGCTCTATACTGGGCGGGGCCGGTCTCAGCAACCAACAGATCATCTACAATCTCGGGAAGAACCTTGGCCTGGCTTTTCAGATCCAGGACGATTATCTTGACTGTTATGGCGATGCGACGAAATTTGGCAAACAGGTGGGAGGAGACATCGTAACAGGGAAGAAGACTTTTTTACTGATCAAGACCCTGGAAGTGGCTACCGCTGCGCAGCTGCGCGAGATAAAGGAACTGGAGCAGGCGCCGGCCGAAGAGAAGATCAGCGGGATGCTGCGGCTTTTTCATGCCTGCGGCGTGGATGCCTGGGTGCGGGAACTAAAAGAACAATACAGGCTCTCCGCCTACCAGAGCCTGGAAGATATAGCCGTCCTTTCGAAACGGAAGGAGCCATTGAAACAGCTGGTGGATTATTTGTTGCAGCGCGAGTATTAGACCGTTGTCTTGTACCGGTTCATGGTCCGCCAATACTTATCCTTATAAATATCATAGGTTATCTCTACATCAACCGAATACTTCTGAAGCAGTCCGTGAACGGTTTTGGAAGCATGACGAAATTCCTTACAGGCAAAGTAGATCGATCTCTTGCTGTTGTAGGTGTCTCTTCCAAGGTTGAGGTACCCGTCAGAATCGGCGAGCAATTGGACCAGCTCGTCTTCAAACCGGTTCAAAGCGGCGGAGATCCCTTTATCCGGCATGCCGTTGTTGACAGGCTTATAGGTCAGCTCGATCACCATCATCCAGGGATGGGAAGCTTTGGCGTCCCAGTCCAGTAATTCCTGGTTGACCAATGCTATCGAGGGCAATCCCTTTTCATCGGTTGCCTCCAGGATCGAATAGCTGTCGCTCTGGGTATTATGCCGGGCGCCATTGTATTTTTCAACGAATTCCTTTTCCTTCCAGGTAAGAAAATCGGATAACTTTTCGAGCGGGATCAATTCTTCCTGTATCTCTTCCCGACCGGCTATCTGGATATTATCTATAAGAGTGGCCGTATTCAGTTCCCCCAACGCATTGTCCAGGAATATAAAGGTTCCATTGGTGATGATATCTTTGTTCTCTTCGTTGAGATCACTGTGGACCATGGTCAATTCTATCTCGTCCGGATATTCCCCATTGTCACGGCTGATAAAGCTCATTCTTTTGTCGTTGAAGGTATACCCGTCCATTTCGATGGAAATGGACAGCCCGGTCGGCGGTTTTAGCGCAGTGAACTTCCATCCGGGGATCAGCGGCGCTGCGGCTACCAACTCCTCTGCAAAGACAAAGGTCTTCACATCACCCTGTGCTGTAATGATCAGCTCGGCAGTGGTGGCATCGGTCATGCCAGCCGAACAGGCGAACCAGGCATTCAACTGTTCCAGTTTTGGCATAAGGTGATCCAGGAAAACTTCGTTGATGGGTCTTTCGCCGTTGACGGCTGCATGAAACGATCTTTCATGTGACTGGAACCATTTCCAGAAGCTTTCGGTATCGGAGACTACTTCTTTCCTTCCAAAGAGTCGTTTGAAAAAATTCATAGGGGCAAAAGCTACGGCTTAAATGGATTTTAACCAAATTTCCCTAATTTACCCCCTTAATTACCTATCTTAAACCCAATCATTACAGCTATAAACCATATTGATGTCGAACTCACTATTCCGTAAAAAATCGTTAAACAGGATCATGAAGGATGTGGCGGAAGGCGCGTCCGATGGGCATGGGGGAGGGAAACTCAACAAGGTATTGAACGTCCGCGACCTGACCTTTATGGGTATTGCCGCGGTTGTCGGGGCGGGCATCTTCTCTACGATCGGAACGGCGGCATCCGATGGTGGACCGGGCATCTCCCTGTTATTTATTCTTACAGCGGTGACCTGTGGTTTTTCCGCTCTTTGTTATGCCGAGTTCGCCAGCCGGATACCCATTGCCGGCAGCGCCTATACCTACGCGTATGTTGCATTCGGTGAGGTCGTCGCCTGGATCATTGGCTGGGCCCTGATCCTGGAATATGCCATCGGAAATATCGTGGTGGCTATCGCCTGGAGCGGGTACTTCAACCGGTTATTGCTGGGCTTTGGGATCCACTTGCCGGGCTGGCTCATCATCGACCCGGGTACAGCTAAAGACGCCTTTTTGTCGGCGCAAACCCTGCTGAACAAAGGCGGCGCACTGGATGACGCGGCCAGGGCGGCTATAGACGCCTGGAATTCAGCGCCTGTTATCGGAGGATCACATATTTTCGTCAACCTGCCGGCTTTTATCATCGTTTGTATCATTTCCTATATCACCTATATCGGTATAACCGAAAGCAAAAAAACTACCAACGCGATGGTCATTTTCAAGATCACCATCGTCATACTGGTTATCATAGTAGGCGGCTTTTTTGTACAGACGTCCAATTGGAGTCCCTTCCTGCCTAATGGTTTTACCGGGGTCTTAAAGGGTGTGTCGGCCGTATTTTATGCCTACATCGGCTTTGATGCCATCTCGACCACGGCGGAAGAATGTACCGATGCGCAGCGGGATCTGCCAAAAGGGATGATCTATTCCCTGCTGATCTGTACCGTACTGTATATCCTGGTCGCTCTTGTACTGACCGGCATGGTCCCTTATTACAAATTAAATGTTACCGATCCGCTGGCCTTTGTTTTTGACCGGGTGCATCAGAAATGGATCGGGTATATCATTTCGGCCAGCGCTGTCGTAGCTACCACCAGCGTCCTGCTGGTATTCCAGCTGGGGCAGCCGCGGATCTGGATGAGCATGAGCAGGGACAAGCTGTTGCCAAAGGCATTTGCAAAGATCCATCCCAAATACAAGACGCCCTGGTTCTCGACGATCATCACCGGGATCATTGTGGCTGTTCCCACGCTGTTCATGGGCAGCGGGCTGATGACGCAGCTGACCAGCATCGGGACGCTGTTTGCATTCGTGCTGGTATCAGGCGGGGTGCTGCTGCTGCCGCGAATAGAGAAAACTGCCGGCAGCAAAAGTTTTCACCTGCCATATGTAAGCGGTCGCTACCCGATCATTATTTTATATGCCGCCTTTTTGTGGGTATTCCGCGGACGGCTGGAGACCACCGTGTCGCATTTGTCGGCTTCCGGGCTGCAGGAAATACTCTTCGTGGTTTTTACGATATTGACCACGGGACTGTCCCTCGCTACGGTGATCAAAAAGTATTCGCTGATCCCGGTGCTGGGTGTGCTGTTCTGCGCCTATCTGCTGATCGAGATCCCTGCTATCGCCTGGGTCTGGTTCTTTGTCTGGATGGGCATCGGGCTGCTGATCTATGTCATGTATGGTTACCGCCGCAGCGCATTGAGGTCGGAATAGCGGACAAATACCTTAATTTTGCGGTTATATGAAGTTCGAGGTAGGCGACAAGGTCGTCATTCAGCATTCCAACGATGAAGGAGAGGTGATCGAGATCATCAACGACCAGATGGTGCTTGTTGAGGTCAAAGGTGTAAAATTCCCGGCTTATACCGATCAGCTGGACTTTCCGTATTTCAAACGCTTTACCGAGAAAAAGCTTTTCCCGGAAAAGAAGCCCAAAAAATATGTCGATCAGCTGCCGCCGGAGAAACCGGTACCGGGCAAGAAAAAGGAACGTATCGCGCAGCTGGCGGATGGCGTCTGGCTCACCTTCCTGCCCGTATTCGACAACGACGAATTTGGGGATGACGTGGTAGAGAGCCTGAAGATCTGGCTCGTGAACAATTCGTCACTGGGATATCATTTTTCGTATCACCTGAATTATTCCGGCGACAACGCCAGCGACTTTGATCTGGACAACCAGCTTCCTTCATTGCAGGATTTCTATCTGCATGATATTCCTTTTGCGAATCTCAATGATAACCCGGTATTCGAATGTGAATTTTCGCTGCTGACCCCGGATAAGACCCGGGCCGAACATTATGAGACCTCGCTGAAGCTACGCGCAAAACAGGTGTTCAGCCGCATCGAGGAGATCAAAAAGAAAGGTGAAGCGACCTTTTCTTTCAAGCTCTTTGATGACTATCCCTTCAGACCCTACGAGGAAGAAAAACAGGTAGACGCGCGCAGCATTCTTGCCGGTTCCGGCTTCCGTGTTTATGAAGCCTCGAAGGCCCGGCAGCACCTGGAGCCCGCACGCAGCGAGCTCGATCTGCATGCGGACAAGATCACGGACAAACCTGGTTCGCTGGATAATTTTGAGATCCTTACGCTGCAGCTGCAGACGTTTGAGAAATACTTCGATCTGGCCGTCGCACATCACCTGCCTTCGATGATCGTTATCCACGGAGTGGGTACGGGGAAGCTGCGGGATGAGATCCATGAAGCCCTGCGGACAAAACGGAATGTAAAGTCGTTTGTCAATCGCTATGATCCTCGATATGGCTATGGGGCGACCGAGATCTTTTTTGACTATGGGAAGAAGAAGTAGCCCCGTCCCTCCCGATACCGCTCAGGAATTCAGTATCTTTGGAGTTGCTACCAACCGGGTCATCGCTCTTCGTTTACGGGGGGAGGAAAGTCCGGACAGCATAGGGCAATGTACCGGTTAAGAGCCGGGAGACGTCTATGACGTTTACAGAGAGTGCCACAGAAAATAACTGCCCCGCCCTTTTTGCTTCGCGCAAGTGCGGCCAAAAGGTGGGGTGAGGTTGAAAACGTGGGGTAAGAGCCCACGGCGTCGGTAAGTAATTGCCGGGGCGGGTAAACCTTACATGCTGAAATGCCACGTATACCGGCGATTGAGGGCGGCCCGCCCGATGCCGGAGGGTAGGCAGCTAGATCGCTGCAGCAATGCAGAGGCCAGATAAATGATGACCGCCCGCGACGTGGCTAATACCTACCGCGGGAACAGGATCCGGCTTACAGGTTGGTAGTTTTTTTATATCTTTCGGGGACAATCATCCTCATTCCATGTTCCGAAACTACTACAAGATAGCGCTGCGCCACATCGGGCGCAGTCGCCTTCATTCAACCATCAATGTCATCGGGCTTTCCACAGGTATCAGTTTTACCCTGCTGATAGCGGCGTATTGCTGGAGCGAATTGAGCGTCAATCGGCAGCTGAAGAATGCCGACCGGCAGTATATCCTCACCACGACCTGGAAAGACCCCAATATGGGATATCCCGTTGCAACCGTAGGGCAGCTGGCTAAAGCATTAAAAGAAAGGTACCCCGGTCTGGTCGCTGACTACTACCGGTTTGACGGTGTCATTTCCACGGTCTCGAACGGGGACAAACATTTCCGGGAAGACATCCAGATGGGTGACAGCACCTTGCTGACTATGTATGGCTTTTCATTACTACAAGGAGATCAGCGCACGGCGCTGAACCAGCCGTTTACCGTGGTCATTACAAAAGATAAAGCGATCAAATACTTTGGCCGTACCGATGTGCTTGGCAGGAATCTGACCATCGAAAATTTCTCCGGCGGCAAACAGGATTTCAGGATCACAGGCGTTCTGCCGGAACCATCGCGTAATTCCGTCACCTGGCTGAATGAGGCCAACAACAACCGCGTCTTCGTTCCTGTCGCCAACCTGGCGTATTTCGGCCGGAATATGGATTGGGCCAATAACCATATCGTCAATTATATTGAACTGCAAAAAGGCGTAAAGCCGGAGTCGCTGACCCAACCTATCAAACGCCTGGTCCGGGCAAACGCACCTCCGGTGATCGCCGACAATATGCAAGTCAGCCTGGTCCCTTTATCCACTTACTATCTCACCTTGCAAGGCGGCACCGTAGAGAAAATGCTTTACACCTTATCGTTTGCTGCCCTGTTAATTCTGCTAATGGCCATCATCAACTTTGTCAATCTATCAGTTAGCAGGTCCACAGCGCGAATGAAAGAGATAGGCATCCGCAAAGTGCTGGGCAGCCTGCGGCGGCAATTGATCGCGCAATTTCTTACCGAGTCGATCCTTCTGGCAGTGGTGGCTACCGTTTTTTCCCTGGTTTTATATATATTATTAAGGCCACTGTTTTCCGGTATGCTGGACAGAACCATTCCTTCGCTGACCGACCTGCCGCCTTTTGCCTGGCCGGTGATGGTGGTGTTTGCCTTATTGACCGGTCTGCTGGCAGGTCTATATCCGGCCCTGAGATTGTCGGCCCTCGCATCGGTAGAGGCATTGAAAGGGAAGGCTGGCCTTGCAGGGGACAGCATCCTGCTTCGCAAAGGATTGGTCAGCTTTCAGTTTGCTACGGCAACCATTGCGCTGGTCGGAGCGATCATCATCTCGCAGCAGATCAGTCTTTTCTTCAGCGACCGGCTCGGATATGATAAAGATTATATCGTATCGGCTCAATTGCCAAGGGACTGGTCATTACAGGGCGTGCGCCGGATGGAGCGGATCAGATCCGAATTTGCCACGATGCCGGGAGTAAAAGAAGCTGCTCTTTCCTTTGAGATCCCGGATGGCGGCAATGGCGGGAGCAGGAGCATGTGGCCGGAAGGAGGAGATTCTGCTCGTGCCGTGGCAAGTCAGACTCTTATGACCGACGAACATTATGCCGATACTTACCGGATCCCGCTTGTAGCAGGGGTATTTTACAATGCGCCCGGGCAAAGCTCCGCAAACGATTCCCTGAGGGTCGTCCTGAACGAGACTGCTGTTAAAGCCCTGGGTTGGAAGACACCACAGGCAGCTATAGGACAACGGTTGCATCTGGCATATGCGCCTTTGCCTTTTACTATCAGCGGTGTGGTAAAAGACTTTCATTTTGATGGCATGGGCTCTGTCATTCAGCCGGAGCTGTTCATGCATGTGGACATGACCTGGACATATCGTTATTTGTCTTTTAAGCTTCGGCCTGGCAATATCGGCACGACGATGGAACAATTGCGAAGTCAATGGGCCTCGTTGCTGCCTGCAGCAGCTTTTGAATATAAATTTATGGACGAGACCCTGGAGAATGTTTACAGGGACGAGCTGCGGCTGAAGAAGGCAGCATCCATGGCGACCATCCTGGCCCTGATCATTGTGCTGTTGGGCGTCGTAGGGCTGCTGTCACAGAGTGTACAAAAAAGGGCCAAAGAAATTGCGATCCGCAAGGTCATGGGTTCATCCGTGCCGGGGATCATCCGGCTTTTTCTTGGCGAATACCTGCCACTGCTGCTGATCGCCGGACTGGTGGCTACTCCGCTGGCCTGGCTGATCATGAATCATTGGCTCGATGATTATGCGACGCGCATAACGATCACTGTTTGGCCTTTTGTGGCGGCTATACTGGGGCTTGGGATAATCATGGGTGTCCTGGTCGTGCTTCAGACGGTGCGGGCGGCATTGGCCAATCCGGTGAAGAGCCTGAAAGCGGAATAGACGCAGATGCTCCATACGACAGCGCGAGCCTAATGCCGCAGCAAGTGCCCCATCCATCCGCCAAACTCCATCAGCCAGGCTAGACCCAGATGCACGATGAGGCCGCCAAGGATAGTGTGGGTACGCACCGCAAGCACACCAAGGATCAGACCTCCGAAAAAAGAAGAGATACACTCCCCAAGCGGTTTACCAAAATGGATGGTGCAATAAAATGCGGCCATCGGAAGAATAACGCTCTCACCGGCATAACGGACAAGGCCGACGACAAGCAGACCGCGAAAGAAAAGCTCGATGCCCAGGAAGTCAAGGCCATAGGAGACCTCATAGAGAAGCTTCCAGGGCCATGAAGGATGAGCATATCCATCGATAAAACTAATATTCTTTACTTTGGGATAGACAGCCAGAAAATCAGCTTGCGTGGATGCCAGCGCTATCAGGGGCAGCAAAAGGGCAAGAAGCAGGAAATAAGGACGGGCGTTGAAGCCATCCGTAGTGAGGCCAACAGACTTCGCCAGGCTTTCGCCTTCGAGTAAGCCACCTTTGCGACAGGCATATACAACGCAGAAAAGCAGGATCAGCTTCAGCGGCAGCTGGATAGCCATAAGCGTGTACTGGTACCAGGGGAAAAAAAGAGTATGCGGAAGGAAAACCGAAAGATCCCAGTGGATCATTTTCAGCGAAAAATATAGGGGAGCGATCAGCAGCAGCCACAGCATCTTACGTTGGAAATAAGGCTGCTCGGATTTGGTCACCAATACCGGTGTCATCGATATCTTACCGCTGCGTGACCGGGTGGGGGTGTAGGTCTCCTGTTTACTCCATTCATATTGCAGACCCCAGACAAGAGCGAGCACTATTGAAAAGAAAAGAAAAAAGGCGCCGAAAGACAGATACCAGTGCCCCAGGTTTTGAATACGCTTTTCGATACCGACCGTATAGTTGGCGGCAACAAGCGAACCGACAAAAAGTATAGTGACAATAAGAGCAGGCCGGGAAGTTGTGCGAAGATAGTCCTTGAGATAAGCGATAACTGCTTTCATTCGCTAATATAAAACTTTATGACCGCGCGAAGCACGCTTCTCAGGAAAGAAAACTTTCTTTCATTTTGGCGAGCAGGTCGGTTTCGATCATTTTTTGAGCAAGCCTGATCATGTTGAGGAAGGCTTTGCCGCGGGAGATCCCATGCCCGATGATGACGGGCTTGGTGACGCCCAGCAGGGGAGTGCCTCCATAGAACTCAAAGTTGAAACGCTCGAAGAATTCGCTTTTGGTCTGGTGCAGACTGGTAATATCGAAGAGCGACTCGGCCAGCTTCAGGATCACGTTCCCGGTAAAACCTTCGCAGACCATCACATCTGCCTTATCGAGCAGGAGGTCGCGGCCTTCGATGTTGCCGATAAAATGGATCAGGCTGTTCTCTTTCAGCAGGGGATAGGCGGCTTGTGCAAGAATATTACCCTTACCTTCTTCTTCCCCGATGTTGAGCAGTCCGACGCGGGGTTTCTCGATGCCCAGAATGTGCTGCGCATAAAGGGAACCCAGGATCGCAAACTGGTTGAGATTCTCGGGTTTGCAGTCGGCATTGAGACCAACGTCCAGGAGGACGCCGGCACTGCCGTTCTCTTTGGGAATGATCGTGGAAATAGTAGGACGCTGGATCCCTTCGATAGGTTTCAGACTATAAAGGGCGCCAACGAGCATAGCGCCGGTGTTACCCGCGCTGATAAAAGCATCCATCTTGCCCGTGGCTAACAGCTGAAAACCGACAGCAATCGAGGACTGCTGTTTCTCCTTCAAAGCCCGGGTTGGATGTTCATGCATACCAATGACCTGGCTGGCATGCACGACGGTTACGGCGTCCGCAGGGATGGAATATTCCCGGAGTAAAGGCTCTATCTGAGATTCATCACCCACCAGCCAAAGTTTGGCCGGTGTTTTGGTTTCAGCGAGATATAGCTGGATACCTCTCACCGCCTCGAGCGGTGAAAAGTCTCCTCCCATCATGTCTAATCCAATGTTCATTCGAAAGTCAGTTGTTACTACTTAATTGCCAACTATTTAATTGGCGACGTTTCGGCAACAACTTTCCCCTTGTAGAACAATTTTCCTTCGCTTACGTGCGCGCGGTGGCGAACATGTATCTCACCTGTAGTGCTGTCTTTGCTTAAAGTTACTTTCTCAGCTTTATAATGTGTCCTTCTCTTGGCACTGCGCTGCTGGGAATGTCTCCGTTTCGGATTTGGCATATCACTTCTATTTTAACTAACCAATAAATTATTTATGTCTGCCTGTCATATGACAGGTTCGTTTTCTAGTTGTTTACTGTATCAGGCTCCGGAGGCAGATCCTTGAACTTCTCCAATCCTTTCCAGAGTGGATTTTCAGGCTGACTCTTTTCCCGGTCCAGTTTCATTAGCATCTCCAGCACTTCTTTGTTACAATGCGGTCCACCCATCTCTTCCGGCTTGCACATCCGCTGCATCGGGATGCTGAGATTGATGAATTCATAGATCCAGTCAGAAACATAAAGATGACTTTCTCCCTTGGATATATAATACACATCGGGGTCCTCTTCCTGTTGATTCATGATGTCCGGATCTTCCACCAGCTTCACCAGGATGTTGAATTCATCCCAGAGATCGAGGGGGAGCATATTGCCGCAACGGTCACAGGTCACTTCGATCTTTCCGCCAACTTCGAATTTCAGGAGCATAAAGCTGTTCTTTTTATCCAAAGACAGCTTGACCTGGGCATCGCAATGACGAAAATCCTGTTGCTGATATGCTTCAAAGAACTTGTCGGTAATCCTATAGTTAAACTCATGAATACCAGCCTTAAGGCCCACAAACGCTATATCATATTCCCGGCGGCTACTCATGACTGCTTTTTAAAGAGCTTGCAAAGGTAAGAATAATTAGTTAGAAATCAGGGTTCCGCCCTGGAATATTTGCACATTCGGCGTCCATTTGTGGAAAAAACGGGCGAGGAAATGTGGAAACAAGATACAAACGGCTAAATTACATCCTTTTGGCGAGATAAAAATGACATCGATTCCGGATGAAACTATTTGCTAAATATAGCCGTGTAAATATTGTCGCAAGCGTGCTGGCTCTTTTAGTGGGTAGCGTTGTGTATTATTTCTCAGTTCGTTATGTCCTGATCAAAGAATTGGAGGATACGCTGAAAGTAGAAGAGGCCGAGATCCTGGACCATATTGCCACCCATGATCAGCTGCCCGAACCGGCGAATTACCGCGATCAGAAGATCAGCTTTGTGCCCGCGACTATCGCGACACACCGGAGATTTTACCACACCTTGAAATCCGAGCCGCATCATAAAGGAAAAGAACTGTACCGGGAGCTGACCTTTTCAGTTACTGTAAAAGGACAGCTGTATACGACATTCGTAGCCAAGTCCGAAGAGGAAACGGAAGACCTGCTGGAACTGATCATGCTCATCACCGGTGGTATGATCTTACTATTGCTCGGAACACTTTTCCTGGCTAACCGGCTTCTGCTGCGCCGTCTCTGGCGGCCGTTTTATGAGACCCTGGACAGCATCCGGCAATTCAACCTGTCCACCCGCCAGCTGCTGCCGACACGGGCTACCGATACAGAGGAGTTTAAGGACCTCAACGCAGCCGTTCAGCAAATGACGGCCAAGATCCTGAAGGATTATGAAATGCTGAAGAACTTCACCGACAATGCCTCCCATGAGATGCAAACACCCCTGGCGATCATCAATTCAAAACTGGACCTGCTGATCCAGGACACGGGCCTGGGAGAAAGACACCATCAGCCGGTGCAGGCTATGTATGATGCGATCAGCCGTCTCCGTCAGCTGAACCAGTCCTTGTTGCTGCTGATGAAGATCGAGAACAATCAGTTTGCCTATACCGAACCGGTGGATATCTCATTGCTGATCAAAGAAAAACTGACACAGCTGGAAGACCCGCTGAAAGACCGCCACCTGACCCTTCGGACGGATCTCTCTCCCCTGCGGCTGCCCATCAATGGCTATCTCGCCGATATTTTGCTGAACAACCTGTTACTCAACGCCATCCGGCACAACCAGGAGGCAGGCTCGATAGAGATCCTGCTCCGGGACCGGAGCCTGAGAGTGAGCAATACCGGCCCTGCGCTTGGCTTTGATCCGGCGACCATTTTCAACCGTTTTACAAAGGGAATGCATTCCGGTGGGACCGGGCTAGGCCTGGCTATCGTAAAGCAGATCTGTGATAATTACCAGTTCCCCCTGAGCTATAGATATTTGAATAATATGCATGTGATCGAAGTCCAATTCCCCGATCCTGTCATCCAGAATTTCGATAGAATGTCGGACTAGGTTTGTGACATGGCGTCGAGACTTTTTTTCCGATCTCTTATTGGGGCATTGATAGCTTTGTTTGGCGCAACGGCTGTCATGGGACAGAGCACCAGTCTCGACTTTTTTGTTGGACGGGCCCTGGAGAACAGCCCCCTGCTGAACGATTACCGCAACCAGACATTATCGGCGCAGCTGGACAGTCAGCTGATCCACGCCAGCTATCTGCCCCAGGTGAGGGGTTCCAGCACCAACATCTATGCACCGGTGATCAAAGGATATGGTTATGATCAGGCTATTACAAATGGCGCCAACTTTACGACCGTAGTAGGGGTCAGCAAGACCATCGTCGGTCAACGACACCTGGAAGCTCAATATGCGGCTCTCCGGCTGCTAAACCAGGGACTGAATAATACCGCGAAGATCACCGAACAGGACCTGAAGAAGAATGTCACCGCCCAGTATATCACGGCCTATGGCGATTTACAGCAGCTGAAGTTCAACCGGGAGATCTATACCCTGCTGGCAAAAGAAGAGGTCCTCCTAAAGGACCTGACACAAAAGAATGTCTATCGTCAAACGGATTATCTTTCTTTTCTCGTCACGCTGAAACAGGAGGGCCTGCTCCTGCAGCAACTGGAGATCCAGTTCCGCAATGACCATGGCATGCTGAACTACCTCTGCGGCATTGTCGATACGACAGCCGCAGCGCTGGATGACCCCGGCATCCAATTGCAGACGCTGCCCGACGTAAGCGGGTCGGTCTTTTTTCACCAGTTCCACCTCGACAGCATGAAGCTGCGGAACGACCGGTCGATGGTAGATTTCAGCTATAAACCCAAAGCCAACCTCTTTGCGGATGGTGGGTATTCATCCTCGCTGGCCTACCAAGCGTATAAGAACTTCGGTATGAGCTTTGGCGTTTCCGTCACCGTGCCTATCTATGACGGTCACCAGCGGAGGCTCCAGTATAGCAAGCTGGATATCCAGGAACGCACCCGTTCCGGCTACAAAAGTTTTTTTACCAAACAGTACAACCAGCAGATCGCACAGTTGACACAACAGCTGAAGGCTACGGAAGAATTGATCGGCCAGATCAACGATCAGGTGCGTTATTCGGAGGCGCTGATCGAAGCGAATGGCAAATTGCTGGGCACAGGAGACGCGAAGATCGCGGACTATATCCTGGCGCTGAGCAATTACCTGAATGCGAAAAACCTGCTCACGCAAAATAATATCACGCGTTTGCAGATCATCAATCAAATTAATTACTGGAATCGATGAAAAAGCTGGTCTTGTTAATAGGAGCCTGTTTTGTTTTGTTTTCCTGCGGTTCCCGCGGGAAAGCGGGAGATTCTCCGGATAAGGACTCTGCTTCCGCTACAGCCCCCAAGCCGGATGCGGCTGCAGGCGATTCCGTGGACGCCCGCACCCCTGTCACCGTGGTCACCGTCAGCCAGAGCGCGCTCACCGATTATATCGAGCTGAATGCCGTGTCGGCATTTTTACAGAAAAGCTATGTAAAGGCCAACACCAATGGATACCTGCAATCCGCAGACGTATATCCCGGAAAAAAGGTGGCCCAGGGCCAGGTACTGTTTACGCTCAAGACAAAAGAGGCGCAAAGCATCGGCAATACCATCGAAAAGCTGGATTCTTCCCTGCGGTTCAATGGCGTGAATGTGATTCGCGCTAATCAGCCGGGCTATCTTACACAGCTGAATCATCAGTCGGGGGATTATGTGCAGGATGGTGAGCAGCTGGCTGTCATCAGTGACAGAAACAGCTTTGTCTTTTTGCTGAACCTGCCGTACGAACTGCGGCCGGTAGTGCTGGGAAAAAAGACGGTCGAACTGCTGCTGCCGGATGGGACAAAACTGACCGGGGCCGTAGGCCCGGTAATGCCTACCGTAGATAGTCTTTCCCAAACCCAGAATATAGTGATCAGGGTGCCGTCGGCAGGTGTCATACCCGAGAACCTGGTCGCCAAAGTACGCATCGTCCGGTCGTCAAAGTCCGGTGCACAATCCCTGCCCCGGTCAGCATTTCTTACCGATGAGACGGAAAGCGACTTCTGGGTGATGAAGCTCATTGACAGCGCAACGGCAGTAAAGGTGCCGGTAAAGAAAGGGATCCAGACAGCCGATAGGGTAGAAGTGCTGTCACCTTTGTTTTCTCCGGCTGATAAGATCATCGTTACCGGTAATTACGGTTTGCCGGATACGGCAAAAGTCAGAGTGGAGGATTCCTTATGAAAAACTTTTTCTTCTCCTATAAAAATCCATTGGCGGTAACACTGGTGATCGTCCTGCTGGGGGGAATGTTTGCCTACAGCAAAATACAGACATCTCTTTTCCCCGAGATCACATTTCCCAAAATAAAGGTGATAGCGGATGCCGGTCTGCAGCCCGTGAACAAGATGATGGTGACAGTCACCAAGCCGCTGGAGAATGCGATCAAGCAGGTGCCCGACCTTCAATATGTCCGCAGTACGACCAGCAGGGGCAGCTGTGAGATCTCCGCTTTTATGGACTGGAATGCGAATATCGATCTCAGCCAGCAGCGCATCGAATCAAAGATCAACGAGATCAAAAGTAACCTGCCGCCGGAGACACAGATCACGGTCGAGAAGATGAACCCGGCCATCCTGCCGGTAATGGGTTATACGCTGGAAACACACCAGCTTTCGCCAATAGAACTAAAACAGCTGGCCAACTATACGATCAAACCCTTTCTTTCGCAGGTCAGCGGTGTTTCGGAGGTTCGGGTTATTGGAGGAAAAACAAAAGAATACTGGGTCACCCTCGACGCGCAAAAGATGAGCACGCTCTCCATCACTCCGGATCTGCTCAACGGCTCGATCGGCCAGACCGGTTTTGTAAAGTCCAATGGTTATTTATCGGATTATCATTTTCTCTACCTGACGGTAACAGATGCCACCGTACATACAAAAGAAGATATAGGAAATATTGTTGTCCGCAATACAGGAAAAAGAGTTATCCTGTTAAAAGATATTGCCGCCATCGAAGTAAAAGAGGCGGTCGAATACACAAAGATCAATGCCAACGGAAAAGAGGCCCTGCTCATCGCGGTGATAAAACAACCCAACGCCAACCTGGTTTCCCTTTCTAAAGCTATGGAAGCAAAAATGGCGGAACTCCGGAAGGTACTGCCAAAAGGAGTGAACATACAGCCTTATTATATCCAGGCGGACTTTGTAAATGATTCTGTCAAAAGCGTTACCGACAGTCTCTGGATCGGTCTGGCCCTTGCCATCCTGGTGGCGATACTTTTTTTACGGTCACTGAAAGCAAGTCTTACTATCCTCATCACCATCCCCATAACACTTTGTCTGACCCTCATCGTGCTGTATGCCATCGGGTATACTTTCAATATCATGACGCTGGGGGCAATAGCGGCGGCGATCGGCCTCATCATCGACGATGCCATCGTGGTAGTGGAACAGATCCATCGGACCCATGAGGAACACCCCGACGAACCATCGACGACACTGGTTCAAAAAGCCATCCGGTATTTGTTGCCGGCCATGCTGGGTTCCTCCATCAGCACCATCGTCATCTTTATCCCCTTTGTTCTGATGAGCGGTGTGGCGGGAGCCTATTTCAAGGTACTGACCAATACCATGATCATCACGCTGGTCTGCTCCTTCTTTGTCACCTGGATCGGATTACCGGTAGTCTATCTGCTGCTGACAAGAGAGAAGAAGCGCCAGCGGGCAGATGGGACGCCGAAGGTGGCGGTAAAGCCGCATCACGTACGCAACCAGCGGTGGGTGTCCTTTTTTATCCATCACTCCTGGCTGAGTTTTGTGATCATAGCAACGCTGGGCCTGGCGATTGTGTGGATACTTCCACAGTTGGAGACCGGCTTTCTGCCCGAGATGGATGAAGGCAGCATCGTGCTGGACTATACTTCTCCGCCGGGTACCTCTCTGCAGGAGACGGACCGCATGTTGCAGGAAGTGGAAAAGATCATCGTAAAGACCCCGGAGGTACAAACCTATTCCCGGCGCACGGGCACACAAATGGGCTTTTTTATCACCGAACCCAATACGGGTGATTACCTGATACAGCTGAAAAAAGACCGCGAAAAGTCGACGGAGGACGTTATCAGCGATATCCGTAAACAGGTAGAGGCCACACAGCCGGCTTTACGCATTGACTTCGGCCAGGTCATCGGGGATATGCTGGGAGACCTGATGACCTCCGTTCAACCCATTGAAATAAAGATCTTCGGCAACGATCAAAAGACCCTGCAGGCTTTGTCCAGGCAGGTGTCGGGTATTGTCTCGGGTGTTAGCGGAACAGCTGATGTCTTTGACGGCATCGTCATAGCAGGTCCTTCCGTAAGCATCGAGCCCGACTTCGGACGCCTTGCACAGTTTGGTCTGACGCCCGCGGGCCTGCAATACCAGGTGCAGACCTCATTGGAAGGAAATGTTATCGGTACGGTTCCGGAGAAGGAACAGCTGACAAATATCCGGATGGTCTATCCCGGCAACAGAAGCCGGAGCGTTGCGGATATCGGTAACATGTCCATCTTTTTACCAGGGGGACAATTAAAGCCGATAACCGATTTTGCCACCGTCCATGTCATAGCCGGCGACGCGGAGATCCAGCGCGAAAATCTGCAATCCATGGGCGTCGTCACCGGCAGGCTGGAAGGACGCGACCTGGGCAGCGTCATTACCGATATCCGATCTGGAGTGGGGGCTAAAGTTGTATTTCCGCAGGGATATCATATTGAATATGGAGGGGCCTACGCAGAACAGCAGCAATCCTTTGGAGAGCTGCTGACCATCCTCATCACGGCGAGTCTTTTGGTGTTTGGTGTCATCCTGTTCCTTTACAGAAAACTGGGCGTGGCCCTGGTGATCCTGCTTGTTGCCGTGCTGGGCATATCCGGCAGCTATCTTGGCTTATACCTTACACATACCCCGCTGAACGTAGGAAGTTATACCGGGCTGATCATGATCGTCGGTATCATCGGCGAGAATGCCATCTTTACCTTTTTGCAATTCCAGGAGTCACTCGCCACCTTGTCCGTCGATGACGCCATCATCTATGCTATATCGACTCGGCTGCGGCCAAAGCTGATGACGGCGCTGGGCGCAATCATTGCCCTGCTGCCTTTGGCATTGGGCATTGGTACGGGAGCACAATTGCATCAGCCGCTTGCCATCGCGGTGATCGGCGGTTTTGTGATCGCGCTGCCCCTTTTACTCATCGTCCTGCCGTCCCTGCTGCGCTTATTGTATTTCCGGGCACGAAGGAACCAGGTTATTAAATAATAAATACTTACTTTAATCATTCCTTTCTGTCGCTCCCCATATATACCCCAAAAGGGTATGAAACCGAACTAAATTTATACTATGGTGGCTGAGCGTAACGACTCAAAAATTTTACTGTGTATCGTAGAAAATGCCCCCCTGTACAGACAGGCATTGGAAAGCATTTTTTCCCTGTCTCCTGAATTTGAGCTGACCGGCCTATGGAGCGATGCAGAGACGGCTATCCGCGAGATCAGCCCTGTCGATTCACGTGGAGGAACGGCCCGCAAATGTAACATCGGTGATCTGCCCAGCAGCTGAGCTGGGACCGGGTAAATGCCGTCATCAATTATCTCGTTGAAAAGGAAGGCATCGGCTCGGACAGGTTTATCTTCCGCTACGGACAGGCAAGTGGTGAAGAGACTACCGTCGATCGGAAAGATGGTACGGGTAAAGAAGGCCCTAACACAGCGCCTGCACCTCATCCGAACCTGAGAAAGAAAAGGTAGCGGACTTACTGATCGTCTCGAATGTGTATGAATGAATATTTTTCAATACACCCTTCATTTCAATGAGGGGTGTTTTTTTATGGGAATCGCTTATTATTTTTTAGATTGCGCTGGTATGGATAAACCAGCAATTCAGATAAGGGTAGCCGGCGTAGAAGATGCTGCGCTTGTCGCCGGACTGAGCCGGCGGACATTTTATGAGACTTTTGCCCCGCATAACACAGAAGAGAATATGCGCATTTTCCTCGAAGAACAGTTTCCCCCGGAACGACAGATGGCAGAGGTTGGCGCGCAGGGACGCATCTTTTTGTTGGCATATATAGGCGATGAGGCGGCAGGGTATGCTTCGATGCGGGAGACGGACCCCCCCAGCGGGCTGGAGGACAAGAAGAGCATAGAGATCGTACAATTGTATTCCGAGCAGAAGATGATCGGCAAGGGAGTAGGCGCAGCCCTGATGCAGGCTTGTCTTGACCAGGCCCGTCAGCGGGGTAAGGATTGGGTATGGCTGGGAGTATGGGAACACAATCAGCGCGCGATAGCCTTTTATCACAAATGGGGATTCCAACGATTTGGGGAGCATGTGTTCCTGGTCGGGCTGGATGCCCAGACGGACTGGTGGATGAAAAAGAAATTATAGGATCAATATCTTCCCGGCGTCGATCAGCGGGTGACTGGAATCCGAGATCCGATAAAAGAAAATTCCCTTGTTCCATCCGCTGGTGGGGATGTCAAACGAGGTGCTGTTCACAATAAAACTTCCCATAAGAGTACCGCTTGCGTTAAAGAAATTGACGGTTAGTGGCTGCTCATGATAATTGTCCATCCGCAGCGTACCTCCCATGTGTAAGACTGTTGGTTTGAGAATGGGTGTTTTCCGGCTGTCCACATCTGCCCGGACGACAGCAGAATAAAGGGAGCTTCCATCGCTCAGCACCGTACGGAGCCGGTAATAATTGACAGGTGAAGCCGGAT
Organism: Puia sp.; assembly: GCA_036499285.1. Lineage (GTDB taxonomy): Bacteria > Bacteroidota > Bacteroidia > Chitinophagales > Chitinophagaceae > Puia. Next base: position 78,928 of record DASYEB010000004.1, on the reverse strand, counting down.
AGCTGTCCATGTCCCGGTACAGGCTGTCCTGGTCATCCTGGCCGATCGTACCACGGGATACTACTTCGTGGAGAGGATTGAAATGGGTGCTGTCCGCGGAGCGCTCGATGACATAGCGGTCCACATTTTTTTCATTACCTGTCGACCACTGCAGAATAATGTTATTCATCTCGGCGTATGCGAAAAGGCCGGAGTGATTGGCGGGGCTTACTATGATAGGATTGCCGTTGTTGGCAAAAGACTGGCCGTTGGTCTGAGCGGTAACAAGAAGTACACCGCAGAAGATCAGGCCTGAAAAGATGAGCTTTTTCATGACTACCTGATTTATTATACAAAGGTAGAGTGCAAATGAGGTGCCCCCGGTTAATGGGGTGTTACGGCCCCGAAAATTACCTGCCTCGTTAATGAGTTGGTAACGCAGCGCTTATACGGGGTTATCTTTTTAGCAATTTGCTGTTAACGATCTTTTCCATGATCTCTTCTTTCTGATATTTGCTGATGGGGACCTGGTAACTCGCGATGTGAAGGATATTGCCTTCGATCGAGTTGATCTTGTCGATGGCCGCAATATAGGATTTGTGAGGTTGGACGAAGGAACCGGCCGGCAGTTTCTCCTGGAGCATCTTTAGGGTGAGATGGGTGATGATCTTCTTCTCGCGGGTATAGATGGCCACGTAATTCTCCAATGCTTCGGCAAAGAGAATGTCGGTGAACTGGATCTTTTCCAGCTTACTATCCGCCTTCACGAATATATAATCTTCCGCCGGAACGGGGGCCTGCTGCTGACGAAAGTAGTCGAAGGCTTTGTTGGCCGCTTTCAGGAAGCGGTCGAAGGGAATGGGCTTGAGCAGATAGTCAAGCACCTCCAGCTCAAAACCCTGTAGCGCATATTTTTCGTAGGCGGTGGTAAAGATGACCCGGGGTGGGGCAGGGAGGTTTTTCAGGAAGTCGATGCCTGTCATATAAGGCATTTCAATGTCAAGAAAGAGCAGGTCGATGGGTTCCTGCTTGATCAGGGAATTCAATTCCAGTGCATTCTCACAGACACCTCGCAGGTCAAGGAAATCGATCTGGCTGATATAGCCCTGCAGGCCTTTGCGCGCAAAGGGTTCGTCATCGGTGATGATACATTTTATTTTCAGTGACATAGTTAGCGGTATTGAAGGATGAGGCTGGCGGTGAAATCTTTTCCCTGGTTGGAGGCAGACAGCGTATGGCGGCCGGGATACAGCAACTCGAGACGTCTTCTTAAATTCTCAAGGCCAATGCCTTTTTCCTTTTTGACCGGGATGTTATCGGGCACGTCGTTGATCACGGTAAATTCTATCCTGTCGCTCTGAAGAGCGGCGGAGATGGATAGGTGATAGTCTCCCCCGATATACTTAAAGGCGTTCTCTACCAGGGGCAGAAAAAGGAGGGGATAGACCTGCTGGCCGTCCAGTTTAGGGTCAAAACTGGTCTCCAGCAGCAGCTTTTCCGAGCTGCGGGTTTGCTGGAGCTGGATGAAATTATGGAGATAGTGCAGTTCCTGGCTGACTGCGACAGTCTGCTGCTGATCGTAAAGCTGGTAGCGAAGCAGCTCGGAGAATTTCTCCACGCTTTTTTTGGCGTCGGCCACATTTTCATCCATCTGGAAATAAATGGTGTTGAGGGCGTTGAACAAAAAATGCGGGTGGTATTGGGCTTTGAGAAATTTCAACTCGGTCTGCAACTGGTCGTTGGTGATCTTTTCCAGTTGTACCTTCCCGTCGATATAGGCCCTGAGAAAGGTGCTGCTGCGGGCGATGCCATAGTAGATAAGAGAATAAAGGAGAGGAATGGTATTCAGATCGACGACATCATACCACTGGGCGCCGTCGTCGGTAAGGGCAGCCAGCGGAAGAAGGAAAACGTTTTGAAAGACCAGGTTGAGCCCAAACAGCCACAGCAGCTCGCGGACGACCCGTTTGTAGCTGAGGTCCGTGGCCGGCCAGCGCTGGTCGAAGTACCGGAACAGGCGGTTGCAGACGGCAATAAACAGGTAACTGAAAAGGATGCAATAGATCTGCTCGAATGCGTTGAGACGCCAGCTCCTGTGCCAGAATTTCATGCCGGTGACAGTATCCAGCAGCAACCGGACCGTAAAATAGACGCAAAGTCCGTACAAGGGCGGAAAGAAGAATTTTTTAAAGATGTTCACCATAACAAGGTACAAAATTCCGGTTTTGGCCCTGGAATGGAAATTTCTTTGACGTATGGACGATCCGTAGGGGTAAATAGCTTCAAATTAAAAAAGTGTGGATTTTATTCCACACTTTTTTAATGTCCTAAATTTTTTATGAAGGTGTTTGTTGGGACTGAGGCTGATATTCATGCAGCCAAAGCTTGACAATCGAATCGGTAAGCTCTACCAATTCGCTAAAACTATCTGGTTTTCTGAGGAAACAAGACGCCCCGAGCTCATAGGAGGTTTTACGATCCTGGTTGAGCGTGGAGGTCGTCAGTACGATGACGGGGATCTGGCTGAACTGCTTATTGCCCCGGATCTCCTTAAGAGCCTGCAGACCCAGCATGCCGGGCATATTGAGATCGAGCAGGATCAGCGCCGGAAAGTCTGCTTCGCCGGAATAAAGCGTCTCCAACAGCGTTTCAGCGTTTTCAATAAAAACATAATCAATCAGCGGGCTTCGTTCCAGGAAAGCATCCAGTATGATCTGCCTGTCGTCCGGGTCGTCATCTACAATGAAGATAAGATGAGAATTGCTTTTCATAATTAAATAATGGTTGTTCTGAACGGTGAAAAGGCCAGGCTGTTGTTCTTTATAAGGGTATCATAAAGTTATTATTTTACGGCAAATTCACTACCTTCCAACCCACTTTATATTCCTAAATTATATAAGTGAATTCCCGCCCAGGGTATATTACTATAACCTTGCCAAATATATGGCGCGGGTCTTGTGCTATAAGTGCCCGGAAAGCAAACCGGCAACCCGCCGGAGGGCCAGTACCTATTAAAATTTTCATCTATAAAGCAAAAGTGCATTATGGGACTTACAACCAGGGTTGCAAAGAAAAAAGCCGCACCAAACAAGAAAGCAGCCTCCGGGACTGCCGCTTCCCCTTCGAATACCGCAAAAACGGGGGTCAATGGTAGTACCAGGACGACACGAAACAATGGCGCCAGCAACGGTACCCTCCACACGACTTACCAGGACGACTCGTTGGTAGAAGATAAGGAACTGCTTCGTATACTGCTGCAAGTGCGTAACGGGAATTTTTCGGTGCGTATGCCCATTGGCGAAACGGGCGTCAAAGGCAGGGTTTTCGATACATTGAATGAGATCATCTCGCTGAATGAAGAGATGATGCGGGAGTTTACAAAGGCCGGGAATACCATCGGCAAACAGGGAAAGCTGACCCAGCGTATCGAGGTCCCCAATGCCAAGGGATCCTGGGCTACGGGTGTCGATTCCCTCAATTCCCTGATCTCCGACCTGGTGCATCCTACGATCGAGATCGCGCATGTGATCAGCTCGGTGGCCAAGGGAAATCTTTCACAGAATATGCCTCTCGAGATAGGCGGTCATACCTTACAGGGAGAATTCTCCCGCATCGCACGGGAAGTAAACGACATGGTGAAACAGCTGAACCTCTTCTCCATGGAGGTAACCCGTGTCGCCCGTGAAGTGGGTTCCGAAGGAAAGCTGGGCGGACAGGCAAAAGTAAAAGGAGTGGCCGGTGTATGGAAGGACCTTACGGATTCGGTGAACCTGATGGCGGGTAACCTCACCGCACAGGTGCGAAATATTGCCGATGTGACCACCGCGGTGGCAAAGGGGGATCTGTCAAAGAAGATCACGGTGGATGTAAAAGGAGAGATCCTGGAATTGAAGAATACAATCAATACGATGGTGGATCAGCTAAACTCATTTAGCTCGGAAGTAACCCGTGTTGCCCTGGAAGTAGGAACAGAAGGAAAGCTGGGAGGACAGGCCCATGTGCGGGGGGTAGGGGGAACCTGGAAGGATCTTACCGACTCGGTCAACGGGATGGCGTCTAACCTTACCGGTCAGGTGCGGAATATCGCGGAAGTAACGACGGCGGTGGCCAAGGGTGATCTTTCCCGTAAGATCACGGTGGACGTGAAGGGAGAGATCCTGGAATTGAAGAATACGATCAATACGATGGTGGATCAGCTAAACTCGTTTAGCTCGGAAGTGACGCGCGTGGCGCGTGAAGTAGGTTCTGAAGGGAAGCTGGGCGGCCAGGCGGACGTGCCGGGTGTCGGTGGAACCTGGAAGGATCTGACCGACTCGGTAAACATCATGGCGGGTAACCTGACGGCGCAGGTGCGGAATATCGCCGAAGTGACGACGGCGGTTGCGACAGGTGACCTTTCGCGTAAGATCGATGTGGACGTGAAGGGAGAAATATTGGAGCTAAAGAATACGATCAATACGATGGTGGATCAGCTCAACTCCTTTTCATCGGAAGTGACACGTGTGGCGCGTGAGGTGGGTTCGGAAGGTAAGCTCGGTGGCCAGGCTGCGGTAGAAGGCGTCGGCGGGGTATGGAAAGACCTCACCGACTCGGTCAACGGGATGGCGGGTAACCTGACGGCCCAGGTGCGGAACATTGCGGACGTGACGACTGCCGTGGCGCGGGGTGATCTGTCGCGTAAGATCACGGTGGATGTGAAAGGGGAGATCCTGGAGCTGAAGAATACGATCAATACGATGGTGGACCAGCTCAACTCATTCGGATCGGAAGTGACGCGTGTGGCGCGCGAAGTAGGTTCGGAAGGAAAGCTGGGCGGCCAGGCGGACGTGCCGGGTGTCGGTGGTACCTGGAAGGACCTGACCGACTCGGTAAATAAGATGGCGGGTAACCTGACGGCGCAGGTGCGTAACATCGCGGAAGTGACGACGGCGGTGGCCAACGGTGACCTGTCGCGTAAGATCACCGTGGACGTACAGGGCGAGATCCTGGAATTGAAGAATACCATTAATACAATGGTGGACCAGCTGCGTGGTTTTGCCTCCGAAGTTACGCGCGTCGCGCGTGAGGTCGGTACAGAAGGGAAATTGGGCGGCCAGGCCTTCGTACCGGGTGTCGCAGGTACCTGGAAGGACCTTACGGACTCGGTGAACGGGATGGCGTCGAACCTTACCGGCCAGGTGCGAAACATCGCCGAGGTCGCTATCGCGGTGGCCAACGGGGATATGTCGAAAAAGATCACCGTGGACGTAAGAGGCGAGATCCTGCAGCTGAAAGAGACCTTGAATACGATGGTGGATCAGTTGAGGGCGTTCGCGTCCGAGGTAACCCGCGTGGCCCGTGAGGTCGGTACGGACGGAAAGCTGGGCGGCCAGGCCTTCGTACCGGGTGTAGCGGGTACCTGGAAAGATCTGACGGACTCGGTAAACCAGATGACGGGTAATCTGACGGCGCAGGTGCGTAATATCGCCGAAGTGACAAAGGCGGTGGCATCGGGTGACTTGTCCAAGACGGTGGCCATCGACGTAAAGGGGGAAATCCTCGATCTGAAGAATACCATCAACGTAATGGTGGAACAGCTCAACTCCTTTGCCTATGAGGTCACCCGTGTGGCCCGTGAGGTAGGTACGGAAGGTAAGCTGGGAGGACAGGCCGAAGTAAGGGGTGTGGCGGGTACCTGGAAGGATCTGACGGACTCCGTGAACATGATGGCCTCGAATCTGACCAATCAGGTGCGCGGGATCGCGAAAGTGGTGACGGCGGTGGCGACGGGTAACCTGAAACAAAAGCTGTCCATCGTTTCCCGGGGTGAGGTGGCCCAGCTGACGGATACCATCAATGAGATGATCGATACGCTGGCGCTCTTTGCCGACCAGGTGACGACCGTGGCCCGTGAGGTGGGTGTGGAAGGACGACTGGGGGGCCAGGCCAGCGTGCCCGGCGCTTCCGGTATCTGGAAGAACCTGACGGAAAACGTGAACCAGCTGGCACAGAACCTTACGACACAGGTGCGTAGCATTTCGGAAGTGGCTTCGGCGGTGACAAAGGGTGACCTGACCCGGACCATCCGGGTGGAGGCGAAAGGGGAAGTGGAAGCCCTGAAGGATACTATCAACCAGATGATCGCCAACCTGAAGGAAACAACCCTCCGGAACCAGGAGCAGGACTGGCTGAAGTCCAACCTGGCGAAGTTCACACAGATGCTGCAGGGACAGAAAGACCTCAATACGGTGACCCAGCGGATCCTGTCGGAGCTGGCGCAGGTGGTGTCGGCCCATTATGGCGCCTTTTTTATTCTCAAGCAGGATGAGGATACAAGAGAAGACAAGCTGCGTCTGTTTGCCGCATATGGATATAAATCTGAAAGGAATATCCCGACCGAATTCTCCATCGGCGAGGGCCTGGTAGGACAGGTTGCCTTTGAAAAGGAGAGGATCATGCTGTCGAATGTTCCGGGCAACTATATAAAGATCACCTCCGGGCTGGGCCGGTCGAAACCTGCCAATCTCATTATCCTGCCGGTATTGTTCGAGAACAAGGTGAAGGCGGTGATCGAGCTGGCTTCGCTCGATGTCTTTAGCGAAACGCACCTTGACTTTGTAAGCCAGCTGACGGAAAGTATCGGGATCGTGCTGAATACGATTGAGGCGAATAGCCGTACGGAAGTGCTGCTGACACAGTCGCAGTCGCTGGCGGGTGAGCTGAAGATCCAGCAGGAGGAGCTGCGCCGGACCAATGACGAGCTGCAGGATAAGGCCCTGCTGCTGGTAAAACAAAAGAATGAGGTGGAAGCCAAGAATAAGGAGGTGGAAGAGGCTCGTCTCTCGCTGGAAGAAAAGGCCGAACAGCTGACCCTTACCTCGAAATACAAATCGGAGTTCCTGGCAAATATGTCCCATGAGCTGCGCACACCCCTGAATAGTTTGCTGATCCTGGCACAGCAGCTTTATGAGAATGTGGAGGGCAACCTGACGGATAAGCAGATCCGTTATGCCAAGACGATCCACTCCTGCGGAGATGACCTGATCAACCTGATCAACGATATTCTCGATCTGTCGAAGATCGAATCCGGCTTTATCTCGGCCAATATTTCACCGGTGCGGTTCAGTGAGATCGCCTCCTTCGTGGAAACGACCTTCAAACCCATCTCCGAAGCGCGGCACCTGCGGTTCACCATCGAGACGGACCCGCGCCTGCCACAGAATATGGAAACGGACCTGCAGCGTCTGAACCAGATCCTTAAGAACCTTTTGTCCAACTCGTTTAAATTTACCGAGAAGGGAGAGGTCAAACTGCGGATCTATGAGGCCAGCCGGACCTGGAAACAGGGCAACCCCAGCCTGGATGACGCCCGGCAGGTGGTGGCCTTTGCCATTAACGACACCGGCATCGGCATTCCGCAGGAAAAACAGAATATCATCTTCGAAGCCTTCCAGCAGGCCGAAGGTTCCACCAGCCGTAAGTATGGCGGAACGGGGCTGGGCCTGTCCATCAGCCGCGGGCTGGCCGAGCTGCTGGGCGGAACGATAGAGCTGGAGAGCGTCCCCGGAAGAGGCAGCACCTTTACGCTGTTCCTGCCGGTAGAGAATATCATCGGGCATATTTCCCGGGAAGCATCCGAAAGCCTCAACGCCATCCGGCAGCTGCAGCTCGGTAGGGACAGCGGGGAGATCGATACGCTCCTCAACTCCTTAAGGGTAACAGGCGAGACCATCGACTCATCCAATAAGCTGAATATTGTCAATGAGATGATCAATGACACCGGGGACGATCGCAGCTCGATCCAGCAAGGTGACAAGATAGTGCTGGTAGTGGAGGACGATCTGCGTTTTGGCCGCATCATCATCGAGAAAGCGCATCGCTATGATATGAAAGCGGTGGTCGCCTCCAATTACCTTGAGGTATTCGACTTTATCAACCGGTTTACGCCGGTGGCCATCACGCTGGATGTTAAACTGCCGGACACCAGCGGCTGGAAAGTCCTGGACCTCTTACGCAACGACCTCAACTACCGGCATATTCCGATCCATCTGATTTCAGGGGAAGAGAACAGGGCCCTGGCGCTGAAGCGCGGAGCCCGCAGCTTCCTGCTGAAACCGCTGGAGAATGAATCGTTGGACGAACTCTTCGACGATATCCGCTCCTTTAATAAAAAGGAAGGCCGGAAGATCCTGGTCATTGAAGACAATGAGCTGGACTCCTCCCAGATCATTAAAATGCTCCAGAGCGACAATATGCAGGTGACCATTGCCACAACCGGTAAGATTGCCCTTCAGCAGAACAATATCAAGGACTTCGACTGTATCATCCTCGACTATACGCTGCCGGATATCTCGGGTATCGAGCTGCTCAGACAGGTAAGCGAGATCAAGCAGAAGCTGACGCCGGTCATCGTATATTCGGCCAAGGATTTTGACAAAAAAGAGCTTTATCATCTGAACAGAGCTTCAAATACCGTGTTACTGAAAGGAGTCAACTCCCTGGAGCATTTGCTGGAAGAGACGGTATTGCACCTGCATATCAACCACAAGGAGCTGGCGCCGGAGAAAAGAAAGGTGATCGAGAACATCCGGATGCAGGATGATATCCTTACCGGCAAGAATGTGCTGGTAGTGGATGATGACGTTCGTAACCTCTTTGCCCTGACGACCGTTTTTGAGCGATACAATATCAATGTCATCACGGCGGAGAGCGGTAAAGAGGCGATACAGATCATCAATGACGACAAGCAGAAGGTCGATATGGTGCTGATGGATATCATGATGCCGGAAATGGACGGCTACGAGACGACGCAAAAGATCAGGCGGGAACACAAGAACAATACCCTGCCTATTATTGCGGTGACGGCCAAGGCAATGAAGGGCGACCGGCAGAAATGTATAGAGGCGGGAGCATCCGATTATATTACAAAACCGTTGAAGATAGATCAATTGTTGTCGCTGATGCGGGTATGGTTTTATAAATAAAAGAGGGCCTTCAGAGAAAATAATCCCTAACTCTCAAAACCTATAGATGCACCCAAAGATCATGTTAGTTGACGATCGGGAAGACAACCTGCTGTCGATGGCAAGTGTCCTCGAGCCTGACGGTTATCATATCATAAAGGCTAATTCCGGTCGCCAGGTATTGAAATTATTGCTAAGTGACTTTGATTTTGCGCTGATCCTGATGGATGTACAGATGCCTAATCTGAATGGCTTTGAGACGGCGGCCCTGATCTATGAACGGGAAAGGCTGAGGCATATTCCCATTATTTTTATCACGGCCAATAATTATGGCGAGGAAAATCTGTTCAAAGGTTATCGGGCAGGTGCGGTCGATTATATCTATAAACCGGTGAACCCGGAGCTGCTGCGGGCGAAGGTCGGCGTATTTGTCGAGCTGTACCGTAAGAACCAGCGGCTGATGGCGCAGGAGCAGAAACTGGTGGCTATCAACCGGAGCTTGGAGATGGAGGTCAACGAGAGGAAGGCATCGGAGGAAAAGGTGACCGAGCTGAATAAACAATTGCTTGAGAACATAGCCCGGCTGGAGTCGGCAAATAAGGACCTCGATCTTTTCGCCTTTATGGCTTCTCACGACCTGCAGGCGCCTCTCAGGAAAATTCGGATGTTCAGCGACCGGCTGCTGGCCAATCCGGGAGACGCCCTTAATAAAGAAAGCCGGCTTTATCTGTCGCGGATACAGGAAGTGTCGAGAAGGATGCAGGACCTGATCAATGATATCCTCCGCTTTTCCAAGATCTCGGTGGAGAAACAGTCCTTTGAAGCCGTGGACCTCAATGGAGTCATGGAAGAGGTCCTTTCGGAAATGGAAGGGCTGATCCGGGAGAAGAACGCGGTGATCACCGTCGACAAGCTGCCTGTATTACCTGCCAGTACAGTCCTGATGGGGCCTCTTTTTTCGAACCTTATCAGCAACTCTCTGAAATACAGTAAAAAGCAGGGTGAGCCGCGGGTCAGGATCCGATATGAAGAAGCTCCGGTGAGCAGTGGCAATGGCCGGGAACCGGAGATCCGTTATGGCCGTATCTTTATAGAGGACAATGGCATTGGCTTTGATCAGAAATATGCGGAACAGATCTTCGATATGTTTCGCAGACTGCATGCCAACGCGGAATATGAGGGCACCGGCATCGGGCTTGCTCTTTGCAGGAAGATCGTGGAAATGCACAAGGGATTTATTTCAGCCCTTGGCAAGCCGGGGGAAGGGGCGGTGTTCATTGTCTCTCTTCCCCTGCAGGAAAGTCGAAAAGAAAGATCAGCAGAAGCTCAGCCCGGGCTTCCCGAAGAAACACAAACCGATAAAAAATAGAGTTTAGTATGTTGCCCAGCCATTCGACAACACGTATTTTGATCGTGGAAGATGATGAGGATGATTTCCTGATCATCGAGGCGTGTATCAAGGATATTCCTGATAAAGAGTTCCTTATCGACTGGTGTTATGACTACGATGACGCGATTCAGCGCATCAGCGAAGGGCGCTACGACATTTATTTTGTAGACTATCTGCTGGGGGAAAAGACGGGCCTCCAGCTTTTGGAGGAGGCCATATCCCTGGGCTGTGGAGAACCCCTGATCCTGCTCACCGGGATAGGCAGCCGGGACGTGGATATACAGGCGATGAACATGGGTGCGGTGGACTTCCTCGTGAAATCGGAGATCAACACCGAAAAACTCGAACGTAGTATCCGGTATGCGCTGGAAAGAAGCGCCTATATCAAGGCCCTGCGGGTGAACGAGCGGAAGTTCAGAAATATCTTTGAACGAAGCAAGGACGCTGTGTTCTTACTCGGCGAAGGCCTGGTCTTCCGGGACGTCAACAATGCGACATGCGAACTTTTCAAATATAATAAAGAGGATCTGCTGGGTTTCAGCCTGTACAACCTGTTCGCCCGCAAAGAAGCTGCCAGCATTCTGAAGGATAAGCTGCTGCATAGCGGCGAAGGGGAGGAAATGGAAGTGGAGCTGATGACACGCAGCAGGGAAAGAAGAAATTGTATCCTGTCGATCTCGCGACAGGTGGATTCCAGCGGGGAGACCTATATTCAGGGGATCATCCACGATATTACCAACCTGAAACGTATCGAAAGGGCGACCTTCCAGATAGAAAAACTGCGCGGCACGGCCACACTGCTGAGGACGCTGGCCCACGAGGTGAGGAATCCGCTCACCAATATCAATTTGTCCGTGGAACAGCTGAAACCGGAATGCGAGAGCGAGGATGCCAACATCTACCTGGATATTATTGCGCGCAATTGCGGCCGCATCGACAGCCTCATCTCCGAGCTGCTGGACCTTTCACGCCCGGCCGAGATCTCCCTGCAAAAGACAGATCTGCAGGATATCATCAATTCCACACTGGCGGCGGCGTCGGATCGCATCGCCCTGAAGAATATCCGGCTGGACCTGGCCTATCCGGGTCAGCCCGCGTTTGTGATGGCCGACAGGGAAAAGCTGAAGATCGCCTTTTTGAATATCCTGATCAATGCCGTAGAGGCAGTACCGGCACAGTCTGGTGTGATCACGATCTCCATCCGGGATGAATCCCCGAATTTTCGGGTATTCATCAATGATAATGGGGGTGGGATCCCGGAGGAGAACATCTCCCGGATCTTCGAACCTTATTTTACGTCAAAGACCAATGGATTTGGCCTGGGGCTGGCGGCGACCTGGAACATCCTGCAATCCCACCGCGCGGGTATCGATGTCAACTCGCAGCTGGGTGAGGGGACCAGCTTTATGCTGACCTTTGAACAGGTAGGCTAAGGATAGGCGATGGGGTCGAGATCGAGGATCTGGTGAAGATGATGCAGCAAATGGTTACAGTAATCTGCAGCTACCCATTCCAGGGTATGCGGCTGTGAATTTCCCATAAAACATTTTCGTGTAGCCGCGCCGGGCGGCAGGCGCCGGAGGACCCGGCAGATATGCCGGTTGAGCAGGATCCAAAGTGAAAGAAGGTCCCGGGTGGGATAATGCTGATAGTTTGTCAGATCTACCCATTTGTCCTGGTTGTACAAAATGACCGGAGTATCTTCATACTGGGCAACCAGGAAACGCCGGATATTATTCTGGGCGGAATCGACGAGGTGCCCGAGGATCTCTTTTTTACTCCATTTTTCGGCTCTGGGCTTCAGCGCATAATTTTCTTCGGACACGGCCTCGAGGCGCCGGGTATAATTGCTGATGATCTTCTCGAGATGCAGAATAGTAGGTTCCATTATTAGCTATTGAGACCAATGTTAGCCTGCCATCGCGCTACTGCCGGCTACTGTTTCGGGAAATTCGGATCGGCCATAACCTCCTCGATCTGCAACGTATGACGTTCGCTATGGGCTGCAAGCATGACCAGGGCCTGGTAAAGGTCCATAGTACCGGCAGCGGGATGGGTGATGAAATGATTCTTCAGATCATCCTGCGTGCTTCTGATATAATAGATGGTAGAATCGCGGCGAAGGATAAATGCCTGCAGGGCTGCCTGCGTGTCGGGAAATTTCTTTTCGGGCTGGAGCATTTCAGGCGCTTTGAATTTCTGCGACCGATCGAGCGTGCCCTTCATCAGCTGGTCGACGGTGACCTTTACCTCGCTGCGTTTGGCCGGAGTGGCGGGTTCCTGCTCCGTCGCGTGGATCCACTGCCAAATCATCGTCTCTGCGAGGGCTATGTGTTCGGTACACTGGTAGATAGACCAGCGGGTGGAGTCGGCTTTGAAGTTGAGCTGGACATCGCTGAGACCCTTGAGGTCTTTGAGCAGGCGGGCTTTTGTCTTTCCGTAGTAATCGATGGCGAACTTGCGTTCGTCGGTGGAAAGGGTGCCGGGCGCGAGGCGGAAGCCGGTCGTTATCAATCCGGTAAGGACAAGGGCAATAAGCAGCAGTCTTTTCATTTTTGGCAATTAAATGGTTAACGGGAGCAGTCACTATAAAGCTACAAAACCCGAGGCAAAAAAATGAGTAATATATAAATTAATGATAAAGTAAGGGGCGTTGTCAACACTATTTGATAATATCGGTGACAACCGATAAATTTGCGGCTCGAACAACACGCCGAAGCATGGTCATTGCAACAGGCGTAATAAACAAAAAAGAATGAGACAAATTGCTTTTCGGGAGGCTCTGCGCGAAGCTATGAACGAAGAAATGCGGCGCGATGATCGTGTTTTTTTAATGGGAGAAGAGGTAGCGGAATACAATGGCGCCTATAAGGTCAGCCAGGGTATGCTGGATGAATTTGGTCCCAAAAGGGTGATCGACACACCCATTTCTGAGCTGGGATTTACTGCGGTCGCAGTTGGCGCAGCCCAGAACGGTCTTAGGCCCGTCGTCGAGTTCATGACCTGGAATTTCGCCGTACTGGCGCTGGACCAGATCTTAAATACCGCCTCCAAGATGCTCGCGATGAGTGGCGGACAGCTCGGTTGCCCTATCGTCTTCCGTGGACCCAATGGATCCGCCGGTCAGCTGGGTGCCCAGCACTCCACGGCTTTCGAAAGCTATTACGCAAATATCCCCGGGATCAAGGTCGTTTCCCCGAGCAATGGTTATGATGCTAAAGGTCTCCTGAAGCAGGCTATCCGTTATGAAGAAGATCCCGTGATCTTTATGGAAAGCGAGGTTACGTACGGTGATAAATCTGAAGTACCGGAGGAAGAATATTATATTCCGCTGGGCAAGGCGGATGTCAAAAGGCAGGGTAAGGACGTCACGATCGTCTCTTTTAATAAAATGATGAAAGTGGCGCTGGGAGCCGCTGCTGAGCTGGACAAAGAAGGCATCAGCGCAGAGGTCATCGACCTGAGGACCATCCGCCCGCTGGACTGGATGACCATCCTGGAGAGCGTAAAGAAGACCAACCGGCTGGTGATCGTGGAAGAACAATGGCCTTTTGCTTCTATTTCATCCGAGATCACTTACCGGATCCAGAAGGAAGGCTTTGATTACCTGGATGCACCCATCCGCCGGATCACCGCCGCCGATGCGCCTTTACACTATGCGCCAAACCTGGTTGCCGCAGCATTGCCGGATGTGAGCCGGACGGTAAAGCTGGTGAAAGAGGTGATGTACATGTATAAATAAGAGCGTGATATACCAATAAAAAACCCACCTATTGGTGGGTTTTTTATTTTGCGTTACATACGGGATGTTTATTTGATGGCAGCCAGAGCCGTATTAAACAGCATAAGGAAGCCGTATACACAGCCTAACAATACACATCCGATAATAGTTAATTTGAAAAGTACTTTAGTAGTAGCGGGAGCTTGAAGTTCGATTTCATGCCTCATAGGGGAATATTTTGGATTATTAAATGGATTGGTTTTAAATAGTAAATTGGATGGAGCTAAGGTACTACAAAGCAGAGGTAAATGCAAACCTTTTCCCTGGAATAAGTAGTTTTTTGTCGTATTTAGTAAGAATAATCACTGTTTTCCCATAGAGGTGGGCCAGCCTCGCAACTCGTTGGTCCTGAATGTCCATTCAGGAGTTTGGACATAGGGGCTGGGGGCTTCTGACCCGTACCAGGGGCTGATTGCACCATCTCCTGGGTTGTTTACGATGTGGATATCCTGGGCTGGCATATAACTCTGGGCCAGCAGGTAGATCCGTCTCCCCCGGGCATCCTCGGCAACGTCTGTTACCAGCATGGCATGTCCCGGCGAGCCGCCCCGGATCAATACGTCCCCGCCAGAGATAGTATGATAGTTGGTCACGGGGGTTAGTTGTTTCTCCAGCGTTCGGGTGCTGCAATAGGTAAAGACGGTGGTAAGGTAATTGGTAAAGGAGCCGCGACCTGTTCCCCGTGTTTGCTGCCATTGCGCGAAATTGAGCCGCTTACCCTGCTCCGTATAAAAATCAATGACGCTGTAGCTGCGGAGGCTGTATAAATATTCGGCGCGGAGCCGCATGACGGCATCGGCACATTGCTGGAGGTCCTGTTTTCCAACGGAGATGTTCAGCACCGCGAATTGAGCACCCTGGTTACGTTTGGGCCTGCCATCAAAGAGATATACGGTACGGTCCTTTTTCAGCGGTATGTTGCGAAGCCAGCCGACAAAAGAGGAGGACTCTGCCGGTACACGGTGATATCCCGGAGGGACAGGGATAGCGGAGATGGTTGCATAAGGGTTGAAATGCTGGGCTGCCAGGCGGCAGGAACCAAACAGGGTGAAAATTATTATCCCTGCTTTGTAAAGGAGGCGCCGGAGGTTGGATCGCATGTCGTAAATTTGAAGGTTACAGGCTAGAAGCCTGCTTTTTATTATTCCATAAAAAAGATTGTTAAAACCCATGTCGAATATCCTGATCATTGACGACGAAAAAGCGATCCGTAAGACACTGAGTGAGATATTATCCTATGAAGGCTATAAGATCGATGAGGCCGGCGACGGTGAAGAAGGCCTGAAGAAGGTAAAGGAAAAGGAATACGATGTAATTCTTTGTGATATTAAAATGCCCAAGATAGACGGCATTGAGTTCCTGGAAAAAGCAAAGGAGACCAATCCCGATATCCCGATCATCATGATCTCGGGCCACGGCACCATCGAAACAGCCGTAGAAGCTGTTAAAAAGGGGGCTTACGACTACATCTCCAAACCGCCGGACCTGAACCGGCTGCTCATCACGATCCGCAACGCGATGGACAAGACGACGCTGGTGGCGGAGACCAAGGTGCTGAAACGCAAGGTGAGCAAGGTACAGGAGATCGTGGGGTCCTCTACACCTATTCATAAGATCAAGGAGACCATCGATAAGGTCGCGCCGACGGAAGCCCGGATCCTGGTCACGGGTGAGAATGGGGTAGGGAAGGAGCTGGTTGCTCGGTGGGTACATGAGAAAAGCAACCGTGCCACCGGTGCGCTGGTCGAGGTCAACTGCGCCGCGATTCCCAGCGAGCTCATCGAGAGCGAGCTCTTCGGCCATGAGAAAGGCTCTTTTACTTCCGCCGTGAAACAGCGGATAGGCAAATTCGAACAGGCCAACGGCGGAACGCTTTTCCTGGATGAGATAGGCGATATGAGCCTCACCGCACAGGCAAAGGTACTAAGAGCCCTCCAGGAAGGGAAGATCACGCGTGTGGGCGGGGACAAGGATATCAACGTCGACGTAAGAGTGATAGCGGCTACCAATAAAGATCTGCTGAAAGAGGTCGACGACAAGAATTTTCGCCTCGACCTTTACCATCGCCTCAGTGTCATTATCATTCATGTACCTTCCCTCAACGAGCGGAAGGACGATATCCCGCTGCTGGTTGATAAATTCCTTATCGACATCTGCGGGGACTATGGCATCGCAAAGAAGGCGATCGATGAAGATGCCATAAAAGCCTTGCAATTACATAACTGGACAGGGAATATCCGCGAATTGCGGAATGTGGTGGAACGCCTGATCATCCTTTCGGGGAAGACCATTTCCGCGACGGATGTGGAAAGTTATGTGCTGCCGAAAAAATAAGATGCTCATTTCCCAATAGCAAACTCCTGCATCTCTTCCGGTGTCTTCAACAGGCGCACCCGCGGATCGGCGGTGTAAACGCCCGTACCCACATTGCCCGAGATGACGATCTGCTGGTCAGGAAAATTTTCGAGCATTTTTTTTACATGTTGCTCCGGCTCGCAGCGCAGGAGATGTGTCACAAGGTGCAGATAAAGATGTGTGACCTCTTTTTGACTGCAATAATAGCGCAGCTCTTCAAGACTGGCATCCTTCCCGAAATAAACGGTTGACAGCCCATTCTTCTTCATCAGGTAGCGCATATACAACAGAGGTATCTCGTGGAACTCGCCTTTTGGCGTGAAGAGCAGGATCTGCTGCCGGGATGGCAGATGACTCTCCAATCCATTGATGGCGATCAGCAGCTTCCTGGTGATGAGCGCGCTGGCAAAATGCTCCTGCGCCGGCACGACATTGCCCGTAAGCCAGAGCAGCCCGATCTTTTGAAGAAAGGGATAGACGACCTGCGTGATGGCTTTTTCAAAACCCATGTGCAGGACGATGTTGTGGAGGGTCCTGTCGAACAATTCCTGGTCGAAATCGAGGGAGGCCTCAATGAGTTGGTTGATAAAGATGTCATTGGCTCCGCCCGGCTGGGGCACTTTCAGGGCCAGCCTGGTTATTTCTTTTTCGTCGAGCTGGGCCAGCCTGGATATCTTATAGCCGTTGTGATAGAGAAACGCGATCCGCAGGAGATGTTTGAGGTCCTCATTGTCATAGAACCGGTGATTGCCGGCTTTTCGCTTCGGAATGTGCAGCTGGTAGCGATGCTCCCACGCGCGCAAGGTATGCGCTCTTATTCCACAAAGGTTTTCTATGTCCCGGATAGTGAATACGTTCATCTAAGGTAAACTACCACAAATTTTGTAATATTTTGGCGGATGGAGCGACAGATATGTGATCTCATTCTCAATTATTCAATTAAATTTGCCCGGAATTCCTAAATAAACGTATACATGAACTCTCACCAAATATTGGTTGTCAGCCTGGTATCACTAATATTTATTATCCTGCCCTCGTTCGGAGCCTTCTTGTTGTTTAAAAAAGCCGGTGTGCCCGGCTGGAAAGCGCTGGTCCCGATCTACAACACATTTGTGATGTTGAAAATAGCCAATAGACCTTTATATTGGTTCTTTTTGCAATTTATACCGGTGGTAGGATGGTTTATTTCCCTGGGAATATTGATCGAATTCATCAAGGTTTTCGGGAAATTCAAGTTCTATCAGCATGCACTGACCGTTTTTTCTGCCGGCTTGTATTTCCTTTATGCCGGCTTGGATCCAAAAACAAAGTTCGTAGGACCGGAAGCAGTAAGGAAATACAAGAAATCCACTGCCCGGGAGTGGGTCGACGCCGGGGTATTTGCGGTCGTCGCGGCAACACTGATCCGGACCTTTGTTTTTGAAGCGTATACCATTCCCACAGGATCTATGGAAAAAACGCTGCTGATCAATGACTTTTTGTTCGTCAGCAAGTTCAGCTACGGCCCGAGGATCCCGAATACTCCTCTGTCCATTCCTTTTGTACATAATACGATGCCGATCACGAATGCCAACTCCTATGTGGAGTGGATCAAAATACCCTATACGCGCTGGTTCCCCAGCCCGGTGAAAAGAGGGGACGTGGTCGTATTCAATTTCCCGGCCGGGGATACGGTGATCAATCTGCCGGATTTCCAGTCCCAGGTTACCTACTATGACCAGGCGCGGAGAATGGGCAACGGCAATCTCGATTCCGGCCGCCAGCTGATTCTGAGTGACCCGGATACCTATCCGCTGGTCATTCGCCCGGTGGACAAAAAGGAGAACTATATCAAACGCTGTGTAGGCATTGCCAATGATTCGTTCCAGATAAAAAACCAGGTCATCTATATCAATGGGAAGGCACAACCCTTGCCGCCTGAATCCCAAAACAATTATATGGTGGAGCTGAAAAGCCAGACCCAGCTCGACGAAGGTGTCATGCGGGACGAGTATAACCTCGATGTAAATAACACGGATGAGGTGCGTGCCACTGGTACACCCAATCAATACTACATGCTGCTGACCTGGGCTGCGCATGAGAAACTGTTGAAAAATGGACTGGCTAAGACTATTACGCCGGACATCGATGCCGATCAGGGTGTATATCCCTATGTCAGATCCTACGGCTGGACCCGGGACAACTACGGACCGTTTTGGATCCCTGCCAAAGGAAAGTCACTGACACTGACGCCGGAAAATTACCCGATGTACGAGCGGGCCATCCGGGTTTATGAGCGCAACAAGTTTGAAATGAGAGATGGGAAGTTCTATCTGAACGACCAGCCCATTACGCAGTATACCTTCAAGATGAATTATTACTGGATGATGGGAGACAACCGCCACGGCTCACAGGACTCGAGGTATTGGGGTTTTGTGCCGGAGGATCACGTGGTAGGCGAAGCCTGGCTGATCTGGATGAGCTGGAACAAGGGCATCCGCTGGAGCAGGTTGTTCCAGAAGATCCGGTAGGATTACCCCTCTAACCTGCCTTATATGCATCGATTGAAGATCCTTTTCCTCCTGCTTTTGCCGGCATTGGACCTGGCGGCGCAGAAACCGGCACAGAAGCCTGTACGGAAACCCGGCGAAACGGTGAATGAATATGCGAAGCTGGATAGCAAAGCCCTGCGGCTTCCCGATTCGCTGACGGCCAGCACGGACAAAATAGCCGGTTATATCAATGCGCATTTCAATGGCTCGGTCGAAAAGACGCGGGCCATCTTTATCTGGGTGGCAAACAATATCCAGTAAAAGGGATTCGTCGATTATATACCACATGCCTGGTGCGCCGCCCGGGTGGACAGCAGCTGGTTCCTGTTCGATCCGACCTGGGGATCGGGGTATATCAATAATAGAAATTTTGTCCGAAGAATAAACAATGACTATTTTAAGGCAAGGCCCGAGGTTTTTATCAAAGACCATATTCCTTTTGATTATTTATGGGAGTTCCTGTACTATCCCGTGACCAACCAGGAGTTCGCCCAGGGCAAAACAGAACAAAACAAGTCCAAACCTTTTTTTAATTATCCCGACTCTATCCGGTCTTATGAAGCATTAAGCGCCAATGACCAGGGGGCAGCTGCGGCCGTCCGTGTGGAAGCGAATGGCGTCAGCAATGCGATGATCTTCGACCGGCTGCGTCATCTGAAATTGGATGTCGGGAATCATCGGCGGCAGGAAGAGGTCGATAAGCAAAATGCAGCCGTTCGTGCCTATAATTCGGCGCTGGCAGAGTACAATGCAGGTGTTCAGCAATTCAATGACTACATCAACTATTACAATAAACAGTTCAAGCCTGAACAGCCTGATTCCACTATCCAGGAGATGATCGACCGATCCGATCGGTCCCTGCGATCGGCCAGGTCAAAAGCTTCCTCTCTCAATATTGCCGATGTGCAGATCCGGAACTCGGCCGTCTCCCTCAATAAAGGTATCGATGACATGACCGCACGTGTCACCGAACAGCAGGAATGGCTAAAAAAATACTTTGCTAAAGGCAGGATGGGCCGGAAGTCCATGTTTCGTAAATATACCTGGTTTGGCATACCTTTGAACTGAGCCATGAGCAAAAAGCAATATCAATTCTCTTACGACGAATATAATTCTGCCCAGGAGCTGACCGCATCCGACGCCGCTTTATTAAAAAAAGCGCAGGAGGTCACCGTAAATGCCTATGCACCCTATTCTCATTTCCGGGTTGGCGCAGCTGCCCGGCTGGTGAATGGAGAGATAGTCACAGGCACCAACCAGGAGAACGCTTCTTTCCCTGCCGGCATCTGTGCTGAACGAACGCTGTTGTCGACGGCCGCCAGCCTGTTCCCGGGAGTAGCCGTGGATGTATTGGCTATCAGCTATTTTAATGAGAACGGTCCCAGCGACCGGCCCATCTCGCCTTGCGGCATTTGCCGGCAATCCCTGCAGGAGATGGAACAAAGGACCGGTAGACACATCCGCCTCATAATGGGCGGTTATGAGGGAAAAGTCTTTATTATCCCGGAGGCAGGACAGTTGCTGCCCTTTGCCTTCACCGGCGACGAACTGCAGTAGGCAAGGCCTGTCCCGGATACGACAGGATCAGCCCTGGACAAGACCAGCCTCAGGTCTCATAGGTCAGCTCCACATCCGTTTCTGCATACCCGACACAGGGGAGCACAAGTCCTTCCCGCAGGTCATCTTCGGTCAATACTTCATTGATGGTCATAGTAACTTTACCGCGCAGACATTTGGCAACACAGGTGGAACAGCGGCCGCCGCGACAGCTGTAAGGCAGGTGTACCTGGTGGGCAAGACCAGCCTGTAAGATGGTTTGCGGCCAGACCGCTTCAAACTGCCAAACCATGCCCCCGGCACGAACGGTGATCATTTTCGGTGAAGGGTCGATGTCGACAGGCGCCGAAGGCACATATTCCACTATAAAATTCTCTTTTTTTATACTCTCGCCAGGGAAACCCATCAGGCGAAGGGTAAACAGGACCATTCTCATAAAAGAGGATGGGCCGCACAGGTAGACATTTGCCAGGACCGGCAGTTCGGGCAGTATAGTAATGAGCAGCTCTTCCAGCCGCCAGTTGCTGAGGTGCCCATCGAGGGTGCTCAGCAGGTCGATCCATTGAAAACGGGGGCCATAGGTTTTCTGCATCTGGCCAAGCTGAGCCCTGAACGGGGAGGCTGCTTCATCATGCTGCTGGGAAACGAGGATCAGAGAAACTTCCGATGACGAGGAAAGGGCGGCCTTCAGCAGGGAGAAGATAGGAACTATCCCGCTGCCGGCAGCGATAAAGAGAAGGGTAGCAGGCTCCCGGTTTACCGGCAGGGATTGGCCGCCAGACAACAGGGCATCCACGCTATCCAGCGTAAATCGCCCGGCGGGCGGCAGACAGGTCAACTCGTCCCCGATACGCAGATGATCCAGCATATAACGCGAGATCTCGCCATTTTGAACTCTTTTGACAGTAATAGCAGGTACAGGATCGATACCCGGAGCCGTTGACAGGGAATAGGACCTCCGCAGATGACGGTGATGAAAGGAGAATAGAATGGTGAGGAATTGCCCGGCTTTATAAACGAGGTCCTGACCATCCATCCTTTCCAGGAAGATAGTTTTTGTGCCTGTGGATTCCGGCTGTATCGCTTTGACCCGTAGCCTGAGCGTGTCCATGGAGGAATGAAAGGTAAGCATTTACCGATCATAAAAAACCTCCCTGCTCAGTAAAAAATCAGCAAAATCCATGTCGTTTATTAGGGAAATTTACCAGACTGCCCGATCGATGGATTTAGGCATGCTTTTTTAACTGAATCTTAATGCTTTCTTTAAGCAATTGTTAATAAGAAATGAGAATCTTCGCAGGCTGAAAAAACGGATAAAAAGGCATTTTTCATGGATTTACCATTCATAGAATTACCCGAAAGGCCAATTTGACAGACATTAAATCTCTTTATATTTGTTCACTTTCGGACAATTGTTTCAATAGAATCTTTTTATAAAAACTACCTTGATGGCTCGCCCGAATATGCTAACCTGTTTGACCGGGATTCCCTGTTTACTTATTGCCGTATCGTTAAGCTTATTGTCTCTTTCTTCCTGTAAGGAAAAGGCGGATGCAGCCGGTACCAAAAACAAGTCCCAGACGGGTGCGCCGCCCATCGTAGACGTTATCATTGCTACTCCCCGTCCCATTGAGAACAAGATCGAGGCCAATGGCAGCATTGTCGCCAACGAATACGTGGAGCTGCATCCCGAGATCAACGGCCGCATCGTTTACCTGAACGTTCCGGAAGGAGCCCACGTGGCAAAAGGTACTGTCATCGCCCGGATCAACGACGCCGACCTGCAGGCTACGCTCGAAAAATCGAAGGTGCAGCTGGAACTATATAAAAAGACCGAAGAAAGGGAGCGTAAGCTGTTAGACATCAACGGCATCAATGAAGCCGACTACGATATAGCCGTCAACAATGTCAATGGGACAAAAGCGGATATCGATTATACCCAGGCCCAGCTGGACAAGACGATCATCCGGGCGCCCTTCGACGGGGTTGTCGGTCTGCGCCAGGTGAGCCCGGGCGCCTATGTGACGCCTGCTAATATCATAGCGACGGTACAGCAGCTGGACAGAACAAAAGTTGATTTTACCGTCCCTGAATTATATACTTCCGCGATAAAAAAAGGGGGACTGGTAGACATCCAGGTCGACGCCGCAACCAATACCCGTCGTAAAGGGCTGATCGTTGCGACGGAACCGCAGATCAATCTTTCCAGCCGGAACCTGAAAGTACGCGCTCTTTTGGAGGATGGACAGGGACATCCGGGCGCTTTTGTAAAGGTATTTGTAGATGCCGGGGGGAACAAAAAGGCCATCATGGTACCCACCAGCTGTATCATCCCGGAGGACAGAAACAACCAGGTCATCATTGTAAAGGATGGCAAGGCTAAGCTGGTCGGTGTGACGACCGGGGTCAGGGAAGCCAACAACATCGAGATCACAAAAGGGCTCAACCCGGGAGATACCATTATCGTCACCGGCGTCCTTTTTGCGAGGCCGCAATTTCCTGTTAATATAAGAAGCGTCAGGAGTCTGGACAGCGCTGTTATAAGCCAAAATTAATCACCAACTTCCGGTTTTCTATCATGAACATTTCTGAACTATCTCTCAAACGACCGGTGCTGGCAACAGTAATGAACCTCATGCTCATTCTGTTTGGCGTAGTCGGATATAATTTCTTAGCCGTGCGTGATTATCCGGCTATCGATCCTCCGATCATTACGGTCAATACTTCCTATACGGGTGCCAACCCCGACCTTATTGAAAGCCAGATCACCGAGCCATTGGAAAAAAATATCAATGGTATTCCCGGTATCCGGACTATCTCATCCACGAGCAGTCTCGGGAGCAGCTATATAACGATAGAGTTCAATTTGGGTGTCGACCTCGAGGCTGCGGCCAGTGATGTAAGGGACAAGGTAGGACAGGCGTCACGATCGTTGCCCCTGGATATCGACGCTCCGCCTGTTGTTACCAAATCCGATGCGAACAGCGATTTCATCCTGATCCTGGCCGTGCAAAGCCGGACAAAGAGCCTGATGGAACTCAGTGATTATGCGGACAACGTGCTGCAGCAGCAAATGCAGACCATCGACCAGGTCAGCGCGGTCAATGTCTTTGGGGACAAGAGTTATGCGATGAGGATCTGGCTCGACCAGGATAAGATGAATGCATACGGGGTAGCGTTCAATGATGTTTCCACGGCGATGAGCAATGAGAATGTGGAGCTGCCCCCGGGAAAGATCTATGGGAACAATACGGAGATGACCATTAAGACATTGGGCCGGCTCACAACCGAAAAGGATTTCCGGGACGTGATCCTGCGCGAAGACAGTTCTGGCATAATCCGGCTAGGGGATATTGCCCGCGTGGAGCTGGGGCCTCAGAACCTGGAACAAAGCTGGAAATACAATGGGGTCAATGCCGTGGGGCTGGCGATCATCCCGCAGCCGGGCGCCAACAATATTTCCATCGCCGATGAGTTCAACCGGCGCCTTGATGAGATCAAAAAAGCCAATAAAGCTGACCTGGAGTTCAGCGTGCTGATCGACAATACAAAGAATATCCGCCAGTCGCTGGATGAGGTAAAGGAGACGTTGCTCATTGCCTTTGGGCTCGTCGTGCTGGTTATCTTCTTTTTCTTCCGTAACTGGCTCATCGCGCTGCGGCCGCTGATAGACATCCCGATCTCGCTGATCGCTACTTTCTTTATCATGTATATTGCAGGTTTTACCATCAATATCCTGACCTTGCTGGGCATCGTGCTGGCGACAGGTCTGGTGGTAGACGATGGCATCGTGGTCACGGAGAACATCTTTAGAAAGCTGGAGCAGGGCTTTCCCATTCATAAAGCTGCGCTGGAAGGCAGCAAGGAGATCTTTTTTGCCGTAATTTCGACCTCGCTGACCCTGGCGGTAGTGTTTATGCCGGTGGTATTTTTGCAGGGTTTTGTAGGACGGCTCTTCCGCGAGTTCGGCGTCGTGCTGGCCGCGGCGGTATTGATCTCTTCTTTCGTATCGCTGACCATCACGCCGGTGCTCAACGTTTATCTCACCAGTAAGAAATCGGGACATGGCTGGTTCTATGAAAAGACCGAACCTTTCTTTACCGGGATGGAGAGCGGTTATTTGAAACTGCTGCGTGGTTTTATGAAAATTCGCTGGGCAGCCTGGGTATTGATCGGTGTCTGTGGGGTGATGATCTGGCTGATCCTGAGTCATATGCAATCCGAGATCGCTCCGCTGGAAGACCGCAGCAGTGTCCGGTTCACCGTAACGCTGCCCGAAGGCGCCAGCTACAGTTACACGTCTGCAGTGACCGACCAGATAGCTAGTTATTTATACGATTCGGTGCCGGAGAGGGAGTTTGTCTTTGCGCGGACGCCCTCAGGAAGCAGCTTCAATACTTCGCAGCCCCGTATCGGCCTGACGCCTCCGTCTACGCGTACGAGAACCCAGAACCAGATCGCCGGCGACCTGCAGCGGAAGTTGACAAAGTTCAATGACGCGCGGATCTTTGCCATCCAGGAGCAGACGATCGCCGTAGGTTCCGGCTCCAAGACGAGCCTGCCCGTACAGTTCGTACTCGAGAACCAGGACCTGGATAAGATGAAGAAGATCCTGCCGGCCTTTTTGGATGCGGCAAGAAAGGATAAGACCTTTTCCAATGTGGATGTCAATTTGAAATTCAATAAGCCCGAGGTGCAGATCACACTCGACCGGATGAAGATCAGGGATCTCGGACTTTCCACCAACGATGTCATCTCGGCAATGCAGTCTGCCTTCAGCGGCGGGCGGCTGGCTTATTTTATCATGGGCGGTTACCAGTATTATGTTATCGCGCAGGTAGAACGGAAAGACCGGAACGACCCCACGGATATCAGCAAGATCTATGTCCGGAATAAGAATGGCGATCCGATCCCGCTGGATGCAGTAGTGCATCTCGATCAGAACAGCAGCCCTGCTACGCTGTATCACTTCAACCGGTATAAAGCGGCAACTATCTCCGCCTCGCTGGCCGAAGGCAAAACTGTCGGGGATGGCATAGCGGCTATGCAGTCTATCGGGAACAAGCTATTGGATGCCAGCTTTCAGACAGCCCTGTCCGGTAGTTCGCGGGATTATGCGGAAAGCTCTTCGAATATCCTGTTCGCCTTTATCCTGGCCCTGGTGCTGATCTACCTTGTACTGGCCGCCCAGTTCGAAAGCTTTATCGATCCGTTCACGATCATGCTGACCGTACCGCTGGCCCTTGCGGGAGCCCTTCTCAGCCTTTGGCTTTTTCACCAGACCTTGAACATCTTCTCGGAGATCGGGATGATCATGCTGATCGGGCTGGTGACAAAGAACGGGATCCTGATCGTCGAGTTCACCAACCAGAAGCGGGAACTGGGCATGGGCAAAACAGAGGCTGTGATAGAGGCGGCTTCGCAGCGGCTTCGTCCCATCCTGATGACAAGCCTTGCGACGTCCCTGGGAGCCCTGCCCATCGCCCTCAGTCTTGGCGCCGCGGCTACCAGCCGTATCCCGCTGGGGATCGTAGTCGTAGGGGGGATCATGTTTTCCCTGATCCTGACCTTGTTCGTCATCCCGGCCGTTTATACCTATATTTCCAGCAAACATAAAGTGCACGTCACCGAAGTGACTGAATAATATGAAAAATATTTTTATCATTTTGCTGGCGCTGCCGGCGATAGCTGCCCGGGCGCAGACCATGACCAGTGAGGAGGCCGTACGCATTGCCTTGAAGAACAGCATGGGCATCCAACTGGCCAGGAACAATGTCGATATAGCCACCATCTACAACAGCTACGGTATTGCAGGCGGTCTGCCGGTGGTATCAGGCAGCGCTTCCGACCAGGAGCAGGCGACCAGCCTCAAGCAGGTCTATTCCGATCCCGCCAACAATAAAAGCAGCAACAACGCCTTCTCCAATAATCTCTCCGCACAGGTCAGCGGCTATATGCTGCTGTACAATGGGCAGCGCGTGGTGACGGTTAAGAAGAGACTGGGCATGATCGAGACGCAGACCAAACAGCAGCTGAGCTCGAGGGCGCTAATCCTGGCTAACAACGTGCTGCTGAAATATTATGACGTCGTGAGACAGCAGAGTTATGCAAAGACCCTGCAGGCATCCATCGACGCGCAGAAACAGCAGCTGGCTATCGTACAGGCGCAGCAGAGCGTAGGACTGGCCAATAATGCCGATCTGTTCCAGTCGCAGGTAGACCTGAACACACAGATCCAGAACCTCCAGGCACAGCAGCTGATCATCGACCAGGGCAAGACCGATCTGCTGACATTGCTGACCCTTAAACCCGACTCGGCCATCGTCATCCAGGATACGATCCTTATCGACCGGAATATTCAGCTGGCCAATATTCTCAGCGCCGTTCAATCTGCCAACCCCGATATCATCGCGGCGAATGAACAGATCACGATCAACCAGTACATCGAAAAAGAGACGGGAGCGTTACGATATCCGTCCTTAGGTGTAAATGCCGGATATAATTATAGCCGGACCCGCAACTCGGCGGGCTTCTCGCTGCTGAACCTCAACTATGGCCCCTATGCCGCAGTGACGGTGAATGTGCCCATCTTCAATGGCAATATCTATAAAAAACAGCAGCAGGCGGCGGGTATCAATATAAAGAATGCACAGTTGGTAAGGGATACGCTGGTATTGAGCTATACATCCACTGCGGTGAAGAACTGGCAGGCCTATACCAACAACTTACAGCAGGTGGAGACGGCGAAAGCCAACTATGACCTGTCCAGCAAGCTACTGAACCTGGTGATGCAGAAGTTCCAGCTGAAACAGGCTACCATCGTGGATGTAAAGAATGCGCAACAGAGTTTTGAGAATGCGGGATTTCTGCTGATCAATGTGAGCTATGCGGCGAAGGCGGCCGAGATTACGTTGAGAAGGTATGCGAATCAGCTGACTTATTGAGTATCGGTCAGCGGCCACTGGCCCGGAATTGCGCTTAAAGCAGGAAAGTACTTCTAAAACAGGGTCTGTACTCCATATTGGATCTTTGTCTCGTGGTCCAATAACCATTTCTTACGCCATAATCCACCGGCATAACCGACGAGGTCCCGCTTTGAGCCGATGACGCGGTGACAGGGGACGACAATGGCTACATTGTTTTTACCATTGGCGGCAGCGACCGCCCGGATAGCCTTTGTATCGCCCACCTTGCGGGATTGGTCCAGGTAGCTGATGGTCTTGCCAAAGGGAATGGCCATAAGCTCGTTCCAGACTCTTTGCTGAAACTCCGTCCCTTCCTGGTATACGGGGAAATCAAAAACGCGGCGCTGTCCTTGAAAGTATTGGATCAGCTGTTCGATACATTGGATGACGATGGGTGTTACAGGACCCTTCAGGCTGCTGTTCTGGTATTCTGTTTCATCGAGATGGTCAATGAAGCTGATCTCACTGATATAGGTATCCGTACCGCCAATGCGAAGTAAGCCAAGCGGGGACTTGTAATAGGTCGTGGAGATGTCCAGGGTCGTTGCCATAACAGGGTTTGATGTTTGCGGTGGCTTTAGCCCAATTTCCAGCCGTTGGCCACTTTTCTATCCGGTCCTATTAAAACTACTTCTTTTTTGTCAGTATACACACCCAGGACCAGGCATTCACTGAAAAAATTAGCGATCTGCTTGGGCGGGAAATTGACCACGGCCATCACCTGTCTCCCGATAAGTTCCTGCTTTTCATAGAAGTCAGTTATCTGTGCAGCCGACTTTTTGATGCCCAGATCCCCGAAATCAATGGTCAATTGCCAGCTGGGCTTCGTTGCTTTTGGAAAATCACTAACTTCAACAACCGTTCCGACCCTGATATCGATCTTCTCAAAATCCTGCCATTCTATTGTTGGCATAGTTATTATGTTTTATCGTAAACTAAATATACAAATTTTATGAAACGTACAGCAACAGCCGCATGGAATGGCTCCGGAAAAGAAGGTACTGGAAATCTGACGACTCAAAGCACGACCCTCAACAAGGCGAACTATTCTTACAAGACCAGGTTTGAAGAGGGCGTAGGTACCAATCCCGAAGAGCTGATCGCTGCTGCGCACGCAGGCTGCTACACGATGGCGCTGGCATTTGCATTACAGGGAGCCGGGTTTACTGCGGACTCGCTGGAGACCACATCGACGGTTACTCTCGATCCTTCCAGTGGAACACCCACGATCACGCAATCCGCTCTTGTGCTCAAGGCGAAGATCCCTGGCATCACCAAGGAAAAATTCCAGGAACTGGCAAAAGGCGCCGAACAGGGCTGTCCTGTGAGCCGGGTACTAAAGGCCGAGATCACGCTGGATGCAACGCTGCTGTAGGCTCCCATTATTGCTAAAAAAAGCCGGTTCGAAATTTTAGCCGCCGAACCGGCTTTTTTTATGTTCATACTGCTGTAACTTACCCCTGCAAACTTTCGACCGTTTAACCTAGCAACAAGTACATTATGAGTAGAAAAAAACAGTCAGGGCAGAAAGGTCTGCCGACAACCGATTCGTCCCGCCGCGAATTCCTGCGCAATACGACGATGGCTGCGACAGGATTTTTCATTGTTCCGCGTCATGTGTTGGGAAAAGGATTCCTGGCACCCAGTGACCGGCTATCGATTGCCGCCATCGGCGCCGGAGGCAAGGGCGCTGATGACCTAAAAAATTTTTATGGAAGTGGCAAGGTAGATGTCGCCTATCTCTGCGACGTCGACGACCGCCAGGCCGCAAAGTCTATCCAAACCTATTCCAAGGCTAAGTATTACAAGGATTTTCGGGAGATGCTGGATAAAGAGCACAAGCACATCGATGCCGTATCCGTATCCGTTCCGGATAATGTCCATGCCATCGCCGCGCTGTCGGCCATGCAGCTGAACAAGCACGTCTATGTACAGAAACCGATGACTCACGACATCTACGAAGCCAGGACGCTTACCGAAGCCGCCAAACGGTATAAGGTGGTCGCCCAGATGGGTAACCAGGGCTCTTCCGGGGACGGGGTGCGTTTTATGCAGGAATGGTATAATGCCGACCTGATCGGAGACGCTACGGCGATCCATATCTGGACCAATCGCCCGGTATGGCCGCAGGGCGGACCCAAACCTACGACCAAGGATGAGATCCCCAAAGAACTGAACTGGGATCTGTGGCAGGGACCTGCAGCCGCTGATGACTATCATAAAGAGTTCCTGCCTTTCAACTGGAGGGGCTGGTGGGCTTATGGAACAGGCGCATTGGGCGATATGGGTTGTCACCTGATCGATCCTCCTTTTAAGACAGTGGGACTGGGATATCCTTCCGAAGTGGAATGCAGCGTCGCCAGCATATATGAAGTAATGTGGAATGCGGCCTACCATCCCGAAAGCTGCCCCGTCTCTTCTTATGTTAAAATGAAATTCCCCGGTAAACCCGGCAAGCCCGATGTAGAATTGCATTGGATGGATGGTGGGATCAGGCCTCCCCGTCCCGACGAGCTCGGAGCCGACGAACCCATGGGAGAT
The DNA here is from genome assembly GCA_036499285.1 of Puia sp. GTDB lineage: Bacteria > Bacteroidota > Bacteroidia > Chitinophagales > Chitinophagaceae > Puia. The sequence continues at coordinate 48,887 of DASYEB010000004.1, read as the reverse complement.
AGTGACGGAGGCGCCATCATCACCGGTACCAAAGGAAAGATCATGTGCGGCTGTTATGGACATAAGCCAACGCTGCTGCCTACTTCCAGGATGCAGGGACTCAACGTTCCGCAGACCATTGCACGTGTTCCGGAAGGCCATTACGTACAGTGGGTGAATGCCTGCATCGCAGGATATGGCAAGATGCCGCTGAGCTCCCCATTCGAATATGCCGGACCACTGACGGAAACGATCCTGATGGGCAACCTGGCCCTGCGCAGCTACCAGGTGAAAGACGCCAACGGTAAGTTCCCCGGCAGGAAGAAGCTGCTCTGGGATGCGCAGAATATGAAGATCACGAATTTCGATGAGGCGAACCAGTTTGTAAAAAGAGATTACAGACAAGGCTGGAAATTGGGATTATAAGCCCACATTTAGGGAATTTTTCGAGGCCGTCCAATGGGCGGCCTTTTTTTTACTGTAAAAATTTGTTAATTGTTTAGTTAATTACTGGTTAAATACTAGTTAACGTTTGGTTAATGATCAGTTAACCTTTGGTTAACATGGCGCGGTTACTTTTGCCGGCATGAACCAAGGTAAACCCCTTTTTATACTTGTCGGCGCCTTGTTAATAACCTCATTATTAAAGGCTCAGACCACCCGTATCACCGGGAAGATATGGAATGCCGAAGCCAATACGCCCCTTGCCGGCGCTTCGGTTTTGTTAACGGACGACGCCGCATCGACCGGGCAGCCGGCCGGACAAAAAGGAACGAGCTCGGATGTCGAAGGCCGGTTCTTCCTGGCAGCCATAAAAGGCCATACTTATACCCTGACCGTTTCCGGAGTTGGATTTGTTACCCGGAAGATGGAGAAGATCACCGCCGGCGACGAAGCCGTTTCGATAGATATTATATTGGAGAGCAGCCGTAAGAGCCTGGAACAGGTGGTCGTCACCACCAGCACCCGGAAGGCTTCGGTGGCTGGGCTCTATTCCATACAAAGGAACAGCTCGGCCATATCGGATGGCATCTCTGCCGATATCATTCGCAGAAGTCCGGATAAGAATACCGGTGAAGTGCTGAAACGGGTCAGCGGCGCATCGGTACAGGACAATAAGTTTGTAGTGATCAGGGGCATGAACGAACGGTATAATGTGGCCCTTTTAAATAATACGATCCTGCCCAGCACGGAGACCGATAAAAAAGCATTTGCTTTTAATATCCTTCCCGCTTCGCTGGTGGACAACCTGACGATCTACAAGGCTGCGACGCCTGATCTGCCCGGCGACTTCTCCGGAGGAGCTATAAAGGTGCAGACGCGGGATTATCCGGCCCAGCCGATCAGCGAGCTGTCCCTTTCTGTCGGGTATAACTCTCAGACTACCGGTAAAAATTTTTACAAGGGTCAGCCAAATGGAAATTTGGATGGACTGGGTTTCCTGGGCAATTTCAGGCTGATCCCAGCTCCTTATTATCAACAGCGGGGCGCGGAGTTCATCAACAATACTGACGCGTATAAGCGGGAGGTAACCAAATTGTTCCCCAACACCTTCGGCTACCAGGCCGCCAGGCAGAGCCTGCCTGCTATCAGTGCAGCTTATACAGGGGGAAATACGCGGCTGTTCAACAACGGCAATAAGCTGGGATATATATACAGTGTGGGCTATGGCAATGGCCGTGGTGTATCGGAGCGTGTCCGGGACGAATATGAGATCAACAGGGTCTTTCTTTATGGCCACAACACGAGCAATTATGACGAAAGAAATAATTTGTCCGCTTTGCTGAGCCTGACCTGGTCTTACAGGCATAGTAAAATTTCCTGGAAGAACATTTATTACAACGAGTTTATAAAGACGCTGGGTCTGCGTAACGGATACAATATCGTAAACGATCCCACCTTCTTCTATTACAAGAGTCTCAACAACGAAGTCAGCCAGAACGGGCTCGCGAATTCAGTGGTGGAAGGTATCCACCAGCTGAACTCCAAATGGAACATCAACTGGTCAGGTTCTTACGGCTACACCTATAAGAATCAGCCTGATCAGAAGATACTGACCTTCCGTTCGGCCGACAACAGGGACGCGGATTATTTTATCCAGCTCAGCAATGAGAATTCCCCCGCCATCCGCACGGCAGGACGTGTCTATTCTTTCCTGCATGAAAACATCTATAACGGGGCCGTCAATGCGAGCTATACGTTCAATTGGTTGGGACAATCCCAGAAATGGCAATTTGGTATGCTCAATTACTATCGTGACAGGGGTGTAGAAGTGGACGCGCTGGGATATGCTTCCCTTGGTTTTGGAGGGACAGAAATTGCAATAACGAAGGATGTAGACTTTGGAACAATATTCGCCCCGGCTAATATCGACAAGTATAACCTGACCGTGGCCAATATCGGCAACAACTCGACCGATTATACTGCCAAGGCGTTGTTGAATGCCGGTTACATGCTACTCGACAATAAATTTTCCGAGAGATTGAAAATGGTCTGGGGTGTTCGGGTAGAGAAATACCATCAGCAGTTGACTGCCAGGAACAAAGCCAAGGTTGAGAAGGACAATACCGATGTGCTTCCCTCCCTGTTGCTGACCTATGCCCTGAACAGGAAAACAAATCTTCGCCTGTCCGGGAGCCGCGCCGTTAACCGCCCTGAGTTCCGCGAACTGGCTGCCTACTCCGTATACGACTACGACAATTATTTTTCCGTGGTGGGTAACCCTAACCTGAAAAGAGCGCAGAATACAAATGGCGATCTGCGGTTTGAATTTTTCCCGCAAGCCGGTGAGATCCTGTCTGCCAGCGTGTTTTATAAATATTTCACCGACCCGATCGAACAGACCAATGCCGGCAACGATGTCTTATCCTATGCCAATGCAGACCATGCCTACGTGTACGGCACCGAGATCGAGGTCCGCAAGAAGCTGGATTTTACGGGCAGTGATCTGTTGAGTCATCTGACAGTGTATACCAATGCTACGTATATCAAAGGAGGCGTTCAGTTCAACGATCAGCATATCAATAGCCCGATGCAGGGGCAGTCACCTTACCTGATCAACGCCGGTCTCACCTATATGTCGGATAAAGAAGACTGGTTTGTGAATGTCCTGTATAACAGGATTGGTCCAAGGCTACGGTTCCGTGCGGCAGCCGGTGCAGCGCTGAACATTTTTGAAAAACCCAGGGATGTCCTGGATGCACAGATAAGCAAAAAATTCCTTGGAGGTAAGCTGGAGGTCAAGCTGACGGTAAGCGATATCCTGGCACAGGCATTCCAATGGTATTACAAATACGACCCCGGGACCAGCCATACGGCTTATGATCCTGGTAAGGACAAGATCATTACTTCTTTCAAATTCGGAACTACCGCCACTTTAGGGGTAAAGCTGAATCTGGGTAAATAAGAATTACACAACGCTAATAAAAAACGAAAAACACAGTATTATGAAGAGACTCTTAACGATCCTGTTAGGCACCGTCCTGCTTGGCGTGGCCTGTAAAAAAAGCGATGATCAGCCCAATCCGGGCAGTGGCGGCAGCACCGGACCGGATGCGACCGGTACAATCCCGGTGCGCGGAACCATTACAACCGATCAGCACTGGACAAAGGATAATACGTACCGGCTGCGCGGGTATGTATATGTAACGAATAATGCGACGATCACGATCGATGCGGGTACGAAGATCGTTTCCAACAAGGATTCAGCCGGTGTGCTGGTTATTTACCGGACGGCCAAAATAATGGCACAGGGCACGGCTGCCGAGCCCATCGTGTTCACATCCAATGAAACGGACAAAAAGCCTGGTGACCTTGGCGGGGTGATGCTCGTAGGGCAGGCTAAGGGAAATGGCAACCATTCTGTCATGGAGGGTGGAGTAGATCCGCAGTTCAGCGTTTTTGGCGGCACCAACGATGCGGACAATTCCGGCACGCTGAAATATGTGCGGATAGAATATGCCGGTAAGGCGGTGAACCCGGGTGATGAAGTGAATGGATTGTCGCTGTATGGCGTCGGTTCAGGAACCACCATCGACTATGTACAGGTTGTAAGAGGGCTGGACGATGCCTTCGAATTCTTTGGTGGGAAGGTCAACGCCAAACACCTGGTCGCTTACAATTGCGCCGATGACGACTTCGATATGGACGATGGATTTAGCGGTAATATCCAGTTCGCTATTTCTATAAAAGATCCTGCTTTCACCGATGATAAGGGGACGACGGGCGACGTATCCAATAATTTTGAAGTGGACAATGTCAATCCTTCCAATGGATTTGTATTAGGCCGCCCTCCGATCACCTTCCCGGTCCTATCCAATTTTACTGCCATTGGTCCAAACAATGCCACTGGCACGAAATCTACCTATGGTTATGGCATGCGTTGGAGAAGAGGTTCCAAGTTCATCCTGGCCAATTCCATCGTTATCGGCGGCCAGCAGGCCGGTCTTGTAGTGGAGGACGATTCGACGGCTATTTATTACAATAAGGGCGAATCGAAGTTCTACAACAGCCTGTTGAGCTCTGTTGCAGCTCCCTTCTGGTCGAAAGGAGATGCGACGAAAATATTTAACGATGCAACCTTGCAGACCATTTCCACGACCACCAATGGCAGCGTACTGCTGGCGGCTGCAGGGGATGCCAAACTGGGTGACCCGTTCAACAATGCCAGCCCGAACCTGAAGCCTCTGGCCGGTTCCCCGGCGCTGACGAAGGCCGCAAAATTCGATCTGGACAAGCTGAACGTAGCTTTCTTTGATAAGGTAACTTATTTGGGCGCCTTTGATGGGACGACAGACTGGACGGCGCAGTGGACTGTGTGGGGGAAATAGGAGTCGGCTTTACTGGCCACTAATGTATAGGCATAGACCCTCCCAAGAGGGGTCTGGGTAGCCGTAAATATGTTTTGTCTTGGTTCGACAAATAAGCTGGAGGTCGTCCCGACGGGGACGGCCTTTTGGCGTTGGTGCCAGCGACTAATTTTTAAATAAGGTGATTATTCATTCAGCAGTTTCGCCAGATCCAGCAACTCCCTCTGCTTATAAGCATTCCTTTCATCGTCAAAACATTTCCCAAACTCTTCGAGAGCCGTCTGGATAATTCGATTGTGAGAGAGCGGCTTGAAGTAAGAAGCCACAGGTGGCACCGACACGCGCTTGAAATAGCTTTCCACGTCTTTATGGGAGAAGACCTGGCCGCTCATGGGATCGATAAAGAACTCGATACGTTGCTGCGGGCTGAGCTTTTCGGGGTTTTCGTCGTAGTACGGCTTGATATACGCGAGGACAAACTGGCGCGGGATATTTATCGCTTTTACGGGAATATCTAATAGCTCGCTCAGCAGCAGGTAGAGGATGCCGTTAGTGATGGCGTTGCCTCTTTTGGTTTCGACCAGCTTATTGATCAGGAACTCTTCCGGGTGCTGGTAAGCTACCTCTGTGCCCTTTAGCCCATAATAATTATAGAGGATGCTGGTCAGTACGTTGACCTGCTCCAGCGGCGTAAGATAGCTGTTCAGCTCCAGCCAGATATTGCGGCGAAGCTTTTCGATCTCCTGGAGGACGGGGGTACTGGCCAGTTCGGGATACTGAAATTTCGCGATCAGGAGCGAGGCCGTAAGAAGGTCCTGGTAGCTGCTGCTTTTCCAGTTGGTAAAATCTTCGGTCAGATCCTGGTAATGCAGCTTGTGGATGAGTATTTCGATCCTTTCCTGAATGTCATTGCTGATGGTATTTTCCCAAAGATTTTCGAGGTTCGGGATAATACCTCTTCCATAGCTGACAATACGGCTGCTCACCGAATCGAAGACTTCCTGGTCAGGATCGTCGATCAGATGGAAGAGGGCTAATATTTCTTTGTTTTCCTGCATGTGGTTTTAGGCGCTCCGGAATACGCACGGTAAGTTCGGAGTTGTTGGCAAAATTTGAACAAACTTATTATCCACACTAACGAATATAATGTTCATTAAATTGCATGCCAGGGTGCGCCTAACCAGCCCGCAGGCGGGAGCCTTCAGCTTCCCTTTTGGCCTCGTCAGCTGCTTTTTTAGCCTCGTCAGCTGCTTTTTTTCTTCCGGGGAACACGTTTGGGCGGGTTCGCCTTCACGTCCTCGATGATGGCTTTTACCTCATCCAGTGTGAGATCAGCTGCAGTTTCCTGTTTTTCCTTCGGCAATTTATAGTTGCGCAGGCCTTGTTTGATATAAGGGCCATAGGGGCCGCGAAGCAGCTGTATTTTTTCCTTTTCGAAGACTTTGATCGTACGCTGTTCTTTTGCAGATCTTTTCTCTACGATCAGGGGAGTAGCCACTTCATAAGTGATCGTATAGGGATCAAATTCTTTACCCAGGGAGTAGAACTTGCTGTCGTGTGCGATATAGGGGCCGAAACGGCCGATGTTGACGGTCACGTCAGAATCTTCAAATGAGCCCAGGTTACGGGGAAGCCGGAAAAGTTCCATGGCTTCATCATAGCTGATCGTCTCGATGCTTTGTGTATTCTTCAACTTGGCAAAACGCGGTTTCTCTTCATCGTTGACATCACCGATCTGCACCATAGGACCATAACGGCCCATTCGCGCAACGACTTTTTTCCCGGATGCCGCATCGATACCCAGCTCTCTTTCTCCTTTTATCCGCTCTGCATTCTCGATGGTATTGTCGACGTCCTTTTTAAACGGATTGTAGAAGTCGTCGATCATCTTACTCCAGATCAGTTTTCCGTTTGCTACTTCATCGAACTCTTCTTCGATCCGCGCGGTAAAATTATAATCCATAATGTCGTCGAAATACTGCTTGAGGAAGTCCGTCACCACCAGGCCAAGGTCGGTGGGGAATAGTTTGGACTTTTCGGCGCCGGTATTTTCCTGTTCCACTGCCTTTTCGATGTTGTCATTTTTCAGGACCAGGACGCGGAAGTCTCTTTTTACCCCTTCCTTATCTCTCTTCTCGACATAGGTCCTTTTCAGGATCGTTGAAATGGTAGGCGCATAGGTGGAAGGGCGGCCGATGCCCAGCTCTTCCAGTTTCTTTACCAGCGAAGCTTCCGTATAACGGGGCAGCGGGCGGGTGAAACGTTCGATGGCCTTCATTTCCTTCAGAGGGAGTTTCATCTGAACGGTCAGCGGCGGCAGCATGCCTTCCTGTCCGTCTTCTTCTGTGATCTCTTCTTCGTCACGATCCTCCATATATACTTTCAGAAATCCATCAAATTTTAGCACTTCGCCGCTGGCAGTAAGCTCTTCCTTGTTGGTAGACACCTGGATCTTTGCAGTGGTCTTTTCCAATTCGGCGTCGGCCATCTGGCTGGCCATGGTCCTTTTCCAGATAAGCTCGTACAGCCGGCGGGTGTCGGCGTCATCCACGGTCATGGCATCCATATAAGTAGGACGGATGGCTTCGTGCGCTTCCTGGGCGGACTCATTCTTATTCTTGAACTTCCGGGGATGAGAATATTTGTCGCCATACTGGCTGCGGATCTGGCTGGCCGTCGCATCCATAGCCGTCTCACTCAAATTGAGACTGTCCGTACGCATATAAGTGATCTTACCGCTTTCGTAGAGCTTCTGGGCAAGCAGCATGGTCCGGCTGACGGAATAGCCCAGCTTCCGGCTGGCTTCCTGCTGAAGGGTGGAAGTGGTAAAAGGAGCCGCCGGCGTCTTTTTTGCGGGTTTGACCTGGATGTCAGTAACCGTGTAATTTGCGCCGACACAACTCTGAAGGAACTTCTCCGCGTTTTCGGCGGTAGCCTGCTTTTTTCCTTCGGCCGAAAAGACTACGGCCTTGCCGGTGACGTCCTTTGCTGTAAAGAGAGCTTCTATCTTAAAGGAGCTGACCGTCTGAAAGGCATTGATCTCCCGCTCGCGTTCGGCAATGATCCGTACGGCTACGCTTTGTACCCGGCCGGCCGAAAGGTTGTTCTTCATGCTCATCTTCCGCCAGAGGACGGGGCTGAGCTCAAATCCAACGATCCTATCCAGTATGCGGCGGGCCTGCTGAGCGTTTACGAGGTTCATATCCACCGTCCGGGGTTTGGTGACGGCGGACTGTATAGCGGGTTTGGTGATCTCATGAAAGACTATGCGTTTGGTCGTCACGGGATCAAGTCCCAGCACTTCACAAAGGTGCCAGGAAATAGCTTCCCCTTCACGGTCCTCGTCCGTCGCGAGCCATACTTCGCCTGATTTCTTGGCTATACTTTTTAACTCTTTGACAACCTTTTCTTTATCTTCCGGGACGATATAACGGGGTTTGTAATTGTTCTTGATATCGATGCCCATGTCACCCTTCTCAAGGTCCCGGATATGTCCATAACAGCTCTTTACCTCGAAGTCTTCCCCCAGGATCTTCTCAATTGTCTTGGCTTTCGCCGGAGACTCCACTATTAATAAATTCTTAGCCATGTGTTGAATTTCGCTTTACCTTTTTGACCGGTTGGACAATGGTCCGCCCTGGCCTGCTGGCTTGCAAGTTTACAGTATAACCAGCAAATTAAAAAATTAGTACCGGCGGGAGCTCGCGCTCCTTAATCCCAGTAATTCCTTTTGGTGTTTGATTATCAGCTATTTGTATGCCAGTTATTACAAGAGGTTATAAGTTTATGAACAAGAAGGGTGGGCTATCCTGCAAAAAATGGTAATTTGTTCCCTGAATCATACCTGCAATCGTGGGCCTCTCCGCTTCTTTTTCCATATTCCCCCTGGGCGATTCCGCTATTACGATTGACCTTGGCAATTGCATTGAGGAACAATCAAATAGGCGTGCGCTGGCTATATACGACTGGTTGCAGGCCCACCGGCTTCCGGGCTTTCTCGATATCATAGTGGCGTATAGCTCGGTATCCATATATTATGATCCGACTGTTGTCCGATATAGTAAGCTGAATAATCCAAACGGGGTGTATTATGGACTGGAGCAGTTGTTGATCCGGGCCTGGGAGGCGTCGGACAGAATGACAGGTAATGGGACGGAAGAACAGAAGATTCCGGGAACCGAAGGGCATTTTTTCCGGATCCCGGTTTGTTATGAGGGGGAGTTTGCGCCCGACCTGAAATGGGTGGCAGCAAAAAAGGGGCTCACGCCGGAAGAGGTGATCGGGTTGCATACTTCAGTGATTTATAGAGTATATATGGTAGGGTTTCTGCCGGGCTTTCCTTATATGGGCCGGACGGACCCCCGGCTTGAGATCGGAAGAAAAAAGGAGCCTGTATCTGTAGGGGCTGGTGGTGTAGGAATTGCGGGTATCCAGACAGGCATTTATTCCCTTAACAGCCCCGGCGGCTGGCAGATCATCGGCCGTACACCGATGCCGTTATTTAATAGGCTGGAAGACCCGCCGATCAGGGTACAGGCGGGCGACAGTGTTCAGTTCTATCCGATTTCAAAAAAGGAATTTGGGGGTTGGAAGTAGATTCAGGCCGGATTGGATCCGGGGGTCTTTTTCTACCCGTGTGTCCCGGATAGTAAGCTATTTAAATAATCAATGACGTCTCGCATTTCGTAAATCAGTAGCTTAGACATCCTACCCAGTTCCCATGTAAACTATTGGAATTTCTTCCCCGCACATCAAACTCTTGTTATGGCTTTCTCGATCATTAAACCTGGCCTGCTCGATACGATCCAGGATCTGGGCAGGAACGGGTTCGGCAATTGGGGCATTAGTCCCGGCGGTGCAATGGATATCTACGCCGCACAGGTGGCCAACCTGCTTGTGGGCAACGACAAACATGAAGCCGTGATCGAAATTCATTTCCCCGGTCCGCAGATCCTCTTCGAACAGAATACGCTCATCGCCATTACCGGCGCTGATTTTTCGCCTACCCTGGTGGACGAGGTCATTCCCCGCTGGCAGCCAGTTGTGGTCCGCAAGAATACGGTTCTGCATTTTCCTTCGCTGGTGCAAGGCGGCAGATGTTATCTAAGCGTACACGGGGGATATTGCGTAAAGAAATGGCTCAACAGCTATAGCACCCATTTGAAGGCCGGAGCCGGTGGCTGGTGCGGCCAGCCGCTGAAAAAAGGGGATGAGCTGCCGTTCAATGAGAATACCATTTATTTTGCAGGCCTGCTAAAAGAAGAAAGTAATTTTGAGGCGCTGCCCTGGCGGGTCAATATCGATAAAACGTATCAATACCCGCACGAGATTGGCTTTATCCCCGGCCACGAATGGGCTTTTTTACCCGAAGCAGCAAAGGAGACCTTCCTGCAAAATAATTTTCTTATTCATCCTTCCTCCGACCGGATGGGCTATCAGCTAAAGGGCGCCCCCATAAAGATGCCACGTCCTGCTGAGCTGGTGTCCGCTGCGGTAAGTTTTGGTACCGTCCAGCTGCTGCCCAATGGCCAGCTCATCGTATTGATGGCTGACCACCAGACGACGGGTGGCTACCCCCGGCTCGCCCATGTGGTCTCCGCCCATTTGCCAAAGCTTGCGCAGCTGCGACCTTCCGACTGTATCCAGTTCAAGCAGATGGATATCCGGATGGCCGAAAACCTCCTGGTGGCGCGCGAGAAAGAACTGCATATCCTGCAGCGAAGCTGCCTCGATCACCTAAATGAAATGGTGTGTTGAGACCAGATCCTTTTATTGACCTGAATTGCGACATGGGGGAGGGCATGGATTCGGATGCTTCTATTTTTCCTTTTATCAGCTCAGCAAATATTGCCTGCGGCGGTCATGCCGGCGATGATGATACGATGCGCCGGTCAGTGGAGCTGGCATTGCGGCATGGAGTAGCCATCGGCGCTCATCCGTCCTATCCGGATAAAGCAAACTTCGGGCGCGTGGATATTTTAGGTGCCGCCGTCACCGTTGAAGAGTTGCCGGCGATCATAGCCGAACAGTTGCAACGGCTTTCGGCCATCTGCCGCGAGTTCGGAACCCCGATGAAACATGTCAAACCACATGGCGCCTTGTACAACCGCGCAGCAAAAGACGCCGTCATCAGCAAGCTCATCTGCCGCACCATTCTCGACTTCGATCCTTCTTTATCGTTATATGGCCTTAGCGGCAGCGAAATGCGCCGGCAGGCCGATGACATGGGTCTGCGTTTTATCAGTGAAGTTTTTGCCGACAGAACATACCAGCCCGATGGCAGCCTGACACCACGGACGCAATCGCATGCGCTGATCAATGATCCGGCACAGACCCTCCAACAGGTATTGAAGATGGTGAAAGAAGGTCGGGTAGATGTTTATACAAAGGATGGAACGCCTTCCGGGGAAGTGACTCTCTCGGCCGAGACGATTTGTTTACATGGGGATGGCGAACACGCGGCCGAGTTTGCACAGATGATCCATGATAATCTGTCTGCGGCTGGCGTAATCATCCGTGCTCCAGCCAGGAAGTAATTAACTCCATGCTTAAAGCAAAGCATATTCCTATCGAAGAAGATAACGGCAATATATTTCAAGCAAATACAGAATTGATCTTAGGGTTACCCGGCAGTGCAAATAAGATCATACTATCTTTCTTTCAGGAAAAGGATCTTGAAATGGATTTAGAAAATATTTCTTTTGAATATGAAAAATTTGATTCCGTTGTTAATACGATGAAAGGGATTGCGAGGTATCAAACCTTTGGTTTTGTTGTTGGAATTTTACTCGGGGAAAAATTGAGACTTGCGAATAATGCCAAATGGGTACTTGAAAAGAGATATGGATATAACCCATATTTTGAGCCACATTTGTATAGCCAGGACGATAAGATTAAGTATGATCCATGGTATTGGGCTGTCAGGACATTGATGTCACGCGTGAAATTTAACTTTGGTGAAGCTTTAAAGGAAATTCTGACTATTTCGAAGCAGGCATCCAGTTGAGGCTTATGCAATAAAGATCAGAAGAAAATCCCGAAAGACTTTGCAGGACTTTTAAAATAAATAATGCAATTTTAATGGAATTGAAAATTGAAATTCGCCGTGCGGCAGGAAGGCCCTTCGGGAGTTCATTTTCATCTTGATGAATTCAATTCATTGGTGAAAGGCTCTGTTCCGATAGTTATAGCAAAAAAGTAAGATTGGTAGTATTGTCCATTCACCGAAACCCTACCGGCTTTTAGCATTTCCTTTGCAATTTGAACGGGAAAATCCCGTTCTTTGCTTGTTCCCACTTCAACTTAACGAATCATTTATGTGCCAGGCCATGTCATGCCCGCAAGGGCAGTGGGCTGGCTCATGTAACAGAACAAGCAAACCATGGCAGCAACCACAGACACCAGCAGGCCGGAGAGCCTGTATTCGTATGATTCCTTCACCGGAGTGGGCAAACAAACCCGTCAACCACGGGAACGACATTTTTTATGGTGGTGCTCCGGCGCCTACCAGGACCTTTTAAAGGATTGCCCTTCCGAACAGACCAAATATGCCGGACTCGGCGGCGTCCTGCTGGCCACCTTTACGCTGGCGGCGCTGTCCGCAGGATACGCCATTTACAGCGTTTTTAACGATGCGGCCTGGGCCGTAGTTTTCGCCATCGTCTGGGGGTTGATCATTTTCAATTTCGACCGTTTCCTCGTATCGACCATGCGCAAGTATGGGGTCACCCTCCAGAAACAGATCTGGATGGCGACGCCCCGGCTGGTCCTGGCCCTGCTCATCGGCTTTACCATCGCCCGGCCGCTGGAGCTGAAGATCTTTGAAAAAGAGATTGACGTGCAGCTTACAGAGAACAGACATAAAAAGATGCTCGCCAATGACACTCTGCTCCAGGCCGAGAACCGGTCGACGCTGGAAACCGCACAAAAAGAAAGGGACCTGCTGCGGCAAAAACAGGCGGGACTCGAAGATACCCTTCACCGGCTTCAGCAGGCCTATGTGACTGAAGCGGATGGCACCGGCGGGTCACAGCGCCGCGGCATCGACAAGCTGACAAAACTGAAACAGGAAGCCTATGAGTCGGCATTAATGCAGTATACGCCTCAGCTGCAGCTGCTGACCCGGCAAATCGGCTACCAGGACAGCCTGATAAAAGAGGCCAACGCCAGCAGACAACTAAAAAACCGTTCCTATGAGGCGCAGGTCGCCGGTGATGTGGGATTCCTGGAACGCAATAAGGCGCTGTCTGACCTCTCCAGCCGGGAAAGCAGCGTATTCTGGACAAGCCTTCTCATCTCTCTCCTGATCATATTGATCGAAACAGGCCCTGTCTTATCCAAGCTGATCATGACTACGGGCCCCTATGACCTGGCGCTGGCCGGGATCGAGCTGAAGCAAATGGCCGCGGCCGAAGAGGATATGCGGCGTGACAAGGAGCTGGTAAAGGAAAAGAGAACAGCTATCTACGAGCAGAAAAAAGGAATGACGGCGCAACTGCTGCAAAAGCTGGCGGAGCTGCAAAAAAAGCACGTTCAGGAAGAGCTGGATCAGTGGGAGCGGGGAGAGGATACCATTCCGGGACGAATGCCCCTGGGCGATGTGACGCGGCGGATCAGGCAGAGATATGATTTTAGGGAAGAGGATATCTTGTAAGAGGAGGCCTCCCCAGAGCCGGCAGATTGGCGCCAGGGCGGCGGCAGAAGCATTACTCCCTCCGCGCCTCCGCATTAATATAATTCTCCGCAAGAGCAGTAAACAGATCATCGGCCTCTTTTTCCTCATATAGGGACAATTCAAGGATCTCCTCCATCTCATCAAATTCGAGGGTGCGGGCATGCTGGGCCAGACTTCCATAACTGGTGATCTCGTAGTGCTCCAGCTTCTGGACTGCCACGATGATGCCGGCGTCACGGGTTGCAGTGCCTTTCTCCGTTGCCGCAATGACGTCTTCCGCCGCCCGGATAATACCCAGAAGAGCTTCCGAGATCCGGGCTTCCGCAGTCCGCCCCATTCTCTCAAAGAGGATCTCCAGCCGGCTGATCTGTTCCCGGGTATCATCGAGATGACTGGCAATGACATTCTTTAATTTGAGCGAGGAAGCAGCCTTCTTCAGCAGGGGCAAGACCTGCAGCTGATGTTGCTCGGCCCCATAGATGTCTCTTAATTCATCGAGGAAAAGGTCTTCCAGTTTGGAATCCGGCCGGTTTTGCATCGTCTGTTCCATATAGCGCGTTTAGGAGTTAAAGTAATACAATTATGCCATTCTTTTTAGTCTTTTTGGGGCAATTGCAGCGTGGCCTGCCTTTTTCTGTTATGAGGGTAAAAGCTCATATGGAAAATCTAAAGACCGAACCCATTAAGATCAGGACGGATAAAGGGACCGAAGAGTACCTGTTGATGGAAAAAGATCATGGAGACCTGGTTGTTTATGATATCTACCGGAAAGATCATTACCTCCTTACACTCGCCATGGACGGAAGTATCCTCTTCATGAATTTTGAAGCCGATGAAAAAGATAAGGAAATCTTCAAGCTGTCTCAGCTAAACCGTTTTATCGAAAAGATACAGGCCGGTTCTTAATGACGACGACCCCGATCAATGTAGAAATTTCCTCCCGAAAGGAGGAAATTTTTTCTACAAAAATTATTACAGGATCTCGTGTGTTTTCGCTTTGTGCGGGGTGCAGAAAGGACGCTTTGCCGCCAGTTCGTTGAGCTTTCGGATGGTCAGCTCATCCGGCGGGGCAGGCGAATCCAGGCGTTTTACCAGGCCCTTCCTGCCTTGCCTTGACTTTCCGGCATGTGCTGTCATGTTAGGTTCAGGTAGAAGGGTCGGCCAGGTGATAAAGGAATTAGTAGTTGTCATTACAAAATGATTTCAATGGTTTTAATGGTACAGTACATAATATTCAAAAAGAATACCACCAATACACCCGAATACAGCGGAATAAGCCGGCAGGGTTTTTTATAACATTACGCTAACCAAAAAAAAACAAAAATTACGTTTATATTAGACCTTTGATTATCATTCATTTCAAACTATTTGACCCAATAAGTGCTTGACGAAGGGGATTATTATACGGCTTGTGGTGGTGATCGGCTGTTGTTGGCTGAATCTGTGTTCTTATGGACAGGGGAGGCAGGGTAAGGATACTACCGTTACACATCACCGGGGGTTGCGGAACAACAATATCTTTCAATTTTTTCGCAATTCCATTACAAAGGGGCGTCCCGATTCCATCGCCATAGCAGCTGCCCTCAACACAAAGAGTGAAAGCCCCTTCAAGCCCTATGAGGGCAAGGTCATCCGGCATATCTTTATCCGGGGTTATGGTTTCGAACAGACATTCACCGACACATCCCGGCGACTGCAATACTTCGGCACAAAAATGCTGAACAAGCTCCACCGCAAAACCAGGGACTGGGTCATCCGTAACAATTTGTTCATAAAAGAAAATACACCCGTCAACGCTTATAAACTGGCGGATAACGAACGGGTGATCCGTAATCTCAACTTTATCCAGGATGCCCGGATCCTGGTGACCTTTGTACCGGAGACCGATTCGGTGGACCTGGTGGTCGTGGTCAAAGACCTGTTTACGATCGGAGGAGCCATCGGCAGTCTGGGTTATCCTCCTTTCAGTTTCCGGGGTAATGTCAGCGAGGCCAACTTCCTCGGAATGGGACAAAGGATCCAGGGAGGTTTCAACCTGGAACAGAACAGGGACCCGAATTTTGGTCCGCAGCTGTTGTACAGCAAGAATAATATCGGAGGCTCCTTTGTCAATGCGACTGCGTCCTACACGAAGATCAACAGCGACCTTTATCCCGGCACACCGGATGAAACAGCCTGGTTTGTAAGACTGGACCGTCCCCTCTATGCTCCATATGCTCACCTGGCCGGCGGGTTGACCATCGGTCATTTTGAGAATTTCAATGTCTACCACAACGTGGACAGCTTCTTTTACAAATACAGCTATCATACCCATGATGGCTGGATAGGCTGGAACCTTGGCTCCGAACGTTTTCTAAGCAATACCTCCGTCCGTGACCGTAAATTCGTGGCCTTTCGTTATTTCCGGAATGATTTTGACAGCGTTCCCAAACAGATAGGAAAGGATAATTTCAATTTTAGGTTCAACAGCAGAGAGGCGGCACTGGCTTCGTTCACCTTCTTCCGGCAGGACTTTTATAAGACCAATTATATTTATGGCTTTGGTACGACCGAGGATATTCCCAAAGGGTATAACGTGGCCCTCACGGGAGGGTGGTATAAGCAATTGTACCTGACCAGGCCCTATACAGGGGTAGACGCGAATGAGTTCGTCGTTACAAAAAAAGGGGCCTTTGTCCAGTTCTTCCTTCGAAGCGGCACTTTCTTTCGAAAGGGAAAATTTGAGGACGCAAGTACCCTCATCGGCGCCAGCTATTATAGCCCGCTCTTTGTTTTTAATGCGGTAAAGATCAGGCAATATATCAATTTCAGCTATACCCGGCAATTCAACCGGCTGGGGATCGATCCGCTGACACTCAACAATGTTTTCGGATTGCGTTATTTCAGCGGCGATTCTACCTTTGGCTCCCAGCGAATGACGCTGCATTCGGAAACGACCTTTTTTCTCAACTACAAGTTCCTTGGCTTTAAATTCGCTCCGTTTGCGTTCGGAGACCTTTCCTTCCTGACCCCTGAGAAGGGGACTTTCGACAAGTCATCTCTTTATCATGGCATCGGAGCAGGGATGCGGGCCCGTAATGAGAACCTTGTCTTCAATACGATAGAGCTGCGCATGGTCTATTTTCCCCGGAAGACCATGCAGAATAATTCCTTTAAGATCATGTTCAGCACCGGCATTCAGTTCCGGTATAACAATACCTACGTACGACAGCCGGATGTCATCTACCTCAATACTGACGGATTGAATAGTATTTATTGATTTCCTCCGCCCACCAGGCATACTGTCCCGCGCCGGGGTGCAGCCCATCTGCGGCGAAATTTGCCGGAGCGCCCTGGGTCCGGCTATGACCGGTGATGTCGATAAAAGGCAAACGCTGCTCCAGGGTTATTTGCCGGGCAAGGGTGTTGAACGTGTTGATGGCTGTTGCGATCTCCTCCCTGTCGCCGCGCGCCGCGGCAAAGGGGGAAACACCCCAATCGGGGATGGACAGGACAAGGACGCAGCCCTGGGGCTGGACTAACCCGATGGCCTGGCGCAGCAGCTGTTCGAACTGAACGCCATATTCTTCCAGATCGCGCCCCCTGTATTGATTGTTGACACCGATCAGCAGCGTAATAAGATCGTAGTGGGGGAGTAGCCGGGTGTGGGCCAGGGCGGCAGCCAGGTCATCACTTGTCCAGCCGGTGCGCGCAATGATCTCGGGGGCGTAAAAATCTCTGCCTGTTTTGCGGAGAAGCTGGACAGTCTGATAGGGATAGCTGTAATAAAGAGGGACTCCTTCACCGATAGTGTAGGAGTCCCCAAGTGCCAGATAAGAGCGCATGCGCTAAGATAATAAATTAATTCTGAGCCGGGGAAGGACCGCTGCCCTGGCTTTGGATCCCTTCCATCGTATCCCTTTCTCCCTTCATATCCTTACGTTTGAAGAGAGCCATGTCGAATTTGCCAAACCGCCAGTTGAACTGGAGCCGGAAGAACTGGGGGTCCCTTCTGCGGGAAGACTCCTGTTCAAAACCCTCCGAAGTAGTGAATACATCGTTGGTGCGGGTGCGGAAGATATCATTCACACTGAGGGTAAGTGATGCCGCCCTGTTCTTCAGGAACTCATAGCGTATGGCCGCATCGACACCGCCGGTGGGCTTGGAATATCCCTGGGCATTGCCGCTGCTGCTGTTGCCAAAACCACGGCCACCACCACCGCCGCTATTGCTGGCGCTGCCGCCGGGCGGAAGGACTGTTTTAGACGTATAGTCCCCGGACAACTGGAAGGAAAGGCTCTTGGTCAGCTTGAAGCTGTTGTTGATCTTTCCAAACCAGCTCCAGCTTTGAGGCTGGGTAGCAACAGCATTCTTACCGGTGTCGATAGTGTTGATATGAGAGGTAAAGATGTTGATATTGCTCGTAAGGTCCCACCATTTTGTGATGCTGTTACGGCCGATCAGCTCCAGACCGCCTACAAAGCTGGATTCCGCATTGATATAGGTATTGATAAATACCGGCAGCTTGGTGACCGGGTTGGTACCCGGCTGCTGGTAGCGGGTGATCAGGTCCGTGGTATACTTATAATAGACCGAAGCCAGGAAACTGTTGTTGCCGGAATAGGTCTTCTGATAACCCAGTTCAAAGGAATTGGTGAACTGCGGCTTCAGATCCGGGTTACCCCTGCTCAGGTTGAGCGAATCGGAGTAGTCGGTAAAAGGAAAGAGCTGCTGGAAATGGGGCCGGTCGATCCTGCGGGTATAGTTAAAGGACAGGTCCTGGTCTTCACCAAGCTTCTGTGTCAGGAAAACGCTTGGGAACAGGCTGATCGGGAATTTATTGCTGAATTGCCCGATAGATGGGGTCTGGTTGCCAGCCGCGTCGACGTCGGTGAAGTGTTCCGTACCCTTGTAATCCGAACTTTCCGCGCGTACTCCCAACTGATACGTAAAATTGTCGATCGCATTGGAATAGGTGGCATAACCGGCGAATACACGGTCGCGGTAGGTATAGTTCGAAGAAAGCAGTTGATTGACGACAAACTGGTTGTTACTGTTCAGTGTGTCGATATCATTTATGCTGGTATTATTGCGGATGGCTACGCGTGCGCCGGTCTCGAACTTTGATTTCTCGCCAAGGGGCAGCGTATAGTCTGCCTGCGCGGTAAAATATTTGTTGTTACCATTCCCTGTCTGCTGCTGCTGATAGGTGCCGAGCGAAGGGCTGTTCTTGTCCGCATTGGTATGCTGCTGGGTCTGGATCAGGTTAAAATTGTCATTCGAACCCTGGCTGTAGTTGACATCAGCGGTCAGTTCCTCACCCGATTTGGGGAAGGTATGCTTATAGCTCAACATCCCGCCATGGTTATTAAAATGGGAGGAGCTGGTAGAATATCTTCCGGTGTAATAGGAAAAAGGAGTTCCGTTGGGCAACGAGTCTGTCGTCGTATAAATATCGCTGTTGATATAAGGTTCGAATGTTCCGTGAACGATATTCCCGGATATAGAGATCGTATTCCGGTTGTCGATGAGATAGTCGAGACCACCCCTTCCAAAGGCAAAATATCCCTTGTTGACATTTTTATCGCTTTCGCTCAGGATGCTCTTGTAGCCAGACCTTCCATTGGCGCTGTCGAAGGTGGATGTACGATCGATCTGACCGTTGGTTATGCTTTTACGCTGGTTGATGTTGCCGCTGAGAAAGAAGTTGACCTTTCCCTGCTTGACATTGATGTCGCCGCCCAGGTTTGCCCGCCCGCGCTGGTCCATACCGGCGCGGATATTGCCGTTATAACCGGCCTTCCGGTTCTTTTTAAGGACGATGTTGAGGATTCCCGAAGTGCCTCCCGAAGCATCATACTTTGCGCCGGGGTTGGTGATGATCTCCACGCTCGCAATAGCATCGGCAGGGATCTGATCGAGGGTCAGCGTGGTTGGCCGTCCGTCTACAAATATAGTGGGAGGGCTGTTACGGAGCGTGACGTTGCCATCGATGTCCACCTGGACGGAAGGGACGTTCTTCATGACATCCGTTCCGGTACCACCCTGGGCCGAGATATCTTTTTCGACATTGTATATTTTACGGTCGACCCCCATTGTAATGAGGGGCTTGGATGCCGTCACCGTCACCGAGGCCAGGCTTTGTGCGTCCTGGGTCAGCTTGATATTTCCCAGATCTTTATCGACCGCATTCAGCGCCTGCTGCGCAACGGCCATATTGGGCTGACCGTCGGCACCGGCTGCACCCGGAGCGCCGACACCGCCTGCTGCACCACCCGCACCTCTCAGCCCTTTGAGATCGAAGGCTACTTTATTGTCATAAGTAGTATAACCAATGGCGGATATAACGAGACGGAAGTTGCCGAAGATGGGGAGGTTTTCCAGGCTGAACTCGCCGCTGCGGCGGGTGATCATACCTGAAATGACGGTATCCTTACGGGACTTTGAAACAGTATCGAATTTACTCTGGATCAGCTGGATCGAAACACCATCCATTCCTTTATTGGTCTTGGCATCCACGATCTTACCATAGAAGTGGCCTATGGCCGGCACCTGTCCTCCGGGACCTCTTCTGCCGCCACCGCCCCCACCAGGGCGCTGTGCAAAGCCTGTCTGCGACACTACCATCATAATCAGAAACAAAAGCCAGGAATTTCTCATGAGTTGTATATTTCCATTTTGGGGCAAAATTCAGGTTAAAAGCTTTAGCAAAAACCTCCAATCTGTATCAACGGTATAATTTAACTACAGAAGGGGTAATAAAAGCAGCTTTGCTAAAATGTTGTTATACGATGCTAAAATGCAGTTATTTCATAAGCAGCGTAAGCATGATCTGCAGCAGGCCGATCAGGAAACCAAGCGCCGCACCGATGATCTCTACGAAGCGGAATTCTTTGGTAAGGAACTGATTCAGCATGGCTTCCAGCTTATCATTGGAAAATGCAGCGATCTTGTCGACTACTATTCGTTCAAGATCAAGATCGTTGCGCAGATTCGCGACATAGTTCTTCATTATGACCGGGAAAAGTTCCTCCAGCTCCTGCATAAAAACAGTTTTTAACTGGGCGATGGTCTTATCGCCAATGAACATGGCGATCATAGGCATACTTTCTTTGAGCTTGTGACGAAGGAAATTATCGATGTGCTCTTCTACCAGGGGCAGGATACGGCGGACATTGTCGGGATTTGTAATGGTCTTTTCGATATCCCCGAAAGAAAGCAGCTCCTGCCCTACGATCTTTCCCAGGCTTTCGGCTATTTGTCTTTGTTTTTTGGGAAAAACGCCATGCAGGGTGAAGCCAAGGATCTTTTTGGGAGTACGGGGATGGAAGAGGAGCTTTAGCGCCATCCAGATAGTGAGCCAGTGGATAAATGCGGATATAAAGGGAATTGTATAAAGCCACAAGGCTATCTTGGTCATAATTGTCTCTTTTTTATAAAAAAAAAGCTCCGATTATCTCGGAGCTTTTGGGGTGGATGATGGGGCTCGAACCCACGACCCTCAGAACCACAATCTGATGCTCTAACCAACTGAGCTACAACCACCAGTTGAAACGCGAAATTAGTATAATTTGGATTTCCTTCAAAAACATTGTTCAAAAATATTTTGCCGCTGCCACTTATCACAAATCCGGCAAACAGGGTGTTAATATTGAACTTTTACGACAACATACCATTATATTTATCGTTATTTTTGAATATACATGAAAAAAGTGCTTAAGAATATGATCAATAAAAGAAATCTGCCGATCCTCCTGCTGATCCTGGGGGGTGGGATTTTTGTCGCTTTCCGTACACTTGGAATTGGAAGTAATCCGCCGACGAAATATGAAAGGATCCTGCTCAACGTTGGGACGATGCTGGAACAGATCCACTATAGTCCGAAAGCGATCGATGACAAGTTCTCCAAAGAGGTATTTGACAAGTACATGGCGGATATCGATGCCGAAAAGGACGTTTTCTTCCAATCGGATGTAGATGCCCTGAATGTCAAATACGGGACGACCATCGACGACGAGATCCTCGGAACAGCTCATGTACAATTCGTTCCGGCCGTTACCGAAGTCTATAAGAAAAGGATTGCCGAAACAGAGGCTATCTATAAAGAGATACTTTCCAAACCTTTTGAATTCACAAAAGACGAGGATTTCGATCAGAACTACGACCAGATGAAATTTCCGAAGACGGAAGCGGAGCGCAAGGAAGCCTGGCGCAAACGCCTGAAATTCCTGACGCTCGAACGCTATTCCGAGCTGATGGACCAGCAGGAGGCCAACAAGGGTAAAAAAGACTTCGTCGCCAAAAGCAACGAAGACCTCGAAAAAGATGCCCGCACCCGCTCGCTGAAGATCATGGATCGTATCTACGAAAGGCTTAAGGTAAAAGTCACGGATGACGATCGCTTCAATATGTTCGTTCAAAGCATCGTCCAGTCGATGGACCCTCACACTGATTATTTCCCCCCGGTAGAAAAAAGATATTTTGACGAACAGATGAGCGGTCACTTCTTCGGTATCGGCGCCTCCCTGAGAGATGAGGACGGGAATATCAAGATCGGCAGCCTGGTCACGGGCAGCCCCGCCTGGAAGTCCGGCAAAATAGCCGTTGGCGATATCATCGTGAGAGTAGCCCAGGGCAATGCCGAGCCGGTTGAGCTCACCGGATTCTTTGTAGAAGATGCCGTAAAGGTGATCCGCGGTACGAAGGGGTCCGAAGTTCGCCTGTGGCTGAAGAAGTCGGATGGTTCGATCCAGATGATCTCACTGATCCGCGACGAGATCGTACAGGATGAGCTGACCTTTGCCCGCAGTGCCATCGTCAACTCGCCCAAGGGCAAGATCGGGTATATCTATCTGCCCGAGTTTTACGCCGACTTCGACAACCCCAAGGGCAGCCGTTGCAGCATCGACGTAGCCAAAGAAATAGTAAAGCTAAAAGAACAGAAAGTAGACGGTATCGTACTGGACCTTCGCAATAATGGCGGTGGCTCTTTATATGATGTGGTACAGATGGCCGGTTTCTTTGTCGAACAGGGACCCATCGTACAGGTGAGAGACCGCGACGGCAAGTCACAGGTATTGCCAGATCATGATAAGAGCGTATTGTATGACGGACCTTTTGCCGTAATGGTAAACGAGCTCAGCGCTTCGGCCTCCGAGATCTTTGCCGCTGCCATCCAGGATTATCATCGTGGTGTCATCATCGGCAGCACCTCTACCTATGGTAAAGGCACGGTTCAACGTAATATCGGTCTCGACAAGTCCATGAATTTTATGGTCGATCCCAACAGCGAACTGGGGACGATCAAGCTGACCCTGCAGAAGTTCTATCGTATCAACGGCGGATCAACACAGCTTCGCGGTGTATCTTCCGATGTCGCATTACCCGATATCTATCCTGACATCTACGAATATGCGAAATTCAGGGAAAAAGACAATCCCGATGCGCTGCCATGGGACGAGATCCAGAAAGCGGACTATGCCCCCTGGAAATATGCCTATGATATCAACGTCATCAAAGGGATGAGCAACGAACGCCTGAAGAACAACTCAGCCTTTAACCTGATCCGCCAGGACGAAGAATGGCTGAACAAGGAAAAGGACAAGGTCTATCCGCTCAACGTACAGAAATACCGCGATGAGCAGAAACAGCTGAAATCCACCTACAAGCAGATCGAGAATCTGAGCAAGCTGACGACCACTAGTGAACTGAATGTTCAGTCTCTGCCCCAGGATGCACACAAGTATGATGATGATAAGAGCAAGGCCGATCGCTTTCAGCAATGGCTGAAGGACAGGAAGACCGACCTGTGGCTGGGAGAGACAGTGAATGTCCTGGATGACATGATCACACAAAAGAACCTGGTCTATAATAAATAACCAAAAACAGCCGTAGGCTGTTTCAAAGACAGTGAGTGGGCGCAGGTTAAGCGCCCATTTTCTTTTTCACAAGCACCGTGATCACCAGCCCCAGTATGGCGACCAGCCCGAGAGACACCTGTAAATTGAAACGGTGAGCGATAAAACCGATAAAAGGAGGGCCAAAAAGAAAGCCCAGATAACCAAACGTGGAGACAGCCGCGATCGCGACACCCGGCGATAAGACGGTACTACGGCCCGCGGCACTATATATCAGCGGAACTATCGACGATACCCCCGCGCCAACCAGCATAAAGCCGATGGTGGCTGTCAGCACATACGGAAAGCTGATCGCCGTCAACAACCCCAATGCCGTTAGCAGACCGCTAAACTGAAGTATCCTCTTCATGCCCCAGCGGGTAGTCAGCCAGTCTCCCAGGAACCTGCCGGATGCCATCGTGGACATAAAAGCTGTCAGACCAAGCCCCAGTAAGGCCCGGGGAGGATGGACGACCTTGAGGAAATAGACATTGCTCCAATCGAACATAGAGCCCTCGCACATCATGGAACAGAACGCGATCAGACCCAGCGTTATCAGCGACTTGTCAGGCCGGGCAAAAATAGGCTGGTTGCTGCCTGCTGAAGCATCTTTCGGTAGCAGACGCGGGCCAAAAAGACCGATAATCAGAAAGGCAAGCGAGCTGGTCACCAGGAAGTGCTGCCAGGGCAGCCAGCCCAGGCTGATAAAAAAACCACCCAGGAATGCACCTGAAAACCCGGCCAGGCTCCACAGCCCATGATAAGAGGCCATAATGGTCCGGCCATACAGCGTTTCGGTACCTATCGCCTGGGTATTGATCGAAATATTGAGGAGATTCCCTCCCATACCGAATATAAAAAGACAGGTCATCAGCTGCCAAACGGCGTTCACAAGGCCTATTACGGGTAAGGTGCAGACATAGAGTATGGCGGCGGTAAAGGCCATGGGACGGCTGCCAAACCTGGCTACCAGCCAGCCCGCAAGAGGCAGGGAGACCATCAGTCCCATAGGCAGGGCAAGCAGGATCGCGCCCAGCGCCCTGTCATCGAGATGAAACTTCTGCTGGATAGTAGCGATACGGGAGGTCCAGCTCGAGAAACAAAGCCCGGCCAGAAAAAAGAAGGCGCTGACCGCAATGCGGTGAACCCGCCGGGGGGGCAATGATTGAAAGAAGTTCATTTATAGATATCTCTCCTGTAAGATCTTCATATGATGGGCGACATGACCGGGGATAATAAAACCCAGGGTAAATCCATTCCATGGACGGCCATTGGCGCTGCCGACAAAACGGAGCTGCTCGTCCGAGAGAGATTCATAGAGGTATTCAGTAGCGGCCCGTACTACGCTGAACTCTTCCAGCAGGTCCTTCCAGCGACGCACGGCGCCTCCCCCATTGACCGCCCAGCTGTTCTCATCATAGCCGGGGAGGGGAGAGGCATCCTTACGGGAAAAGGTGAGGGCGCGATAGGCAAAGACCCTCTCTGCATCGATGATGTGCTGCAGCATTTCCCTGATGGTCCACTTGCCTTCGGCATAGGCAAAATCGAATTTCTTGCGCGGGATCTTTGCCATGAACTTCCGGAACTGTTTGGTGTTTTTTCGGATGGCCTCGCGAAAATCTTCTTCTTTGATCAGATCGATATAACCCTGGTAGAATTCACCAGGGAGGATTTCTGATTTAGGGATCATACTGTAGAGTTTATATATAAAAATAAAAAAAAGGACCGGTAAACCGGCCCTTTTTTATTATGGAGCATTTCCCTTTAGTTATTGTTATTCTTCAAGGTCGACTTTTCCATTTTTTTAGGAACGGTATTCAGCGTGGAAGCCATTTTCAATGCGGCATAGGCATTGATCACGCCGCCGGATGTAGAAAGATCCGACATGTTTACCTGGTGGTCTTCAGAACCGGGCTTTTTTACTTTGGCGGTCAGATGAATAGCCGATTTTTCGATGCAATATTTTACCTGCTGCGGAGTCAGGTTGGGATAGTATTCGAGGATCAGCGCAGCTACCCCGGTGACAACAGGAGCGGCCATGCTCGTGCCCTGGAGATTGCCATATTTATTTCCACCCGGAAGGGAGGAATAGATACGCGTGCCGGGAGCGAATACATCCACTTCTTTCTTACCATAGTTGGAGAAAGATGCAGTATAGCTTTCGAAGCCGGGTTCGGCAAGCGGATCGCTGCTCGCCCCGACCGTGATCCAGTTGGAGGCAACATAAGTCGAATGCCGGAAATCAGGATTCGGGAAGTTGTCTGTGGTATCCACGTCGGCAGCGTCATTACCCGCAGCGTGGACCAGCAGTACACCCTTACTTTCCGCATACTTTACGGCCGAGTCCACCCAGCTTTTCTCCGGGGACAGGTTCTTGCCAAAACTCATATTGATGACCCTCGCACCATTATCGACGGCATAACGGATAGCCAGCGCGATGTCCTTATCGTGCTCATCTCCGTTGGGAACGGCACGGACCATCATGATGCGGACGTTGTCGGCGACACCGTCCATCCCTACGCCATTTCCTCTTTCGGCGCCGATGATCCCGGATACATGCGTACCATGCATGGGGTCGCCCGCCATTACATCATTGTTGCCATAGAAACGGTCGTTGATGTCGGCTTCATTATCCTGTACGATCTCTTTGCGATTGTCTTTTGGAGGAGTGGTTTTTGCCGCGGCCTTTCTTTCCTCCTGGTCCACCTGTTCGGTGAAATCGGAGATAAAGGCCTTGTTGGTCATGTCCATGATCTTATTAGCCTTGAACAGATAGAGGATCCAGGCCTTGGCCCTTTTGCTCTCTGTGGTCTGGGTCTGGAACGTATCGAGATCATTCCCGGTATATTCTACCTTCCCCATGGCCTGGCTGAGGATGCTGTCGCTCTTGATCGAATTTTCAAGGGCATTGTGCAGCATAACGATGTCAATGGGACCATCGGCACCTTCGCCCATAATGGACTTGCGGGCTTTCAGCCACATATGGTAATTGTCCTTGTCATCGGCACTGAGCGTCGCAGTATCGAGACCAGCTGAATCGAATTTCTCTTTAAAGCCATAATAGACACGGGCCTCTTCCTGGGAGTCATCTTTTACATCGCGGCCGTCCTTGCCACCGATAAAGTTCCAGCCGTGGACATCATCGACATATCCGTTGTGATCATCGTCGATGCCATTACCGGGTATTTCTTTGGGATTGGTCCAGAGAATGCTTTTCAGGTCTTCGTGAAGGGTATCGACACCAGAGTCGATGACGGCGACAAGCACCGTCTTGCTTTTCAGCTTCTTCTGCTTTGCGAATTCATAGGCCTTATTGACACTGATACCATAAAACCCGTCTTTTTCTTTATCAAGCAGGTGCCAGCCTTTTGGCAGTTCGGTCTTTGCGGAGGTACCCTGGGCTAACATCGTCAGTGGCAAGCATCCAATGAGAACTACACTTAACCATCCTTTCAAGCGACAAATCATTGTTTTTTTCGTTTTAGTTTTACAGGTGACCCGCAGTGGCAGCTCCCCCATGTGTATCATAGTTTAAACATGAAAATAAGAAAAAATGGGTGCCTCACGGGCCAGAAATTACAGGAATGGCCTTATTAAGATGTTAAAATTGTCGTTTCCCCTTATTGTTTCTCCAAACTGAGCTTTAATTCTACCCTTCGGTTAGCCGCTTTTCCTTTCAGGGTCCTGTTATCAGCGATGGGATTTTGAGGGCCGAAGCCGGTCGCTGACAATCTCATTGCAGGGATCCCTTTCGACACCAGGAAGTTCCTGACGGCATCCGCACGTTTTTGCGATAACACGAGGTTTTTCGCGGGGGTGCCGGAGTTGTCCGTATATCCTTCGATCGCCAGGT
Source organism: Puia sp. (assembly GCA_036499285.1). GTDB lineage: Bacteria > Bacteroidota > Bacteroidia > Chitinophagales > Chitinophagaceae > Puia. The sequence goes on along the minus strand of DASYEB010000004.1, from coordinate 21,698 downwards.
GCCATTCCGGATGGGTTTGCAGGAGACCCGCCAGCTGGCTCAGCGCTATATAAGAGCTGTCTGTCAATTGATCGCTGGCTGTGTTGAACAGGATGTTATGCGCTATGTAATTGATCTGCTCGGTCGCTTCCTTCTTTATTTCCTTTGCGACAGGACAGCCATGGTTTTCCATCGTGCCTGCACTGTCGGGGCATTTGTCCTCTTCATCATTGACGCCATCTCCGTCCCTGTCTGGTACAGGACATCCATTGTAGCGGCCTACGCCTGCCTGGTGAGGACATTTATCTTCTTCGTCATTGATCCCGTCGTGATCGCTGTCCGGTACAGGACACCCGTTGTAACGGCCCACACCCGGTATGTTCCTGCAGGAGTCATGTTCGTCGTCGATGCCGTCGTGGTCGCTGTCCGATACCGGGCAGCCATGCCAGGCTGCTTTGCCGGGAATCAGCGGGCATAGATCCAGGTCATCCGTGACCCCGTCCTTATCCGTATCTTTTTTCTTTGGAGGTGGCTGAGTACCCGTAGCCGTAAGCCAGATGCCGACGGAAGCGCCGATCACCTGGTTGTGAAAAGTGCCCGCATACGGAGCGTTGTAAAAACTGGTCAGCCCCTGGCTGAAATACGCGCTGAGCATGACCTTCCCCAGCTCGAAACCGGCGCGCCCGTTGACCCCGACGTCAAACGTCTTATACGTATCCGCCCCCTTTCCGATCGTGACCGGATCGGACTCGCTGCTGTATTTGTGTGTGCTTGCCGTCAGGCTTTCCTGCTTGATATTGCTTCCCGAATAGATAAAGCTGAAATAGGGGCCTGCGCTGACAAAAAAGCTATTCCGGCGATCGGATGACAGCGGAATTTTATAGGTCAGGTTCAGCGGGATCTCGACATAGTTGAGGTTGAGCGTTTGCTTGTTGTAAACCGTGTCGGTGATTAGGCTGGTGATGGAGTCGTTGTTCTTATTGTATTTTCGGCCCTTGGTAATATAGGTGAGGCCCGGCTGAAAGAAAAGACCGGAATGACCAATGGGCACTTCCACGATGATGCCGAGCTGGAAGCCGGAACGGGAGCTCTGAAAAGGTTTGGTAAGCGTGTCCCAGCCGGGCAGATTATTAGATTCCAGTACCTTAGAGGAGTGGATACCTCCCAATAGACCAAGCCTGACCTGGGCCTGCATACTCCGGCAACAGCCGAAAGCAAGAATTGACAGGAGTACTGTTCTTTTCAAAACTGCAGAGAGATCATTGGTACCGGCGGCTTTCATGATAATCGGGATCTATCGCGCTATAACGTCCAATCCCTGGTATTATTTTGTCCGATCAGAGGGCAGGTAGTTTAAATATTAAATTTTATCCCTTGAGCCAGAGGCAATTGGGTTGAGTAGTTGATGGTATTGGTCTGTCGGCGCATATAGGCCTTCCAGGCATCGCTGCCGCTCTCCCGGCCTCCGCCGGTCTCTTTTTCCCCGCCAAAGGCGCCGCCTATTTCCGCTCCGGATGTTCCGATATTGACATTGGCAATGCCACAATCGCTGCCGGCGACAGAAAGGAATTGCTCGGCCTCCCGGAGATTGAGGGTCATGATGGAAGAAGAAAGGCCCTGTGGAACGCCGTTCTGGATGGCTATGGCTTCGTCGAGCGTCCTGTATTTCAGGAGATAGAGGATGGGCGCAAAAGTTTCCTGGCTGACGATAGGGTAGGCCGGATCGGCTTCAGCGATACAGGGACGGACATAACAACCGCTTTCAAAGCCATCGCCCGTAAGCACCTCACCTTCGACCAGGAAGCGGCAGCCCTGTTCTTTCCCCGCTTCAATGGCCCGGAGATAACTGTTGACTGCATCCCTGTCGATCAGCGGCCCGACATGATTATTCTCGTCCAGGGGGTCGCCGATGCGGAGCTGGCGGTAGACCGTGCTCAGCTTTTCTTTTACCTTATCATAAATGTCTCCGTGAATGATGAGTCGGCGGGTGGAGGTACACCGCTGGCCGGCCGTGCCTACTGCGCCGAAGACGGCGCCGGGAATGGCAATGTTCAGGTCGGCATTCCCCGAGACGATGATGGCATTATTACCACCCAGCTCCAGCAGCGCCTTGCCGAGGCGGGCGGCCACGATGGAGCCTACTGCCTTGCCCATACGGGTAGAACCGGTTGCGGAGAGCAGGGGGATACGGGTATCGGCGGCAAGCCATTCGCCCGTTTCACGCCCCCCGGTGATGAGACCGGAAACGCCCTCCGGAACATTATTGACCGCGAATACTTCCGCTACGATAGACTGACAGGCGAGGGCGCAGAGCGGGGTCTTCTCCGACGCCTTCCAGATACAGGTGTTGCCGCATACCCAGGCGAGCATGCTGTTCCAGCTCCAGACGGCGACAGGGAAGTTAAAGGCGGAAATGATCCCCACTACCCCCAAAGGATGCCACTGCTCATACATGCGGTGCGCCGGGCGTTCGCTATGCATCGTCAGCCCATGCAGCTGGCGGGAAAGCCCAACGGCAAAGTCGCAGATATCGATCATCTCCTGTACCTCGCCATATCCTTCCTGCAGGCTTTTGCCCATCTCATAGGAGACGAGCCGGCCCAGCGCCTGCTTGTTCTTACGCAGGGACTCACCGATCTGGCGCACTACCTCGCCTCTTCGTGGAGCAGGCCAGAGCCGCCATTCCGTAAAGGCTGATTGTGCGGCTGTTACGACGGACTCGTATCCGGCTTTATCCGTGGAAACAACAGAGGCTATGAGCTTGCCATCGACAGGAGAAAAAGATTCGAGAACAGCGCTCCGGGAAGAAAGCCATTTTCCACCCGTGGAAGTCCCCATATTTTCGGGGAGAATGTTTAATTGACGGAGAAATTCCATAAATATTGCTTGCGATCTTTTGACGATCGCAAGCAATTTAGGAAAAACTAACCACTAACCAGTGGCCTCAACCTTAACTTAAAATCTACTATGAAAAAACTGGTCCTATACCGGTATCTACCTTACCGGCATTAAATAGTACGTAAAAGGGGGAAATGGGGTTGTGTCCGGGCTGCGCCGGAAATGTTAATACCAAAAAAAAGCCCGGTTTTTCCGGGTCATTTTTTTAACTTAATTTGTTCTCCATCGCAGCGAAAAAGCTCTCGCTGTAACTCACGCCGATGGGTATCTCTTTATCTGCTATCTTGATCTTACTTTTGCTGATGTGCTCGATCTTGCTGATGGGCACGATATAGCTCCGGTGGGCGCGGATGAACTCGCGGGCCGGCAATTTCTGGGCGATGGTCTTCAGGGTCATAAGCGTCAGAATGGCCTTCCCCGGAAGATAGATCTTGATATAATCGTCAAGACCTTCGATATAAAGGATCTCTTTCAGGTTGACCTTGACCATCTGGTAGTCCGACTTGACAAAGATGTACCCTTCCTGCAATTCCTGGCTGGTGAGGTAGTCGACGTATTCCTTGGCTTTATAGACGGACTTGAGGAAGCGATCGTATTCGATCGGCTTTAACAGGTAGTCGATGGCATCGACGTTGAAGCCTTCCACGGCATATTCACTAAACGCGGTGGTAAAAACGACGGCTGTGTTTTTTTTATTGACGATCCGGGAGAATTCTATGCCGTTGATATCGGGCATCTGGATGTCGAGGAAAAGGATGTCAACCGGGGCCGTATCCATTAGCTTCTGGGCCTCAAAAGGATCGGTGAATACGCCTTTCAGATCGAGGAAATAGATCTTGGCGATATATTTCTTCAGCACTTCCAGAGCCAGCGGCTCGTCATCGATGGCTATACACGTTAACATTATACCTGGATTTTTAAATGAACAGAAAATTCACCTGTCTTATCTTCAATGTTGAGCTGATAGCGGTCTTGATAGTAGAGGTCTAGCCGGCGGCGCGTATTGCTGATCCCTATGCCTGTGTTCTCGGTCACCCGTAGCGACGTATTGATGTGTTTGTTATTGCAGATACGAAAGTACAACCATTCTTTATTTATTTCCAACTCTATCCGGATGGGGGACAGTTCCCGGGTACTGATACCGTATTTGAAGGCGTTCTCGACAAAGGGCAGCAGCAGGAGCGGAGCGATCTGCCGGCCAGTGGTATCTCCCTTGATCTCGAAGTCGATGATGGTCTTGTCGGTAAGCCGCATTTTCTGCAGCTCTATATAGTGAGAGGTGAACAGGATCTCTTTTTCGAGCGGGACAAGGTCGTTGCGGGCTTCGGTCAGGACATAACGCATGATGCTGGACAGCTTCATGACTGCAGTGGCCGTATGTTCCGATTGGGCGGTGGCAAGAGCGTAGATATTGTTCAGGGTATTGAAAAGAAAGTGCGGATTGATCTGGGCCTTCAGAAAGGAAAGCTCGGCTTTTAGTTTTTCGTTGGCGATCTCCTTATTCCTTTGTTCGGATTGGAGCCACTGGTTGATGACCTTAAGACCCGTGCTGAAAACAAAGACCAGCAAAAAGATGGCTATATTCCCTGCATTTACGAGGGGACGAACCCTGGGTGGTCCCGAACGCGGACTTGGGCGTGGCGGCTGGTTTGGTATCAGAGAGCCGAACAGGGCGTGATAGATCCGGGGCAGACACCCGTAAAAGATCAGCAGCCCGAGGATCAGCAGGCTATAGCCCAGGAACTTCTTCAGATCCAGCAGTTTCGGGACAAGGAGATAAGCATTCAGATAATAAAACGCGATGATGAACAGGTTATTAACCACAAAAAAGGTCGTGATGCTTTTCAGATCAAAAAAGGGGTCTCCCTGCGGCCGGGGATAAAAAGCAAACGGCAGCATCAGGAAACACGCCCATGCCGCGATATGAATGACAATCTGTACTGTTAACTTCTTCAAATTCTTGTATTGACGGGATCAAATCTAGGAGGGAAACGGGGGATTGGTCGATTTATTAGATGAATGGGGGTATAAAAGGGCCGAGCGGACCCCTGGTCAGCCCGGCTGGTTGAGTACCCGTATTATAAATATTTTAATGTTTAATACTGTTCCAATTCATTAGGGAAGTCGTTGGATTTCACGTCCTTTATATATTGCTGAATAGCACCGGTGATCTCCTCGTGGAGACGGAGGTACCGGCGGAGGAACCGGGGTTGGAACTCGGTATTGATACCAAGCAGGTCGTGCATGACCAGCACCTGGCCGTCACAATATCTGCCTGCGCCGATGCCGATGGTGGGGATCTGGATACTTTGCGCGACTATCTGGCCAAGCGTGGCGGGTATCTTCTCGAGCACAAGGCCAAAGGCTCCTGCCTCTTCGAGCAGAAGCGCGTCCCTTTTGAGCTTTTCGGCTTCCTCTTCTTCGCGTGCCCGTACCGTATAGGTCCCGAATTTATAGATGGACTGTGGCGTAAGACCGAGGTGCCCCATGACGGGAATACCGGCGGCCAGGATCCGTTTCACGGATTCCAGTATCTCCTCTCCGCCTTCTACCTTGATGCCATGGGCGCCGGTTTCTTTCATGATACGGATGGCGGAAGCCAGGGCTTCTTTTGAATTGGACTGATAGGATCCAAAAGGAAGGTCTACAACGACAAAGGCACGGTTGACGCCACGCACAACGGAGGAGGCGTGATAGATCATCTGGTCAAGGGTGATGGGAAGAGTAGTCTCATGACCGGCCATGACATTGGAGGCCGAATCCCCGACCAGGATAATGTCGATGCCTGCAGCGTCAAAGATCCGGGCGAAGGAATAATCGTAGGCGGTGATCATCGAGATCTTTTCGCCATTGCCTTTCATACGTTGCAAAGTATGGGTCGTTACTTTCTTTATTTCAGTATGTACTGACATCGTCGGCAAAATTTGCGGGCAAGGTAGGCAACTTTTAAACTTCTACACCCTTTTTTTTGAGGTCGGCATAGAGATGCTGGATGAGCCCGTCGGCCAGCCCTATTTTAGGAACATAGATCTCCTGGGCATTGGCCCAGCGCATCGTATTGATATAGATCAGGAGGGCAGGCACGATCACATCGGCGCGGTCTTCGCGCAGCTTGTACAGACGCATCCTGTCCTCCAGCGAGAAGCTGGAAAACTCCTTGTGATAATCCTTCAGCAGCTCGATGTGCAGGGATTTCCCCTCCTTTTTCTTGGAGAGGGAGAAGATCTTATTGATATTGCCGCCGGAGCCGATGGCAATTATATTATTGAAGTAATTACGGGTCTCTTTCTTGATAAATTCCTTCATATTCTCCCACTGTCCGTCGGTGACCTGGTGCTTTAGCAGGCGGATGGTACCGATATTAAAAGAGGAGGAGAAGACAAGCTTGTTACCGGCGAAGAAGGTCAGCTCGGTGCTGCCGCCTCCCACGTCGATATACATATAGGCGTGCTCCTTGTCAAGATTTTCCGCGATATGATTTTCGTAGATCAGCGAGGCTTCGCTGCCCCCGCTGATCACCTCGATGCTGATGCCGGTCTCGTCCCTTACGTGGTCGATGATCTCCCGGGCATTGACGGCATCCCGCATAGCAGAGGTGGCGGCGGCCTTTACATGATCGACATTATAGGCTTCGATCAGGTGTTTGTAGGCCTTGATGGTATGGAGGATCATGTCGGTTTTTTCCGGCGGGATCGCTTTTTTCTCGAACACGTCAAAGCCAAGCCGCAAGGGAACGCGGACGAGATTGATCTTGTTGAATTCCGTTTTACCTTCATTATTGATCGAGACATCGGAAATAAGCAGTCTTGCCGCATTACTCCCGATGTCGATGGCTGCGAGTCGCATTTTCATTTCGTGATTTCAAATTGGGCCGGTGCCGCTGCCACTTTTTCTTCTGCGGGCATGGCCTTCTGGTACAAATAATTATAGATCTCTATCTGGGACCTGACCTTGTTCTCAAGATTGTCCCTTTTGTATTTATTCAACAGCTCATTGTCCAGCCAGCGGGCCTTTACATTGTCGGAGAGCTGGATCTCCAGGATCTCTTTTAATTCCTGCTGGATGGACTCGTCCAGTATCGGACAGGTCACTTCCACGCGATGATCGAGGTTGCGAACCATCCAATCCGCCGAAGATATGTAAGTTTTTTCTCTTCCTCCATTATGGAAGATAAAGATACGCGCATGTTCCAGGTATTCGTCTATGATGCTGACTGCTTTTATGGGTACGATGAATTTACTGTTCTCCGAGAACAGGCAGAAGATGCCGCGGACGATCATCCGGATGCGGACACCGGCTTTGGCAGCTTCATAGAGCTTTTCGATCAGGTCCTCATCGGAGACGGAATTCATTTTAAGCGTAATGGCCGCCGGCTTCTTTTCCCGCGCCAGCTTGGTCTCCCGGGCGATCATCTTCACCAGCTCCTGCCGCAGACCGGTGGGGCAGGGGATCAGTGTCTTACAGGCCTTCAGGGGAGCAATGCCATCCTTATAGTTCTCAAAGTAATTGAAGATCTTGTTGACATCGGCCATCACATGCCGGTTGGAGGTCAGCAGACAATGGTCGCCATAAACCCGGGCCGTCTTTTCGTTCATATTGCCGGTGCTGACAAAGCCATAGTGTATGGTGAAGTTGTTGATCCTTTTTTTGATCAGGCAGATCTTGGCATGCACCTTCATATTGGGGATGCCGATCAGGACCTTTACTCCTTCGTCTTCCAGTCTTTCCTTCCATTCCAGGTTGGCTTCTTCGTCGAAGCGGGCCCTTAATTCCAGCATCACCGTGACATTCTTGCCGTTGCGGACCGCATTCACGAGCGCATTGATGATCTTGGAGTTCGATGCCAGCCGATAGCCGGTGATCTTGATGGTCGTGACATTGGGATCGATGGCGGCCTCCCGCAGCATGTCGATGACGGGATTGAAGGAATGATAGGGAAAATGGAGCATCACATCCTGTTCCAGCACCACGTCGGTGACACGCGGAGATCTTTGCAAGAGAGGATGGGTAAAGGATTTCCGGCGATGCCCTTTCTTAAAGACATCCGGGAAGTCCATAAAGTGACGGAAATTATGAATGCGGCCGCCGGGGATCAGGTTGCCGCTTTTCTTCGAAAGGTTCAGCCTTTTCAGCAGATAGTCCAGCAGCCCCTTATCCATTTGCTCGTCATAGACAAAACGGACGGGTTTCCCTTTGCGCCGGTTCTTCAGCCCCTTCTCGATCTTTTGGATCAGCGTGGTGGAGACATCATTGTCAAGATCAATCTCCGCGTCACGCGTAACCTTGAAGACCCAGGACTCATAAGTGTCATAACCAAAATAGGCAAAGATATTACGCAGGTTGTACCGGATGATATCTTCCAGCAGGATGATATGGTGTTCGTCCATGGCAGGGGAGGGCAGCTGGACAAACCGCCCAAGCACCCGGCTCGGGACCTCGATCAGGGCATATTTCCGTTTCATGCTTCCGTCCCTGCGGGAGAGGACGACGGCAAGATAGATCGACTTGTCCCGCAGATAGGGGAATTGCGGAATACTTTCGATCATAAGAGGAATAGTATTGGTCCGCACTTCCTCTTCAAAATAAGTTTGTATAAATTGCTGCTGGGTTTCGTTCAGCTGCGTTTCATCGACGATGAAGATCTTCTCTTTTTCCATCTCGTCGCGGATGCCGCGCCAGATAGCATCGAACTCTTCGCCCTGTTCGAGCACAATGGATTGAATGTCGTTGAGGATCTTGTCGGGAGAGACCTCCATATGCATATTGATCTTCGAACGGTTGCCGCTGAACTCGCTCATCCGGCGCAGCGTCGCTACCCGTACCCGGAAGAACTCATCCTGGTTGTTGGAGAAGATGCCGAGGAAACGGATCCTTTCACGAAGGGGAACAGTAGGATCGGCTGCTTCCTGCAGAACCCGTCCATTAAATGAAAGCCAGCTTATATCACGCGCGATGGTTTTTCGTCTCATTTTTTCGCTAAGTTGTTCGTCTGACATGTTTCCCGTTTTGCACAAAGTAGAGCAGCAAAAGGGAATCGTAAATTAAGTAATTATTAATTACTTGTCACCACAATTGGGACATTGGTCAAAGAAATTGTACCGGTCCGCTGAACAGGAATAGATTTGAGAAAACAAAACTTCTATATGTCAAAGAAACTTGCTGCTCTTCTTATCGGCCTGCTGACTACGGCCGCCGTCCGGGCACAAACGCCTGACGGGTCATGGTCCTGCTATGGCCAGAACGCCGGCGGCATGCGTTACACCGGTCTGAAGCAGATCAATAAGAGCAATGTCGCCCGATTAACCACTGCCTGGACCTTTCAGACGGGGGAACTAAAGAAATATGAAGGTACTTCCGCGATCGAAAAAGCCGCTTTTGAAACAACCCCGATCCTGGTAGGCCGCGTCTTGTATTTCAGTACGCCCAGCGACAGGGTGTTTGCCGTAGATGCAGCGACGGGAAAGGAAAAATGGGTTTATGACCCGGGGGTAGATCTTCATAGGGACTACTCCGAGATCTCCTCACGCGGCGTAGCCGCCTGGCCCGCCGGAGCCAAAACAGCACAGAAAATATTCATCGGCACCATCGACGGAAGGCTCATCGCGCTGGACGCGGCTATCGGCAAGCCGGATTTTGCTTTTGGACAGGAGGGAACGGTCGATCTGCGGAAGGGAATAGACTGGAGCGGTAGTGTTTCGGAGACCTCGCCGCCAACAGTCGTCGGGGACCTCGTGATCGTAGGCTCGTCATTGGGCGATAACCAACGATTCAATTACCCGCCCGGCATCGTAAGGGCCTACAACGTAAAGACCGGCGGCCTGGCCTGGAGCTGGAACCCTATCCCCCAGGACCCCGCCGACAGTGCCTATGCGACCTGGAACGGTCCAAAGGCCCACCGGACAGGAGGCGCCAACGCCTGGTCCATCCTTTCGGTGGATGCGGCGCGGGACCTGCTCTTTGTGCCCACCACCTGTCCAAGCCCTGATTATTATGGTGGAGAACGTATCGGAACAAATATGAATGCCAACTCACTGGTAGCCCTGCAGGCGTCAACCGGCAGGCTGGTCTGGCGCTTCCAGGTAGTGCATCACGACCTGTGGGATTTCGATATAGCCGCACAGCCGGTCCTGATCGACCTGGACAAGGATGGGCACAAGATACCCGCGGTTGTCGTCGGAACAAAGATGGGACATATCTTCGTGCTGAACCGCGAGACAGGCGTATCGCTTTTCCCAGTCGAGGAACGGAAGGTGCCCGTATCCACGGTGGCGGGAGAACAGGCCTGGGCTACCCAGCCTTTTCCCGTAAAACCCGCGCCCCTCGGCATCCAGGGCCTGGGAAAGGAAGACGCCTGGGGGCTGACACCGGAGGATAAGACGGAAGCCGGGCAACGGATAGGACGTTACCGGAGCGAAGGACCGTTTACCCCTCCCAGCTATGAAGGATCGATCATGTCCCCCGGAAATGTAGGCGGCATCAACTGGAGCGGGATGTGCTACGACCCCCGGACCGGGGTCTTATATACGAATATCAATCGTATAGCAGCTGTTATCCGGATGCTGCCAAGGGAAAAAGTCGATCAGATCGAAAAAGAAGAACCGGGAGTGATGCGGGCGGAAACAGGACGGCAGGAAGGGACGCCCTATGTCATGAAAAGAGACTATCTTTTTAAGGTCGACGAGAGGGGAATGATCATGCAGACAAAGCCGCCATGGGGCACCCTCGTTGCGGTCGACCTCCATACAGGGGATAAAAAATGGGAAGTTCCATTGGGCGCGATGCTGGATACCCATCGCTGGCCGGAAGCAAAAGGCTGGGGATCGATCAATTTTGGCGGGGCGATTGTCACCGGTGGAGATCTTATCTTTGTAGCGGCCAGCATGGACGACTACTTCCGGGCCTTTGACAGCAGGACGGGAGCGACCCTGTGGGAAACCCTGCTGCCCGCCGGGGGACAGGCGACCCCGATGAGCTATTCCCTTGACGGAAAGCAATATGTGGTCATCGCAGCCGGAGGACATGGGAAGCTACGGACAAAAATGGGGGATTTCCTGGTGGCCTACGCCCTGCCAGAATAGGACGCTGCGCACCCACCGATTGCCCTGAAACGGACCCAAGCGAGACCATTATTAATACGATCCAAGAACAAGTAATCCACTGCTGTGAACAAGTCGTTGAAAAAAAGCATATTTCTTTTTGCTGGTTCGCGAATTTTAACGACTTTTGCAGTCCTAAATTTTGAGACAATGTCCAGAGTATGTCAGATAACGGGTAAGGTTCCGGTTTCCGGAAATAGTGTTTCGCACTCTAATATAAAGACAAAACGCAGATTCTTACCCAATTTGCAGACCAAACGCTTTTTCCTGGCTGAAGAAGACAAGTGGATCACACTGAAGGTCTCCACCGAAGGATTGCGTACGATTAACAAAAACGGTCTGCTCAGCGTTGTTAAACAATTAAGAGCGAACGGAGAAAAGATCTAAAAAAATTTCAAACCTTCCCAATCATGGCAAAAAAAGGCAGCAGGGTTCAGGTGATTTTGGAATGTACTGAGCATAAGACCAGCGGATTACCTGGCACCAGTCGCTATATCACTACCAAGAACAAGAAAAACACTCCGGAACGTCTGGAGCTGAAGAAGTACAATCCCATTTTGAAGAAAAAAACTGTTCATAAAGAAATTAAATAATCATGGCAAAGGCTGCAAAAACCGCTATTAAAACCAAGGATGCCAAGGCTGCCGCGGAAGCCAAGAACTGGACAAAGGTGATTCGCGCCGTGCGCAGTCCCAAGAGTGGTGCCTATACCTTCAAGGAGGCTATCGTGCACAAGGACAAGATCAAGGAGTATCTGGCTCAAAAATAGTTTATCTGGGTTATGTAAGATAATAAGAAGCTGTTCCTATCCGGAACAGCTTTTTTGCTTGTCCGAATAAAAACTTTGAAAATGGGATTTTTTGACAAACTCTTCGGCAAAAAAGAAAAAGAAAGCCTCAACCAGGGCCTGCAAAAGACCAAGGAAGGATTCCTTTCCCGCCTGACCAAGGCCGTCGCCGGGAAAAGCACCGTGGATGAAGAAGTCCTCGATAACCTCGAAGATGCACTGGTCAGCGCCGACGTCGGCATTGATACTACCGTTAAGATCATTCAACAGATCGAAGCTCGTGTGGCGAAAGATAAGTATATCAATATCAGCGATCTGAACGGGTTACTTCAACAAGAAATTGAGAATATCCTCGTGGATGCACCGGAGCAGTCCTACAAAGATTTTGGCACTCCTTCGGGGAATAAGCCTTATGTGATCTTAGTGGTAGGGGTCAACGGCGTCGGCAAGACCACGACCATCGGAAAACTGGCCTATAATTTTACAAAGGCAGGCAAGTCCGTTTTACTGGGCGCTGCCGATACCTTTCGGGCGGCAGCCGTCGATCAGCTGACCATCTGGAGCGAAAGGGTCGGCGTACCCATCGTAAAGCAGGGTATGGGGTCCGATCCCGGAGCTGTGGCCTTTGACACCGTACAAAGCGGCGTGGCGAGAGGGGCAGATGTAGTGATCATCGATACCGCAGGCCGTCTTCACAATAAAGCCTACCTGATGGAAGAGCTGAGCAAGATCAGCCGTGTCATAAAGAAGGTGATGCCCGATGCCCCACACGAAGTACTCCTGGTACTGGATGGCTCCACCGGCCAGAACGCGCTGGAGCAGGCCCGCCAGTTCACCGCGGCCACAGACGTGACGGCGCTGGCCATCACAAAGCTGGACGGTACCGCAAAGGGCGGAGTGGTGCTGGCCATCGCCAACCAGTTTAAGATCCCCGTGAAGTTTATCGGCGTCGGAGAGAAAAAGGAAGACCTGCTCGTTTTTGACAAACATGAGTTTGTCGACAGCCTGTTCAGTCTTGAAAAATAGAAAACCTTAAAAAGTATATCGTACTCCAACCCCTCCCCATACGTCAATATAGGGATGGCTCAGTAATTCCAGGTAAGGCTGGATGTCCGCGCTGACCTGGATAGGTGCACCCTTGAATTTGTATTCCACACCTGCTACTCCGTCTACACCCAGCGAAAGCGCGCCGTTGTTATACTGGTGACCGTGATAGTAGTTGTCATTGTACACCCCGATATGCGCACCCGGTCCGACATACCATCTGAAACCTTCGATGTCGCTGATCGCCCCATGGATCTCATACAGACCGGTAACACGAAATCCCCGATCCCAGAAATTCAGCAGACCTTCTACCGCAACATCGTCAGAAAAAAAATGTTTGACACTTACTGCTGCAGGCCAGAACTTGATACCTATTGCGGTTTCATAACTGCTTCCCATAGATTGAGCCGACGTCCGGAGGGTAAAAAGACTGCTAACGATAAAAAATATAAACAAAGTCTTTTTCATGGTTGTAAAAAATTATATATGATAGCGCAAATATCGTAAAAATCATGCCAGGGCATTCGCTGCTATCCCAAACACCGTCAATTAGTTGTATACATATGTGACTAAGTTTTTCGGGAGAGGGAGACAAAACCCAGACCGCTTGCCAGCAAAGAGGCAAACAGGATGGCTATCTTGGAGCTTTGTATATGACCGGCATCGGAGAATGCCAGGTTGGTGATAAAGATGGACATGGTGAAACCGATCCCCGCCAATAATCCCGTTCCCAGCAGGTGCGACCAGCGCATACCCTCCGGCATACGACACCAGCCGGCACGGATCGCCAGCCAGCAGCAAAGCAGGATCCCAACAGGTTTGCCAAGGACCAGCCCGACCAGGATCCCGAGGCTGTTCCCCGATAAAAGACCCTTTGGCCAGCCGGCCGAAAAAAGGATGCCGGTATTGGCAAGCGCAAAAAGGGGAAGGATCACAAAGGCGACGGGTTTGTGCAGGAAATGCTGGAGACGATAAGAGGGGTTGTGAGCATCGTCGGAGATCTCAGCGGCCGAATCGCCGGTTTTCGCGAGGCCCGTAGCTGCAACCTTCCGGAAAGGAATAACAAAAGCCAGCAATACCCCACTCAAAGTAGCATGTATTCCCGAACGAAGCATGCAATACCACAACAAAATACCAGGTAAAATATAAAATACTAATTTATTGATCTTTAGTTTATTAAGAATCAGTAACAATAATAAAATTACAGCTGCGCCGCCCAGCCAGGCCAACGCCAGTCCCTTAGTGTAAAAAATAGCGATGACTAATATAGCTCCAAGGTCATCGATGATAGCCAGAGCCGTGAGGAAGATCTTTACCGAAGCCGGGACTTTATTGCCCAACAGGGATAGTACCCCCAGCGCAAAAGCGATGTCAGTGGCCATCGGGATGCCAAAACCAGCCTGCTCCGGGCTGCCATGATTGAAGAGGAAATGAAAACCTGCCGGAATCAGCATCCCGCCGGCGGCAGCCACGATAGGCAGCAGGGCGTTGCGGAAATCGGCCAGTTCCCCGATATAGATTTCCCTTTCGATCTCAAGACCCACCAAAAGGAAGAAAATGGCCATCAGCCCGTCATTTACCCAGTGTTCCACCGAATAATCCAGGGGAACCGCGCCAAAAGAAAGGTCGAAATGAGTATGCCAGAAGTGCAGCCAGCCGGCACCCAGGGCGGAATTGGCGATCAAAATAGATGCGACGGTACAAAAAACCAGGATCAACCCGCCCGTCTTCTCACTTTCAAAAAACTCCCTGAACAGTTTTGTCAGCCTGAATTCCGCCATAGCTCGAATTTTAAGTACTTTTGCATCCTTTATGAAGACAAGAACACTCAAGAAGGATAAGGTTAACATCATTACCCTCGGCTGCAGCAAAAACATGGTCGATAGCGAAGTACTAAGTGGACAGCTGCGCGCCGGCGAAATTGATGTGGTGCATGAAAATACAAAAAAAGACCACAATATCGTCGTCGTTAATACCTGCGGCTTTATCGATAAGGCAAAAGAAGAGTCGATTAATACCATCCTCGACCAGGTAGCTCTCAAGAAAAAAGGACGTCTCGATAAAGTATATGTCACCGGCTGTCTCAGCCAGCGTTACCGCGAAGACCTCGAAAAGGAGATCCCGGAGGTGGATGCCTGGTTTGGAACGATGGAACTGCCGCTGATGCTGAAGAAATTCGACGTCGATTACAAAGCCGAGCTGATGGGCGAACGCCTCCTCGCTACCCCCCAGCACTATGCCTACCTGAAAATATCGGAAGGGTGTAACCGCACCTGTGCCTTCTGTGCTATTCCGCTGATGCGGGGCGGTCATGTCAGCCGGCCCATCGAAGAGCTGGTGAAAGAAGCCGAAGGCCTGGTCCGCAGAGGGGTGAGAGAGATCCTGCTGATCGCACAGGAGCTGACCTATTATGGTCTCGATATTTATAAAGAAAGAAAGCTGCCCGAACTGCTCAACAGGCTCGCGGATGTAAAAGGCCTCGAATGGATCAGGCTGCATTATGCCTATCCTTCCAAATTCCCACTCGAGATACTGGATGTAATGCGCGAAAGACCAAACATCTGTAATTACCTCGACATGCCGTTGCAGCATGCCAGTGATAATATGTTAAAGGCCATGCGCCGGCAGATCACGAGGGCAGAGATGACCGACCTGATCCATGCCATCAGGGCAAAGGTCCCCGGCATTTGTCTCCGCACGACCCTGATCACCGGCTTTCCGGGTGAGACAGAAGCCGACGTGGAAGAGTTGAAAGGCTTTTTACAGGAGCATCGTTTTGACCGCGTAGGCATTTTCACCTATTCACACGAGGAAGGCACATCGGCACACGACCTGGCAGACAATATCCCTGCCGATGTTAAACAACAAAGGGCACAGGAGATCATGGAAGTACAACAGGAGATCTCCTATGAAAGAAACCAGGAAAAAATTGGACAGGTATTCAAAACACTCATCGATAAAAAAGAAGCGGGGCGCTACCTGGGCAGAACGGAGTTTGACTCCGTGGAAGTGGACAACGAGGTCATCGTACACAGCGAAGAAAAGCTGGTTATTGGTGATTTTGTAAATGTGCGGATCACAAAGGCATATGATTACGATCTCGAAGGGGAAGTAGTTAGTTAAAATCTGTAAAGAACTGATTAAATAGTGCCCGTTGCCCTGGTTGCTAAAGGGGTATTTTTGTCGAAAATACAGATCACATGAGTATAAATTGGAATGGAATATTCCCTGCCCTGACAACGAAGTTCACGGCTCATGACACCTTAGACCTGCCTATGTTCGGAACAAACCTCGACGCCCAGATGGATGCCGGAATCAATGGCATCATTCTTGGCGGTTCTCTCGGGGAAGCCAGTACGCTGGAGTTGGTTGAAAAGGAAGCCCTGACAAAGTATGCAGTAGAAAGAGTAGGGAAACAGATCCCGGTAATATTGAATATTGCCGAGGGAAGTACCCGGGAAGCGGTAAGACAGGCAACGCTGGCAGCTAAATGGGGCGCACATGGTTTGATGTTATTACCTCCGATGCGTTACAAGAGCGACCATCGCGAGACAGTGACGTTTTTTAAGACGGTAGCGACGGCCACGGACCTGCCCGTCATGATCTACAATAACCCGGTTGACTATAAGATCGAAGTAACACTACAGATGTTCGAAGAGCTGATAGAGCTGCCGAATATCGAGTCGGTAAAAGAATCCACAAGGGACGTATCCAATGTTACCCGGCTGATCAACACGTTTGGGGACAGGATCAAGATCCTTTGCGGAGTGGATACCATCGCGACCGAAGAGTTGCTGATGGGTGCCATTGGCTGGGTAGGCGGTCTTGTTTGCGCTTTCCCCGCCGAGACCGTAGCTATTTACAAACTGATAAAAGCTGGCCGGATAGAAGAGGCGCGGGAGATCCATCGCTGGTTCCTGCCCCTGCTGGAGCTGGATCTGCATTCCAAGCTGGTACAATATATCAAGCTGGCGGAGACAGAGGTTGGCATCGGTACCGAGCACGTCCGTGCGCCAAGACTGCCGTTGATCGGCAACGAACGCGAGCGGGTATTGGCCGTGATCCGCAAGGCCCTGGCCGTCCGCCCGGTATTGTCGGAGTATGCGTCTTTGACCGTATAGGTAATTTAAACTTTTTATGTATGAAACCGAGCTCTGCGAGGTTCCATTCGACCATTGAAAAAACATTATATGCGAATAAAATATCCCGATGCAAGTTTACAGGAGATAGATAATATAATGAATGAAGCGTGGCAGGCTTTTGGAGAGTTCCGCCGGACCACGTTAAAGCAAAGGGCCGACCTGATGCGGGCGATCGCCAAAGGTCTGGAGTCCTCCGGAGACGGACTGATACAGACCGCCATGCAGGAGACCAATCTGCCGGAAGCCCGGCTGAAGAACGAAAGGATCAGGACCATGTTCCAGCTGACCAGCTACGCCGACGCTTGTGAAGCAGGCAGCTGGCTGGAAGTGCGCATAGATACTGCCGCTGCCGAAAACCCGGATACCCGCAAATTGCAGGTACCCATCGGCCCGGTAGTAGTATTTGGAGCCAGTAACTTTCCCTTTGCCTATTCGACGGCTGGCGGGGATACCGCAACGGCCCTGGCAGCAGGCTGCCCGGTGGTCGTCAAAGGCCATCCTGCTCATGCCGAAACATCGGATATCGTAGCACAGATCATATCAAAGGCCGTGGCGGACGCCGGCCTGCCAAAAGGCGTTTTTGCCCACGTACACGGAGTAAGCTTCGAGACCGGGAAAGCACTGGTAACGCATACCCATACCCGCGCAGTAGGTTTCACCGGCAGCTATGGCGGCGGTAAGGCCCTGTTCGACTGGGCCAACCAGCGCAAACAGCCGATCCCGGTTTTTGCAGAGATGGGCAGCATCAATCCTGTCTTTCTCCTGCCCGGCAAGCTGAAGGAGTCTGCAAAAGACCTGGCGGCTACGCTGGCCGGTTCGGTCACCCTTGGCACCGGTCAGTTTTGTACCAACCCCGGTCTGATCCTTGGCGTGGAAGGCAAAGAGCTGGATCTGTTTATCAGCGAGCTGGGCGCAGCCATCGGGAAAATAAATCCGGGTACGATGCTGCATCCGGGCATCGCAAAGGCCTATGCCGAAAAACGAACAGCTGCCTTGTCCCAGGCCGATGTGGCAACCGTAGCCGTTGCCGCCGCCGCTCCACAGGAGAACCAGGGAACGCCTACTATCGCCTCCGCAAGCGCAGAAGCCTTCTTCAAAAATCCTCTCCTTCACCAGGAAGTGTTTGGCCCTTATTCGCTGGTCATCCGGTGTAAGAACACCGCTGAGCTGGTAAAGGCAGCCCGCCATATCGAAGGGCAGCTGACCGCTTCTGTGATGGCTACCGACAAAGACCTGATCGATAATCCCGAGCTGATAGAAGCCGCCCAGGACATCTGCGGCCGGCTGATCCTGAATGCCGCCCCCACCGGTGTACGCGTTGCTTTGTCAATGCAGCATGGAGGGCCATTCCCGTCTACTACGGACAGCCGTTTCACTTCCGTCGGCGCAGATGGGATCAAACGCTGGGTTCGTCCCCTGGCTTTTCAAAGCTGGTCGGATGCCCTGCTGCCCGATGCGCTGAAGAACAGCAACCCGCTGAAGATCTGGAGAACGGTAAACAACAAATTGACGCAAGATCCTATATAATGAAGAAGACCTTTTTTTGTATCGATGCACATACCTGCGGCAACCCCGTACGCCTGGTTGCCGGCGGAGGACCCGTACTGGTTGGCAACAACATGAGCGAGAAACGTCAGCATTTCCTGAAAGAATATGACTGGATCCGCAAGGGCCTGATGTTCGAGCCACGGGGACACGACATGATGAGCGGCTCCATCCTTTACCCGCCTCATGATCCAGCCAACGACGTAGCCGTCCTCTTTATCGAGACCAGCGGTTGCCTGCCGATGTGCGGTCATGGCACGATAGGCACCATAACCATTGCCATCGAAGAAGGGCTGATCCAGCCAAAGACACCGGGAAAGGTCCGGATGGAGGCGCCGGCGGGACTTGTGCTCATCGATTACAAACAGGAAGGAAAGAAGGTCACTTCCGTCAAACTGACCAATGTCCCGGGTTACCTCGCCCCGGAAAATGAGAATATTACCGTGGAGTGTCCTGACCTGGGAACGCTGAAAGTGGATGTGTCCTACGGGGGTAATTTTTACGCCATCGTCGATGTCCAGGAAAACTTCAAAGGACTCGAACATTATTCTGCCGATCAGCTGATCAGCTGGAGCAGGGTAATGCGCAAACGGATCAATGAGACCCATACTTTCGTACACCCGGAAGATCCCACCATCAATACCTGCACACATATTCTCTGGACGGGTAAGACCATCAGCCCGGAAGCCACAGCCCGCAACGCCGTTTTTTATGGCGACAAGGCCATCGACAGGAGTCCTTGCGGTACCGGGACCTCGGCGCGGATGGCGCAATGGTTTGCAAAAGGAAAGTTAAAAGAAGGCGACGTCTTTATCCACGAAAGTATTATCGGAAGTAAGTTTACCGGCCGGGTGGAAAAAGCAGTCCCGGTAGCCGGAATACCGGCTATGGTGCCCAGTATTGAGGGTTGGGCAAAGATCTACGGGTATAATACCATCACGATAGACCCGGAGGACGACCCCTATGCCTATGGCTTCCAGGTGTTGTAATCATTGTTGCTGAACAATCACTCAGTTTTAACGTTGTAGTTGCGGTTCCGAGAAATTCGATAAATTCGCCACTACTCTTATGGACTGGACATCGACTCATTTACCATACCGGCAGACAGGATATTTTTCCCGCATTATTACGGACTATTTAAACCAGGCTGCCGAACTTGCCCCTTTTTACAGCCATCCGGTGTCTGAAGAAGGGTTAAAGGCCGCCATTGATGCAAGAAAAGGATCCCCTGTCGACCGGGCTGTACTGGTTGACGCACTCCGCCAACAATACGCAGGCAGCACGCCCGCTCCATTGGTTGAACAGAATATAACAAGGCTGGGCGGGGACAATACCTATACCGTCGTCACCGCTCACCAGCCGGCCATTTTTACCGGCCATCTTTATTTCATCTACAAGATCCTGCATACGATCCGCCTTTCGGATCATCTCAATAAAAAATATCCCTCCGATCATTTTGTACCGGTCTTTTATATGGGCAGCGAAGATGCCGATCTGGAAGAACTGGGCAATGTATATCTCGGCGGGGAGAAGCTGGTCTGGGATACGAAACAGACGGGTGCTGTAGGCCGGATGAAGACCAAAGGTCTGGAGAAGCTGCTCTTCCGGATAGAAGGCGAGCTGTCTGTCCAGCCTTTTGGAAAGGAGCTGATCGGCATGTTAAAGGAAGCCTACCTCGAAAGCCCGGATATCCAGACGGCGACCTTCCGGATAATTCACAAATTATTCGCGGAGTACGGGCTGGTTGTCCTGATCGCTGACCTGGCCAGTCTCAAACAATTGATGATCCCGGTGTTCGAGGACGATCTGTTTGACCGTAAACCTTCGGAAATAGTCAGCCAGACCATCGATCAGCTCGCCGTTCATTATAAGGTCCAGGCCAATCCCCGGCCGATCAACCTGTTTTATCTGAAAGACGATATCCGGGGACGTATAGAGCAGGTCGGGGACAGCTTTATGGTTCATACCACGGATTTGCAATTCACCAAAGAAGAGCTTCGGACAGAGCTGCACCGTCATCCCGAACGTTTCAGCCCGAATGTTATCCTGCGCGGTCTTTTCCAGGAGAAGATCCTGCCCAACATCGCCTTTATCGGCGGAGGCGGCGAGACGGCCTACTGGCTGGAGCTGAAAGGGTTGTTCGATCATTACAAAACACCTTTCCCCATGCTGGTGCTGCGTAATTCCTTCCTGCTGATCGAAAGACAGTGGAAGGAGAAAATGGAGAAGGCAGGTTTTAGCGTAGCCGATCTCTTCCGGCCAGTGGAAGAGCTGATGAACCTGCTGGTAAAGAGAGACTCTCAGCAGACCATCAATCTCGAGGAAGAAATAGCCATGGCCAATCGTTACTATGAATCTTTAAAAGAACTGGCGCGCCCCGTCGATCCGACGCTGGAGCAACATGTCACAGCATTACAAACAAGGGCCGTCGAACCTTTGCGGGTTCTGGAGAAGAAATTGCTAAAGGCGGAGAAACGGAAGTTTGCCGATTCGCGGCGGCAGCTGGAGGGGCTGAAGTCGGCCCTCTTCCCACAGGATGGTCTTCAGGAAAGGGTAGAGAATTTCATGCCCTGGTATGCGATAAAGGGGGAAGGATTTATCCGCGAACTATACGAGCTCTCACCCGTGCTGGAACAGGATTTTGTCGTGCTCACGGAGAAATAATTCGTAAAGAAATAATTTCAGAGATTCCCCGCCTTTTCAATTTTCAGATCGTCACCAAGGGTATAAGCCCGCGGCTGGCCCGTAGGCAGGTCGACATGGGAGATATCCACTTCACTGATCTTTTCCAGGTACATCAGCAACGAACGCAGACTGTTGCCGTGGGCGACGATGAGAATATTCTGCCCTTTTTTTAAGAGAGGTTCGATGCTGCTTTGGTAATAAGGGATGACCCGGGCTGCCGTGTCTGCCAGGCTTTCGCCCCCGGGCGGCCGGATAGAAAAGCTTCTTCGCCATTCCACCACCTGCTCCTCTCCATATTTTTTTGCGACCTCTGCTTTGTTGAGCCCCTGAAGATCACCATAATTCCGCTCGTTCAACGCACGGTTACGCGTCACCGGCAGATCGGGATAACCAGCCGTTTCGAGGATAAGGGTCATGGTGTCGATGGCACGCTGAAGCACGGAGGTAAAGCCCTGTGAAAAGGTCAGGGTCTTAAGCTTTTGCCCCGCCGCACGCGCTTCTTCCCGGCCCAGCGGCGTCAGG
>DASYEB010000003.1:0-311618 GCA_036499285.1 Puia sp. | reverse complement strand
GATCCGCTTTTAAGGATAATGCGGCCCCATGACGTATCCATTCCCATGTTCATCATCATCTGGGCTATTACGCTTCTGTCCGTCTTTCGGGCGGCGCAGACCCCACAGATGTTCCTGACCTTTTTATGGGCTTTTATCTTTTTGTCGCTGGCCCGGGTTCTGACGATCACGCTGATCCCGCTGGACCCTCCGATCGGGCTGGTCAATCTGAGGGACCCCCTGAGTAATTTCTTTTACGGAGAGAAGTTCGTGACCAAGGACCTCTTTTTTTCGGGGCATACTTCAGCTGTTTTTCTTCTGTATCTCACGATACCCGGGAAGATGGACAAGAAGCTGGCGCTGCTGGCTACCGCCTGTGTCGGATCGTTACTGCTGGTCCAGCATGTGCACTATACGCTGGATGTGCTGGGTGGGTTGATTTTTGCCTGGGTTTGTTATCAGCTGGCAAGAAAGACCGTCGTAAAGGAATTTGACGGCTATGCGGATTAAAACGCTTCTCCTATCTGTAAATAGAAGCCCTGGGAATGTTTTTTTGCTACTCCGTAGTCCAGCCTCAGATTCAATTTTTCGTTTCTATTCAGCGCTACACGTAATCCACCGCCATAGGAGTATTTAAGATAATCGAAATTGATGTTTTTTAGTTCGGGGCCTACATTGCCTATGCCGGCAAACCCGACCGCTCCGACACGCCAGAACAGGGGTACCCGGTATTCCGCCTGTACAATGGCGGCATTTTTGTCGCGGAACCTGCCGGCGTAGTAACCACGTAAATTGCTGGCGCCCCCGATATAGGAAAGGCTGCGCAGGGGTGTCTCTCCCGAATTGAAGCTGCCAAAGGCCTGGAGGGCCAGGACCTGCCTGCGGAAAACGCGGATGAAGCGGCGAAGGTCAACAACGTAGTTAGTGTAATGATAATCAGAGCCGAAGGCAGGGGCAAAATGGTCAAAATAGAACTGCAGCATGACTCCGCGGTCGGGAGAAAAGGCATTATTCCGGGTATCATAGGTAAGGCTCAGCCCTATGCCGGAGACATGGTAACCATCCCGGCCGACGACGTTTTCCTTGTCAAATAATCCACCCCTCGCATATTCCACGTCGAAAACGCGTTGGTATTCATAAACCATTCCCAGAAAAAGATTCCGGCCGATCAGAACCTGCGGGTGCAGATAAATGTAATACTGCTTATATTTATAAGATTCTTTGCTACTATCCGGGGCATGCTTGCCAAGGCCCCAGAAATTGTCCGGGAAGGAGCTGTAGGAAAGCTGTTCGTTGATGATAAATCGCTCTCCCGGGAAGTAAATGGAACCATTTATGGCCATTACAAACTGTTTGCGGGTTGTATAGAGAGCAAGGGCCTGTGCGTTAGAGGTCCGTGTAGCAGTGTCGCGGCTTTTGAGGTGAAAGGTAGAAGCGCTGGCGAGGCCGAAAGACCACCCTGTTTCTATGCTACGGGCAATAATTGGGAGTACGAGAACATGCCGTATATTTGCCGGACTTTTAATTGGGAGTGGCAGCTTTTCTACAGGGAGTGTTTTAAGGCTGTCTTTTTGGGCTTTAACGCCCGCAGACATTAAAATTAAGAAGCAAAGCCCAAGAAAATAGATAAATTGTACTTTTCTGAACGAATGAGAGGGCAATGTTGTATTATATTTATTAATGTTTATTGATAAAAGCAGGCAAATTAACGTTGAAAAATCTAATTTTCTTACATTTGATGTTTAATGAAGAATTCACAATTTGTTAAAATTCACTTAACCCAATATTTAAAAGCTCTGGAGCGGAAAGGGATGACCCTTCCTTTTCTTAAATAAAGCTAGCATTTATGAAAAAATTCGAATGCCCCGATTTTGTCCTGGGAGATAAGATAACGGAAGAACAATTTAACTTTTTCGACAAGTATGGCGTGATCATATTTAGGAATTTTCTGAATTCGGAGACCGTTCAATTATTCATATCTGAGGTTAACAGGATTGAAAAGCAATGGCTGGAGGAAGGCCGCGATAAGGTCAACGGGATCCCGTTGAAATTCGGCAAGGATCAGGATGGCAATAAGATGATCCAGCGGATGTGTTTTCTTTCCCTGTATAGCAATCCCCTGCACGAAGTACTGCAGGATCCGCGCATTCAGGCGCTGGTTGGCCTTCTCTACCCTTACGAGGGCCGCATCAGCGAGAATGAGAAGGATGGATTGATCCTGAATCACTATGTCCGGATGCCGGAAAGCAACTTTACGCAGATGGGATGGCACACGGATAGTCCACGGGACCTGTTCCTTGGCCAGAAGATCATGCCGATGCTGAATGTGGGTCTGCACCTGGATAATACTCCTTTCGAGAATGGCGGCTTACGGGTATTGCCTGGTACACACAAACAGGGCATCCTGCGCCTCCTTTTCGGCAAGAAATATTTCATTGACAATAATCCCGACCGCCGCGAGATCGGCTTCGATCTGGCAGCCGGCGACCTGACCGTACATGACGGCCGGATCTGGCACCGCGCCCAGCAGTCACCGCTTTATGGTGAAGCCAGCCGTCGCCGGGTCCTGTATGTTCCGATCATCACCGGGAAATACATGCCAAAGGATGCGAACAGCAAGACGCCGTTCTATCATCGACTGGCGGCAAAAGTGCAGAACTAGTTGCATAAATGATATTAGAGAAGCCGGCTTGAGTCTAAAAACCTGGAGCCGGCTTTTTCATCTTGTCTATCCTATCTTTACGGGGGGAACTACCCTATCATAAAAAAACATATGGAATACGCACTCATAACAGGCTCCAGCAAGGGCATCGGGAAGGCCATCGCCACAGAGCTGGCAACCCGGGGATTCAATGTCCTGCTCGTGGCCCGGTCGGAAGACTTGCTGCAGCAGGTAGCCGCGGAGATCACATCCCGCTACAAGGTAAAGGCGGACTGGCTCGCGCTGGATCTTGCGCATCCTGATGCTCCGCAGAACGTTTATGACTGGTGCAGGGCAAAGGGATATACGGTGCAGGCCCTGATCAACAATGCGGGTTATGGCCTTAGCGGCCCCTTTGAAAAGTATTCCCTCGAACAGCATTGGAATATGATGCAGCTGAACATGCAAACCCTCGTTGGCATGGTCCGGCTCTTCCTGCCCGATCTACGCCGGCAGCCGCGCGCATATGTGCTGAATATTGCCAGCTCCGCCGCCTACCAGGCAGTGCCAAAGCTGAGTCTTTATGCAGCTACCAAGTCTTTCGTCCTGGCTTTTAGCCGTGGCTTGTACCAGGAGCTTCGGGGTACGTCCGTGTCGGTCACCTGTGTCAGCCCCGGTGCAACGGATACCGACTTCCCAAATCGAGCCCAGCTGGGTGAAAAAGGTTTGAAGGCGGCAGAGAAGTTTAATATGTCCCCAGAGACCGTGGCGTCTATAGCCGTAAAGGGAATGATGGCGGGTAAGAGTGAGGTGATTACCGGATTGATTAATAAGTTGGGGGCGGCTATGGCATGGCTGCTACCCAAGTCGATGGTAGAGAAAACGGCGATGAAAATTTATGAGTAGGTATTTTTTCCATTTCGGATTTTGTCCTATATTTGCAGCCCCTTACGGGACTGTCAACTAGTCACAATGGGCCCTGTAGCTCAATTGAATAGAGCATTTGACTACGGATCAAAAGGTTTCAGGTTTGAATCCTGACAGGGTCACTTTTAAGACGTTATTTTTTTTGAAGCCCGCTCCTGTAGCGGGTTTCTTGTTTTCGATATTTTGATTGTATATAGGGCATATTCAAATAGGTTAATAGCCAACTGCTTCCCGGTTTGAATCCTAATCGGTGGCGTAGACTCCATGGAGAAATTTTCAAATTTTCCGAATCTGATCTTTTTTTACTTTTGTATAATACTTGCTTTCCTTCCATTGACAATTATTAGTATCATCTGGTAATATTTCCTAGGCGTTGCAGGGGATTTTTTTACTTGCTACAAAGTTGGGGTTAATTTTAAAAAATATAATTTATGCGGGGTAAGACGACGAGGCTGACTATATTTCATTGACAGGATATGGTTAAGAATTTTGAAAACGGCTTGTCGCTGATAGAAAAGTGGCTTCGAAATAAGAACACCGTCGAATTCTTAGGAATTTGGGAGAAGATCAATAACTCCGATTTTAATTCCCCCGAATTCGAGGGAATTATGCTCGAAGCCGGTCTCAATAGGTTTACCCTTTCAGTTAAAAAATGGGTAGAAAAGACAAATGGCATTGGCTTAATGGCCAAAACGGGGAGATTTGGCAGCGGTACGTATGCCCATAGGGATATCGCATTTGAGTTTGGGTCATGGTTGAGCCCGGAATTTAAGCTCTATCTGATTAAAGAGTTCCAACGTTTGAAAGACGAAGAGGGCAATGCCAAAAGGTTGGAATGGAGTTTTCAACGGACCTTATCGAAAGTAAACTATCGCATTCACACTGATGCGATCAAGGATAGCCTAATACCCGCTGCCTGTTGTATGAAATATCTCTTAGACGTAATAAGCCCCGGTCACAACTACAAAGTCCGTTTGTCGGACCTTTTTGAAAAATATCCGAACGTAGATCTCAATGCCCTTGGATTTCCAGCAGATTGGGGAAATGAACCGCTATGGCAGTAGTTAGATTTAAAGTCTAGAATAATGTCAACAGAATTCAAAGAAGTACAAATCCATTTCTTTGATTATTGACGACAAATGGCATGCTCACAGGCAAAAATAAATAAATTCCTAAAATATACTTTTTGGTATATATTTGCAGAATATAAATTAGCCAAATGACTAAAGCGGAAAGAACAAAACAGTTTATCATTGAACAGGCGGCTCCTGTATATAATATTAAAGGAATTGCCGGCACCAATGTCGATGACATCCTGAAGGCGGTAAACCTGACTAAAGGTGCTATTTATAGCCATTTCAAAAACAAAGAAGACCTATCTATACAAGTAGCGGAATATCTATTGGAAAAAATAGCCTCAGGCACAGATCAAGCCATGAAAAAGGGAAAAACCGCCAGGGAAAAGATATTCGCTTAC
The DNA here is from genome assembly GCA_036499285.1 of Puia sp. GTDB lineage: Bacteria > Bacteroidota > Bacteroidia > Chitinophagales > Chitinophagaceae > Puia. The sequence goes on along the minus strand of DASYEB010000003.1, from coordinate 306,594 downwards.
CTCGATTTTAACGAACATCCGTTGAAAACTTATATCAATGGGGGATGCCCTATCTTCAATTTTGCAGTAGAAGCGGACGATAATAATGACTTTTTGAAATCGAGGGTCAACCAGCGTTTAGTAAAGACCCAGAAATACTTTACCTCTATCTTACGTGACGGTATTAAAGCTGGAGAATTCTCGGCTTCACTTAATCCGGAAGCATTTGCATTTAAAATGTATGCATCCATCGAGGGCGGGCTGATCATGTGTCGCGCTATGAACAACGAGAAATCCATGCAAGTATTGATCGACGATCTAAAAAACGAATTGAATAGGTATGTGAGCTAATTTTTTTGATTAAAAATATACCAAAAGGTATATTTCATGCATAATGTCAATCATTGTAAAGGAAATAAATCATGCAAAAGACAACCATTTTAGTTACAGGTGCAACCGGTTCGACAGGTACCCCAACAGTGGAACATCTCATAAAACAAGGTTACAGCGTCCGAGCGCTGGTTCGTAAAGAAGACGAAAAGTCGAACTCGTTTAAATCACTTGGGGCGGAGATTATTGTCGGGAATATGCATAACATGGAAGACATGCGTGCAGCCTGGAAGGGCGCAAAAAGAGGGTACTTTAGTTACCCGCTCGCCCCCGATCTATTAGATGCTACAGTTATGTTTGCACAGGCAGCGAAAGAGGTCGGTGCTGAATTTGTCGTTAACCTTTCGCAGAAACAGGTTTCGCCCACTGTAAAAAGTCCGGCAACAATTCGCCACTTTTTGTCTGAAGAAGTGTTTAAGTGGTCAGGGCTGCCAACTGCTCATATTAGACCTACGTTCTTTTCAGAATGGTTTCTTTATGTCGCCAATAGCATCAAACAAGGCAAACTCCCGATGGCCTTCCCAGAAAACGTTCAACACGCACCGGTAGCTGGAGAAGATCTCGCCCGTACGATCGTTGCAATTATGGGAGAACCTGAAAAACATGCCGGTAAAGTTCATCAGCTATTTGGCCCCGAGCTTTTATCCTATGCGCAAATCGCTGGAATATTCAGCCGAGTCTTACATAAGGATATCATTTACGAAGAGGTCAGTATACAGCAAATGGCAGACGCAATTGGCATTGGGGGTTTTGAGCATTTTAAGAATCATGTGGCTAATGTAATCAGCGACAATTTGTTTGCAGAACCCAGGATAAATGATGCAATACACACAATTACCGGTAAAATTCCAATGACCCTGGCTGAATTTATCGATAAAAATCGTTCGTTCTTTGCCGCTTAGCTTTACAAGGTTATAAGAACCCTGGCCTTTCTTGCCCAAATCATCTCACGACCCGCTTGTTTAACAAACAACAATAAAGCCATAATACCAGGTAATAGAATATCAGGTACTTAAGTCTGCTACCAACCTCAAATCCAACAGGAAATGGTTTGAAAAGTGTCCAATCCGGGTCACCAAAAGGCATATCAAAAGAAGTCAAAACCCAGCAAAGTATTGAATTTGCTGGGTTTTTGCTTTCTACAACCCATCAAAACATTCAATTTCTCTCAAAACAGCAGTGAACTATCCGGTGAACTAAAAAAAAGACACCGAATTAATTCACCGGAATCTGCGGAAAGTAAAGCCCAGCCTAAATTGTGGCACATTTTTTCTGCCAGAATCCTCCAGGATTCAAACCCAAAACCGTAGTTTGCCGAGCGCCTCGGAGGCGCCCGTATACCTCAGGATAACCTGTGACCGAAAGCGTGCAGAAGTCTCCGTCAAAATTCTCGTGGATCCCGATAAATAGAATTCCGCCAAAGGACGGGTAAAAGGGAACTCCGAAGAAGTCAGACGCATCAATGGCGACATCCAGTTCCCTGGTAACTTAGCATCTCAATCCCCTCGTGCCAGGTAGCACACGAAAAAGCCGCCCGCAAAAAACCCGGGCGGCTTCAATATCTATTTGCAAAGGCCTTACTCCACTATCTGCGGCTAAGCCCTTCTCTGATTGTTTTTACTCGTTCTATGGAAACATTTGCCAGTTCGGCAATCTTTTCATCTGAAAATTCGGTGTTGGAAAGAAGATTCTCGATAACACGCTGTACCTTAATCTCCCCCTTTTCAAGCCCTTCCTGCAATCCTTTTTCACGGCCTTCTTTTTCCCGCTCTACTGCTAGATGTTCAAGGATACCCATAGTATTTATTTTTCCCGTTTTAAGATCAAACCTCTCATTAAAGATACGACAGCTTAATTTCCAGAAGGGTAAGGTCATCTACCTTTCCGGTAAACAGCGCCTTTTTTGCCGCCAGCAAGGCCAACGCAAAAGGATTATCGCTTTGTTCCAAATCTTCATCCGCATGGTCGGTAATGTACAACGTATTGTATTTATAAATCAGTTCGGTCCCCATAAAACTATACAGGTATCGATCCGGCATTGTCTTACCATCTTCCACCGTGAAAATGGCGATAGCAGTCACCGCATGGTGTTTACGATCGAAAAGCCGGATGAAGTTATGCAAAGATATCGCCTTTGTGTTTAAGATAGAAGGGGCCATTTAGCACGTCATAGGTTAACCCAAAGAATAAGGCCGGAGAGGCGCCCGTATGCCTTAAAATAACCTGTGATGGAAAGCGTGCAGAGTTCTCCATCAAAATTCTCGTGGGTCCCGATAAATGGAATCACGCCAAGGGACGGATAAAAGGGAAGGGAAATCCGAAAAAATCAGACGCATCAATAACACCATAGATCATTTATAAAGCAAGGGAAATTTATAACGGACATTTGTTACCCGGCAAAATATTCACCGCCGCTAACACCTGGAAAACCCCCACTACAATAGGTACCCGAAAATTAATCAGAGCAAGACTGAATTGAGAAAATCACCGCGGCAATTGGGCCAAAAATTCAATGGTTCTCCCCAAGGGATAGTAGGTATTGACAAGCTGAACAAACATATTCTTTGCGCCAGGCTGACTCAGATCATAAAAATCGGATACTTTCTTGCCCACATCCAGTAAATATTTCATAGTAAACTTCGTAGCCATGCTCGTGTGTCCATTTAGTATGCGTGTCTCCAGATGGCGAATCATTTCGTAATCGATATAATCTGGCAATTTATTCGTGCCGGGGCCTGCTTTATACCACCAGGGAGATTCGGTCCAATTGTTCCCGCAGACTGCAGCTTGCAGATATTTATAGGGTGGCTGCTTCGTTATAAGGAAATCGTCTGTCTTAAACAAATACTTCCAGGCGCCCACACCTCGTACATTCGGGAATTTATAGAGTGTGATCGGGCCGATCGCCACTGCATTTGAACGTATTTCTGTTATCGAATAGTCCTTTTTTACGTCAGCATCTATCCTATCGTAGGCAAAAACATATCGCCCATCAAACATAGAATCGTCGGTAAAATCGTACACTTCTGCAAATCCATACCCAAAATCGTGGTCCAAAGCAAATCGGTAGATCTTTCCTGAATTGGTTGCAATCATAGTTTAAAAGAACGGTAAATATAGAGTTTATTATATCAGCAATTGCCGTCCTTCTTGGCCTTTGTTTCCAAACCACTAGACTTTCCCTCCATCGTATCAAAGTATTTGATCCTGCCTGTCTTCACGTAAACAAAAAAGCCAAAGTGCGTAACGAAGGACATACCGTTATCCTCTCCCACGACCACCCACCAGTAAGGCTGCTCCTTGGTCGGCTCTCCATAGATCATCGCGAAGAGCGGCCGTTTGTCTTTTGAGTGCTTTCGGATGTACGCATTGCTCTCCTTAACCTCAGGCAGCCGCATTACCATGTCGATGGCTGCCTTCTCGGTGATGCCGCGGCTCCGAGGCGCTTTTTGCCCATAGCATTCCAAAGAACAGAATGCCAGCGCAACCGCTAGAAGTGACATTAACTTTAGCATAGTCGTCGCATAGCCTGTCAAATGTGGAAGAAAAGGCCAGGTATTCCCTCGACCAACCGTTTTGAATCGAATGATCCTACAGCGCCGATGTTGGCAAGAAAAGCAATTGTAGCTTCTTGAGGCAAGACAGGTCGTCTTGCGCCAATCGGCGGCCATATTGCTCCAACCCACCACGTAACTGCTCCGGCGTCTCATACCAACCCCATAGCATATCCGATCCGCCGGTGATTCTGGATTGGACTGGGCTCAACAGGGCCAACAGGTCCTTTAATGGTTACCAGTATGCAGCAGAATATATGCGAATTTATAACCCCCAATAGAACTTTCCTTTCCTCACATCCCATACACCCACACCGCCGCATCCTCCCCACCCCTGGCCGGCACCGCCACCAGCAACTTCCTTTCCCCCGGCAGCCACAGACTCGTCCTTGCCCCCTTCCACCAACCCATCCGCCGCGTCATAAAACACGTCGTCCGCATCCCCCACGCAGGGCAGGGAAGCCGATAACTTACCCGAGCCTGCATCCACCACCCGCACCGATGCCGGATGCCGGTAGCCAATAAACAACCGGTGGCCAATCGAATCCAGCGCCACCGGAAAATTAGCCGAGGCCCCTCTATTCTCCCAGGTATCCGTCCTATCCCTCCACTACCATACCCTACATAGACCCGTGAGCCATCATAACGTAGATTATCGGCATCATCGCCCAAAGCCACCTGACCCAGCTCCCCATATGTTGCCCCGTCGTACACGATACATCCGCCGTCCGCCGCGTTCGCGACCACCAGCCGGTTTAGCCTGGGAATATACAGCACACCCGGCAGCGTGATCTTCGCCTCCAGGTGCAGCACGTCCTTCTCCAGGTGTGACGTATCCGGCCCATTGGCACAGCCCATCGCCAGCAGCAATAACGATATTAATCCCATAGCTTTCATTTACCGTGATTAATCCGCCAAATTTCAAACGATCCCTTCGCATGTCGTCTTAAGTTACCAAAGATAGTACCCAATTCCAATTCCACGTTGCGCACATACACAATGTCGACAACCAACGGACTGAATCCGACTAATCAGTCTGTAAAATTTTGCCCATCTTCTTCTTCAGAAAGTCGACAGAAAGAATAGCTACCTTTGCTCGTTCGCGCCTGATCACGGCAATAAATGAAAAGATTAAAAATATACCTACCCATCCGTTACAAACTGATCATCGATCTGGTCCTGCTGACCTATGCAGTGATCCGTCAGGTGATCCTGCCCAACCGCAGGCAGAAGGGTAATCTTTTGTCCAGCATGTTCCTCTTGTTCGCCGGTCTCACTGACCGCCTGATCACCTTCAGGAAAAACATGATAATGATGCCGTGGAGCACTACAGAACGGGCCATTGCCCCCTGGATCACGACGAGCTGGATTTACAGCAAAAAATATCTTCGGCACGGAATGGTCATTGCCAGCTGGGCTTTGTTTATTCTGTCTTCCTTTGAATGGTCCGGCCCGGCCCGATCTCTTGCTACGCAAAATCAGCAGGAGATCGCGGAAAGCATCCAACTTCCCGTCACAAAGACGGCAAGCACATCCGCAACGCTTAACCAGCTCACTCCAATAAACACAATCGCGGGCATCATTTACCGGCCGTCTCTGCCTTCTCCCAAACTTACCACAAAGACCTGGCTAAGGCTTTGTACGCTTCGCCTTTGAGGATACCCTCGTTTATTGACCCTTCTTCGCGGCCATCATAGCCGCTTACCAACATTTCCATTCCTCAAACAGCGCCTTCCATGAACAAATTCATCGGGCTTTTGCTGCTACTATGCAGCGAATCCCTTGCAGCCCAGCATATCCATACCTTAGATATCCTTAATGACGAAACCCATCAGCCCCTTCCGAACGTCACCGTCACTATCATACCCGCAAAAAGGAACGGGCAACCTGGTACCACGTCATCGTCCGGCGCTGCAACCATCCTATCCGACTCCACCGGTATCGCGGCATTACCCACCCTTTCCCCCGGAAAGTATATCCTGCATTGCAGCTCTACCGGCTTCAAAGACCGGGAGACAACGCTAACTGTTCGTCGTGACAGTCCTGATACAACCATTATCATCCTCGACCCATCCATCGAAACGATGGCCGACGTCGTTGTCGTCTCCACCCGCACCAACCAACTGTTAAAGAACGTCCCTATCACCGTCCAGGTCATCGACAAGGAAGACATCGAAGAAGGCACCGGCCAATCCCCCGCCAACATCCGCGAACTCCTCACCGAACTTTCCGGCACGCAGCTGCAGCAGACGTCGGCAACATCCGGCAACGTCACCATCCGCCTCCAGGGCCTCGACGGGCGATACACCCAACTACTCAAAGATGGCTTTCCGTTATTCAGCGGCTTCTCCGGCAGCCTCAGCCTCCTCCAGGTCCCGCCGCTTGATCTCCGCCAGGTCGAAGTCATCAAAGGCGCCGGCTCCGCCCTATACGGCGGTGACGCCATCGCGGGCATCATCAACCTCATTTCCCGAACCCCGGATACCACGCGGCGCCTCGATGCTATCCTCAACCAAACTCAACGAGGCGGCACCGACTTCGGCGGTTTTTATAGTAAAAGAAACCACCGCACCGGTATAACAGTCATGGTCACCGCCAGCCGTCAAAATCCGGCAGACATCAACAACGACGGATTTACCGATCTCCCCCACATCCGCCAGGGCAGTTTTGCTCCTACCTTCTTTCGGTACCTCAATGACAGCACCGCCTTGCGCCTGGGCGTCAACCTGTCCAGCGAGAACCGTACCGGCGGTGATCTCTCCGCCGTGGAGCATGGCGCCGACAGCTTTCATTCTTTTTTGCAACAGAACCACACCAACCGCGATTACTACCAGCTATCCATCACCCACAAGGCAAAAGACAACCAAACCTTTAGCCTGAAAAACTCCATCGGTTATTTCTATCGCTCCATCACCCAAATCACCGGCATCCTGCCCAACGGCCCATCGTTCGCCAGCACCGGCTTTTCCGGCGCCCAGGTATCGTCCTTCACCGAAGCCAGCTATGGGATCAACAAAGGCGCCCACCAGGTTATCACCGGTCTGGATTGGATTACCGATCAATTCCGGCCTTCCGGCGTCCATACTAATCTCGGTTACATATACAACACCGCCGGTGTATTCGCACAAGATGATTGGGTTATTGGCAAAAAGGCGACCCTGGAAACAGGTATCCGCGCCGACGTCATACACACGCTTTACCTTCTCCCCCGTGTTGCCCTGCTTTATAAAATCCTTCCCCGGTTCTCCGCCCGTATTGGCGGTGGCCTCGCCTACAAACTACCCACCATCTTCAATGCCCAGGGGGAAGAAGAAGGATATCAGCAAGTCTACCCTATTGCTTCGTCCGTCCAGGCGGAACGATCCGCCTCCGCCAACGTCTCCCTAAACTACCACGGCCAACTTGGCGACGACATAGGTATTGTCATCGACCAAAATTTCTACTATACCCGTCTGTCCCATGCCCTCATTCCCCGGACCGATAGCCTTCAACGGGGATGGTTATACTATATCAACGCCCCCGGCCTCGCCACCTCTAAAGGTTTTGAAACCAACGCCCGGTTTACCCTGGATGACCTGACCCTACAGCTTGGGTATACATTTACCGACGCCCGCCAGAATTACCTGAAAGGGCAGCCGCCACTTCCCCTCAGCCCTCAAAGCCGTCTGTCCGCCAGCCTCGTCTACGAAAGCGAGCCCCATTGGAAAGCCGGTATTGAAGGATTCTATACCGCATCGCAATATCTCGACAACGGTCAGAAAACGCCATCCTTCCGGACCTGCGACTTCATGGTCCAATACACCCTGGACCATTGCGCCCTCCTTCTCAATCTTGAAAACTTCACCGATACCCGGCAAAGCAAATTTGGCCCGCTGTTCACCGGCACCCCGCAAAACCCCGTGTTTAATGAAATATACGCCCCGTTGGAAGGCAGGATAGAAAGCATCGCCTTCCGCTATTCGTGGTAAATTACCCGCAATCAACGAACATCTGCTGGTATCACTATGATCGGAGTAGTCCGTCTTGTTCTGCAGATTGACGGCCGCCAGGGATACCGTTCCGGTGGATAACAAATCCCCGTCTGGCATCAATTAAATAAGTCAGAATTTAAGACTATGCCAGTTACAAGCGACTTTAAAAAGCAAAACAATTATTACATAGATAAACTTGCAAAGTTAACTACAGCAAACAACCTTCACAATCTCGAAGACCTGGATGCTACAAAGAAATTACTTCGGTGAAACCCTTTCCTCTCGTTCATAAAGTACTGTATAATTAGTTGCAAATGCAGGTTGCATGACACGCTCAAACCAATCCTCCGGAATAGTCGGAAAAGCACCTTTTAACTTGATCACCAATTGACCCCAGCCGGGAGTATCTTCGGTGATCGTCAACTTCCAGTCGTTCCAAAAGATGTCGAGGCAGATCTCGTCGAATGTCATCCGGTCGACCTTGTAAGTGGCGATCCGCTGAATCTCCGACCAGCATACAAATTCCGGGCCATCCGGGAAAGCATAGGTAAAGCCATCTTCGCCATAAGTAAACTTGCCGGGGTCCTCTTGTCTCCTTTTTTCTTCGAGCGCTTTTTCCGCCTCAGAATAGGGCGCAGCGTCATCCTGTTTTCGAGTGAACCAATTATCTAGTCTGCGAATCAATCCCATAACACTGTTTATCTCATAAAGCTACCCTTTTTTTGAACAGCGTCACAAAGCCCCGCACGAAGTGCAGGCTTTTTATCTACCCACACCCTCACCGGCGGCTGCGTCTCAATGGTGCCCGCTCATTCCTTCGACCTTGAAGTACGCCTTGTAATCTTCCAGGCGCTTCAGCAGTGCCTGCCCCGATGCCAGGATCTTAGCCTTTTCAGCCTCATTAAGCGGTGAGATGAGGTATTCATAAGGCCCCTTCTGCTCGCCGCCGAGGACCACGGCATCGGGGTTAACCAGGAACGGCGCCTGCGAGGAAGTGGAATCCAGACCGAGGTCTGCATACGTGAGATAGGGAGCATAATACATGTAATGGGGCATGCTCATGGAGGCGACGTGGTTGTCGGTGGCATTATTTGTATAAACCCGCATCATGGGCGCTTCCATGTAGGATATACCCGGCCTCGAAGGCGCCTTGTAGTACCCCCTCCTGATCCGCGCTATTATCGTATCCCTGAGCTGTATGGGTGAGTACTTGCCGGAAGCACGCATCGCCGCGACATCGAGGTATACCGGCATGATCGTCCTGGCGCCTTCCGCGTCATAGCTGATCGGGGTGGCAAGGTCCTGCCGGAATTCTGCCCACTCCCATTCTGTCCTGGCGATAAAGCAAACAAAACCGTTCGACCCCTGCCTGCCGGTATAGAACCCCTTCTCGGGGTCCAGCAGGTACACCGTGGCGCCATCGCGAAGATGCGGAGGAAGGGAGCTCAGCGCAAAATCCGTTTCAAGATCGACCGGCATTTTTTCCAGCTTCCAGCTGCCCATGGTCTGTCCCAGTCCCTGAATAGTTGTATTTAAAATCAAAAGAACCCATAAGGAGCTAACACGCCCAATAATGGAGAAGCAGTCTTTAGACATAATGTATGGTTTTGGTCAAATCAAATTTAGTCTATTGACGATTTTCTGCCGGGGGCAAAAACGACAGATTAGGGGGGGCTTAGTGCCACCAGACAAGAATACTTCTCAATGGGCATTCGTCCCGGAAAACGGATAGGAAGGATAGACAGAATCGAACAATTTATGGATCATAACCGGACAGTCCAACCCAAACACCTGATCGTAAAAACCTGATTAAGAATAGCATACGAAGATGGCATTCCGCTTGTCCGGACGAACTGGATTAGTTCCCGTCCCTTGCGCGGCATGATAAAACGACCATAAACATAAGGTATGATAAAGAATTATCTTAAGGTAGCCTGGCGAAACCTGGTAAAAAACAAAGTCTATTCTTTCATCAACATCTTCGGCCTGGCTACGGGCATGGCGGTGGTGATGCTCATTGGCCTTTGGATACACGATGAGGTGTCGGCAAACAAGCATCACAAAAATTATTCGTTCCTGTACCAGGTAATGATGCACCAGACCTTTGATGGTCACCGGGGCACACAATCGGCCCTGCCCTTTCCGCTGGGGGAAGAGCTGAAAACCAAATTTCCCGATTTTAAGGGAGTGGCCATGTGCGATTGGGGCGCTCCTCATTCTTTGATGTACAAAGAAAAAAAGATCAGCAAGACCGGGCATTTTATCGGAGAGGATGCCATGGCGATGTTTACGTTCCCTATACTGAAAGGCGATAAAAATCCGCTCCACGACCCTTACTCCATCGTACTGACAGATGAAACCGCTAAAATACTTTTTGGGACGGCAGATCCCATTGGCAAGACCGTAAAACTGGACAATACCACGGATCTGAAAGTTACTGCCGTCGTTGAAAAACAACCCGGGAACAGCACGCTTACCTTTGATTATCTGATACCCTGGCAATTGCAGGAAAGCATTTATTCCTGGATCAAACAATACCACAAAACAAACTGGGGCAACAACTCGTGGCAGGTCTTTGTGCAACTAAATGACAATATGCAGCCGGAGACCGTAAACGCCAAAATAAAGAGTGTAGTGATCTCGCATTTTACGGATGAGAATACGTTAAAAAATATCAAGCCAGAAGTCTTTATTCATCCGATGAAAAAATGGCGTTTATACAGTGATTTTGAAAATGGAGTGAATACGGGCGGCTTTATAAAATATGTAAGGATGTTTGGCATTTTAGGGCTGATCGTTCTGCTGATCGCCTGTATAAATTTTATGAATCTGAGCACAGCCCGTTCGGAAAAAAGAGCCAAAGAGGTGGGAGTCCGCAAAGCCGTCGGTTCTGCACGTAAGCAGCTGATCAGCCAGTTCCTCAGCGAATCCATGCTGATCGCGGCATTGGCATTTGTTCTCGCCATTATAATGGTGGCGATCGCTTTACCGTCTTTCAACAGGCTCACCGAAAAGGATATAAGTCTGCGCCTGGCAAGTCCGGCCTTTTGGGGCCTCATGATCGCATTTACTGCCATCACCGGTTTACTGGCCGGAAGTTACCCCGCCTTTTATCTTTCATCGTTCAATCCTGTATATGTACTGAAAGGGAATCTAAAGACGGGTAAAGGCGGCTCTCTGCCCCGCAAAATATTGGTAGTGCTCCAATTCTCAAGCGCAGTAGTACTCATGATCGGCACAATTATCGTTTACCAGCAGATACAACACGGGAAAGACCGTCCCATCGGCTTTAATAACAAGGGGCTTATTTCAGTGAATTGGTCTGACGACATTCAAAAACATTTTGAGGCGATCCGGCAGGAGCTGATCAGTTCCGGCGCAGTCGTCTCTATCTGCAAAAGCAACTCTCCGCCTTCTGAGATATTCAGTAACAATAATGGATGGGAATGGCCTAAAAGCCAGCCGGTGGAAAAGTCGGTTATATTCTCAACTATCGCCACCGACTATGACTACACAAGGACGCTTGGGATCAAAATGCTGGCCGGCAGGGATTTTTCACGCGATTTTGCCGATTCGAATAGTGTAATCCTTAACCAGGCAGCGGTAAAGCGGATGGGGCTCAAAAACCCTGTGGGAACACTACTCAAATGGAACGATAAAAATATGGTCGTAGTAGGCGTTGTACCGGATATCCAGATGGAATCTCCTTTCCGGCCGATCTCACCATTGACGATCGTTTTCAACGGAGGTTGGGTAGGTTTCGTGGATATCCGCATCAACCCCCGGCTGCCGGTTTCAAAAGCCTTAAGCCTCATAAAACCGATTTTTGACAGATACAATCCCGCTTTCCCTTTTGAATACAATTTTGCCGATGATCAATACGCGAAAAAATTCAATTATGAAGAGCTTGTCGGGAACCTGTCGGCGATCATTGCAGTCCTGATCGTATTCATATCCTGCCTGGGGCTTTTTGGTCTGGCATCCTTTACGGCAGAACAACGTATCAAAGAAATAGGCGTACGGAAAGTGCTGGGTGCAAGTGTGCTGAACCTTTGGCGGCTGCTGTCTTTCGATTTCGTGCTGCTGGTACTGATAGCCTGCGTTATTGCCGTTCCGGTTGCATGGTATGCGATGCATCAATGGCTGAAACAATACGACTACAAGGTCGATATAAAAGTCAGCGTTTTCCTCTATGTTGTGCTTATATCCATTGCCATAACGCTATTGACAGTAAGTTACCAGGCAATAAAAGCCGCCATAACCAACCCGGCAAAAAATCTAAGAACAGAATAACATAAGCCAAAGAAAGCGGAACAATACAGGTATTGGCAAAGTATAACCCGCGCGCTGTAACCCAAAACACCCTCTACGCCAATTCTTCTCTGCCAGGCGCCTGACAGGCCATGTCTCCGCTATAATCTCCGGGGGACGCGTCGTATTTTGTGCAGGTAGAAAATCCAATAATTAATTAAAAGAAAAACAAAAATGAAAAGATCACTATCCCCTATGACCCCTTTCTGTACACTGTTATGTCTACTGGCGACTGTAGCCTGTCAACGAACTGTAACACCGCCCGCACCTACCCTTCAATCAAAGATCGCCGGCAAATGGACCATGGTATCCGCTATAGTAAATACCACGTCCTATGGTGTAAGCTACAATGACACTATCCACTTTACATCCGCCGACTATTTCGACTTCAAGGCGGACAGCACCCTTTCCATCATGGCGACCGGCGTAGCTTATAACGGACGATGGGAGATCGACAGCTCCAGGTTGTATATCACGGGAACCAATTACATGGATTTTGCCGGCGGCTTCGACATGCCTGTCTTAGACCAGCACAATCTGCAAATCCATGATACCATAACCGCCACTTCAAATACTAGTTCCGGCCAAAATCTTGTGCTCAGCAGGTAATCCGGAGTCTGCAGGTCATCAGCCATGTTTTGTTCAGAAGCCTCCGGCCGACCCGGGGGTTTCTGACATAAAGTCCCATCCTATTTTATCCCCAACAGCTTCGCTAACCGGTCCTTATTCATCCGTGATACTTTTACGATATCGTCGTTTGCCATCACCGCCACCGGCGACTCGCCTTTTCTGAACTTTTTTATATGATGTACATTTACAAGGTAAGACTGGTGGACCCGCTCGAAATGGTCGGCCGGCATCAGTTCCTGGGTACGGCCTAAATTTTTGGAGATAAGAAAACTCTTCTCATTGTCCAGGACAATCTCGGTATAAGCGCCGGCGGCCTTGCAGTAGATGATATGGGCAGGGTCGATCAGGTGGTGTCCGTCATTTACAGGCAGCGCAATTTTTCCGGCAGGCCCTCCTTCCATAAAGCCGTTCTCAACAAAGTTCTTAAGAAGAACCAGCTGGTTAAACAGCATCGTATTCCTGTTGATGACTTTATCTACGGCAGCCTGCAATTCGGCGGGGACAATGGGTTTAAGCAGATAGTCCAGCGCGCTTACCTTAAAGGCCCTGATCGCAAATTCGCTGTAGGCGGTGACAAAGATGATTTGCGGGAGGACAAGCGGCTCCAGCGCCCGAATAAAATCAAAGCCGTTCATCAGCGGCATATCGATATCAAGGAAGATCACATCCGGCACCTTCACTTTCATATGCTCCAGCGCATCGGCAGCCTTTGTAAATTCTGCCGGGATGTTCACACAGGGGCAATAGGCCCGCAGGTCGTTCCTCAATGTGATAAGAGCGCTTTTTTCATCATCGATCAGTATGGCATCTATCATAGTTCGGTGTTGAATTTAATGATTACCCGTGTTCCCAAGGGGTTGCCATCGGGACCAACGACGTCTGTCGTATGCAGGGAGCTGGCCCCCTCATTGAGCCGGTTATGCACCGTAATTCTCTCTTCGAGTAAATGTAGCCCTTTTGACTGGTGCAGGCGACTGCTTTTCTGCCGGTATTCCGCCGCTGCAGCACGGCCTATGCCATTATCCTCTATCTCGCATAAGACAAATGACCCATCCCGGTAGACCCGGATACGGACCTGCCCTCCCTCCTCCCGCGGCAGCAGTCCATGTACAACGGCGTTCTCGACGATCGGCTGCAATGTCAGCGGCGGAACAAGGGCTTGGCCAAGCAGTTCATCCTCGACATGGATCTGCCAGCCGATCCGGCCGTCAAAACGCATAGCCTCCAGCTCGAGATACAGCCGGCAGGTCTCCAGCTCATCCTGCAAGCTGATCTCGTTATCGGCATTGTTGAGCTGTTTGCGGATCAGCGTGACAAAAGTGGTCAGGTAGCTGATTGCTTTTTTATCCTGCTTTTCCTGGATAAGCGCCTTTATGGAGTTGAGGCAATTAAAAATAAAATGAGGGTTCATACGCGCCCGCAGGGCCATGGCATGAAGTTTTACCGCCTCCCGTTCGAACTGTAGTTTTTGCGCATGGGCCCTTTTGACGCTGCGGATCCGGACACTCAAAAAAAGATAAATCGCCATTCCCGTCAGGACAGCTATTACTGTATAAAACCACCAGGTCTTCCAGAACGGTGGCGAGATGGTGATCTTCAGCCGGCGGACGTAGCTACTCCATTTACCGCTGGTATTGCTTGCATTCAGCAATAAGGTATAGCTGCCGGGAGGGAGACCGGTATAGAACGCCTTATTGTCATTACCGATCATTACCCAATTCTTGTCGAAACCGTTCAACATATACCGGTATTGGATCTTTTCCGGGAGATCAAATTGCATGGCCGCGAATTCCGCCGTGATAAAATTCTGATCGTACCGGAGAGCCAGTTCCGTAACAGCAGATAAGGGATAGCTTAAGGGAGACCAATTGATCACGTTAAGCCCCGTCAAAACGACGGGCGGATCGAACTCATCCGTCACCAGTTTCGAGGGGTTAACCAGGGTATACCCCAATGGGCCTCCAAATGCAAGATTACCATCAGGCAAAACCATATAGAAATACCTGTTGAATTCATCATCGGTCAATCCATCCCGGGAGGTAAAAGACCGGACTGTCTGGTTTTTGGGATTGAACGCAAATATTCCCTTGTTGCTGCTGCACCAGAACAAACCATCGTTCCCCGGCAGGATACAGTAGATCGTATTATTGGGAAGACCTGTGGCGATGCTGAATACCTGCGTATTTTTGGTGATCTTATCCATCCGGATCAGCCCATCGGATAAGGTGCCGATCCAAAGAATATCTTTGTTATCGGGATCGTTGCTGATACTAAGCAGATCTTTGCTGGGCAGCAGGGAGACAAGCTTTTCGGTGTATCCCTTAACTATATCACACCTGACCAGGCTTTTGTTGGTGCTGATATAAAAAGCGGACTCGCCATCCGGGACCATTCCGTTGATCTCTTCACCCGAGTCGAGCTCTATCGGCGGGAATGATTGGAAGTAAAGTTTTTGGACATTGAATTTCAACAGACGGTAGTGTTGGTCGATCCCCCACAAAATCCCTTCTTTCGTAAAGGTTAAAAACTGGATGCCTCGCATTTCCTTTCTGGCGGCCGCGTCTGCGTCCCGAAAAGTTCTTACTGCAAGCCGGTCATTGGTGAAAAATGCCAATTGGGGATCGATGCCCTTGTTATTTATATCCGCTATCCAGACGGTGTCTTTCCAGGTGGCGCTGCGACTGGCATAGGGAACGGACTTACCCAAAAAAGATCTTCCTACCTGTGCAGGAGAAACATGGTAATGACCTAATATATCGCTCACAAAAGAATTATTATTTTTGTATCCCTGCAGACTGGTTTTTGCCAGATTGTATTGCCTTAGTCCATAACCATTTGTACCGACCCATAGGACGCCCGACCGGTCAGTGTAAATGTAGGTGAGAATGCATTTTGCAGCGGGGTTTGCAGGCGACCATCTGATCAGCGAATCATTTTTCAGAAGAATATAGATCCCATGGTTATATTCAAAAAAATAATTGTCGTCATGGTCGAACCCGGCAATGAGCTTACCCGGTCCGTGTACCCTGGGAAGTGATACCTGATTAAAAAAGCCGGTAGCGGGATTCCATATTTTTATCCCGCCGGCATCCGTGATGATCCAATCTCCGTTGGCTCTCACATCCGGCGAATGGATATTCGTAAGCTCTTTGAAGACCTGTATGCTTTTAAAAGGATACGAGATCTTTTTGATAATTTGGTCGGTACTATCACATACATACAGATACGTTTGGGTCAGCAACGCCAACCGTCCTTCTATAAAAGCAATCCCGGCAACAGGTTCCTGAAGTTTCAGATCGGCCAGGGAAAGATGCCTGACAGTCATCCTGGGCAGATCGATCCGGTAGACGCCGCCATCGCTCGCCATCATCCACCATATTCCCTGGCTATTTCGTATGAGGCTTCTAAAATACCTGGTTTCGGATAACGGCAGTTCGAAGCCCTTGCTTTTCCATAAATGGACCACCTTTGTGGTAACGGTATTCAGCATGTCCATCTTGCCATCCATATAACACAGCAGCAGATCATCGTTGCCGGCATCAAAAAGTCGTACGATGATGTTTCCGCTGAGTCCTGAAGTATCGGAGGAAGTGTGCCTGTAATTGGTAAACCCCCGCCCGTCATAACGGCCCAGCCCATTCAGGGTAGATATCCAGAGAAACCCATTCCTATCCTGAAAAACACTGCTTACATAGGATTGCGGCAGGCCATCCCTGACCGTTATGGTCCTGCTGACATCGGGAACCTGGGCGGCCAGATGACCCAACAAAGTCAAACAGGTAGTTAAAGTAATGAAGAAGCTGACAAGCCGGGATGCCATGATTAAATGTAGGGCAAATTGGTTAAACCCGGGGAAATTATGGGGTTGCAAACAACTTTCCAAAGCCGTTCACTGGTATGGATATAAAATAAAAGCCGCAGGTTTGGATCTCCTGTCCGACACCCATCAATTCAACCCTGCCAAACAGCCGGCACAGGATCATACAGCCCTCTCCGGCCTTGTATCTGCTGATAGTTTCTTCTATCTTGAGTGTCCAAACCCTTCTAAACGCAATCGCCAAACCTATGAAGAAGATCGTCTTTCTTCTCTTGCCCCTCATTCTTTTTCAATCCTCCCTTTCTGCCCGGTGCGGATCAGGAGCCTGCCCTCCGGGTGCGTTCAATGCTTTGCCATCTGGCGGGGTTATCGCGGCCGGAACCATCTATTGCATATCGGGTCCGATCAATAACACGACGGACTATACCGTCAACGGGATGCTGATCATCCAGTCCGGGTCCGTGACAGTAGGGAATCTGACCACCGGCAAAACCGGATCCATTATCGTCAGTGGAGGGGGACGGCTGATGGCCAGTTCGTATACCGGTGAGGCAACGGCGCCTGCTTCCGTGATCTCCAATGTGACCGTTTGCACTAACGGGTACCTGTATTTCTCGGGTGCCATCAATCCCGGAGAGACCAATTTCACTGTGAACGACTATGGGATGTTCGTCATCCACGGGTCCTGGTCTACCATCATTAGTGACACCTGGTTCAAGCTCGGCATGGGTTCTATTGTCGAGATGTGCAGCTCCTTTATTTTTCAAACCAGCACCGGCTTCTTTATGGAGACCAGCGGAGGTCCTTCTTATGTCGTCACCCGTGGGGCTATGGCCAATTACGCCGGCAGCGGGTATCTGTCCACATTGGGCGACGCATCGCAGATCAGATGGGATATATCGGGGGGCCCCATCGCCTGGGTAACGCATCCCGCTGCCAACACCTGTACTACTGCGTCCTGCGCCACTATACTGCCTCCGGGTTCGGTCGACAATGGCTTGTGCGGTTCGGTCGCCGACAGTTACCAGACAATTCTTCTGCCTTTGCAGTTTCTCGCTGTGAAGCAACAGTTATCCGGGGGAGACCTTTTGATCACCGCAGAGCTTGGAGATGCCTTACCGGCAGAACGCATCATACTGGAGGCCGCGGCAGATGGGGTCCATTTTGCTCCGACAGCCTATGCGGCCATGGCCGGCGCAGGCGAGGGCGTGGGCGCCAGCTACGGGTTCACCTTGCCGTCTGTTGCCGCCGGGAATTATTACCGGGTTCAGGCTATCGGGAATGACGGATCCGTCTATTCCAAAGTGCTGCCTCCATCAGGGGATGGTTGGTCTCTTCGTCCCGGACAAGCCCGTGTATTCCCGGATCCCGCCACCGATTTTGTATACGTGTCCACCGCTCCGGGTGAAAAATTCACTTCGGCGGTGGTGATCAATTGCCTGGGACAGGTCCTCCGGAGTATCCCTTTGCCTGCCGGGAGCGCAGTCGTCCGTTGCGAACTGCCGGCTTCTCTGCCTGCCGGCATCTACTTTATCAGGTTAACGGGGAAGGACAGGACACCGTTGACTGTTCGGGTATTGAAGAGCTCCTATTTATAGATCTCCACTTCGATCTTCCCGTCACTGGTGACACAGCCCCGGTACATGCCTTCCGTATTGAAGGACATGGTCATATTCCCTTTCTTGTCGAGGGCGATAAGACCACCATCCCCGCCGGCTCTTCCCACTTTTTGAATGACGGTGTTGCCGGCTTCGGTAACAGTGACCCCTTTGTATTCCATGAGGGCCGATAGATCATAGGCGACAACATTTCGAATATAATATTCTCCCCAACCGGTGCAGGAGACCGCGACCGTATTGTTGTTGGCATAGGTGCCGGCGCCAATCAGGGGAGAGTCCCCTACCCGGCCATATTTTTTGTCCGTCATTCCCCCCGTGGAAGTGCCTGCGGCCAGATTGCCATGCGAGTCCAGCGCTACGCAGCCAACGGTACCAAACTTATAATCGCGGTTCAGCGTACCCAGCCGGGCCGACCCCGACTTCGCGGCTTTAAGAGAATCATCCCTCAAGGCTTCCTGTAATTCATTCCAACGCTGCTGCGTTCGAAAATAAGAAGGATCGACAAGGGTGATCCCTACCTCTTTTGCAAATTGTTCGGCGCCACGGCCAGTCAGCAGCACATGTTCAGAACGCTCCATCACGGCGCGGGCCGCTGTGATCGGGTTGCGGATCGTATGCACACCGGCAATCGCGCCGGCAGCCAGGTTGCTGCCGTTCATTATGGCGGCATCCAGTTCGTTGACACCGTCGTGTGTAAAGACGGCGCCTTTCCCGGCATTAAAGAGAGAATCGTCCTCAAGCACTTTGACGGTAGCTTCCACCGCATCGAGAGCAGACTTTCCGCTTTGTAGAACAGCATACCCCGTTGCCAGCGCTTCGTGTAAGCTTTTCCGGTAGGCTGCCTCCTTTTGCGGAGTCATGTTTTTCCTGAGGATAGTACCTGCGCCGCCATGGATGACAAGTACATACTTATCCTGCTGCTGCTGTTTTAGCTCTCCATCCTCTACCCACCACCACCACCATGTTCCGCCTGACGCCTTGCCGGCAGCAAAGTCGGCAACAGAGAAATTTCCACTGCCGGACTCCGAGCCCTGGATCTCATAGACCCTGATGGCCTTCTCTCCGGCCTTCCATTGCAGGGGCTGACCCGGCAGACATTTTTCAGGCGCTTTGGCCGGGTCTGTCAAAAGGAAATAGGCTTTACTCGCCCCGAATACCGTCGCATTTCCTTTGTCGTCAATACAAACGGCTGTCTTTTCGTCCATGGCAATCCCTTTGGGGAATGTTTTCCAGTCCGTGATGATCCTGCTGAGAAAGGTAACGTGTCTCCCCTGACGGCGACGGGTCAGGTAATGCATGTCACTAAGCACATTCTTCAGATAGGGCGGCTGCAGGAAATCATTGTTATACAATTTAACAATGCTGTCATAGGGGTTCTTCAGGATGGCTGCAGTAGCGCTGCCGCCTTCGCCACTGTAGTACATGCCGGTGAGTACGGCGCAACCCGCGCTGGTACCGCCGACGGGCACTTTTTTGACATTGAGGAGATAATTGATGGCTTCACTGGTTTTGGTGTTCCGCCAAAAATTCATGTAGTTGGACTGGTCGCCGCCTACAATAAAGAGCATTTCCGCGTTCCGGATCACGCGGGCCACTTCGTCCCTGTTGGCCAGCTCCCTCGAATCGATGAGAAGGGTTTCCACGGAATGCACTTTTCCCAGGCTGTCGATGGTTTTATTATAGAGGTAGTTACTGCTGGCCCTCAACACAACTACATTTCCGCCGCCGGAGCGGTCGATCATCCACTTGAAAGCGCCCGGGACGTCGCCCCCACCGCCGATCAGCGCTACGCCGCCTCGGGTAACAGTAACGACATCTGTGGTATCACCGGTAAAGCCAATGGAGGCAATGCGGTTGGGATATATTTTCTGCGCATTTACGCCAGCACACAGGGAGAGGACTGCGAGTGAAAAGAATAATTTTCTCATGATCAGTAGCCGTCGTTTTGTTTCATGTTTGGATTTGCCCTGAGCTCCGAGTTCGGGATCGGGAATACGTATTGAGCATCGGTAGGTTTCAGAAGTATCGCACCAAGAGCCTGAACTGCATCTTCCGGGGTGCGGGAGATGGGGAGGTTGCGGCGCCGCAGATCGAAGTGGCGATGCCCTTCGAAAGCCAGCTCCTTGAACCGTTCGATCATCAGCGCATCTATGAGCGATTGCTTGTCGGCAAAGGTCGCGTCAACGTAACCGCTGATCCTGGCCTTGCGCAAGGCATTGAGGTCGGCGGCAGCGGCGGCCTGGTTGTCTTTTTCGGCATAGGCTTCACTGCGGATGAGATACATCTCCCCGGTGCGGAATAGTTTTATATCCACTAAGTTACTGTTGTCGGGATCGTCGCTGATGTACTTGATCACGACGTTAGGCGTCTTCCCGGCCGCCAGCCGGCCGGCGTCGATGGCTATGTAAGAAGCAAAGCGGATGTCGTTGGCCTGATCAAACAGGTTGGTCAATTTATAAGAAGCGGCATAAAGGATCTTTGAACCCGCGGGATCATCGAGGTAACCGGCCTGTGTATACCGATCGCCAAGAGCTTCGTCACCCGTCACCCGTTTCAACTTCCAGAAGACCTCATCTTCGCTCTTGTCTTTCCATATTTTCGGGAAATTTGTACGGGAAGCCAGGGGCAGCGCGTTGATGGCTTCAGTCGCATAGGTGATGGCATTGTCCCAGTTCTTCTCATAAAGCGCAACCCGGGCTTGTATCGCCGATACCGCCAACCGGGTAATGCGGGTGTTGTCGTCGAAGTCATCGGGGATCAGTCCTTTGGCTTCGGTGAGGTCCGCATTGATCCTGGCCATCGTCTCACTGAAAGATAGCCTGGCCGGGGTCGCGATCTCAGACTTTTCCATATAGGGGACACCCATGGCGGTGGGTTCGTACTTCTCCGCAAAATTGCGGATCAGCTCAAAATGACAATAAGCACGGAGCGCAAGAAGCTCTCCTTTATATTGGTTTTTCAGAATTTCTTCACCCGGTTTGGTCTTTACCGCATCCATTGCGGCAAGCACCCGGTTGGCCCGGTCAATGGCGACGTAATTATCAGGCCAGGCATCGTGCGTAAAGCTGCCGTCATACTGCCAGCGGCTGGTGGCAACACCCGATCCCAGGTTGTTCTCGGCGGGCAGCATGCACTCGTCCGTAACAAGCGAGGTATAATAGATGCTCGAGTAATAGCTCAGGTTGGCGTAAGCGCCCAATAGCCCCTGGTTCAGGTCGTCCACCGTCCGGAAGGCCTTTGTGGGATCGATGTTATCCGTCGGATTGAGGTCGATCTGTTTGGAGCAGGCGGCAAAAGAAACGAAGGCAGCCGCGAGGGCCATTCGTACTGTTGATTGTTGCAGATATTTTATAAACATGCTGGTACAATTAAAAGTTAACGTTTAAACCAAGCGTATACGTCCTTGGTGTGGGATAAGCAAACACGTTGTATTCGTTGCCGTTCTCCGGATCGAATCCACGCCATTTTGTCCAGGTGAACAGGTTTTCCGCCTGGATGTACACCTGCGCACTGCTGATGTATTTTTTGCTGCCCAGAAGGCTGCCCAGGTCATAGCCCAATTTCACGTTCCGCAGCCGCAGATAGTCCGCATTCTGGAAGTCTTTGGACGAAAAATTCCGCTTGGTTTGGACATCCGGCAGAAGAGCATGGTCGCCTGGTTTCTTCCAGCGATCGTACAACATACGCGTGGACTGGTTGCTGGTCAAAAAGCTGTTGTTCTCGTTATAATAATCCTCGTTGTTATAACGGGTGACCTTTGCATTGAAACTGAACAGCGCACTAAAGGAAAAATTTTTGTAGAGGACCGCGGTGTTAAAGCCGCCGGTGATGACGGGGATATACGTACCAAAACCAGCCACACTCATCGTATCCTCATTGTAGTTGGTGGTTATCTTCCCACCCCGGTCATAGTACAGCGGGTTGCCATTGGCCGGGTCCACACCCGCCCATTTGGGCGCATATTGCGAACCAAAAGGAAGACCTACCCGGATGATACCGGTATATCCGTATTGGAACTCATTGTATCCACCCAGGGAGATGACCTTGTTCTTATTGTAAGCTCCGTTGACGCCAACCGTCCACGTAAGGTCTTTCGTCTTTATGATATCACCCTGCAGATCTATTTCCACACCACGGTTCTGCATTTTCCCGGAACTCAGCGGGATGGTGTTGGCATCGCCAGTGGAGGTTTCGATGATGCCGGCTGTAGCCGATACCACACGCGGGAAGAAAAGGTTATAGGTCAGACGGTTGTAAAATTCTGCCGTCAGCCGGACGCGGTTGCTCTTCAACAGTCCCAGGTCAAAGCCAACATTGAATTCCTTTGCATATTCCCAGTCATAGTCAGGGTTGCCCGGCGTATAGGGGATAATGGCAGGATTGCCGCCATAGCTGCTGCGGCTGAAGGTCGTTACATACGCAAAGTCGCTGGCAAAGGGACTGGCGGTAGTTCCATAGCTGGTCCTCAGACGCAGATTGGAAATGACGGAGACATTCTCCAGAAACCGCTCCCGTTTTGCTTCCCAACTGAAGCCGGCCGAATAAAATCCATGCCAGCGGGACTTGGTGGGGACGGTAGAAGAACCATCATAGCGGAAACTGCCGTTAAGCGTGTATTTATTATTGTAAGTGTAGCGTGCAAGGGCGATGTAAGATGCCGTAGCGTTTTGGGTACGGGAGCCGGTAAGCAGCGGAGTATACGTGGTGGAAGAGCCAATGCCGGCAGGTGTCTGCGGCAGCCTGGCATCGAGGCCATAACCGGTATAACCAAACGAGCGATAGGTGTTGCGCAGGAACTCGAACAGACCCGTGACCTCCAGGTCGTGAACATCATTGATCGTCTTGTTGTAGGTAAGCCCCGAAGTAGAAACCAATGAGTAGTGCTGCAGAAATCCCTCCTGAAGGCTGCCTAATCTTCCCGGGGTAACCCTGCTGCCGGCGTAGGAGTCGGGATTGATCCACGCTTCATTCTCGCGATGGCTAAAGTCGATGCCTAACCTCGTCTTCGCCACCAGGCCTTTCGCCAGCCGGTAACTTAGTGAAGTACCGATGATGGTCTTAAACTGGTTTTGCCTATTGGTGGAATTCAGCATTCGTTCGAGAGCGTCACTTCCTTCGCGCTGATCGAGATAGGGATAATCGGCACCGTCGCCGCTAGTCACTAATTTGCCGTCGGGAAAATACGGATACTCATAGGGCTCGGCGTAGTATACGGCAGCTAATGGATTCCGGACGCCGCTGCTGGAGCTTTCGCTCTGGAGGAGATTGGATTGTGAATACCCCAGACTCAGATTGAGATTGGCCGTAAGCCTGCCGGCAGTGAAATCGATGTTATTCTTTAACGTATACCGCTTCAGATCGGTGGTACGGGCGATGCCCTGCTGATCGAAATAATTGAGCGAAGAATAAAAGCGGATATTCTCGTTGCCGCCGCTGGCGCTGATCTGCTGTTCCATGAACTTCCCGTTGTGGAGGAAAAGGTCACGCCAGTTAGTATTCACATGACCCAGGCTGTCTACGATATGGTCTGCCTCGGCCTGTTCTGCAGGTGTCTTCGTGGCGTAGTCCGGATTCAGTTTGGAATAGGTCCAGAAAGGACCAGCCGTCAGCCCTGACTCCTGCCCGATGCCTTCCTCAAATTCTTTTCGTTCGGCAGTATTCATCATTCGAAACTTCGTCGAAGTCAGCGCAGACAGCCCATATTGCGAAGAATAATTCACGACCACCCTGCCGGATTTTCCCTTTTTGGATGTGATGACGATGACGCCGTTGGCGCCGCGGCTTCCATAAAGAGCCTTGGCCGAAGCGTCTTTCAATACCGTGACGGATTCGATATCAGCCGGGTTGATGGCCTGGAACTCATTGGATTCGATGGGTACTCCATCCATTACATACAATACGTTGGTGCTGCCTGTAATGGTCCCCATACCACGCAGGATCACAGACGCGCTGGTGCCGGGCTGACCAGACATGGCGGATACCGTCAAACCCGGAACGCGGCCCTGCAAAGCCTGTTCAAAAGAGGCGATGGGCACTTCGTTGATCTTATCGGCAGAGACCGTGGAGACGGCAGACGCGGACCGGTTTCGGGTATATCCTGTATAACCGGTAACGATGACTTCTCCTAAATTTCTCACCGACAGCTCGAGGGAAACACTCACGAAGCTGCGTTGACCGATATAGATCGTCTGAGTGACATAACCGGTCATGGAAAATTCAAGTGCCTGTGCACTGTCCGGTATGGAAAGGCTGAACCCGCCCGCCACGTCGGTGGTTGTCCCGCCGGCGAGACCTGATACCTTCACCGTTACACCGGCCAGACCGTTCTTGTCAGGTCCCGTGACCTGTCCTCTTACAATCTTGTCTGCAGGCGGTTTCTGTGTTTTGGAGAAGATGACGACCAGGTTGTCCTCTTTGACGGAATACGTCAGTGCCAGACCGGCAAGCGCTTTGGACATAACCTCGTCCAGGCTCGCGTTGGTGACATGGATGGACACTTTTTTGTCCTCGGGCAATGTGCCGGTATGATAGACGAAACGATAAGTCGTTTGTTTCTCTACCTCATTGAGCAGCCTCTTGAGGCTGATCTCCTGCACCTGCAGATTGATCTTTGCCTGCCCAAATCCGGTTGCATGTAGCTCCATACATGCAATCAGCAGTAAAAATAAGCTGAGCTGAATTTTTCTCATAACAGCAGTTTGGTTTTAATGTGTTTGTTAGCAGTAGCCTATCATTTCCCTACGAAAATCGTGTCCTTCTCTACCCGGAAATTGAATGGGTAGGAAAGTTGCAAAGCTTCCAGCGCCTTAACAACAGTCTCGCTTTCGAATGTGCCGGAATAACGGTAACCCTTGACCTCACTGTCAGTGAAGACGATAGGGATCCCATACCAGGACTCCAGTTTGGCAGCGATAGTTTCAAGCGGTTCGTCTTCGATCTTGATGCGGCTGCGTACCCAGGCGATCTCTTTGGCTTTATGGTTGACCGGGTCCACGGACAGCGGGACCTTTTTATCCTCAACGGGCGCATTTGCCTTTGGCATGTTGGTGACCACCCACTTCTGGCTGGGGGTAAGAATTATCCTCCGGTCCGGATGGTCTTTCAGAGACACGGCAACCTTGCCTCTGAAGAGGGAGGTTTCTGTGTATGTACTGTGCGGATAAGCGTTGACATTAAAGAGGGTGCCCAGCACTTCGACATTGATCGATGACGTATGCACGATAAAGGGATGGCCCTCGTTGCTGGCAATGTCAAAAAGTGCTTCGCCGGACAGTGTGATCTCCCGGCTGGCGCGGCCGAAGTTCTCGCCTAAGACAAGGGTTGTATTGCTGTGCAGGATCACGACGGAACCATCGGGAAGTACGACGGTTTTACGGGGTTCATTGCCGGAGTGGATAAAAGCGGCTGGCGCCGACAGTACGGTAGACGTGGCCGGTTTCCGGGGGACAAGCAGGTATAGGGTCGAGGTCACCAGTAACAAGGCGGCAGCGACGGCCGCAGCATATTTCCAGTTGATACGGGGAGCCACCGGAGACTCCCTGTCACCGGCCATAGCCGCCTTGAGTAATTCAAAACGGTCAATGCCGTCTTTCAGTTGCCCAAGCTGTTCCAGGACATTACCCTGGCGTGCATTGAGGATAGAAATAAGTTTCTGTGCTTCTCGTACCGGCTCCACTTTTTCGGGATGCCCGGCGATCCAGTCCTTCCAAAACCGGACGGCGGCGGGGTCACTGCCGTTGCAGTAGTTGCGGAATGATTCATTGCATACAAAATCTTCTGTAGAATAGCTACTTATATCCATCAGACGGGGTCCTTTGATATACAGACAGGAGGTTCGGAGTTTTTTCCCAAAAGATTTCCAACTTTTTTTTCCGGCCTATCTCAGCAGCTTGCGGAGAAGCTGAATGGCATTGTAGATCGTATTATAGGCCGTCTTTATACTTTGGGACGTTTTGGCCGCGACTTCTTCGTAGGTAAGACCCTCAAAAAATACGAGGCGGATCAATTCGATCTGCCGGGGAGTCAGCTGCCCCAGGGCCTTGTGAAGCTTCTCCTTCAACTCTTCGTCGTGCTGGACACGAACGATGATCTCTTCATAGGATAATTCATTCAGGGACTCTTCGTCTGCGAGATGGGTGATGGCAGCGTCTAACTTGGAATGATAACTCAGCTGATCGAGCAGCATTCGTTTGAGGGATGTGAAAAGGTAGGCTTTTACATTGGTGACGGGGTTAAGTTTATGACGGCGGTCCCATAGCTGAAAGAAGAGCTGGGTAACAGAATCCTTTACCAGCTCGTCATTGGCTGTGATCTTCAAACCCCAGCGGACAAGATGAAAATAAGTATTGTTATAGAGGGAGAAAAAGGACTCTTTGTCGCCCTCTCTCATGCGCTGCCAATACAACCTGTTTTGTTCTTCATCCGTCATAATGTGTTCGAATGGTTCACCGCAGATCCCTGAGCAATTCCTGAATGGCCGTTTCCAGCTGCAGGTCACGGCCCGCACCTACTTTCTCAGGATCGTTCATTACGCGAATGTCGGGTTCTGTCTGTTTATTCTCCAGAAAATTATTTTGACGGTCTTTGACGCCCAAGGAAGGACAAGCCCATTGAAGCGTAGGATCGGGAAGCGACTGGCCGGTCTGGAAAGTACAGCTGCCGGGGACGGGCATCCCGACAAGGGTACCCATGTGCAGGTATTGATAATCATAGACAAAACAGCTGCCGTCACTATAATTCGATTCGCCCGCCAGCACAATAGTGGGATGATTCCATCGGAACGAGGGTTCGCTGCTGACGAGGAAACCGCCTGCGACGTTGTCGCGGATGCGGGCGCCGCTGAGGAACATCGTGAGCTCCGGAGCGAGGTCTCCACCGCGATTGAACCGTGTATCTACAACGAGCCCCTTTCGTCCGGCATACCGGCCGAGGGCTTCCTCATAAATGGCGCGATAGGCCGCATCGTTCATGCGGTAGAGATGGACATAACCCAGCTGACCATGACTGAGACTATCGGTTTCCTGCTGATTGCGCCGCACCCACCGTTGATAGATCAGATCGCCTTCTTCGTCGGGAGTGATGGGACGGATAGTTATCTGCCGGACAGCTTCACGATCATTCTCCCCGCAAACAGTAAGGACAATGTTTTCCCCGGCCTTCCTGTTGAGGTATGACGCGAGATCCCTGTCAGGCAGGATGGCAACACCGTTGACGGCGGTGATGATCGTCCCGGAGTGAACACCAAGCGATGGATCGTCCAGTGGACCGTCAGGCATGATCTCTTCGACCCGCAGCCCGGTGTCTCTGTAGTCGTTGGAGTAGAAGGCCCCAAGCGAGGCCGTGAGGTCTTTGTTTTTTCGCTGTGGGTGATAGGTCGCGCCGGTATGGCTCGTATTCAATTCACCCATCATTTCGTTCAATAATTCAGCGAAATCGTAATTGTTACTGATATCTGCGAGATGTTTTTCGTAGATAGTCTTATATGCTGCCCAATCAGTGCCAGGCAGGCCGGAGGCATAGAACGTTTCGTTGATCCGCCGCCAAACATGCCCGAACATGCTCCGGCGCTCTGCGGCGGGGTGCACGATCGTTTTGCCCCGGGTGCTGACGCGCGTGGCCAGGGCTGTGACCGGGTCAAATTGGCTGATGATCCCGTCGGTAAAAAGGACGATCTTTTTTTGTGCGCTGTCCCAATCCATGATTGCGTCGCCGGCCGCAAGGACTGATAATAGCTTTGACCGGTGACTGCGGAGGTCAGTCTGCCAGAGATCGTAGCCTTTGGTGGACCTGGAAAGAGAGTATAGGATGCTGCCGTCGGGACTGAGAAGGGCATCGGCCATCAAACTGGATTGAGGACTAAGACGCAGACGATGTAATTTTCCAGTCGGAAGTTCGTCGATGGCCAGGTTGGTAGCTTTTGCCAGGCTATCCTGTAACCGGAATTTATTCCAGGCGCCGGGAGTGAGGAAGAGAGCATATACATCGTGCTGCCGGATGGAACTCGCGGCATAACTGCGAAGACCGTTGCGATCGCTGAGCCAGGTGATCGCCGTTCCGTTCATTGCCCATTTGGGTTGGCTGTCG
The DNA here is from genome assembly GCA_036499285.1 of Puia sp. GTDB lineage: Bacteria > Bacteroidota > Bacteroidia > Chitinophagales > Chitinophagaceae > Puia. The sequence goes on along the minus strand of DASYEB010000003.1, from coordinate 278,240 downwards.
TTGAAACCGCTGCGGGTCAGATTGATCAACTTACCCTTCCCGTCGGTCTGAATGATGCCAATTTCATCGTTGCCTGCGCCTTGTTCGCTGAATTGAAGGAGGAGCCATTTCCCATCCGGGCTCCATCGGAAGTACTGGTCGTTGTCCCTTCTGCTGTATAATTTGTCGTGGGAGACAAGGGTGCGGCTCTGGCGGGAAGCTATATTGTAGATCTTTAGTGTCGTGCGGTTCCCGATATAAGCTATTTCTTTTCCGTCAGGGGAATATTGGGGTTGACAATTCTCCTGGTCGTCATCAATGAGGATGGTTTCTTTTACGGAGAAGCCGGTGGAAGCATCACCGGCAGCAGGATCAAACTCAGCCTGGATGACCTTCCAGCGATCGCCCCTTTCGGCTGCGTACAACAAGTGGCGGCTATCAGGCGCCCAGGAAACACCTGCTTCTTCACCGGGTGTCTGGGTCAGTGCGCGGACAAACTTTCCTTCCGTGCTGCCGACAAATATGTCGCCGCGAAAACTAAAGGCTACCGCTTTGCCATTGGGTGAGAAAGCCATTTCTTTTGGCTCACCGATGGGGATCGTCAACTCATCCATCGGCCCCGTATCATCAATCCTTATATGCACTTTTGCCGGCGCCCCATTCCTTTTTTTGCGGTAGATCTCACCATCATAACCAAAGCAAAGAGTTTGATCGCGGCTGATGGAAAGAAAACGGACGGGATTGTTTTTGAAAAACGTGACCTGGCGGGCAGCAGCGTGAGCAACAGCCCTCTGGTAAACATTGAAGCTGCCGCTTTCTTCACTAAGATAGAAAATCGTGGTATCCGTTCCTGCGAAAACCGGGGTCCGGTCCTCGCCCGGAAAAGCAGTGATCTGTGTATGCCTGCCCGACTGGCGATCGTAGAGCCAGATGTCCCGGGCGATAGAAGAGGTCTGATGTTTACGCCATGGATTTTCTCTTCCTTTCCTGTCGTGATAAATGATATAACGGCCGGAAGGACTTACCCGGGCGTCTTCAGCGGGTGTAGTCAGCAGTTGGTGTACCACGCCGCCACCGGCGGGTATGCTGTATAATTCCTGGAGAGCATCCGAAGGGAATTGCCGGTTGGAAGGGTTGTCCAGGCGAACGGAGCCAAATAGTACGCTGCTGTCATCGCCGGTGAAATCATAGGGATATTCATCGGCGGAATGAAAGGTTAATCGACGGGGCTCCCCACCCTTCGCCGGGATGATATAGATATCAAAATTGCCATAGCGGTCGCCGGCAAAGGCTATCTTTTTGCCGTCGTGGCTCCATACAGGCATAAAGTCATAAGCAGAGTCACGGGTGAGGATCCTGGCCGTGCCCCCGCCTGCCGGAACAGTATAGAGGTGTCCTTTGTAGGTGAAAGCGATGGTCGAGCCGTCGGGAGAGATGGTGCAATACCGTAACCAGCTTGGGTTTTCGCCGGCTGATAGGCGGCAGGTACTGGTCAGTAGAAGCAGGCAGAAAGCTATTTTTTGCATGGCAGCAGAATAAAAAATAGCCGGGAAGATACGAATTCCTGCAACTCTACCTCCAATCCCTGTTCGGCTGCGGCCCCATTTTGAAGACCAGCCTCTGCCCCCCGATCAGCGCTGCATGGGTGATAAATGGATGCTCGATGGCCTTCCCATCCAACGTCACCTGCTGAATATACTTGTTCGTGTCAGAAATATTTTCGGCGACAATGGTCAACGTCTTTGGCTGACCGCCTGCCTTATAATGTATTACGAGTTTGGGGAATTGCGGAGCGCCGATGGCATAGATCCCCGAAGCGGGTGTTACCGGATAGAAACCCATCACACCAAACAGGTACCAGGCCGCCATCTGGCCGCAATCTTCATTGCCGTTGATGCCGAGCGGCTGGTTGCGGTAGTTGATGGTCGTGTGTTTGCGGATCAGTTCCTGTGTTTTCCACGGCTGGCCGCAATAGTCGTACAGGTAGATATAATGATGCCCGGGCTCGTTATCGTGGTGATAATGGTTGCCGTCGAAGTTCTCGTCAAGCCGGGCCGCAAATTTCTGCTCTCCGCCCATCAGGCTGATCATACCAGGGATGTCCTGCATGGCGCCAAAAAGATAGGTCCACTGATCCCCTTCTGTAAATCCATCCTGTCTGCCCAGTTTGTCTTTTGGATTAAAATCCAGGAATTTCCCCTCCGCATCCTTCGGAATAAAAAAGCCCGATCGGGGATCATACAAGTTCCGGTAGTTCCTGCTCCAGGCCAGGATGCGCTGGTAATCGCCGGTCTTACCCAACGCCTTTGCCATCTGTGCGACGGAATAGTTATCGGAAGAATATTCTATCGTCCGCGAAACGGATTCCGCTGTTTTGCCAAAAGGCACATATCCTATCCGGTTGAAGGCGGTGAGACCGGCCCTTGCCTCATAACCCGTCCATTTATCACGGTCGGCATAGGGCAGTAAAGTATCATTGTCCGGCGGCACCATGGCGTCTTTTAACAGCGCGGCATATGCCAGCGGAACATCGTAGCCGCGATAACCTTTTATATAGGCATCGGCGATGACTGCATCGGCATGCGTGCTGATCATGATATTTGTTTCAGCGGGGTTGGGCCACATCGGCAAACGGCCGCCCTCTTTATACATCTGGACCAGCGCCCCGATAATTCCGTTGACCCTATCCGGCTGTGTGAACAACAGCAGCGGGTGTAAAGCGCGATAGGTGTCCCAAAGCGAGAAGTCGGTATAGGAAATGCCGTCATGGATCTTATCGTCAAAGGCGCTGTAGTATTTCCCGTATTCCGAGAATTCGCGGGGGAACTGCATCGTATGGAACAACGCCGTATAAAGGATGGCCTTTGTATCCTCCGAGACGCCTTCCACTTTTATACGCCCCAGATTATCCTGCCAGATAGCGCGGGTGGAGCGGACGAGCTGGTCAAAATCCCATCCGGGCAGCTCTTTTTCCATATTGATCCGCGCCTGCGCCAGGCTGATAAAGGAAGTGCCAATACGGACCTTTACCTTTTCTCCTTCCTGTGTTGTAAGATCGATATACGCACCCATCCTGGTGCCATATTGTTCGACGGAGGAAGGGCTTATGGTCTTGTTATCCCAGACGCCAAACGATTTGATCTTTTTATCGAACTGGACGACAAAGTAGCCCTTGAAGTTGGGAAGTTCGGGACCCAGCTGTGCCGACACGCGGTCGGGATTGTACCCTGTGATCTCGCTATGCTCCCTGTCGATCCGGACATATCCCTTTAAGGTCCTGATCCGGTTGGTATAATCATTGGAAGCATCGGCCAGCTCCGGGTTGAGGTTGATCCCCTGTAAAATAATATGCGCATCCTTTGACGCCGGAAAAGTAAATTGAAAAATGGCGGCGCGCGAGGCCGCGGCAACCTCGGCTTTGATGCTTTGATGACCTCTCCCATTCCGGGTTTCGCGCTCTCCTGCATTCAGCAGGACGGAATAATAATATGGCCTGGTCACCTCGCTGGCATGCTCGAAGGGCAGGGCCCGGCCGGCCGGCAGGACTTTCAATTCCCCCACCTGCGGCATGACGGAGACATAACCATAGTCGCCCATCCATACCGTCGGCTGATGCGAAGCCAAAAAGCCCATGATGGTCTTGTCCTCATATACATAAGACGTACGGCCCATTTTGCTCTCACCCGTCTGCGCTAAAAAATTCGTCATCGCGTAGGGACGGCCGACAGCAGGTATCGTTCCACCGCCTTCCAACCCTTCGGCAAATCCGGCAAAAGGAGTTCCTATAATGGTGTTGACATAATCGACTTCGATCTTGCCCCCGGATGGCTGGGCGCTTGCGGCAAACAACAGGCTAAAAGAGATTAAAAACAGGCCGGCAATTCGTTTCATCTCTAAAACTACAAAAAAAAGGCACTCCTATGAGCGCCAATACTTTTAGAGAGTAGGAGCGGCCGGGAAATCAACAGGGATCCTGGTTACTCCGTGCAGGTAGTTCGACATCATTTTGTCTCCTATTCCTACAATGACGTCTACGAGATTTTCATTTGTGTATCCTATATTAAAAAATTGATCTACAAGTGCGGCGGCAGGCTTGCTTTTATTTTCAACAAAACTTTTTACCAGGGCGGCAAGTGCATTCAGCTTATTATCAAAAGAGGCTGAACCTCCGCGGATCTCCAGGATCTGTTCATCGGTGAAGCCGGTGAGCTTTCCGATATACGTATGGGCGGCCAGGCAATACTCACATCCATTGACCTCGCTTACCACCAGGTTGATCACTTCCCTTTCTTTAGCGTTAAGGGAAGTTTTTGCCCCCTGTAATGCAAGGTATGTTGCCAGGGCATGTTCGGAATATCCAAGTGTGGCATACAGGTTGGGGACCATACCCAATTTCTTACCAAGCGTATCGAATAGGACCTGATTAGCGGGTGAAACTTCTTCTCTTGTTGGGACTGTAAATGTTCTCATTGTCTTTATTTCTTGATTGTGAATTGATACACAAAACTACAACCAGGAAAGGCTGGTAAAAATGGACAGATTTCCCGAAGATTTGACGATTTTTCCCTGCCGGCTTTAAAACCTGCTAGATCACGTGCTTTTTGCGCTCCGGAACTCCGATGGAGGTATAGAGGCCATCCTTTTAAAAAAATTGCTGAAATGGGTGGGGTCTTCAAAACCCAGTTCATAGGCAATTTCCCGGGATGACCTTTCGGTATATATCAGCAGTCGTTTGGCTTCTGTGAACACCCTCTCCTGTATGACCAATAAAGGGGATTTATGATTATAAAGTGCGAAAAGGTTGGACAGGGTCTTGGGTGACCTGTTCAGCTGATCCGCATAAAACTTCACGGTGTGCTGTTTCTTGAAATGGTTCTCGACCAGTAAATTGTAATGACGGATGATATCCAGTTTCTGATCGGATAAACCCTTATCATCAATAAATTGTTTTCTTGCAAGACGCGTAACGATGATGATCAGTCTTTTTAAAAGCATTCTCAACATGTCTTCCTGGATGTCGTCTGCGGTTTCAAATTCATCAATAAAAACCTTTAATAACAGGTCTGTCTTGACCGCGTCCTGCTCATTAAGAGCGACAAACATCAGCTGGGAAGACCCATAAAATAAAAAGCCGACACAGCTCACTTCTTTGTCATGGTCTACTATGCAATAAAAATCCCGGTTAAACTGCCAGGCAACGATATTCTCAGTCTCGGAAAAATGAAAAGACTGATTTACCATCAGGCAAAAGATCGTATTTCCGGGAAACTCATATTCAATTCCGTCAATGGATATTTTTTGAGCATCGCCCCTGTTCCATACGACGGTGAGCAATTTATCCTTTCTGTCCTTACCATAAAAGACCCTGTCAAATTGTTCTTCCTCCAGGATCATCCGGCATTCAGAACCTGTCTTATTATTCTTATATAAAAATTTCATTACCGCTTTATCCCAAGTTTCTTCATTCGTGAAAGTAGCGTGGAAGGATTGATATCCAACATTTTTGCTGCCCCGGCGGCGCCGTGAAGTCTCCAGCCGCATTTTTCCAGTGCGGCAAGAATATGCTCCTTTTGATTTTCAGTGATGGTTTTGACGGGAGCTCCGATGCTGACAGGCTCATCGCTGCTTCTTTGTAACGTAGACAGCGGCACCTCATGGATCTGCCCGGATTTCGACAGGATCACGCTTCTTTCCATTATATTTTCCAGCTCGCGGATATTCCCCGGCCACGTGTATTGGAGCAACACACTTTTTGCAGCTTCGGAAAGCCCTTTTACAGGCTTGTTCATCCTATTGGCAAACATACCTATAAAGAAGTCCGCCAATAAAAGTATGTCTTCCTTTCGTTCTCTGAGAGGGGGGAGAGAGATAGGAAAAACGTTTAGCCGATAGAACAGATCCATGCGAAAACGGCCGTTTGACATCTCCTGTTCCAGGTTTCGGTTCGTGGCGGCGATAACCCGCACATCGATAGTTTTCCGGGTCCCGCCGATCGGTTCAATTTCCCGCTCCTGCAGTACCCTCAAAAATTTACTCTGCAAATCGAGTGGCAGCTCGCCGATCTCATCGAGGAAGATCGTTCCGCCATTTGCCTGCTCAAATTTACCGACCCTCTTTTCAAGAGCTCCCGTGAATGAGCCTTTTTCATGTCCAAATAGTTCCGATTCGATAAGGTTGGGCGGCAAAGCTGCGCAGTTCAGCGCAATAAAGGGCTTATTCCGTCTTTCCGAAAGCTGGTGAGTATCCCGTGCGATAACTTCCTTTCCCGTGCCCGTCTCTCCCAGGATCAAAACAGACGTTTCAGACTCTGCCACAATTTTTACCTGTTCCAGCACATCGAGGAAAACTTTACTCTGACCGATAATATTTATAGCCGGAGGCGAAGATTCTTTTTTCTTTGGCTGACCCTGTTGTTCAGTCTTCACGATCCCCTGCTGTTCGGTGCGGCAACGGTATAATGCCACTTCCAGCATGATCAGCACGTCTCTCTCCCGGAAGGGCTTTACCAAAAAGCCATAGGGCCTGGTCACTTTAGCTGCATCCAGCGTTTGACGATTGGAATTTGCTGACAGATAAACAAATGCAATATTCCTGCGAATCAGCTTATCTGCCAGGTCAATTCCGCTCAGCGGACCACGCAGGTGAATGTCCAGCATCACCATATGCGGTGTATTATGTTCCATCAGATGTAAGGCATCGACTACAGATGCTGCGATGCCGCATACCTCGTAACCCGCATTTTCGAGGATCATCTTCAGGTTATTGGCCTCGATGAACTGGTCCTCCACTATTAAAATTTTAAACTTCATATACTGAGAGAATTAACGCTATGGAATAAAGTAGTTTCCAGGGAACTGTTGATCTCTTCCATCGGGAAGCAGACAAGGATCCTTGTTCCTGTATTGCTTTCAAAATGAACAGTCCCCTGCAGCTCGGAAGTCAGGCCGCGGATAAGGTCCAGGCCCAATGATTTTGGAAGGCCGCTGTTCTTTAGCTTCGGCATACCGACCCCATTATCTGCTATCAGGATCTGTATGTTACTACCCGATAGCTTTAGTTCTATTGCAATCTTTCCGGTTCGCCTGTTTGGGAAGGCATACTTGAGGGCATTGGTAAGTGCTTCGTTGATGATAAGCCCCAGCGGGATGGCCTGTGAAAGGTTCAACATTACCTTTTCCAATTGTAACTGTATGCTGACATTAGAGGGTGCCCCAAAGCTTTCCGACAAATAGTTGGTGAGTTCCGCAATGTAGACGTCCACTTCAATAGCGCCTATGTCGTCGGACTGATAAAGCTTCTGATGGATCAGGGACATGGCAAAGATGCGGTTTTGACTGCTTTCTATTGCCCGCAGCGCATCCTCTTCCAGGTATCGCGCCTGCGATTCCAACAGGCAGATCACCGTATGCAGATTGTTTTTTACCCGGTGGTGGACTTCTTTCAAAAGCCATTCCTTTTCCGTCAGCAGGCGTTGCAGCTGCTCGTTCTTATGGGTCACGATGACATTGCTCTTTTTCCGGAGGCTGCTTTGTTTGTATAGCAATCCGGCTATGATCAGCAATAAAATAACACCGGCCACAGTGACATTCCTGACAAAATCGGCTTGCTTCACTTTTGTGCTTTCCAATACAGCTTTCTGACTAAGAAAATTTATTTGCGCTTCCTTTTTCTCTGTCTGAAACTCCACTTCCAGCTGGGCGATCTGTTGGCTCTTCGTCGCGTCGAAGATCGAATCCTTAACTCTGTTGGACTCCATCAGGTTAGTTATCGCCTCCTTATACTTGCCGTTTGCCGTATCCAAAGAAAACCACAATTGATAGTTCTGAGAGATCCCCGACAGGTTTTTCAGCGAGTCGACAAGCTCCTTGTCTTTTGTTAGATAATACTGCGCCCTTTCATAGTTGGCGGTGCCGATATAATAGGTGGCAATAAGTTCGTAATCCAGGCTCAGCGAGAAGAGGTTTATATTGGGGTTGCCTATATGCCTGATCAATTGCTCACAATAGAACTTTGCCTTGTCATATTGTTTCAGCGCCATATAGATATTCAGATAAGTCAGGCTAAAGCCAAAATCGCCGCTCTCATACTGCTGCTGGGCGGGCATTGGATACGTCCTGGTAATATGCTGAAAGAACTTCATCGCATCCGAAGGAGCGTTTAATTTGAGGTAAGCGTCCGCTACGTTCGCTGCAAGAAGGTAAATTGTCCCATTATCTTTGTCCTGCTCTGCTATCCGGAGGGACTGCATAAAGTATTGCAGTGCCTTTTGATTTTCATTCAGCTTTGTATAAGTATACCCGATATTGTTGTTGATCTGGCAGATCAGCCGGACATTATCATCACTGCTGCTGGTAGCCACCCGCAACGCCATCAATTCATAGCTTAATGCCTGCTTGTAGTCCCCCTGCTCATAGTAAAGCCTTCCAAGAAGAGACAAGGCGCCCTGCTTTTCAGTGTATCCCGCCTGCTCATAGTATTTCAGGGCTGTCCTGATCTCTACAAATGCATCGCTGTTGTTGTTCATCATCAGGTGAAGATCTGCCAGGAACCGGTACATCCGGGCTAAGTCGACGGTGCCGTTTGTTTGCTGGAAGGCTGCTATTGCCAATTTCAGATACCGGATGCGTTCGACCATTGTATCATGCAGGAAGCTCCCGCTATAATACTCCGACATTTCAAAATAAGCCTTTCCCAATAACGACTTATTGTCCTTTTCATCGAGCTCTGCTATCAGCTGAGCCAGCAGCGCTTTTCCCGCCGTCCGGTTTCCCTGAGCTTTATACAGAGCGGACCGGATCAGGCGAACCTGCTCATTGAAAAAGCGAACCTTCAGCTTTTTATTCAGCTTCTCCGCTCCGCCAATATAGTCACTGATCACCCTGACCGTCGAATCTGAGATCCGGCGCTGATGAACATTAAATAAAGCCAGGTTGAGTAAAGTCTTTATGCGTTCCGTATCCGCAATAGGTTTGCCTAAGGTGACCGATAAAGAATCTGCCTGCCTCCGGGTAAGATCCTGAGCTGTCACAACCATCGCTGTGAAGACAAAAATTGCAGTTAGTGGGAAAATCTTCCGCATTGCAAGTAGAATTGCCGGTTTGCTCCCCGAAAATATCGAATTTCCCCTTTTAAATCTATTTTAATTGATCAGCAGACACGAAACAAAGCTTCGGAACTGTTTAAAAATGAAGCTGATAGCGTAATATACCGAGCGTGATGCTAAGCAGGATCAGGAACACGACGTTCAGGCTGAACCTGGCGATGAGCACAAGCGAAAGCAGGATCCAGCCTACCGCGACCCAATCTATATGATGGATGGACAATCCTGCAGGAAAGACTACGTCCCTGCCGAGGTAGATAGCCAGGTTGAATATGACGCCTACTATTGCCGCCATGACCAATTTAAGAATGCCGCTGATAGCATCGCTGCCATGGGATCTTTCAATCAGGGGCGCCCCGGCAAAGATATACAGGAAACAAGGCAGGAAGGTATAAAAGGTCGTTAGAAGCAGGGCAAGGCTGGCTTGCAGGATGGAACCGCTAAAATGGTTGTACCCTGCCATAAACCCCACAAAACCCACTACGATGATCAGCGGTCCGGGGGTCGTCTCAGCAAGGGCAAATCCATCTACCATCTGCATTTTGGAAAGCCAGGAGAATTTAGCGACAGCAAACTGTGCGACGTAGGGTAATACGGTATAGGAGCCGCCGATGGTAAAAAAAGCCGTCTGTGTGAAAAACAGGATCAGGTGTTTCCAAAAAGCAAAATCACCGCTGAAAAAATACAGGGCAACAAAAGGGGCGCTCCAGAAAAGTAAAAAGACGATCAACTGTACCGCCAGGCTCCGGATATTAAAACCGGGGCCTGTCCCCGTATCCTTATCCTGCGGGTCTCTATCACCATGCAACAGGGAAGGGTTAAAACTCCGGATAACAACTGCCAGCAGAATTGTGGCAATGATGATCAGCAGCAGGGAGATGTTGAAAAAGAAGATGGCGGCAAATGCAACAGCACTTACCCCGTAATGCAGCACTCCTTTCAAAGAGGTCCGGGCTATCTTGAACAGGGCGATGATGATCAGGGCGATGACGCAGGGCTTTAACCCACTGAATAGGCCATAGATCCAGGGAAGATTGCCGTACAGAACATATATAATGCTGAGTAAGAGAAGGATCAGCATAGATGGAAGGACGAAGAAAATGCCGGCGATCAGCCCTCCTTTTTTGCCATGCAGCTGCTGCCCTATATAAATAGCCAGCTGCTGTGCTTCCGGACCCGGTAAAAGCATGCACAGGCTCAACGCATGCAGGAACCGGCTGTTGCTGATCCATTTTTTTTTATCGACCAGGAAATCATGCATGATAGCGATGTGCCCTGCCGTTCCGCCAAAGCTGATCCATCCCAGCTTAAACCAAAATCTCAGCGCCTCCTTAAAAGCGGGGCGGCCGGGGCCCGTAGTTTCCAATTCCTTGTCGCAGGTCTCTGTTAAACTCTTTTGCATGTTTTCGAAGCTGCAATGTACAGTAAAGTTTACAGGACTACGCCCGGTTATACTTTTTTGCGACCGCGTATGGAATCAATGGAAAAAACTCCTGCACCCGTGAGAAAAAGGGAAATAAGACCGGCGATGTAGAGAAGATTTATCTCAAAACCCGGAGGGCCGAAGAGCGGACCGTTCGGGGTCAGACCAATCGTATTGACCGAGCTGAAGCCGTATTTGATCTGTACAGTAAACAGAGCGACAAGCTGTACAAAGAGCAGCGGAATGGATATTACCATAACAAACGCACCAAGGAATATCGCCAGGCCGCCGAAGAGTTCAATAAAGGGCACCAGCCAGGAAGTGATATGTGGAAAGGGTACTCCGGTGTAAATAAGCAATTTTTCAAATCCGGCGGGTCCCCTGCTTAACTTGACCCAGCCATGGGCCATATATCCAAACCCAATGATCAATCGAAGAAGCAAGGGCGCCGCGGACTGAAAGTTCTTATACATTACTAAATTTTATAAAGAGATGAAACAGCAAAGCTAACTATTCGGCCGTCACGCTGCAATGTCGATATTGCCCGAAGAATTGCATATTCTTCCCGTTCCCCCGTTCATCCTTAGATCGACAGATCGTTTTTAGGATCCGAAGGTTTGGATGAAAGGTTCCCGTTTTCGTCAACATAAGCCAGCATGCTTTCCAGGTCATGACTGCCCTTATTGGCTACTTTCTTTTCCTGTCTTCTTTCAAGCTTTTCTCTCTTTTTTTGCTGTTTCTTTCTTTCACGTTCTCTTTTGTTCCATGTTTCTGACATTTTTAATTTCCTCTTTTTTTTGATTGATTAAGCCTGCGTTATATAAGCAAAAAACCTTCCCGATCGTCGATACTGACAAAACCGGCAGAGTCCCTGATCTTACAGGACAGTAAGGCAGTTGAATTGGTATTTTAAGGACTAAATGGCGGGAGGAGAAACAATAAAAAAAGCCGCTCCATGACTGAAGCGGCTGCCAATGAACATTGAACATTAAAACGAAAAACTATTTCCTGAAATCATTGATGCCATAATAGTACGGCTCCTTGCTGTCAGGATAAACGCCCTGTAGCTGAAAATTGCTATTTTGTTTGCTGAGGGCTTCTTTGAATTCGTCAACCGTTCTTACGGGTATATCTCCAACTTTGGTAATAATAAAACCCGGGCGCATGTTGGTCTGATTGCTCAGCACACCGTCGTGAATGTTGTTGACTACTACGCCGCCGGCAAGACCAAGCTTTGCCGCATCATCCTTACCAAGATCGGAAAAGTCCGCACCCATGGATTCGACAGCTGCCGACCTGGTGCTTGCAAAGGTTCCCAGTTTGTTCTTCAGGACCGCTTCCGCATTCTGTTCGGCTCCATTGCGCATAAAAGCGATCTTTACCTTATCACCGGGTTTTTGACGCGCGATGAGCTCGGCCAGCTGTGCATCAGAGCTAACGGCCTGGTCATTGATCTTAACGATGACATCCCCTTTCCTGATCCCTGCTTCGCCTGCTGCGCCTTTAGGATCTACTTCCATTACAAATACTCCGTCAACATCACTATTGATCCCCAATTCTTTCTTCTTAGCATCTTCCAGCCCTTCCGGCGCCATGCTGATGCCAAGATATCCTCTTTGTACAGAACCATATTTCATGATGTCCCCGATCACTTTCTTCATCAGGTTGGACGGAACGGCATACGCATAACCGGCAAATGAACCCGTAGGAGAGGCGATAGCAGAGTTAATAGCGATCAGCTCACCATTGGTATTGACCAGCGCCCCCCCGCTGCTACCGGGATTTACCGCAGCATCCGTCTGGATAAAGGACTCGACGGGAGCAGCAGCCCGGGTATTGATCCCGATATTCCGGGATTTCGCGCTGACGATGCCCTGGGTCACTGTCACATCAAGATTCAATGGATAACCGATGGCCAAAACCCATTGACCAAGCCTTACATCATCGGAATTACCCATCGTCATGACGGGAAGATCTTTGGCATCGATCTTAATGAGCGCCAGGTCCGTATTCGGATCAGTGCCGATCACTTTGGCAGTATAATTCCTGCGGTTATTTAAAGTAACTGTAATAGCGGTAGCCCCATTGACCACGTGGTTATTCGTTACTATATAGCCATCGTTGCTGATGATGACGCCCGAACCGGAAGCCCTTTGATCCGGCGCCTGAAACTGCTGGCCGTTGCCTTCCCCGAAAAAACGCCGGAACAGGTCCCCGCCAAACATATCTCCAAAAGGGTTCTGATCCTGGTCCCTGGATGACCCCTTGCCCGCCACCTCCTTAAATTTCGTGGTAGTCTTTATATGTACTACCGCCGGGACAGCAGCAGAAGCGGCCTTTTCAAAATCTATCGGCACCGCAGCGGGAGCCGCGGTATAGGCTGTCCGGACAACAGGGGCTTTTGTTTCGTCCAGTACGCTGTTGTAAGACCTCTTGCCATTGGCAAATAATAAACAACCTCCAATGACAGCAATCGCACCAAGAAGGATTGCCTTGCTTTTCATTTCCATGTTTTTGAATTATAATTATAAAATGTATTTACCCTTTTATAACCGTAATATTAAATCAACCGTTTAAAAGAAGCTGTTAAGGAAGTTTTAAAACATCCGAAATTGTTCGTACATCGCTGTGCACCATACAGTTCGACCTAATTCTAATTCAATTCTAATATCCTTCTAAGACGATTCTAATGTCCGTGATCTACCTTGGGCGATAAAATTCAAGTATATGACAAACGAGCAGGAAAACGTATTTACAAGAGCTATGCTGACAGGTCTGTTTATAGGGGTCATCGATACATTGATCTGCCTGGCCTATAATATCGGGTACAGGGATTTTACCGGTTATACTCCTTCAGTACTGATCAACGTCTCTTCATTGATCTTTGGCGTGAACCTGGTATTGCTCCTTATCGGGATGCTCTATTTCGTATTCGTCAGACTATTTGGGAAAAAGGATATCGTATTTGTTGTACTGTTCGTACTGCTGACCCTGTTTCTCATTTGGAAGGCCAATACCGGGCACCGTTTTGAAGACTATGCCTTAAACCAGGGATGGAAAGGATTGATCCTTGGAGTGCTGGCTATTCTTGGTGTCAGCGCCGCAGTATTGCCCTTCTGTTATCACAGTCGCTTTTTTGATAAACACGTTCTTTAGTCGGCTTTGGACGTTTCGCCTTTTGCGGAAGCTTTGGATTCAGCCTTGCTTTGATTCTTTTTTATGATCTCAATATATTTTCGGGCATCCGTATTGGCAGGGTCCAGCTCCAGTAACTTCTCAAAATAATCGATCGCACCGGTATAATCCTTTTGACTGTTTGCTTTATAGGCGGCGATATAGCCATAGGATTCTATCAGGTGCTTTCGATTTGTTTTATTGGCGGTGTCTTTGCCGGCAATGTCGATGAGTTTGAGATAATGCGGAACCGCCATTCCTGTTTCCATGGCTGTATCGATAGCCGCATCGCTGCGCGCCCGCCAGTAGTAGCCGAAATCCTGTTCGGGATACTTTGTCTCATATAATCCAAATACGCTGTCTGCCGCCGGATATTCCTTTGCCATATAGTGGGCCAGGCCCCAGTTGAAAAGATCGAGATTGGTCGCTTTTGTATTGTCCTGGTAATACATCCCCAGCCAAAGCGCCTGGTTGGAATAATCCTTTTGCTTTTTGTAAAGCTCTGCCAGCTTTTTCGCATAGGCCCTATGTTGTACGCTGTCTTTTTCCATAGCGCCGGCTTTAACATAATACGTTACGGCAGAGTCCGGTTTGCTGAGCAGATCATATATTTCACCCATAGTCTCGTAATCCTTTACCACAAACCCCGTGTCGTTTTGTTTCTGGAAATATTGCTGCATAAAATCCAGGGCTTTTGCCGAATCGTGCAGTTCCTTATAAGAGTAAGCGATCAGCTTATACAAACGCGGTTCGGACACCCCACCCTGCTGACCAAGCAACTGTTGCGCCTTTTGGATGGCTTCCTGGTATTTGCGCGATGAATACAGCAGGTCGGTAACCAGGTAGTCATTCCGGACACCGGGGTCCGTGGCCGCAATATAATGGTTGAGCATGTCCATGGCCTTGTTGACATCCTTAAAATAGTAATGATAATACAGCTCGTACCAGGCCGGGGCAAAAAGGCTGTCCGCGGCGACCGCATCGTTAAAGTATTTCAGGTATTGTTCAGGATTGTTCTGTGTAACGAAGATCTTCCCGGATTTATACAGCGCCTTTGCATATTTGGGGTCCACCGCCAGGGCGTCCTGGTAAGCTTTGTAAGACTGACCCCCATCCTGCAGCTTGCGCCAGGCATCTCCGATCTCTACATACAGCTCGGGATTATGTTTCTCCTTTTTGATCGCCTTGTTCAACAGCTCGATCGCATACGAAGCATTCCCCGAATCCGCTTCCTGATGTGCGCAGGCTACTGCAAAAAGAATGACGGGGTCTTTTTCTTTCGTCATGCTCAGCGCCTTGCCAAAATACGCCGCTGCACTGTCTTTTTGATGCTGCTCCAGTAATACCTGTCCCAGTGCACAAAGAGCAAACGGCTGCTGCCTTATGGAAACGGGCATCTGTTGGAGACTGTCATTTATTTGCTGTAGCTGATGCCGGTGTAAATAGGCCTGTGTCAGCAGCCACCAGGCTTCGGAATTATTGGGATCTGCTTTCAACAGGGTTTGTAATTGATGGGCAGCCCCTTCATACCGCTCGTAGTACAACAGCTTTCTCGCCTCAGTGATCGACTGAGCCCTGGGGCCGCCCATCATAAATAACATAATGCCAGTAAAAAGTAATTTTCTCATACCTGACTTTTTAGTTTTTGTTGTTTTATTGCTTTTTGACCGCTTTCATCCCGCAGTATGGCATACGGCTCCACATCAAGCACCTGGATCTTCGAATTCCTCTCCAGCAGATCGCTGATATGCCTTGATCCCGTAAAATCGCTGACCCCGCTTTCCGTTACCGGGTTCACCAGTATCATGTCCGCCATGACCAGTTCCGCGTAATTCAAGGTAGCCCGGGCCGGATCGTCCCCGGTTATCGTCGAAAATTCGATGGGATGATGAAGGTTTTCCCGCATGTGATGATATGCCTTTAGAAATACCTGGGGCAGCCCTCCGCCGCTTTCCTGTTGCTGAATGGCCAGCAGATGCACCTGCGCTTTGAATTTTCGCGCCAGCAGAACAGCCCATTCGAGCTTCCGCTCCGGCAAAAAGTTCCGGATCGGAATGACGATGATCCTGATACGGCCATCCTCTGTGCCCTGTTTGATCGTCAATACCGGGCAATTCGTTCTTCGGGCCAGCAGATCCGGAGATACATGCCGGGAAAAGATCCAGTCCTTCATCGAAAACATCGCCCATCTGCCGCGATGGTTCTGCTTGCCGATGATGATCAGGTCAGGTGTCAGCATTTTGGCGCATTCGATGATCATGCGCTGCACGGAATGCCCTTTAAGAACATGCGTTTTCACAGTTAGCCCGGGGTGTGTTGCCAGTACATCCTGCCCCAGCCGGTCCAACTCATTCTTTGCCGCCAATGCTTCCATAGGCCGGCGCGGACTGACCACATGCAGGAGGTGAAGGATCGTCTTTTCGACTCCGGCCAGTCCGATCGTTTTCTTTATTGCGAGCCCGGTGCTTACGGAAAAATCAACCGGGACCAGCACTTTGTTGAGGACTATTGCCATAAAGCCAAATTATACCCCCGGTATTAACAATTTATTAGAGTCGGATTAGAAATAGATTAGAGATATCGGGCGCGGACGGAAAATTCCTTGGAAATCCACAATTGATCAATAATTTCGTAATATGGCAGAGGACAGAAAGATATTGATCGTGGAGGACGAAAAGAAAATAGCCGACACACTCAAAATGGGACTGGCCGAGCATGGATTCTATGTCGAGGTGGCTTATGACGGAAAGATAGGCTACCAGCTCATTAACTCCTATCGCTGGGACCTGGTCCTCCTTGACATCAATCTGCCCGGGATGAACGGCTATGACCTCTGCAAATCCATCCGCTACAAGTATCCGGATATGCTGGTCATTATGCTCACTTCCATGAGCTCCCTGGATGACAAAATTGAAGGTTATGATGCCGGTGCCGACGACTACCTGATCAAACCTTTCGAATTCCGCGAGCTGCTGCTTAAGATCAGGGCTCTTCTCAAACGCACCGCCGGCCCGTCCATGCCGGTCGGGAATATCCTCAGGGCTGCCGATCTCGAAATGAATCTCGACAATAAAGAGGTCCATCGCGCCGGTCTGAAGGTCAAGCTTACCACCAAGGAATTTCAGCTGCTGGAATATCTGCTTCGCAATAAGAACCGGGTCGTTTCCCGGGCCGATCTGGCCATCAATGTATGGGACGTAGACTTTGATACCAATACCAATGTCATAGACGTGTATATCAGCTACGTCCGGAACAAGATCGACAAAGACTTCGACCATAAGCTGATCCAGACACATGTCGGCATGGGTTATATCCTAAAAGCCAGCGGAAGCTGATGCCGGTAAAAATCAGGATAACGCTGTTGTTCACACTCCTGGTCGTGAGTATTCTCACGATCGTCTGCGGTTCGGTCTATTATTTTTCGTATATCAACCGGCTTGCCGATATCCGAACCCGGCTGACCAATCGCGCCATTACTACGGGCCGCCTGCTTGGCCAGGGAGGTGTTTTTGACCAGGCCCTGATCCGCAGGATAGATGAATCGACCTCCCTGGCCATGAGGGATAAGGTAGTCGAGGCCTATAACAGGTCGGATAAAAAAATTTACTCCTACAGTGACTATCCGTCGGATTCGCTGACGCTCAACCCTACGATCATCGACAAGGCGAGAAAAGAGCACGGCGGTCAGCTCTATTTTACACAAGGTAAAAAAGATGCTATTGCCCTATATTATAAAGACCAGGGCCTGGACCTCGTCATCGTTGAAGCTGCCTATGACGAAACCGGCAATGAGAAAATGAGTCATTTAAGGATGGTGCTTTCATTCAGCTTCGTCGGCGGAATACTGATCTCCGTTGTCGGAGGGTATCTTTTTTCGATCAGCCTGCTTCGCCCGATCCGCCGCATCGCTGACGAGGTCAATGAGATCTCGGCACGCAATCTTACCCGTCGTATCAGCCCCGGGGGTGAAGAGGAGACGGACGAATGGTATTATCTTTCCGGTACGCTTAATCAGCTGCTCAACAGATTGCAGGAAAGTTTCGAGATCCAGGGGCGCTTCATTGCCAATGCTTCTCATGAGCTGTCGACCCCTCTGACCTCCATCTCCAGCCAGTTGGAGGTAGCCCTGCAGCGGGTGCGGACAGTAGAAGAATACCGTAAGATGATCCAATCCGTATACCAGGATACCCGCCAGCTCAGCAAGCTGACACAGACCCTGCTGGAATTTGCAAGAGCATCCGGGACAGCCGCCGGTCTGGAGATAGATCTCATCCGGATCGACGAAGTGCTGTTGCGGTTGCCGGGAGAGATCTCCAAAGCAAGTCCGCTGTTCTCCGTTGTCCTCAACTTCGACAGCCTGCCCGAGGCAGAAGAGGACCTGCTCGTTTTCGGCAATGAAGAGCTGCTGGTCACCGCCATCCGGAATATAGTATCCAATGCCTGTAAATACTCCGACGATCATCACGCCATTGTCCGGTTATCCGTTCATGGCAAAGAGATCCGCATCTCGGTAGAGGACAAAGGACGAGGTATTCCCCCCGAAGAACAGCAAAACATCTTCCAGCCTTTTTACCGTACCGAAGAGGGACACCAGATATCAGGGTTCGGGCTTGGGCTTTCCCTGTCGCGACGGATCATCCAGCTGCACAAAGGGCGGATCGAAGTCGACTCGGTTCCCGGCAGGGGTTCCATTTTTTATGTCGTGCTCCCCACGGCATCGGCCGGAAAAATCTAATCATATTCTAATCCCGATTTAATACCTTCTTAACCCTTCTGTTCAACCTTGTCGCCTGAACAAATTGACATATATGCATATCAAAGCCCTCGTAGTAACCGGCCTTTTACCGGTGATCCTGTTCTCTTGTGTCAGCAACAAAAAGTTTAAATCGTTACAATCAAAGTACGACTCGCTCAACAAATCTTATGGCGCCCTGCAAAACGATCTTAAGAACTGCAACGACAAGACTGCCGGTCTCACCCGCGACAAATCCAATTGCGACGCGCAGGTAGACGCCCTTAAAAAACAAGTCGACTTTCTGAAGGCCAACAACACCCAGGCCCTTCGCCAGTTGGAAGACATGTCGGTCATTTCAAGCTCGCAAGCGCAGAGCATCCGCAAGTCATTGGATAATCTTGGAGCGAAGGATGCTTATATCCAAAGCCTGCAGGCCGCGATGGCACACAAGGACTCACTCAACATGGCCCTGGTCAACAATCTCAAAGGCGCCGTCGGGGACCTGAATGACAAGGATATCAATATCAAAGTAGACAAAGGCGTAGTCTATGTCGACATCTCCGACAAGCTGCTGTTTGCAAGTGGCAAGTACGATGTTACGCCCGCAGCGCAGGAAGTGTTGGGTAAGGTCGCCAAAGTGCTGAAGAACCAGCCGGACATCGAATTTATGGTCGAAGGTCATACGGATAACAAACCCTACCGCCATGGCGTCCTGCTTGACAACTGGGATCTTAGCGTCAAAAGGTCTACTGCCGTTATCCGGATATTGCAAAACAAATACGGTCTCGAGCCTTCTCATATGGCGGCTGCGGGACGAGGCGAATACCAGCCCATTGCAAGCAACGATACGAATGAAGGCCGCGCGACCAACCGCCGTACCCGTATCGTGATCCTGCCACAGCTGGACCAGTTCTTTAAATTATTGGAACACAAATAAAATCTTTCAGTCTGCAGTTTGTTTTGATCCGTACGTAAAAAAGCCCCCTGCTTATAAGTCAGGGGGCTTTTGTTTGCTCAAAAAAACTTAATTGACCAGGTACATGCGGGTCGCTGAATTTATATATTCCGTCGGATCGAAGGCTCCGTCAAAGGTATCATTCAGCGCGTTGAGCTTCACTTCCAGCGCCTGCACCTTCAAACCGATCTCCGGATCGTTGCGGTATTTAGTGATCAGCTCGCTATACCTGGACAGGGTCCCCCGGATATCAAAGGTCAGATCCCCGAATCGAAGTTTCAGCGACTGAACATCCATCAGCTCATAATATATCGGCTGTTTCCAGCTCTTGATGTCCGCCGTCTTGCGGTCCGTCACCAGCGTAGAAGCCCGCTTCCGCAGCTCCGTCAGGAATTCATACCGCCTGTCGGCATCCGTCTCCCGGCTGTACCGGTGTAAATACTCTGCCGGTGTCACCCGCAGCAGCGCCAGGTTCTGATTCAGGATCGTATCATAGTGGATCTCCAATTTTTCCAGCCCCTTTGTGACGATCTGCCACTGCTGTTCGATCAGGTCATTATCATAATCGAACTGGCTGAGCTTTGCCGTCAGCAGGAACATCTTCTGACTCATCTCCCGTTCTGCCTTTCGCTTGCTGCTCAACGAGCCAATATAGGAATTGATGCCTATGAAAAAGGCCTGGAAAACAGGGCCGGCTACCGGTGTCGCGCTGGTGATGTTGCCGGTCACCGTCACCATGTCGTGCAGCACGTCCAATGCCGGATCCTGATCCTTCTCCTTTTC
Source organism: Puia sp. (assembly GCA_036499285.1). Lineage (GTDB taxonomy): Bacteria > Bacteroidota > Bacteroidia > Chitinophagales > Chitinophagaceae > Puia. Next base: position 258,091 of record DASYEB010000003.1, on the reverse strand, counting down.
GATGTAGGCGTAAAACCGTTTGTACCAGTCCTGGTAACCGGGATAGTCCATCGGATTGGCCGTCGCGTTCAGGGTGGAGAAAAAACTCTTGGTGGCATTGAAAAGCACCAGCGGCTTGATCTCTTTATCCATTGAGACCAGGTTGATGATGGCTGATTGATAATTGGCCTGGTAAACATAAAGCTCGTTCTCTTCGATAGCGGCCTGCTTTTTTTCCAGCGCCTGGACCCGCTGTAATAATTTATCAGCCTTTTCCCGGGCATCCCGGGATGCCGCGATCTCGATATCCAGGGAATCAACTTTGTGATCCAGCCGGGACAGCGTAAGGTCGATGGTCTTTGATTTCTTATCTAAATTGTCCTGGATATCACTGAGCACCTTATTCCGGATATTTTTATCCGTGGTTATCGTAGTCGAATCGGTGGTCTGGGAATAACAGGGATGAAGCAGGACAATGCCAAACAAGGCAAAAATGTACTTTTTCAAGAGGTTTGATTTTTGGGATTAAATATGCTATCCCGACAATAAAACGAGCTTAAAATCAGGTTAGAAATTCATTAGAATTCGAATCAATACCCCCCTCCTGCCCCGCCCCCGCCGCTGGTCCCCCCTCCAAAATGGACGCCCTTGTCGACGGGTCCCGCAGCCGATCTGAAGCTTTCCGCGAAGATCAGCCCCTCAACAGGTAAACCTTCCAGGACAGCAGGATCATCAAGGTCTGCTGATGTAAAACCAAATTTCGGTTCACGCAGGTAATGTATCAGCGACCATGCCCCTGCGACCAGGAAGCTGCCGCAGATGATCATCGCCAGCTCGGCAGGCAGGATATGGTAATAATTACGAAACGTAAATACAGCCGCCGCCGCCAGTCCAAGTCCGGTCCACAAAAAGACAACGTCTTTCTTTTGCACACCTCTGGCAATATACAAAATGGGCACAAGACCCGTCAGCGTCCACCATAAAAAGCCAAGGGCGACCGGGCCGGAACCTTGTGAAATAAGCGCATTTACTTCCCGGACGACATAATAATTGCCGGCGGCATAAAAGCTCAGCAGTGCCGCTGCCCGGAGAAGGACCATGCCGGAACGATAAAACCGCAGCCGCGGCAGGACCGACAGCCGTGTGAACAAATAGTAAAGCGCAACAGAGACCGCCATCACTACGAATGGAAGGAGAGCCCTGCCTGTCGGGTTTTCACCCAACCGGTAAATGGTCAGGCACAGGAATGCGGCAAAGGATACAACTCCCATCAGCCGGTCGGCATAACGCAAAAAGCCCCAAAAAGCAAGTACAAGGATCATCCCGCTTTGCAGGAAGGGGCCGATATGGGAAGACAAAATGTTGGCTCCTGTTACGATCATCACACCGCCGGTCAAAAGAAGAGCATCGTCGATGCCCGCCCTGCAGATGCCACGTACATGTACGAACAGCTCCAGGGCCCCATATGCCATTACTCCAAAAAAGATGAACATAGTACCAAGCGATCTGTCACTGCCAGCCGACGCCAGTACGAAGAGACCAAGACAGCATAAAGCAGCCACTACGGTCAGCAGAAAAAGTCCGGCCCGGATAAAAAAATTGGGGGTGTATAAACTATAGGGATAAGCCGTATAAATGCGATCAAACTCTTCCTGCGTAATAATCTTCTTCGACAACGCCGTTGCCGCCTGTTTCCGGACATCCCTGTTATCGAGGTATATAGGCTTATAGGCTATCATGGCTATGGATTTGACGATTCAGGCGGATAAGAAATACGGCTGCTCCGAATGCGGAAAGACCCAGCCAGAGCAGACAGAGAGTGATCGAGTCTCCTTCCATCCCTTTCCAGAGCAGCCGGAGGACCGTGTAACATAGTCCTATATACGTATACAAAATGATCACCAGGACAAAATAAAAAGACCTGCGCCGGATGGCCCGAACGCACAGATACCAGGCGACGCCAGCCAGTCCTGCAAACCATAACGGGTAAATAGTATCGTAAGTAAAAAGCCCCGCGAGTGCCGCAACAAAGAACAGGTGCAAACCGAAATTGGTATAGGTCGTTTCGAAATGCGCCTTGATCCGCCGAAGTGTCGTGAGCCTGCCAAATGCCAGCAGAATGACACCCAGCAGTATCCCGGTAAAGACCAGCCGGTGATCGGCGAAGTCATTCTCTTTTAGCAGCGTCAAGGGCGTGATGCTTAGACCCGCCCAGGCAGCCAGGTTAGTAACGGCCAGGCTCAGCACGCCCGGGTGATCGAAACAATAGGCTGCAGCGAACAGGATCACCATCGGTATAAAAGTGGCCAGTCCGTAGTTGTCTCCAAATATGTCATACTGGTATTGCCAATAGCCCAAAAAGATGAGCAGGCTGAGACAGCCCAGCAATAGGATATAATCAAAAAAAGAATTGGGAGCTTCCACCTTTTCCCAGGCAAAGGCCGTCTTTTTCCGGAGACAATAATAGAAACTGCCGGCGGTGATCAGCGCAATAAAAGCAAGGACAGCCTGGTGCCCTATCGTATCGATGTTTTTATAAACAACGATACCCATACCGCCGGTCAGTAACAGAACGCCCAGGTATAACAAAAGGCGCAGCTCGCGGAAAAGGGAGAATAGCCGGTTTTCTTCATAGGCATCTGCCTGCTCCCGGGATCTGTCGGAGATCAGCCCTTCGGTATGCAGTTTCTTGAATAGGGGTATATCCATCAACTACAATATACGGCTTATAAATTCCAATATATTAACTTTACCGCTTCAAAAAAGCGTTTATGTCAAAAAAGATTATGCTCCTCGGCTCAGGTGAACTGGGTAAAGAATTTGTCATAGCGGCTAAGCGCCTCGGCCAGCACATAATCGCAGTCGATTCCTACAACGACGCCCCCGCACAACAGGTAGCCGATGAACGGGAAGTGATCAATATGCTCGATGCTGCCGAACTGGACCGGATCGTAGCCAAACACAAACCGGACATCATCGTTCCGGAGATAGAAGCCATCCGGACCGAACGTTTTTACGAATACGAACGGCAGGGCATCCACGTCGTCCCAAGTGCAAAAGCCGCCAACTTTACCATGAACCGCAAGTCCATACGCGACCTGGCAGCAAAAGAGCTTGGGCTTCGTACCGCCAGTTACCGTTATGCCAGTACGCTCGAAGAATTGAAAACAGCCGTACATACAATAGGTCTGCCCTGCGTGATAAAACCACTGATGTCCTCATCCGGCAAAGGGCAGTCGGTGATCAAAACGGAAGGCGGGATTGAAGCCGCCTGGAATTATGCGCAGAGCGGCAAACGCGGGGACCAGACAGAAGTCATCGCCGAAGCCTTTGTCCGTTTCAATTCTGAGATCACCCTGCTCACCGTGACCCAGCAAAACGGCCCTACCTTGTTCTGTCTGCCCATCGGCCACCGGCAGGAACGCGGCGATTACCAGGAAAGCTGGCAGCCAGCCGTCGTCCCCGATGCATACCTGGCGGAGGCCCGGGATATGGCGGAAAAAGTCACCCGGGCACTGACGGGTGCCGGCATCTGGGGTGTGGAGTTTTTTCTGACCGATGAAGGGGTCTATTTTTCCGAGCTTTCACCCCGTCCCCACGACACAGGCATGGTGACCCTCGCCGGCACACAAAACCTCTCCGAATTCGAGCTGCATGCCCGCGCCGTGCTCGGTCTGCCGATCGCAGCAATCACCCAGGAACGCATTGGCGCCAGTGCCGTCATCCTGGCGGACAAAGAAGGCAGTAAACCGGTATTCACAGGAGTAGAAAAAGTACTCAGTCAGCCCAAAACCGATATTCGCCTGTTTGGCAAACCCACTACCCGTCCCTACCGCCGCATGGGCGTCGTCCTCACTTATGATCAGCTCAGCTCAGATGTAGACACGGTCAAACAACGCGCCGTCGACCTTGCCAAAGAGATAAGCGTTGAGCCGGGTGCTTAAACTGCCTGCTCGAGGATCTGTTTCACCCGTTGTGCCACGACATCTACCTGGTCGGGCCGGAGTAAGACTACACCGATCGACAGCTTTTCGTGACGACTACCCGCCACAATGCTCGGGCTGCCTTCCTTCAAAGCCTTCAAAACTTCTTTGGGAGTGATCTTCACCCGCTGACGGTCCCAGTCCACACTCAGGCTTGGAAATGCGTTTGCAGGTCCGGGATCGACCCAGACCTCGGATTTTAAAGTCGGTATGGATGCCAGGCGGGCTGCAATATGTTTTGCTCTCTCCAGCCATCCGTCCCATTCCTTTTGATGATCCCTCTCCAGGTATGATCTCAAAGCCGCATACATGCCGAACATCTCTTCCTTGTTGACCTTCATCGGCCGGCCGATCGGAGCCTCATGCGGACTGTGATTGAGCTTTGCCGCTTCTATCAGGTCTTTTCGCCCGAACAGCAATCCCGCGCTCTGCGGTCCCCGTATCATTTTGCCACCGGAAAATGTGACCAGGTCGAAACCCATCTTCTGAAATTTGAAGAGGTTCTCAACCGGAGGCACATCCGCCGCCGCATCCAGGAAGGTGGGGATCTTGTGCCGTTGGGCAATGGTCAGAAACTCTTCATGTTTTATGCTATGACGCTCGGCCGCGTTGAAAAAAAGTGCCATGACTGTCTGGCCCGAAAAAGCCTTCTCCATCTCATCGGGTCCTTCTACCTCTACGATCTTCGCGCCTGTAGTGGTCACCGCCTGGTCGAAGAGATAGCGGTGGCTTTTTTGCATAATGACTTCCGAACGGGGGCCGGGAAGATTGGGGATCAGCTTTATCTTTTCTTTGTCGGTGCCTGTGATGGATGCCGCAGTGCCCAGCAGGATAGCGCAGGCTGCTCCCGAGGTCACCATGGCCGCTTCTACCTTCAGCATTTCGGCGATCTTCCCTCCTACCTTGTCCTGCAGATCGAACATGTCGGCAAAGTCATGAGCCGTCGAATTGATCGCTTCCAGCACTTCCGGCTGCATCAGCGAACCCGATAAAAAGGTCATGGTCACATGGGCATTGATCACTTTTGTAACGCCCAGCTCTGCAAACAGGTCACGGGCGACCGGTGGCGCCGGTGAATGGGGGCCGGCTCCGGCGGATGAGCCGGTTGCCGATGATCGTTTCTCCGAAACGGCTTCAGCGTGGACATTTTCGATAGCGGCAGCTGAAAGAGGCAAAAGCGAAAGCCTTTTAAGGATATCTCTGCGATTCATGTGTGATGGTTTTAATCTTATAAGCAGTAGCTGATCAAATATAAATTTATTATTGTTAGTTTGTGCAAAAAAATTGAATCAATATTGCAAAATATTTGCAATATAAATCAAAAGCTTGATCTGTTTGCAATTAGCAGCATCAGGATTTCGTTATTACCTTTGCGCCCAATCTTAAAACCCTTATATGCGACCGACCCATTTTATTCTGATACTCCTTCCCTTCACTGTATTATCCTGTGTAAGCACGGGTAAATACAAGGCTATGCAGGCACAGGCAGACAAATATGATACGCTGTATACATGGTCTATGCGGACGTTAAAAACCTGCCAGGATGCGAATACTGACCTGAGCAAACAGAAGGTTACGCTGCAGGATGAGGCGAATAATACGAAGCTGTTATTGACTGCCACCCAGGATAACAATTCTCAGCTGAGGAAGCAGTTACAGACCCTCTCGGCCCTGAGCAGTGCCCAGGCTGAGAGTATCAGCAAATCGCTGGATAACATCGGTGCAAAGGATACTTATATCCAGAATCTGCAAGCAGCCATCGCGCATCGTGATTCGGTAAATCTTGTCCTGGTGCTGAACCTGAAGGCAACCATCGGCGGCTTTGGCGAAGATGTCTCTATAAAGGTCGAAAAGGGCTTTGTATATGTCGATCTCTCTGATAAGATCTTATTCAACAGTGATAGCAATAGCGCCGGCTATACGGTCACAGTCAGGGCAAAAACGGTTCTGGGAAGACTGGCAAGAGTATTGAACGATCAGCCGGACCTTGAATTCATGGTCGAGGGACACACGGATGGGGTTGCATCGGTACAGGCCCCATTGCCGGACTCGTTTGACGCCTTGCGGTCGGATTCATTGAAAACCCTGGTCTCCATGCTGGATTCACCGAAGACCTCAGCGCCGGCCGTATTGCCGGATTCATCAAAGACCCCATCGCCGGACAACTGGGATCTCAGCGTCAAACGCGCCACCTCGATCATCCGCATACTACAGAATGACTACCATGTTTCTCCGCACCGTATGATAGCTGCCGGCCGCAGCGAATACATTGACGTGGCGCCTAATGATACACCAGAAGGCCGGGCTGCCAATCGCCGTACCCGTATCGTTATCCTGCCGCAAATGGATCAGCTGTTAAAAGTCCTGGAACACGGTCAAAGAAAAGAACCGGTACAGGCGCAGGTGCAGGCGCCGGCAGTAACAGCGGGCAATTAGCGGTCATGGGACCTGATGGCTGCCACGATCGATCCGCCGCATCATGGCAACGCAAACGCCATGATCGTACCGGCGGGATCCTTCTCATTCCCCGCCACGGAAAGGGCAATATATTGTTTTCCGTCCCGCATATAGGTGCAAGGCGTGGATGATCCGGGTCCTGGTAATACTATTTCCCATAATAGCTGGCCGCTATCCTTATCAAAGGCGCTGAGTTTCCTATCCTTCCCGCCTGCTATGAATACCAGCCCGCCGGCGGTGACCATGGGTCCCGGCGACCCGGTCAGACCGGTAAGCTGACTCTCCGGCCCACTCCCGGATCGACCGCCTTTTTTGACAAAGGTGCTATCATTGCCAACGGGCATCTTCCACACATATTCACCTGTATTGAGGTCGATAGCATTCAGCACACCCCATGGCGGCTTAATGGCCGGATACTTGCCGGAGCCTTTGAAGGGCGCATAAGCCAGGACGTTAAGGTAAACAGATGCTGTATCCGGGGTATTGTCTTTAGGTTTTACAGCCGCCATTGCAGACCGGTTCCGGCGGATCTCCAGCAGGTCATCCTCCTGCTGAAAAGGTTTTCGGTTATTGCCGGACAATAGAAACAGGGCGATGGCATTTTCTTTCCCCTGCAGCACTCCTGCAAACGGCGGCATTTTCCCGCCCCCCTGCCTGATCTTATCAACTACCTGTTCCCGGGTCATCCTTTTTTCGAGTCCGATAAGAGAGGGATACAACGGTTCATCTCCGCTTCTGTCCTGTTTATGACAGCTGCTGCAATAACTCATATAGATCGCTTTCCCCGAGTGATAGGGCAAGGAGGAGGATGGGGCTGCAGGTTCTATCTTTTTCAACAGGTCGATCTCCGGGGAATTATTCGACTTGAGGTAGAGTATCCCCGTGGTGGGATCATATGCGGCCCCGCCCCATTCGGACCCGCCGATCGTCCCCGGAAGATTCAGGGAACCCTGAACGGAAGGCGGCGTGAACAGGCCTTCATACCGTAAGGATTTGAACAAGGCTGCCAGGGAATCGTGTGCCGCCGGCGAAAGATCAATGAGATCATCCACGGTCATAGACTGACGGGCATATGGAGCAGGCTTTAACGGGAAAGGTTGCGTAGGCCAGGCCTCTTCCCCCGGCACATTGGAAACGGGAACCTTACGCTCTTCTATGGGAAATAAAGAGACGCCCGTCTCCCGGTCCAGCACATACAGAAATCCTACCTTGGAAGTTTGCGCTACTGCATCCACTCTTTTGCCATTTTTGAGGACGGTTACCAGGTTGGGCGGAGCAGGAAGATCATAATCCCAAAGGTCATGATGAACAGTCTGAAAATGCCAGATATGTTTCCCGGTCGCTGCATCCAGCGCAACGACACAATTGCCATAAAGATTTTCTCCTTTCCGGTCAGCACCATAAAAATCGTAGGAAGGTGATCCCAATGCCAGGAAAACCAACCCTCTTTTTTCATCCAGGCTCATACCCGACCAGTCATTGGCGCCCCCCGCATATTTCCAGGCGCCTTCAGGCCAGCTGTCATACCCGGCTTCCCCTGGTTTGGGGATCGTATGAAAGGTCCACTCCAGCTTTCCGGTCCGGATATTATATGCCCGGATATAACCAGGCTGCGCACCATACAATTCCGATACCTCATTTCCGATGATCAGCAGATCGTGATAGACGATCCCCGGTGAAGTGGGTTTTATCGAGATCTTGCCGGGGTCATCACGTATGCCGATGTTCATGCTTACCTTACCCTTGCTTCCAAATGAAGCCATCGGCTTTCCCGTCCGGGCATCCAGCGCAAACAGGTTGTCACCGCCCGTGAATAAGATCCGCCGGTCCCCGCCATCCTCCCAGTAGGTAACACCGCGGCAAACACCGCCCCCTTCTTCTCCGTCAAAAGGATCGAAAGACCAGATCTTTTCTCCGGACACCGCGGAGACAGCATATACTCTATGTCTTCCGGAAGTAGCATATAATACTCCGTCTATGACTATGGGATTACATTCACTATTTGCAGGTCGCGAATCCGGCTGGGCATCGGCAGGATCAAATGCCCAGGCCAGTTTCAACATCCGGACATTTTCTTTGTTGACCTGGCGCAGATCCGAATAGCTGCTGCTCAGGGCATCCGCTTTATACATTGTCCAATCGCCATTTTTTTGATGACAACCGAAACCAAAGAACAGGGTGAAAAGAAATAATGCCGGCCCCGGGACCGCCTGATTGGGATAGTCTGAAGGGATCATAAGCAGTGTTGCTCAAATATAGATTTTTTACCTTTCAATTCTGCAAAAAATATGCAATGCCGGTCTACTTTTTTCCGTACCACTTTTGTAAAAGCATCAGTAATTCCTGCGGGTCAAAGGGCTTGCTGATATAATCATTCATCCCCGCTGCCAGGCAGTCCTCCCGGTCGCCATGCAAGGCGTTGGCGGTAAGGGCTATGATCACAGGCTGTTGGCCCGGGGTCTGCCGGATAACCCGGGTAGCCTCCATGCCATCCGCTTCGGGCATTTGTACATCCATCAGGATAAGGTCATACCCGTTCTTCCCCCACATCTCAGAAGCTTCCTTCCCGTTAGTCGCCACATCAACGTTGTAGCCAAGTCTCTGCAGGATGGCTGTTGCCACGAATTGGTTGATGGGGTCATCCTCGGCCAGCAGCATCTTCCAGGGGTAGGATTCGGCAGGTTTTGCCGTTCCATTTTCATTGCCTGTATGTATCTTCTCCCTGCCTGGTTGTCTCTGCGGCTGGAGACTGGCTTCAGCTTCAATAGTAAAGACGAAGCAGCTTCCCCTTCCCGGCTGGCTTGTCACACCGATCGACCCACCCATCACTTCCACCAGCTTCTTACAAATAGCAAGTCCGAGACCGGTACCGCCATATTTTCTTGTTGTAGAAGCATCCACCTGTGAAAATGCCTTGAAGAGTTTATCTGCCTGTGCTGCTTCAATGCCTATCCCCGTATCCCTGACCGTAAACCGTATAGCAGAATGTCCATTCACCAGGGTCCTCTCTTTTTGTACCTGCACGGAGATTTCACCTTTATGGGTGAACTTCACCGCATTACTCACAAGGTTCACCAGGATCTGGCGCAGCCTCAGCCGGTCGCCGATGATCTGTGCAGGGACACCAGGGTCGATGCTATACGACAGGTTAATACCTTCCTTTGCGGCCTTTCCCGCGAACAGATCGAGAACCTCCCCGATGCAGGTGTGGAGATCGACATCGTGTTTCTCCAGCTCCAGATTACCCGATTCGATCTTTGAGAAATCAAGGATATCATTGATGACATTTAAAAGGCTTTCCCCACTGGTGCGTATGATCTCGGTGTATTTCCGCTGATTGGCATCCAGCGGCGTTTCTATGAGCAGGTCGGCCATACCGATCACGCCATTCATGGGTGTCCGGATCTCGTGGCTCATGGTAGCAAGGAAAATGCTTTTCGCCTGGTTTGCTTTTTCCGCATCCAGCCTTGCCTTCTCCGCCTCCTGTCTTGCTTTCTTCTCCAGCTCCATGGATTCAGCCAGTCTCTCCGTTCGCTCCTTTACCTGGTTTTCCAACAATGCCTGTTGTCTTTTTACCCCGTTGATGCGTAACCAGATAAACAGAACGGTTCCACCCACAATGACAGTTAATCCCAGGATCCTGAACCACCAGGTCATCCAGAAGGGAGGGAGGATCACGAGTTTTAATTCGGAGGTCTTAGCAGACCATTTCCCCTGGCTGTTCAAACATCTTATCCGCAGGGTATATATCCCCGGCTCAAGGTTGGTGTAGGTCGCCGAATGGCTGGTCCCTATATTGTTCCAGCCTTTATCAAAGCCATCCAGCTTATAAGAATATTGTTTCCTCTGCTGTAAGGCATAGTTCAGTGAGGCAAATTCAAATGAGATCACCGATTGGCTGTACGAAATAGTTATTTCACTGGTTTCACTGATCGCCGTAGTAAGAGGCGTCTTGTTTTGTTCGCTCGAGATCGGCACTTCCTTATTAAAGATGAGAAAGTTCGTAAACACCAGGGAGGGCTCGAACAGGTTCGATACGATACTATCCGGGAAAAAAGTATTAAAGCCGTCAACCCCTCCAAAATACAGGGCCCCTGTGGAGCTTTTAAGACAGGAATGAGCCTTGAATTCGTTGGATTGGAGGCCATCGGCATCCGTGAAATTTGTGGCAGTCTTTGTCCTGGGATCAAACTTCGATAACCCCTGGTTGGTGCTGACCCATAAGTTTCCCCTGTCATCTTCAAGAATGCCCAAAATATGATCATCCGGCAAACCGTCCTGGGTGGAATAAACGGTGAAATGCCCGGTTTGGGGATCGAAACAGTTAAGACCCGATTTTGTACCGATCCATATATTCCCTTTTTTGTCTTCGTAGATAGAATAGACGTCGTTGTTACTCAGACTGTTCCTGCTGCTGTCATGTATAAAATGCGTAAGGTTCTTTGTTTTCTTATCATACCGGTCCAGCCCCTTGTCAAAGGTGCCGAACCAGATCAGCCCCTTGCTGTCGGTGAGCATGCAGACGACAAGCGAAAGGCTGCGGTCCTTGGCATCGGCCATAAAAGAGGCAGGTCGCAAAAACCGGCCCGTCGACGACTCAAAGCAGCTTAACCCGCCGTCCCAGCTTCCTATCCAAAGATCTTTATCCTTGTCCAGCATCATTGCCGCAATATTATTCCCGCTGATGCCGCCATTCTTTTCGCTGCCCTTTCGAAGAAGCCTGTATGTCTTTTTTACCGGATCATAGATAGTAGTGCCGTCTGCTACGCTACCCATCCATATGTTGCCTTTCCCGTCGCCACTGAGTGCAGGAATGTAATTGCCGCAGATGCTCTGTGGGTTCCCGGGCTGGTGTGTAAAATGCGTAAAGCTATCCTTTCGGGGATCAAATCTATCGACCCCGCCGCCATCCGTACCTATCCATATATCCCCGTGACTATCTTCATGAAATTCGAGAATATTGTTATTACCCGGGCTGTTGACCGAGCTATTGTGCCGGTAGGCAGCAAACTGATTGGCCTCTTTATCAAAGAGATTTACTCCGCCGCTAAAAGTGCCCAGCCACATATTGTTTTGCGGATCCCTGTAGACCGAATAGATGGAATTATTGCTAAGAGTCGTATTATCCAGGTCATCATGCCCGTAATTGACGAATCTCTCATCCTTCAGGTTCAGAATGCTTAACCCGCCATTCTCCGTACCGATCCACAGATTATCCTTGTCATCAGCCGCCATCGACAATATGACATTCCTTGACAGGCTATTAGGATCCAACGGATCATTTCTGAAATGATGAAAATGTTTGTCATCGGGGTCCAGTTCGTCAAGCCCTCCTCCCCTTGTGCCTATCCACAGCCTATGCCAGTGATCTTCATACAAACACTGAACGCTGTTGTCGGCCAATGATCCGCCATCCCTGTCATTGTGCTGAAAATGTATGAACCGGCTGGTTCCCGGTTCGAGCAGGTTGAGGCCCCCATTTTCGGTACCAACCCATAGCTGGTGCCGGCTGTCTTCCATTATGGTAGTTACGGTACTGTCGCTGATGCCGCTGTCTCCGGCCTGGTATTTATACCTTGTAAACCCGCCTGCTTTTTTATCCAGCCTGTTCAGTCCCCCAAACCGGGTGCCGACCCATAGATTACCCTCGTCATCCCCGGTTATACAGGTTATCGAGTTATCGGAAATGCTGGCCGCATCATGCGCGTCATGCCGGTAATGAACAAACCGATCCTTTTCCCTGTCCAGCCTGTCGAGCCCGCCTTGCGAGGTAGCTACCCATATGCTGCCTTCCGGATCTTCAAATATGTTTTTGATATGACTGTCGCTCAGGGACGTTGGCCTTTTGGGGTCATTTCTGTAAATAGTGAATTTATATCCGTCATACCGGTTCAGCCCATCCGGAGTTCCGAACCACATAAAGCCCTGTTTGTCCTGTAAGATCGTGGTTACATTACTTTGAGAAAGACCGGCCTCTGGCCCGATGCGAATAAATTTTATGTGCCGGGATTGAGCAAAAATAGTGAAGGAGGAAGCGTTCAACAATATAAACAGCAGGCATTCGTACCGGTTCATGACTATTATAAAACGCGAAAATATTGTATTTTATTGTCATACCGCTGTATAAAGGCCATTCTTAAACCTTCTTGCGAGTAAGCCGGTAGCAAGGGTAAGATCGAGATCGGCAACGATAATACCCGTTCTGCCATACACTTCATGTTTTATACAGGTTCCGTCCGGGCCGATGATCGAGCTGGCCGAATCGGGATAACGGGAAGCATAGTTCGGGCTGGCAAAGAAAATGGTATTTTCCATGGCCCTCATCACCATTGCTTTTTCATAGTACGGATTGCTCTTATTTCCCCATTCGGTAAGCAGGACGCCTTCGGCATTGCTCCCGGTAAAATGCGGGTGAAAAACGATTTTAGCTTCATGCTGAGCGGCCCATCTCACCGATTCCGGATAACGGAATCCCTCATGGCAAATAGTGATCCCAAACTTTACACCACTCGCCTCAAAGATACGGCGCGTCGTACCCGGAGTCCACATATGATCTTCTGTAGGGTCGAGCTGATTTTTTGTTTGATAACCCAGGAGCTCTCCTGAGCCGGATATGACATGTGCTACATTCAGCACGCCTTCCCCCTGAGGCCAGTCCATAGGGATAATGATCGCTATAGAATTCTCTTTTGCAATTGCACATACTTTATCCAGCGCCAGTTGCAGGTTTTCAGCCGAGCGATCTTCCGGCGCATAACCCATTCCCGGGTAGCCGGGCAGATATGACTCCGGAAAACAGATGATCGCCGCCTTTTCTTTTGCGGCATCTTTGACCATTTCCTCCAGCCAATACAAGCCATCGCTTATAGATTTTGGAAATGGAGGAGAGGCTAAGGCTATTTTCATGTTATTAAATTCGGTATATTTCTATAAAATTCCGAAAAAATATTCCATATGTTCTATAGATCTCTTTTACTGTGTACTCTTCTCCTCTCCTGTCACAGAAAGTCAGGTTTTGATGAAGGGATCGGAAAGATCAATCACGTGGTAGTCATTTATATGGAGAACCATAGCTTTGACAATCTATACGGCCGCTTCGAGGGGGCAGATGGTTCCAACGGCGAAGATTCCAGCATCATCCAGATCGATTCGACAGGAAAGCCTTTTACCTATTTACCGGAGGCGCCGTTTGCCTATACCTCCGCCACTTTCCCGTCAAATCTTCCCAATAAATGCTTCAACATCGACCAATATATCCCTTCCTTTATCGAGACACCCGATGTCTTACACCAGTATTATGAAGAGCAGCTGCAGATCAATAAGGGAAAGATGAACCGGTTTGCTTTATATAACAGCAGATCAGCCGGATTGACAATGGGATATTATGAAACAAAAATGCTGCCCTTGTATCCTATAGCCAGACAGTATACATTATGTGATCATTTCTTTCACAGCGCATTCGGCGGTTCCTTTTTAAATCATCAATGGCTGATCGCGGCTGCATGCCCTGTCTACCAAAACCCTAAAGACACAACAGTGTATCCGACATTGGATCATGCGGGCAATCTTGTCGGCGGGACCATCACCCGCGATGGCTTTGTTGTCAATACTTCCTTTTCCATTAACTCTCCGCGTCCTCTCCCCGGTCCTTTCACTTATAGGGATACTACCCAGCTTATTCCCAGTCAGACAAATCCGACGATCGGCGACCTTCTGACAGCAAAGGGGGTATCCTGGGCCTGGTATTCAGGAGGCTGGGACAATGCGACACATCATAAACCCGATGTCACGTTCCAATATCATCACCAGCCATTTATTTATTATGCGAATTATTCAGACACAGCGGTAAACGGAAGGAAACATCTGCAGGATGAAAACGTCTTTCTCGCCGCTGCAAAAAATGGCACTTTACCGGAAGTATCCTTTGTCAAGCCTTTAGGACTTGACAACGAACACCCGGGTTATTCCGAAATCTTTAACGGAGAACACCATGCTCTGGAACTGATCAACGCCGTAATGAATGGGCCCAACGCCAAGGACGTGGTGATCGTATTGACTTATGACGAGAATGGCGGTTTCTGGGACCATGTCCCCCCTCCGGTGGACGATCGGTGGGGCCCCGGGACAAGAGTTCCGGCAATCATCATTTCACCATTTGCGAAGAGGGGTTATGTGGATCATAACCGGTATGAGACCGTCAGTATTTTATCTTTTATAGAAAAGAGATGGAAGCTGGGGTCGCTGCAGGAGCGGGATAAGAAGGCAGACCCGCTGTCGAATGCATTTGATTTTTGACATGCAATAGAAAGGGTTCCGATCAATAAATAAAAAAACCCCTGTAGAAACAGGGGTCGTAACCAAAACTAACTGCTTATGAGAAAATTGACTGCTTATGAGAAAGTTTAATTTTCCTTCTTGTTAGCACAAAGTTACACCCCCAACTGAAATAATACTGTTAATAATATCTTATGAAGTCACGGAAGCAAATTATTTAACGCTCCTTTAATCTAAGGCCCGGATTTTGTCTTTTTAGGCTGTTTTTTGCCCGCTAAGGCGTGTTTTTTTGACATTTTATTAAGAATTGCTCCTGAACAGTCGCCCTTTGGGCACCTATTTCCTTATAAACTCTTTGCTCAACTCATCGTAAAGATAAAGATAGCTGTTGGCCTTCCCATCCTTTTCGAAGATCTGCTCCCAGGTGCTCAGTGGTTCCCAGATACAGGTCCCCATTCCCTTTCCACCCGGAACCGAGAAGGCAATGTCATTGACCTCGCGTTTGCGCTGGGTATATTCCACCACAATGACATCCTTATCGTATTGGCGGGTCAGGTCGTCTACATTGTATTTCAGATCGGCCAGGCTGCCATGCCATTTGGGATAATATGACAGCCCGATAACGTCAAAGGGCACCTGCCGTTGCAGCATATTGTCAAGGAAGAAATGCGATTCATCATTCTGACCACCCAGTGCTATGTGCAGCATGATCGGGCAGGCGGGGTCGACGGCCTTGACACCCCGGATGCCCGCATAGATCAGGCTGGCCAGGCTGTCGGGGTGGCGGATACTGCCTTCCGGCCAGATCATGCCGTGATTGATCTCATTGCCAACCTGTACCATGTCGGGCAAAGTACCTTGCTTGCGAAGGGCTTCCATCACTTCTGCCGTATAGGAATATACAGACTGCAGCAGGTCGGGCATGTCCTCACCACGCCAGGCGGCGGGCTTGAATTGTTTGCCAGGGTCCGCCCAGTAGTCGCTGTAATGAAAGTCCAGCAGAAGCTGCAGCCCCGCTGCCTTCACCCTTTTGGCCATTTCCAGGGTATGAGCCAGGTCGCAGAAACCCTTTCCCGGTGAATAGCCGCTGTCGCGGGCCGGGTCATTGAATATGCGGAGCCGGATATAGTTGAAACCATGGTCTTTTAATATTTGAATGGCATCCCGCTGACCTTTGTTATCGGAAAACCGGACACCGCGATTTTCCAGCTCCGGAAGGAAGGAGATATCCGCGCCAAGCATTTTGCCGACGGGCCGAATGGGCGCGGCCGTTGCAGCATTCGTGGCAGCACCGGGGCTTGTTGGCCCAGTCCCTGCAACCACCAGCGGCTTCCAGTCCAGTACAGAATGCGGCGTACCCGGCTGGCTCAGGGATATGTCCGTAGAACCCGTCTGCAGGCCCTCTGCTGTCGCTTCAAAATGGTACATCCCCGGACGTGCCCCCGCCTGCAGTATCACCTGGCACCTGCCGTTGAACAAACGCCGTTTTGCCGTGCTGTCCTCCCCCTTATCGGCTTCATGACTACTCGGGTCTCCGTTGCCGACGCCGATGATATGCACATCGCCTGTTGACCTGAAACGGATCTCATTGTTCGCATCCGGCACTTCCCTGCCCTGCCTGTCCACGACGCTGATGTTGACCACCGTCACATCCTTTCCATCGGCAGGCATAGTAGTCTTGTACGGCGTCACTACCACCTCATAGGCCTCACCGGTCGTCTCTACGCTGGCGGTCAGCTTTTTTCCCCTTTTGAATGCAATAGCCTCCAGCTTGCCCGCCTCATAAGGCACCGTCCATTCGAGGTGCCGGTTGCGGGGCATGTCTTTCTTTCCCAAACTCTTTCCATTCAGGAATAATTCGACATTGTCCGCATTCGTATTCACCCAGACCGGTATCGGCTGTCCTTCTTTCCCCTTCCAGTTCCAGTGAGGAGAGATATGCAGGACGTCCTCATCCGTCCACCACGAACGATAGTAGTAGTAAATATTTTTGGGGAAGCCGCAGGCGTCCATTACCCCGAAATGCGAGCTGATCACAGGCCATTGAAATGGAGTGGGCTCACCCCGGTAATCAAAGCCGGTCCAGACAAAGCCGCCGATCCACCAGGGACGGTCCGCCGCCAGCGCCCACCATTGCTCGGCTGTGTTTGCCCACCAAGGCGCGGTCATATCCTCGTCGGGCAGATAGCCCTTCACCGTATCCTTTGCATAGATGCCGCGTGTCGTCACCGTGCTGCCCATTTCCGTACCGATGACAGGCTGCGCCGGATGGTCGGCATGATATGGGTCCACACCAAAGATCCGGTAATTGAACCCCCGCACCGGGATCACCTCATTGACACCCTGGTAAACATTGCCCAGGTCAGCCGCATAGGTGGATGTCCTGGTAGGATCCCATTTTTTCTGCCAGGCCAGTAATGTACTGGCGATCTGCCGCCCTACCTGTCGCGTCTGTACATATCCTTCCTCATTACCAATGACCCAAAGGAAAACGGAAGCCCTGCTGCGATCCCGGTAAACCAGCCGTCTGAACTGATCCACGTATTCCGGTCCGCTGTTCAGCAGCCTGTTCTCATCCGCCACCAGCAATCCCAGGCTGTCACAGGCATCCAGCCATTCCGGCGTGGGAGGGTTGTGACTGGTACGGCTGGCATTGACACCCATCTGCTTCAGCAACCTCGCCCGGTAATATTGCAGGTAATCGGGCATCGCGGTCCCAACTCCCGCATGATCCTGGTGATTATTGACGCCTTTGACCTTTGTATATTGGCCGTTGACATAGAGCCCTGTCTGATCGATCCGGATGGTACGTATACCGATCCTGATCTTTTTCTCATCTCTGACCACACCACCCGACCGGATCACCGACCCCGCCCGGTACAAATAAGGCGACTCCGGAGACCAGAGCATGGGATGCTTCAATACAATGGTCTGGCTTACTGTCCTGCTTTCATAAGGGGGCAGGGATACCGGCAACTCTGCGCTGCGCCCCAATACCTTGCCCGTCCTGTCCGTCAGATAAACCTGTACCGTACCTTCTTTCGGCGCTGAAAGATCATTGGTGACCGTTGTCTCCACCGTCACGGTGGCGGCGTCATCTTTTACATCGGAATGCACAAACAATCCATCTTTGGCAATGTGCAGCGGATCATATTGGTCCAGCCATACATGGCGGTAAATACCCGCTCCCTCATAATACCATCCTTCATATTGGGTGGCGTCGACGCGGACGACCAGCACATTCTCTTTCCCGTAACGGACATAGTCGGTAACATCACAGGAGAATCCGCTGTATCCGCTTGCATTGTTGCAAAGGTAAAAGCCATTGATCCAGACCTTGCTGTCCCGGTATATGCCGTCGAAGCTGATCAGGATCCGCTTTCCCGAATCCTTTTGCGACACGATAAAATGTTTCCGGTACCAGCCGATGCTGGTGGCAGGATAGTGACCGCCCACAGGCTTATATCCATGCTCCATGACATTCGTATCGGGAGCATATACAAAAGGTAATTCGACCGCCCAGTCATGCGGCACAGATAAGGTTCTCCAGCTCCTGTCATCGTAGTTGGGAGCAATGGCCGTACCTTCCGCCTTACCCGACTTGACAAAGATGGATGCCGTACGGAAATTAAAATCCTTTGCCGGATCGGCTGCATCGCCAAAATGGAACTTCCATCCCTCGTCCAGGGAAATATGTTGCCGGGTTTGCGCCACCACCATCATCGGAACGGTTAGCAGGAGCAGAGCGATCTTCGTAAAAGCTTTCAAACGAGTCGTTTTATAGTGATTAATTCTTGAACGCATTCATAGCCGCCGTCGGCTTTCCCGTATTATCGAAGGCTCCCAGTCCGTATCCCTGCCAGCCATTGTATGACTCCGGCTCCCAGTAGAACACACCCAATCCCGGACCACCCGTCACTTTTTTTACCTTATGTATAAGATCGGTAAGAAAAGACTGACAAACTGCAGCCTGGTCCACCGGCATACCCACCTCACAGATCATTACGGATTTGTGATAGCGCGACACCATATCATTCATGTTCGACAGACAGGAGTCATTGTAAGCCGACCAGTTGCTTACCGAAGGGTAAAGAGACATCCCAATGATATCCCATTGAGCATTGTTTGCCTTCAGCCCGTCGAAGATCCAGCGGAAAAGGCTGTTGTCGTATCCGTTTGCGATATGGACAATAACCTTTATCGAATCCTCTACAGATTTGACAGCCCTGTAACCCGCGTTGATCAGGGCGGCGAAATTAGCCATGTTGACAGAAGCTCTCCCGTCCGGCCATAACATCCCATCACTGGTCTCATTCCCTACCTGTACCCAGCTGGGCACGACGCCGTGAACCTGCAGGGTGTCCAGGACGGACTGCGTATAGGTATATACGGTATTTGTCAGGGTAGTGAGGTCATACCCCGCCCAGGCTGCCGGTTTTGTCTGGTGACCGGGGTCCGCCCAGGTATCGCTGTAGTGGAAGTCGATCATTATCCGTAAGCCCAGCTTCTTTGCCCTGACGGCTTTGGCGACGACATCGGCCGTACTGTTCCAGCCATCGGCAGGGTTGACCCAGACCCGCAAGCGGATCGCATTGATGCCAAGGCTTTGTACCAGCTGCATACAATCCATTGCCGTGCCCGCAGCGTTATAAAATTTATACCCCGACGATTCCATCTGGGTCAGCCAGCTTATGTCAGCGCCCTTATAGATGGGCGTGTCGGCCGCGGGAGGCTTGACCACCACCGTCGTATCCACCACCGTCTGCGAGCCTCCACCGCTCTTACCGCAGGCAAACAACAGGACAGACAAAAAGACCAGGGTCGGAAGAAAATATTTCCTGAACATCGTTTCGTATTATTTAACAGAGAAAGTATAGTTGCCCGCTCCCTTGCTAAGATCGAGCACCACCGTAAATGTTCCGGTCTTAGCCGCCTTGATATTTCCAATGCTGCCATTACCGGATATAAAATTGCCCTTGGCATCCTCCCCAAAACAATAATTCCATCCCGAATCACCTACGAACTTGAACTCGTCGCCCGCCGTCATAGGGATACCGGTGGCCGTCCACTGGTTGGTCGTCGCATCGAATGTCATTGGATTGGCCGTATTGCTCCACCCATTGAATACACCAGCTACCGTCCACTGCGTCGGCGTGTAGGAGATCGTCAAAGCATTCACATCTGCTATGACCCGGCAATAACCCGGACCACCGAAATAACAGTTGCCCGGATCAGGAGTTCCGACCCCGCTGATGGTAGTCCCCGAACCGCCCCAGCCATAGTTAGTCCCGTTCCAGCTGAGCTGGGTACATAGTTTAAATAAATTGCTTGCATTGGGAAAATTGACATACCCTTCATAGACCCCGTCACTTTTCATAGAAGAGACGACCCAGCCCGGCTGATCTATCTGCGTCCAGTTGGGAGTAAGAAAGTCCCCGGCCAGATATAGCTTGGGATAGATCAGCAGGATCTTATAGGCGTTAACGGTCATGGCTATGTCGGAATAAAGTGTCGGCACCGTAGAGGCCGTTCCCGTACTCTGATTGACGTCAGCTTTAAGACGCACTACGACCGGGCCGGGCGAACCGAAATTAAGCCCCAGCTGATTCATCATATGGTTGAGATCAGTCCCGAGCCAGGACTGATGAAGACTGTCCGTGGGGACGTTCACCTTTATTGCATTTGCCCACCCCGTAGGGCCGCTGGTATCGGAAGGCTGATCGATCAGTAAGGTGTAGGTGACAGCCGCCGGGTAACTATAGTTGGGAGCCTGCCAGTTGAATGTAGCTACTGTCTGTGAGTCATTGGCGGCCGACAGGACCAGTTGATTCGATGACACTGAAAATCCGGAGATCCCGGCTGGTGAATGCAGTGTTGTCGTAAAAGCCGGGTCTTTTTTACATCCCGTCGCCAGGAAGAGGACAAACCCCAACAACGCCAGATGCCAGCTTATAA
This sequence comes from Puia sp., assembly GCA_036499285.1. Classification (GTDB taxonomy): domain Bacteria; phylum Bacteroidota; class Bacteroidia; order Chitinophagales; family Chitinophagaceae; genus Puia. The sequence continues at coordinate 237,443 of DASYEB010000003.1, read as the reverse complement.
ATTTATGTTTCATATAGCTTGAGTTAATTGTTAGTATCCTGAGTTTTGAATTAGATTAGGATTCGAAGAGAGATCGGTGCTGGGCAATGGGAATATATTGTACTTGTCCGCCACGGCCGTACCACCTGCTACCCCTCCCTTCCAGGCCCACAAATAGGCGCTGGTCGTAAACTTCCCGAAGCGGATCAGGTCTGTACGCCGGGTCGCTTCATAGTACATTTCCCGGCCCCGTTCGTCCAGGATAAAGTCCGTGGTCAGCGCACCGGCCGTAATATTCCCGGACGCATTGCCATAAGCCCGGCTCCGGAGTAAGTTGATATAATTGAGAGCCGTCCCTGCGTCGCCGCCGGTGCCGCCTCTTAATACAGACTCAGCATAGATCAGGTAGATCTCCCCGAGACGGAACAGAGGGAAGTCGATGTCGGAAAAATCCCCGTTAGCATCCGCATGCGGCGCCGGTGCTCCCGTCCTAGTCAGGTTCCTGAATTTGAAGGTGGAAAAACCATCGGTCTGCGTATACAGGTCTTTCATGACCAGGTTCTGCCCCGTCTGGTAGAACTGAGCGCGATGATCCGTATTCCCGCTATAGTCAGGAAAGAGATCGACAAAGCTTTGTGTCATCCGCAGACCATTCCAGCTACCGTTGCAGCCGGTGATCGTTCCAGGAATGCTGGCCGGTCCATGCACCAGATATGTTGTGCCGCCATAGTTTTGTGTATTGGTGCCGTCATAGTTGATCGTCATAATGAATTCATCCGTATTGAGGTTGTCATCCGCCAGCACCAGCTGTCTATAGTCGGGATGCAGGGAATACCCTGCGGCGATGACCTTATTACAATAAGTGATCGCATCAGTATAACGGGGCGTTCCCGTATAAACACCGGCATTCAGATAGAGGCGGGCCAGCAATGCCCAGGCGGCTGCCTTATCGGCTCGTCCATATTCATTTCCCCTGGCCGCGACCAGTCCGCTGTCGACGCCTTTCAGTTCCGATTCGACATAGGTGAACAGGTCCTTACGGCTGATCTGCTTTGGAATAAAAGTTCCGATCGCGTCATTTTCCGTTGCAAAGGGCGGATTGGCAAACAGGTCCATCAGCACCCAATACTGGTAGGCCCGAAGGAAACGCGCTTCTGCCCGGTAATGACGGATGCTATCCGCAGATGCACCCGTGATGCCCATGCCGGCAATACTGGCATCGCTCGACTGCCGGATGAACTCATTACATAAAGTGATCTGAAAAAAGCTGCGATAATACAACCCGTCGATAATGGGATTAACCGACGACCAGCTCATTTCGTGGAGCCCCTGGATGCCCGCATCATTCTGCCAGGTCCAGGAGGCTTCGTCCGTGGTGATCTCCTGCAGGTTGAAATAGAGCCGCAGGAAGTCGGAGTTGCCTTCGTCGGAGATGATCTGTGTGGGGATATCGGGGTTGCCCGTACCGCCTGCATTACCCGTCAGGGCAAATGCAGCATAGACCTTGGCCAACCCTTCCTTGTAACCGGCAGGAGTCTTATACGCTTCGGCAGCGGTGATATCGTTTGTCGGCAGACGATCGAGTTTTTTTGTACACGCGGCCAGCAGCAGCAGGCTCAATATGGCTAAATATTTATTTCGGTTCATACTAGTTTTTTTAAAAATCCAAATTCACTCCCAGGTTATAGGTCCTTGGGCGGGGATAAAGGCTATTATCGATGCCGGGATTATTAGCGGTACCGGCGGCGATCTCCGGATCAAGTCCCTTATATTTTGTGATCACGAATACATTCTGGACACTCGCATTCAGCCTGATCCTCGTCCGGGTATGCGCAATGGCTCCCAGGTTATATCCGATGGTTGCATTGTCCATCCGCAGGAAGGACGCATTCTGGATATAATAATCGCTGAGCAGTTCCTGCGCATTCCCTTTAAAGTGCGTGGCCAGGTAACTGGTGGAAGCATTGTAAAGGACCGAGTTGCTGATGATCTGGTTCTGCGTACCGTTCTGGCTGAAATTATTGTTATAGGCATAATTGCCCAGGCTGGACCGCAGCACAAAACCTGCGCTCCATTTCCGGTAAGTGACATTGGTACTGAAGCCGAGGAAAGTCTGGGGGTCGGCAAGTTTGCTCTTATAGAGATCGTGCTGGTTAATAATGCCATCTCCGTTCTTGTCGTTGAACACGCCTTCTATCGGTTGTCCGGCGCTGTTATAGACCTGCCGGTAGAGATTGAAGGTATTCTTGCTGCCGCCCACTGAATTGATCAGGGCAAACTGTCCGCCGATACCGCCGGCGATGGTACCACTGGCAAAACCAGGATAGCTCGTGTCTTGCGGCACCACCGTCAGATTGGTGATGCGGTTCTTATTAAAGGTCACATTGAAACCCAGGTCCCAGGTCACATCGTTGGTACGAACAGGTTCTGCGTTGATGCTGAACTCTACGCCTTTATTCTGCATGTCGCCGACGTTTGCCAGGATATAGGCCGAGAAATTACTGCCTGCAGGTTGTGGAACGCTGTTCAGAAGGTGGGTCGTCTTCTTCAAGTAGAAATCGACACTACCCGTGATACGGTTATCCAGGAAGCCATAATCTACGGCGGCGTTCCAGGTCGCTGTCTGCTCCCACTTCAAAGCCGCATAAAAGCCGCCAGGCCGGTATCCCTGGTAAAAGTTGTCTCCAAACTGATAAGAAGCATTGGCCGAGCTAAGAGAATAGATGGACAGATAGTCATAGTTACCGATGCCGTCCTGCTGGCCCGTGACTCCATAACCCAGACGGAGTTTGAGATCGGATACCCCATCCACATTTTTGAGGAAGACCTCGTTCTTTAACTTCCACGCAAAAGCCACGGAAGGGAAAAGGCCCCAACGATTCTGAGGGGCAAAACGGGATGATCCGTCCCTCCGCAGGGTGCCCGTGAGCAGGTATTTATCCTCGAAGCTGTAATTAGCCCGTCCAAACCAGGAGATCAGCGTATGTTCCGGTTTGTCAAAAGGAAAAGGAGGGTCCGAGTTGATCATCTTGGTCCCGTTCGCGTAGAAAGTCGGATAGTTATAGATCTTCGTCAGATAGTTATTATAAGAGTATCCGCCCAGTACATCGAAATGACTCTTTATGGTCTTCATATCTTTGGAATAACTCAGGAAGAACTCGAATAAGGTATTCGTCTTGGTTTGTTTATACGGATTATTCTGTCCGCCTGTGCCGCCCGCGATATAACTCTCGGCCGCACTGTCCGTAATATAGGAGGAGCCTTTGCCATTCACCGCATCATAACCGATGTTGAGGTTAGCATGCAGGTCCGGCAGGAAATGGAATTTATAATCGACCTGTAAATTGCCTATGCTCCGTTCGGGCTGGCTTTTATCAAAGTGCTGCTCCAGCAGACCGAGGGGATTCCTTCCGGCCAGGTTGGTCAGCCCGGTAGGGTTAGCAGGGTCCAGCCATTCATAATAGCCGCCATACCGGCTGCTTTTTGTCCGCACCGGCTGAGTGGGGTCAAAGCTGACAGCGCCGCCGAGGGCGGCCTGGTTGGCAAAACGGGTATTCTCCCGGGTGCCTTTCAGGTTCAGGTCGATCTTCAGGTGATTGTCGAACAGTACCGGGTTCAGGACAAAAGCCACCGAAGTACGCTGCAGGTTATCCGTCCGCAGAATGCCGTTCTGGTCCTGGTAACCGACAGAGATCCGGTAAGGGAGCTTTTTGATCCCACCGCTGATGCTGAGGTTATTATTGGTCCCCAGGCCGTCCTGGTATATCTGGTCCTGCCAGTCCGTATTGGCTCCCCCCATCATGGCCACCTTGTCCGGTGTGCCGTTGGCCGTCACGATCGAGCGAAACTCGGCCGGACTTAGCACACCCACCTTCTTTGTCAGGGTCGAGACCGAATTGACCGAGCTGAGACTTACCTTCAGTGCTCCACCCTTTCCTTTTTTGGTCGTAATAATAATAACCCCGTTGGAGGCCCGGGTACCATAGATGGCGGCGGCCGAAGCGTCTTTTAATACGGTAAATGTTTCGATGTCATTGGGATTGATAAAACTAAGCGGGTTGCCGGCCCCGGCAATGGCGGATTTCTGACGGACAGGGATCTCATTGTCCAGCGGTACCCCGTCGATCACAATCAGCGGATCATTGCTGGCATTCAGCGAGGCGCCGCCCCTGATCCGGATGGTACTGCCGGCCCCCGGCTGACCGCCATTCGAGATAATAGACACCCCCGGAACCTTACCCGCGATCATCTGCTCCGGTGTCGTAATGCTGCCCTTCTGAAAGTCCTTTTCGTCGACTATGGCAACAGCGCCCGTCAGGTCCTTTTTTCGGGCCGTCCCATATCCGATGACGACGATCTCATTCAGATTGGAGGTGCTTGCAGTAAGCGCCACGTCTAAGTTGCCTGATCCGACAGGTCTTTCTATGCTGCCGTAGCCAACAAAGGAAAAAATAAGGGTTTTACCATTGCCTTCAAGCGGGAGAGTAAAGCGGCCGTCTGCTCCGGTGACGACCCCTCCGGAATGGGAGCCTTTTGGCTGGACGGTGACCCCCTGTAAAGGTAAACCATCTTTTGCGTCCGTCACCCGCCCCGAAACGTTTCGTTTTTGGGCAGGCAGGGTGAAGTGAAGGAATAAGAGCACGATAAGGATGCCATGCATCCGTGCAAGCAATCGTTTTTTCATTTTTAATTAGTTGGTTTTGATAGGCCGCTGGCTTAGGCCTTATACCCGCACAAGATAGGAAGAGGGGCCTGTTACGGCTTGTCCAAACGTTCATTTCTCTGGTTCAAACTGGCCATTTCAGCTTTTAGAAGGCATTTCTACGCGGGGAAACCAGGTGATCGGGTTATTTTTGATAAAATATTTTTGCTTGGCCGATAAGCCCGTCATACCCGTCTTTTTCTTTGCCGCCTTTCTTTTTCTGTCTCCCGGTCTTGTCCGGGGCCAGGCGCCAAAACTTCGTTTTACCCATCTCTCGGGTGAACAGGGGTTGTCCAATAATACCATTCAATCCATATCGCAGGATAGCCTGGGATTTATCTGGATCGGCACCCGGGACGGGCTCAACCGGTATGACGGGAATGAGATGGTGGTTTACCGGAATGAACCAACCGACAGCAACAGCCTCAGCGACAGCTATATTCAATGTATCTATGAGGACCGCGCCCGAAGGCTCTGGATAGGCACCTCCAATGGCCTGAATCAGCTAAACAGGGCCACAAACCATTTTTCCCGGTACCGGCATCGCGAAAACGATAGCAACAGTCTCAGCTCAAATAATATTACGTCGATCATCGAAGACCAGACCGGACGCCTTTGGGTCGCCACCTCGGGTGGAGGGCTTAATCTCTTTGACAGCAAGACCGGACGTTTCCACTCTTTCCATCACCAACAGGGAATAACCGGCACCCTGCGCGATGACCGGATCCTTTGTCTCTATGCGGACAGAAACGGGGCCATCTGGATAGGGACCGAAACCGGCCTGGACCTATTCCATCCTGAGACCGGCCGCTTCACCGCTATTATAAACCCGGCCATTACGAATGCCAGCGGCAACACCATCATCGCCATCCAGGGAGACCGGCAAGGCAATCTCTGGCTTGGAACGGAAGATGACGGCGTCTATCTTTTTGACCCGCAGCAAAAGACCTTTACCCGTTATGGCCATTCAGATAAGTTCCCTTCCAGCCTTGGAAATAATATGATCAAGTGTATGCTGGCTGACCATAAAGGACAGCTCTGGGCCGGCAGCATCAATGGCGGATTGAACTTGTTCAACGCCCCATCCGGCGACTTCTTCCACTATGCCTACGAACCGGGCAATGGCTCCAGCCTCTCCCAGCGGACCATATCGGCGCTGTTTGAGGACCGGCAGGGCAACCTCTGGGTAGGTACCCATCGGGGCGGTATCAATGTCTATTCTCCGGGCATGGAAAAATTCGATCTTTACCGGCAGGAACCCACGTCCAACAGCCTTAGCTATAATGATGTAAAAACGTTCTGCGAAGACAGCTCCGGGAATGAGAACATCTGGATCGGCACCGACGGCGGGGGCCTCGATCTTTTTGTCAGGAACCGGTCTGCCTTTCAGCACTTCCGCAACGATCCCTTCAACGACAAAAGCCTTGGCTCGAATGCCGTGCTGGACCTGATGATGGGCCGGGGCGGCAACCTATGGGTGTCTACCTGGGGCGGCGGCCTTAACCTCTTCGATAAAAAAAGGCAATCCTTTACCCGTTTCCAGAACGATCCTGCCAACCCTCATTCGATCAGCTCGAATTTTGTCCAGAAGACGTTTGAAGACTATACGGGCAACCTTTGGGTAGCCACCTATTATGGAGGACTGAATATCTTTGATCCAAAGACAAAACAATTCACCCGTCTTACCCTCGACCCTTCCGGTAAGACCAGCCTCATGGGGAAGAATATCGTTTCCCTGCTGCCCGACAAAGAGGGCCGGATCTGGATCGGCACCGATGACGGCGGACTGAATTGCTATCACCAGGGCACCCGTCATTTTACACATTATTTCAATAAAGGCGAGAAGATGCCCGACCTGCGGGTGTTGTTCGCCGATAGCAAAGGCCGCCTCTGGGTGGGACAAAAAGGCTTATATCTCCTGGATGCGGTCCGCGACAGCTTCCTGTTGTATACCAACCTCGGCGGACTGTCAAACGAATTTATCAAAGGGATCACCGAGGACGAGCAGGGTTATCTCTGGATCGCCACTTCCAATGGCCTTACCCGGTTCAACCCCGATACCGATGCTTTTAAAAAATACAATACGGGCGATGGCCTGCAGGGGCTGGAGTTCGAATCCAATGCTTTTCTGAAGACAAGGAATGGGGAGATGTTCTTTGGCGGTATCAATGGCTTCAATTGCTTTTACCCCGGCTCCATCAGGGCCAATCCTTTTATCCCGCCGGTCTATATCACCGGGTTCCAGCTTTCAAACCGCCTCAAAAAAGATATCAGTCTTGTACAGGAGATCAGGCTCTCCTACCGGCAATCTACTTTTTCCTTCACCTTTGCTGCATTGAACTATACCATCCCCGAAAACAATCAATATGCCTATAAGATGGAAGGGTTGGATACGGGATGGAATTATGTAGGGAAAGAAAAGAAAGCGGTGTATACCAACCTCGGCCCGGGTAATTATGTGTTCCGGGTAAAAGCGTCCAATAATGATGGAGTCTGGAATGAGGATGGAGCCGCCGTCCGGGTGGTGATAACCCCTCCCTTCTGGAAGACGGGCTGGTTCCTCTTTCTGCTGGGAGCCCTGGCGGTAGCGGGTCTGTTTGCCGTTTACCGGTTCAGGACGCGGATGAAGCTAAAAATGATGGAGGAAAAGAAAAGGGAAGAGATCCGCCAGGTGCAGCTGCAGTTCTTCACCAATATCTCCCATGAGTTCCGAACGCCCTTGTCCCTGATCCTGGGTCCGCTGGAGAAAATAATAAAAGAGCAGGCCCAGCCGGCCTTTTCCCGGTATTACCAGACTATGCACCGCAATGCCCAGCGGCTGCTTGGTCTGATCAACGAGCTGATGGATTTCGGGAAGCTGGAAAGCGGTTCGTTAAAGCTGAGTGTACAGAAAAGCAACCTGAACGGCTTTATCAATGAAATGGCGGACGAGTTCCGGGACTGGGCGATCCAGAAAGAGATCGACTTTACACTCGAACAGGAGACCATTCCGGAAGCCACCTGGTTCGACCGGCAGGTGCTGGAAAAGATCGTCCTCAATCTCTTGCATAATTCGTTTAAGTATACAAAGATCGGCGGTCATATTACCCTTGGCCTCTACCCTTCCATAGAATTCTTTAAACCATCCTTTGAAGGCGAGCTGATCCTGAAAAACAGCTTCCGCGGCAGCCACTATGCCTGGATCCGGGTAGCGGACAACGGGGTCGGCATCTCCAGGGAGTCTATTCATCATCTTTTCGAACGATACTATCGTATCAACGGGTCGCACCTGGGGTCCGGCGTCGGGCTGGCCTTTGTAAAAAGCCTGACCCTGCTGCATAAGGGCGATATCTGCGTATACAGCGAACGGTTGAAGGGTACGGAGATCCTCATCGGCATCCCCATCCGTGAGGGGGACTATCGGAAGGAAGAAAAAAGAGCCGAAATCCCCGCCGACGTGGGAGTACGGCTGGAAAGCTTCTCCTACCGGCCCGGGTCATACGCCGAGCATGATGAGGCAACAGGCTCCGCAATGCTGTCCCCGCTGGAGACGATCCTGCTGGTTGAAGACAACGACGAGCTACGGCTTTTCCTGAAGGAAAGCCTTAGCGAGCAATACCAGGTGATGGAGGCCGCCGATGGAAAAGAAGGGCTGGAAAAGGCAAAAGAAATAACTCCCGGTCTGATCATCAGCGACGTGATCATGCCGGGAATGAACGGTTTCGAGCTTTGTCACCATATCAAACAGGATATAGACACCAGCCATATTCCCTTTATTATCCTTACGGCCAGGACTACACAGGCTTCACAGGTAGAAGGTCTCAATGCCGGAGCGGATTATTATTTTGCCAAGCCGCTGAATATGGAATTGCTTTTACTGACCATCCGAAATCAGTTCGACCGGGACCGAAAATTAAAAGAGCGGTATACGCAGGACTCACGCGTAGAAGCAATGGAGCTGGTCCATTCCGAGAAGGACAAGGAATTCATGGCCCGGCTGTTGCAGATCATCGACGCCCAACTGATCAACCCCGATTTTGACATCGACTATCTCTGCCAGGAAATGGGCATCAGCCGGACTCGTCTTTACCAGAAGATAAAGAGCATCAGCCAGCAGTCCATCGGGGATTTCATCCGGACGATCCGGCTGAAGAAAGCGGTACAGATCATGACACATGAAGACGTCTCGTTGACGGAAGTAATGGTGCGTATCGGCATCCAGACACAGTCCTATTTCACAAAAGCCTTCAAAAAAGAATTTGGGAAGACTCCTACGCAGTTCATGCAGGAGATAAAAAAGTATTGATCGGGTGGATTGTCGGATCGCGGCCCGATTTTTTCTTATATTTAGTTCACAAACACCGATTATGACGAATGCAGGCAGAGGGACGCAGTACGATTCTTCCAATTATCACCAGGCTCTTTTTGAGAATCCCAAAAAAAATTCAGTTCTGCTGATCGATAGCAACGGCATTATCCGGGAGGTAAACCGGGCTTTCCTTCTTTCATTTGGATATGAGACCGGAGATCTTATCGGGCAGCATTTTTCCATTTTATTCAGCGAGACAGATCAGCAGACCGATATGCCCATGCGGGAGATCCGAACGGTCCTTGACGAAGGGCAATCCTTTGACAATAATTATCTTGTCAATAAGAACAGGGTGCTGACCTGGGTGTCCGGAGAATCTGTCCTGCTTACCAATGCAAAAGGGGAGAGATCTATTTTGAAGGTCATTCAAAACATACATACCCAAAAGGAATCGGAGACCTCCATCACCCTGCTGAATAATTTCAATGAGAATATTTTGAGCGCCATCGAAGACGCTGTCCTGGTCCTGAATAAGGACTTCCTGGTGTTGAAGGCCAACAGCGCTGCTATCCGGCTGTTCAACCTATCTGAAGTATTACACCTCACTCCTGATTTCCGCGAAATGCTCCGGTCGATCGACAACAACTACAAATTATACGACATGATCACCGGTACTATCCGGTCTGAATTCACAAGCTCGAAAATACTGCTGGACCCCGCAAAAGGTTTTTTAAGCCAGAAGGTCTTTGACATAACCTGCAGCAGGCTGACCCGGGGAGAGGAAGGCAATATACTGCTGGTATTCCGCGACATCACCATACAGAAGGACTTCGAGCAGCAGCGCGAAGATATCATGAACTTTGTCGCCCATGAGCTAAGCAATCCTTTGACTAATATTACCCTTAATATCGATTTGATGAAGGAGCTGACAAAGGAAGAGCTATCCGACGATCTCAGGGGTTGTATCGAGCGCAGCCAAAGCAATGTCCTGCGTCTGAAAAAATTGATCGGGGAGCTCTACCGGGCTACCAAATCAGCTACGGGGAATATAATGCTTGAAAAGTCCGTTTTTGCGTTTGACCAGATGGTCGATGAAACCATCCAGTCCATCCGCTTGCTCTTCCCGACTTCCGTCATTACAAAAAAAGGCATGGCTCCTATCAGCCTGACAGCCGACAGGGATAAAATCATCGGGGTGCTGACGAATTACCTGACCAATGCCGTTAAATATTCCGGCGACCCCGCCGAGATCGAAGTAGCGATAAGAGCAGAAGAACATTCGGTCATCCTCTCCGTAACCGATCATGGGCAGGGAATAGCAGAAAAAGACCTGCCTTTTATCTTTTCCCGGTACTACCGGGCCGAAAAGACAAAGACCATGGAAGGACTCGGGATCGGCCTGTTCCTATCCGCCCAGATCATTGAGGCTCACCAGGGAAGGGTCTGGGTAACCAGTACCGAAGGAAAGGGCTCTACATTTTACTTTTCTTTGCCCTTATAAGAGATCAGGTCACCACCAAAAACACGCCGGTAATAGTCGATCTTAAACATTTGGACAGGACTCTTGATGCCATCATAGAGGTGTCTGTCCGCGAGATATTCCTTGCTTTTGGATAGAGAGATATTGGCGGTGCCCGCCGGCGAGTGTAATACAACCAGTCTGACCGGCCGGCCGAAAAAATTTTCGCCTAGTGTGTACCCTTTTTGCTCCCTGACGGCAACCGTATCGCTCATCGCTATCTTTCTGGCCCTTAAAAAGGATCGAATAGACTCCACCGAATCCGGGTTAACTAATTCCAAAGGAAAAGCGTGGTGCAGGATTGTCCAAAGGCTGCCCCTGTTTCCGTAAAAGAACTGGACTTTAAACCTGGAAGGGTCAGGAGGGTGAATAGTCCCTACGATCAGCTTATGACTGTCGGGCTCAATAGGATATAAATTCAAAAACTGATGATTGGTCCTCATATTTTTCTTAGTCGCAAAGCAATATAGGGACTTATTTTGCTAAAGCAATATTTACCTAATTTAGCTTCTAAACTTAGCACAAATGAAAAAAGCGCTGTTTGTTTCGGCTTTTGCTCTGTCATCTCTTATAGGTTTAGCTCAAAAACCTAATAGGCTTACAAAATCAGAAAAAAAAGAAGGCTGGAAATTATTGTTTGACGGAAAGTCAACCAAAGGCTGGCATACCTACCTCAGAGATACGGTAGGTTCAAAATGGCAGATCAAAGACAATGCCCTGGTCTTTGACCCTTCTCAGCCCCAGAGTGGCGGCGGTGATATCGTAACCAACGGGGAGTATGAGAACTATGAGCTCAACCTCGAGTGGAAGATCTCAAAAGGCGGGAATAGCGGGATCATCTTCGACGTACAGGAAAATCCAAAATATAGCGCGACCTATCTGACAGGCCCTGAAATGCAGGTACTCGATAATATCGACGCCAGTGACAATAAAAAACAAAACCACCTCGCCGGCTGTCTTTATGATCTGTCCGGTGATTCCACGGTTTCCAAACCAAAACCTGTCGGGGAATGGAACCAGGTAAGGCTGTTACAGAACAAAGGCCACCTTACTTTCTGGCTCAACGGAACAAAGACTTATGACGGGCAGATCGGTAGTGAGCAGTGGAATGCACTCGTCGCCAAAAGCAAGTTTGCTGGTAAGTCGTTCAGCGACTTTGCGAAGGTAACGAAAGGTAAGATTGCCTTGCAGCAGCACCCCGGATCGAGTGAATGGAGGAATATCAAGATCCGTTTGTTGTAGTCAAATATTTTAATAATCTTTGGGGCGCTGATGGGATCTGTCCATCAGCGCCTTTTTTTTGCAAGTCCCGCCGCTCGCCTGAGCAATAAGCTATTGAGTAGCTTATTATTTTCTTAAATGCTTTACTATGCGAACGTTTGTAATGGGCGACATTCATGGCGCGCACAATCGGATCCGGTTTGAGTGCCCTTCTTTTTGTACAAAATTCAAAAAAAAGAATTAATATCTTTGTAATAATAACCCTCTTTTATGAGCGAAAAAGATTTTCAGTACCTGATGGAACTGGCGCAGGAATTGTCTCAGAGGAAATCTACCAAAGAGGAGGCTCTTCGCAGACTGATCCAATGTGGTCTTTTGAATGAAGAAGGCGAGTTGGTAGTCCCCGAAGTAGCCCCATATCTCACTGCGCCTGCCCGTCAAGCAAGTAACGAATGATATGTATGATGTAAAACCAAATTTAATTATTGGGTTTCACGGATGTGAACGGCATGTTCGTGATTCACTTCTTATGAACCCAAACGATTACAAGATCAGTCAAAAGCCATTCGACTGGCTAGGGCATGGTTTTTATTTTTGGGAAAACAACTACGACCGCGCGTTACAATGGGCTGAAGAAAAGAAGGAGTGGGGTAAAATAGAAGAACCTGCCGTCATCGGAGCAGTATTGTACTTGGGCCGTTGTTGCGACCTCCTGGATAAAAGATATATTCAATATTTGGTTAATTATTTTAATCTTATGAAGTCCGATTATAAGCTAATGGGAAAAGCCATGCCTCAAAACAAAGATTTGGATCGGGATGCTCATAAAAATAAGGTACTTAGAAACCTGGACTGTGCGGTCATTGAATTCATGCATGCCGAAATATCGGGTCGGATTAAGACAGATATGGTCGAAAAAGGTTATAGCAGCTACCAAATATTCGATTCTACCCGGGGAGTATTTATAGAAGGTGGGCCAGCATTCGAAGGAGCAGGATTATTTGAAAAAAGTCATATTCAAATTTGCATACGAAATCCTAATTGTATATAAGGTTTTTTCATGCCAAGGATGGAAATCGATTTCAAGGACTGGCTTGTAAAAAAAGCAGCATAATCCGGTTTGCGAAATATACAAAAAAAGCCTCCCCGCTTTGACCGGAGAGGCTACAACTTGTGGCCGGAGCTTACTCAATTATCATCCTGTCTCTTACCGCTGCCCATAGATTCCTCCATATCACTATTCTGATCCTGTTTCTGACCACGGCCAGCTGCAGACTTTGGATTTTTGCTATCCTTATCCTGTTTCTTACCCATCGAACCCTGCTGTCCTCCTGTCGAACCCTTCCGTCCGGCCGTATTCTTTCCCTTGTTCACCTGCTGATCCTTATCAGCTTGCTTTGACTGTTGCATGATCGATCGTTTTAGATTAATAAATAGAACGTTATAAAACCCTCTGTTTTATCTATATGCAATTATCCTGCCCGGCGACCGGCCTAAACCGGGCGACCCCAGCCGTCTGCAAACAAGCCCCCGAAAATAAGCCCCCGAAAATAAGCCCTCCGCAAACAAGCGGTCTGCAAATAAGCGGCCTGACAACAATCAATAAAGATCCTCCCGTTTTTTGGATAATATAAAATGTTATATTTACATTTATTCTCCAAAACCTTAACGATGCCATACCGCCAACCTTCTCTCCCGCTGCGTGCCCAAATCAGTAAACTCGTATTAATTATCCTGTTCCTGGCACCGGCCCTACTCAGAGCGCAGTCGCCGGCCGCCCTGACACTACACCTGGATGAGACAGGCGTAGCGGTGAGCCCGGAGTTGTATGGCCTGATGACAGAAGAGATCAACTTCTCATACGATGGCGGGCTCTATGGCGAATTGATCCGGAACCGGATCTTTAAAGACTCTGCACGGACCCCGGCCTTTTGGTCATTGGTTCAGAGCACCGATGCCAAGGGCTCGATAAGCCTGGATAAACAAAATGTCCTCAATGAAGTACTGCCCGTATCCTTACGTCTGGATGTCGAAAAAAAGGGAACGCGGATAGGAATCTCCAATGAAGGCTACTGGGGTATTCCCGTAAAAGCCGGCGTCACTTATCAGGGAAGTTTTTATGCCCGGGCGGCAAACGCGGATGGTCACACTTCAACTGATGGACAATCGCTGACCGTTGCCATAGAAAGCGCAGACGGCAAGATGATTTACGCCTCGGCAGAAGTAACGGGGATAAGTTCCCAATGGCAGCGCTTTCATTTTACGCTGACCACCCCGGGTAATATCCAGCCTTCAACAGATGCCCGTTTTGTGATGACGGCCAAACAGGAGGGCAGCTACTGGTTCAACCTTGTATCTCTTTTTCCCCCGACCTATAAGGACCGCAGCAACGGCAATCGCCAGGATCTTATGCAGCTTCTGGCCGACATGAAGCCCTCCTTCCTCCGTTTTCCGGGTGGGAACTATGTAGAAGGGAACACTTTTTCTCAACGCTGGAATTGGAAAAAGACCATTGGCCCGCTGGACCGGCGCGCCGGTCATTTAAGCCCCTGGCGATATCGCTCGACCGATGGAATGGGATTGCTGGAGTTCCTGGAATGGTGCGAAGACCTGGACATGCAGCCTTTATTGGCCGTGTTTGCAGGTTATACCCTGAACAGGGATTATCTTGAAGCAGGGCCCTTCTTACAACCCTTTGTCGACGATGCACTGGATGAGATCGAATATGTAACGGGCGACGCCAGCACCAAATGGGGAGCACAGCGTGTAAAGGACGGGCACCCCAAACCATTCCCGCTGAAATATATCGAAATTGGAAATGAGGACGGCTTTGATCTTTCAGGCAGCTATGGTTCCCGTTATGTCCAGTTCTATGACGCGATAAAAGCAAAATATCCGCAGCTACATATCATTTCTACAGTAGGCGGTAAGGACCCGCTTGGTGGAAGATTCCCCGCGCCGGCAGGAAAAACTGAAATAGTGGATGAACACTACTATCGCAACGCCTGGCAGATGGAGGACAACGCCGGCCAATATGACCATTATGATCGTTCGGGCCCTAAGATCTTTGTGGGGGAATGGGCGACAAGAGAAGGCGATCCCACGACCAACTTCAATGCAGCCCTGGGTGATGCGGCGTGGATGACCGGTATGGAAAGAAACTCCGACCTGGTCATCATGTCCTGCTATGCGCCTCTTTTTGTAAACGTAAATCCCGGCGGGATGCAGTGGAAAAGCGATCTTATCGGATATAATGCCCTTAATTCCTACGGCTCGCCTTCCTATTATGCCCAGAAGATGTTCAGCACGCACATTGGGGATCACGTAGTAAAAATTACACCGGAAAATATTCCCTCCCAATTGCAGAAACTCACTTCTCAGGATTCAGCGGCGGGCCATCAGCCAAAATCTATCGATGCCCTTTTCTTTGTAGCTACCCGGAATAGCCAGAGCGGTACCGTTTATTTAAAGATAGTAAACACCCGGGCGACCAGCCAGGCTATCTCTATCCAGTTAAAAGGCGCGGGCAAAGTCTCCCCTAAAGGAACAAAATGGGTATTGGCAGCCAATAGTCCGACAGAAACCAATTCGATCACAGAGCCAACCAAAATAATACCCGTGGAATCGGCAGTTAAAGGGCTGGGGCAGCATTTTACTCAAACCCTTCCTCCCTACTCTATCACCGTTCTACAGCTAAACACAGTTCGGTGATACGTCGCCCTTCCCCTATCGAATAGGCATCTTCCGTTTCACCGCCGATAGGTTAAGCGATTGAAATTCGGGTTGCTGCCGGAGACGGGAGAGATCGGTGAATCCGCATTCCGCGGCTTTCAGCAGATCATTTTCCGCAGCTTGTACCTGGCCACTCCGGGCAGACAGGATGGCGGAGAAATACCAGGCTTCGCTGTTGGTTGGGTCAGCCATTTTATAGAGTTCGACAAAACGCCGGGCTTCGATGTTGTTGTTGGCGATGATCAGCCGATTGCTCAGAGAATAAAAGGCAAGGGACAGATAAGCCAGGAGCCGCTGCTCCATCAGGCCCGATGGAGTGGCCGACCTGCTTTTTGTTTGCAGGTCCCTGATCACCGGCGCCCAGTAATGGTCATCGCCCTGCTGAAAATGCTGCATATACCCCAGCTTCGTATTCTGTTCGTATACCAACAGGTTTTGGAGATCGTCGCGTTGCTGCCGGAATGCCTTATCCCCCGCAAGGGAAGCAGCCTTTGTCTTAAACCAATCGACAGCAGGGGTCAGCCCATCGAGATAACTGATAAAAACCTGGCATTCCTGTTCCGCCTTTATCAATTGATTGGACTGACTATAGACCCCCACCTTATTCTTACCCTTTCCTGCAAACTGTTCGATAACGGTATTGTCTTTAGGGATCAGCGCTTTTAACATGGCGTCGAGCTGTAGGCCGGCAAAAGCTGTCTCCATGGTGGTGACCGGCGCCCATTCATGTTTGCCATCGAAGAAAAGAATATGATGCCGGGTTCGGGTCTTATCCAATTCTCTGCTGATGGCTACCAGTTCGGTCAGGTTCATATCGCCTTCCCCGGCGATGGCCGTAAAGCTGAAACCAAAGTTGTCCGCTCCGACGCCATCCGGAAGTCCTGCGCCGCCGGCAATAACGCCCTTTATTTCCGGATGCTGGATCGCCACATAACCGGCGACCTTGGCGCCGCCGGAAAAGCCGCAGGTATAGATTCGGCTGCCGTTGATCCTTAACCGCGCTTTTGTGTCGGCAGACAGCTGCTGCCAGATCCTTTCCGTGGCGGACCAGTCATTCCCGTTCTTCGAGTTGTTGCTCCCTGCGAGGATAAAGCCATAGGCTTCCGCCAGCGATCTGTATTTGTTCAGCGGAAGAACGCCGCTGCCGTGGGGGTCGAAGAAATAAACGATGGGCAGGGCATTCGCATTACCTTTTGAAGGGATATATAAGGCATAGGATTGAGTAGGATCGGCCTTGCAGGTCACGCTTTCAATTACCTTTCCGGGTTGGATGCCCTCTCCCGCGTAAACCGGAATGCATACCGGCAAAATCCCGCATACCAGCCAACTTCCAATGATGATCAGCTTCATATAAACAAACATACAAAAGTCGCCCGACTGTTAAAATTGATTAACAAACCACAACTAATGGGCATTTTTTCCCCATATCCCTCTAAATTTGCCAAAACCAATATATTTAAAACCCAATAATACTTACCTGTGATGAAGGATCTGATGAGCCGGCCCGGTAAATATCTGACTATCTTCGGTGTTTTTGCAGCATCACTCTTATCCCTGAACTTTTTACCAGCCGATAAATCTTCACCACATGAGATTTACAGCGCCTCCCGGCTTAATCCCGTCACCGCCCTTTCCCCTGCCGATTCCCCCCGCCTCAATCTTTTATACGATAGCCTGCAGCTGGACAGCCTTGGTCTGAGCACCCAGGCCTATCATAAAGCCATAACGGGCTTTTTAAGCCTGGTAGCGGCAGGAATAGTCCCCAACCCGGGTATTCTTTCCATTATCGACTTCTCCCTGCCTTCCACACAAAAAAGGCTTTTTATCCTGGACACCTATAGCGGCAAGCTTTTATTCAATTCCCTCGTCGCACATGGCCGCAATTCCGGCACGCTCCTGGCCACCCGGTTTTCCAACCGGCGAAACAGCTTTATGAGCAGTCTCGGATTTTACCTCACCGGCGAATCCTTCATGGGACAGCATGGTTATTCGCTTCGCCTGGAAGGAATGGAGAAAGGCTGGAATGACAATGTGTTCAACCGGTCGATCATTATGCATCCGGCGGAATATGTCAGCGAAGATCACATCCAGAAATGCGGATTCCTCGGCCGGAGCGAAGGATGCCCCGCCATACCGGAACAGCTGGACAGACCCATCATCGACGTCATCCGTGGAGGAAGCTGCCTCTTTGTTTATAGCCCGGATAAAAAATATCTGCATCACTCAAAGCTGGCGTCTTAAGCCACTACTCCACCCCCTTGTACCTTTGACCTCATACGCAATCTTATCACCTGCAACGTAGCCCCGGCAAGGAACAATAAAAAACAGATCCCGACCAGCTTCTGAACGAGAGGATCGTCAGGACCGGATGCGATGGGCGAATCGACCGGAAGCCGGGTCAGGCTTTCTGTGACACCGGGAATAAGATGAAAAAAGAAGGTCATGGAATAAAGCACCGTTTCAAGGTACGGGGATGCCCGGCCGAAAAGCTTTTTTCCACCCGCATAGGCAAGAGCCAGAACGACCAGCGTTATGATCCCCAGCATATGAGGTTTTCCAAAGCCTCCGTGGTGAAAGATTCCAAAACCGGTGAGACAGGTCAGCGCAGTGGTGATCACATAGGTCTTGCCTACCCCAGTCCTGTAGCTTATCCCGCCGTGACGTATAAGGGAGACAATACCCGAACCCACAGCAACCAGGCTGATCGCTGTATGAATAATACCAAGAGTTGAAAGAGCAGCCATAGATTAAGCTTTTATTAATATTGGAAAATAGCAGATCCGCCGCCTAAATTAACTATTCCCCGGTTACCGTCTGATAAGAGGGAATGTATATCCCAACGATTATCATGTACGGATCATCGGGACACCGGCGATTATACCGCCTGTCGGCTCTATGACGCGGGAACAAAGATTTTCTCGTTACATTGCAGTAAAATCGAAAGCAATGGCAACGAATTCAACACCAGCACCCGTCACAGCGCTATTCCTGGATATCGGTGGCGTTATGCTCACCAATGGCTGGGACAGGAGATCAAGAGAAGCAGCGGCAAAACAATTCAATCTCGACCTGGACGATCTGAACGATCGGCATCGGATGACGTTTGATACCTATGAAGCTGGCAAGCTAAGCCTCGATGATTATCTAAAAAGAGCGGTTTTTTATAAGGAGCGTCCCTTCACGATCGAAGAGTTCAAAACGTTTATGTATGGTCAGTCGGTGGCTTATCCCGAGATGATCGATCTAATAAAAGCCCTGAAGGAAAAATACAACCTTAAGATAGCCGTCGTCAACAACGAAGGCAGGGAACTGAACGAACACCGGATCAGGACTTTCAAGCTGAACGAGTTCGTGGACTTTTTCATCTCCTCCTGTTTTGTACACTTTCGTAAGCCGGATGTCGACATCTGGAAGGTCGCTCTCGACATCGCACAGGTGCCCAAAGAAGGCGTGGTCTACATCGATGACCGGAATATGTTCGTACAGGTGGCCGAAGGTCTTGGACTCAGGGGTATCACCCATAATTACAAGAATGTCGGGCAAACCAAACAGGCGCTGGCGGACATGGGCCTGAAATTATAACCGGTCTACTTTAACAAAGTTTTCAAAACCAGGATAAGGCTATTACTGAACAATAACTTTATCTTGGTTTTATGACTGCTCCTACACCGGTCTACCTATCCTTCCTCTTACTGTTGTCCATTCCTGCGACAGCCCAACAGGTATTGACCGGCAGGATCAAAAGGCGATCGGGAGACGAGATCCTTCCTTCCGTCAGCGTCATCAATCACTCCCAAAGGAAAATCAATCTCTCCGATGCGGGAGGCAATTATAAGATACCGGCAAAACCCGGGGACACCATCACCTTTACTTCTGCAGGTTACAAGCCCGACACTGCCTTTGTCAGATCCTGGATGTTTGAGGAAAAGGGCGGCTACCTGGTAAACCTCGAACCCAACCCGGTAGGATTGCCCGCTGTGCAGGTCGACGAAATCGACAACTATAAAAAGGATTCCATCAAAAGAAAAGAAGAGTATGCCTGGGTATACCCGACACATCGGCGAAGGCTGATAGGCAGCGAGACTCCGCAGGATGGCGTCGGCATCATCATCAGTCCCCTTGATTATTTTGGCACGCGGGAAACGCAAAAAAGGCGGCTGAGAAAACGCCTGAAACAGGAAGAAATAGATTACTATATCGACTTCCGTTTCCCAGCCGCCTATGTGTCCAGGGTCACAGGCCTCCACGATGATTCACTGAGGATCTTTCTCTATCGCTATCGCCCCGGCTACGGCTTTTGCCGCAAAGCCTCCAATGAGGATATCCTGCTTTATATCAACGACAAACTAAAGAAGTTCCGCATCGGGGAGTGAGGTCTAGCTCCACAACCTGTCCCATGAACGTACATTGTCCCATTCCGGTGTAGGCCCGAAATAGTTCTTGTTTTCAGGATCCAGGTGTTTTTTCAGCATGTCCTCGTTGAGCTCCACCCCGAGACCCGGCGAATCCGGCACATTGGCAAATCCCTTCTCGAATAAGGGCTTTCCATCCTTTGTCTTTACAAAATCGGTCCAGTAAGGCAGGTCCAGGGAATGATGCTCCAGCGCCACGAAATTCTGGGTAGCCGCAGCACAATGTACATTGGCCATAAAGCTGACGGGCAGACCGGCAAAATGCATGGCCATGGCTACGCCTTTTTCTTCGGCATAATCGCCGATCTTCTTTGTCTCGAGCAATCCGCCGGAGGTAGCCAGATCAGGATGGATGAGGTCGGTGGCATGGTTGTCGACCAGTTTTATAAACTCCTCTTTGAGATAGATGTCTTCCCCCGTATTCGTAGGTGTCTCTATGGAACGGGTAATTTCTTTCCATTCATCGGTATACTGCCAGGGAATAAGATCTTCCAGCCAGGCAAGCCGGTAGTGATCCAGGCCTTTGCCCAGGCGAATGGCGTTGTTCATGTCGAAATGACCATAGTGATCCGATGCCAGCGGCACTTCAAAGCCAATGACATCCCGGACTTTGGCAACATATTTTGCCATCTCCTCGATGCCCTTGTCCGTCACCTGGATCTGCGTAAATGGATGTTTTGTTGATCCATAGGTCATCGGCGCCATATCCCATTGCCGCTGTACGTCCCAGTAATTTGTGTTGACGAGAGTGCCCGGGATCTTCCGGATCATTTCAATGCCCAGGTCCATTTTGAGGAAGGTGAAGCCCTTCCCTTCGAGCCGGTCTTTCAGCTTGGCTACGAATACTTCAGGATCTTCTTCTTCGGGCGTGTCGGCATAGAGACGGACCTTATCCCGGTATTTGCCGCCCAGCAGCTGGTAAGCGGGAACGTTATACGTCTTTCCTGCCAGGTCCCACAACGCCATTTCCACTGCACAGACGCCCCCGCCCTGGCGGCCATGGAATCCGAATTGTTTTATCCGTTTGAAGATCTGCTCTACACTACAGGGGTTCATGCCCATGATACGGCTTTTCAAAAAAAGCGCGTAGCGCCAGTCGGCGCCGTCGCGCACTTCTCCCAGGCCATAGATGCCCTGGTTCGTATCGATACGGATGATGGTGCAGCGGCCTGTCGTATTCATGACAGTAGCATAACGCATATCGGTGATCTTCAGATCCGAAGGGCCAGAGTAACGGTTTACCTTTGACGAGCTGTGTGCGAAGGTATCTTCGATGCCCGCAAAAAAAAGCCCGCTAAGCGAGAGGCCGCCCAGCACTGATTTTTTAAGAAAGCTCCGGCGGTTATCCCCGGATGAAGAGCGATCGGTCGCCGATGATAAAGAAGCCGGCTCCGGGGCAGCCGCATCCTCAGGATTGCTAAGCCCGAGTTTTGCGAGAAAACTTTTTGATGGATTCATGATTGTTTATTTAAATTACCAGGTTCTGTTTTTCAAATATTCATCAAGCTCTTTCCTGCTCATCGGCAGCTTCTCCGGATGCTCGTCCAGCCAATGAAGGAAATCTTTTTTGATCTCATCCGACCACTGGCTATCGATCTGCCCGGCGAGATATTTCTTTTCACGAAGACGCTGGTGTCCAAAATCATCCCTAAGTTCGATAAATTCGGCGGTGATCACGACGGTATCCAATAAATGTGCGGGAATAAAGATCACACCGTATTTATTGGCAAGCACAGCATCCCCCGGCAGCACTACGGCCCTGCCGATCCGGATAGGCGCATTGATGGAGGTCAGCATCATTTGCTGAATATAGGAAGGGTCCACGCCTTTTACCCAGCCGTTAAAGCCATTGATCTCGCTGAGCCCGGCTTCGTCCCGGACACTGCCGTAAAAGATAACTCCCCGGTGCGAGCGTGAATAGATCGCATTTCCCAGGTTGTCCCCGATAAGCGTGCCATCGGCCATTTTCAAAAACCCATCCGCGACATAGACATCACCTTCGGTAAGTACGTCGATAGGCCAGGAATTGGTGCCGCCCTGGGGATTACGGCCTTCCACCTTACCCTGCTCCTTTACTACATTGATAAGATCGGGACGGGAAGGCATATACTGCGCAGTGACAACACGGCCGGTCATAGCGCTGCTATCGGGATGGATCACGTGCCATTCGCCTTCGTATTGGTTCTGATACCCATGATTACGCAGGATCCCCCATGCTTCTTCGAGCGAAATATTCTTCAGACGCTGCAGCATATTGTCGGATACTTTTGGCCGGCCGTCAGCAGAGCGCTCGCCCTTCCAGCCAGGGGTCAGGGCCCTGATGTATTCCGGTGATGAACCGACCCGCTGGGCGGGAAGCCGGAGTGTTGCAAAAATTAACGATAGGAAAAGCAGGTTTCTGATCATATAAAATTGTTGTTGATAATTCAAAATTCGTTTTTTATGCATTCATATAAGCGGCTGAATTTCGTTACCCTCTCCTGGTAAACCGCATGCGCAGCCGCCTCCGGCGAATATACCGCCAGGGACTGCCTGCAAAAAGCAGGGCCTTTACCAAGGGCCTCCATCCCTACCACCACGGCGCCCATGGCAACACTTTCCTCTTCTCCGAAGGTCAGCACCTTTACATTAAAAACATCCGCCAGCATCTGTACCCACAGCGGGCTACGGGCAAAACCACCGGTAGCATGCAGCTCGGTGATGGGATTCTTCTCTGCCAGGATCCGCCCAATACTGTAGACGGCATAAATGACCCCTTCCATGGCGGCGCGTACCAGGTGTGCTTTTGTGTGACGGATCTGAAGTCCGAAATAAAGCCCCCTTGCTTTTGAATTCCATACGGGTGCCCGCTCGCCAAGGATATAAGGAATAAACAACAGGTCCTCCGAACCGGCCGGCACTGTCGCAGCCAGCTGAAAAAGCTGTCCATACGTTTCTTCAGCCTGCAGAAGTCTTTCTTTCAGCCATTGTAACACGACCGCTCCGTTGTTGGTAGCCCCCCCGCTGATATAATCGTTGTCTTTGACATGATAACGAAAGGTTCGCATCTCTTCATCGACGGCAGCTCCGGAGAGGATCATCCGGGCCGCCCCGCTGGTCCCGATGGTGACAGCCATGACATGATTGCCACTGGCTCCGGTAGCCAGGTTGGCGGAGGCGCCATCGCTGCAACCGATGATGATAGGTGTTCCCGGGGGAAGAGATAAGAAATCTCCTCCCCGGGACCCATAGGTTAGAACATGCCGGGGAGAAACTACCCGGGCCAGTTTTGAACGGTCAACAGAAAGATATTCCAGAATCTCTTCATCCCATTGCAGGGTCCTGCTGTTCAGCAGTCCCGTAGCGGAAGCGATAGACGTATCTACAGACCCATCTCCGAATAATTTCCGGAAAACATATTCTTTTATCCCGATGAATGCAGCAGCTGCCGCAAACAGATCGGGCTGCTCCTGTCGCAGCCACAGCAGTTTGCACAAAGGGGTCATGGCATGTACGGGTACGCCGGTAGCCTCATAGAAGGCCTTTTTTCTCCCGTTGAGGGAAAGCTCTTCTGCAATAGCCGCCGCCCGGTTATCCGCATAAATGATACAGGGAGTGAGCGGCCTGTCTGCTTCATCCACTGCCAGCAGACTATGCATCGCCGAACTAAAAGCCACCATTTCCGGCCGGGCAGGAAGAAGAGCGGCAGCCACTTCGTTGATACATCTGCATACTGCCCGCAGGATCTCATCGGGGTCCTGCTCGCTTCTGTCAGGCGCCGTATGTAACATCGGATAGGATACCGATCGCTTTTCGATGGGTATGCCTTCCTTGTTGAACGCGACGGCCTTTGCCGATGTCGTTCCAATATCCACTCCCAAATAATAGGTCATGCGGTGGTTATTTATCCCAGAAAACGTGTGTGGCCATGTTGTCCGGTCCGTTGTGGCTGACCGCCGCATTATAGTTTGCCGAATTCGCCGACGCTTCCCGCAGCGGGTATTGCAGCCGGTGGATGAACGCCCCCTTTACAGACGGGTCGGCCCCGGGATAAGGATTTACCGGCAGCGACGGATAACCGCTGCGGCGGAAATTTGCCCAGGCCTCCGTTCCGTTGAGAAAGGACGCAATCCAGTATTGGGTATTGATCTGTTGTAGTGCATTTGCCGGATCATAAGGATTGGCAGCCAGGTATGCGTCTTCGGCAGCGGTGGGGATAGTGGCAGAGGCATCATATTTTGCCATCTGGTCCATATGCGCCTTTACCCCGGCTTTGTACAGGGTAGCGGGATCGGCGGCGATCCATCCCCGCTGTGCAGCTTCGGCCAGCAGGAGTTGGGTCTGAGCAAAGGTGACAAAGAATTCAGGAATGTCGATGCGGCCGACCGTCCGCCTGTTCAGCTGCGAATACTTCCAGCCGGTGGTGGCCTTCCCCGGGAAGTTGGGCTCCGTGCTGATCGTCGCGTCGTTGTAGCCGATAGGTATTCCTATCTGATCGGCGAATGCCGTATCCTCTGTGCCTGTGGAACCCGCAGGAAGAGAGCCGCCGGGATTGGTGTACTTAACGGCTATAACACCCAGACGCGGATCGTGTGTCCGCTTCAGCGAGTCGATAAAGGGCTTGCCCAGGTAGACGTTGGCCTTTTCCGTGCCCTGGAACCAGCTTCCCGTAGGGCTGTTGAAAGTGCTGTTGAAAGCAACATAAGCATTGTCGGCGTTGGAAGACAGCGTACCGGCCATATAAGCCGCCGATACGATCTGTTGAGCCTTGGCGGCATCGAGCGGGGTATACCGCATGCCGATCCGTAGCAGCAGGGAATTTCCCAGCTTCTTCCACTGTGCAATGTTCCCTTTATAGATCACATCTCCCGACTCGATGGCCTTACCGGCATCCAGCGCCGCAGTAGCCGTGGTCAATTCGTTGATGAGATCGGTATAGATATCCTGCTGGGCATCGTATTTGGGCAGGCTGATGCCGCTAAGAAACCCCTGGCCGGCCTGCGAATAAGGTACATCGCCATAGGTATCCACCAGGATCATAAATACATAGGCCCTCCAGATCCGGGCCATGTTATAAAGATTGCTGCGCGTCGCACTGGCCTTTGTCTGGTTCATAACGTCTGCCAGCAATGCTACCGGGCCGTTTACGGCAGAAGTGCTGCCGGTGACGGTGCCGCCATTGCCCGTACCGTTGTACATAAAATCAAAAGTGGTGCTGGCATTGTTGTCAAATGCCACATTGTGGTTGCCCCCTTCAGCGACACCGGTGAAAGGATGGATCACCTGCTGTACGATGGGAAACTGGTAATAATATACCGGGATCGATGCGTTGACCTCGGCACTGGCAAAAAGATAGGCAGGGTCCAGCGTACCCGGCTGTGTTGGATTGGTATTCACCGCTACAAAATCCTTATCGCAGGAACTCGCGCCTGCCAGCAGCAGAAGCAGAAGAAAATGTCGGATCTGAAAAATACGTCGCATAATATATTATTTAGGCTATGCTTAAAATTTAAAATTCAGGTTGAGCCCGTAACTGCGCGTAGTAGGCAGCGTATGCGCCTCTATGCCCTGCAGGTTGTCCGAAGCAGAGACCGATGCCTCCGGGTCGATATTGTCCACATATTTTTTGATCATCAGAACGTTGTATATCGTTCCGGAAACGGAGACCTGCCTTACAAAGGTCCTCTTCAGGAAAGGGGACAGGTCATAGGATAAAGACAAGGACCTCCACCGGATAAAGCTGGCATTATAGACAAATGGTGTGGCGATATTCGTGGAGCGGTATTGCGTATAAAAGGTCTCGGCAGCAACGGACGTGGTATTAGCCGAGCCATCCGGGTTCACAGCAGCAAAGGTGACACCCCCTTCCCTGCCTGCCAGCGAGGATTTGGACAACCCTTCCCGCAGGAAGTTCAGGTTGGAGTTGGAGAGCAGCTTTGCGCCGGCCTTGAAATCTATCTGTGTGAACAGCCGCCATCTGCCAAGACTGAATGTATTCTGCCAGCCGCCAACCCATGTCGGAATGGCGCTGCCAAAGGTCCTCAGGTTGCCCTGCAGGAAGAGGCCGCCACCGGTAATGATATTCCCTTTTACATCCTTTTTGTAATCATATCCTCTGAGAGAAGCCAGAGGCAGGCCCACCTCATGCGAAACCGTACCGAAGAATTCACCGGAGCCTACGTCAAAACGCTGCTGGCCGTTAGCCAGGGACAGCACCTTGCTCTTGTTGTAGCTGCCGTTGATGCCGGTCTCCCAGCTGAAGCCGCGGGTTTTGACAGGAGTTCCGGTCAGAAGGATCTCTACACCCTGGTTGCGCAGATGACCAAGATTTACCTTTGTAGAACTATATCCGCTGGCATTGGAGACATTTACATTCAGGATCTCGTCATAGGTGTTTTTATTATAGACCGCTCCATCCAGGCTCAACCGGTTGTTGAAAAGCCGGAGCTCAAGTCCCAGCTCCGCCTCTTTTACCTTCAGGGGTCTCAGGTTGGGATTCGGGCTGACATTGCTGGCGATATTACCCAGCGCGGAGCCATTAAACTGGTTGGCATTGACACTGTAATACAACGCATTCGAATAAGGGTCCGTGTCACCTCCGACTTCCGCATAGGCAGCCCGCAGCTTGCCGTAATTCAGCCAGGAAGGCAGCCGGGAACCAAACAGCTCGGTCCAGACAAAACTAAGGCTGGCAGAGGGATACAGGTAATTGTTGGAGTTGGGGTTCAGGGTAGAGAACCAATCATTACGGGCAGTGAGATTCAGGAAAAGATAATTACTGAACGACAGTTCGGCCGTACCATATAATGAATTGACCTCTTTCTTTGTGTAGTTGTAAAATGGATTCTTTGTTTGCCCGTTGCCTATTGTATAAAGGTCACGAACATAAAAATTGGTGACCGATGCACCGATGTCGGTATAGACCTGCTCCATCTGGTTTCCGCCAAGCGCGATGTCGATACCGAATTTTCCGAAGGAATGCTTGCCGCCGACAAGGAAATCCATATTCCGCTCGCGAAATGTCGTCTCATCCTGGTAGTAATAACCGTTGAATCCGCTGGCGGCGGCGCCGATGCTGCGGGTGCCCGTCGGGCGATCGTAATCATAGGGCCGTGTATAATAGTCCTGTCCAAACCGCCCCTGGACATACAGCCAGTCTGTGAACTGGTAACGCAGCGATGCATTGCCGATGATACGGTCACGTCGCACGTGTTCAAAACGCTGTAAGGCCACCCAGTAAGGGTTATTACGATTGGTAAATCTCGACAGCGGCTGCTCATTTCCGTTCGCATCCTTATAGGTTGCTTTGAGCCAGGGTATATCGATGCTGTTGGCAAGCGTATAAATGGTCGTATTTGCATTCATATCCTGGATGCCTATCTGGGGTGGATTGTGATTATATTCATTCGAATAGTTGGCATTCAGCTGTAAGGTCAGCTTTGGAGTGAATTTATAGTTGAGACCCAGGTTCACGATCTTTTTGTGGTAGTCGGAATTGGGCATGATCGCATTCGCATCCGTATTCGAAAAAGACAACCGGAAATATCCTTTGTCATTCCCGCCAGAGAGAGCGACGGTATTGGTAAAGTTGGCCCCGGTCCGGTAAAAATCCTTGATCCGGTTCTTATAGGCCACATAAGGACGTGTAGAGCCGTCGAACTGAGGGGTAGGCTTACCGTCGAGCTTCTCGCCAAAAGCATACACACCCGAACTTTGTGCGTCGCTCACGGACAAAGGCCTGATTCCATTCTCTCCCTGTCCGTAGATGTATTGAAAGTCTGTATAGTCCAGCGCCTGGTCGGCCTGAAAATGCGAATTGACCTCGACGCCGATGTCTTTGCTCCGGACGCCGCTGCGGGTTGTGATAATGATCGCGCCATCCTTGGCCCTGAAGCCATAAAGGGCAGCGGCAGCCGCGCCTTTTAGAACGGTCATCGACTCGATATCGTCCTGGTTGACACTTTGTAATCCATCTCCCTGGTCGGAAGATCCACCCGTAGGATTCCCCGCTCCGTTACCATTGGCGCCGCCGGCAGAGATGCTGGTATTGTTGATAGGAATGCCGTTGACGACGATCAACGGTGAATTGTCTCCCCGGAAAGAAGACTG
This sequence comes from Puia sp., assembly GCA_036499285.1. Classification (GTDB taxonomy): domain Bacteria; phylum Bacteroidota; class Bacteroidia; order Chitinophagales; family Chitinophagaceae; genus Puia. The sequence goes on along the minus strand of DASYEB010000003.1, from coordinate 209,502 downwards.
GCCACGGATGCGGATCTTGGTAGAGCCGCCCGGGCCGCCGGCCGGCGGAGACACGTTCAATCCCGCGACCTTACCCTCAAGGCTGTTCCCGAAATTGGTAGTGCGGTTTGTGGTCAGCTGCTCGGTATTGACGCTGGTCGCAGCATACCCAAGCCGTCTTGCCTCGCGCCGGATGCCCAGCGCCGTCACCAGCACTTCATTAAGATTACGGGCATCGGATACAAGGACAACATCGATGATATCCCTGTCGCCAACGGGAACTTCCTGGAAGATAAAACCGATGGAGCTGACAATCAGCGTCGCACTGGAAGGCGCATTGATGTGATAACGCCCAAGCGAGTCGGCAGTGGCTGCTGCTCTTCCACCCTTTACCTGTATGGTCGCAGCCGCAATAGCCTTACCCGCCGCGTCGGTGACGGTGCCGGTCCTTGTCTGCGCCATAATGTTCGTAGTAAGAAAAAGAAGGGTGGTAAGAATAGCTGGTGTTATTCTTTTCATAATAGCAATTGTTTTGATTAGCAAATCGTCGGTGCGTGACAGATACGATCTATCACAATACAAAGAAGATAAAGTTTTACAAAAAAAACTTCCAATAAAGAACAGTGGTGAATTTTATACAGCGGGAAGAAATGTCTATATTACAACTAAAGACACCAAAGAGAGATTGAACTCCTATCTATTTCAAAAAGGCCTGTCCGGTGAACTGGAACTTTTCCCGCACATCATCGAGCTCGGGCTGAAAAAGGTACAGACTATCCGCCTCTCTTCCTTTCCCATAGAAAAAACTACCGCCTTCAGCATCTATTATATCTGGGATGGCCGCTACGACTGGACCATCGATAGAGATCCTTATATTCTTTATCCTTCCGATCTGGCACTGGTCCTGCCGGGTCAAACCTTCGGCAGCCCGCGCAGCACCCTCGACATCGGCGCCTTTTCCTGGTTGACGCTCGACTGCAGTCATGGTTCATGGAGTGGCTTCTCTCCAACCGAAAGCCGTTCGATCCAAAAGATCCTGCAGCTGAATGCTATTCCCGTTGCAGCCAGCCTGAAAGACGCCGGCCGTATCTTCCAGCAGCTGACACAGGAGCTGCACCTCCAGGAGATCGGGTTTCAAACGAGAGTAAATCAGCTCATAGATGCGCTGCTGATCCTGGCTACCCGGCAGTTCATACATCAAAGCCATTCGCAACGGGATTTCTCCGGCTCGTTCATGAAGCTGGAACAGGAGCTGAGGAAGAATCTTTCCCATCAATGGGCTGTCGAAGAAATGGCAGCGCTGGTAGGCCTCGGCACCACCGCCTTTACTGAAAAAGTAAAAAGCTATACCGGTTTTTCTCCCTTGAACTATCTGATCAATATCCGCATTTCGGAAGCGATCAAGTTATTGAAGCAGACGGCCACCAATCTCACAGACATAGCGCTGGATACCGGATTTTATTCATCACAACATTTTTCCACTACTTTCAAAAAGCTGACCGGTTATACGCCGAGCCAGTTTCGAAAAGATAATACTGATAAACCATGAACCGTCAACAGGATTGCATACTGACTATTGACCTGGGCACGGGCTCAGTGCGTATCTTTGCCTTCGACCTCGAAGGCGTCTTTATCGGGTCGATGAAAGGCTCCTACCCTACTTTTCACCGGGAGCCGGATCAGAGCGAACAGGACCCTGAACAGATCTTTATCACCGTCCTTTACGTGCTGAAGAATCTCCTGAACGAACGCATTCAGCCTGCGGGGTACCAGGTGACAGCCATTTGTTTCAGCGCCGCCATGCACAGCGTGTTGCCGGTTGATAAAAAAGGAAATCCATTGGGGAATGCCATCACATGGTCGGACAACCGGGGGAAACAGGAAGCCAGGGAGCTAAAGAGTACTCCGTCCGGCAAGGCGATTTATGACGCTACCGGCACTCCCATCCATCCCATGTCACCACTGATCAAGATAGCCTGGATGAAAAATCACGATAAGGAACGTTTCGACAAGACAGCCCGGTTCCTTTCCCTGAAAAGTTATATCATCCAACAGCTGACCGGCGAAACGATAATAGACTACAGTCTTGCATCCGCCACCGGGCTGTTCAATATCTATTCCTTCCAATGGGAACAGGCAGCCCTCGATTACGCAGGTATTACCGCCGGCCAGCTGCCCCAACTCGTGCCGGTATTTTATTCGACACTCCGGCTTCGCGGAGAATTCCAGTCCTCTTTAGGATTATCTTCCAATACAAAGATCATAGCCGGAGCCAGCGACGGATGCCTGGCTACCCTGGGTGCGGGAGTATGGGGCGAAGGGAAAGCTACCATTACAGTTGAACAGAGCGGCGCGGTGCGGGTAGTAGGAAAAGAGGTGCTGATCGACGAAAAACAACGCCTTTTTAATTATGTGCTGACTAAAGATTATTATGTCTCCGGAGGACCTACCAACAACGGAGGGGTCGTCTTCGAGTGGTTTACCCGGGAGTTCGGTTCTTTCCGGAAAGCCTTCGACCTCGAAGATTCCATGGAAGGATTGATCCAGGAGGCGTCCAGGGTACCCGCCGGCAGCGATGGCCTGCTCTTCCTGCCCTATCTGCTCGGGGAAAGGGCGCCCATCTGGAATGCCAATGCCCGTGGCCTGTATTTCGGGCTGAACATGCAGCACCGGCAGCAGCATCTTATCCGGGCCACCATCGAAGGCATACTTTATGAGATCTACAGCATCGGCAAAACACTGGAAGAACACCGGGCTATCCATACCCTCTCTATCAACGGCAGCTTTACGTCCTATCCTTTCTGGGCACAGATGATCGCCGACATCTTCAATAAGCCGGTGCACGTAAAGAACAATTCGGACAGCATCGGGCTGGGCGCCTTTCTGGTAACAGCCACGGAGATGGGTTTGTATAAAAGTCTCGAAGAGGCCACCCGCGGGATCGATGTCCCGGGCATGTACCGGCCGGACAGGAACAACCATGAAGTTTATATGCGGCTGTTCCGCATCTTCGAACGACTGAGCAGCAAGTTGGCGGACGACTTCGAAGACATCGCCAATTTGCAGAGCTAGTTTGCTGAACTTTATTTCAGTTCGAACACGGCAAACTGTTCCTGCTCCGTAGATTTATTATTCTTTATCACCAATCGCTGTCCGGCAGGAAGGAAAAGATAATCGCCTTTGCTTTTGAAAGGCTTGTTATTGACCTGGGCTATCGAAGCCGTCTTCACAAGCCCGACGACGACCAGCGGTGTAGGGCGCGCAGCCAATTCGACACCGTGACCCCGTGCTACGGTGACCCGGTAGCCTCTGGCGGGTTTCTCATCGAATAAGAGCGTGAATGCGGGATCGCTGACGACAGGTCCGGCCTTTCCGGTCGGCTTATGCGGCAGCTCGATATCTATCGTATGAAACGGCACCTTATCTTCATTCCATACGCGATGGATCCGCGGCGTATCGGTAAAGTCCTCATACCAGAGTCCTTCCGTACTAAAAGTTCTGTGGCGGGGTTCGACGATCGTCTGCGAACCCGTTCTGGTGTTGCCAAGAACCAGGAAAATGGAGGGCGTAGAGTGCTTGTGATACAGCGAAGTGTCTCCCGGTGGTATATGTACATCCAGTATGCGCACCCATCCATTGTCCAGGACATCATGATGTCTTGGTTCCTTGCGGACCTGTATCACTTTTGAGGTATCGACAGGTAGTTGACCAAAGCTCTTGCCGGCAAAAAGTGTGATCCCGATAAGGAGGGTAAGGCTGCGCATTACTGTTTTTTTATAAAATTAAGGATAAATTACGCATTCGATTGCGTTAGCTTTTTTTAACTTATGCCATTATCTTTAAACAAATGAATAGAAAAGATTTCCTCCGCAATAGCAGCCTTGCCGCCATGGCCCTGGCCGCTACACCCGCCACACAGATATTTGCCCGTGAGAAGTCAGCCGGCGACGGGTGGGCCGGCTCCAAAGTCCGCCTTGCCATTCTCGGCACCGGGCTGCGCGGCCAGAACCACCTCGGCCTTCTCCTGAGAAGGGACGACGTGGACATAGTCGCCATTTGTGACGTCGACAACCGGATGCTCGACAGCGCGAAACAGATCATCACAAAAATCGGGAAAAAAATGCCAAAAATCTATACAGGCAATCCTTATGCCTGGAAGGACCTTTTAAAACAAACGGAGCTGGACGCTGTCGTCATCGCCACTCCCTGGGAATGGCATAAGCCCATGATCGTGGGGGCGCTGGAAGCGGGGGTAAAATACGTGGGTACGGAGGTGGTACTGGGCATTACGCTGGAGGATCACTGGGACGTAGTGAAGGCAGCGGAGAAGCATGAAGCGCATGTGATGATGCTGGAGAACGTTTGTTACCGCAGGGATGTCATGGCCGTTCTGAATATGGTCCAGCAGAACCTGTTTGGGGAGCTGGTGCATCTGCAGGGAGGCTACCAGCATAACCTGAGGGATGTGAAATTCAACAACGGGCAACAGGCCTCTGGCGGCGGCTGTGAGTTCGGTGAAAAAGCATTCTCTGAGGCCCGCTGGAGGACCGAGCATTCCGTTCACCGCAACGGCGACCTCTACCCTACGCATGGCGTCGGACCGCTGGCCCACTATATAAATATCAACAAGGGCAACCGGTTTACCAACCTCTGCTCCTTCTCTTCAAAAGCGCGGGGCCTTCATGCCCATGTGGTCAAACAATGCGGCCCCGATCATCCCAGCGCCAAAGTACAGTTCAAGCTGGGAGATGTGGTTACTACTTCCATCAACTGCGCCAACGGAGAGACTATCTTATTACAGCATGATACCAGCCTTCCCCGTCCCTATTCACTGGGCTTCCGGGTGCAGGGAACAGGCGGCCTGTGGATGGATGTCGCCAAAAGCATTTATGTCGAAGGACAGTCGAAGCATGATGAATGGGATGAAGCAAAGGCCTGGCTCGACAAATACGACCACCCTTTATGGAAACGCTGGAGCAAGGACGCAGACGGCGCAGGCCACGGCGGCATGGACTTTTTTGTCATTCATGCTTTTATCGAATCAGCCAAACGCAATGTGCCTCCTCCCATGGATGTATATGACGCCGCAGCGTACAGCGCCATAACTCCGCTCAGCGAACAATCCATCGAGCTGGGTAATCAGACGGTAGAGTTCCCTGACTTCACCGCCGGTCAATGGATGTTCCGGAAACCGTCCTTTGGTTTGTCCGAGGAATATTAGTTAACTTAGGCCATGCCTTCGATTCCTCCTGTTCGCCCACACATCGTCGTGCAAGGCATGGGCGGCGGCCTGCTGCTAATGGCATTCTTTACGATGATGTGGGCGGGAGTCGCACAGGGAGGGCTTCAGGGCCCCGACCATTATATACACCTGGCAGAGCTTTTGGCATCATCTTCGTCATGGGCCTTCTTGGTATCGGGGTATCTCTTGCCGTCCTAAGCGAGGGCATCGTCACACCGCAAAAGGGTGATCGATGGATGGACTCGGCTGGGAGAACCACTTAGGCCCTTCTTCCGTCATATAAGCACAGTCTTCCAGGCGGACCCCAAATTCGCCATAGATGGCAACCATCGGCTCCACGCTGAAACACATACCCGGCTGTAACAGCTGTTTGTTTCCCAGGACCATATTCCCCCATTCGTGGATATCCATTCCGATGCCATGCCCTGTCCGGTGCGGCAGACCCGGTATCTTATACCCCGGCCCAAAACCCGCATCAGTAATAACCTTCCGGGCTGCAATGTCAACCTGTTCGCAGTGGACACCTGGTTTTGCCGCCGCAAACCCCGCTGCCTGGGCCTTTTTCTCCAGGTCCCAGATCTCCCGTTGCCGGGTGGTAGGCGCGGCACCGAATACTATCGTCCGGCTGATATCTGAACAATAACCCTGTACTTTACAGCCGTCATCCATAATCACGACATCCCCTTTCTGCAGGTGCTGCGTCTGAATGCTGCCGTGAGGATATGCGGAGGCCGGTCCGAAATTCGCGCTGAGACCGCCTCTGACACCCAAACGGGAAAAGGCATCCGCCGCTATCGACGAGAAGTCGGCAGGTGTCATACCTTCGTGCAGCAGGGCTATCGATGCCTTATATGCGGCAACGGTAATGTCATTGGCTTTTTGCATCAGGGCAAGCTCGGCGGGAGACTTGATCATACGACAATTCATCGTTACCGGATCGCCACTCACGAAGGTGAGCTGCGACGCTTCCTTTCGCACTCCGTCAAAGATGAAAAAACGCAGTCTTTCTTCCATGCCTATATTCCCGGTCCGGATGCCATAGTCTTTCAGCACACCGGCAATGACTTTATAAGGGCTTTCATGTTCTTCCCAGGTGCGGACCTCCGTGCCGATCTTTATCAGCTCCCGCAGTCTTTCCGCTTCAAAAGCGGGACAGACATATTTTACGTCTCCCTTCGCCGGGATAATGGCAACCATCGTCCGTTCGCTCTGCCCCCAGCTCATACCCGTGAAATAGACCATGGAAGTACCCGAATCGAGGATCAGGGCTTCGATCTTATTTTCCGTCATCAGGCGCTGGGCTTTTTGGATCCGCGCCTGTCGTTCCTCTACAGTGATAGGGACGACATCACCAGTCATTGGTCTCAGGTCATCGAAAGCTGGCGCACCAGTACGCGGAAGTCTTAAGGACAATGCACCGACACCGGCTGTCGCCAGTCCGGACAGGCGGATAAAATCTCTTCTTTTTAAACTCATGGGAACAAATCAACAAACTAAAAATGATATGGCCTTCATGGATTTTAGCCATTTTTTATCTGAAAAAGGTCGTTGATCGTCTTGTAGGGAACGATCCCTTCAGCAAAGGTAAAGGTCCCCTGCCCGTGGATCTCCTGCGCGGCATTGAAAAAAGCCCCATATGCCGCACGGGCCAGCGAGGAACCCAGGCTGACTCTTTTGACTCCCAGCGCGGCGAGGTCCTTTAGCGAAAAAACAGCCCGGTTCAGCCCCATGACAACATTCACCGGCTTTGGCGATACTGCCCTCACCACCGCGCTGACTTCTTCTTCGGTTGTCAGTCCTGGGGCAAACAGCACGTCGGCGCCGGCCTCGGCATATGCCTGCAGACGCCGTATGGTGTCGTCAAGATCGGGACGGCCATGGATGAGATTTTCCGCCCGGGCTGTCAGCGTAAAGGGAATGGAAAGGCTTCGCGCCGCCTTCACCGCAGCCACGACCCGCCGGACCGACAGCTCAAAAGGATAGATAGGGTCATCCGACCGGCTGGTAGCATCTTCTATGGAGCCCCCGCAAAGTCCCATCTTTGCCGCCAGCAGGATAGTCTCAGCACAGGTCTCGGGACTGTCTCCATATCCGTTTTCCAGGTCGGCGGAAACCGGCAGGCTTGTCGCCTGAAGAATAGCCTGTGCATTGTTCAATGCTTCCTCCCGGCTGACTATCGCCTGGCCATCCGGCTTCGCCAGTGAAAAAGCCAATCCCGCACTGGTAGTGGCTATCGCTTCAAAGCCAAGGCTTTCCAACATTTTCGCGGAACCAGCGTCCCAGGGGTTGGGGGCAACAAAGATACCAGGTCGCTCGTGAAGGGCTTTGAAAGCAGCTGCCTTGTCTGCATGCGAAGTATACATAGTTTATTTATTTTTTGTGTTCGTAGATCTTTCTGGCTTTTGCCACTAAAGTTATATAATCCCTGTCCAACGCATTATTTACAGAAAAACTCTTCCGGGTCATTTTTTCAATATCCGCCCAGGCTATCCCCGATGTATAAGCGGACTGTTTTAGCTTCAGGCCAAACAGCGCAATACAGGCTGCCTTTCTTTCATCCCCGGCAGCTTTTTCAAAATTGACCAGCTTGTTTGGACAGTTGTAGTCCATTAGCAGGCCGCCCTTCTTTCCGGGCAGGGTATAACGGATCTTTATACCTGCAATATTCTCGATCGCGATGGAATCTTTTTTCGGGACCAGCTCAAAAAGGGCCAGCAGGGAATGGCCCGAAGGTATCTGCCCGCCTTCCAGCCTCAGCGTGGTGTCGCTGGAGTCTACCCTGTTGTCAAATCCAATCAGGTGATATTCATTTACGAGTATCGTATCAAACTCTGCTGTTATGCAGACACTGTCGGCTACGGTACAAATATTCCCGGCCAGTTCGTTCAACAATACTTTTTCAGCTTCCCTGACATCGCTGATCGATGCAAAATTCCCCTTGCCGGCTTCTGCCAGCCAGGGCAGCTCGGAATTCCTTGTACTGTCCATTCCCAGGCCAAGGCAGGTCAGTTGTATGCCCTTGCTGCTTTCCGCCGCGATCATCTCTTTAAGGTCGTCCCGCGCCACTGCGCCATCGCTGATGTCCCCGTCCGTAATGAGAACAACCTTATTACTGCCACCTTCGATCCTCTGCTGCCGGGCTACCTCGTACGCTAGTTTGACACCTCTCATACCCGGAGAAGGGCCATCCGGCCGCAATCCTTCGATGGCCGAGAGTATCTGCCCTTTGTGCGAGCCGGATACACCCTGCAGGACAACCCGCACCTTTGCTCCAAATATCACAAGGGATACCGTATCTATATCCCGAAGGTTTGTTATCAGCGACCGAAAGCCTGTTTTGATCAGCGGGAGCTTGTCCGGCACATCCATTGACCCGGAAGCATCGATCAGGTATACGAGGTTGGCGGGCGGAGCCTGCTCCCGGTCTGTAATACGCGTGCTCACATTGACGTACAACAATCGGTGCGACACTTCCCAGGGACAGGGCAACAGTCTCGATGAGCAATGGAACAAAGCATCCACTGCCGGCTCCTCGTAATTGAAATTAAAATAATTGAGCATTTCCTCTATCCTTATTGCATCCGCCGGAACGGTCATCCCCATGTCAAGGAAGCGATGAACCATGTTATAGGACAGCCCATTGATATCGGCAGGAAAAGATACCTGGCTGCCCAGGGAGGCGGTCAGGATCCGGTGCTTCTTCCGGGCCAGGTGCGGCGGCTGCACCTTCAGTATGATCTGTAAAAAGTCGGACGAACGGATTGCCGTAGTATAAGGTTCGTATCCTGCCGCCGCAAAAAGAAGGGAGTCATCGGTCTTTCGCGTCATGATCTCGAAGCTGCCCCCCGTACCGGTTTTGTAAAGGGCCCCGGTGGATTGAACGACGATGGACACATTTGGCAATTTATCGCCATGCACGTCCGTCACCTCACCCGTAAAATAATACTGGGCGGAGAGAGACGTAGAAAAAAAGAGAACGAGTATATCGAGGAGTAGAATTCCTTTCAATAACATGATTTAGTTCGGAAAAATGTCTTCCGTTAAGTTACGACATTATTGCCGAATACAGCTCCGGGGCCTATTCTGACCTCAGACTTTTCACCGGGTTGGATAACCCCGCCTTCATCGCCTGATAACTTACCGTCGCCAACGGCTGTCCGCTGTATGAATCAGCCATGGGCCTGCCGCCCGCGGACATATTCTGCTACGTCTACCATGGGCGCGATCCAGATCTCGTTTTGGTGATCTTTTAAGAACCGTATCAGCTGACGGTGATCTTCCAGGCTTACATTGAGGGAGTGCCCGCCTCCTACCCCATGGAACAAAAAGACAAGCAGGCGATGGGCTGCAATGTTTTGTTTCACCAGGTCGATCATATATTTTGCGGACTGGCCATTGATGCCATAACACCGGATATCAGACAGATTGATGCTGTCTATGGCTTCCAGGCCGGGACGCACGCCGCGTGCTCCCGCAAAATCCTTTTTCAGGGAATCGTAAAACAAAGTATCGCCGATAGTAAGATCGCCGCAGGGATAGGCGAAGGTTCGGATCTTTTTTCCATCGATAGAACCAAGGAGGTCGTTGTTGGCACGGATCTCGCTCACAGCCCTTTTGACGGTATACTTGCTAAGATCGGTCGCCGGAGTTACGAAACTACGTCCTGGCTTGCTGCCATCACAAGGATGAAAGAGGGAGTGATTGCCCAGCTCATGCCCTTCCGCCGCAGCCTTTTGCCATTCCGTAAGACGCTGCTTTACTACCGGGGAAGACCCGATGAGATAAAAAGTAGCTTTTAGCCCGGCTGAGTCCAGCGCGGGCAGCACGTTATCAAGATCGATATTGATCGCGTCGTCATAGGTAAGGACTACTGCACTTTGTTTGTTGTTCCAGGGACCTGGCTCATATATCCTGTATCGCCCGCTGCAATGCAGAAGGCTCATGATATAAAGCAGCCCATCGTAGTATCTCTCTACCAGCACCTGCGGAACGGGTAAATTCCATAAGGCTTCCGTGAACTTCTTACTAAGAGGCTGTGTAGCTGCAAGACTGGCTACGGCATTGGTGGCGACAAGCCCGCTGGCATGCCGGTTGTCCAGCTTTTCTCCATTCAGCGTATATTGACAGCCGTAAGTATCGCTGCCCTGTGAAGCAAAAAAGGCCTGGATACGATCGCCCAGGACCTGTTCTCCCTCATCCTTCTGCCACCAGGCCCAATCGACAGACCAGTTGCTGGCCGTTCGCCAGGAGTCGAAGGAAAAATTGGCCGAATGCGTGTTTCGGCTGGTAACAAAAGGTGTGCCGTCAAAGTTGGCATAGTCCGGTGCAAGCCCTGTCCGGGGATTGGTCGCACGCTGGAAGAAGACCCGGCTGGTGTCGGCCGCAGCGGCCCAGAAGGCCCGGTCTGCTTTTGGTCCCCAGCGAGCCCATAGCTCATAAAATGCCGGCAGGTGATAGGATGGATCGGAGAAGATGCCCCGTTCCACACCCGGAACAAAACGGATCATCTTTGCGTCCTCATTCACCATAGTAGCGATGTTGCGTGGACCAAACTTCGTCGGACCCGATTTCAGCGGATGATGCCGCATCGTCGTCAGGATCTTATCGGCCCAGGCCTGATAATTATATATGCCCTGCCCATTACCCCATCTGCCGGCAGCAAAATACAGGGACATCACAAAGTATTCTTCTCCATCCGGAGCCGGTGTCTCTTCGTTGGGCGTGCCATCGCGTTTCAACGACCAGGAAAAATATCCTTCCGAGGGATGAGCCTTGTCGCTGATATACATATAGGTCATGGCATAATTCCATATGGCGTCGAATTCGGCTTTCTTATCCAGCTGAACGGCTATCATCATCCCATAGGACATGCCTTCGGAGCGGATGTCATGATGGGGAACATCGCTGACATAGGCCAGGGAGCCGTTCGCATTGGCGCCTGCCGTAAAATAGACGGCCTGGCTGGCGCTGTCACCATGAAACAGCTGCTGAAACGCTTTATTAATCTTGGCGGTGATCTCCGCTTCGCTGTGCCCGCTCTCTTTGAACAGATTGCGGTAACGACCGGTGGCATAGGCGCCTTTGCCATTGCCGAGGCGAAGCGCTTCAGCCGGCGCAGCATCGGTCGTCCGCGATTGGGCAAACAGATGCGGCAGGGTGCAAAAACAAATAAAGACAGAGAACAAGGCTTTCATTGCAATCGGTTTTAGTGGCAATTTTACAGGACTGTAGAGACCTAAATATAAGTCAAATAGCCATAAAAATGCAATCGGTTGCAAACAAATTTTTGCGTTCCTCTTTGCCCCGGCCGAAACTGGTTAATTCTCTGTTTCAGGCAACCCCTGTTTTCCATCCGGCGTTTTCCATTCTCAAAACAATTTCTGTCGAATTAATTTTCATTTAAGAAAACAGTCTCACCAATTATTTAACACCATGAAACGTAACATCCACCATTTCGCAATGGCAGGGCTCGCCATCGGCTTGCTGCTTACCGCCGCATCCTGCAAAAAAGACAACAACAGCAACACGCCAACCCCGCCTCCGCCTCCGGTTGTACCCAAGCTGGAAGTGCAGCTGGCAGACAACACAAAATTTGGTAAGATCATGACCGACAGCAATGGCAGATCACTTTACTTCTTTTCTGACGATGCCGGCGACACTTCTACCTGTTACGGCGCCTGTTCCACAGCCTGGCCGACCTTTTATTCAAAAAACCTTACCTTATCCGATGGCTTGAAAAGCACCGATTTTGCTGCCATCACCCGCAACGATGGTACCAAACAAACTACCTACAAAGGATGGCCGCTGTATTACTTTGCACAGGACAGCAAGGCCGGGGATGTCAATGGAGACCCCGTCGGCAAAGTATGGTATATCGCCAAACCCGACTATACCGTAATGATATCCAACGCCCAGCTGAAAGGCAATGACGGGAATTTGTATGATTCGCTGTATACTGTCGGAGTAACAGGTTTTACCAGGTATATTACGGACGATCATGGCCACACCCTGTACAACTTCAAGAACGATTCCTTCAATATCAATAAGTACACCAAGGCCGACTATAGCAACAATGCAACATGGCCCGTCGATACCCTGTCCACTATTGGCAGCGTCCCTTCCACATTGAATAAAGCAGACTTTGCCAACATCACTGTTGTGGGAAGAACACAGCTGACATTCAAAGGCAGGCCATTGTATTTCTTCGGACCTGATGCAGCCACACGTGGAAGCAATAAAGGTATCAGCATACCCAATGCCACCAAACCAATTACCTGGCCTTACGCCAATGAAAATATCACTGCGGCGCCAAAGCCGTAAAAGGCAAAAAATAGGGTTATTGCAAAGTAATAACCCTATTTTTTATTCTACAACGTAAGAAGACAAATATAAATACGTTTTTGATTACCAGGTCTTTCTATTATATTGGGGCAAATTCAATACCCCATGCCGAAGCTATACCGTGGCATCACCCAACCCGTTGGCAGAGGAAGATATTTTGTCTTCTTCCTAACTTCGGTATTTTTTCCTTTTTTCCTGCTGGCGCAACCCTCGATCACTTCCTTTGCCCCACTTTCTGGTCCCACAGGGACAACAGTAACCATCACAGGTAGTAACTTCAGCGCTACGCCTTCCGCGAATATCGTCTATTTCGGAGCGGCCAAAGCCACTGTATCTGCGGCCAGCGCAACAAGCCTGACCGTCACCGTACCGACCGGAGCCAGCTACGAACCACTGACCGTCACAACCGGCGGGCTCACCGCTTATTCAACAAAACTCTTCAACGGCACTTTCTCCGACCCGGGACAGTTTACGCCGACAGCCTTCGCCACACCTCAGCCAGTAACGACCGGCGCTACAACCCCGGTCGCCGTCTGTGCCAAAGACCTCGACGGCGATGGCAAGACCGACCTTGCCGCGATTGGCGGCACCGATCTGCTTATTTATAGTAATGCGAGCATCCCCGGATTTCCACAATTCAATCAGCTGCCTTCCTATACCCCTGATATTACAGATAATCCTGTGACGATTGCGGTGGGAGACCTGGATGGGGACGGCAAGCCAGACCTGGTAGTTTCCATGAACAACACACCCACTATTTATGCCTATCTGAACACCAGCACGCCGGGAAATATTTCCTTTTCCCAGACCCCTGTCTCGATCAGTGCGTCCGTAAATACGATAAATATGGTTATTGCCGACGTCAATGGCGACGGCAAACCGGATATTGCTGCCACCAGTGAAGTTGTGACCAATGATGCATACGTATATACCAATGCCAGCACGCCCGGTAATATTTCTTTCCCCACAAGGACGAATTTGCCCATGGCATCTGCCTGGCCCGGTATGATCGTCGTTGCCGACCTCGACGGAGATGGCATGCCGGATATAGCCTGTGCGGAGTTTAATTCTTACCAGGTCTATCTCTTTCAAAATACCGGTACGCGAGGCGGGCCTGTTTCCTTTTCGGCCGCAACTCCTGTGTCCACGGGCGTAGATGATGCCATGGGTAATCAGGCCGGCCCTTTTGGCCTCGCTGCAGCTGACCTCGATGGAGATGGAAAAATGGACCTCGTAACCGGCATCCAGTATCAGAATAAGCTATTACTGTTAAGAAACACCAGCAGCACCGGTAATATTAGTTTTATCCAGGAAGCAGCTACTCCCGCTGCCGTCCCGGTGTCCGGCGATATCGTGATCAGCGATCTGGATGGGGACGGACTACCGGATGTGAGTGTAGTGGCCAGTGAGGCCAGTGACTCGGTCTTTGTATATCGCAATACCAGTACCTCCGGTCATATAGACCTGGCGCCTTACGTCAGCTATCTTGCCAATACATCTGCATCCTGGCTGACAGCTGCCGACCTTGACGGCGACGGCATGCCTGAACTTTCCGTGGCCAACAGCGGACAAACGTATGTTTCTGTCCTGATCAACAAGAAGGCAGACGATCTTTCCATTACGTCCTTTACCCCGACAAATGGTGTCACCGGTACAACCGTAACGATCACCGGCACCAAATTCACCGGAGTGACAGTGGTCAGCTTTGGCGGGGTCAATGCCGCCATTACCAGCGTAACCCCGACGACCATCACCGCAGTAGTAGGGGCTGGCGCTTCGGGTTTCGTAAAAGTAACGACCCCTACCGGTTTTGCCGCAAAGGATGGTTTTACTTTTAACATACAAGCCCAGACGATAACCAATTTCTCTCCGCAGACCGGCGACAGCACCACCGTGGTGCTCATCGAGGGAACAGGCTTCCTGACCAATGGGGTTACCGGGGTCAGCTTTGGCGGCACCAATGCGGCTTCCTTTGCCATCCTTTCCGATACGGAGATCTCCGCCGTGGTCGGTCAGGGTTCAACCGGGAGCGTAAGGGTAATCTCCCCGGCAAACACGGTGGCCAGCAGCGACAATTTTATTTATAACACAACGATCCCAACCGGGCCGCCGTTAGTCACCTCCCTCTCGCCGATGAGTGCGACACAGGGTACAGACATCACTATCAGTGGAAGCAATTTTTCGAATATTACAGGCGTGACCTTTGGTGGTGTGCCTGCCCAGTCCTACAAAGTGTACTCGGATAATATTATCCACGCGATAGTAGCAGGCGGAGCCACGGGTGACGTATCTGTCACCGACAGCAACGGCACGGGATCTTACCCTGGATTCACTTTCCTTATCGCACCTCCGCCGGCAGCGCCACCTAAAATAACGGGCTTTTCTCCGCAGAGCGCCAGCAGCGGTACGCAGGTCAATATAACAGGCATCAATCTTTCTGATGTCACCACTATCACTTTTGGCGGCTCCCTTGTCGCTTCCATTATCCCTGTGTCAGACACCCACATCATAGCCGTAGTGGGTACAGGTGCTACCGGCCAGGTAAGAGTGGCCAGCGCGGCAGGAGCAGATTCGCTGAATGGGTTTACCTATATCGTTGATACTACCACACAGACAGCACCAACCAGTGGTGTCTTTCAGCTGGTCCAGTTCAGCGGTGCGATCAATAATAACCAACCCAGGCTGAACTGGCAGGTCCGCAATGACGGAGCCATTTCTTATTATGCAGTGGAAAGGAGTATCGATGGAAGCCAGTTCAACGTCATCGGCACCGTCCCCGTCAGTAACAAGACGGGTACCGGTCACAACTATACTTTCTCGGATCTCAGTCCCAGGAACGGTGTCAACTACTACCGGCTTAAGATGCAGGATACTACAACCCATTTCGTTTATAGCTCTTCGATAGCCCTGCAGCTCTCCGGCGGTGCAGTGCCACTGCTGTCCATATATCCCAACCCGGTGAAATATGGCTTCTTCCTCGTCGACCTGCCCGCAGCAGCAAATGCTTCTATATTCCGGTTGTCGGACTTCTCCGGCAGGATTGTAAAAACGATGTCTGTCCCCGCAGGAGTGCCGCAGGTGAGGATAAATGTCCCCGGCCTGCCCAGAGGGACTTACCAGCTCTACTGGACCGATGGGACGCGAACGGCGTATCAAACTATATTGGTTCTATAAAAAAAAGACCCGGCAAATGCCGGGTCTTTTTTTTTATCCGATGACTTCCTGGAAGCTTTGCTGGAACTCCTCTCCATACATCTGGTGATATTCGCGGGTAAATTTTTCAAAAGCCGCCTTTGCCATGGAATGCCGGCCGAGGGAGCTGAGGCTTCTGCATTTTACTCTCAGGGCCTCTTCATTGATGGGATCGAATAGAAAGATGCCACCCGCGATCTCCAGCAGCAGTTCGGAGTCGGTAGCAAAAGGCGTCAGCGCCTCCGACAGGGAATCCAGCACTTTGCCGGAGATCTCCGACTGAATATCATCCAGCCAGTCATAGGAAGCGTCTGTCAGAAAGGCTCCCCGGTGAATGATCTGCAGCACCTGTCGTACATGCGCCTTGTCCGGCAAATGCGGAGCCTGCAGCAGATGGAAGAATTTTGCGAGGTCGATGTCGATCTCGTCAGCATGATATTGAAAGACCCATTTATCCGCCTCCTTCACAATAGCACAGGTACCCAATCTATCCAGGATAGCTTTCAGCTTGACCATATTGACCGACCGGTTGTTCTGGGCATCCTTGCTCGACTTGTCCCGCCACAGGGTCGAATACAATTTTTCCGAGGAGATGCCCTTCCCCGAACGCAGGGAATACAGCGCGATAAGCAGGAACAGCTCTTTTAGAAGAGGGGTAAAGAGTTTTGTCAGGTCGTTGCCGTTCTTGTCCACGATTTCGAACTGGCCGAAGAAAAAGATATTCGCGGTTGGGACCGTGGGGGTCACGGGCAGAGGCATCGCTGGCTGCGGAGTCACGGGCAGCGGCGTGGAGGAAGCCGCAGGAGTCGCAGTAACTACCGATCCTGCTCTTTTCCGCCTGCGTAATACTATCAGGACCACTCCTCCCAAAACAACAAGAACAAGCACATACAGCCAATAAGGCTTTCTGCCCGGCATAACCGCGACAGCGGCCATCACCGGATCCGGAGGGAACGCAATAGTATAGATCCGGACATCCGTCTTGTTTTCCTTATTGGTGTAAAAGGTGACGGCGATGAGTTTCTTACCGGCAGCAGAATAATACAGGTCGGCAAAACTCCGCACATCATAAAAAGAATAAGGGATAGTATCCCCCAGCTGCTGATAGTCCGGTGTCGTTAGCGAACCCCTGATCAGCTGCAGGGTTGAATTGAACCGGTCATTGGGGAAGACCAGCGCATAGTAAGCCTGCGCGGTATCATCAACCACGAGACTGTTGGCAAAACAGAACTGCTTTTCGGGTTCTTTGAGATGGTAGCGTATTTTAAATCGCTGGTCTTTGACGCTATAAGCCACCAGGTCATAATAGTATTTTGGGTTTACCATCTGGTCTCCCGTATTACTACCATACCCGCCCATCAGAAAAGCCGTATCGCCTCTTGCATTGGTCCCCAATGCTCCGAGGTACCGGGGAGGCAGATGATCTCCTTTGGTCTGTACTACCTCCCATTTTTTTTGCGGGAGGTTGTATCGCTGTACCAGATTCTTGTATCGCAGCTGGCCATATCCCCCGATAAGATATATCGAGGAATCCATTGGGGAAAGGAATTTATTGGCATGCCAGAATTCTGTCAGCGGTCCGGACGGGTATTGTTTATCCCACCGGTTCTCGTGGGGGATCCAGCTACGGATCGTCTTTTCATCGATATACCCGTCATAGAGGCTGCCATCTGCCGCATCGAAGATTGCCTGGTGACCTGCGGGAAGAGGTTGTTCCGGGTCGGCTATTTTTACTCCCGACAATAAGGGACGGGCCAGGGAAAAATTGTAAAGCGAGTCGGCTGTTATCAGATAAAGTAATTCCTTTCCGGGGTCGAAGGCAACGGAAGGAAAGCCGTTGACCTGGAAGGCGCCGACCAGTTCCCAGTTCTGGTGGCGGCTTCGGATCCAGATGGGATTGGTCACTTTGGCCAGTTTCTTTTCTATGCTGTCATGGCATTCTTCTCCGGACGCTTCGCTAAGTGGCCAATAATAACGCACCTTGTGATTTTCCGTCAGCCGGATGTTCCGGATGCTCATCGGCGGGATATCCGCTGTCTGGAATTCCTCGATGCCGCTGGTGCCAAAAGCTATCCGGAAGCAGGGGTCGCCTTTGAATGGCGCCTTGCTTTTCCCGATCAGCCGGTGGTTGATGTAAAACTGCAGCTGTTTCTCTTTTGTCGCAAAGTGTACTGCAACCTGGTTCCACTGCGTATAAAGTCGCGGTGAATCGACCCTGAAAGTGCCTGCCACTGTTTCCCCGATAATAAAATTAAATGTGCTGAGTCGCTGATTGTAAATGAGGTCTATATTCTGACGGTCTGCCGTAACGATCCGGAAGACATACCCGAAGTAAGTCTCCATACGCGGGGCAAAAAGGAGGTCGAAAGACAGTTCTGCATCCGCCCTTAAACACCAGGGTTCCGCGGGGCTTAGGTTCAGGCCTGTCCTCTTTTCCTGTACTACCTCATGGCTGGCGAACTGTAATCCATAAGATTGTGAATGTCCTGCATAATTAAAGAAAGCGAGCAATATGACGAAGCAAACAGCTATTTTCATGTTCACATTGGAAAAAAATAAAAATACACTTTTTTCCCTATTTCATCAGTTGTCTGTCAGAACGTTATCTTTTCGACCTATTCCCACTTCCAGTTCAGCACCTCCGGAATGTCAACCCCCTCCTGATTGATGTATGCACGGTGACGGATCAGCATGTCCTCCATTTCCTGTTTAAGATATGCACATTTCTCTCCCAGCTTTGGGAGACGGGCAATCACATCCATCACCAGGTGGAACCGATCCATATCGTTTAGTACGGTCATGTCAAAAGGTGTTGTGATGGTGCCTTCCTCCTTATAGCCGCGGACATGCAGGTTGCCATGGTTCGTGCGGCGATAGGTCAGCCGATGTATAAGCCAGGGATATCCGTGATAGGCAAAGATGATAGGTTTGTCGCGCGTAAAGAGCAGATCGAAGTCGAAGTCGCTGAGTCCGTGCGGATGTTCGGTCTGCGGCTGCAGTTTCATGAGATCGACGACATTGACCATCCGGATCTTCAGGTCGGGAAGCTTTTTGCGAAGAATGGAGATGGCAGCGAGTATCTCCAGGGTAGGTACATCACCTGCCGCCGCCATCACGACGTCGGGCTCATCGTCCCGGTCATTGCTTGCCCAGGTCCAGATGCCAGCTCCTTTGGAACAATGCAGAACGGCTTCGTCCATGGTAAGCCACTGGGGAGCCGGGTGCTTACCTGCCACTACTACATTGACATAATGACGGCTCCGCAGACAATGGTCTATTGTAGAGAGCAGGCAGTTGGCGTCGGGAGGAAGATAGACACGCACGACCTCCGCCTTCTTATTGACGACATGATCGATAAAGCCGGGGTCCTGGTGAGTAAACCCATTGTGATCCTGCCGCCACACATGCGAAGCCAGGAGGTAGTTCAGCGAGGCTATCTTACGGCGCCACGGGATATGTAAGGTAACCTTCAGCCATTTGGCATGCTGGTTGAACATCGAGTCGATAATATGTACAAAAGCCTCATAGCTGTTAAGCAGGCCATGCCGGCCAGTGAGCAGATAACCCTCCAGCCAGCCTTCACACTGGTGTTCGCTAAGGACTTCCATTACCCGCCCATCGGTGCTGAGGTACTGGTCCTGCTCTGTCCGGTTGGTCACCCATTGGCGGTTGGTCGACTTGAATACGGCGTCTAATTTATTGGAGAGGGTCTCGTCCGGGCCAAAAAGGCGGAAGTTGCGCTGTTCCTGGTTGAGACGGATGACAGCCGCCAGGAATTCCCCCAGTATCGTCGTATCGGAAGCTTTTGCCTTACCCGGACCGGTCACCTTAAATGCAAAATCCCGGAAATCCGGCATCTTCAGGTCCACCAGCAACAGGCCGCCGTTGGCATTCGGATTGGCGCCCATACGCCGCTGGCCTTTCGGCGCCAGTTCAGCCAGCTCTTCGAGCAAGGCCCCCTTTTCATCAAACAGCTCTTCCGGCTTATAGCTTTTCAGCCAGGCTTCCAGCTGCTTTAGCTGTTCCTTGTTGCCGGCAGGATCGGGTATCGGCACCTGGTGGGCACGAAACGAACCTTCGACGGGAAGGCCATTCACCATTTTAGGGCCTGTCCATCCTTTGGGTGTCCGAAGCACAAGCATCGGCCAGCGGGGGCGGGGAGGTTCGCCCGAGCCGCCAGCACCCGCGCCAGATCCACTCGCTTGCCCATTGCCTGCACTGCCCACCCATCCCCCTTCGCTCCTTGCCTTTTCCCGGATCTGCCGGATATCTTCGATAATTTCATCCAGAGCGGTGGCCATCGCTTCATGCATTACGTCCGGATCATCCCCTTCTACAAAGCGCGGCTCCCAGCCGTACCCTTTGAACAGCTGCTCCAGCTCCTCGTGGCTGATCCTTGCCAAAATGGTCGGGTTGGCAATCTTAAATCCGTTGAGATGCAGTATGGGTAATACGGTCCCGTCCGTTACCGGGTTGAGAAACTTATTGGAATGCCAGGCCGTGGCAAGAGGTCCCGTCTCCGCCTCCCCATCCCCGATGACACAGGCCACGATCAGCTTGGGATTGTCAAAGACAGCCCCAAATGCATGGCTTAGCGAATAACCCAGCTCCCCGCCTTCATGTATCGAGCCGGGGCATTCGGGTGAGACATGGCTGGGAATACCCCCCGGGAAAGAAAATTGTTTGAACAGCTTCTGCAGGCCCTCTTCATCCCGGCTGATACTTGGATAGACTTCGGTATAAGTGCCTTCCAGGTAGGTGTTGGCGACCAGCGCGGGTCCTCCATGACCGGGCCCGGCGATGTAGATCATATCCAGATCGTTTTGCCGGATAAGCCGGTTGAGGTGAACATAAATAAAGTTTTGCCCGGGAGAGGTGCCCCAGTGACCCAGTAATAACTTTTTGATGTGTTCGGGGGCAAGCGGCTCTTTCAAAAGAGGATTGGCCAGTAGATACATCTGTCCTACGGACAGATAGTTGGCTGCACGCCAGTAAGCGTGCATTTTTTTCAATAGATCGGTTGAATGATGTGCCATATTGTTATTATTCTTTCAGTAATTGATCGACGGTGCGCGCTATCATCCATTCCTCATCGGTAGGGATAGCATATACTGCGGTGCGGCTTCCTTTGGCACCGATCGACACGCCGGAGCTTCCATTTGCCTCAGAACTCCCATTTGCTACGGGGTCCAGGCTGATGCCGAGATAATCGAGACCCGAACAGATCCGCGAGCGTATGACAGCCGACCTCTCCCCTATGCCGCCGGTAAACACAAGGGCATCCAGCCCGCCAAGAACGGCACAGAAGGCTCCGATACTTTTTTTGATCTGATAGCAAAAAAGCCCCACGGCTTCTGCGGCACGTTCGTCGCTGCTTTCCCGGGCCAGCAGGTCCTGCATATCGGAGCTGGTATCGGAGACACCCAGCAGACCGGATTCATGGTTTACCAGCCGGCTGAATTGTGCCGGAGTGAGCCGCTCGTTTTGCAGCAGATACCAGATCGCGCCCGGGTCCAGGTCACCCGTGCGGGTACCCATGACGATCCCCCCGGTGGGAGTGAACCCCATCGTGGTGTCGATGCTGACCCCGTCTTTTACGGCCGCCAGGCTGGCGCCGCTGCCCAGATGGGCAAGGACAACAGATCCCCGCGCAGCGGCAATATCGATACGGGTCAGCTCTTCCATTATATAGGCATAGGATAGTCCGTGAAATCCATATCGCTGTAACCCGGCCTGGTCATAACGGCGCGGAAGAGGAAGCAGTTTAGCCAGCCGTGGCAGCGTGGCGTGAAAGGCCGTGTCGAAACAGGCCAGCTGAGGGGTATCCGGATCTTTGCTGCGGAACAACTCTATGAGATCGATCTCTCCGGGAAGATGATCGGGGTCATACCCTCTTATCCTTTTTAATTCTTCCAGTAGCTGGTCGTCGATAAATGCAGCCTGCCGGTGCTGCAGGCCATGCACCACTCGGTGACCGACGCCGGCCAGGGGTCTGGCACCCTGCTTCTCCAGCCAGTCAAGCAGAAAGGCCGCGGCTTCACGGGGAGTAGCAGCGCTGACCGGCAGCTCGCCGGCATTTTTTTTTCGTTTACCCGTATACGTTAGCTTCGACCCCGGCAGCCCGATCCTGTCTATTTTTCCGGACAACCATTTAACCGGAAGCTGTTCCCGTCCCGACTCATACAAAGAGAACTTTATGCTGGACGACCCGCCGTTGACAGCCAGAATATTTTTATTTTCGGGAGGCATAATTTAACTAAAGTTAGCTACCTTGTAATGTTGTTTAGAAAGATTGCCACCATATTATTGTTATCCTTTCTGTTCTTCAATTGGGTAGGTTACTGGCTTTTCATCTCCTGGTTTGAAAGCCATGTGAAGTCTCAGTGGGAGCTGCGGCTGGATAATGACCAATACGATCCCTCCCAGCTGGTCCTTGTCAGGGTATCCGCGGACCGGCTGCCCTACAGCAATCCTTCGACAGCTTTCGAACGCGCAGACGGGCAGGTAGACATCGGCCCCATTCATTACAGATATGTCGGCAAAAGGTTGTACAATGATTCCCTTGAATTTTTGTGTCTTCCAGACCGGGAAACCAGTCGCCTCCACACGGCAAGAGACAATTTTTTCAGCCTCGTAAACGACCTGCAAAATACAGGCCATGCCAAAGCCCCGGGCTCTTCGGGGAAAACGACGGTTAATATTCTAAAAGTTTGTTATCTCGAAGATCACTATCTTGCTGTAACTTATTTCCCTACCGGTACCGTACGCCCTGCGGCTTATCGTACCGCACCCCTGCCGGCCGGATACTCGCTTTTGAGAAAGCTGCCTCCCCGGCGGGAAGGGATAGTATAATCCCTTATCCCTTTTATCAATTAATTTACAGCCAATAACCCATACATGATCTTCATGACACGTTTCTTATTTATCGCCTGTGTGGCGATGTCTTTCTCCGCATGCCATTTTACCAACGACTATGAAAAAGTCTTCAAAGATCCCACCATCTATTCCCGTACCGTTCATGAGCTGAACACCGTTGTCATGGGCAACAACTTCGGGCCCATTGTAGCTTCCCGCAACTACCTTTATGCCGCGGTTGCGGGGTATGAGGTCATCGCCGCAGGTTACCCTTCCGGCTATACTTCACTGGCCGGACAATTACATGGGTTACAGCCTGTACCCCAGCCGGCTCCCGGCGCTAAGATCAATTTCGAGCTGGCTTCCCTGCTTGCCTATTGCAAACTGGGAGAGGCCGTCACCTTCCCCGAAGGAAGCATGCGCGTTTATGTCGACAGTCTTAAAAAACTGGCCAAAGACCATGGCATGTCTTCCGGTATGATCGAGGCCTCCACCGCCTACGCAGATTCGGTAGGCGCGGTGGTGATGGCCTGGAGCAAAAAGGATAATTATGCCCAAACGAGAGGAGCGACCGAATACATGGTCAACGATTCACCCGGTCGCTGGGTCCCTACCCCGCCGGCCTATACCCCCGCTATGGAACCCCACTGGCAGGAGATCCGTTTTGCTGTTGTAGACAGCGTCAGGGAGTTTATTCCGCATCCTCCATACACTTTCAATGTGACTGACCCAAAAGCACCCTATTACCAGGAAGTTAAGAAGATCCAAAATAAAGGCGACAGTCTTTCTGAGGAAGAGGCATGGACCGCGGATTTCTGGGACGACAACCCATTCAAATTGAACGTCAGCGGCCACCTGATGTTTGGCACGAAGAAGTTTTCGCCCGCCGGTCACTGGATGAGCATTACCGGTATCGCCGCCCAAAAAGCAGGCGCCGACTTCAACACAACCGCTGCAGCCTATGCCAAAACAGCCATCTCCCTTTTCGATGCTTTTATCGAATGCTGGGCCATCAAGTATACCTACAATACCTTAAGACCCGAGACCGCCATCAACAAATATTTTGACCCCAACTGGCGTCCTCACCTGCAGACCCCTCCCTTTCCGGAATACACCTGCGGGCATTGCACCATTTCCGCCGCCGCCGCCGAAACGCTGACCAGCGACTTTGGTGACAACTTCCCGTACACAGATACCACGGAATTGGAGTTTGGTATCAAAAGCAGAAGCTATAAGTCATTCCGTGATGCCGCTTCAGAGACCGAACGCTCCCGTTTTTACGGTGGTATCCATTATGAATATTGCACGACGCTGAGCCACAAAATGGGATCGTTGATCGGCGAATTGGTAGCAGATAAACTGAAAATGAAGAAGTAGGCATTCTTGCTTATCTTTTCAAAAATTTGCCATTCAGGATCTTATTCATAATTTCTTCCCTGTTTGCCCGGCTGATAGGGATGGAAAACTCGCCGATAATGATAGCATTCCCTTCGATGGCATCAACCTTGCTCAGTTGGATGATATAGGATTTGTGTACTTTCAGAAAACGCGCGACCGGCAAATTATCTTCGATGCTTTTAAACGTGAGATACGCTATGTATTTTTTGTCGGTGGTGTGGATAGCGACATAATTCTGCAGTGCTTCGGCAAAAAGAATATCATCGTAATAGATCTTTTTTAGGATCGTACCCGTCTTTACAAAAATATGATCATTCTCTTCTGTTTGCTGCGATGGCCGGCTGGCTGTCGCAGCAGGAGGCTGGTGAGTGGTGTAATAGTCTTTCGCCTTTTCGACGGCTTTTAAAAAACGCTGAAACGAAATAGGCTTCAACAGGTAATCCAGCACATCCAGTTCAAAACCGTCAAGGGCATATTGAGGATAGGCAGTTGTCAGGATGACTAGTGGAGGGTTTCGCAGGTTCTTCAAAAAATCAAGCCCTGTCAGCCTGGGCATCTGTATATCCAGGAAGATCAGCTGAACCGCCGCCACGTCGACCCGGTCCATTACCTTCAGGGGCGTGTCGTATTCGCCAAGAAGATTCAGGAAATCAATGTCACCGATATATTCCCTGACACCCTTCCTGGCAAGGGGTTCATCATCTATTATGATGCAATTGATCGTCACACCTCCAATTTAAGAAATATCTCGAACCTGTCCGGGAATTTGTCGATGGCCAGCGAGTGCCTGCCGGGGTATAACAATTCCAGCCGTCTTTTCACATTACGCAATCCTATACCGCCCGGGTTCAGGGTGCCCGGGCTATTCCCCTTCTCTTCTCTTGTATTGCGGACAGCCAATGTCATCGATCCATCCTCCTTTTCAAGGTGAATGGCTACCTGATTGTCGCCATGATTGTAGTGCGACAGGTGTTTGAACGCATTCTCCACAAAGGGGATCAGTAAAAGCGGGGCGATCTGGAATCCTGTTAATCCGGGTGAGATCCTGAGGTCAATAATACAATCATCATCCCTTCTCAGGCGCTGAAGATCTATATAGTCTTTCAGATAATCGATCTCTTTTTCTATGCTTACCTGGCTTGTGCTGCATTCATACAATTGGTAACGCAGCATATCCGAGAATTTTTCCAGGCTATCTCTTGCAGCCGCATTCTGCTTGTCGATCAAAAAATAAACGGAATTCAGGGAATTGAATACAAAGTGCGGATTTATCTGCGACTTGAGGAAGTTGAGCTCAGCAGTCGCATTTTCCTTCGCCATTTCCGCCAGTCTTTTTTGTGCCGATGCATAATCCAGCATAAGCTTAAAAGCGGCGCCTGTGCTCACCAGCAAAATATGCGGGATCGTATTATCATAAAAGAGCGTTTTAAAGTGCCGGAAGATATTAAACAATTCCGAATGATGGACCAGCTGACCTTCTATATAGATCTTCAGCCAGCTGGAGCAGATAATGAACAGGATCCAGATAAGGCCGAATAAAAAGTATCTCTTTTTATAGAGCAGCCGGGGAATCAGCAGATAGTTGGTGACATATACCATGAAAGCGAGATCGGCCACCTTCAATAGGGTTATCTTAAAAGCAAGCTGCCTGCTGGAGTAGTCTTCATAACGAAAGAAATACCATACCCCCATCAAAGCGGCCCAGAATAAGATATGGTACAGCTTCCAACGTTGTATGGTATTTTCCGATGTCATTGCGGCAATAAAAATAGGAAATACTAGGCAACGGGCTTTGAGACCTTGTCAACCCTGGTTAGCAGGTGTCCCGCAGGCAACTGCTGCGAAGAGTAATACAGGGACAAACCATGGCTTTTTTCCTGTAGCGCCAATATCTCCTTTACAGGAATGGTCATCCCGTCATCTCCGGCGGGAATATTCATTCCGCCATCCTTTACCGGCGCATCCGCGAACTTCCATTCTTTAAGAACGACACCATTCTCATCTTTTACAACAATGCTTCTGTTTCTGCCCGTCGCTCCGCAATGATTGTAATAAATGACCAGTTTGTCATTGGCATTGGCTTCGCTCAGGGGCAGGTTCTTGAGGTCCAGTGTGCGTGTCACATACTGTTGCAGGATCAGCTTGTTATTCAAATAAATGCGATAGCTGTCGGTGCCTGCAAGGACCGGCTGCATCAGCGCGGTCATTCCTACCAAAACCATAAAGAGGCTCTTTTGAATGAACTTTTGCATAAAATATGTTTTTAAATGAAAGGATACCACAAAGGGAGGCATTGTGACGGAGAGAGCCGCCTTTATTTGACCATCTGCAGGGAATCCTTGATGTATTGTATTTCATTTGCTCAAAGATGCGGCTGCGGCGGCTTGTTCGGCGCCTCGAAGTTATTCGCCCCCCGCACCTTCAGCTTCCGGCGATAAACTTTCCCCCCGCATGAGACGTACAACACATCAAAGTCAGCACCGCCAAAACATACATTCGACGGATGGCCTGACGGCATAGGCAGAATAGCATTGACACGTCCGATAGGGTCCAGGATCTGGATCCCAAGACTCGTGGCGACATAAACACGGCCTTCGCGATCGCATTTAAGACCATCCGGCCAGGCGTTTTCCCCGTTGTCCGGTACATGTAACCAGCCATAACGCTGCTTGTTGAACAAGCTTCCGTCCGGGCGGACAGAGTAGGACCAGATCCAGTGTGAGGCGCTTTCCGCTACATACAGCTGCGTCTGATCAGGAGTGAGACAAAGCCCGTTGATAAAATGAAGCCCCGAGTCGACGACGATCTTCCCGCCTCCTGGTCGTATGAGATAGAGCCGGCTGGGTTTTTCAGATCCATTGGGCGAAGTGACATATACATTCCCGTTACGCGTAACGAGAAGATCATTACCGTCGATCTCGGATGCGATGACGTCGACCTTCCCGGCGGAATTATACCGTAGGACCTGTCTTGTTGCACCCGCCACTTCATACCTGTCGCCATCCGGACCAAAGGAGGTACCGCTGGCTCTTTTGGCATCGGCATTGAATACGATAGCTTTACCATCGGGCCCGACACGATAGGTCTTCGAAGCCGGGATATCCTGGTAGAAAACGTTCCCGCGGGCGTCAGCGGCCGTGCCTTCGGTAAAACCATACCCTTCTCCTACCAGTTCCCAGTCCTGGCCAGGGATCAGGATCTCATGCAGTACCTGGTTGGCGGAATTGCCTTTCGCAACCGGCCGCGGCCATTCTTTCCAAAGCCAGCGCATCGCCTCCGGGAAAAGCGATGTGCCCTGTGCACCGCTGTGTGACCCTTCTCCCCAGACATGACGTACTTCATATCCCGAAAAGGTCAGCGCCCTTTCCATCATTTCATTGGCCTTATACCAGTCACCGCCATAAATATTCAGGTCGTTGGAACCATCCTGTAAAAAGACACGGATGGGCCTGGGTTCATATTTCCGGATCAGGGTCGGATAGCGATCACCTCCCCGAAGCCCGACATAGGTACCGATGGCGCTGAACACCCGGGAAAAAGCATCAGGCCTTTCCCAGGCCGCAGTAAATGCAGCAATGGCGCCGCTGCTCGACCCGCCGATGGACCGGTCATTTCCATTGCGGGACAGGTGAATAGCCCTTCCGTCACCAGCCTGGTGTTTTTCGACATCAGGTAAGATCTCATCGAGAATAAATCGCACATAGTTATCTCCAAGCCCGTCATATTCGAAGCTGCGGTTGAACCGGTCCAGCGCTGCACCGGTGTCGGATGCCATCACGCGTCCGGGCTGGATAAAGACACCGATAGTAACCGGGATTTCGCGGTTGTTGATGAGATTGTCAAAAACCACAGGGGCCTTCCATTGGATGCCATCCTGGTTGACATACACACAAGCCGGATGATCGGGCCGGTACTGGGCCGGGATATAGATCCAATAGTCCCGCCGGGTGCCGGGGAAAACAGAAGAATGATCGAAGCTGCATTTGATTACCTCTCCCTTCGGTACCCCCGCATGTTCGACCGACGCGGAGTCGATTGAATATTTTTCTACAGGCTGTTGTGCAAAGGCTCCTGCATGTAGCAGGAGCCCTGTGCTTATATAAGCGATCGTTAGTATTTTGTTCATACCCGGAAAATACACAATTTCCGCTTACAGGATAGTTTCTGCTATTTGTTTGGCTTTTTCTGCAGCTTCGGTGCTGCGATACATCCCGCCGATGGCAACTCCGCCTTCCAGCAATAAAAAGAGGGAATCGGCCAGGTTCTCATTGTCAAGGATCGAACGGCGCTGGGTGGTCTGAACGACCAGATCATAGATAACATTCCGTAACCGCTGCTTATGTGCCCTGACCCGGGAAAGTACTTCCTGGTCATCACTGGCTTCAGCAGCTATCTTATTAAAGTGGCAGCCCTTAAATTTCAATTTTACCTGCCGCTGGACACGAAAGTCGAATATAGCCAGCAACTTCTCCCGGTTCCCTTCTATTGGTTTCAGAAAGGCATCCAGATCTGCAAACCAGCATTCATGCGTGCTATCCAGGTAGGCCAGCAACAGATCGGTCTTGGAAGGATAATGATTATAAAGGGAGGCCCGGGCAATATCCGCCTCTTCGATGATTTGATTGATGCCCGTGACATGATATCCCTGGTCGTAGAACAACCGCGAAGCCGTCCCAAGGATCCTTTCTTTTACTGCTGATTCCTTCATAGTATACAAATATACACTTTTCCATAAAGTAGACAACTCTGTCTATCGACTAACCAAATTCTTAGCTCTGGAGCATAAAAAATAAGTAGAAATACTTACAAGAAATGACACCCACACACGTTATTGATATGACCGCATAATCTTATATGAGTTAAACCTTATCCTTAGTAATTATCCATAGCAGTATGAGAAAAGGACTTGTTGCAGCCTGGCTTATCTTCCTGTTTGCCGGCATTGGTTTTATTTTCTGGCGTAACGAATGGAAATATCATTTGCCAACGCCGGTTCCGGTAAATTATCACCCTATAGTACCCGGCACCCTCGTTGCCCTTCCCGCAGCGGCCGACAGGTTGCTAACAGGAAAACCTCTTTTCCTTCATTTCTTCAACCCCGACTGTCCCTGCTCCCGTTTTAATATGCCTCAATTCGCGGCACTGGTAAAACAATACGCCGGCAAGGCTGACTTTGCCATTGTTGTAATGAGTCCAAAAAGATTTACGCCCCGGCAGCTGCAGAAAAAATTCGACCTGCCCTACCCTATCCCCGTGCTGGCGGATTCGGCAGTGGCCGCAGCCTGTGGCGTCTATTCGACACCGCAAGCCGTCATCATCGATACCAGCCGTCATTTATTTTATCGCGGCAACTACAACCGCAGCCAGTACTGTGTCGATGAAAAGACAGGTTTTGCCCGAATGGCGCTCGATGGCCTCCTTCACCAGGACTATTCTCAAACCTTCAGCCCTCTGGCCCTGAAAGCCTATGGTTGTGAATTACCAAGCTGCCGCAAATGAATTCTGCACCTTATATAATAACCAATACTCCCAGCGACCTGCTGGAACAAACAGAATATTTTCAGAGCGAGGTCCGGCGACGCAGTGACAAGCTCATGAATTATTTCGTGGTGGGTTTTTTTCTCATCGGCCTGCTGCTGGCCCATTTTTATGATACCTGGGATATAGCAATCGGGGTCGGAGGACTGTCACTTGTCGCCTGGTATTCCGTAAAATTCTTTCTTCCCCGGTCCGATCTCTATCAATATGTGCTCAGCATTATACTGGCCGTTTTTATGGCACAGTATATTTATCAAATGCATGGCCTGTTCGAGATGCACTTTTTTGCTTTCGTCGGCAGCGCCATCCTCATCACCTATCAGAAATGGAAACTGCAGATCCCGCTGTTGATCATCGTCACAGCACATCATGCCGTCTTTAATTATCTTCAGTACACCGGCAGCGCTGTGTATTTTAGCCAGCTGGACTTCCTGAGTCTGCAAACCTTTGTTATCCATATTATTCTTACTGCCATCATTGTCTTCATCTGCGGGTTATGGGCCTACCAGTTGAAAAAAGCGGGACAGATACAGATCGCTCAGACCGTACGTATGGCCTCACTTCAACGCGAAGCAATCGTGCTGCTCGAACGCAAACGTAGCGAAGACGAGCTGGAAGAAGCCTATCTGAAGGCAGAAGCCGCCCGCCAGGAAGCCGAACGGGCCAACCGCGCCAAAAGCATTTTCCTGGCGACGATGAGCCATGAGATCAGGACCCCGATGAATGGCGTCATCGGCATGTCCTCCCTGCTCGCGGAAACCCCGCTCAACAATCAGCAGCGGGCTTATACCGAGACCATCACCACCTGTGGGGAAACCCTGCTCAACGTGATCAATGATATCCTTGACTTCTCAAAGATCGAGTCCGGCAGTATGGAGCTGGAAGAAGAAGACTTCGACCTGCACAGCTGCATCGAAAACATCCTCGATCTCTTCAGCGCCCGCGCCGCCAAAACGGGTATAGAGCTGCTTTACCAGATCGAACGTGATGTCCCGCTCTATATCCGGGGAGATGACCATCGCCTGCGCCAGATCCTGACCAACCTCGTTGGCAATGCAATGAAGTTTACCGAACAGGGAGAGATCTTCATCGGCGTAAGACTGCTGGAAACCTCTCTTGCAGGCTGGCTGACCCTGGGCTTTGAAGTAAAGGATACGGGCATCGGTATTCCGCCGGAAAAAATGGAACGCCTGTTCAAAGCGTTCTCCCAGGTCGACTCCTCCACCACCCGAAAATATGGCGGCACCGGTTTGGGCCTGGCTATTTCCGAACAGCTGGTCCGGCTGATGGGCGGCGGGATCAGCGCCGTAAGCCAGCCCGACGCAGGCAGCACTTTTTCTTTTACCATCCGCACCAGTGCAGGCATTGACAAAAATCCGCCGTTGTCCATCAACGGGCTTTCCGAACATGCCGGCAAACGGGTCCTCATCGTGGATGATAACCTCACCAACCGGACCATCCTAAAGAGTCAGCTGGAGTTCTGGGATCTGACGCCAGTATTGGCCGCTTCCGGTGTAGAGGCCCTGAACATCCTGGCGACAGACAGCCGTTATGACCTTGTAGTGACGGATATGCAGATGCCCTTTATGGACGGTATCCGCTTATCTCAGTCCATCCGTGACCATCATCCGCAATTGCCGATCATCCTGTTGAGTTCGGTAGGGGATGAATACAAAAAGAACCACAATGACCTGTTCAGCGCCGTCATGACCAAACCCATCAAACAACAGGTGATGTATAAGCAGATCCTTTCCGGTTTGCAGAACAAGGGCGGAGCGGGCGGGGAAGGAAGAAAGGTGCAGCCGCGTTTGCCGGAGGAACTGGCAACAACCTTCCCGTTGAAGATCCTGATCGCAGAAGACAACGAGGTCAACCAGCAGGTAATACTCTTTATCCTGCAGAAGCTGGGGTATGAGCCTACCATCGTAGAGAATGGCCATATGGCCCTGAAAGCCGCAAGGAGCAGCGCCTTCGATGTCATCCTGATGGATCTCCAGATGCCGGAAATGGATGGCCTGGAAGCAGCCCGTCAGATCCGGCAGGCAAAACTGTCCGAACAGCCCGTGATCATTGCGCTGACCGCTAATACAATGGAGGGAGACGAGGAAGAATGCCAGCAGGCGGGAATGAATGATTATATCGGCAAGCCGGTAAAGCTCGAAGAGCTCGTCGGCAAGCTCAGAAAATGGGCACTGCACCGGAGGAGATCCTAGCCGCAGCGCCCTGGCTTAGTTAATTCCCAAATATCTTTTTCAATTGTTTGTCCAGCGTATGTGGTTCGGGGTTGATTGCGATACCCTTCCCTTCCTTATCCAGCAACAGCGTATAAGGGATGAATTTTACACCGTAACCACCTGCCACATCGGAAAAATCCCCCGTCCCGCTATAGGTATCCATTGTCTGTTTCCAGGGCATCTGCTCCTGCTCCATTGCCCTCTTCCAGGCTTCGGGATGTGCGTCAATTGAAATACTCACGATCTCCAGTCCTGCCGCATGATATTGCGCATAGAGATCCTTAAGATGTGGTATCGCTGCTCTGCAAGGCATACACCAGGATGCCCAGAAGTCCACAAGAACATATTGCCCGCGA
Source organism: Puia sp. (assembly GCA_036499285.1). Classification (GTDB taxonomy): domain Bacteria; phylum Bacteroidota; class Bacteroidia; order Chitinophagales; family Chitinophagaceae; genus Puia. Next base: position 177,367 of record DASYEB010000003.1, on the reverse strand, counting down.
AGAGAAGAAAGCCGCAGGTTTTCGCCGGCCGGTGTCGGCAGCGTGAAGTCGGCCGCTTCCTTGTGTAATTTCGGGGGAGTGAGTTTTTGCGCAAAGCCGCTGGTCGCGATAACGAGCAGGAGAAAAAGCGATGGCAGTAATTTCATACGATAGATCATATTTTAATATCGACAGTCTTTCTCTTCGGCGGAAAACACTTCGTATTGTCGCATACCTGGTAATAAAGCCCGCATCGGATGGTAGCCCCGGGCTTTGCCCGGGAACAATCCACTGCAAGGGAGAACCGCACCTTCCCTTCGTAGACAAAGATACCATCATTTCCCGGGAAAGGCAAGCCCGCCGAACTCTGCCATTCCTTATCAGAAACGGCCCCTTCCGGCAGGTCGAGCAGCATCTCCGTCTGCACAAAGGGGTTATCCTTACTGACATAAGCATAGATATGCCAGCCTTTGAGGATATCGGCATCGATGATCACCCGCCCATTCTCCAATCTCCCCGCGATCACCACCGGGTCAGCAGGCGTCGGCGCACCCTCCGGCGCACCTGGCGCCAGGGTTGCAGCAGCATGTACACCCGATCCCGCGGATGCTGGAGAGGTCTGCTCTGCCACTGGCGCAGCTGCTATATAGGTGTTGACAACAAACTTAAATCCACCGGACTCCGTATAGAACAGCCGGCTCTTATTTTCCGTCAGCCAGTTCCGCCAGAGACCGGCAGTAGCAAAAGACTCCATTGTATATCGTCTCAGCACCCTCATAGCCATTGCCGTGTCCTTACCGCGTTCCAGCAGGCTGATACATTTCTCCAGTATAGCTGCCTTCCTGTTGGATAAGCCCAGGTGCTGCGCATCAGCGTCCAGCTGAAGGCTATACCCGTCCAGGGGATAGTAGTATTCGTAGTTGTCTTTGTAATACTTCCGGTACAGGGCAGTATTGGTGCCGAATTTCGCAAACAGTTCGGGACCGGCAAATCCTTTGACATAGTCCTCAAAACTTTCTACCGCATCCGTCATCGGCATTTTCAGGAACATCTCATTACTATGCCCGATGTCCTTGCCCGCAGCCTTCTGCGCGCGCAAAGAATCCTGCATACGCTGAAGCCGCCGGTTGCCTTCCCGCCGGGACACGATGGCCTTGTCATACACTGCCCGGTCGATGCGATAGATCAGCTCGTCGAGACCTTCCCTTGTCGTGATCTGCACCTTTTTTACGATAGCCGGCTTGTGGTCATACTTCCTGATATAACAGATCGTATTGACAAAAACCTTGTTGGCTTCTTCGGTCATATATTCCGGTGAGCCGGAGAATCCCCACATAAAATAATTGCCCTGGCGTCCCAGGGCTACAGCCTCCGCATTTTTCAGACATACTCCCCCGGAGATGGACTCGGCATCCGGAGAGTCATTAAACCCTTCGCCATGAGCCACCATTCCTACCAGGTAAGGGGCAGAGATATATCCCAGGGTATTCACCCTCCACATCGGCATCCGGGCAGGCGTAGTTGCGCCCTGGAACCCATTGAAAAAGGAACCGGGCGTCGGCTTTTCCACCAGCGTCAGATGTACTTCGTTGGGAGTATGAAAAATGGCGTGATCCGTATGGATATTCAATGCCTCCGACTCAAGACACTGGCAATACCAGTCGAACTTAAGGCCGATAGGCATTCCTACCAGCGGCGCCATAGCATGCATCAGGATCATCGGCCGGTCAAAGCCGGCAGGCAGCGATACCGGCCCCGCATCCATGATCGTCACATCAACCGAGTCGGAAAGCTTTACCGAATAATCCCTCACATCCACCGTCCTGACCACCGTAAAATTCTTTTCCAGGAAACTCCGCCAGTCGTTCATACGGTTCTGATGGACTTTTTTAAGAAGACTATCGGACTGCGTAAAATAAACCTGCTTTTCCGGCAGGGGCCTGTCCGGGCTGTAACCCACATATAATATTTTCATGGGGATCTGACCCGTGGTCTTAGCCATAGGGCCGAATATCTCCGCGAGCTTTTTATTCAACGTATCTCCCACCAGACCCGTAGCCACGATCTTTCCCTGCGGGTCCACCAGGAAGCTGGCAGGTACTCCGGAGACACCATACATTTTCCCGGCCTCGTTATTCCAGCCTTTCAGGTCGGAAGCCTGCAGCCAGGGCAAACCATCCTTTGTGATTGCATCCTCCCATTTCTTCTTATTGTCGTCAAGGGAAACCGAGATCACTTCAAATCCCTTTCCCTTATACAGCTGGTATTGTCTTTTCAGGTTGGGATTCTCTGCCCGGCAGGGGCTGCACCAGCTGGCCCAGAAATCCACCAGGACATATTTTCCTCTTAAGCGGGACAAGGTCAGCGGCTGCCCCGTCGTGTCCGGCTGGGTAAAGTCGGGAGCCATGGAACCGGCGACTACCGCCGTCAATGCGGCCATCTTTTCATCCAGTTTTTTACCGGCGGGAGAAAGGCGCAGGGATTCATCCAATGTCGCAAAGATCCCCTTTGACCGTATGGCGCCGGCCGCATGTTGCGTCTGCTCCGTAAGCGCTACAATACTAAAAAAGTCATGGGGATGTGTCTTTGCAAACTCCATCTCCCGGCCGGCCCTGTCCGCCACATGCTGCCTGAACCGCCTGTCCACCGCATGAAAATAAGCCGTATCCTTTTTCTGCTCTTCCGTTCCCCGGTTGAAGTCTTCATTGGCCGCCTTTGTCAGCGCCATGATGCTGCCGCCGATAAAAATAGTATAGGCATTGTAGGCATCATTGACCGGCGAGCCGGTAATGACCGCAGAACTCAGCGAATCTTTGGACTTTATAGTTATATGCTCAGCCCCGATATAGAAATAGATCGCGTCCCCCGTGTAGATGGCTTTTTCTTTTCCATCTCCCTTTGGAGCAAACGCCATACGCACCGCCCCGGGCCCATTGACCTTGCCGGTAAAAGAAAAAGCGCCATCTACCAGTACAGCTGAATCGGAATGACCAATGTCGCCTTCCATGTGATCGAAATAGATCTTTGCCGGCGCATTGAAATGACCGATGCGGCCTTTCAAAGTAAAGTCCTGCGTCTGAGCTTTTAGGAACAGCGGCAACAAACCCGCTAAAAATAATAATTTCTTGATCATACGTTATTTAGTTATTGCGGACATATACATCCATCGGTGAGCCGGGAATATTATCGATGCGACGGATGACGTCACCATATTTACCGGTGCTTACATCCAGGAAAAAGACCGTGCCATCCACACCAACGGTCAGGGTATTTCCATCTGCCGAGGCCTTGAGCATGGTTATCGCCTTACCGCCGAAGTCTGTAGTCAGCGGCTTAAACGACTGATTGAGCGGATTGTATTCATAGATGGCGGAACCCGAACTAAAAAAGAAGATCTCCTTTGGCGAGCTGGCCCATTTCGTATCCGCCTTTATAAGGTCCTGGCGGGCAAAAGGCCGTTTGTGGATCGGGTTAACCTGGATTATCCCCTGGAAGACAGCGCCGAATTCATATTCATACACCGAATCATTCGGGGCCTTGCCAAACATGTAACAGTTGCCCGCATTTATCTGCTCGAAGTCCAGCATGTCCAGGCCCACATTGGTCGGATCAAACGAAGGCTGAGCAACAGTGTCGATATATCCCGTCCCGAGATAGGAAGGTGACCCGAAATTAGTAAAGGCAACCACCTGCTTCCTGGTGGACTCATAACCCAGGAAATAAGGGAAGATAGGGTTGAAGACAGCCTGGGGGAACAGCTGATAGTTGCCGGTCGCCGGCAGACCGAACTGACCATAGATATCCGAGAAATAAGCCGTCTGGGAGGCGCCGAGATAGATCTGCCCGTTGAGTACGCCTTCCAGCGTACCCGTCTGCGGGTTATTGATGAGCTGGCCGGGAGTGACGCTTGAAGGAGTAGTAAAGAAATTTTGTTTCAGCGTCTTGATCTTCATCAACGTATTCGGGTCGATCTGTACACCCGGGTCGCTGCCCTGGGAGGAAACGATCCAGTAATTAAAAAGAGCGCCGTTATTTAGGTATATATTGAACATTGGGATCAGCTGCTGTGCATTGGGCGGAAGGTCCGTTCCGTTCAGCGTCTTGTAGATCCGTAGCTGCATGCTGCTGTCAGGAAGTACAAACGACAGCTGCGAAACGCCATTTTCCTGGCTCAAAACCAATGTCCCCCTGGCGTAGATGGTATTTCCCTGGACAATAAAGGTATAGAAGTATTTCTCTCCGTTGGCGCTGTCGGTCACCGTCAGCTTGCCGCCATACCGGCCGGCTGCCAGCGTAAAAATGATCTTTAGCTGCGCGCCGGTAGAGACGATGGGAGGAGTGGTTATCCCAGTCTGGATCTCCCAGGCATAACCCAGCACATGCGATTTATCGGAGATGGTTACTTTCGGATCGATGACCAGCGTATCACCCAAAATGGCATTGTATACGGTATCCAGGTGGACTATGGGCGCCGGGGGAACATGATAGGTGTAATTTCCATTGTCCTTGTTACAGGAGGTCACAGAAAGACCGGTCACTGCCAGGATCAGTATATAAAAGAAGAAACGTTTCATTTTTTTAAGCTTTTAATTGGGAGTGACATACCCTCCGACCTTCTGGACAAAATAATATCTGTTGGCAGAAGTATCGAAGATTACCTGTATTCTGTTGGAAGGAGTGGCGCTGTTATAAAAATACCAGGTTCCGTCTCCCTGGGCCTGTAGCACATACCCGCGATCCGGGTTCTGGGCTATCCAGCTTACCGGGTCGTTGACGAGATTGTTCATCAGCCCGATATAATAAAGGGACTGGGGAGCAAACAGGCCATACGTGGCAGGATCACTAGCCAACTCAGTGACGCCATTCGTCGCGATGATAAACAGTTCGAATTTCTCATCAGAATAGTTGGTCATCCACAGATCCCACCAGTTTGGCTTTTCCAGCTTATTGGAGATGATGACCCGAGCGGTAATGATATCCGAAAGCTGCACACCCAGGTCGTCCGAGGCCACCAGATGCAGGTTAAGGCCTACAGAATGCTGGGTCAGCAGGCTATCTTTGTTGAGCAGCACGATGGGCAGCCAGGCTGTGCCGCTATCCGGCGGTATGGCATAGGAAGACTGCAGGGCCGTATAGTCCAGGCCGGCGATAGCCGTCGTATTGCTGTCCGTCACCGAAACTTTATAGGACAACCCTTTGGGAGCCCGGTTACCCGAGATCCTGATCGGCAGATATATAGTGTCTGTGAGTACGCCCGGAGTATAGGCGAAAGTATAGATTACGCTGTCATTACCATTGCTGAAGTTAAAATAGACATTACCCTTGGTCTGCTGATAAAGAGGGAGGCCCTCTTTATGACAGCTGGCCAGCACCGTAATAAGAAACAGTACTCCCAGTATAGTTTTGATATTCTTCATTTCAAATCTCTTTTATTCATTAATAGAATTGTCTCTTACCGGCCTCCGAACTCGATCTCATTGATCGGCAGCGGCAATACAAAGACCTTATTGGTCGGTGCATTAACAATACCTGTCGGCCCTACGATGCCCACGTTCAGGCGTTTGTACATATAGAAGATCTGACCCTCTCCAACAAATTCCTTTCTTGCCTCTTTGATCAGCGCCGTCGTAAAATCGGCAGGTGAGCTGACTTGCAATGGATCGACGCCACGCGCGGCACGCACAGTATCGACATAACCGACGGCTTTTACGGGATCGATATCATAGGAAGATTCAGCAGCTATATAATACATTTCACTAAGCCGGAGGGCCGGGGCAACCAGCGAATCCAGGTTGCTGTTAGGATCCCGGCTATATTTCACCAGGTATAAGCTGGTGCCGGGAGTGAACCATTGCTTGAAGCGGAGGTCAGTAGCCCCTACGCCTGCGGTCTCATATACCAGGTTGCCCATATCCGTCGTCATGTGCAGGGAGTTATCCTTTGAGCCGAATTGTTTGATCAACGTATCGGCCATTGTTGGTATGGACCAGGAAAAAAGCAGCTCTTTGTAAAGTATCCCGTCTTTTTTCGTGGCATCGGGATTGATGAAATCGGACTGGCTGGTAAAGGGGAATTTCCTCGAATTGATAACTTCCAACGCATTGCTCAATGCATTTGTTTTGTCATTCATATACAGGTAAACCCTCGCCAGCTCTCCACAGACAGCATAATAGTTAAGCCGGTTCCGCCTGTTTTGCAGGAACAGGTTTGGGGAGCTCGTTTCCGAACTCGTATCACTGGGATATCCCACCGTGTAGGACGTATTAAGAATAGGATCCGCCGTCCTCAGGAGAGCTTTGGCATCATTCAGATCCTTGAGGGTCTGCTTGACGGCGTCGGCGACCGAAGACGTGGGAGTAACTTTATTGGAAAACGTGGTGACATAGGGGATAGCTGCGCTGCTGGCGCCGATAAGATAAGAAGGGGCAAAAAGCCTCAACGCATCGAAATGCATATAAGCCCGCAAAGCCAGGGCCTCGCCCTTGATCAGGGGATATTCAGCAGCAGGCAGGACCTTGCCGGAATCGACGTATTTCAGCAGCAGGTTGTCGTTGGCAATGGCATTGTAAAGCCCGTTCCAGATACCATCTTTCCGGTTAATAAAATTCTGGTCCTGGTAATTATACAGTATCGATTGCAGGTAGCTCAGAAAGAAGTCGGCATTAGGGGCAACCGTCCAATCCTGGGCCAGCACATCGGGCAAACCCATGGTCAACTCTTTACCATAAAGATCACCCTGGCTGCACCGGGTATACACACCATTCAATGCCTGTTCAAAACCCTGGGGAGTGCTGAACAGCTGGTCAGCGGCTACCTGGGACTGTGGCTTGACGTCAAGATATTTCTTGCAGGAGCTGATCAGCAGCATCACCGGCAACAGATATATAATAAATTTCTTCATGAGTAGTCAGTTTAAAAGCTTGTTTGAATGGAAAAGGTAAAGCTCCGGGCATAGGGATAATCAATCCCCCGCTCGATCTTTTCCGTTGACCAGAAAAATACTTCATTCGCCGTCAGGGCTACCCGCAGGTTCTTCATCGACAAACGGGAATAGACGCGCTTGCTGAAGTCATACGAGAGATATACCGAACTCAGGTCCAGCGTACTCAGGTTCTGTATGAACCGGCTTGTCGGATAGGTGACAGAAAGGTCGGAGATGCTCTTGAACTGGGCATGATCACCCGGGTTCTTCCAGCGGCCGGACAAGGCGCGGCTGTCGACATTATACCGGGGATTGACATCATCGACACGGTCGACAAGGGTCTGGTTATAGTCTTTGCCCCCGATGGTAGTCATGAAAATGGTATTGAACTGAAAACCTTTATAGGACATCGCCGTACCGAAAGATCCCTGCACCTTTGGCGTCGGATCCGCCAGAGGCGCGATGTCGTTGACATCATAAGTATAGGTATGTGTACCGTTCTTCTTTACAAAGATCTCCCTCCCGTTCTCAGGATCGATCCCAAGCGAACGGACAGCATAGATCTCATTGGTAGATTGTCCTTCCTGGTAATGCAGCAAAGGAGTAGTCCTCAAAGAGGAATCGGCCTGCTGCGCCTGGTTGGCCTTGTCATTATAAGAGGTCAGGGAATTGGAGATCTTTTTGATGACATTGGTATTGTGTACCAGGTTGGCGAATACACTGACATTCCAATCCTTGTTGTGATAAGCGGTCACCTTGAAATTCAGCTCCCATCCTTTATTGGCCATGTCCCCCAGGTTGTCCGTATAGGAGGAAAAACCGGCCGAAGGCGGCAGCTGGATATCCGCCAGCATCCCCTTTGTCAGCTTGTAATAATAGCGGGGCGAGATAATGATCCTGTCCTTAAAAAGGCCAAGGTCCATACCCGCGTCATAGTTGTGCGTCTGCTGCCATTTCAGGTTCTCGTTGCCATAGTTGTTGGTAACTGCACCGACACCGGTGGCATACCAGTTGGTAGTATAATAATTGTAGGTCGTTTGCGCCATATAGGGAGGAAAAGAAACGGATCCCGTAAGACCGGTGCTTGCCCGCAGCCGCAGCTGGCTGACAACGTTGTTGCGAAAAAAGTCCTCCTTGTGAACATTCCAGCCGAGCCCCGCAGACCAGGAAGGCGCCACACGGTTGTTCTCACCAAAGAGCGAAGAGCCATCAGCCCGGAAGGACAGATCCAGCAGGTATTTATTCAGCCAGGAGTAGTTGGCATTCAAAAAACTACCGATCAGTCTTTGCTGGGAATAATCCCCACCGGGCGTCCTGTTCGGAGCATAGCTCGCGGCAAAGCCGATATTGGAAAACTGGTCGCTGGCAAATCCTACCGCTTCGAAAGACTTGAAATCTGTCGAATAGGTACGTGCATTGGCGCCCAGCGCCACGTTGAAGAATTGGGAACCTATCTGCTGGTTATAGTTCAGCGTCATGCTGCCGTCAAACGTATTCTCGGCATTTGTTGAGTAGAAATAATATCCTTTTTTATTGGCATCGCTGGGAAGATAAAAGTAAAACTGATTGCTCAGCGGGGAAACAAAATAATCCTGTGTCGAATTTTTCCGGTCATAGCTGAGCACGCTTCGCAGCCGCAGACCGCGGGCTATGTTCCACTCCGCTGAAAAGTTATCGGTAAACTCCAGGTAAGAAGACTTATTAAAGCTGCCCAGCGTGGATTCGAACATCGGGTTCAGCACCTGGGTATATTGATACTGCGATGTCCCGCTAAACCCTGTCTGCTGGACCCAGCTGTCGACATTCTGAACGATATGCCCAAGGCTGTCGGTCTTTGGATAATAAGGATTCATCCGGACATAGTCGGTAAAATTGCCATAGGGCGATTCTTTCGAATTGACCTGCTGAACCGACAGCACATTCTTAAAGATAAATTTTGAGGTGGGGCTATAGGAGAGATCGACAGCCAGGCCATAACGGTCGCGGCCCGAGCCTTTCATGACACCGGGAGCCGTCTGGTATTGCAGGTCGATGCCATAACGCACCTCATGCGTACCACCTTCCAGGAACAGGGAATGTTTACTTCCAAAGGCATTCCGCAACGGCTGCGCTAACCAATCGGTGTTGACGCCGCTGATGACCGCCAGCTTCTTTTGATAATAGTCCCGGTCCAGCTGGTCCTGGCTCTGAGCGGCATTGCTGGCCGTATAAAGTCCCGCCAGGCTTTCGTACTGAAGTTTCTGGCTGGCGTTCAGCACATGATAAGCCGAGAGATCAGGAGCCGAAGGGGTCAGCTCATAATTATAATATACCGACAGCTTGCCCTCCTTTGGCGCCTTGGTGGTGATGACCATGACGCCATTGGCCGCACGCGATCCGTAGACCGCCGTAGCTGCAGCATCTTTTAATAAGGTGATGGACTGGATGCGATTGACATCCAGGTCATATACTTTTTCGAGACTAACTTCATACCCGTCCAGGATAAACGTTGGCAGGTTGACATTGCTCGAGAGATCGGTACGCGAAAGGACAGCGCTGTTGCCGGCTGGCAGGCCGGTAGATCCGCGGACGTTGATGCTGGGCATTACATTGGGGTTGGAGCCCTGCAGGTTGTTGGTGGCGATGCTAAAGGAAGGGTCGAATGCCTGTAAGCTCTGAAGGATATTGTTGGGATTGACCTTTTTTAATTCTTCCCCCGATACGGTGATGGCATTACCAGTAAAGCTTTCCTTGTTGATCACCTGGTAACCGGTGACCACCATATTGGCCAAAGGGTCCTTTGTGCCGGCCACAAGCTTTACACTGAGGGGGGTGTTTCCCTTTGGCTTTATCTCCTGGCTGACATATCCTACAAAGCTGATCACTATGCTGGCGCCACGGGGAATACGGAGGTTGAACATCCCATCCTGATTGGAGACATTCCCAACCGGGGACCCCTTGACCTTTATCACAACGTTGGCCCCGGCTATCGGGATCTTACCCGACTCGTCCGTTATTCTTCCGGTGACCCAGATCAGAGCGGGGGTAGAGTCGTTTAGTAAGATCACAGCATCGGGCCTGACCTCTCTTTTCGGAGAAAGGACGATCGTTTTATTAACGATGTTAAAGCTTAGCGGCTGGTCCTGGAAACATTCCTCCAGCACTTTGTTCAGATCTTCATCTTTTGCGACGATGGAGACGGGATGGGAATTGTCCAGCAGACCGGCCTTGTAAAAGAATACATAACCCGTCTGTCGTTTGATCTCCGAAAAGATCTTTTTCAAAGAAGCCCCCTGTTCATTAAGGGTGACTTTCTGCGCCCATCCTGCCGCCGACACGTGCAGGCCTGTAATCAGTAAAATCAGAGCAGTTAATCTCATAACCATGAAAGTTTTGGTTGGCGTGGGCTTTTTTGGGGGCAAAGCTCCGCCTCGAATGATCTCGATCATTGTTTGCTACTAGTTGTTAGGTGTTGGGGAAAAAGGGTGTACTCTTATAGTTTTGGTTAAAAAATGATCTCCTATGGCGTAACCGTTACTTTTCTGTCCTCGACCTTGAAATGGACATTACTAAGTTGCAGTATTTTGAACACTTCCGTCAATTTGCTGTTGCGTGGTATATCTCCATCAAACCGTTCGTCCGGCACTTTCCCTTCAAACACGATTTCGACATCATACCAGCGGGCTATCTGGCGCATGACATCCCTGATATCCGAATGTTCGAAATGAAATAATCCATTCTTCCAGGCGATGGCGGCTTCGGTGTCAGCATGCGGTTCCAAATGAATAAGTCCGTCGGTACGCAGCTGTCCCTGCTGACCGGGCAGCAGCAAAGTCGCCGCGCCTTTGCTGGTAAGACGAACGCTGCCTTCGAGCAGTGTGGTCGTCACGCTTGTCTCGTCGTCATAGGCCTTTATGTCGAAATGAGTACCGAGCACTTCCACCGTTTGCTCGCCTGTAGGAGCATGTACAAAAACCCGGAAGGGCATGGAAGCATTGGATGTGATCTCAAAATAGGCTTCACCGCTGATGCTGACCTTTCTTTCTACGCCGGTAAAAGCGGTGGGATAAGTAATAGAAGAGGAGGCATTGAGCCATACTTCGCTGCCATCGGGTAATACCAGCCGGTATTGTCCCCCACGGGGGGTACTCAGGGTGTTGTAAACTGCTGCGACCGGTGTTTCATCCAGTGTTTTATAGGCAAGCCTGCCGTCGTTCAGTTTTGTGATGTTGGTATTGCCCTGTTGAATAAGAGTTCCGTTCTGTGCGCTGTCCAGGGTAATGGTCGATCCATCGGACAGGGTGAGTTTTGCGACATTTCCCCCGGGAGCCCGGTCATGTTGCAGCGATTGTCTGTCTGCCATCACCTCTTTTGCCGGCGCCGGGCGGAGCAACAACCACAAGGTTGTCACGCCACCCAGGAAAACAGCGGCCACCGCCCACCAGCGCCGGGTCATAGGGATGCGGCGGGACGGTCGCGCCGACGGATCGTTAGTGTCTTTCTCTGCCCGGATCTCGTGCAGGATGGCCTGCCAGCGGGATTCGCTATGCTCCTCCAATTGCTCGGTCTGCCGCAGCAGAACCACCAGCCGGTCACGGGCGATAGCTTCATAGGACTGATCGTTCAGTAACGCCTTCAATTCATTCAGCTCATCAGCACTAGCCGAATCCGCAATATATTTATCAAATAAATAATATAGTCTATCCTGTTGGGGCATTCGGTGTTTTGTATAAGATGAGACGATGCAAAAGAGAGCATGGACTAGTCAGCATTAACTTTTTTTTATCTTTTTAAAAAAAAGTGAGCACAAGCCACCAAAAGAACAGGGAGCTGGTCCTGTTGATCCAGCCAGGTCCGGAGGGACTGAAGGGCCTTGACCAGGTGGTTCCGGACGGTATTGACAGAAATGCCCATTTCCCGGGAGATCTCTTCATAGCTAAGGCCCTGTTGCCGGCTCAGCAGGTAAACAGCCTTTTGTTGTGGAGGCAGGAGCTCGATAGCCTGTTGGATCAGCGCTTCTTTATCCCGCAGTAAAAGCGCCTCCTCCGTGTCGTTGTGCGCGGGAGCTAAGATGGCGGAAAGACGCTGTAACATTTTGTTTTCGTTGAGCCTTTTCCGTATCTGGTCGAGTGTATGACGCGCGGCGATAGTGAAGATATAGGCTTCGGGCTGGTCTATCGGGATCAGCTTGTCCCGGTACCGCCAGATCTTTATAAATATTTCCTGGGTGATCTCCTCAGCCTGGGCTTCAGACTTTATCATCTTCAGTACGAACGGATAAATGCGCCGGTCATACCGACGGAAAAGCTCTGCAAATGCGGCTTCATTATTCCCTGCGATCAGATGAAAAAGATCGTGATCCGTATGTTGTGTGAGAAACGACAAATAAACAGCTGATTTGACTATATTGTAAACAGTTAACTACATTGTAACCAGAACCTCATGAGGATAAGCGCAGCCGATCACAGCCTGCTGACGCCTATAAAGGTACGATTTTTTCTCCGCCTGCCTTTACCCCATTGAATTGCAAATTTTTTTCAGTAACTTTATTCGGCAATTCTATTATTCACTAAAAAAAAGGAGGTATTCATGTTATCTACAGATAAATCATGGAAACCTTCGGTTAATTTCGCTTAACCGGGTTACTCCAAAAAATAATCTGCCGGCAAAGGCCGGGAAGAGGCTGCTCTATGGAGTTAGCCTCTTTTATTTTACGTACTTGTACACATTTTTCCGATAGGCCTCGAAATCATCGAGGTTGCTGTATTCACCGACTTTCCACGATTCCCCCGATCGCTGATCACGTTGTAAAACAACACTTCCCCCTCCCACCAGCACCCGTTTAGCTCGTTGAAATGTCTCGTCAAGAGATGCTACATCATTGATCATCTGCCACTCCTCCACCTTTCCGACATTAATTATGAAATCTTCCATATTTGATCATTACTCCGGCAAAAATAAGTATAAATCGGACGTTGCCTTTCGCTGTTATTTTGGACCTTTAACCAAAATTAGCACTGATGAAATATAGAAAGCTGGGAAATACCGACGTAGAATTATCCGCCATTGGACTGGGGTGTATGAGCATGAATCACGCATATGGACAGCCCGATGATGACGAATCCATCGCAACCCTGGAAAAGGCCATCGAGCTGGGGATCAATTTCTGGGATACGGCAGACGTATATGCAAATGGGAAAAATGAAGAGCTGATAGCCAAAGTATTGCAGCCCAATCGCAAAAAGATATTCATTGCCACCAAATTCGGCTTTAGGGCCGACGCTTCGGGCAGGCTCAACACTTTTGACGGCTCGCCTGCTTATGTTAAACAAGCCGTTGAAGCAAGTCTGCGCCGGTTAAAAACTGACGTCATCGATCTCTATTATGCTCACCGAATCGATCCCAACGTACCGGTAGAAGAGATGGTAGGCGCCATGGCCGACCTGGTAAAAGAAGGAAAGGTCCGTTATCTTGGTCTGTCGGAGGCTACGGCCCAATCCATCCGCCGGGCACATGCCGTACATCCTGTCAGCGCCCTGCAAAGCGAATACTCCATTCTGACCCGGGACGTGGAAAAGGACGTCCTGCCCGTTTGCCGCGAATTAAACATATCCTTTGTTCCCTTTAGCCCGCTAGCCCGGGGACTAATGACCAATACACTCGATATGGATAAGTTGGGAGCCAACGACTTTCGCCGGGCCCTGCCCCGTTACCAGGGAGAGCATGCGGAAAACAACAAACAGCTGTCTGCCGCCTTTGCCCAACTCGCCGGCTCAAAAGGCTGCACGCCGGCACAGCTGGCCATCGCCTGGGTATTGGCACAGGGAGAATATATTATCCCGATCCCGGGAACCAAACGCAGAAAATACCTGCTGGACAATGCCGGTTCCGTGGAAGTATCGCTTTCGCCCGCTGATCTCCAACAGATAGCTGCCGTTATTGCCCGGTATCCGAATATTGGTGACCGTTATAATGAGGCGAATTACAAATTTTTGGAAAAGAATTGATTCCTCGCAGCGCCGTGAACCGCGAGCAATGGTCCGGCAATCCATGAGCGGCAGCAGTGCCATGAACCGCGAGCAACGGTCCGGCGATCCTCTGCATGATCCTCCGGTTAAAATGCGGTTGAAACCGGATAAAAAAAATGCGCTTGTTTTCTTGAGAATCATGGAAATTTAACTCTTAACTTTTTACCGTGATCTCTCCTATCCTTCATCGAATTACACCGCCGCGCTTCCTGCAACTACGTCGTTTCCCGATGCTGCGCTGTTCGTTACCGTTGGCCCTCCTTATCCTGGCGGCCGGCTCCCTTTCTGCGCAGCCCCTTACCACCGCCGGGGTACCCGCACGACTGGAGATCCGCGAGGCGGGTGAACATAGTATCCGCATTACGCTGAAGCCTCTTAGCTTTACGGAGGATCTGCCATATAGTCCTGCGTTGATAGAAAGAGCATATCCTGCTCCGGCAATAGCTCTTACCCAGCTGTCGGCCCCGGTAAAAAAACGGGTCGGCACCCTGCTGGTAGAAGTAAGTCCGGCGCCCCTGACCATCAAGGTCACCACTTCCACCGGCCTACCGGTACAACAGCTGATCTTCAACGACAACAATACCCTGTCTTTCGCACTGCATGATGCACCCGTATTGGGCATGGGCGAAGGCGGACATAAGGCCATACCCGGTATCAACTGGCGCACGGCGCCTATCGAATTCGACCGGCGGGGGAGACTGCAGGAGATGCAACCCCGCTGGCAGGGCGACTCTTATGGTTCCCGGAATCCGGTGGCCCTGATGGTCGGCACCGACGGGTGGGCTCTCTTTGTAGCAACGCCCTGGGGACAGGTCGACCTCAAGGCTGCCGATCATGGCCTGTACCTGCCCTGGATCCCTAAAGCAAAGGACACTATTCAGCAGAACGAGCATAACCAGGGCCTGGCCCTGGCGAAAGGTGTTCCTCCGGCAAACAGCGTCGTCCCTGGTCTCTACGACCTTATTGTCTTCGATGCACACCAGCCCACGGCTTTTATGAAAGACCTGTCGGTTTTGACCGGCCCTGCCGTTATCCCGCCCAAATGGGCGCTTGGGTATATGCAGTCCCATCGCACTATTAAAGACGAGACCTATATCCTGGGTATCGTGGATAGCTTTCGGGCAAAAAAGATCCCGGTAGATGCCGTTATATACCTGGGCACCGGTTTTACACCGCAGGGATGGAATACCAAACAGCCCTCTTTCGATTTCAACCCGGCGGTGTTTCATCGCAACCCTGCCGAAGTTTTAGCCGATTTCCATGCCCTGCATGTAAAAGTGGTGCTCCATATGGTACCCTGGGACCGCGACAAGCTGCCCTGGTTGCATGGATCTATCCCTGCCGCACCAGGTGAAGTACTGGATGCAGGACATATTCAAAACTACTGGCAGCAGCATGTAGCACTAATGAAGACGGGTGCGGATGCCTTCTGGCCCGACGAAGGGGATTGGTTTAATCTTTACGAACGGGTCAAGCGCCATCAGCTGTATTATCAGGGACCCTTGTCCACCTTCCCCAATATTCGCCCCTGGAGCCTTCACCGCAACGGTTATCTTGGTATCGCCCGCTGGGGCGGCTGGGTCTGGTCAGGAGATACCGAGTCTTCATGGAAAACGCTGGAAGGTCAGGTGGCCGTCGGCATCAATTATAGCCTGAGCCTTAGCCCCTATTGGGGATCGGACATCGGCGGCTTTTATTCCAATTCGGAAAAGACGGGAGAGCTGTTCACCCGATGGTTCCAGTTCGGCGCCTTCTGCCCCTCCTTCCGCACACATGGTCGCACGACCATGACCATCCTGCCCTGGGGCTGGGGCCAGGGTGACAGAGGTGATTTAGAAACATCTACCAAACCCGGTCCTGACTCCGAGGTCGTCAAACGAAATGTGCTGCTCTCAGAGATGAATAATCCTGTTGTCGAGCCAATCGTGAAAAAATATGATGAGCTGCGCTATCAGCTCCTGCCTTACACCTATACGCTGGCATGGGAAGCCCGTCAAACCGGCATGCCGCTTATGCGCGCGCTCTGGCTGCACTATCCCGATGATCCCATTGCCCGCGGCATGGGCAGCGAATATTTGTGGGGGCGGGATATGCTGATCGCTCCGGTCTTTAAAAAAGGGGCTACTACCTGGGATGTATACCTGCCAAATGGGTTGTGGTATGATTGGTGGAACAATACCCCCATCACCGGCGGCACTACGGTGCATCGTGCTGTCGACCTTTCCACCATGCCTATCTATGTCCGCGCCGGCGCCATCATCCCTTTCGACCCCATACGCCAATACACCGCCGAGCCCGCAAGCGAACCGACAACCCTGCGCATCTACCCCGGAGCCGACGGCAACTTTACCCTTTATGAGGACGATGGCATCAGCCAGGACTATTTGAAAGGAAAGGCCGCCTGGATCCATCTAACCTGGAAGGATAAGACACACACCCTGAGCTTCAGCCCGGGTGCGCCCGAAGGTTCTACCAGCCAGCCGGTGCATCGGACATTTAAGGTGCGTGTGATGACGGGAGGTGAGACGCGGACGGTAAAGTATGAAGGGACGGTGGTAAATGTGAAGCTGTAGATCAAAAAATTGACCTTGTTAAGCAAACATCCGTTCAAATTCGGTCTTTGTGATTATTTTTAACTTCTTGTACTTTTTTTCGAGATTGGCTTAATGATTTCAAGAAGTCTTTGCTCCTTTTTTGTTATAAAATAGCTGACCCATATATTATTATCTAGTACGAATTTATTTACGCGCATTTTGTTTCCGGGATTCATGTTTCCAGGCATCAATTTCCTGCATAGTTGGCGCCTTTATTTTCTTACTGTCATAATTAGCAACAGGCTTTCTCTTTTCTGTTACCATTTTTTTAACGCGAAGCCTTGTAAGCAATATCTGAAGTTCCATTTTATCAAGCTTTTTCGCCACCTTCACTATTTCATCAATGGTTTCCTGTCTGGTTAATGTTGCTGACATATTATTTGATTTACGGGTGCCCATAATAACAAATTTAACTTTTTTTGATCATTCATTTGCAATAAAATGTTGCTGACGATCAACAAGTTGAACTATCACATATACTTCGCGATGGACAGACAATGCACCCCTTCTACTTGTTTATACGAATCAGTCGTATAAATCATATCGACAAACTCAATCACCGGCCCGCGGCTAAAGATCCCATGGCTGACGATCAGGTTGACTTTTCCTGCACCTATTTCTTTTAACATTTTCGCGGTTCCTGCAAAGGTGCCGCCCCCATCACAGATATCATCTACGATAAAACAGGTCTGGCCATGCAGCCCGGTAGTAGTAGTTTTAAAATTTGTCAGCGCACCGGTTTTTACATCCCTTTCTTTCATACATTCCACCACCTTTTCGATTCCCAGGAATTGAGCCAGTTTGTGGATCTTCTTCAGGGCGCCGCCATCGGGAGAGACCAGGCAGGGAGCTTCGCCGGAATGAGTACAGGCATAGTCTGATAATGCGTCGGCTACAAATTCGTGGTTCGCGACGGCATAAGAGCGGTCGATCAGCGCAGTCGACACTTCGGAATGCGGGTCAAATATCTTTACCTTTTTAAAATTCGCCTGGTTGAGGATAGCAGCCACTACTTTCAGCGAGAAAGGTTCTCCATCCAGCATGACCCGATCCATCCTGGCAGTCAGCAGATAGGATACATGTATTTCGATATGTTCAAATTCCAGGTAGTCAAGGGTGTTCTTTACAAATAATGCCATCAGCAGGTCATTGGCATTATTGAGCCGGGTTAGGATCCGCAGAGGAGCGGTCTTATCGATTGTACCGGCCTTTTGCATATCCATCTTGATATGCGGCTGTCCATCGGGGAAGATCATGGATTTGTAGGGAATAACAGACTTTTCTGGGTAGATAAGATCAAAAGTATTCATTGTTGGGTCATTTATTTGTTTCTGCCTTCCTCTCCGGGATACAGGAGTTGTACGACGTCACTTTGATTGAATTTTTTTGTATCGACATCCATTATCGTGATCCGCCCCATAAAAGCGGCTCCCGTGTCGATATTCCAGACATTACATTTATTCATCGGTATCTCTACGTCATAGTTGGTTGTCGGCGTATGACCGATAAATATTTCGTCATACAGCAACAATCGTTTGGGATAGAACAGGCTTTCTTTGGGGATTTTTTTGTCAACCGCCAGCGCCATTTCCCACAAGGTCCTGTCCCAAAAAAAGTTACTGGGATTGTGCTCCCGGGAAGGGCCCCGCATATTGGAGAAGCCGGCATGTACGAATAACCGGTGCCTGTCCTCTTCATAATACGGCCGCATCCGGCTGAAAAACTCCAGGTGCCGTTTTTTGTCTTTAGCGCTGATGCCTGTATAGCTTTCGATAGAAGCCTGTCCCCCATGAAGCAGCCAGTCTGTATTAGCGCCCTTTCCGTCCAGCCATTCTTCGCACCACGCATCATGGTTCCCCCTTATAAAGATGCAGGGGCAGTTCTTATCCAGTTCCATCAGGTAGTCGATGACCTGCCTGGATTCCGACCAGCCGTCTACATAATCTCCCAGGAAGATCAACCGGTCCTCCGGCTTTAGTCTGGTACG
This sequence comes from Puia sp., assembly GCA_036499285.1. GTDB lineage: Bacteria > Bacteroidota > Bacteroidia > Chitinophagales > Chitinophagaceae > Puia. The sequence continues at coordinate 158,878 of DASYEB010000003.1, read as the reverse complement.
TTGCATTACCTGTTGCAAAGCTCTGAACCCGCCGTGAATATCTCCTATGACATAAGTCTTTGCCATCTTATCCTAATTTTTTTTCGAGCCGCCGGCCTAAATCTTCAATTTCTGTACGCCGGGCCAGTACAGCAAACCATTCTTCAGGTATAGTCTGCCAGCCATAAAACAAGCCCGCCAGACCACCGGTCACTGCTCCCGTGGTATCTGAATCTTCCCCCAGATTAACTGCCTTTAATACAGCTTCAACATAATTACCGGTATTTAGAAAACACCAGAGCGAGGCTTCGAGAGTATGAACTACATAGCCACCGGAATGGATATTCGCTTCTTTCAGCTCAAAGATTGCCCCCGACAGTATCCGAAGGAAATAAGAGCGTTCTTCTGCTGTGCAGGTGGCCGTTTCATTGAGAAAATTCCGTACCGTCGCGCAGGCATTCTGATAAGCTTCCATTTTTTCTTTCCCCGAAAGCAATTCCAAAGCGATCTCAAGATAAATAAAACAAGCTATTACTGAACGAATATGCCGATGGGTTAGCGAAGAAACGTCTTTTGTGATCTGGAACCGCTTATCTATGTCATGTTTTTTCACCAGGAACAATAAAGGCAATATTCGCATCAAAGACCCATTTCCATTGCTACCCTCATCATTTCCGCCTGCCTGCACGGGAGGCACTCCTCTTGCCAGGCGATGGATGGCCGCAGAAGTCGCAATGCCCTCATCGAAAACAGACCCATGCGGAGTCCAGTAGGCATGATGCTCCCAATTGACAAACCGTTGGGCCAGGTTGTCGAGATTATATTCTCCACATAGCATTTCTGCAAGGCAAAAAGTCAGGGCGCTGTCATCCGACCACGTACCTGGCGGCTGATGATGGCTTCCATATCCGCGCATGCCGGTGACGGGGTCATCCTGTAAGCTCTTGCGTGTCTTGAATTCTACCGGTACACCGAGTGCATCACCAACCGCAACTCCTAACAATACGTCTTTTATAAAATCTCTTTTCACCCTTTTAATTTTTCTCTTACTTCCATCAATGCAAATCCAAGTAAATTCTCCCCTTGCCATTTCGCCGGATTTCGAGCATCAGCGTGATCACCGGTCATTCCTATACCCCACATCTTATCCATCGGACTGGCTTCAACCAGCACCTGTTCGCCCGTATTCAGCAAAAACTCCTTTAAAGCCGCATGCTGCGAGAACTTATGCCAGTTTCCTGCCACTACCAGCCCGAACTTATGTTTGTCCCAAACCTCCGGAACAAAGTCTTTGACAAGACGCCCGTCCTTCTTTGCCGCCGCAGGTGTGACCGCCGCAACTATTTTCTCCGCCGCCGCTTCGTCCCCGAACAACCGTGCCTTTCCGGCCATCATCCAATGCTCCGCGGTTTGATAGGTAACACCTTGCACTTCAAAAGGCGCCACCCACCATTGACTAAAACAGCTTTTGATAATACTTCCGTCTTTGGAAGGCTGATGTCCCCAGAAAAAAAGAAAGGGAATGTTTTCCGGATCCCGGTATTCCTGAATAAGCCTGTTTTTATTGAAAATCATAGACAATAGTTGAAATATTCTTTGCTATTAATGTACCTGTAATTAATGGTTCAATTCTATCCCAGGTCCCACCAGCCAATCCACAACCTATTCTGGGAATGTGAACGCCCCTCCAATTTGCCTTGCAAAGCATTGTTATTCAAAATCAATATACCTTTCCGGTACCAGTTCCGTCAACCAAACACCATTTCCGGAAAGAAAGAACTCAAAGCCATCCCGGCTCATTTCCCCGCTGCGTACAACAAGGATAACTGCCTCACCGCGTCTGCTACCTACCTTTTCGGCCGTCATCTTATCGGCACTCAAATGCACGTGATGCCTGTTCATCTTCTTTAATCCTTCTTCCCTGATCTTATCTAAAAACTGATCCACCGTACCATGATAGAGTAATTCCGGCGGCCGTTGGGTTTCAAGTTGAAGTTCTACTTCGACCGAGTGTCCCTGGTTAGCCCTGATCTTTGTTTTGTCTTCGTTAAAAGCAAACCGCTGTTTGTCATTTAACGCAACGACTTCGCCCAACTCAGCCCGGGAAAAGACTTTTCCCCCTTTTGCACACCTGATCAACAGATCCTCTACATCCACCCAGCCCTTTTCATCCAGCTCCAGCCCGATGGTTTCAGGACTATGTCGTAAGATCAGGCTCAGGAATTTACTGATCGTGTTTCTATCTTTCTCTTTCATCTTTCATCAATTTTAAAAGTACCTCTGCCAACTCCATGTCCTCCGGCATTTTAAATTCATTACCAAAGAATCCCAAGACTACCCTTATACCTCCCACAATGTGAGTATTAAAATCTTCCAGGTCTGCCGCAGGTACCCATAGTTCGTTATGAATAACGCCACCGACATTTTGTATTGTGTATCGGGAATAATGAGATTCCAACAGATCAAACTCCGTCGTCACGCCACAATAACCCGAAAATGCGTCTTTGGTATTCCATTCGGCTGCGATCTGGTCGGCATAAGTCTGATTAAGCACCGGATAAAAAATGGGTTGCCATTCCAACCGGGGTGGAAACTTTTTCCACTCCGACTGTTTGATCAGTTCCAATTCCCTGAGCCCTACAGGTCTATATAATTTTACCGTGCTCATTTTACAGTCACTCCAATCCTCTTTATAAGTTCCACATTCTCCATATCCCAAACCCGTTCAACAGGTATTTCCAATAAGTCAAGCCGCCGGGAATCTACATGTCTCTTTTGTTCCAATACAAAATCGGTTATATCTTCTATTGTCAACAACTGTTGTTTGCCAAACTTTTCCAACACGGTCCCTTTAAGCCCCAATTGAATGGCACGACGGGTCAACTTTCCGCCATAAGGGTCATGATCAGGATCCCATTGCAATCTGACCTCTTTGGTCTCAAGCTCCTTTTTCCAGGCTTCCTGATCGGCATACCAGGCAGGATCAAAAGATGACAGCACCGCATTCGACAGAATCTCCTCAAGTACAGATTTTTTTATCCAAAGGGCCAATACCCTCTCCTGGTTTTCTTTTCCTGCCCATCCGCAACGATACATCATCCATAAAAAATTGGGCTTGATCCAGGACATCCGTCCATAACCATATTCGCTTCCTCCAAAGAACTGATGTTTTACTGCATAGTTAGCAATGGAAGGTTTGTAAGCCTGATATACTACGATCTCATCTTCGGTCTGATGACCTATCACATACTGTCCCTCTTTAGGAAGTGCCTTTTGCGCCTGGGGATAGTTCTCTACTCTGATTTTCATTTTAATCTCTTTTTATAAACTTCCCTTCACCCGCTGGCGTATCTCTTCCAGCGTCCAATCCACCATCAGCTTCCCATCCTTAAACACCGTCTTCAATTCCCCTTTGCCTTCCTCTTCCCAGGTACACTGATCCTTCAAAGCCAGCTTGCCTGTAGACGGATCACGATACACCTGCATAAGTCCTTTAGCGGATTTTTTTGTGCCGTCATCCGTTTTGGGAGCTTTGAAGATGTCGCGTCCCTGCCCATTCACTTCGCCATAGGTGGCCTTCATCGCAAAGCCAAAAGTATCCCGGGTAACATACTCGTAGGTATAGGAGCCGATGCCAAGCACGACATTATAGCTGGCGAAACCTTTCTTTTTCAATCCTTCGAGGATAGCCAGCTGACGTTCGGTGGTAATACTGTCCCCGTAGATGAGACCGATATGACCGTCGAGCAGCTTATACCCTTTGGCGGTAATGGCACCACCAAAGACCTCCCACATACATTCAATGGCGCCTTTGTACTCAGGACTGCCCACCGGTGCGTTCTCGTCGCCGATGATGATCTTCACCGGGTCACCGCTGTCGGGACGAATGACCACCTTTCCGTTCCGGGCAAGGATACGTTCTTTCAGTTCCGGAAGGAACTCGGTGATCACCTGCCAGAAATCCCAGGTATCGCTCACGATCGAAACGATGCCGGCTGGATAGACATCACAGATGAGGCGTTCGAAGGTTTTGATCTCTTCGTCCTGCGTACCCATACACATCACGCTGTGCTCAGTAGCCGGAACAGAACCGCCGATCAGTTCCTTCTCACAATCAGCATTATAATAACGCTCTGAAAAGTCGATTGCCGGGATCGTGTCCGTACCGCTAAAAGACAATAGGTGTCCTGCCCCGCTCATCACCGCGTCTTCTATACCGCTCATGCCGCGGAAGGAGAAATCATGTCCCTGCCAGGGAATAAAGCTCAGGTCTTCCCCTACGGTCTCTTTAGCATAACGGGTAAAGGTTCTCAGATATTCAAATGCCGTTGTAGCCGAAGTGGTTGGTTTCCACAATATCGCGCTGAGCACAGTCTCCAGCATATTGGTCAACCAGAAGAATTCCGGTACGGTATTTTTGATCGTAAAGACCGGCACCTTCATCGGCACCAGGCTTCCTTCCGGCAGCGCCTTGATCTCCAGCGGCAGATAACCCAGGTCATGCAGGTCGGCAATATGCTGATAGGTGATGCTGTCCTTGCCCAGGTAATTGTCCATCCGTCGTGCATATTCTTTTACGACTTCCGCCTTGGGGCGTTTGAAAAACTCTTCATTGAACTGGCGGATCAGGTATTCCTTTAGAAAATATTGCAAACCGAAAAATACGATCTCGTTAACTTCCTCGCTCCGGGATTTACGGGGCGTCAGGTTGGAATAGACAAGGGTAGTGCCTTCAGGGTACTGGAATTTGTGTCCTACTTTGTAGCCATCTTTTAATAAAATCGGAGACAGTGTCATGATAAGGAAATATTAAGTTGAAAATTATTACGTTTAAGTTTTTTATTGAATATGTATAATTCCGGGTGACGGTTCTGCAAGCCTTCCCTTTTGGTTCCCGTCGGCAGGATATATTCCGAATCCAGGATCTTCCGCCGGAAATTGCGCCTGTCCAGGGTCGTGTCCAAAATGCACTCATACAGCTCATGCAGTTCTGTCATCGTAAACTGATCGTCCAGCAATTCGAACCCCACCGGGAAATACAGGATCTTCGACCGCAGACGCTGTAAGGCCATCTTAAAGATCGCTTTGTGATCAAATCCCAGGGTAGGCATCTTCCGGCAATCCACCCACTGTACATCCCCCGCCATTGTACTGGCTGCAATTTGCAGTTTCCGCGGGTTGACCAGCGCATAATAAGCAACCGATATCGCCCTGCCCCGCGGATCACGCTCCGGCTCGTCAAAGCTGTATAATTGCTCGAGATACAATTTATCCATCCCCAGCTTGGTTTGCAATATCCGGGAACAGGTATCCGAGAACCGTTCGTCCATCTGCAAAAAGGCACCCGGTAAAGTCCAGCCCCCTTTGAAGGGTTCATCCTTCCTGTTGAGCAGTAAGACAGAAAGTGCCGCAGCGTTATACCCAAACACCACGAGATCGATGGCTAATGCCGGATTGCTGTAGGAATGAAAGGGTTTCATTTTCGTTTGCGTTAATCTGACGCAAACTAACGGCGAATTTTTGACATCTGCAAATTTTTAACATTAAAATCCTGTGAACAAGTCACGAAGTCGCCGGATCACGAAGTCGCCGCCAGAAATCAGGGGCCACCCACTACGGCCTCAAAAACCCCATCGCAAAAGCCGTCCCCACTCCCAACACCGCCCCCGCCGTCACATCCGTCGGATAATGAACCCCCAGGTACATTCGTGAGTAACCGACAGCAGAAGCCCAAAGAAAAGAAGGAGCCATCACATACCATTTGGGATAAGCCCGTGACAGGGATGTAACGGCACTGAATGCCGAAGAAGTATGACCCGAAGGAAAAGAATATTCACCCGGCCGGTAGACCGGCACAAGATGCACATCGGTGATAAAAGGCCGGGGCCGCCTTACCAGCTTTTTTATCGCAAGATTCAGCAGATAGGTGGTAACCGTGCTGCCGGCGATATACAAAGCATTGCGCTTCGTATCGGCGTCATTGCGGATCAGTCCGTCCGCAAGCACCCCCACCGGTATCGCCGCATTGACATAATTATTCGCATTCGAGATCAGCCGCCATAATTCCGTCTGCCCATCCGTCCGACCCGCAGCCAGGTTTTCGAGAATGTGCTCGTCCAGCTTCTGCAGACCCGACTGCGCATAAAGTCCAAAACAGAACAGTAACAAAAAACCGGCTAATAGCATCCTTGCATACCCCATAGCAAATAAAATTAACAACAGTTCCGGCGATATATCGATCATATTCCGGTGAAAAAGCGATATATCGTAATACCGGCAGAGCCGAAAAGATACAATAAATTAATTTACAACAACTTATATTATGGCACACAATTGGGCATACTGTTCGTGTAAATTCTTTATCATATGTCACTACAAACAACTGCCGCACAGACCGCGAACACCAGCCTCCTCATTTCCGGCGAAATGACCGGTATCTCTGGTGGCTACAAAGAAAAAGAGATTCCGTTTGAAATTCAAACTTTAGAATGGTGCAGCCAGCACAATTCCGGGCCGCAAGGCATGCCTCACCGGCACCAGCACGTCGAGATCATATGGATAAAAAAGGGGGATGGTTTCCTGGATATCGATCTGAAGCGATATAAAATGGGGAACAATTCCCTGTATTGTATCATCCCCGGCCAGCTTCACCAGCTGGAGATAGAAGAAGCCGAGGGATATATCATTTCCTTCCCCGAAAGACTTCTCAATTCCGGCAGCGATGACTTCGAGCTGATGTACCGCTCAGGCTTATTCCACCTGCTGATGCATTCCCCGGGGATCCGGGTGGAACAGGATGTAGCCGACGAGATCGAAGACATCAGCAGGAAATTGTATCGAGAGCTCGTCAACGGGTATCTTTTACGGTCGGAGATCATCAAAAGGTATATCAGCATTTTCCTGATCTATCTCGCCCGTCAGTTCGAAAGCTCGCTGCCGGTTGCCGCACAAACCCGGAATGTCAGCCTGGTAAAAAGTTTTATCTCTCTTGTCGAAAAGAAATACATGAACTGGAAGCTGGTAAAGGAGTATGCCGGCGAGTTGTCGGTAACCCCCAATTATCTTAACGAGGTCGTAAAAAAGGTTTCGGGTTACCCCGCAGGTTATCATATCCGGCAGCGCATAGTCCTCGAAGCCAAACGCCAGGCAGCCTGTCCAACCACAAGCATGAAGGAAATAGCCTATTACCTGGGATTTGACGACATCGCACATTTCAGCAAGTTCTTTAAAAGCGTCTACGGAAAAAATTTCACCGACTTCAGAAAGGAACGGCTGCCCCGTTTCAATTAAGATACATTAGCAACGGCATTCATTCAACAAAACTGGCAAGTCATGATCAACAGAAAAGATGTACCAATTATCCCACCGGCATCCGTCTTCATCGGCCCTGCAAAGGCGCCCGTCACATTAATGGAATACGGCGACTACGAATGTGAGGTCGCACTGCACAACGACCTCATCGTCCGGGAAGTCCTGCAACGTTATCCTATGGTCAATTTCAATTACCGGCACTTTCCGCAGACCAGGATCCATCAAAAGGCGCATAAAGCAGCGGAAGCAGCGATCGCAGCAGCCCAGCTGGGCAAGTTCGTTCAGATGCATGACCTGATCCTGCACAACCGCAGGAACCTGGGCACGGCAAGTCTTGCTTTCTATGCGCGCGAACTGGGCATTGGAGGCATGAACTTTCTCGACTCCCTCGTCACCGGAAAATTTGGTCGTTATGTACAGGACGATCTGGTAGCAGGGATAAAGCTGGGAGTGAAAGAAGCCCCCGCCTTTTTTATCAATGGAAAAAGAATGACAGGAAAAGTTACCGTCCGGAATTTATCCGATTCGATCGAAGCTGCATTCAACGAACTTCCAAAAACAAAAACACAAAAAGGAATGGCGCGTTTGCGTTCGAAACAAACCTTGTAATATGTACACCAATTGCTATGATCTGTACATTGACTTGAGAAGATTAAACGTGTAAATTTGTATCAATAAAATGAACGCGAATCACCATTAGTAACAGATAAGATAGGTAAAGAGCTTCAATCGGCAGGCGATCACAACAGGCAGGGGTGTTTTAAGAGAGAGACCCGGCGACATGCCGGGTCTCTGTATTTTTATTCTCTGGATCATTTGTCTTCTTCCAGCTCAATTACCACACTGCTGCGACGACTATTAACTTGTGGGTCTATGCCTACACGCATCAAATAATCCCCGGAATAGGTTCCATCGAAATGAAGAGAAGAGCTGGTTCCCGGATACAGATTGATCTCCCTGATCCGGTATCTCTTTGTCGCATCGAGACCTTTTAACAGCACCGGCAGCCGGCTGCCAGCGTCATACCGGTAATTTACGAGATAGTTGAACATTACTGCCGAGGACTTCACTGAATCGACATAGACGATCGAGGCCACCTGGTCATGTTGCGGGTCGGACAAACGGTATTGGTCACCCCACCATATAGCGGGTGCCAGCATCTTATAATTCTTCACCGCCGTTTGTGCAAAGCCCAGATCCGCTTCATTGAGCCGGCTGACCACTATGTCAAATCCGAGCTTACCCATCATGGCTACATCCGTCCTGAATTTCAGCGGCTGTTTTCCCCAGTCCGTGACATGATTGGAGCTTGCAATGGCAGGATAGAAATAAGAGTATTCCCATTGTATGAATACCCTCTCCAGCGGATCCGTATTATCACTGGGCCAGAATTCCGTAAAATACTGCAACGCACCATAATCGACCCGTCCACCACCGCCCGAACAAAGCATCATCGGCACCCGGGGATATTTAGCCCTGATCCTGCTTAACACCTTATACAGGCCAAGGACATAGTCTATATAAAAATGAGACTGATCTTTACCAAGATGAGCAGACCACGCATTATAGATGACGGCATTGCAATCCCACTTGATATAGGCCAGCGCCGGCGCCTTCCTGAACAACGAATCGACAATCCCGTAGACAAAGTCCTGAACCTGCGGATTGCTGAGATCAAGCACCAGCTGATGCCTGAAATAATATTCATCACGCCGGGGCTGCTTGACTACCCAGTCGGGATGCCGGGAGTAAAGCTCGCTTTTGGGGCTGACCATTTCCGGCTCGATCCAGATCCCGAATTTCACCCCATCGCTCTGCGCCTCCCGGACCAGCGAGCTGATCCCATTGGGTAATTTCTGTTTGTTCTCCTGCCAGTCTCCCAGCGCTGCCCTATCGTCGTTACGCGGATAACGGTTGCCAAACCAGCCATCATCCAGCAGGAAAAGATCGACCCCCAATTTCCGGGTGTCTTTAAGCAACTCTGCCAGGCGCTGCTCATTAAAGTCAAAGTAGGTCGATTCCCAGTTGTTCAGCAGGGTTAGCCTTGGCCCCTTGCCGTCCAGTAATTTGTATTCGCGGGCCCAGCGCTGGATCTTCCTGCTCGCATCCCCTTTTCCCTGCTCGGAATAAGTATATACAAGGGCAGGGCTGATAAATTCCTCCCCCGGAGCCAGCGTATAGGCAGATGCATAATTATTTACACCGGAGATGATCCGCAGGCCGTTCGACGGGTCTATCTCCAGGTCGGTACGAAAATTCCCGCTCCATTCCAGCCCCCCAAGCAGGACCTTTCCATCGTCCTCTGTAGCGAGTCTGTCCAGGGAGACCATAAATACGGGCGGCTGAAACAGATCGGCTCTTGTACCCAGCTTGCTATCCAGGGTCTTGATGCCATGTGTCAGCTGACTTTCTTCCGGCTGCATCTCTTTGGCCCAATCACCGTGATACTGTCTCAACCAGTAACCGGATGCATTCAGGTGAAGATTAGCAGAAGCAAATTTTTGCAGAACGATATTTCCTTTTTCGTGATGGACGATAGAAGACCACTGTTCTATCACATCCTGTTTGTAATAGCTTTTATAATAAAGCGTGACTTCCACGTCATAGACCGGGTCTTTTAGCTTTATACTTAGTAATGAAACATCCGGTGCAGGATGTTCAGTATGATGACTGACATACCGGAGATCCAAAGAGGGATTCCCATCGGCGTGGGTCACGCTGACAGCAGGTTCGATAAGGCCTCTGCCGCCGGAAGGCGCATAAGCGGCATCAAACAGTGCCGCCTGGTCATCCGCTGCAGGATAGTCCCGTATCATGTGCCGGTAGTCCGTGGTATCGTGTAGCCTGCGACCCAGGTAAAGGGAATGCAGATCCTGTTTTTTATCAACCTCGAGGACGAGTACATTACCGGCCGTCTCTACGGGGATAATGATCTGCGCGGCAGCAGGGAAGCTCAGACAAAGAACAAGAAAACAAATCGCATTTCGGCAGGTAAACGAACCAATCAGCATGAGGTTGAGATTTTGATGACGAAAATAATCCGATTTCCGCGGATTATGCATGGGTAAGAATGGATTGTACAGGAATATCTCACCCGGTCAAGACCGGGTATTGAGAAGGAAATGAACGATGCGGCAGGCTGTTCCCTTGCTTTTCGGATCCCTGTCATCGCTGATCCGGATCCGCAGCTTATGCGGAGTTCCGGTCAATCCACTCCCCAATAATAAATACCAGGGCAGATGTAGTCCGTTACTCCACTGCGTATACAGGTCTATTTTTTTGATCGTTCCTCCATCGATACTGTATTCGATAATCCCTGCATCAGGTCCGGACACAGCGGCTATCCCGACGGCATTCCCGGTAAAAGGAAACTCAAGCTCCGCTCCCGGCTTGTCCGCCGCCAGCACAGGCACGTGCACAAATCCCGGACGGGTATGAACGTTGTCTGCGGGGACCCAATCCTCATCGATCTTCCAGTCCTTGTCCCCCACCCCCTTATGAACATCGACATAACGGCCATTTGCCAGGTTAGCCCCATCCATCGGCGCCGCGAGCCTTCCAATAGTCGATGTGACAGGACGATACAGTTTGTAACAGCTGTCCAGCAGCCGGCGGATCGTTGCGAAATATAATTCCTGTCCAAACTCCGACGGGTGTACGTCTTTAAAATCCCGCTTCCAGTCCAGCTTGCCCTGTCTTATTCTATCCCATACCTCTTTCCCCAGGTTAATGGACGGCAGGTGATAGTAGTCGGCTACCCGTTCCTGATTAGCTATCTCCACGGGCGTCAGACCGCGATCGTAATCCGCCGTTTTAGCCTCATCGGCAAAAGCCATCATGATGATGTCCGTTTCCCGGTTGGCTCTTTTTATATGCCGGACGATGCCTTCCAGCGCCCGGGCCTGCGTAAGGCTATCGGTCCCGTTCACGCGGTCGTTGACAGCCGTTTCTACAAACACCAGGTCCACACGTCCGGAATCCAGCAGATCCTGCTGTACCCGAAAGGCATGCGGAAGACTGCCAAGCGAAGGAATACCCGCCGCTATGAACCGAAACTTCGTTTCCGGGAATCGCTCCTGCAGATATCCGCAGACCTTATCCCTCCAGCCGGGATTATAGGTTATCGAGCCGCCAAGAAAACCAACCGTCGCCGTCTTCCGTTCCAGCACATCCATATAAAACCGATCCAGCGTCCCGCGGGTCGAAAAATAAGACTGAGCGCCCGTACTACCATAAGACATTATCGCCAGCGCGAACAAAACACAAAGTTTATTTATCCTTTTCATATTTCAGATCTTTTGGCGTCTCCGTCATCACACGCCTGTATCCCAGCTCAGCGCCGCCGCTGACCGGCAAAATGCTGCCTGTAATAAAGCGCGATTGATCTGACACCAGGAACACACAGGCATCCGCCACGACATCCGCCTCGGGGCAATAACCCAGCACATGAATGCTATCGAGATATTCTTCAACCGACCTGTTCCCTTGTGCGGTTGCCCATTCCCGTAACAGGGGCGTCCAGACTCCTGCCGGAGCCACCGCATTAACACGGATCTTGTACCGCGCATAGTCCAGCGCCATGGACTTGGTCAATGCATTGATAGCTCCCTTTGTCGCCGCATAAGCAGCATGATTCTCCTGTCCTATCTCACCCACAAGGCTGCTGGTATTCAGGATACAGCCGCCAGACAGCTTCAGGGCCGCCAGCCCATATTGCGTGGTGTACAAAATACTTTTCAGGTTGATCCCGAAAAGCTGATCCCATTCATTTTCTTCCGTCTCATCCAGCGCTTTCGAAGGATGGGCAATACCGGCATTGTTATGGATCACGTCTATTCTTCCATAGATGTCCAGCGTCTGCCGGATAGCCTGCTCCACTTCCTGTGGCCGGGATACATCGCAGAGTATGCCGGTGGCCTTTTCCCCCAGCATGCTCACCGCCTCCGTAATAGAGGCCGCTTCGTTGGCAACGATCACCACATAGGCGCCCGCATCCAGGTATTTCCTCGCACATTCGAGGCCGATACCCCGTGAGCCACCCGTTAAAAATATCACTTTATCGTTTAACTGTTTCATCAGATAGTTGTGTTTTAATGGAAAAACCAGAACAGGACGCCCATCACCGCCAATAGCAATGCCGATAAGAATTTATAGTTAGCCAGTCCCTTCCAGCCAGGTCTTTGCAGGGGTTCCAGCGGCGACGACCAGGATAGCCGTGCAGATCCCGCAGGCTGGCCACCCGGAAAGAGAATGGAGAGCCCTACCTGTAAGCCAACACAAACCAAAAAAAGGTAAAAGGCCATCATCATAAAAGGGATCCGGCCCAGCACGGTATCGGGGATCAGCTTGTTAAAAGCAAAGACAGCCGCTCCCAGTGCCGACCCGATCCAGAGTGTCAGCCTGGCCGAAACCGGTGAGGCATGTTTCCAGAATACACCGAGTAAAAAAACGCAGGTGATGGGCGGTGCGATATGTGCGATGATGTCGTTGAGTCCGTTGAAGATGCTCCCATACTGATCGAGCAGGGGCAGCAAAGCCAGGGAGACCAGCAAGGCAATACCGGCCGAGATCCTGCCCGCACGGACCAGCTGTTTATCGCTGGCTTCCGGACGACGGCGCCGGTAGATATCATAGCTTACCAGGGTGGATATCGAGTTCAAAGCCCCCGAGACCTGTCCCATCAGCCCCGACAGGAGAGCCGCAACCAGAACGCCTACCAGCCCCGAAGGCAGAAGCTGGGTGATCATTAATGTATAAATGCCCTTGCTGTTGATGATGGTCTTACCTCCCTCCACTGTTTGCAGTGAACGGAGATCCAGCTTCCCGGTGGCAGCCAGCGTATAGGCGAACAAACCCGGCAGCACAAAAATGAAGACCGGCAATATCTTTATAAAGCCACAAAACAAGGGTCCTATCCGCGCATGCTGTTCATCCCGCGCGCCAAGCACCCGCTGCACAATGGTCTGATCGGCACACCAGTACCAGATCCCCAGCACCGGGTAACCAAGGAATACAGCATACCACGGCATCCCGCTTTTATCCCCCCCGGGACGTAACATGGATAGCTTTTTTATTTCTCCGCCATTCTTTAGCACCTGCACCATCGGATGCCAGCCGCCCATACGATGCCAGGCAGCCCAGCTGATGATACAGGCTCCCGTGATAAGCACTACGGTCTGGATCGATTCCGTGACCACTACGGCCTTCAGACCGCCGATGATGGTATATGCTGCCGTCACCAGCGAAATGACAATGACGCTTTTATAGAGACTGACCCCAAACAGGGTCTTTAGTACAATACCTCCGGCCAGCATGGAGAACGCAATATGAATGATCACCGCCGACACGATGGAGATAATGACCAGCCAGTCACGGCTCGCCCGGTCATAGCGTTTCTCCAGGAAGTCGGGCAGGGTTGCTACTCCCGACGTGATATAGAATGGGACAAAGAACAGCGCCAGCAGGATCAGCGTCAGCGCGGCCATCCATTCGAAATTGCCGTTGAGCAGACCCGAATCGAAGCCGCTCTGGGCAAGGCTTACCAAATGGACCGTCGAGATATTAGTGGCAAACAAAGCCAGCCCTATCGCCGGCCAGCGCAGCGTCTTGCCCGCCAGAAAATAGGAGCTGGCGCTTCCACCGCTGCTCAAACGTCCAGGGGCGCTGCTCTTGTTTCTATGCCTAACCCCCACCCATAGCCCGACAAACAGGATACCCAGGATATATAGTATACTAATAACCAGATCGACGGATTTGATCATGCTCTCGGTTTATTGTAGATCACAACTGCTGCCCGGCTCCTGTGGCGTCTTATAAACGCCCCCCCGGATATCGGCCGCATGCAAAAAGTGTTTTCTAAGATGCGGGATATGTTCTAGGAACAATGCTTCTTGCCCCAGGGAAATATGATTGAACAGGACGAGGTGCTGATGCAGCTGCCCCATATCCCCCACATGCGGCACAACAGGGATGCCATAGAGACGGCTGAGCAGGCTGACAGCGATAAATTCGCTGACACCACCCGCCCGCAACGCATCGACCTGGATAAAACCCGCCGCACCCGCCTGCAGATAATTCTTAAAGACGATGCGATTGGGAACATGCTCGCCAATTGCCAGCTTTACCGGCGCCAGCGCTTCCGCAAGCGTCTTGTGTGCCAGCACATCATCCGGATGCGTGGGCTCTTCGATCCAGAAAGGATCCATCGGCTGTAGCTCCCTGCAGATCTTCAAGGCCTGTGGTAATGTCCATTGCTGGTTGGCGTCTACCATGATCCGGATCTCCGATCCGGCTGCGGCGCGTACGATCCCCGCCCGGCGGATATCCCGGGCCGGGTCGGGTGAACCCACTTTCAGCTTCATCGCCGTAAAGCCTTCTCCCACCGCCCTCAGCGTGTTCTCCCGGACCTTTTCATCCGAATAATTAAACCAGCCGATAGATGTATCATACCCCGGATAACCCGTTGCCAGGATCTTCTTTCGTTCTGACTTACCCGCCTGGTTGTCTTTCAACAGCTGCAGCGCCGTCGAAACAGGCAGCACGTCTTCAAGATAAGAGAGGTCGAGGGTTTGGAGGATCTCTTCGGGAGAAAGATCGATGAGCAGCTTCCATAAAGGCACCCCTCTTTTCTTTGCCCACAGATCGAAACAGGCATTGGTCACAGAAGCCAGTCCAAGATGAACGACTCCTTTATGCGGCCCCAGCCACCGGAACTGCTGTTCATTGGATAAGGCGTTAAAGGTGTTTCCAAAATCCGCCATCAGCTCTTCGATATCCTTCCCTTTCAGGCGTTCGGCATAAAATCGCGCCGCCTGGCAAACCATGTCATTGCCTTCTCCAAGTGTAAAAGCCAGGCCCGTACCGGAGAGACCCGTTTCATCCTCCAGTATCGTCACCGCATAGGAGTATACGGGGTCACGATGGATGGCATCACTGCCCGCCCCTTTGTCCAGTGAAAAACGAACATCTTTTATACTTATGCTTTTGATCATAATCCCCAGGTTTTTGACGGCTTTTCACCCATCGTCAGTTCCAGCTCGCCTCCTGCCATAATATCGTGATAACCGATAAAACATTTATCATACCGCTTCCCATTCAGTCTTGCACCCTGAATATAAATGGCCGAGGGTGAATTATTCCGGGCTACCACTCGGAAGGTCTTGCCAGTCCCGGTCCGCATCGTAATGGTGTCAAAGACCGGGCTCGTGATCTCATATCGTGTACTGCCGGGACATACGGGGTAAAGCCCGGAGGCTGCGAGTACGTACCAGGCAGACATCTGTCCCACATCATCGTTGCCAACCAACCCTTCCACGGTGTTGTGATAAGCCCTGTGACAAATAAGCCTTGTCCATTGCTGGGTCAGCCAGGGTGCGCCGAGGTAATTGAACAGGAAAGCAACATGGTGTACGGGTTCATTGGCGTGATTGTAGTATTCATTCCATAGCATGTTCTCCGGCGTCTTTTTAAAGAACGATTCCAGATCAGCCAATACTTTCTCTTTCCCACCCATCAGCGCTATCATTCCCGGGATGTCCTGCGGCACAAACCATCCCTGCTGATACGGATTGCTTTCCACCGTACCATATCCCTCTGCCAGTCTTCCTTTAGCCGGCCAGGCCTCCCAGCTTCCATCTTCCCGGCGGGGCCGGAACCAGCTCTTTTCTTTATCAAATACATTTTTATAGTCCTGTCCCCGCTGATAATATTTTTTTGCGTCTTCCTTATGACCCAGTCCTGCCGATAGCCGCGACAGACACCAGTCCGAATAGGCATATTCCAGCGTATTGGAGATGCTGTTCTCACCACCGCTAAAACCGCGGCTCCCGTTGCCAAAACGCTCCGCGGTGGCAATACTTATCTCCCGGGCCCTGGAAGCATCAAATCCCCCCAGGCCTTTTACATAAGCATCTGCTACAACAGAAATAGCCGGATTGCCTACCATACAGCCGCTGTAGGCATTCAGCAGCTCCCAGCGATCGAAATATCCTTTTCCATTCTCTTCGGCCAGCGTCACCAGGGAATTTATCAGATCGATCACCACCCGGGGATTGATCATTGTTTGTAAGGGCATCTGACTGCGAAAAACATCCCACCCGCTAAAGATCGTCCGTTTTGTAAAATCGGTTGCATGATGGGGCAGACCATCTCCGCCTGGATAATTACCGTCTACATCTTCGCAGATACGAGGGTCAAGAAGAGTATGATACAAGGCCGTATAAAAACAGGTCTTCTCCTCTTCCGATGCGCCGCCGACGGTGATGACAGACAAAGCCTTATTCCAGCTGTCACGGGCTTGCTGATGTATCCTGTAGAAGTCGAAGTCCCCGATCTCCTCATCAAGATTATGACTTGCTCCTTCCATGCTTACGAACGATATACCGGTTTTCAGCAGGACAGGCTCGTCTTTTTTTGTAGCAAACTCAGTATAAAACCCCAGGTGTCTGCCTTCTTTTTCCATTACGCCGGGTAATTGCTCCGCATGCGCCACTATCTCCTGGTAAGCCGCGCTGGTTACATCTTCTAACTTACGTCGCTCCGGAACATCCGCGCTCCAGACGCCAAAACGACGAAATGGCTTGCTGCACCGCGCGCAGAAATACACCGTATAGTTGGCATGTCCTGCGCCGTCCCCCCATCCACCTCCATCCGGTGTGCATTTCATCCAGCCCTCCAGCGTAGAGTCATTCACCAGTTTGACATATTGCAGAACGGACGTACCGCCTACCCGCCGCGCAAGATCGATCTGGATCCGGGAAGTCTCCGCCGCAGGGAAAGTAAATCGCATGATGCCGCTGTGTGGTGCAGCGGTCATCTCGCATCGGATCGATCCTCTTTTTAATGTTACTGCATAATATCCGGCGGATGCCGTTTCGCTTTTCTTATCATATTCCGAGCGGTACCCGGCTGCGCTGGTTTTCAGCGTTCCAACCGAAGGGGTGACCAGGAAATTCCCGAGATCACCATACCACCCTACTCCACTCATCTGCGTCATGGCAAAGCCTTCGATATTCTTATGTTCATAGCTGTATCCGGAACCATTGTCTCCACCCGTTATCGTGTTCGGGCTCAGCTGTGTCATCCCAAATGGAGTGGCTGCGCCCGGAAAGGTCTTACCCAGCCCGGCAAAATTACCGCCTGCCGCAGCACTCGTGCTGGCGCCGATAAAAGGATTGACGTAGTCTACCGGCTGCCGGTCCGTCTTTATTTCCCTCAATATGCCATTGATTTTTATTTTCACTGCCTTATGATCAGGCGAGCTCACTTTATAGCTAACTACCTTTCCATCCTTCCATTCCATGTCCACCGTAAAATTCCCACGAGCCTTCAGACCCCTTACCTTCCCCGAGGCCTTCCAGACTTCCGGCAGGGCGGGCAACAGATGTATATATCCGCCGTGACTCTGGATCAGCATTTCCGCCATGGCAGCCGTCGCGCCAAAATTGCCGTCTATCTGGAAAGGCGGTCCGGCAGAAAGCAGGTTGGGATAAATACCTCCGCCGGCCCCATAGTTGATATTTGTCGCCAGCGTAGGCTTCATGATCTCCGTCAGGAGCCTGTAAGCCCGGTCCCCATCATACAGCCGCGCCCACCAGATCATCTTATAGGCGATGCTCCAGCTCGGTCCATCATCCCCCCGCGCCTCCAGCGTCTTCCTGCAGGCTTCCGCCAGCGCAGGTGTAGAATCCGGTGTGATCAGCCCGGCCGGGTAAAGTCCATAGAGGTGCGAGACATGACGATGATGAACATCCGTTTCGGTATAATCTTCCAGCCATTCCTGTAGTCGTCCGTCCGGAGCCACAATACCCGGTGGAGGAATTTGCTCCAGTCTTTTGCCGAGGCTATCGCCGAAGACCCGATCGATCCCAAGAAGTCGCGATGCCCTGATCACGTTGCCAAAAAGCTGCCGGATGATCTGGTTGTCGATGGTCGGCCCCATACAAATACTGGCGGTCCGGCCATTGGGCATATAAAATGTATTCTCCGGCGAAGAAGACGGCGCCGTCACCAGCCAGCCATGTGCCGGATCTCTGATGAGCATGTCATTATAAAATTCCGCCGCACCTTTTAAGATCGGATAGATCCGTTTCAGATAGGTCAGATCGTTTGTAAAATCATAATGCTGCCAGAGATTATCGCAGAGCCAGCCCGCCCCAACCTTTGTCACCCCCCACGAAGCCGACTCACCGGGTTCGGTCCAACCCCAGGGATTGGTGATGACATGCGCCACCCATCCACCGGCATTGTAATAGGCCTTTGCCGTTTTCTCTCCATGCGGCACCATCCCCCCGACAAGATCGGCCAGCGGCAGGTTCAGCTCCGAAAGGTTGGTCACTTCCACCGGCCAGTGATTCATTTCCACGTTGATGTCTAAATGATAGTCGCCATTCCAGGGAGTATGGATCTGGTTAGCCCAAAGCCCCTGTAAATTGGGAGGCAGTAGTCCTACCCGCGTGCTGCTGATGCTGAGATAGCGGCCGAACTGAAAGAATAGTACGGCCAGGCCATTGTCTGCCTTCGGGTCCTGGCGAAAACGCAGCAGCCGCTGATCGGTTGGAATATCTGCCCCTTCCGCTCCACCAATTTGTAGATCCAGTCTGTCAAACAGGCGCCGGTAGGCGCTGACATGCTCCTTTACCTCCTGGGCAAAAGTCTTTTTCATAGCCGCTGCCAGCAGTTGCCGTGTCACCGTTTTATAAGCCGCACCCTTCCAGTCTGTTCCCATCGACACATAAACGATCAGTTCCGTAGCACCTTTGACCACCAGCGCCTGTCCATCCGCCACACAGCTCCCGCCCTTTAGCCGGGTCTGCACTCTTGCGATGTAAGACATCCCCTTCCCATCTATTCCATTGTCGAGCTGCCCGGAAAGATCCAGTTCCCCGCCTGCGACAGAAGACTCCCCTTTCTCCGGCCGATCCATCGTGATCCGGCAGTTCAATTTCCCCGGCTGATCAGCAGTATACCGAATGATGGCCACGTCATCGCCATAACTGGTCAGATACTCCCTTTTATAGGTGACACCCCCTACCCGATAGCTGCAACGGGCCATCGCATCGGACAATGTCAGCTCGCGCGAATAATGATCAAACTGCACGCCGCCGCGGTTTGCCGGGGCATTGCTGCCGGAGACTCTATCATAGCTAAACCCCAGGTTAAGATTCCCAAGCATCTGAAAACAGCCATATCGTGTGCCACCGGAGCCTGGCCCTTTACAAATAAATGATTGATCTACCAGCGCCTGAGCCGAATCATTCTTTCCTTCGAGCAGATATTTCCGGATCTGCGGCAGGCTCTTATACGCATCATAGTTGTTGGCGTCCTGCGGCGCCCCCGTCCATAGCGTAATGTCGTTCAACACTATCTTCTCTGCTGTCACACCTCCATCGGGTGTCAGCCCCAGCCGGCCATTGCCAAGCGGCAAGGTCTCTTCCCATTGCGCTGCGGGTTTGTCATACCATAAACGCAGCGGTTCCTTTTGTCCAAATGACAGGACAGATACAGAGAGCCCTAAGATGACGGAAAAAATTCCTTTTTTTACGATCATGAATTATTACGATTTGACGGACCTATTGCAGATCCCAGAATGTTACCTGGCTCAAATTTACATACCCTGAATTATCTACGGTATGGAGGAATCGGATAATGATGAATCTCACCTTCGGCGGATTATCGATCAGGATGGCGTCAAACGGATCGATCCCGTTATCGGTCCTGACGACCTCTTTCAGCAGGGTCCAGCCTTTCGATGTGACATCGGCCTTCCATCCGGCATCATAGCTGTTGAAAGCAGGTATGGCTCCGGTGGTATCGGCAATACCCCAGATCTCAAAATCATCCGGGTTGTGAGCCTGCGTCCTGCCTGTTTCTTCCACCTTGTTCAGATGGTTATATACTTTCCCCATGTCAACAGTGACCGACCCGGGTAAAGGAGTGCTTCCATCGCTATGAAAGACATTCGGATAATCCCTGGGCTGCATGTTACCATCCCACAATCGCGCCAGATAGGTACCGCCGTCATAGGGTTTGAGGTCATTGGCAAAATACATCCCGCTAAAAAGGCTTTTGTCACACATGACCAATACCAGTGGCTTGAATGGAGCAGCAGTATCAGGCGACAAAGTATAAAAAGTATCGATGGCCCCGATCTTTGGTATAAAGGAAGACTGGAACAGTACCTTTGTGCCCGCCTTAAAAGATGGCAGGACGATGGAGTCGGCTGCTGGCTGCAGATAAATGACCAATGTGTCCCCCGAAACATTCACATACCGGATACGGGTACTGATGTTGATGGTATCATATGGGTTCTGAAAATACAGGCTGGCCGAACCGTCGGAGTTGACGACCGCGTCTTTGGCCGGGTCCAGCGGCCGGTTGTGAAGCCCCGATTGGTAGATAGGGCCGTCGGCCTTTGCATTGTCCAGCTCTGTCAGCACGCTCCGGTTACCGCTCGCGTCATAGGAATAAATAAAGAAGGTATACGAATATTCAGCCAGGTTGCTGATCAGGCATTTTACCGTGTCCGTAGTCGAGTGCGTTACAGCATTGACCACTGTGGAATCAGTATAGTTATTCCAGTACACTACGTATTTCGTTATGCCGGGATCCGGACTTGGAGTCCATGTCAGCAGCAGACGCAGGTTCCCGGTGAAGACGTTTGGACTGATGATCTTACCGGGATAGGTGATCTCCTGCCCATTCAGAAAGGCGCGGTAGTCATCGGGTTTGCGGGTACAGCCCCAGACGGCTATAAAACAAACCAGCCCGAGCCAACTATTTTTATAAAATACTTTCATTGTAATAAATTTTAAGATTTAAGGTCTTATCTCGGATCGCCAAAGAAGGTCATCTCGTTTATGTCAAAGAAATTGTTCGTTCCGCCCATATTCGTAAGACATTCGAAACGTATATACCGGACCTTTGGCAGAGCAAGCGAAAAATTGAACGGGAACCCGGCTTGCCAGAATGCCAGGTCCGTAGAATTAAACTGCGGGTTAGGCAGACCGGAAGGTTTGGGCGGAGCAGTGAATTCTCCCATGTTGATCCAGCCGCCGGGTGTCATCTGCCCCACAGGCGGAAGAGCGGTGCTGTCCGGCATCGATTCATCTACCGGTACATCCGCCCTGCCCCAGATGACCCATGTCTGCGGCGTCCCATAACCCCACATGAATTCTCCGGGAGCATCCCCCGTCCGGCCCACCAGGGTGTAACGGCTAAGCTTGGCCGCCTTCCCCATATCAAAGGTCATCCACGACGGCCATATCAACGGAGTGATCGGTTGCGCCGTGTTATATGTTGGTTCTTTGATATTGTTGTCCCATAAGTTGATCAACCCGCGGTAACTGTCATAGGGCAGGACATCAGAGGGAAGCACATATGGCGTGAACAGCGATTTTGTCATCTGTTCCTCGTAAATGGGTTTTAGCGTGGTAAAGAGCGTATCGGATATATTACCCCATGCATCGGTGACATATAAGCCGAACTGTCTTGGAATGGTATCATAGCCTCTTACGCTGAAATTGACGGAATCGGCATTGGTATAGTCCTGGTTGACGATCTCCAGCCTGTTATTCGTAGTTCCGGGGCTGATCAGGATAATACCGATATCGGCTTTTATCTTATTGAGCGCAATGACATTGACACCGCCGAAGTCGGCCTGCATTTTCAGCGTAGGCAGCGCCAGCAGATAGGGCGGCGTATCCGGGTGTACCGTTACTACCACAGAGTCGGACTTTACTTCGGCACGGCTGACGACCTGGAGTATCACCTTATAGTCCTGGCTTTTGGCAAAGCCGCTTACGGTGACACTGTCTGAATAATAGGATGATTTTGTCTGCCGGGTCATTTTATCGTTGATAGAATAATTGGCCTGAACATAGAGAATATTCTTTGAATCGGGCAGCGAATAGGTGATGTATGCCCCGCCGTTGAAGTTGACCACTTTTATATTTGTGACAGGTCCGGGTTTGGTCATGTCCGTAGAAACAACGGCATTATATCCGTCCATTTTTTTACACCCGAACTGACTTAGGGCCAATGTTACAGCAACCATCGTCAAACAAACAATTTTATATGTCTTTCCCATAAAATGCGTTTAATAATTTTTACCAATAAAGACTCTGCACCAGGTTCGGGTTGATCAGCAGATCATAGGTCTGTATCGGATAAATATAGTTCCCCAGACTAAACACCGGCTGATAATAATTGACCAGTTGGTAGTAACCCGCAATGGTACGCCCATTCGTCCCGGTATTGGTATTCCATCCCTGTATCGGGCCCGTCAGTACGTTCTGTAATTCCTTCCATCTCCGCAGATCCCATCCGGCCTGCCCTTCAAAGGCCAGCTCGATACGGCGTTCCTGGTGAATAATAGCCCGCAGGCCTTCTTTCGTGTTCGGTTTGCCGGGGTTGTTGGAATACTGAGCCCAGGCCGCTTGTACGCCGGGCAGACCTGCCCTTGCCCGGACCTGGTCTATATACTGGTAAGCTTCTGCACCAGGACCATTTACCTCGTTCAGACATTCAGCATATAAAAGCCATAATGAAGGAAGACGCATAAAGGGCCATGAATAATTATAGGGTACGCTCGTCTGGCCGAAATAAGACTGCCAGGGCACCAGCTTCTTTGCCCAGTAACCGGTGACATTGATGCGCAGCGCGTCGGGTGCGGCAGCAAATCCGTTGACAGCATTTACATAGTTAGGATTGTTGTCATCGGTATTACCCGCGCCATACCAGATAGCGCCGTCAAAGGCGACATCCGCATAATATCTGTTCTCGCGGTTGAAATTCCCTTTGGCACAGGTATATCCTTTCTTTATATAATAAACATGCGCGCTGTCACCCTGCTGCAGCTTGTATCTGTTGGAATAATCCCAGGTCTTGTCTTCATTGATGGGCACCCCATTGTTGGTATAGAATAGCTCGGATTCCGCCACGGGCACGGAGAAATTGGAGTAAACCGCGAACAGGTTGGCAGCGGCGTCGGCATTGACCCTTGCCGCTGTCATATACTGCCACCCGTATTGAGGATTCAGGGTCCAGATCTGTTCGGGATTCCAGCTGTCTGTAATGGCTCCCTGGATAGTCAGCAGTTTCTGGGTGCTATCGCTCATATGCGTCACATTGCCGTTGAGCCTGAACTGGTACAAAGAGGCGCCGGTGGCATTGACGGCATTCAGGGCAGCCTTGCAGGCATCCAGGGCCCGTTGCCATTTTGCCGGATCCGCCGCGGCGGAGAAAAGAGGCTTCCCGTCCTTTCCTTTCATCCCGGCATAATCGGGGTTGCCGTTGAACAGGGGGCTTGCCTGGGTAGCCAGCACTTCCGCCTTCACCGCCAAAGCGATGGTAGACGTGATCCTGCCCTGCTCTGCCGCCGTATTCTGGATCACAGCAGGCAGACCGGCAATGGCCGTATCCAGCAGATGCACCACATAGTTGAAACAGGAGTCCACCGATTGCTGCGGAACCCGTACCTGGTCGGAAGTTGCATTTATCGGCAAGGCAGCGTCCGCAATAGGAATAGGACCATACATCCGTATCAGCCAATAGTGATAATAGGCCTTTAGGAATTTTGCTTCTGCAACCCATCTTGCTTTCTGGTACGCAGGCAGGTCAAGGGGCGTATTGACATTGTCAAGAAAAGTATTGCACATCCGGATGGACTGCCATAGGTTCAGACCCATATTGTACCCGTCCCAGAAATTTAGCAAAGGGTTACCGGCATTCTGCAATCCCTGCATGATGGTAAACCCGGCATCCCCGCCTCCTCCGCCCAACGTAGTCCGGTCGTTGAGATTGATGGGGAAAACGATCTCTCCGGAAGTGGTAAAACCGGCATTGTGTCTTACGTCGGCCAGGTTCTGCAGATTGTTGTAACAGCCGAACAGATAAGCCTGTGTTTCATTGGCATTGGAGAACGAGCTGTTCAGCGTAGCTACGTTGTCAGGCGTGACGTTGAGATATTTTTTACAGGAAGAGATTAGTAGTATCGGAAGCCCTGCCAGCAATATTTTTATGAAGATCTTCATGACTCTTTTTTTAATCTTAGAAATTCAGGTTCAAACCGACATTGATGACTTTCTGGATCGGATAGCCAAATCCCTGACCGGCCATCTCCGGGTCCCAGAGTTTGAAATGGCTAAACGTCAGCAGGTTCAACCCATTGAAGTAAAGACGGGCTTTGTCCATATAAATAGACTTGGTCCATTTTGCAGGGAACGTAAAACCCGCTTCCAGCGACTTCAGCCGCATAAAGCTGCCATCCCGCAGCCACCAGGAGCTCTGCTGGGCGTTGTTGACATTGTTATAGAGAGAGTAGCGGGGCCATAAGGCATAGAGATTCTGGTTCTCCAGGCTCCAGTGGTTGTTGGCATAAGCCTTTAGCAGCTGGGCATTGTTCACAAAAGGTTCGGTCCCATACTTCCCATAATAGGTATCGTTGTCGTTGGAGGAGTTCACAAAGAAGGATTCTCTTGCCAGTCCCTGGAAAAAGGCATTCAGATCGAATTGTTTGTACATGACAGAGAAGCCAAAGCCATAGATGATCTCCGGTGTAGTAGGCAGACCGATAGCCGCCTTATCATAACTGTCGATGACGCCATCCTTGTTAATATCCCTGTATTTGATATCTCCACCCTGGGGCAGTGGACCGCTGAATGATGCTTGTGCCGGAGAATTCGCTGCTTCCTTGTCATCCACAAAAAGCCGTTCGCCGATAAAGCCGAATTGCTGATCTATCGGATGTCCCGAATGGTAAAGATAGGAATAGGGATACTGCGGCTCTTCAAGGTATCCGATCTTATTGGTCGAATAGGTAAAATTGCCCATCAGCGTTATGGCGAGATCTTTGGAGAGCCTTTTATTATAATCCATGTGCAGATCGACGCCTGTCGAATAGGCCGTGCCAAGGTTAGCCTGCAGATTGGCGGCTGCGCTGCTCTCAATACCCGCCGTAACAGGAATATACCCGCGAGGGATCAGAATGTTGTACCGGTATTCATGATACAGCTCTGCGATGATGCTAAGCCCCTTGCCTATCGTCATTTCCACCGCGACATTACTCTTCGTCGCCGTTTCCCAGGTGACATCAGGGTTGGGATAGGCTAAGATCGTGGTACCATTCAGAGAGTAGCTGTTGGTGGTACCAAAGCTGGCGCCGGGGCCGCCGTCCGGGTTTACGCTGGAGAGGTAGAAGAAACGCTGTTTGCCGATGTTGTCATTACCCACTTTTCCGTAGCTGCCTCTTATCTTCAGCCGGGTGATGAGATCTCCTATCCCCCCCTTCCAGAATTGTTCGTTGGAGATGACCCAGCCAGCCCCTATCGTCGGGAAGAATCCAAAACGATGACTGGGCGCAAATTTCTCCGAGCCGTTGTAGCCGAAATTGAATTCCAGAAAATACCGGTTGTCAAAGGAATAGGACGCCCGTCCCGAGACACCCAGGTTACGCGCCGGCAACGAGGCCTGCAGGGATGGCTGATTCGTAAGAGGATCGAGGGCATTGGGGTTCTCCGTTTGTTCGCGGGTACCCAGTACCGTAAGCCCCACGCGATGATCGCCGAAGGCGCGGTCATAATCCGCCGACCCTTGTATATAGATATATGTGGTTACGTTCTTATTCCCGCCGTTATAGTTAAGGTACTCGGTGGCCGCCCCGGGTGAATTGTTCAGCCAGTTCAGCGTAAACTGCCCGCTCTTCGGGTCATAGCTTCCGACATTGTAATAGAAGGGATTATAATGACGGCTGAGATCAAAATAGGCATACCGGTTGGTGCTGAAGATGCCGTGGAACGACAGTCCTTTTGTAATAAAGTTTAAGTTCTGGTTTACTTCGAACTGGGCCGAGATCCTTGATTCGGAAAAGCTCTTATAGCCATACATGAGGTCGGCATAGGGATTGTCCTGCAGCCCGCCGGTAGCAGTAGAATTGCCGAACAGAATGTGCTTGGTCAGCAGATTGGCGGAATCCGGCTGATAAAAAGCCGGAAAGGCAACAGGGTTTGTATGCAGTACCTTGTCGTAAAGGTCTGTCGCCAAACCGGACTGATCGTTGGTGATCGGGCCGGTATAGTCATTAAAATTACCCCAGAGACGGGCAATGACCTCTGTCGTCTTCGTGACCTTTACATTGATGTTGGATCGCAGCTGGTAATTCTCAAACTTCATTCCCGTGTTGAAGTTGTTCACCGGATTTGTCTGTAAGATACCGTTGTCCCTGTCATAGGACCCGGAGATATAATATCGCGCCAGGTCATTACCTCCCTGTACGCTGAAGTTTGCCCGCTGGGTCGTGGTCTGTTTTTTAAACAGCATCGACATCCAGTCTACAGCCGGATTTAAATAGGGGTTGCTGCCGGGCGCATGGTTCCAGGTAGCCGTGGCATCCTGGATCTGGTTGGGCGTATAGAGAGGTGCGCCGCCCCTTGTCGTCGCCGCCTCATTGTAGCCTTTCATATAGGTAATGGGGTCAGCCAGCTTTATATTCTTTGTCGGTTTGGAAACGGAGTTCTCATACCGGAGATTTATCCGGGCCCTGCCGATCTTTCCTTCTTTGGTAGTAACGAGGATGACTCCGTTGGCCCCTCTTGCGCCATACAGCGCCGCAGCGCTCGCGTCCTTCAGGATGGAAAAGCTGGCGATGTCATCTACGTTGAGACGGGCCAGGTCATTGGACGTCAGCTCCACATTGTCTACGAGTATCAGCGGGCTGGCGCTGTACCCCAGCGTAGTTACTCCGCGAATAAAAAACTGGGAGTTGTCTGCTCCCGGCTGGCCGCCACGCTGAAAAGAGATGACCCCCGCAACCTGTCCTGCCAGGGCATTGGTAAGATTGCTTGCAGGAATACGCAGTGCATCAGGGTTCACGCTGGTCACCGAGCCAACTACCGCCTCCTTACGTACCTTTTTGCCATAGGCGGTGACAACGACGGATTCGCCTGCCGACGCAGTCCGCAGGACGATATCCACCGACTTATGTTCGGTTGTAGCCGTGATCCTTTGTTCGGCATAGCCTACATAGGAGATGATGACGGTGGCCCCTTCGTCCACGTCCAGGATGAACCGGCCATTGATATCGGTACTCGTGCCGATACTCTTTTTACCCGGCACAGTAACACTCGCTCCTTCGACCCTTCTGCCTGTAGTGTCGATGACGGTGCCGGTGACGGTAATGTGCGGACGGGGTGCTTTGGCTGGTTGTTGGGCTAAAACCCTGGGGAGGGTAAAAAGAGAAAGCAGCAGGCATATAGAATAGCCTATTTTCTTCTTCATACAGAAGCATCGTTTTGGTGAAGCAATTAAAAACAGTCAGATTTTCTGCTACCAAAAGTATTATCAGCGATCAGGAAAGAAAATAGTGAATTCGGTTATTTTGATGGATTATTCGATTATTCCTAATGATGCCTGGCCATAACTTCTTCCAGCTCTTCCAACGTTTTCCCCTTTGTTTCCCTCACTCCAAAAAGAATAAAGAGAAAGCCCAGACCACAGATAGCAGAATAGATATAGAAGGTAGTATCCTTTAGTCTTTCGTATAACATAGGAAAGGTAAAGATCAGAACGAAATAGGCAGCCCACAGGCTCACGACGGCAACAGAAGTGGCTGCGCCCCGTATATTGTTCGGGAAGATCTCCGAGATCAGCACCCAGGTCACCGGCGCCAGCGACAAGGCATAGGTGCCAATGGCCGTCAGCAGATACCAGGAGACCAGGGGGGAATTTGACCCCAATGCCCTGACGACAACGATGTACAAAAGACAAAGCCCGCCGGCGCCAAAAAGCATCAGCGGCTTACGACCCAATTTATCCACAAGGAGCATAGCCATTAACGTAAATACAAGGTTTACTCCACCGATAAAGACAGTTTGAAGCAATTGACCATCGCGGGGTATCCCGATGCTGCTAAAGATCAGCGTAGTGTAATTAAAGACCACATTGATCCCGCAAAGCTGCTGGAATACGGCCAGCCCGATGCCGATGAGGACCGACGGCAGCACAGCTTTTTTAAAGACAGCCGCATAGCTGAGCTTTCCCCCGGTGCCGATGGACTTTTGAATGTTAGCCAGCGATTCCATTGCAAATGCGGGTCCGCCTATCTTCCCCAGGATCAGAGCTGCAGTCTTGGTGTCCCCGGCCTTTATCAGCCAGCGCGGACTTTCCGGAAGCCACAACGCGCCGGTAAAGAACAAGGCCGAAGGAATAAAACCCAGTCCGAACATCCAGCGCCAGGCTTCGACGCCATCGTTCCGTAAAGTATAGTTCACAAGATTGGTGATCAGGATCCCTGTCACCACTGTCAATTGGTTGATGGCGACCATCCGGCCCCGCAAGGGCGCCGGCGATACTTCCGCTATATACATCGGGGATAACATAGACGCCATGCCAACCCCGATCCCTGCCATACATCGTGCGCCGATAAAAAAATTACGCCCCGGGGCAAAAGCCATTGCCAATGCCGACAGCCCGAATACCGCAGCCGACAGCAGCAAACCCTTTCTCCGCCCATAACGATCCGAGATACTTCCCGCAATGATACAGCCCAGTGCGGCGCCCAGGGCCAGACTCGCAGCAACTAATCCCTCCCAGTAGCTGTTCAATCCGAATTGATCCCTTAAAAAAGGCAGCGCTCCGGAGATCACCGCAAAATCAAATCCAAAGAGATAGCCACCCAATGCCGAGATGAATGACAACCCAAGAATATACGATCGATTATAGGAAGTACCGGACATAAGGATCATTTAGTATTAAATTCAAAAATACTGGTTGTATTATATACTTCACCGGGTCTCAGGATGATGTCCGGAAAAGACGGCTGGTTCGGACTGTCGGGGAAAGCCTGCGTTTCCAGCGCAACGGCGCCATGCTGAACATAGGGAACATGCTGCTGGCCTATGACGGCCCCATCCCACCAGTTGGCCGTATATACCTGCAGACCCGGTCTGTCCGTCAGTACGCGCAGACTCCGGCCGGAAACGGGATCATATAGTTCAGCGGCAGGGACGATGCCGGTCGCACCCCCGATAACGCCGGTGACGGGATCGGTCCGATCCAGCACATAGTTGTGATCAAATCCCATATCCAGCGGCAGCTGATCGATCCTGTCCCCTATCCGTCGCAAAGTCGAAAAGTCCATGGGTGTACCAGCCAGCGGCAGGATCCTGCCGGTAGGCAGATTCAATTCATTTTTTTCGGTGTAGGCGCCGGCAAACACCTGAAGCCGATGATCGTCGATGGTAGGTCTTTCAAACCCCGAAAGATTGAAATAAGAGTGATTGGTAAGATTCACCGGCGTGCTTTTATCCGTGACAGCCGTATATCCGATGGAGAATCGCCCCGCCTTGTCAAGCCGATAGGTCACCTGGATCCGAAGATTACCGGGATAACCTTCTTCTCCGTCCGGGCTCATATATTCCAGCACAATGCCTACCTCTGCGGCGGAGCTGATCCGGGAATGCAGTTTCCACACTTTGCGATGCAGCCCTTCGAAGCCCCCATGGAGATGATTGCCGTCGTTGTTCACCGATAGCCGGACCTCGGCCCCGTCGAGCCGGAAACGTCCCTGGCTGATCCGGTTGGCACATCGTCCTACAATACAACCCAGGTAGTATTCATTCTGCCAGTACCGATCCTGATCGGCAAAACCGGCCACTATATTTTTCATGCGGCCCGACCGGTCCAGGGTTTCGATAGCGGTGATAGAGGCGCCAAGATTGAGGATGCCAACGCGAACTTTACCATTACTGAGTACGTATTGACAAAGTTCCGTCGTCAGCATAGTTGATCCTGTTTTAAAGCAGATTGAAAGAAGGGTTTCATTTCCAGGTAAACCGCAGCGCCCTGGTGATTACTGTCAAGCTGCAGCACTTCCTGGAGGCAATGGGTAGCCTTCACCGTTTCATTAAGCCCCAGATATCCCAGACCGATCAGGTAAATGCAATGGATCCGGTTCCGCAGATCGATGTCCTGATCAAAGACCAGCATGTCTGGAAGGGAAACGGCAAAATAGTCAATGGTGATGATATCATTCCGATGCAGCTCCCCGAATTCGATAAAACTTTCAAAGATACGACGGGCTTTTTCCGGCTCGCCCAGTTTGCTCCATGCCAATGCCTGGTAAACGATCTTGTCAGGCTGCGGGTCGTTGTAATATATCGCCTGCACAGGCTGGCTGATACCAACTGTCGCGGCGCGGAATTTCTCCTGCGCCTTTGAAGCCTGCCCCAGACCCTCATATACGCATCCTGATAAATAGTGCCGGTCATTTTCCTGTGCACCATACAGCTTCCCTTCTCCCAGGTTTTCCGGCCAGTTCTCCGTAGCCGTCAGCAGCTCCAGCGCCTTTTGCCAATCGCCGGTCTGTATGGCGCCTTTTGCCAGTTCCATATGACACAGGAGCCATTGCCCTACGACCTTACCTTCTCCTCCTTCCCAGGGATGGAACTTCCGTGCGGATAAAAGCTGTCTTGCCTTTTCATATTGTTTCAGCTGGTTGTACAGCGTTACCCGTTCGAGATAAAGATCATCCCGCTGCTCTACGAGGCCAGCATGTTTTTCCAACAGCTCCAGCCGTTGTTCAAAGGACCGGCCCATGATCTTGTATAGCTGATCCAATTCCATCAGGACCCGTGCATCGGTTTCATCCAGTGCAAAGGCTTTCTCGAGCGCGCTGAGGGCCAGCTCTTTTTTCCCCAGCTTATTATACCAGGCCAGTGCCAGGTTCCTGAAGACCGTAGGGAATTTATTATCCAGCGCGGAAGCGGCTTCCCAACAGGCGATGGCATCGGCGTATTGTCTCTTGTCATACCAGAGGTTCCCCAGGTAATAGCTGGCCCTGGCATCACGTGGATTCAGGCGCCGGGCATCCTGCAGGATCAGGATCTCTTCCATCTTATTGGGGAAACAGAAAGCAGGATCCTCTTTTGCTGCGGTGATATAAAAAACTGTTGCCTCCTTTTCCCTCCCCTGCTGCGAAGCAAACCAGCCGCGGTAATAACCGACCAGGGGAGAAGCCGGCCCATTGTAAGCCGCCAGAACCTGTTCCGCCTCTTCATAAAGACCAGCTTGCGCATAGTCAAGCGACAGTTCCAGGTAATTATTGAGGTTATCACGCATCAGCGCAACGCTGCCCTTCTCAAACAGACAGCCGAAATTAAAGGCATCGATGGTCAGCGATTCCCCGATAAACGGAGCCAGCTCATTGTTCCGGTCAAGTTTGCGCAGCAGAACGGCCTTCAGATGACGCGCCACCGGGCTATGGTAATTACGGATCAATGACTTTTCGACAAGGCTTAAGGCCTCCTTCCAGTTTTGCTGTGCAGCGGCGATGCGCGCCAGCGCCAAATATCCGCTGTGCCGCCAGGCATCATTCCACACCGCTTTGTAAAAGGCATCATAGGCTTCGTTTAGCCGTCCCTGTAATTTCAGGGACCAGCCCAGGTTATAATAGGGCTCTCCATCATAAGGATTTGGATTGCGCCGCGTAATGGAAGCTATCGCTTTTCTGAAATAAGGCTCGGCTTTGGCAAACTGTCCCCGCCGTAAAAGCAATAACCCCATGGCATTGTTACAGCGGATGTCTTCCGGGCTCCTGCGCAGCCCTTCTTCATAATAGTCGATGGGATTGAAGGTCGCATGCCGGTATTGCTCCAGGTGAAGCCCGTTGAGATAAAGGTCTTCCACGGTGTCGATGTCAACCGGCTTCTTAGCCGCAGTAGCAGCGGGCGGGATCTCTTTTTTTCCTTCGGCTGCATCGCTGTCCTGCCAGTCTACCAGTACTTGTCCATCAGCTGTCGTCACTACAAGGCCCCAGTCTCCGTGTTTACCGGCTGACACGGGTTCGTACACCTCTTCAAAAACCCGCCGGGGAGAGATCTCCCGGGTCCATTCCTCCACCACGCGGCCTTTCTGCAATAGCCGGATGGCCGCCTCTTTATATACAGCCGTCGCATACACTTTTATCTGCAGGACATTATTCTCCCATTGCAGGTTCAGCATCGCTTCCTTTGTGGCGTTCTTTATCTGTCCTACCAGTGTATACGGCATGAAATATTGTTCGAAGGTCTTTTCTTCATTTGGGAACAGCCAGGAAAAATCCGGCTGATTGTCGGTGAATACGCCGGTCATCAATTCGATATAAGGGCCATCTTCATCCGTGAGGTTCCTGTCCCAGGCCTGTCCGAAGTCGCCATTACCCCAGGTCCATTGTTTTTTCCCCGGCGATACATGATGATTGGCGACGTGTAACATGCCCGCCTTTGTATCGTGTTCGTAACAACCAATAAAATCATACCCCGAACGAATAGCCATATAGGAAGTAGGCACAGGGATATTTGCATAGCGCGATATATCCGTACCGGGTGCATAGTTGACCTTATAGTAGGTGCCGGTTGCAATGGGGAAATCAGAGACGTCTCTTTTTCCGTGATCAAAAACGGCATATACATCGGGTGGGAATACCGATTGATAGAAATCATTCACCTTCACCGCAGGATTAGCCCACCAGAGAAAGGTCTGGGGAAAAGGAGTCCGGTTAAAAACCCTGCCCTTTATCTCGAGGTAGGCTTTGTCGGGATACAGCGTAAAACCAGCCATCCCCTTTGTCCGGAACATCACTTCGATCTCGTTGACCCAAACGGTCTTGCTGCCATCAGGGAACTCTTCTATCGTAAAGTCAACCGGGCTGTATGTACTGGGGCGGTGATGCTGTGGCCAGTTGAATTCGATCCCCCCGGAGATCCACGGACCCGCAAGACCGACCAGGGCGGGTTTGACCACCTGGTTATAATAAATAAAATCCCTTCCGGCCACTTTATCATAGGCACGCTGAATACGTCCTCCCAGTTCAGGCAGGATCATGATCTTCAGATAATCGTTCTCAAGGAACACGGCGTGATACTCCTGCTGTACTTTTTCATCGGCGATCTTCTCTATCACCGGATGCGGATAGACGACGCCGCTGCTGCCCTGGTAGACCCGCTTTTCCAGGAACATAGGATTTTTCTCAGGCTGGCCGATCGGATAGGTAGGGATCGATATTTTTTCGGACCATGCTTTTACTTCCATATAATTGATGCGTTTTATTAGTCGCGCGTTCGCTCTTAACGCCGTTACATTAATATCCCGGGTTCTGATCGGTAGCCGGTATATCCGGGTTCTGCTGAGTTTCTGTCAGCGGTATCGGGTATAGCTGGTTGAAGGCTTGTATCGTCCCGCTCTGCATGGTCCATTTGTTCCGGGCCTTGACCAGGTTTACGAAGTTACCTGTACGGATAAGATCGCTGCGCCGCCAGCCTTCAAAACAAAGCTCCCGCATCCGTTCGTCCATGATATTGGTCCGGAAGGAATCCTGGCTCATTCCCGGGTCCCAGCTTGCCCCTGCTGGTATCGTACCTCCAAAGGCCCTGGCTCGCACCGTGCTGTTCATAAGCGCGACGGCATCGTTCGTCTTACCCAGCTCATTGAGACATTCTGCATACATCAGCAACACGTCTGCATAACGAATATAAAAGATGTTCTTACCCGAATACCAGAAGCTCAGGGTGCCATCCGTACGGGGATCTTCATACTTCTTTACGTGCGGATCCAGCTCGTCGCCCCCGAAACCGGTAGATAAGGTAGGAGTTATTCCCTGATATGTGAAATCATAACGGATACTTTGTTGCTTACGGACATCACCGGTCTCCCAAAGCCCGCCGGCGGACTTGTCGCTGTAGCAATAAGATGTCGGTACCATCAGATCGTATCCGCCGAAATAACAGTTGGCACCGATCGAAGGCAGGTTAGCCAGAGCGCGCGAACCCATCTGCCACTGGGTCTGGTTGTTATCCGGATAGGTATTGTTGAACTGGTATTCATAGATCGATTCGGAAGAGTTGGCGTGAGCGGGATCCCAGAGATCGGCATAGTTGGTCAGCAGCGAGTATTTCCCGGACTGGATCACGAGGTTCAACGTGTCTGCCGCCTTCTGAAAGCTACGAACATTCGCCTCGGTCGGCGCGCTCATATATACTTTTCCCAATAACGCCAGCGCGGCATATTTTGTAACATGACTCTTATCGGCCTGGGTCTCGGGCAGATACTTTACCGCCGTCTCAAGGTCGTTGATGATATAAGCATATACCTGGTCCAGCGGCTGCCGCTTGGTTCCGAGCTGGTCAAAACGCGCAGGGTCTGATATCGGGATCTTTCCCCAGTACTGGGTCAGCTCAAAGTTGACGCCGGCCCGGATAAAGCTGGCTTCGCCCAACAGCTCCGTCCGCGTTGCTTCATCCTCGTGATTACTCTGCAGAGCAAAGACGGCCTGCGCCGCAGCCACGACTATCGGCCACCTGGACTGCCATTGCCCTGTCAGGGCGTTGTTACGGGGCGCCATAAATCCGTCATACTTATCCAGTGCAGCCTGGTCGGGATCGGATAGCACCTGGAAGGCCCCCTGCTGGGCTTCGTCACTCCCCAACTCGAACATAAATCCCCCCCTGTCCTTGCGCACGTTGCGCCAGTTGGTGAAAAGGCCGGAGATCAGCGGCTTGATATTATCCAGCTTCGAAAAAGCCTGCTCCTGTGTCAGCGCAGTCTTAGGCTGCTGGTCAAGAAATTTCTTACAGGACACCTGCGTAAGGGCTACCATAAGACTCGTGCATATAATTATATTTTTGAATTGCATAAATTTCGTTTTACAAGTCGGTTAAAGTGACAGATTCAATCCAACGGTTACTGATTTCGTGTTCGGGAATCCATCTCCCGTCTCAGGGTCGTATCCCTTGTCCTTCGTGATCAGCCACAGGTTGGAACCGGTGACATAGATGCGGGCGTTGTCGAACATATTCTTGCGCACCGACTTCGGCAGCGTATAGGAGAGCGAAAGCACCGACAGCCGCAGGAAAGACGCATCCTGTACATAAGCATCGACATCCCCGGGGCCATAACGGCTATAATTATGGATCGCCCGCGGAATAATCGTATTTGTATTCGTCGGCGTCCAGCGTTTCAGCATATCGACAGATGCAGCTGTCGTACCATCCGATGAGATCCCTGCTTCATACAGTGAGCTGATACGCTTGAGACCTGAAGAGTAGTTGAAGAATACCGTCAGGCCGATCCCCTTGTAAGTGATGTCTGACCCGAAACCGCCATAGAAGTCGGGATCGAGCTTTCCTACCACATACCGGTCGTTGTCATCGACAATACCATTTCCATCCTTGTCTAAGGGAACAATGTCGCCGGCCCCAACCAGGTGGCCACTAAACATTTTTGGATTCAGCTTAGCCGTATCGCCGACCTGCGCGATCTTAAGGAATTTAAGGGCATAGATGTTATTGACAGGTTGCCCTACGAAAAAGTTACCGGTCCGCTGGATCTGGGTGCCCGTGAAACCACCCGTGCTGTAGATAGGCGCATCGCCAAACAGTCTGGTAACCCTGTTGCGGTCCCTGGAGATCATAAACCGGAAATTCCATTGCAGATCTTTCTGTTTGACGATCGCATAGTCCAGTGTAAACTCGATTCCTTTGTTGGTCATGGCCCCGATATTGGCGACCTCGTCGTAGAATCCTGAAGTTAACGCCAGCTTACGATCGATCAGTAGTTTGTCGTTTTTTATCGTGAAATAGTCCGCAGTCAGGTTCAGCCGGTCATGCAGGAGCCCGATGTCGGCGCCGATATTGGTCTGTTTTTGTCTTTCCCACTGCAGGTCGGGATTGCCCAGTCGGCCGTCGCTGACATAGGTAACCGATCCGTTGGTATACGACGGCCGGTACAGCGACTTGGTGGCATAATTGGGGATATTCTGATTACCCGCGACACCATAGCCGACACGCCATTTCCAGTGACTGATGAAATCGATCTTCGACATGAAATCCTCTCTGCTCATATCCCAGGCGACCGCCAGCGATGGAAACGCGCCCCATTTGTGATTGGGTCCGAAGTTCGACGAGCCGTCATACCGCAGGGTCGCCGTAGCAAAGTATTTGTCCTTCCACCCCCAATCCACACGCCCCAGGTAGGACATCAATGTCTTCGTGACAAAGTCGGAGGCCAGCACCGTCTTATCCCTGGACGTCACTCCGCCAAGATACATATACCCAAAGTCGTCATTGGGAAAGCCATAGGCCGTGATCGAATTGTAGTTGGAAGTATTCTTCTGCATGGAAGTCGCAACCAGGAAATTAAACCTGTGCTCGCCAAACCTCTTCGTGTAGGTAGCGGAGTTATCCCACTGGAGGTTATAATTTTCCAGCTTGTACTGGATGGCATTGCCGTGATTGCTGTTCCGCAGATCCTGCCCCGTCGTGGTAGGAATATAGGTATATTGCTGCTCATTGGAGATATCGGCAGAAAAGGAAGTCCGAATAGCCAGATCCTTTATCGGCGCGACGCTGATATAGTTGCTGGTCAGCAACCGGTTCAGGTACTGATTGTTTTTGATATAAAGGCTCCGCAGGGGATTGTACTGGTCCTGGTTATCGATACCGCCCCATTTCAGGGTATACAACCCCGCGGTGTCTATCGGCAGCAACGGGTTGGCTGCGACCGCCGTTGGGAAAATGCTGCCATCGGCTAGGTCCGTGATGCTGTGCGTAAAGGTGGTATAGGTTCCGACCTTCAGCCACGACTTGACATTCTGGTCGATATTGATACGGGCGCCCATCCGTTTGTAGTCAGCCCCCTTGATCAATCCTTTCTGGTCGGTATAGTTCAGACTCAGGTAGTAGGTACCCTTATCCGAACCACCGGAAAAGTCCAGGGTATGGTTCTGCGCCATGCCGTTCTGCGAGACAGGCTTAAGCCAGTCATAGGACTTGCCGGAACGAAAGGTCTGCTGTTCGTAAGGTGCAAACACCGCAGTAGAAGTGTCGCTGGTTATCCCATTGATATAAGCCTGCCGGTCAGCGGCGGGATTCTGCCGGATATATTCATTGGCATACGCATCTGCCCGCAGGTTATAGATCTGCTGTGCATTCATGAACTTCATCTTCCGCTCATACCCCGACGCGCTGAGCCAGTTGTTATAGTGGACGACGCCGGTATTCTTCCGTCCCTTCTTGGTGCTCACCAGGATGACGCCATTCGCGCCACGCGACCCGTACAATGCCGTAGCGGACGCATCTTTCAACACTTCCATGGAAGCGATGTCGTCGGGGTTCAAGGCATTCAGATTGTCGCCGACAATGACGCCGTCCACGACAAAGATCGGGCTGGTCCCATAACTGAGCGAGTTGTTGCCCCTCACCTTGATGGATGATGCAGATCCGGGCTGGGAGCTGTTGGTCACATAGACGCCGGCTACCTTTCCCTGTATGGCCGTGCCGATATCCGAGGTCGGCGTCATACCGATGGTCTTTGCATCGACGGTGGCGACAGAACCCGTCAGATCGTGCCGCTTTATCACAGCGCCGACAACCACGATCTCGTCAAGGTTAGAGACAGCATTGGTTTCCAGGTCGATCGTCAATGCTGTCTTTTTTCCGGCGCTGACCTCGATGTCCGAATAACCCAGCGCATGGACGATCAGTATGGCATTGGGTGAAGGGACCGTAATGGTAAATTCGCCCGACGCATTGGCAGTCACAATGTTCTTTGGATCAGATTTCAGCGTAACCTGTACGCCGGGAATGGGTTGGCCGGTACTCTTTTCCCGGACGGTACCCTTAACGGTCAGACCACGGGTCTGATCCTGCGCATGGACCAGGCCGGTGCACGCGCAAAGCAGTAAGAAGAATAGATACTTTGTCATATGGAAGCTTTAAAAAGTTTAATTACCGCCCCACCGCCTGATGCGAGGTGCAGCTTTATTTTTGTGTTTTGGTTTACTGTTTTTGACGGGTCAACTCAAAGACGGTACTTTCGTAATCATTATACATATCGAAGCTGACACCCTGGGTCATTAAATATTCACCGCTTAGCTGCTGACCTTCATAGGCCGATATACGGCTATAGGAACCCTTGTTCCTCTCTTTCAACACATATTTGGCATGGGGATCCAGGCCTTTCAGACGAAGGACCACCCTGTTCCCGGTAATACTTTTTTTGATCTGGTAAGCAAATACCACAGCCCTGGCCTTGTCTTCGCTGACATAGGCCAGCGCGGCCCGGTCGCCCTTGTAAAAAGACGGGTCTCCCCCATAGGGCGACAAGAGCCGGTACAGATCACCATGCAAGACGACATCCCTGATCTCTTTATAGGTCTGGATCGCATTCCTGGAGAATTTCCTGTCGGCTTCCGTCATCTGGTTCGGCTGAAGGTCCATACCCAATTTTCCCGCCATCGCCACATCGAAACGGAATTTCAGCGACTCCGTCCTGCCTGTGATGCCATTGGGGATATTGGATACATGTGCCGCCAGGCCTATGGACGGGAAAAAATATTCGAGTCCCCACTGGATCCGGATCCGGTCCGCGGCGTCGGTATTGTCGCTGGGCCAGTATTCCTGGAAATAAGGCATCGTGGCATAGTCGATACGACCGCCGCCACCCGAACAGACCATCATCGTTACGTCCGGGAATTTCTTTCTCAGTCTTTCCATGATCTGCAGAAGGGCGCGCGGGTAGTCGATAAAAAGATGCGTCTGCCTGTCCTTTCCAAGATAATGAGAACCGGGGTTGGTGATGTACCGGTTGCAGTCCCATTTGATATAGCTGATACCTTTGTTTTCGCTGAGAAGCCGGTCGATGCTGGAATAGACATATTCCACCACCTGCGGGTTGGAAAGATCCAGGATCAGCTGATTGCGTTGCAGGTCAAGATCTCTGTTAGCCGCACTGATCGCCCAGTCGGGATGTTTCTCGTATAGCTCGCTTTTGGGATTGACCATCTCGGGTTCGATCCAGATGCCGAACTTCAAATGGTTCTCCCGGCAGGTTTGGACAAGCCAGGGAATGCCATGTGGTAGTTTCTTCGTATTGACCTGCCAGTCGCCCAACCCGGCGTCATCGTTGTTGCGGGGATATTTATTCCCGAACCAACCGTCGTCCAGCAGGAACAACTCAAAACCCATCTCACCTGCCGACTTGATGATCGTACCCAGCTTTTCTTCATTGAAGTCGAAATAAGTAGCTTCCCAGTTGTTGAGCAGGACGTCCCTGGAGCCGTATCCGTCACGGATGCCATATTTCCGGGCCCAGCGGTGAAAACGACGGGTAATGTCGCCCGCTCCTTCCGCGCTATAGGTATATAAAAGGTCCGGCGTACGGAAAACGGTGTTTGCAGGCAGGGTATATTGCGACCCATACGGATTCATGCCGCAGAGTACATTCAGTTTTTGCTGGTCGTCTACGTCGAATTTCAGTTGCCAGTTACCGGGCCATGCAAGCGTTGCGCCGATGACCTCTCCGTTGTCTTCCTGTAACTTTTCATTGAGCGATAGTAAGAAGGAAGGATTGCTGCTTTGGTTGACACGAACACCCAGCTTCGAGTCGATGATCTTTACTCCCTGGTGCAGCTGAGTCTCAACCAGGTTGAACTCATTAGCCCAGTTCCCATAATAATACGTCAGATAATAGGCGGGGGAATAAAAAGAAAGTCCGGCAGATGCAAAGTCATATAAGGTGACGGAACCCTTTTCCTGGTGCCGTATTTCCGTCCATTGCCGGATCACGTCCTCATTGACATAGGCCTTATAAAAAAGCGTGACGTCAACGGGATAATAGCTGTCCTTCAAATGTATAGAGGTCAGTACGATGCTGTCCCCCATCCGCGTCACCGTATGGTCGGTATACACCAGCCGGGTCGTCAGGTTGCCATCGCTATGTGTCAGTCTCAGCGCCACTTCCCGGGCTTCCTGCCCCATGCCATAGGAAGAGTAGACGGGCTCACCGCCATTGGACAACGACGGCAATGTTTCAGTCGGCCGCTGCCGGCCATAATAGACTTGTTTTAGTTGATTTTCCTTGTTTACACTCAGCAACAGGAGGTTGTTGCGGGTTTCGATCCGTATGACCGGGAGGGTCTGAGAGAAAGCAGTAGTGATGGTCGACAGTGCCAACAACAATACACTGACAAGTGATCTGGGCATTACAATCGCTTTATTATGGCCCAAAGCTCGCTAGACTTCAAAAAAGAAAGAATAGTATTTCTTACGAAAAAGATGGATTATTTTCTGGTTTCCTTAATTTGCAATAAATTCCTTGTGAGCGTGCAAAAAACCAAACACCGCAAACGGCAGGGTTTCGATGGACAACGATTAATCGTTCTCCCGAAAAAGATCACGGCTGATTTTCTGACCCGTGACCCTGTGACAAAACAGATATATATTACGGATATCGGTTACTATCCCAGGGCCAAGTTCCACTATGTCGACCGCCCTGTCGGCAGCAGTCAGCACATCATTATTTACAACGTGGAAGGCAGTGGCTGGATAGAGACCGGAAAGAAGAAAGTAGCCGTTGAGCCCTCCCAGTTTATTGTCATTCCCGCCAATACGCCGCACAGATATGCAGCCAACGAAGACGACCCATGGACTATCTACTGGTTCCATTTTAAAGGAGAGCTGGCCGCTTATATCATCGAGCTGATCCGGCAGAACGAAAAAAATTACAAACCGGACCTGTCCTACAATGAGAACAGGATCAAATTATTTGAAGAAATGTATGCGAACCTGGAAAAAGGTTACAGCAGTGACAACCTGCGTTATGTCAATATGATCTTTTACCATTTCCTTTCTTCACTTTTATATGAGGACAAATTCAATTCCACGGAAAAGAAAAAGGAGACCGACGTCATCGAACTGACGGTCGAACTGATGCAGAAAAAGATCCATACCGTCGTGAGCCTCCAGGAACTGGCCGCTTTCGCCGGTTTATCCGTCTCCCATTTCTCGGCCGTTTTCCGGGAACGTACCGGCTATTCTCCTATTGAATATTTCAATCACCTGAAGATCCAGAAGGCCTGTCAATATCTTTTATTTACCGGCATGACCGTAAAAGAAGCCGCGGCCAGCCTGGGTATCGAAGATCAGTATTACTTTTCCCGGATGTTCTCGAAATTAATGGGGTTGTCACCAGTGGAGTATCGAAAAAAGAATAAGACAGGTAAATAATTACTTCGTTCTCTGACGGCATAATAATCCGACCGGTTCATTGCCCCGCACTTGCAGCCTTCTCAAAAAACAGTATTTTGCAGTATATGCCTCAATACTCCTTTTTCGACAGAGACATGAGCTGGCTGACCTTTAACTACCGGGTGCTGGAAGAAGCCGCCCGGCAACACACGCCCCTGCTGGAAAAAATAAGCTTTCTATCTATTTACTGCTCCAACCTCGATGAGTTCTACCGGGTACGTATTCCCGCACTCGCTGCCCTGCAAAAGATAAGATCGACAAAGGACAATTATGTATCCGTGCAGGGCGTAAAATTGTTAACACTAATTTCATCCCGTCTCGACAGCCAGCTGGAGCATTTTGGCCAGCTGCTAAAAGGCCATGTCCTGCCTGCTCTTACTGCCAGCGGGATCCGGTTTATTTATTCCGAACCTATTCCGGCCGTGGTGAAGGCTGCTGCGAAAAATTATTTCTTTACCCAGGTATTGGCCTTTCTTCAGCCGGTATACCTGACCCATGATAATGACAATTTTTTCCCGGAGAACGACAAGCTTTATTTCCTGGTCGTCATTAGCGACAGTGAGGCCGGGGAACAGATGGTCATATTAAACATCCCATCCGACAGCCTGCCGCGGTTTTACGAAACGACGGGGGAGGATGCCCGTTACATCCTGTTCATCGATGACATCATTCGGGAGAATATGCCGTTTATCTTTCCCGGCTCAACGATCAGCGGTATTTATAGTTTTAAAATTACCAGGGATGCCGAGCTTGACCTGGAAGACGAATTTGATGGTGACATCGCCGAAAAAATAGAAAAGAAGCTGGCACAAAGAGAGGCCGGCCTGGCTACCCGGTTCCTGCACGAACCCGGCATCCCGCTGCGCAGCCTGGAATTGCTGGTCCGGCGGCTTAGGCTCGATCGAGCCTCCCTTGTTTCGGGCGGCCGCTATCACAACATGCGGGACCTTTCCGGCTTCCCGGTAAAGGACAAAACATTATCGTATACTCCATGGCCTGCTCTCCGGCAAAAGGAGAACGAACAGCATAGCCTCTTAAAGGCCATAATGGAAAAGGACATGCTCCTGCATGTCCCCTACGAAATCTATGACCCGGTATTACGTTTTTTCAACGAAGCGGCTATAGATCCTGCTGTGGAAGAGATGTATCTGACCATGTACAGGGTTGCAAAAGACTCGCGTATCGTACATGCGCTGATCAGCGCCAGCCGCAACGGAAAGAAGGTCACCGTCTTTGTCGAATTAAAGGCCCGTTTTGACGAAGCCAACAACCTGCGCTGGGCCCGGAAAATGAAGGAGGCAGGTGTAAAGATCATCTATAGCATTCCCGATCTGAAGGTACACGCCAAAATAGGGCTGGTGAAAAAAGTTGTCGATGGACGGGTCCATTATGCCGGTCTGCTGGCCACCGGCAACCTCAATGAGAATACCGCTCGATTTTATACAGACCATATTCTGCTGACCGGACAGCATGACCTGATGAGAGAGCTGGAGCTTTTGTTCATTTTTCTTTCCAAACGCAAAGATCCCCGCAAAACGGAGAAGATAGCTTTTCAGCACCTGCTGGTCGCTCAGTTCAATCTCCTGGAGCGTTTCATCGCGCTGATCGACCGGGAAATAGCCAATGCCCGCCAGGGTAAACCAGCTCATATAACCATCAAGATGAACAACCTGGAAGAAGAGGTGCTCATCGGGAAGCTCTACGAAGCGTCACAGGCGGGGGTCCGGATACAGCTGCTTATCAGGGGAATCTGTTGCTGCATTCCCGGTGTCGAAGGCATGAGCGAAAATATATCCATCAAACGAATCGTCGATCGCTATCTCGAACACGGCCGCGTATTCATCTTTCACAACGATGGTCATGAAGACATCTTTTTGGGTTCTTCCGACTGGATGAACCGGAATATCTACAGGCGCATAGAAGTCTGTTTCCCCGTTTACGAACAGGTCCTGAAAGAAGAGATCAACGCCATCATCCGCCTGCAGCTGGCGGATACCCTCGCCGCTGTTGAGATGAATGCGACCTCGGAAGATCCGGCTGTCGATCCGGCACTTATATCTGCCGCCGGCCCGCCATCAGCGCACGCTGGAGCGTCGGCCTCCGCCACACCCCTCGCTTCGCCGGCTGACACACCCCTCCGTTCGCCAGATACCACACCAGCTCGGTCGCCGTCCGCCGCCCCCATCCGTTCGCAGGAAGCCATTTATCAATACCTTGCCAAAATACGCACCGCATAAATTGTTGTCATGAGAACCCTCTACTTAACCTGTTTGATCTTTTTATTGGTCGCCGGCAGCAGTTGCGCACTGCTCAACGATCCGCTTCCGCATCTATGGTTCTATACCTATAGCCAGGGAGGTGAAACGGACAGCTTGCTACACCCTGATCATGCTCGGGCTACTTTTCCTGTTTCTCGCCTTCCTTGAGGGCAAAGAGAGTGCATTGGGCAGGATCCGACGATATAGGGCAGCGCATCCCGAGTAGACCTTGCTCAAGTATTTATAGCTGCCGGCAGGGCCTCCGGATGATGCCGCGGGCTTCCGGATGCACCGGGCCGCCGGAACGTGCGACCCTTATTTCGCCAGATGTTTCGTAAACCCCCACCCGATAAGTTTTTCATACGCAGCCCAGACATCGTCCGGGATCTCCTGCGGTATCTGAAATCCTTTTTCGGGATAGATCCGGATACGCTGGAGGTCTCCGACCATAATATCGATGACCCGCTCCATAGGGATCTCTGCGGTGGGATAATCTTCAAAAGCTATCCGGGGGGAAGTGACGATCAATTCTTTGTCTGGCCAGTGTTTCT
Source organism: Puia sp. (assembly GCA_036499285.1). Taxonomy (GTDB): domain Bacteria; phylum Bacteroidota; class Bacteroidia; order Chitinophagales; family Chitinophagaceae; genus Puia. The sequence goes on along the minus strand of DASYEB010000003.1, from coordinate 114,727 downwards.
TAAAAGTGGCATAGCTGCGTCTTTCCATATAGGGTTTCTGCACCAAAAGAAAACTATGGGGATGGAGTCCCTTTTCTTCCAGGAGCCGACCCGTAAACTGAATATTCTCTCCGGTATTCGTGGATTGATTCTCAATAAAAATAGCTTCCGCAGGCACGCCTTTGTCCAGGGCGATACGGGCGAACTGATCCGCCTCCGGCACTTTCCATATGCCCTTTGTGACATTCCCCAGCCCCCCGGAAAAAATAAGTATCGGGGCCAGACCCTGTAAATATAATTCCGCGCCACGGTCGGCCACCCGAAGGTCATGACTTCCCAGCACCAGGATACAATCCGATGGGACCGGGGTATGGTACAGATGGTGATAGTCCCACAATTTCCCTGCTTCAACGAGTATTTCCGGAGTGATCATATAGGAGGAATAAGTTAGGTCACCTTGGTGACCGGGCAAAGATAATTGGTATAACTTTGAAAATAAAGCAATTCATGATCATCCGGAACCTCCACCACCTGGCCCCCTCCTTTCCTGGCAGGCAGTTGCCGGCCTTTCCGGATCACATGCTCTTTACAGGCCCGAAGCCGGGTTTCGATCATCTTTTCTCAATCCGATGTGCCGGTTTCCGCTGCTCAAGGGGACGTTCAGCCGCTGTTTTTGTTCTTTCACACAGGAATGCGGCGGGCCGCGCTGGACGTGCTGTATCGATTTGATCCAACGCCTGTCCCGAACCCGGGAATAGATCCAGGCGAACGGCAAGGCAATTATTACTATCTTTCGGGGAAACCGTCTCTTCGATCTGCCGCCAGACCGGATTTGAGAGCCTGTCTTTCGCAGGAATGTATTTGTCTTACATTTATTTCTTATGAGATTATAGCAGCGTTATGACAACTAAAAACAAAGTTCTAAATATAGATGATCATCCTATAGTTATTGTTTCGCACAATGACGAAGACTATATTTCTCTTACTGATATGGCCCGAAGCCAAATGTAAGAGGTTGTTATCATTAAATGGTTAAGCCTAAAGAACACGATCGAATATGTGGGGGAATGGGAGGCAATGTATAATCCTGGCTTTAATTATACCGAATTCGGTATAATTAAAAATGCGGCCGGAGGAAACAATTTTGTACTATCTGTAAAACAATGGATAGAACATACTGGGGCAATTGGCCTAACCGCAAAAGCCGGCAGATATGGTGGAACATATGCGCACAAGGATATTGCCTTTCATTTTGGTATGTGGATCAGCCCCAAATTTCAATTGCTTTTGGTTAAAGAATATCAACGCCTCAAAAACGAGGAGGGAGACCGCCTTAAATTAGAATGGAATCTGCAACGGACACTTGCCAAAGTAAATTATCGCATCCACACAGATGCCATAAAAGAAAGCCTGATACCTAAGTCACTTACCAAACTGCAAATAAATTTTATCTATGCGACTGAAGCCTATATGTTGAATATGGCGCTATTCGGCAAAACGGAAAAAAAATGGAGAGATGATAATCCAAAGGCAGAAGGTAATATCCGTGATGAAGCTTCCCTGGAGCAACTAGTTGTGCTATCTAATTCAGAAAGCATTAACTCAGTATTGATTAAACAAGGACTCTCCCAATCCGGACGTCTTCAACAATTGAATGAAATAGCCATTGCACAGATGCGCTCTCTTTTAGCTAATCCAGTGACCAAAAAGATTACTCAATAATTAGTTATACCTTACGCCGTAATCACATTCCTCAGCTCCACCTTCCGGTTACGCAGATCAAGTCCCCCTTCCAGTACCGACTTCAGATTGATGAGATAAAAGATCCAGCCCGTCAAATCATCTAAAAAATGTTTTATTCCCGTTTCATCATCGGGTAGCCCGCTTTCCACCAGTTTCTATCGGCACTCGAATATTCACCCGCAGGAGAAAATGCAAAAGGCCGGTCAAAAACCGGCCTTTTTCTTATGCATTTAAAGACAATTACATTATTTCCTGCTCTTCCAGCCCTTTTGGCGTGGCAACCAGCAAAGTGCCCTGTGTGTATTTTTCGTCGTGCTGGCTCGCATCCAGGCCTTCTTCTTCCTCTTCGCGGCTAACCCGCAGCGGAACGATGAAATTGATGAATTTGAAGATGCCATAAGAGACTACAAAGCTGTAAGTAACAGCAATGAGCATCGCCTTTAGCTGGATAAAGAAGAAGGATGGGTTGCCATATAAAAGACCGTCGGCGCCACCAGCCTTGTTAACCGTGGTCGTAGCGAACACACCGGTCAGCAGCATCCCTACGATACCGCCGAGACCGTGACAGGGAAACACATCCAGCGTATCGTCGAGTACCGTCTTAGTCGCTTTGAAATGAACAGCCATATTGGAAATGATCGCTGCCAGAACGCCGATGAAGATACTTTGTGGAACAGCGACATATCCCGCAGCCGGGGTGATAGCGACAAGACCGACTACCGCACCTACGCAGAAGCCAACTACAGAAGGTTTCTTGCCTCTCAGAACGTCGAAGAACATCCAGGACAAACCGCCTGCAGCAGCTGCCGTGTTCGTAGTAGAGAAGGCGGAAACAGCCAGGGTATTGGCGCCAAAGGCAGATCCGGCATTGAAGCCAAACCAGCCAAACCACAACAGCCCTGTACCGATGAGTACATAGGGTATATTGGCAGGATGCGTCTCCTGGTTATCGATATGACTTTTTCGGCGTTTGAGGACCAGCGCGCCCGCCAGTGCCGCACAACCCGCAGAGATATGTACCACTGTGCCGCCGGCGAAATCAAGTGCACCCATTTTGGCTAAGAAGCCATCGGGATGCCAGCTCCAGTGCGCCAGCGGAGCGTATACCAGCAGGCTGAACAGCACCGTGAACAGTACATATGCGGAAAAACGCATCCGCTCCGCGATGGCTCCCACTACCAGCCCCGGCGTGATGATAGCAAACATCAGCTGGAACATGGAAAACAAAGATTTGGGAATAGTTGAGGCAGGCCCCCAGGGCTGTCCCGTTGTCACCCCTTTATAAAAGAAATGGGTCATCGGATTACCGATGATCCCGTGAATAGACTCCCCAAAACAAAGGCTATATCCCACGACGATCCACAATACCCCCACCACACCGGCAGCTACCACACTCTTCATCATCGTAGAAAGAACGTTCTTGCGATTGACCATCCCGCCGTAAAAAAAAGCCAGGGCAGGTGTCATCAGGAACACCAGGGCCGTCGCTACCAGTATCCAGGTGATGTCCGCCTGGTTGTACTTGCTTTCGTCCACAGTGGCTTTTACGCTGGGTACAAATATGGCCCCGATGGCTACTGTAACCAGCAGGAAAAACGGTAGGAACCTTTTAAGAGTGATTTTGCTCATTATCTGCAGGATTTCATATTAATAATAAACCAATACGTTCAATAACAGTATAAAGATACTTAAAGTTTGTAATCCAGGCAGACAATAACACATCAGAAATAAAATAAATGTTTATAAAAAACTATTATAAAAGACTATTTATCAATTATTTGAAACTAATGTTCGAAAAGATCTGTTTATAAATTTTTGTCATTTTTACATAAAATCATGCCCTAAATTGAATTTTCTTTATTATTTAGATCATAAAAACCTGCTCATTTTGACAAAAAACAATCTCCCGATATGATATCGGGCATCCCATTGAAGAATATCCCCCGATCGTTGAAAACATACCCGCGTCCGATCTAAATCATAGTACTTTTGGACATGCGCATTTTTTTCAGGAACGCAAACCCCTTTCAATTGCAGCTCCTCATCTGGGGAATGCTGTTCCTTCTTAATTTCCTCTCCTATCTGCCGATGGATGGTGTCGCACAGGCCCTGACATATAGTTTGATAAACAGCCTGTTCTACGCCATCATTATCTATGGTAATATCTCCCTGCTATTCCCATACCTGTATGAAAAGGGGCAGGTCGCGGTTTATGTTCTGGTGACTATTCTCCTGCTGGTGGTGATAGGAGCAGGCCGCACCTTCCTGTCTATTTCGATCTACAATCATTTCTTTTCGAAGGGCAAGCCCGAAGCCTTAACGATCCAAAGCTCCTTTTACTATATCCTATCCGGCCTCGTCATTTACCTCCTGAGTTTTGTCTTTCGCATAGCGCTGGCCTATTTCAAGCTGAAACGACAGGCGGCACAGATGCTCGAACAAAAGAGCCAGGCGGAGCTGAATCTCCTCAAGTCCCAGGTCCAGCCGCATTTTCTCTTCAACACCCTCAACAACATCTACTACGAAGCGTACCGGGAAGCACCCCGCACCGCCCTGCTGATCGGCCGCCTTTCCGATATCATGCGCTACTTCGTCGACGAAAGTCCAAAAGAAAGAGTGGCGTTGTCTACCGAAATAAAATTCCTGGAGAATTACATCGCGCTGGAGGAAATACGCATACGCCATGGTGTGAAAGTCAACTTCGAAAAGAGTTATGAAGGCGATCTCCTTCTGCCCCCCATGCTGCTGATGACCTTTGTGGAGAACATCTTCAAGCATGGGATCGATCGCGGCGCCATCGGCAACCATATTTGTCTTTCCCTGTCGGTACAAGAGAATTTCCTCGTATTCCGCACTGAGAACGCCCTGCCCAAAAACCCTCCTTTCTTCGGCAAGGAAGGATTTGGGTTAAAAAACCTGCAAAAACGTCTTACCTTGTTGTATGAGAACCGGTTCGAGCTTAGCATCACCCGTACTGAGACCTGCTTCCAGGCCCGTCTTAAAATTCCGCTCAGCCAAATCTCCATTCCGCTCACTCAAAATTCAACCCCGCTGGTATGAATCTGAGTTGCCTCATCGTCGATGACGAACCCAATGCGGTAGATCTGCTGGAAATGTTTATCCGGCAGAATACAACATGGAACCTGCTGGCAAAATGTTATGACGCCCGCGAAGCCCTTGCTTTCCTGAAAACCAATACGGTCGATCTTATTTTCCTTGACATCAACATGCCTCACCTTACGGGGATGGAAATGGCAGCCCTGCTGCCGCCTTCGACGTCCATCGTCTTTACCACCGCCTATTCCGAATATGCCGCAGAAAGTTATTCATTCCAAACCATCGACTATCTGCTAAAACCTATCACCCTAAAAAGATTTTATGCAGCCCTGCAAAAGATCGAAGCCTTTTTTACTCCTTCAAGACCAGCCGGCCCGCCGCCAAACCACCCCGAAGAAGACTATTTCTTTATCAAATCCGGCAGGATGTTGTATAAGGTTCTGTTAAAAGATATTTTGTACTTCGAAGGCGAAAAAGAATACGCCCGTGTCGTCACCAAAGACCAGAAATTACTCATCTACCGGCGTCTCAAAGACATAGAAGAGCAGCTCTCCTCCTCTTTCGCCCGGGTCCACAACTCCTATATCGTCAACCTGGCAAGGCTGGACGCTATAAAGGACAATCACGTGTTCATCGGCACAAAACAGATCCCTGTCAGCGAGAAGTTCCGCGAGATCTTTATGAACAGGATCAAACAACGGGTTTTTTAACCTATTTTTTCCCCTCTTTTTACGCTAATTGCCGATCTTACGCGTTATAGAACATCAAAGAAGATCTATGTCCAAACTCATTCGTATTTTCTGGATCCTTTTTTTTACCGGCCTGGTCAGCTTTATCGGCCTGATCGCATGCATCAACTGGGGCGTATTCGGCCAGCTCCCCTCCTTACATGAGCTGGAAAATCCCTCTCTCGTTCTTGCCTCCGAGGTATATGCCGACGATGGAAGCTCGATGGGAAAATACTATACCGCCAAAGGCAACCGTATCCACGCAGACTACAAAGATATTTCTCCCAATGTGATCCACGCCCTCGTCTCTACCGAAGACGAACATTTTTATGAGCATTCGGGCATTGATGGAAAGGCTGTCCTGCGGGCTGTTCTGAAATTCGGCAGGGATGGCGGAGGCAGCACCATTACCCAGCAGCTGGCGCTGAACATGTTCAACGGAGAACGATCACACAACCGTCTCAGCCGTGTCATCCAGAAGCTAAAGGAATGGATCATCGCCGTCAGGCTCGAACGTAATTTTACAAAAGAAGAGATCATCACCCTTTACCTGAACGACGTCTCTTTCAGCGATAATGTTTATGGCATACGCGGTGCAGCACGCACCTTCTTCCAGAAGGAGCCCGCCGACCTCACCGCGGATGAAGCCGCAGTGCTGGTAGGCATGGTCAACAACCCCACCCTGTTCAACCCGCGCAAAAATCCAAAGGCAGCCACCGAAAGACGCAATGTCGTGCTCAACCGCCTCGCGTCCCATCAGTTCCTTACCGAAGCGGAAGCCACCGCATTAAAGGCAAAACCCATCGACCTCGCGCACTACCGCAAGCTGGATGAGAACAATGGCCTGGCTCCCTATTTCCGCGACATCCTGCGGGGAGATCTGAAAAAATGGTGCAGCGAACACACAAACCCCGCCACCGGTCAGCCCTATAATCTTTACCAGGACGGGCTGAAAATATATACGACCATCAACCCCCGTATGCAGGCCTATGCCGACGAAGCCGTAGCCCATCAGATGCCTATCCTGCAAAGGCTGCTGGACGCCCGCACCGCCATCAAAAAAGGAGAGGTCTGGCAGGATCATGCAAATATCCTGGATGCCGCCATGCACAACAGCGAACGGTGGCGCAGCGGCGAAGAGGCCGGCTTGTCGGATGCCGCTCTCGTCAAAAGCTTTAACACCCCCGTAAAGATGAAAGTCTTTGCCTGGACACCAACCCGCGAGAAAGACACCGTGATGACACCGCTGGACTCGATCAAATATCACCGGCAAATGCTGGAGACAGGCTTCATGGTCATGGACCCCTTCTCCGGCGCCGTAAAAGCCTGGGTTGGCGGCATCGACTTCAAGACCTATAAGTTCGACCATGTCAACCTCTCGACGAAACGGCAGGTAGGCAGCTCCATCAAGCCCTTCCTTTACAGCCTCGCCATCGAAGACTTTAACTTCACCCCCCAGACAGAATGTGAAGCCGTACAGCAATATTTCCCGGAATACAACGCCTACGTTCCCGCGAAGGCACGGCCTAATGTCAGCGGCACCCGCACCATGGCGACCGGCCTGACCTGGTCCATCAATGAAGTGGCGGCCTATATCATGAAGTCGTTTGGTCCCAAAGGCCCCGAACGCTTTGCCGAATTCCTCAAGCAGATAAATATCCCCACTGCCGTTCAGCCCTACCCTTCGATGGCTCTCGGCGCCTGTGAACTTTCCCTGTACGAGATGATGAGCGGCTATACGATGTTCCCTTCAGGCGGCTTTAATGCCCAGCCTTATTATATATCCCGGATCGAGGACAAACACGGCAACGTACTGGCGGACTTCACTTCCAAACAAAAGGAAGTGCTCAACCAGGTCACAGCCTATACTATGGCCCGCATGATGCAGGGGCCCGTAGACTTCGGGACGGCAAAAGGCCTGCGCGAGCGGATAGGTGTCGCCGAGATGGGGGGAAAGACAGGCACGACCAATGACAACTCCGACGCCTGGTTTATGGGATATACCCCCCAGCTGCTGGCTGGCGTCTGGGTAGGCTGCGACGACCGTTTTATACACATGGGCGCTGGTGTCGGCGACGGCGGCCAGGCTGCCCGCCCCATCTGGGAATATTTCTTTGACAAAGCGCTTGCCGATAAAACCCTTGGACTTAATCGCAATGCCCGCTTCGCCAAACCGGACAGCGTCCCGCCAGGGAGCCTCTATGCCACCGGCGACGGCATCATCGAAAAAACACCCCCTCCCGGAGCAGAAGGAATAGACCTGGGTAATGGCAGCGCAAGCCAATACCAATATACCGATACCATCATAAAAGCCCGGTCGAGCCAATATTAGAAAAGTTCCCTTATTTAGATACTTTTCCAATTTATAGAATGCATGAGATAAATTCTCATGCATTCCCTTTTAATAACCATGACGTTGTGATTTGGCATTTATATGGCAATATTCGTATTACCTATAAAACTGTAACGTCATGAATTCTTTGTACTCGTCCCTTATAAAAAACCTGTCCCTGGCCATCCTCCTTATGGGCTCCGGCCAGCTGCTTAAAGCCCAGGCCTGCAGCACCGCCCAGGGAAACCAAACTACCTATGGTACCAATAATGTATGGATAGGTTATGCCTACACCGGTACGGGTCTTTCCAGCTCCAACTACCAGGGTTATGTAACCGAAGGTACCTCCTCAAGCCCCAACTTCGATGAAAGCTTTGGCGGCGACCAGGTAAATTATCCAACCAACGGCTGCAGCGTCTATACAGACGGATTCAGCATGCGCTATATGCTAAACCAAAGTTTAACCGGGAACTATACCATCACCGTTGGCGGTGACGACGGTTACCGTCTGAGCCTGGATGGCGGCAGCACCTGGGCCATCAATAACTGGAATGACCACGCATACACCACAACAGCCGTCACCGTCAACCTGGCCGGCGCCACCAATCTCATCCTCGAATATTATGAAAATGCCGGCGGTAACCGGGTCTCGTTCAATATCGTTCAGAACTGTTCCGGCACAGGAGATCCTACCATCTACGGGACCAGCAACGTCTGGATGGGATATCTCTACCAGGGCATGAATTTCGACACCTACAAAGGATCTGTGACCGAAGGCAGCACCATGAACCCCAATTTTGATGAGAGCTTCGGCACCGCAAACGGTCCATATTACACCAGCAGCTGTAGTGTCATAACCGAACAGTTCAGCGCCCGCTATCGCCTGCAGGATAACCTGGCCGCCGGGACATATGTCATCACCATCGGTGGAGACGACGGTTATCGCTTCAGCCTGGACGGCGGCGCAACCTGGGTCATCAACAAATGGAATGATCAGGGTTATAACATCACTACCTATACCGCATCACTCAGCGGCCTCAGGAACATGGTCCTCGAATATTATGAAGATGGAGGCGACAATCGTGTCAGCTTCTCGATGAGCGCAAGCCTGCTCCCGGTAACCGTCACCAGCTGGTCAGCCACCGCCATTTCGGACCAGCAGACCCTGCTCAAATGGACAGCCGCCAACGCCGTCAACTTTGACCACTATGTCATCCAGAGAAGCACCGACGGACAAACCTTCCAGGATGCCGGCAAGATCGTTACTTCCATCGCCAGCGGTACCTCGCAGGATTATTCCTTTACAGATGTATTCAACTACGACGGCACGGTCTACTATCGCCTTGAGATGGTTGACGCCGATGGAAACATAAATTATTCCGGCATCATCAGCATTGTCAGACAAGGATCAAAAACGGCGCGGATCTATCCCACCATCGTCGAAAACAACAGCCTGTTCGTCGAGGCGCCCACAGTCATTCGTCAGGCACGGCTGGAGATCTTTGACATGAGTGGCCGGAAGCTCCGGGAAAAAGACTGGTCTGCGCTGGAAGGCCGTATGCAGGTGACTATCGGTAATGGCGGTACACTCCCGGCCGGCGCCTATCTCGCCCGTTTGTCAGACGGCCAATCCACTCTTGCCAAACAGATCATCCTTGTTAAATAACCGGTCAATAGTCATTCGGATTAAAGGGCACTTTAGGCTGAAACTGTTCGAAGTCGTCAAAAGTAGAATTGCTGCCGCTGAAACCAGAACCCAAAAAGCTTAATCCCCCGACCGTAAACGATACGGCGCCGGTCCGGGGCGCCACAGGATAAGCCGTGCGACGGCTCCACCGGTCGCTGGCAAAATCATAAGCCCAGGTAGATGTCTGCAAGGTCCCATTGCTGCCGGTAGCCAGGAAAGCCTGGTCTCCATTTACAAACGCAGTAGCCTGGTCCCGCGCTATATCCGTATATCCATCATCCCACGAAGCAGGATCGGTATTGGTGATATTGGCCAGCTGATGCCAGGGAGCGGACCGGGACGGATCAAAAGACCACATATCCCGTACCATCACATTATTGTTGGACCCCGCTACGATATAGGCCTTGTCCTTGTATACAAAGGCTACGGCGCCTCTGCGTTTGGAGAAATCACCGGAAGTCCCCGCCGTCAGCGTCCAGGTATCCGTGGCAGTATCATACTGGTAAAAATCATTTCTGCTATACCCATTAAAACCGGTACCGATATACCCCTTCCCCTGTAAACTAAAACCGACGGCATCATAACGGGCATCATGATAATCCGCCTTTTGGCTCCAGGAATGGGTCCCCGGATCATACCGGTAAAAATCCTTATACACCTTGACCAGGTCATAGCCGACACCGACATATCCATAGTCGCCGATACTGAATGCCGCAGCATTGCTGCGCGCTGCACCCGGAAAATCCTCTATCTGTGTCCAGCCTTTCGCAACAGTGAAACTCCAGAAATCCGACAGCCGGCCTAAAGAGCCGACAGACTCATTGTAACCCAGACCGACATAAGCCGTGTCTCCAATAACAAAACAAGCAGCATTCCCCCGGGGAGCATCGCCTATCGCCGCCGACCGCACCCAGTTACCCAACTGGGTATTGGGCAGATTGTCCCGGTTGCCGCAGGAAAATGAAAAAGTAATGACCGCCAGAAATAAAAGGCTAAAAACAATTGTACTCGGTTTCATATAGGTTGTGTTTAGTAGACAGGGTTAAATGCACTTATACATAAACGTTAGTTTGCATACCAAAGCCATGCGACCGGTAAAGGCCGCCGGCGGGCTTAATCTCATCTTAAATTTCCGGGAATCTGATAGCTAAGAGCGTGGGAGCAAAAATAGTGATGCATGCAAGCTGTTAATTCTTTCTTTAAGAAATGTTAACAGCCTGCTTTCCCGTTCCGCCAACAAATGGCAGGGAAATTGCAATTGCTATAGTTGTTTCAAAATTTCCAGGTACAATGATCAGTATAAAATTAGCCTTGGTGTGTTTGGCTCTACTGACGCAACCCACACTTACGCATTCCGACAGCACGGCGCCGCACTCATTCGACGACCAGCCGGCCCGGCCTTTTCCTCAGCATATCCCCTATCGCATGGGGACGATCCTCCCGAACCACGTCAGCCAGGAGATTATGGACGATAGCGTCCGCTCGTTCTATAAGTCATGGAAAGAACATTATATACGTGTGGGCTGCGGCCCGGATGAGGCCTATGTCTGGTTTGAAGGAACAAAAGGGACCAATATCTGCGTTTCCGAAGGCCAGGGTTATGGCATGATGATCGTCGCCCTCATGGCCGGTTACGACCCCGACGCCCAGGCTACCTATGACGCACTGTATCATTTCTATAGATCACACCCCGCCTCTTCCAGCCCCCATCTGATGGCCTGGATGCAAACAAAGGATTGCCAGAGCATCGACGGCGGCACCGCCACCGACGGGGATATGGACATTGCCTATTCCCTATTGCTGGCTGACGCGCAATGGGGCAAACATTCCGCTATTCCTTACCGGCAAGAGGCCCTGGAGATGATCAATGCCATCCGGCACCAGGAAGTTAATCCTGATACCTATATCGTTATGGAAAGTAATGGCTGGAGTAAAAGGAGCAAAGACTATTTCGATATGCGGTCCTCGGACTTTATGCCCGACCACCTGCGGGCATTCCGGAGGGCTTCCGGCGATACATTCTGGGATACTGCCGTCGTCAACAATTACCGGGTCTTCCGCTACCTCCAGGACACCTACAGCCCCGAAGCAGGCCTGGTTCCCGACTTTATCCGGCAGATCCATGTCACTGCCCCTCAGCAATCCTATTTCCCGGCAACCGCCGGAGATGGCCCGGGGGATATTCCCGAGACGAGCGCCGTCGAAAAGATCACGGCCGTACCCGCCCAGCCCCATTACCTGGAATCACCCTATGACGGAAAGTATAATTTCAACGCCTGCCGCGTGCCCTGGCGCATCGCGGCCGACTACCTTCTCTCCGGCGACCCCCAGGCAGCCGCATTCCTGGCCAGGCTGAATCCATGGATCAAATCGACCACCAAAGGCAATCCCGATAATATCTCCGCCGGTTACAATCTCTCCGGGGAAGACCTCCCTCATCGTTATTTTGAAGCCCTGTGCTTTATCTGCCCCTTTGCAGTGGCAGCTACGGCCAGCCCCGACAATCAGCAATGGCTGAACAAGCTATGGGATTATATCGTCCACTTCCAGCGAAAGGACTTCGACTACTACGATAATAGTATCAAAATGATCAATATGATCATCCTTTCCGGAAATTACTGGGCGCCTTAATGTATAGGAGACCCGTTCCTGCGCTCCTCGCTGCCTGTTTTTAACAGTTGATCGCCCTCTTTCAGATCGCCGTAGATCTCGGTCTTACCGCCTTCTGAACGTCCTACCTTTATATCGACCCATTGCGCCTTGTTGTCACTGTCCACTTTGATCACAAATACCCTTTCTGTAGAGTTTACGATGGCCGTAGCAGGCACCACAAACGTGCTGTCCTGTGAAGGCATCGGAAGTTCGACTTCAGCAACCATACCCGGCAACAGCTTCCTCCCATCGCTGTATACATCCATTTCTACCCGCTCACTCCGAAGACGGGTATCCAGCGCACCGGCCATCCGGTTGACCTTTGCCGTGAATTTCTGATTCGGCAAAGCCCTCACGCTGAATTTCACCTGGTCCTTATTGGACAGAAACCCGGTAAAGGCTTCCGGCACAGAGACCACAAGCCGCAGATGCTTCTGTTCCTGCAGCGTAAACAGCGGAAGCTCGGAACCCTTTCCTGATGGACCAACATAGGCGCCGGGATTGACATTCCTTGCCGTGATGATACCACTGAACGGGGCCCGGATCTCGAGATATTTCAAGGTCTCGGCGATGGTATTATACGCAGATTTAGCGGCATCCCATTGGGCCATATCCGACTTCTGACGCGCATCGGCCTGGTCGATATCGTTCTGAGAGATAGTCCCCGGCGTCTTGCTGGTTTCGATCAGACGATCGTAGTTCGACTTGCTGGCAATATAGATGGCCTCCTGTGACTTTACTCTCGACAGGGCACTGGCCAGCTGGGTCGTCAGCTCGGGAGCCTCCATCGTTACCAGCAGCTGTCCTTCCTTTACTTCCGAGCCGACATCCACAAACAGCTTTTTTACAAAGCTATTCTCCTTCGCATACAGGTCCACCTGCTGGAAAGCGATAAGCTCGCCGGGAGTGTTGAAGTTTGTCGACAGTCTTCCCTTTTGCAGATCAAAGGTCGCAACAGGAGCAGCCGCACTGTCCATCTTCGGCGCATCCTTTTTATCTTTCTTTTCTTCCCCGTCGGAGGAAGAACAGCCACTCAACAGACCCACGGTCAACGCCGCGCAGATCGCGGCGGTGGCGACAGTTAATCTTTTATTTCTCATTTTGATGTTCATATAATGACGTTATGTAATGTTTACTTTCTTTATCGGCAGGATCAAGGCTAACGGATCTGGTAGTCGTTTTATTCTGCACCCAGGCAAAGATGAGGGGCAGCATAAATAAGGTGGCGAAGGTCGAGGCGATCAGTCCGCCAATAACGGCACGACCCAGCGGGGCAGCCTGGTCGCCGCCTTCCCCAAAACCACTGGCCATCGGGATCATCCCTACCACCATCGCCACGCTGGTCATCAGGATAGGACGCAGGCGGACGGCAGCAGCCTCCCGGGCGGCAGCCAATGCATCACCGGAATGTCTACGCAGCTCTTCTGCATTGGTCACCAGCAGCACCGAGTTGGAGATGGATACCCCTACAGACATGATCATCCCCATATAGGATTGCAGATTTAGCGTAGAACCTGTGAGCATGAGCAACGCAAGCGATCCCAGCAATACCGCCGGCACCGTACACAACGTGACCAGGGATACCTTAAAGGACTGGAAATTGGCGGCTAGCATCAAAAAGATAACTATGATGGCCGTGATCAGACCAGTTTGCAGGCTATCCAGCGTTTCGGTCAGCACCACTGTCAGACCCCTTGTCTCAATTGTCAGGCCACGGGGCAGCTTTCCTAATGTACCCAATGCCTTATCCACATCGGCTGAAGCATGCCCCAGGTCTTTTTTATACAGGCTCGCTGTAACGGAAAGCACCGGGGTCGCACCGATATCATCATTTTCCCCATACAAAGTGTCCCGGGTGATCTTTGCAACATCACTCAGCAATGGCCGGGCCGAATTTGGAGTAATGGGTATCTCCCCGATATCATTCATGCTGGTCATCAGATTTTCCGGGATCTCTACCTGTACATTGTAGGCAAGATTGGTCCTGTGATCGATCCACTGGTTCTTCTCCGTAAAGCGGGAAGAGGATGTGGCCGCGACCAGGGAACGACTGATATCGCTGGCATTCGTCCCCAGCTGAGCAGCCCTTATCCTGTCGATATCGATATTTATCGCCGGGTAATGTATTGGCTGACCCAGCTGCACGTCCCTCAGATAAGGTATCTGTTTCAGCTTTTCGATCACCTTGTAAGCATATTCCTCATTCTGCTTCTTGTTCTTGCCCATCAGCTTTACCTCTATCGGCGTCGGCGAGCCCTGGCTCAATATCTTATCGGTCAGTTCGATCGGTTCAAAAGAGACCTTTAACCAGGGCATATCGCCGGCAAGCTTTTCCCGAAAACGCTCCTTCAGGTCATCCAATTCCACTTTATAATCTTCTTTCAGACTGACCTGCAGCACCCCTTCCTGGGGACCCGCCATAAACAAATAGACAGGGTCCGTGGAATATTGTGAGCCATGCATCCCCACCATAGCCGAAGTGACACTAATATTTTCGTGTCCCACCAGGGTGTCCAGGATCCGTAACGTTTTTAGCATATATTCTTCGGACCGCTCGACACGAGTGCCGTCAGGAGCACGAAGCCGCACCTGGAACTGACCGGCATTGGACTTTGGCAATACGTCGCGGCCAATACGGGTGATAAGAAGCCAGGCGCCGCCAAGCCCCACCACGATATAGGCGATCGCGATAGGGACCCGTAACGGGAAGAGCCGTTCCATAAAGCGGATAAACCGGTTCCTGAACTTGTCAAACCGCGTCAGCTTGCCGTCCCTGCCCGAACCATGTGTCAGCGCCTTGTGTTTTTCTTCCGCCGCATCCTTTTCGTCATCCGCCGTAAGCCCCGATGCCCTGAACTCTTCATCGTCGGATGCAAATTGCCCTTTGCCGTGATGCCCCTTCATAAGATAATTGGCCATGATGGGTACAAAGGTCTGCGCCATCAAATAAGACACGATCATCGAGAAGCCGATCGCGAGGGCCAGCGGCAGAAACAAGGAACCGGGGATACCTGTCATCGTAAAGGCCGGGGCAAACACCGCCAGTATACAAAGCAGGATCAGTAGCTTCGAGAAGGCGATCTCCCGGCACGCATCCCATATCGCCAGTGATTTGGGCTTACCCATGGCCAGATGCTGATGAATATTTTCGATGGTCACTGTCGACTCATCTACCAATATTCCAATGGCCAGCGACAGACCGCTCAGGGTCATGATATTAATGGTCTGATGAAATAAATTCAGAAAGAGCACGCCCGAAATAATACTGATGGGTATCGTGAGGATCACGATGAGGGCGCCTCGCGCATCGCCAAGGAACAGCAATACCATCAGACCGGTGAGGATAGCTCCAATGGCGCCTTCGCTAAGCAGGTTCTTTACCGAGTTAATGACATAGGTGGACTGGTCGAATTCATAAGATAGCTTTACATCTTCCGGTAGCTGTGCCTGAAATTTCGGAATAGCTTTCTTTAGATTCTGGACAACCTCCCATGTTGAAGCCGCCGCCGCCTTGGTGATAGGCAGGTAGACCGAACGTTTGCCATTGACCAGCGCATACCCTGCAGTTATATCCGCGCCGTCTTCCACGGTCGCCACATCCTTCAGATATATATTCTGTACACTATTGCTGAAGATCGGAATATTCTCAAAGTCTTTTACATTTACTATCGTAGTATTGGAAGGCGTATAATAGTTGAGGTCGCCGATACGAACATTTCCTGCAGGCGTAGGCTGGTTGTTGATCCTGAGTGCAGCCACCAGCTGATCTGGCGTCAGATGATGCGAACGCATCAGATCCGGGTCTACCTTGATAACGATCGTACGGGCATTACCGCCAAACGGAGCCGGCGACACGAGGCCGGGCACTGTGCTGAAAGATGCGCGCACGTATACATTGGCGAGATCCTGCAGTTCATTGTTGCTTCGGATCGGGCTGCTGAGCACCAGCTGCCCGACAGGCAGGGTCGAAGCATCAAATCGCAGAATGAACGGTGGCTGCGAACCCTGTGGAAAGCCCGCCTGCGCCCTGGTAATATACCCCGTTACCTCGGAAGCAGCCTGGGCCATATTAGTACCCTCGTAAAAGGTCAGCTTCAGCAAAGTAAGCCCCTGTATATTCCGGGACTCGATACTTTTTACCCCACCAACGTACAGCAGAAGATTAACATACTGTTTCCCGAAGTACGTTTCCATCTGGTCGGGAGTAAAGCCACCATAGGGATGCGAGATATAGATTACCGGCAGATCGATGTCCGGGAAGATATCGATCTTGATGCTGCGGACGGCGCTGATACCGAAAAACAACATCCCTGCCACCAACACTAAGATGGAAATAGGTTTTCTAAGAGCGCTTCTGATTAATCCCATAGTATAAATAATTCGGTTTAGAATTCATTAAAAAACAAAGCAAAGTCACCGCTGGAGGCAGCCTTGAACAGCAGAGCCTGCCATACGTTGTTGAAGGCGATATCCCGCTGTGTCTCTGCCTGGTTCAATATAAAAGAAGCGGTGGTTACATCGACGATAGTAGCCAGACCGTTTTTATATAAAGTTTCTTTTTGTATATAGGCATCGCTGGCAGCCTTGACCTGGATCGGGGCTTCGTGGTAATTATCCATTGAATTTTTGATCCGCGTCTCAGCCAGGACTACCTGTGCTTTCAACTGCTGACTGACCAGGCCGTATTCTTCTTTCAGACCTTCGGAGGTCCATTGCTGCGCCACCACCTGCTGATGAACACGCAGAGGAGTAGTCAGATTCCACGCGACACCGACACCAACTACATAATTGGCTGCCCCAAAGCTGACCCCCTTCAGGTAATCGCTCGTATAGGCATTGGGATTGGCGGCATAGGATGATCCGAAACCGCTGCCCCTGTCCTGGAAAGCACCAAAAAGAGAAAACACCGGATAATAATTCGTTTTCAGGAATTTTGCCTGTTCGTTGCTGACATTGATACGTTGCTGGAAATATTTCAGCAGGGGATGGTTCCCGATCGTCTGCGCCGGGGGTGTGATCATAGCGTTCGGGAGCTTCGATACAAAGAAGCTGTCGAGAGAATAATTATTGGAATCGGGCGCCGGCACCTGCATCAGCTGGGCCAGCTGGTTAGCCTGCTCCTGCTGGAATTCGATGGCATTGGTGAGCGCGATCCGCGCGTTCGATACCTCCGCATTCGCGAGGGAGGAATCAACGCCGGGGTTCAGACCACTTTTTGCCCGCGCGGTGACGACCGTCTGAAAAGTCACGGCCCTATCCAGGTTGCGCCGCTGGGAAATGGTCAGCTCTTGTGCAGCCAGCAGATTGAGATAGGCCGCGGAAACCCGGATGCTTTGCTGGAAGCGTTCCTGGTCCAGGTCACTCTGGTCCCGGTTGAGAATGGTCTGGGCTACCTTTGTCTTTTCTTTTGCACGGCCAAACTGGAAAAAATCCCAGTTGACATTCGTCAGGTAAAGAGCGCCAAAAGCGGCATTCCAATTTTGTTTGTTCTGCACCGGACCAGAAGAGGACACACCCGGTATCTTATAGGCCGACAGCGGACCATAACTGCTATTGATGGTGCCGTAATCCTGCTGTGCAGCAAAATTTATATCCGGCAGATATTCCCGTCGCGTTTCTTTGACATTGGCCTGGGAAGCTTTGACATAATTAGCCTTGGCCCGGATGGTCCCGTAATTGGTCAACGCGGTTTGTACTGCCTGTTTGAGCGTCAGTACCTGGGCGCTTGCCCTACCGGCCGATATGCTAAAGAGCAATACCCATAACCCGCCAAAAAGTAACTGTTTGGACATGATAGATGCGCTATTTTTTTTCATTCTTCTTTAATCAAAATTTAATCCCTTACTCATTCATAGGAGTCTGCCGGCGTCTTTGCAAATAAGGGAGCAGCGTGAATTTATGGCTGCAATGTAGAGTATAAAGGGAGCGAAAGATTTTGAAGCAATTTTGAAGCTGAAAGACGAGGCTGAAAACTAATGGCCACTATATGCAGTCCGGAACGGAATTGGTAATTTATATCAAAATGGCTCAGATCGCAGATCTGGCGCACGATTGCGAGCCCTATGCCGATGGAGTCGCTACCGGGATTCCCCTTTTTGAACCGTTCAAATAATTCCTCCGTAGCAACCTGCGGCTCCCGGCCCGTATTGGCGATGACCAGTCCCTCGTGATGGAGACTGACAAAGATCATCCCCTGCCCTGCCGTTGGTTCGATACCCGCCGCCGCAACCATATTTGGCGCATTATGCCGGATCGCGTTGCTGACCAGGTTAGACAACAGGAGATCCGCCAGAGATGCATGCAGGGGAACATATACTTTTTCCTCTATATCTGTTTGCAATAGCAGCGATTTCATCTCGATCAGTTCCGTAAATGCATTCAAAGCTTCGCGCATCAGCCTGCTGATGCAAACAGGTTCCTTTGCCTCATATTCCTGGTTCTCCAGCTTGGTCAGCAGGGTCAGCGAGCTATGGATCCGGCTGAGCCGTTCCAGCGCATTCTGCATCTCGGCGATGAGTATCGCCTGTTCGTCCCGGATATCCGACTCCATCAGCAGATCCAGCTTCCCGCGGATAATGGCCGTCGGTGTCTGCAATTCGTGCGAAGCGTTCTCGGTAAACTCTTTCAGCGACTGATAGTCCTCACGGGCCTTATCGGTCATTTTTGTCAGAAACTCATTCAGCTCCCGGAATTCGGAAGTGCGGGTATGCGGAAGATGGATAGAGTCCTTTTGCTTGAGATCGAAAGACTGGATCATTCGCATCGTACGTTTGAAAGGCGCCAGGATATATTTGGAGATCAGCCCCCCGGAGATCACGACCAGTATCAGCAGCAGCAGCAGTATCCATTGAAAGGAGTCCACAACACCGGGCAAAAGCTGATAAAAGGAAGGAATAAAAGAATAGGTCGCGATCCGGTAGTGCGATCCGTTGATCATATAAAAGGAAGTGACGACCAGTTTGTATTCGTTGCTCTGGAATTCCGGATTCCAGTCGACCCCGCGCGTATAAAAAGAGGACACCCCCGGGGGAACTGCATTTTCGGGTATAAGAGTTATCGTAGCCCTTTTTCGGGTAGGATGCATCGTATAGTCCCCACCCTCCCGGATCTGCAGGGCAATGATATCATTCAGCTTCTGATGCCGGGCCACTTCCACCGTGCTGATCTTCCACTGGATCTCATAATAGACGATAGCGCCCCCGATAAGAAGCACGACCAGCATAATGCCGAAATACCAAAGCGTGAATTTTGTTGTTAACCTCATAATATACTCCGGTCGTCCGGCCGCCGGCGCGGCATCGCAGCCTTGCGGATCCTACTCCTGCTTGTGCGAATTAAATTTATACCCCAGCCCATATACGGTGCTGATATAATCCATCCCGCCCGCACCGCTGATCTTCCGGCGCAGATTTTTCACATGCTGATACACAAAATCAAAATTAGCCAGATTATCCGTATAGTCCCCCCAAAGATGAGCCGCTATTGCCTGTCGTGACAAGACCCGGTTCTTGTTGACAAGGAAGTAAAGGAGCAGATCAAACTCCTTTGGCGTCGTGTCCAGCAGCGTATCCTTGATACGGGCCTCGAAGGTATCGGTATTCAGACTGATCTCGTTGAACTCCACGATACTCGCACCGCCCAGGTTCTTCCGCCGGTACACGGCGCGTATCCGCGCATGCAGCTCCGCCAGATGAAAAGGTTTGGTGATATAGTCATCTGCCCCTTTTTCCAGCCCGATGATCTTGTCGTCCAGCGCATTTTTTGCGGAAATGATCAGCACATTACTTTCCTTATGCTCGGCCCGGAGCAGGTTGAGCAGGCTGATGCCATTGCCATCCGGCAATCCGATATCCAGCAGGATACAGTCGTACTGGAAAGATCCAAGCTTTTCCTTCGCCCCTTCCAGCGTCTCGCTGGTTTCGCAGATATATCCCTCCCTACCCAGGAAATCGCGGATATTCCGGGCCAGCTCCTGGTTGTCTTCTATGATCAACACCTTCATATAGTACACATATATTACAAAAATAAGTGGTATTCTCTTACCTATACCCCCTCGCCTGCAAGTGGAACAGCTCCGCATACCTTCCATCCCGCGCCAGCAATTCCTCATGGCCGCCTATCTCCAATAACTCTCCCTTGTCAAGCACCAGAATACGGTCCGCCATCCTCACCGTAGAAAAACGATGCGAGATAAGTACGGCCGTCCGCCCCTTTGTCAGCTCGGCAAAACGCTGAAAGACCTCATATTCCGCCCTCGCATCCAGCGCAGCTGTGGGTTCATCCAAAATAAGCAGCTGGGCATCCCGCATATAAGCCCTCGCCAGCGCCACCTTCTGCCATTCCCCGCCCGAGAGGTCAACCCCCTGGCCAAACCAACGGCCAAGCTTCTGGTCATAGCGGGCCGGCAGCTTTTCGGCCAGTGCATCCGCCAGACTCTGCCGCGCCGCCATCTCTATCAGCGCACGGTCTTCCTTATGCGTGATATTGCCGACGGCAATATTTTGCGCCATGGTCATTTGATACCGTAAATAATCCTGGAAGATAACCCCCACATGCCGCCGCAGATCCTCCGGGTCATATTCCCG
Source organism: Puia sp. (assembly GCA_036499285.1). Taxonomy (GTDB): domain Bacteria; phylum Bacteroidota; class Bacteroidia; order Chitinophagales; family Chitinophagaceae; genus Puia. The sequence goes on along the minus strand of DASYEB010000003.1, from coordinate 93,964 downwards.
CAGGTCCACCCCATCCAGCAGGATCCGGCCTTCAGTAGGATCATAAAGCCGGGTCAGCAGCTTGATCAGGGTGGTCTTGCCGGCGCCATTCTCCCCTACCAACGCCAGCTTTTCGCCAGCCCTGAGGGTAAAGGTCAGATGCCGGTTGGCCCAGCGTTCGGAGTTGAAATATCGAAAGCCGACATTTTCAAAACTAAAACCCTCCTTTACCGGATCAGGAAAAGGCAGGGGATCTGCCACAGGCCTGATCCGGGGTTCGATCTCAAAAAATTCAAAGAGGTCCTGCAGATAGATAGCCCCCTGCGAAACACTCGTAAACCGCGAGAGGATCCCTTCCAGCAAACTCCGCAGCTGACGGAACGAACCGGCAAGAAAGACCAGGTCACCGATAGACAGACTTCCATGAATAGCCCGGAAGATGATCACCACATACGCAGCATAATATCCTACACTGCCCAGCAAAGCAAAAAAAGTACCCCAGGCAGAACGCCTCATCGTCAATGACCGGCTGTCCCAATAGAACTTGTCCGATAAGGACCGGAACCGGTCGATCAGGAAATCCGACAAGCCGAAGAGCTTTACCTCCTTGGCCGTCTCATCACTGGCTCCCAAAAAACGAAGATAGTCCAGCTCACGCCGTTCGGTCGTCTGTGATCGGGTAAGGGCATAGCTCTTGTCATTAAAATAGGATTCTCCCAAAAATGCCGGGACCACCGCAACCAGCAATAAAAGGATCAGCCAGGGGTTAAAGGCCATCAGACCCACTGCCAAAAAACCCATGCTGATCAGGTCCTGCACCTGCCCCAGCACCTGCGAGAGCAATATCGTGCGGCCATTTGTCTGCTGACGCGCCCTTTCCAGCTTGTCATAAAAAGTAGAGTCTTCAAACTGGTCCAGGTCAAGCTGAGCAGCATGACGCATGATCCTAATTGAAGTAAAATTTGCGAACTTCTCACCCAACAAGCTATCCATCAGTGAAATAGCTCTTGCTAAACCATCCGACAACAGGGCCAGCCCAAATTCGAAAGCTACCAACTCCCAAAGAAAGTGGAGACCGCTCCCTGTACCCCCCGTTTTTGTAAGTAATATCACCTGATCAATGATCAGTTTTCCCACATATAGAATAATTACAGGTATTGCCGAACGGGCTATGCGTAACAGACAGTTAGCTATCATAATACCCGGGCTCGTCTCCCATACCAGCCGGAAGAAACGGGGTAGATTGCCCAAGGCGTTGATCCGCTGTTTCCAGGTCAGGGGTTCTGTCGGTTTTGGAGTCCTAGTTTTCGCCATAGTTTCTATAACAAAGTTGCAGCCTTCCTGTTGAAGTCATATTTTTGAGTGTTCTATAAATCCTTTAACCCAAGAGAAAACCGTATAAATAATCCCCTATGACCCGGGCTATCTTATTGATTTCCGGCATTTTATCATGCCTGTTTAGCTTTTCTCAACAAGTACAGATCAACGGCTCTTACCTCAACGTATCACGCCCATCCGGAGGCCCGATCGCCCCTGGTGATATCCTCGAACTGCATTCGGTCATAAGTGTAAACTCCGGTACAACAGTCAGCAATCTTTCTTATACCGACAATATTCCTTCGGGCGCCGCCTTTGTCAACGGCTCGCTGAAGGTGGTCACCAACGAAAATAAAGTAATCAGTACGATTTCCAATACCGGATCATATACGGATGCCGCAGATGCCGACCGGGGAAAGATCGTCAGTTCGGCCATCACCATCAATATGGGAACCGGCGCCACTTCCTCGGCTGGCGGCACGGTAACTGGCGCCTCCACAACCCCTGTCTTCCAGACAAATACTTCGATCCTTATGGTAGCCTACCAGGTAACGGTAACAGCCGCGTTTGGCTCCACGATCACCACCGCCGGAACCTTTCATTATAAGACCGGAGGCAGTATATTTAACACCGATGTTACCCCGGCTACGCTCGCAGTCTCCCCCTTTTATGCCTGCTCCAGCCCGGGAACCACCAATTATATTACCCAGGAATCAGGGGGAACCTTCAATAAAGGAAGCGTCCTTAACCGCAGCACGTCGTCTGCCAGCGTAACGGGTTATACCTTTCAGAATCTTGGCGCAAATGCGCCTGTCGACGGACAATACAGTATCGTCAACAATACCAGTCCAACCTCCTATACCGGTACCAGTCCGAAAACGTCGGACAAGGTCTTTGGCGTATGGGATATTCTCGGTGATCATACAGGAGCCGCCAATCCCGCCACAGGCAATTCTCCTACAGTCAAAAAAAAGACCGGAGGTTATTTACTGGCGGTCAACGCTACCTATACTCCGGCTGTCGTTTTTACGACAACCATTTCAGGCCTCACTGCCAACAGCATCTATACCATCTCCCTGTGGGTCCGTAATATCTGCCCGAAATGCGGTAACGATCCGGCTACCGGAGCCTCGACAAGCGGATCAGGCGTCAATCCTAATCTTGCCATCAACCTCAACGGAAATAATTATTACAGCTCCGGCGATATAACCTATACCGGACAATGGGTGCAAAAATCATTTACTTTTCAGAACGGCAGCTCCTCAACCGCCGCCCTCGATGTCAGGAACAATGCACCCGGCGGCGGAGGAAATGACTGGGCGCTGGACGATATTACCATGACCCAGTGCCTCCTGGTCCTGCCCATAGAGCTGGAAGCTTTTACCGGCACACCGACCGTACAAGGCAGTCTATTGGAGTGGCAGCTGGCGCCTTCACCCGAATTACAGTCATTTATGATAGAACGCAGTACGGATGGCACCAATTTTCTTCCCGTCGGCGAACAGGCCGCCTTTCCCGACAGCACTCATTACCAATTTACAGATCGACTGCTGCCCTCTCCCGGCGCCACTCTTTTTTACCGCATTAAAATGGTGAAGTTCGACGGCACCACCAGTTACAGCAACATCGTCGTTCTGAGAACCACCTCTAATACCGGGATCCTGACCACAAGCCTCGTCCCTAACCCGGCCCGAACATCCACAACACTGGTGATCCGGTCCACTTCTTCCGGCCCGGCCCGGATCCTGTTCCTCAACACCGCAGGCACAATCCTTTATTCCCGGTCCGTAGTCATCAACGCCGGCACCAACACCGTGGATCTGTCCGTTCCGGCACACCTCCCGGCAGGTATCTATATCGTTCGGACCTCCACCGCCAGCGAATCGTCTGTCAGCAGGCTGATCGCTTACTAATAAAATAATTATTGATTGTAATCGGTTGCATTCTTCTTAAAAATAGCGGTATATTTATTTCAGCTCAATGGAATAACCATTGCCCTTGCATATGAAAAAGATTATCCTCCTTTTCGTCCTTGCTGCGACAGCCGCCGGTTCCAAGGCCGCTCCTGCCGTCTTTCCGCAAACGTCACCCAACATCACAGATACAATGGTCGCACAGGTAGCTACCCGGCTCCATGGTTCCACCCGTGACCTTTCCCGGCTGGACGCGACGACCTTCACCCTTAGACCCGGGCTGTCGTCTCCATCAACCGATCTGTCATCCGATGCCGACAGGCTCATCATCATCAAAGACGGCAGCCTCTCGGTCAGCAGCAGCGGCACAAAAAAAACATTGGGTCCGGGAGGCGTCGCTCTCATTGCCGCGGGCGACGGGATCAGGCTGAGCAATACCAGCACCGCAGATTGCCATTATTACGCCCTATCTTTCAAATCCCGGACATCGCCCGACCATGAAAGAGCGAAACAGGCCGGCCCACCCGTCTTCCTCGACTGGACCGAAATGCAGATGAAATCAACAGACAAGGGGGAAAGCCGGCAGATCTTCAACCGGCCCGTTGCCTGGCTGAGTAAAATAGATATGCATGCCACCACGCTCAATGAAGGACAGATCAGTCATCCGCCACATACTCACCGGAATGAAGAGATCATCCTCATACGCTCGGGTAATGTACAAATGTATATCGGCGGCAAATACTATCCTGCCAAAGCAGGGGACATTGTCTTTCTCACCTCCGGCACACCGCATAACCTCGGGAACAAAACCAAAGGACGTTGCGAGTACTTCGCCCTTCAATGGAAACAATGACAAGAATACTTTTTTTTATATTATTCCCGCTGATGGGAATGGCCCAAACCATCGAGTACGATCATACCTGCCCACCCGCGGTTTACGCGGCAGAGCGGCTGCAAAAAGCGCTGGCAAACAGCGGAACCAGGGCAGGCAACCGGGTTAACGCGGCCGGCAGTTATACCATCCGCCTGATCATTGACAGCACCCGGCTTAATGCAGAATCTTATTCCATTGATCCCGGTCCCCAAAAAATCACCATCACCGGCGGTGACGCGCGCGGGCTTATCTATGGCAGTCTTTCGCTGGCGGAAGCGGCGGCTAACGGTCAGGCGCTCGCCCGCGTGCGCCCCTCCACCGAACAACCCCATCTTCCTTTCCGCGGCATAAAATTTGACTTGCCCTGGGATACTTACCGGCACAGCTATGCGCTGGATCAGCACATCGCCGCCTGCCGGGATACGCTTTTCTGGCAGGCCTTCCTGGATATGATGGTGGACAACCGGTTCAATGCCCTTACCCTGTGGAATCTTCATCCCTACCCCTTCATGATCAGGGCCCGCAATTTCCCCGAAGCGTGTCCATTCAGCGATGCGGAACTAAAAGAATGGCAAACGCTCTTCCACAGTATCTTCCGGATGGCCCGCCAACGCTGCATAGACACTTATCTTATCCCCTTCAACATTTTCGTTAGCCCCGAATTCGCCAGGGCTCACCAGGTAGCACTGGACAACCTCAGTCATCATTTCTTTGTCAGCGGTGACACCGCCGGTATCATCAAAAGATATACAAAAGAGTCCGTCACGCAGGTCCTTGAAGTACCGGTTCTCCGGGTGTCACCAGCCTGGCTACAGAACAGCTGACCCGGAAAGCCATCGATGAGGAAGGAGAACTGCCCTTTATTGAAGGCCCCATCTGGGCCGATCTTAAATACAACTGGTCTCATCCACTGTCTACGACTAAATTGATCAAGGTACATGGCGGCAAGCTTTACGATACTTATTTCAAGCCACCGCCCGTCAACTATCGTATCATCTGGACGGCGCGTAATGAGGACTTCTTCTGTCTGCGCTGGGGAGTACCGGATTTTATCCGCGCCCACCTGGCCGTCAATAACCAATCCTATGTAGGCGGATATTTCATCGGCTCGGAAACCTATATACCCGCCAAAGATTATTTCACCGCTCTGCCGGGGCCTGTCGACTGGCAATATGCCTTCCAGCGGCAATGGCTGTTCTACAAGCTATGGGGACGGCTGCTTTATGATCCGGCGACACCCGACGGCATCTTCCGGGCTGAATTCATCCGCCGGTATGGCCCGCAGGCCGGGTCCCTGCTGGAAGCGGCAGCACTGGCAGGAAAGACACCCCTGCGTCTCGGTTCGGATTTTGACTTTACCTGGGACTTTTCGCTCTACAGCGAAGGTTTTCTTGCGCTCGATACCAGCACAAAACGCGTGGACTATATTTCCGTCGACCGGCTGATCAATCACCCACCCGCTGATCCCGACTATGTATCCGTCGCCGCTTATGTAGATAGCACCCTTGCAGGTGCCCGCTTTGCCCAACAACGGATAACACCCCTGATCTTAGCCGATCGGCTGGCGCAAGATTGTCAAAAAGCACTCCGGCTGGTAAAAGATATAAAAGGTTCGCTTTCCCTTCGTTACGAAGTAGCAGACATCCGCACCTGGGCCTGGCTCGGTCTTCATTTCGCGCACCAGCTGCGCGGCGCCGTCGCCCTGCAGCGCTATAGAAAGAAAGGCGATCCCTCCGATCAGCTACAGGCGATAGCCCAGCTACAGGCTGCCCTAAAAGACTGGGACAAGGTCGTCGCCATTACGCGGCCGATCTATTTGGATATGCCCCTTACCCATCTCAGCGAGCAGGGCGGCGTCCGGTCAAAAGAAAATGCGCAGCGCCGCTGGCACTGGGCCATGACCCGGCCCGACGTGGCCCGCGACATCGACATCGCCCGAAAAGCAGTGCCCGGTAAATGATCTTCACCATCGCTTCCGGCATCAGGAGCGACAACAAATTTATTCCCGGCGTTTTTTGTTTAAATTGCGTCAGATACCATTCAAGTAAGTGAAAGCAAAATTACTAAAGGTCCCCAGGACACCTGCTCAATCTTTCAGTGTCAGGGAAGACCGGGACCCATTCATTAACAACCGCTGGCATTATCATGCCGAGGTAGAACTGATCTTTTTTCACGAGGGCAGCGGTACTCAGTTTGTAGGCGATCATATCAAACGCTTTCAACCCGGCGACATCATTCTCGTCGGGTCTGATCTGCCCCATTACTGGCGATATGACGACATCTATTTTGAAGCAGAAGAGCAACGGCCCGTCCACTCCACCGTCATCCATTTTTCAGAAAACTTCTGGGGCGAAGCGTTTCTTCACCTCCCCGAGACAAAACAGATCCGCAGCCTGTTGGAAAAAGCAAGACGCGGCATCCTCATCAGCTCAAAAGAGGAACAACATATCCCTGACCTGATAAAAAAGATCCTTTCGGCAGAAGGCATGAGCCGTATCATTGCCCTGATCGAATGCCTTTCAGCCTTTGCCGGCTCGGGACAGCTATCATTACTTTCCTCCATGGGCTTTCGCCATGATTTTGCAGAGTCGGAGAACGACCGCATCAATGCTATTTACGACTATTCGTTTCGTCATTTCACCCGCCCTATCTACCTCCACGAGGTGGCCTCCGTCGCGGGACTGGTGCCTAATTCCTTTTGCAGGTATTTCAAGTCTCGTACCGGCAAGACCTATACGCAGTTTCTCACCGAGATCCGGATCGGCCACGCCTGCAAGCTGCTGCTCGACAACCGCATCAGCATCAAACAGCTCTGTTATGAAAGCGGCTTTTCCAATTTCACCTGCTTCCACAAGAACTTCAAATTATTGACAGGAAAAAGCCCACAGTCCTATCAAAAGGAACATGGCATCAGTTAGTTTACCCTTCCTCTCTCATCCTCCGATCCGGTTGATCGCTGCCGGGTCCCTTTCAGCTTGTCATTCCCGAAACTACGGGAATACGTGAGCCTTACGGCAGGAAATACGAATTGCAACTCCCTGTACACCACCAGATTCAGGTCAGGCCGGTCGACTTTAAGAAGGAATTTCATCGTGTTCAGCATATTGCTGTACGCAAGCCGGAAATTACTTTTGCCCAGTTTCTTTTGTAATCCAACATCCAGGGAACCAAACGCTGCTGTGCTGTAGATCCCAAAAAGAGAAGGGGACTGATAGAAACCGGAGACCTCAAAAGTAAAGTCTTTCGGCAGTCTGAACGTCTGGGCCATATTGATATTGAGATTCCTTTGAATGATCTGTAGCGGCCTTCCATTGTAAATGGCGCTCGTCTGGCTCCATACCCCGGTAGCGCTAAACGAACTGGTCCACCAGGAATTCAACGTAAGAGGAAGAGAGAGCACTACCGTAGCGATCTTGCTGTTTTGAAGATTGGTCGCACTCAGCGTCTCGACATTCGTAACAGAGTCGATATTGGGACTAAAATTAGCAATGGGGCTTTTTGTATAGGTATAGGAAAAGGAAAGAATGTATTTCTTGTAAGTATAATCCACTTTAAGAATATCCGACAAAGAGGGTTGCAAAGCCGGATTGCCGGAGAAAAATGTATTCGGATCGACAAAGATGACGAATGGCGCCATATCTCTGAATGTCGGGCGGGTAATGCGCCGGCTGTATGCAAAACCCAGTGAATGATTATCGCTCAATTTCCGGGTGACATAAAAACTGGGAAAAAGATTCCCATAATGCCTGTCGACGATATTCTTCAAAGAGTCCGACCCCAGATTGGAATTAGTATACTCGTAGCGAAGCCCGGCTTTCAGGGTAGTCTTTTGATCGGCTGTCATATCAATAGAAACATAGGCAGCCTCAATGTCTTCCTTCAGCTTGTATTTTGCGGACAATCCCGGATCTCTTTCCCAGCCGTTGTGTTCCAGCCTCTCAATCTGCACATCGTTATTAAAACTGGAGATCGTACTTTTAAGACCCGCATCCAGATTCACTTTCACCCCGAGCCGCCTGGAATAATCAGCCGCATTGACCAGGAAACGAATCGGAGTCAGCTTTGAACTCTTTACCTGCTGCTCGAAAATAAAGTTCTCCTGCCCATCATAATATTTGTTCAGATACCTGACGGGGTTGTCATCCTTGTAGTACAGATAATCCACATTGAAAGAAAATTTTTCCTTTTCAGAGATAGTATGCTGCAGATTGAGATTGATCCCATAATTTATCCAACGGTTCTCTTCTGTATTGCTGATGATCAGGCTTGTATCTTTCCGGTTAAGAATGCCAATCGAGCTCCTGTTATCGGCATCCATCGTCCATTTATTGTCATAACCGGAAAGGAGAATACCGATCACCGTTTTTTTTGAGGCCTGATAGTCCATCCCCAAACGTATATTATGGTTGCGCTGTACGGTGTTCCGGTAAGTATTGGTTTCCGTTTCGGTTATTTTTCCCTCATTGCTCACCTGGTGAGAAAAAAGCCAATCCTGCTGGGCATGACGACGGGAATAACTATAGTCGCCATAAAGGTTTAGCCTTCCCTTCCGGTGATTGATATTGATACTGGCCTGGGGCATTTCCCTGTTGCCATAGCCCGCTGTCAGCGAAAACGAGCCGTTGGTGCCATATTGATCGTTTACTTTCAACACAATGTTAATATACCCCGCATTGCCTTCGGCATCCAGGTTGGCAGGCGGCGTGGTGATCAATTCCAGTTTTTCCACGTTGCTGGCAGGCATGCCTTCCAGCATTTGGATCACCGCGGAGATGGGCATGCGGTTGATCTTTCCGTTGATCATGACGACCACTCCGTTCTTCCCGCTGAGGGTTATGGAATTGTTCTGGCGGTCAACGACAACCCCCGGGGATCGCTCCAGCACGTCCAGGATCGTGCTGCCTGTCGCCGTAATATTGCCCTGGACATTTACGATCATCCGGTCGATCTTTTGTTCGAACAGCGGCTTCTTGGCTGTGACCGTCACATCGGCCATCTGCTGGCTTGCCTGGACCAGTACCCGGGTACCCAGATCCTTTCTCTCTTTGTCCGAGACAGTCAGGGCCGGGCTGTAGATCTTTTCATGGCCGGCAGCGGAAAAACTCAGGATATAAGGGCCAGGCTTGACATTCCCGAAGGAGTAGACTCCCAGGTTGTTGGTAACCATACCCTTCGCCAGCGAAGAGTCTGCGGGATGCAATAAGAGCACGTTTGCACCGGCCAGCGGCTTGTTCGAACGATCGAGCACCACCCCATGGATTATTCCCTGTGCATGACCACAATGACAGACCAGGAATAAACCGAACAGAAAAGCATTTAGACGCTTCATCATGTTTTGGTTTTTTGCGTTTACCAAAAAAAATCCTGTGTCCAGGGCAAGCCATAATGAAGTTTCTCAGATCGGTGACTATTCAATCAGAAGGTAGTAGGATGGGAGGTTATGAGTGATAGGCAATATAAAGCTACGTAAAAAAAAGGATTTATGGCACCTGTACCGTTCGGGTTTGGGACGTATGGGCACTGAAATAGCCAAGAGCGTTTCCCACCAAGTTACTAACCGGGTTCGACGGCACTGCATTCTGATTATCCCCGGTCGCACTTTGCTCCGCACTGAACCAATAAGCATGCGCCGCCTCGTCGAGACATTGCATCTCTACCGTGACCGTATCGCCGGTTTTAATTTTATCCTTATCCTTTGTATTCGGGTCCAGGTAGAGTTCGACATCCTGGTTACGTCCCGCCGTCAGCTGATTATCCGCCGTATAGATCTGTTTTACTTTTACGCCATTTATCCACTGCACGAACTGGTAGTAATGACCTATGTCGGCCGGATCGGTATAGATGACATTGGCCAGCTTATAGGTAGATCCGAATATCTGCTCTTCTGAGATATAAAGATTGTCAAAGTTCACCGGTTCCGGCACCGTAGAAACGGCGCTGACGGTGTCTCCGTTTGAAACGACCAATAAATGGTAAGTAACTCCTGTTTGTGCGACCAGCGAAGGGGCGACATAGGTGCCCGGAGAAGCTTCTGTCAATGTCGTCGTATTCCCGGCATTGTCCGAGATCCTCACAGAAGCTCCATTGACAGGCGGGAAATCATTGTCTGCATCAAAGTTCGCCGTCTGGCTGAGCAGGACCTGGCAGCCACCGGCCTGGTTGCTGACATCTGCTTCTACTACCAGCCTTTTGGCGGCATTGTGCAGATCAAGCGAGATCACCTTGCGGCAGGAAGCCGTCAGGACAATGACAACAAATAAAAGAGTATATCTTATCGGAATGAGACGCATACATTTAAAATTTAAAGTTATAGGATATGGAAGGGACGATACCGAACAAAGCCGTACGTACAGCCTGTGTCTTTTCTGCATTGTCCGGGTCCTGCTGAAACTGGATGACATAGGCATTCTGCCGGGCATACGCATTATAAATGCTGAACGCCAGCTCGGAAGAGAACCTCTTCTTTTGCTTCAGCTGGCAGACAGCGCCCAGGTCGAGGCGATGATAGGCCGGCATACGATAGCCGTTCCGTTCCGTATAGTAAAAAAGTACCTGGTCGCCTGAGCGATATTTTCCCGCCGGGAAAGTGACGGCATTCCCCGTATTGTAAACCCAGTTGGCAGACAGCGACCACTTTTTATTCAGTTTATACATGGCTACAATGGCGATGTCATGCGTCCTGTCCTGTGTGGCATTATACCAGCGGTCATTATTGATGCCGTCGATCTGTTTTTCCGTCTTTGACAGCGTATAGCTTACCCAGCCCGTCAGCCTGCCGGCCTGCTTACGCAATAGTCCTTCGATGCCATAAGCCCTCCCCTTCCCAAAAAGGAGTTCGGATTCAATGGCATTTGTATTGCTGAAGACATTCGCGCCATCCCTGTAATCGACCTGGTGCTGCATCGTCTTGTAATACGTCTCCACCGTCAGCTCATACACATTTCCGGGCAGATTCTTATAATATCCTACAGATACCTGGTCGGAGATCTCCGGCTTTATGATATTGGTGCTGGCTACCCATTTATCGGTGGGACTCGAAGAAGTGGAGTTGGCCAGCAAATGCAGGTTCTGTACGTTACGGACATACGAAGCCTTGACAGACGTCGTCGTGTTCAGCTGAAGGCTGGCAGCCAGCCTTGGCTCAAAGTTCAGATAGGTCTTTACGACCGCCCCGTCCGCATAATGCAGGGTATCGAGGATCGTTCCGCTGGCGGGATCGACCTTGTAAAAGTCACCCTTGCCCAGGATAGTGAATCCCGTCAGTCTGCCTCCATATGTAATATTCAGGTTATCCGTCGCCTTCCAGGTGTCGCTGGCGTATACGGCGTTCTCCAGCGAATGCCGCCTTTGCAGGATGCTGGCATTGATGCCCGAGTTGGCAGTATTTGGGGTCACCTCACCAGGCCTGATCTCGTGATAAATGCTGTTGACCCCCATCCGCAGCGTATTCCTGCTGCTGGCATACCACTGCAGCTCTTCCTTTATATTCCAGTCCCGGATCTGGGAAAAGATATTCAGATTATAGCCTCCGCTGTTGATGAGTATTTTGTAATTGTAGTTGCTGAAGATCAGTGACGTATTGGAAAATAGCTTGTTGCTGAAAATATGATTCCAGCGTAAAGTGCCCGTGCCATTCCCCCAGTCCAGGCCGAAAAGCTTACCCACTCCCAGCTTGTCCTGTCCAAAATATCCCGACAGGTAAAGCCTGTCCTTATCCCCGAGGATATAGTTCAGCTTGGCATTGAGGTCGTAAAAGTACAGGGTATTGGTATTGATCGTTGAATCTTTGGACAATTTCAGAAAGGCATCAAGATAAGTCCGTCGCGCAGAAATAAGAAAAGAGGATTTGTCTTTTTGAATAGGACCTTCTACATTCAGCTTGGCCGAGATGATCCCGACACCACCGCTGACATTGTAGTCCTGGTTGTTCCCGTCGTTCATCTTGATATCCAGGACGGAAGACAGACGTCCACCATATTGGGCCGGCATCCCCGCCTTGTAGATATTGATGTCCTTGATCGCATCAGAGTTGAACGTGGAAAAAAAGCCCAGCAGGTGAGAGGCATTATAGACGGGGGCTTCATCCAGTAAGATCAGGTTCTGGTCGGAGGCGCCTCCCCGGACATTGAACCCGGTGCTGCCTTCGGCCGACTTGATACCCGGCAACAGGCTTATCACCTTGATAGGGTCTCTTTCCCCAAACAGTACGGGAATATTCTTTATTTCGCTGGTGGAGACATGATCCAGCCCCATCTGCGGACTGCTGAGGCTGCGTCTTTTGGAAGAGGCCGTTACCGTCACTTCGTCGAGAGACTTACTGTCATCGGCCAGGAAGATGTTGATCGCCGTATCCCGGGTAAGATTCACCATAAGGGTTCGGCTTTGTAAACCCACAGCGCTGAATTCCAGCGAATGACTGCCTGCCGGCAGACTTATGGAATAAAATCCGTATTCGTTGGTGACGCTGCCGCCCCTGCCATCCACCCGGACAGTGGCCCCGATAAGGGTTTCGCCCTTTGCCCGGGATTTAAGGGTACCGCTGATCGTAATTTTCCGCTGTGCAAGGGTCGGCAGACCTGCCAACAGGATAATAGCTAAAAATAGTTTGTTCATAGAAAAGAATTGAATGGGGCTTCTCCCATTACGCCCGCGAAAGTATAGCCTGCAGCTCTAATTTTTCGGTGAATTATAGCAAACGGTCGGATTGTTATATGAAAGCGGCTTTTTTGACGCCGAACATCATGCCCTTTTGTATAATATAAGCGCGCTTTCGTATAAATTATATTATGCGGGTTCCTTTTTGTCGGTACTTTAAAGGATGAGTTACGAGGAGAAGACAATAAATAACAATCCCTTTTTACAGTTTTTGGTAGGTCGTCAGTGGAGATGGGCACGACATATCGTCTTCCTTCTGTTGGTGTTCTGGCTCGTTTATAAAACGGAGCCTCCTTATCTGGCTCCCTGGGACACTTATATAAAGCTCGTCGGGTGTTTTGTATTGTTATTCCCGTTCTATACCAACCTGTACTGGCTGATCCCCCGCTTCCTGTTCCGAAACAAATATGGCAATTACGCTGCCGCCGTGCTGATGCTGGCAGGGCTGACCGGCCTCCTCAGCCTGGTTAAACACGAATGGCTCGACCCCTATCGGATCGAAGCCGGCCAGCGGCACGAAATGACCGACCCCCTGAGCCTGCTGCTCTTCGCCGTTTTCCTGCTGTTGCCTTCGACCGCATTCAGGCTTTTTCAGCGTACCATCCTCGATAACCAACGAATTGCCGAACTGGAAAAAATCAGCATGCAGTCCGAACTGCAACAGCTAAAGAACCAGATCAACCCGCATTTCCTGTTCAACATGCTCAATAATGTCAACGTCCTGACCCAGCAGGACCCCGAAAAGGCTTCCCAGGTCCTGTACAGGCTGAGTGACCTGCTTCGCTACCAGTTGTATGATAGCTCACGGGAACAGGTATTGCTGACGGCAGACATCCGCTTCATCACCGACTTTCTCAACCTCGAAAAGGTCCGGCGTGATAATTTCGAATTCATCGTTTCCAAAGAAGGAGAGATCGGCAACATACAGATCCCTCCGCATTTGTTTATTACCTTCATAGAAAATGCGGTGAAGCATAATGTGGACCCAGAAATGAGGTCATATGTTTATGCTTATTTTAATGTATCTCATGACGAGCTGCATTTTAAATGTGTCAATTCCAAACCACAGCAAGCCATTGGAAAAAATGGGACCGGTGGTCTTGGACTGGCTAATGCAAGACGAACGCTTGAATTGCTTTATCCGGACCGGCACCACCTGGACATCCGGGACGAAGCAACTATTTATAGCGTGAACCTGACTATACAATTATGAATTGCATCATCGTAGACGACGAGCCGCTGGCAAGAGAAGGCATCCGCTTATTAGTGGACAAAACAAAGGAGCTGGTATTGCTCAACAGCTTTAGCAATGCCAATGCAGCAGGGAAATTCATGGAAGAGAATGTAATCGACCTCGTTTTCCTTGACATCCGGATGCCGGGTGTCAGTGGCATCGATTTCGCCAGGACTATCCCGCCCAAAACACTGGTGATCTTCACCACCGCCTATGCCGAATTTGCGCTGGACAGCTATGAAGTGGACGCCGCTGACTACCTGATCAAACCCATAAAACCAGAACGCTTCCAGAAAGCCGTGGCCAAGGTGTTGGCTTACAGCCAGCTGCTGGAAGCCGCCGTCCCTGGCAGTAATATCGAAAAGGGCACCGAAGACTATTTTTTTATAAAAGCCGACCGGAAATTCTTTAAGGTCTGGTTCAAAGACATCCTTTTTGTAGAAGGCCTCAAGGATTACGTCATCCTTTACACCGAAGAGCAGAAGATAATGACGGCCATGAATATAAAGACCATTCACGACCAGCTCCCGCGGGACATTTTCGCCAGGGTTTCTAAGTCTTTCATAATCAACGTAAAAAAGATCAACTCCTTCGACAACAACACCATTTTTATCGGGCAGTCCGAGATCCCCATCGGGAACGCCTACCGCAGCTATTTCTTTGACGAATTTGTAACTAAGAAGCTCCTGAGCAGGTAAAAAAAGATAATTTTACACCCATGGCAACAGATATAAAATGCCCGAATTGCGGCCACCAGTTCCCTATGGAAGAAGCCGTGACGGAAGAATATAAAAAGGGGCTCCGGGAGCAGATGCAATCGTTCATCAACAACAAGGAAAAGGAGTTCATGAAGAAGCAGGACGATTTCGAGCGCCGGGAAAAAGAATGGCAGCAGCAGGCGGCACAGCGCGAAAAAGATATCCAGCAGCAGACCCAGCAGCAGGAAGCTGCATTCAATCGTAAGCTGGAAGAAGAAAAACGACAGGTCCAGGCAGCGGTAGAATTATCTCTCCGCAAATCCATCTCCGGCGATTTCGAGCACAAGCTCCGGCTTCTCGAAGATACCAATAAGGACAACGAAGAGAAACTAAAAGCTTCCCGTCAGCGGGAACTGGAATTCCTGAAGAAGGAACAGGAACTGGCAGGTAAGGAAGCCGAGCTGGAACTATCCGTCCAACGCCTGTTACAGGAAGAAAGAATAAAGCTGTCCAAAGAGATCCGCGAGCTCGAAGAACAAAAAGTAGCGGGCCGTGAAACGGAACTTCAAATGCGGCAGAAAGAGCTCGAGAAACAGCTGGACGACCAGAAGAAGCTGATCGAAGAAATGAAACGTAAGGCAGAGCAGGGTTCCATGCAGCTTCAGGGTGAAGTGCAGGAGCTGGCCCTCGAGGAGCTGCTCCGAAGCAGTTTTCCCTTTGACGAGATCAGCGAAGTAGGGAAAGGGGTCAGGGGCGCGGATTGTATCCAGACCGTACGCAACAACTTCGGACAGGAATGTGGCAGGATCATTTACGAGAGCAAACGGACCCGCGACTTCTCACCCGAATGGATCGAAAAGCTAAAGGCCGATATGCGCAGCCAGGGAGCCGCCATCGCCGTCATCGTCACCCAGGCCATGCCAAAGGATATGAGCACTTTTGGAGAAAGGAATGGTGTATGGATCTGCTCCTTCGCCGAAGTAAAGGCGCTGGCCTATGTCTTGCGCGATGGGGTCATCCGGATCTTCAATGCTGCCAGATCCCAGGAGAATAAAGGCGACAAGATGCACCTCCTCTATGACTATCTCACCAGCACCGAATTCGGCGAACAATGGAAGGCCATCCGGGAAGGATTCCTGTCCATGAAACAATCCATCCAGAAAGAAAGGGATACGATGGAACGGCTTTGGAAAGCCCGGGAGAAACAGCTGGAAAAAGTACTGCTCAATGCCGCTCATGTCCGGGGCTCCATCGAAGGCATCGCCGGCAAGGACGCTATCGATATAAACCTGCTGGAAGAGGAAGACGATCTGCTGACGGATTAACGGCACAGCCCGCCCGATTCCCGGCATTCCCGCGCGACACCGCGGCTCAGGTCAGCACCCAGGCCAGCGCAAGTGACTGCTCCTCAAAGATCCGCCCCTCGATCCCAAGGTGTATTGCCCGTGATTTGGAAAAGACAAAAGGCAGTTTGATCCAGTCTCCGTCCAGGTTAATGCTTCCTTCCAGCTTCATATGTTTTTTAAAATCCAGCTCTCCTCGTCCATACCATTTAAAAATAGCTTCTTTAGCGCTCCAGATCAGGGTCAGGAATTCCTGGAAGACTCGTCCACGCAAGCCCCATTGCTCCAGGAAAAGAGCATAGTCCTCGTTAAAGAAATGTGTCTCCTCGTCATCCAGGAACTTATGCGCCACCCGCTCGATCCGCGCTGAAATTTGTTCGATATCCACCCCCACCCTGCTATTGGTGCTGACGATGGCCGCCGCATAGTTCCCGCAATGCGAGATGGAAAAATGAAACTTCTGGCTGGCCAGGAAGGGCTGACGCGTGTCGGCGATCCGGATCTCATCCACAGGAAAATCCGGGAAAAGATAGGACAGGAGATAACGGCCGGCAAGATGCTGCCTGCGTTTGAAAGGATGGGAAACATCCTTCTTCAAAGGTACCTTCTCGAGGAAAAAGGATTCGGGCTCCTCAATAAACCAAATCCCTAATTTTGTCTCCTGGTTGATATTATGTTGATAAAACAGCGGCATTTCTAAGATTATATAGTCAACTTCGCACAAACTTAACCAATTTCAACAATGATCCTATCCGATACTCGCATCCTGGAGGAAATAGAAAGTGGCACGATCAAGATCGAACCCTATGACAGGACCTGTCTGGGCAGCAACTCCTACGATGTGCACCTGGGGAAATGGCTGGCTACATACCGGGATCATATACTCGATGCCAAAAAACACAATGAGATCGAATATTTTGAGATCCCGGAAAATGGTTTTGTGCTGTACCCGCACGTCTTTTATCTGGGAGTCACCCTCGAATATACCGAGACCCATGCCCATGTCCCCTTCCTGGAGGGAAAATCTTCGACAGGACGGCTGGGCATCGATATTCATGCTACTGCCGGGAAAGGCGATGTCGGGTTCTGTGGCAACTGGACCCTGGAGATCTCGGTCAAACAACCGGTGAAGATCTATGCGGGCATGCCCATTGGCCAATTGATCTATTTCCCCGTGGAAGGTCCTATCCAGGTGAAATACAACCAGAAGTCCAATGCCAAGTACAACGGTCAGCCCAATAAGCCCATCGAGAGCATGATGTGGAAGAATAGTTTTTAGACGGGGTTGCCCCATCGCCGGGGTTAAATGGACTTCCAGCCATTCTTTCTTGCATAAGCGATCAGCCAGGCCGTCACTTCTGAATACGTGACTATGCCCTGCGGCTGCCTGTTCGCCCGGAGGTATCCGCCATACAGCTTCCATATACGCGACTCCATTGGATTGGCATATTTCCGGTTGTACGCCTGCAGCTCCCTGAAATCACTGCGAATAGCCGGGTGCAGCTGTTGCCGGAAAGGCTTTACCAGGCTGGAATCCCGGCGGTAAAGCTCCGAAGCCGCATAGATGTACAGCTCAAAATAGGCGGAATAACGGAAGGCCGGATCCGCCGAGGACCGGGCCGAGAGATACCCGGCGAAATTCGCCTCGTTTTCCTTTGCATACCCCAGCTGATGTCCCATCTCATGACAGGTCGTATAGGGCTGGGTGAACGCGGGTACGACTGTATTCACCTGCGCTTCACCGGTAAACGGATTGTAATACCCGCTAAACCCGATATAGGCGCCGATATAACTAAAAAGGGAAGATTTTACAGAAGAAGGACGATAGACAAATTGGGGGTCATGGCTGGATAAGCTGTCATATGCCCGGACGGCATTGGAATAGACGTACCGGGAAGAGGCCAGCGCAGTACGGTTCAGCCGGGCCAGACTATCCAGATCATTGAGACGGGTAACTATCTGCTTGACCAGTTCGGTCAGTTCGGGCGTAGTATAAGGCTGGACATTCAACTGCAGTTGGGACGCTATGCCCTTCCGATCGTAATTGAGTCCCCACAGGCCGTTAAACAGCACATAGACCAGCAGGACGATAAAAATTACCCGGCGAAGAAAACCCGGGAACCAGGACCGGTCCACCTGTTTTTTTATCAGCTTCCGGATCAGGATCACAAGATTATAGATGCCGCAGATCAGGATGGCGCCATAGAGCAGATCACCGATGCTCAACGGTATCCAGCCAAACAACGATCGTTGTATCCGGGATAGCACGGGATATAAGCCGGTGGAATAATATTTTTCGACAGCTTCCGGCCAGTGGGAAAGGACCTTGATAACCACTGCCAGCGTTATGAGACATATCCAGGCTATTTTGCGTTTGGTCCTCATACGCGCTAAAAATACTCCAAATATTAAAGCATCCATGTTAAATTGCAGCCATGAACACCCTTGATTTTAACAAAAATGAAGACGTCATGCGCCAGGCGCTGAGCCAACTCAGAACCAGGCTCGATAAAATTGCCCTGGGGGGAGGAAAAAAGGCAATAGAAAAGCAAAAAGAAAAGAATAAGCTGACTCCCCGCGAACGCATTTCATACCTCATTGACGAAGGCTCCTCTTTCATCGAACTGGGAGCACTTGCCGGTTATGAGATGTATGAGGACCAGGGTGGCTGCCCCGCCGGCGGGACAGTAGGCGGCATTGGTTATGTCAGCAACCGGCAATGTATCATCGTCGCCAACGATCAAACCGTAAAAGCAGGCGCCTGGTTTCCCATCACCGGAAAGAAAAATCTGAGGCTGCAGGAAATAGCGATGGAAAATCATTTGCCCGTCATCTATCTCGTCGACAGCGCTGGTGTATTCCTGCCTATGCAGGACGAGATCTTCCCTGACAAAGAGCACTTCGGCCGGGTCTTCCGCAATAATGCCCGCATGAGCGCAATGGGCATCACACAGATAGCCGCCGTGATGGGCCCCTGTGTTGCAGGAGGCGCCTATCTGCCCATTATGAGCGACGAGACCCTGATGGTGGAAGGCAATGGTTCGATCTTTTTAGCAGGCCCCTACCTCGTCAAAGCCGCCGTCGGTGAAGACATCGACGCGGAAACACTGGGCGGCGCCGTTACCCATACAGAGCTTTCCGGTATCGCAGATTATAAGTTCGGAACAGAACAGGAATGTCTCGACCAGGTGAAGAAGATCATGGGCCGGCTGGGTGCGGCCTCCCCTTCAATTTTCGATCGCATACCTGCTTTAGCACCCGGCAAACCGGCAGAAGAGCTTTATGGCATCCTCCCCGCCGACCCTTCAAAACCCTATGACATGGTCGATATCATCGAGCGTGTCGCAGACAAAGACAGCTTCGAACAATTCAAGGAAGACTATGGCAAAACCATTCTCTGCGGCTATGCCCGCATAGAAGGATGGGCAGTGGGCATCGTCGCCAATCAGCGCAAGGTTGTCAAGAGTAAAAAAGGAGAAATGCAAATGGGTGGCGTCATTTATAATGACAGCGCAGACAAAGCCGCCCGTTTTATCATGAATTGCAACCAGAAAAAGATCCCCCTCGTTTTCCTGCAGGACGTCACCGGTTTTATGGTTGGTTCACGCAGCGAACACGCAGGCATCATCAAGGACGGTGCAAAAATGGTCAATGCCGTAGCTAATTCAGTAGTCCCCAAGATCACCATTATCATCGGCAACTCTTATGGGGCCGGTAATTACGCCATGTGCGGCAAAGCCTATGATCCCCGCTTCATCTATGCCTGGCCCTCCGCCCGCATCGCCGTCATGGGCGGCGAACAGGCCGCAAAGACACTCCTGCAGATCCAGGTCGGCGCATTGAAAGCAAAAGGGCAGACCATCGATCCGGCCGAAGAGAAAAAGCTGCTGGATGAGATCAAAGGCCGTTACGAACGGCAAACCTCTCCGTATTACGCAGCAGCACGTCTATGGGTAGATGCCATCATTGACCCCGCTGACACCCGTAAGGTTATAGCAGAAGGCCTGCACGCGGCGGCACAAAATCCCATTATTGACAATTTCAAAACAGGTGTGTTCCAGGTTTAGCCACCTCTCCCAATTATGAGCAACGAACTGACGATGTATACCGACGGGTCTTCCCGTGGCAACCCCGGTCCGGGCGGATATGGGACTATTCTTTTCTGGGGCGGTCACCGCAAAGAGCTCTCCGGCGGTTTTCGCCGTACAACCAACAACCGGATGGAGCTGATGGCCGTCATCGCCGGCCTGGAGGCCCTGACAAAAGAAGGCCTCAAGGTCACCGTCTATTCAGACAGTCAGTATGTAGTCAAGGCAGTAGAACAGGGTTGGCTAAAAAATTGGATCGCCACCAACTTCAAAGGCGGGAAAAAGAACAAAGACCTCTGGATGCGTTACTACGAGCTTTCGAAAAAGAACAATGTTCGCTTCGTCTGGGTGAAAGGTCATGCCGACAATCCTTACAACAATCGCTGTGACCAACTGGCAACATCAGCCGCCGATGGGAAAGATCTAAATGTGGATATCTTCTTCGAAAACGAGATTGCCAGATAATTAAATTTACATAACACCAAATTGTGGGTTATGTATAGCGATAGAATGGACCTCATCCGGGTGATAAAAAAGGATCTCGGTGAACCAGGTACCGAGGCGATGATTCGTTATTGGGATCTTACGTTAAAAGAGAATA
The DNA here is from genome assembly GCA_036499285.1 of Puia sp. GTDB lineage: Bacteria > Bacteroidota > Bacteroidia > Chitinophagales > Chitinophagaceae > Puia. The sequence goes on along the minus strand of DASYEB010000003.1, from coordinate 73,262 downwards.
ATGAAAATATGTTCAACACACATTTTAATACTCTGGCAACGAAAAAAGAGTTAAGTGATGTAAAAAAAGAATTGGGTGAGTTCAAATACGAATTCATTCAATTCCGTGGTGAAGTGAAGGAAGAATTTGCTAGCGTACGCGGCGAGATGAAGGAAGAATTTGCTAACGTACGCGGCGAGATGAGGGAAGAGTTTGCCAATGTCCGTGGTGAAATGAAAGAAGGATTTGCCAATGTCCGCAGTGAGTGGAAAGAAGGGCTTGCAAAAGTAAAAGGAGAACTGGAAGTCAAAATATCCGATACCAAATCCGACCTCGTCCGGTGGATGGTCACCCTTTTTATTACCACAATGCTCGCCATCATTGGCCTATACTTTAAGAAATAAGAGGCCTGGATAGCCTCTTATTCCCATTTATCTTACAAGGTCCCCGCGCCGGATCATAAAGTCCCCGCCGGCACTGAAGCCCTGTATACCAAACTGTCTTCCTGTGCCTTCAGCTCAAACTTCGCCTGGTGAAAAGCCAGAAAGCTTTCCCCTTTCTTCCGGCCAAAAGGTGAACCCTCTTGTTCGATGACTCCAACCTTTCCTTCCAGCACGATAAAAATATCGACCGAATGCGCACGGACAGTGATCGACTCGCCATGCATAAGACTGATCTTGCTCAGCTCAAAATCAGGCGCGGGCGTATGATAGACAGTGATATGCCCGGGCGTTTGCTCTTCAGCCATGATACGTGGCTCCGTCGCCTCGAATCGCACATGCTTCAATAGTTCGGCCACGTCTACATGTTTTGGCGTCAGGCCACCCCTTAGCACATTGTCCGAATTTGCCATGATCTCCACATTCTGCCCTTCCAGGTAAGCATGCGGCAGACCCGCGTCCTGGAATATCGCTTCTCCCGGATGAAGATTCAGTAAATTAAAAAAGTAAATAGAAAAAATCCCCCGGTCGATCTTCCCGGGTTCATTATAGGTATGCGCGGCCCGCGCAGCCCAGAAATGTTCCTCGCTTTTTTTCAGCTGCTGCTGATCATACAAGGGTAAAATACGATCGAGCAATGGTTGAAGGACTTTATTTACCTCCGCCTGCGACATTTCCATCACCTTTTTGTACAACCCAAGATAAGAATGCTTGGCCAGCGTAGGCGCCAGGAATTGCAGCTCCGGTGTATCCAGCAGCAGTTTTTCCAACGCAGGATATGGCTTGAACCCATGCAATAGCCAAAACTCGCTCAGCGCCAACATCAGCTCCGGCTTATGATTATCATCCTTATAATTTCTGTCGGAAGCATTCAGCGCTATTCTCTTTTTATTCTCCGCTGCAAATTCTATCTCCGCATTCCTTTTGGTAGGATGCACCTGGATAGACAACATATCTTTTACATCCAGTATTTTCAACAGATAAGGCAATCTGCCAAAACGGCCTGTTGTATAGGATCCCAGAGTTTCCTCCGATTGCTGCTGAATATATTTGTCCAAAGCAATGGCTCTGACCATCCCCGCCTCTTCCACAAGCAGATCCGAAGGAGCGTTCTGATGCGCGCCCATCCAATATTCAGCAAAAGGTTTATTGTCCGGGTTCGGCAAAGCCAATAGCCGGGGCAGATATTCCATTCCTCCCCACGCATAATGCTGTACTTTACCCTGCAACTTAAAAACCTTGTTGTCCTTTTTCATGTTAATATATTATCGTTTACCGCTCTTTCGCACGCCAAATTAAGTAAAAAACGAGCACAATGCACCAGCATATCGATTTAGGTAAAAAGGGAGAGGCGCTTGCCGCCGGCTGGCTGACTGCTAAAGGTTTTGTTATACTCCAAAGAAACTGGCGTTATGGCCGGTATGAAGTCGATATCATCGCCAGCAAATCGAATATCCTGCATATCATCGAGGTAAAATCGAGACGGTCGTCATCCTATGGCCGGCCGGAAGAAAGTATCAGCCGGCGAAAATTTCAAAACCTGATGCAGGGTGCAGCAGGCTGGCTGGTAAAATATCCTCATCATCAAAGACTCCAATACGATGTCATAGCTATCGACCTGCGCAGAGACGCCGAACCGGAGATCGTCCTCTTTGAAGATGTGTATTTATAATTCCCCGTTAGCGGCCTTGTCCATTATATTTTCTACCAGGCGATAGGTTGCCGGACAATATTCGATGTTCTGCTTGTACATATGCATATAGTCCGCGCCCATCTTTTTATTATGATGCGGAAAACCGGCGCAGTCCCGGGGACGCACCGCATAGATATCACACATATTGGTCTTTAGATCCAGGAACTGACAAGGCTGTTTTACATTCATCCAATCACCGGTCCTGTCCTTGTAAAGCCATTTCTCGCGAAACGCTTTATCCGTCATCCCCAGGTGTGCGGAGATCCGCCGTATATCTTCTTTTGTATAAGTAGGCGACATTGTCTTACAACAGTTGGCGCAGTCCAGACAATCCGTACGCTCCCAGGCCTTTTCATTTGCCTCCAGGGTATGCTTCGACAATCCTTTCGGAACCTCTTTCTCAAGCCGGGTGAGAAAACTTCTTATACGCCTTTTGTTACGAAGGACCAGCTGCCGGAAACTACGCAAATTGACTGTTGCCATAAACTACCTGATTGAAGAAGACAAACCTACGGGAAAATGCCCAATGATCAAACAATGATATCGGGCTAATCTATTTGACATCAACGCTTAACGGTTCGTCCTGGAAACCAGACCATTAACCTTTAGTTAACAACTAATTAACTTCGGTTATCATTTTTATTTGCCGTTATGTATTTGGAGCTTATATTTATAGCGCTAAAACTAAGAACATGAGAAACACCATTTCCATCCCCCCCGGGACAAGCAGGTATTATTTCCTGCTATCCCTTCCCCCACCGATCCATATACATTACCCTGCATCGCACCATGCCCTGATATAGCACATATCAGCGATAACCGTCTTTCAACCACCCTGCTGCTGGACCGGTAAGCCTTTTTCATTATATACTAACGTTAATATATATACTCGTTTTAATCACACACACAAAACTAACACGAATGAGAAAACTCCTGACGTTATCCATTGTGCTCCTCCTTGGCACACTGGCACTATTCGCACAGACCAGATCGGTCACCGGTAAGATCACCGATGAGAAAGGGGAACCCATCCCTTTTGCTACCATCCTTGTAAAAGGACATAAACAGGGCGTTTCCGCCGACCAGAATGGCATTTTCGTGGCAAAGGTCAACCCGGGCGAAACACTTGTCGTTTCCGCGACCGGTTATTCCTCCAAAGACTACCAGCCCGGCAGCGAAAGCACCATCAACCTGAGCCTGTCGAGGAACCAGGGCGCCATCGAGGAAGTCGTGGTCACCGCCTTAGGCATTAAGCGTGCAAAAAATACCCTCCCTTATGCTGCCCAGCAGATCAGCGGCGACGAGGTCAGCCGCATCCGCAGCGGCAACGCCGTCAGTGCGCTCTCCGGAAAGGTCTCCGGCGTTGAGATCCGCCAGGGCAATGCCATGGGTGGATCTACGAATGTGGTTATCCGCGGTAATAAATCGTTTTTGGGGAATAACCAGGCCCTGTTCGTCGTAGACGGTGTCCCCTTCAACAACTCGAATACCAATACGGCTGCTCAGCAGCGCGGAGGCGGCGGCTACGATTATGGCAATGCCGCTGCAGATATTAACCCCGATGACATCGAGACAATCAACGTCCTCAAAGGAGCAGCCTCTACTGCGCTTTATGGTTCGCGCGGCTTCAACGGGGTCGTGATGATCACCACTAAACAAGGACGTAAAGGCATGAATGTAACAATGAACGCTGGTCTCACAGTAGGCAAGATCGACAAATCGACCTTTCCGAAATATCAAAAGGAATACGGCGCCGGCTATTCTTCCAATTACCAGAAGGACGGCTTTCTCTTTTTCGACGTCCTCGGCGACGGCACAAAAGAATACGTCGTTCCGACCTCCGAAGATGCCTCCTTTGGCGCCAAATTCGACCCGAACCTCCTGGTCTACCAATGGGACGCTTTCGACCCGACATCTCCTTATTACCACACCAAACGCCCATGGATAGCTGCCAAGAACGATCCGTCGACATTCTATGAGACCTCTGTCTCCAACAACACGAACATCCGCCTGGATGGCGCAAACGACCGGGGCAACTACAAGATGGGCTTTACCCGCAACGACGAAAAAGGAACCCTGCCTAATAGCCATCTATCAAAAAACACCTTCAATTTCGGCGGCAGCTACAACGTCGCCCGCGGTCTTACGGCATCGGCCAGTGTTAACTACTCGCGCATGACAGGGCTTGGCCGATATGGATCAGGCTATAGCGGTCTGAACCTTAATCAGAATTTTCGTCAATGGTATCAGACGAACGTCGATATCCAGGAACAGAAGGACGCCTACTTCCGCACAGGAAAAAATGTCACCTGGAACTGGGCCGACCCCTCCACGGCAGCCGGTACCATCGCCAAATACACCAACAACTATTACTGGACCCGCTATAAGAACTACGAGAACGACAGCCGGAATCGCATCTTTGGTTTCTTTGCGCTCAACTACAAAGCCACCAGCTGGCTGAGCTTCGTCGGCCGGGTCGCTACAGACAATTACGACGAGGCACAGGAAGAGCGCGTCGCCGTTGGCAGCCAGGGAGTAGCCTCATACACCCGCTTCAACCATCACTTCAATGAGACCAACTATGACCTTATTGCCAATATCGATAAGGAAATAAGCCCCGACCTCAACCTAAAGGGCCTTCTTGGCTTTAACAAACGGAAGGTAGATGAAAGCTCTATTCTTGCTACCACCAGCGGCGGCCTGGTTGTTCCTGATTTTTATGCCATCTCCAATTCGAAAGGCACCGCGCCCGCACCAACAGAAAAATATAATCCTGCAGCCGTCGATGGCTATTTTGGCGGCGCAACGCTGACCTACCGGAATTTCCTATCGCTCGATGCCAGCTACCGCAACGATCGTTCTTCCACGCTGCCCAGGAACAACAACAGCTACGGCTACTATTCAATTAGCGGCAGCTGGCAATTTGCCCGCCACCTGCAGAATCTTAACTGGCTGTCCAGCGGTAAGTTGAGGGCCAACTACGCGACCGTTGGTAATGACGCACCCACGCTGTCCTTGAAAGATGCCTACGATGTCAACTCTCCCTTCGGCAGCACACTGCTCTACTCCTTACCGGATACGAAAAATAATCCAAATCTCAAGCCCGAACGCACCAGGAGCAAGGAAATCGGCCTGGAAATGTCATTCTTACAAAGCCGCATTGGATTTGACCTCACCTACTACCGTACGAATACGACTGACCAGATCTATCCAGTCAACATCTCGACCGCAACGGGTTACGCTTCTAAATATGTGAATGCGGGTAACGTTTTAAACCAGGGTTTCGAAGCTACGATATACTTTACTCCTGTTAAAACAACAGACTTCAGCTGGAACGTGAATATCAACTGGACGCGTAACCGCAGTAAGGTGATCTCGCTCTTCGAAGGAACCCAGAACCTGCTGATCACCAGCTCTCAAGGAGGCACCACCATCAATGCCAGTGTCGGCCAGCCTTACGGCACTATCCAGGGAAAAACCAGCTATATGCTTAATGGCCGGAACCTCATTGCATCCACCGGCTTTGACAGCGTAACCTCGACTACTAACAACGTGCTGGGAAACGCTAACCCTGACTGGACCGGCGGCATCTACAACACCTTCCGGTATAAGCGTTTTTCACTCGGCTTCCTCGTCGATATGCGCCAGGGCGGCGACCTGTGGTCACTCGACCTGTTCTATGCGGCGCAGACGGGCATTCTTCCCGGATCAGCCGGCCTCAACGACCTGGGTAATCCTCAGCGCAACAGCCTCGCTAATGGCGGGGGCATTATCCTGCCCGGCGTCACGGCCGACGGAAAGCCCAACACCAAACGCGTAGTCATAACCGCCAGCTCGCCGGTCAAGCCGAACTCCCAGTTCGTATACGATGCCAGCTATATCAAGCTGCGCGAGGTGGTATTCTCCTATAACCTGCCATCCAGGGTATGGGGCAACGCCTCCTTTATCAAGGGAATGGAATTCTCGGTCGTAGGCCGCAACCTCTGGCTGATCCACAAGAACCTGCCCTATGCCGATCCCGAGGAGAACCTTTCTTCAGGCAATTCCCAGGGCTACCAGAGTGGCGCCTATCCGACAACCCGTTCGCTCGGCGTCAACCTGAAAGTAAAACTCTAATTCAAAAAAATTCTGAACTATGTTATCAAAGAATAAAATACTCATTGCCGTAGTCGCTATCTTCCTGCTGCAGTCCTGCACAAAAAATATCGACAGCATTAACAATGAGACCAAACGGCCCATATTGGCCCCTCCCGGCGCGCTTTTCGCCAATGCCACACGCAACCTTTCGGACGGACTGGCCAACGCCAGCGTAAACATCAATATATGGCGCTTCACGGTAAAACACTGGGCCATGACCACCTACCAGGACGAAGCCCGGTATAATTTCACGACCCGCAACATCCCACAGGCTTGGTGGACCCGTATGTACAAGGACGTGCTGGCGGATATGAACGACGCATCCCGGCTCGTCAAGGCCGATGCAAACATCGATCCGGCTGTCAAGGCCAACCAGTTGGCGATCCTTGACCTCATGCAGGTCTACACCTACGGTATCCTGGTCAATACTTTTGGAAATGTCCCCTACTCAGAAGCCCTGGACTTCACTAAGACCAGACCAAAGTATGACGACGCAAAAACGGTCTACGCAGACCTGATGAAACGCCTCAACGATGACATTTCCAAGATGAACACGTCCTCCGGGGCCGGGTTCACCTCCACCGAAGACCTGCTCTGCGGAGCCAGCATGGCCAAATGGATCAAGTTCGCCAATGGCCTTCGCTTAAAAATGGCAATGACTCTCGCTGACGTCGACGAGGCCACGGCAAAGGCGGCTGTCGAAGCATCTGATGCAGGCGCCCCGACCTCCGCTGCTGACAACGTTTCACTGACGTATCTGGGAAGCACCCCTAACACCAATCCGCTCTATTCGGATATCGTCCTTGGCGCACGCGGTGACTATGTCGCAGCCACCGACCTGATGACACCCCTGCTCAGCATGTCAGATCCCCGTACTCCGGGCTTCTTCGCCAAGAACAACAACGGCGACTACACCGGTGGTATCGTAGGCTCCAATAATACCCTGTCGGTTACGTCCCAGCCTTCTTCGAAGGTATCCGCCGCAGCTGCTCCCAATTACTTTATGGATTACTCCGAGATCGAGTTCTACCGCGCAGAGGCGATCGAAAGAGGCTACAACGTAGCCGGCACAGCAGAAACGCATTATAACAACGCTGTCACCGCATCCATCGTTTCCTGGGGCGGTTCCGCCGGTGACGCCGCCGCATACCTGCTGCGCCCTGACGTTGCTTATACCACGGCTACCGGGGACTGGCATCAGAAGATCGGCTTCCAGAAATGGATCGCCCTGTACAACCGCCCGTATGACGGATGGACCGAGCTTCGACGCCTCGACTATCCAAAGCTCAGCGCGCCGGTATCAGCGGTCTCCGGGTTCCCCAACCGGTTTCCCTACCCTACAGTAGAGCAACAGGTCAACCTCGACAATTATACCAGCGCATCCGCTGCTATCGGCGGAGACAAAGTAGAGACCAAACTGTTCTGGGATAAATTTTGATCCGCATTCAATCAACGGGCCGGCTTACCAAAAGTAAGCCGGCTCTTTTTTTTACTATCTTCGGCCCATGTGGGACCCGTATAAAAAAGGATATAAAGCCTGGCTCCAATTGGAAAGATCCCTTTCGGACAACTCGATCGAGGCCTACCTGCGGGACATCGACAAGCTGACCCAATACCTTCAGGCTGCCGGCACCCTCAATTCCCCCGAAGCCATAGAGCTGAAAGACCTGCAGGCCTTCCTGCACTGGATAGGAGAGCTGGGGCTCAACGCCACCTCACAGGCCCGCATCCTTTCCGGCATCCGGTCGTTCTATAAATACTGTTCGATCGAGCACATCGTCAAACAGGACCCCACTACCCTGCTGGAATCTCCCAAGCTAAAAAGAGCCCTTCCGGACATCCTCAGCTTCGAAGAGATCGAAACCATCATTGGCCATATCGACCTGAGTAAACCGGAAGGAGGACGGAACAAAGCCATCCTCGAAGTTTTATATAGCTGTGGGCTCCGCGTCAGCGAAGTCGTCAACCTGCGCATCTCCTGTCTCTACCTGGACGTAGGGTATATCCGGGTCATAGGCAAGGGGGATAAGGAAAGACTGGTGCCCATCGGCAGCGCCGCAACAAAATACATCCGGATCTATCAAAAAGATATCCGTATTCACGTCCCTCTTAAGCCGGGAAATGAGGATATCCTTTTCCTCAATCGCCGGGGGGCAAAGCTCACCCGGGTAATGATCTTCCTCCTCCTCAAAGAGCTTGCCCGCCAGTCCGGCATAACAAAAAATATCTCCCCACATACTTTCCGCCATTCCTTTGCCACCCACCTCGTAGAAGGCGGCGCCGACCTTCGGGCCGTCCAGGAAATGCTGGGACACGAAAGCATCACGACTACCGAGATCTATACACACCTCGACCGGGAATTCCTGCGCGAGACATTACACCGGTATCATCCCGCATTCAAACACTAAAAAAAATTGCTTACATTGGCATGGAAACGGCATACTCCTATTGTCCTTTTTGACAAACATACCGCCCAATGCCGGAGACCAGGATAACCCGGAAGACCAGGAGCTGGTCGCAGCTTATCAATCGTCCTCCGACCTGAAGATCCTGGCACAGCTGTACCAGCGATACCTCGACCTTTTATACGGCGTCTGTCTGAAATACCTGGGCGAAGCGGAATCCGCCAAAGATGCCGTCATGGATGTTTTTGAAGAGCTGGCGCAAAAATTACCCAAACACGAAGTGACTTATTTTAGAGGCTGGGTCTACACATTGGCTAAAAACCACTGTCTCATGAAGTTACGTTCATCCAGCCGTCTGAAGGTCAGTAGTTTCGACCCCGATCATATGCAAACGGCGGAAGATTTGCATCTGAATGACAGAGTACAAAAGGAAGAACAGCTGGGCCGGCTGTCAAAATGCATTGAAACACTGTCCGCCGATCAGCGGGCGGTGGTCGAGCTGTTCTACCTTCAAAATAAATGTTATAAAGAGATAGAAACCATTACGGGTCTGCAATGGAATAAAGTGAGAAGTCACATCCAGAACGGCAGACGCAACCTGAAGATCTGCATGGAGCAACAGGAGAAAGTAACAGCATGAGCGGCCCATCGAAAAATACCACGACTTATTCCGCTTCAGATCTTCAAAGATATCTGAAGGGGGAGATGTCTGCCCGGGAAATGCACGATCTTGAAAGGACAGCACTGGAAGACCCTTTCCTGGCAGATGCCCTGGAAGGATTTGAAAAACAAGAGCAGCCCGATGATCTGAATGAGCATCTCGATGACCTGCGCGTCCGCCTCGACACCCGTGTAACGGTGCCCGCCCGCAAACTTTTCCCCTGGCTGAGGATAGCCGCCGCCGCGATTCTTCTCATCGGCCTGGGCGCCGGCGCCTGGTATGGCCTGCTGAACAAAAACAAAGAGCAGGCCCTGGTCTCACAAAGCAAGGTACCCGCAGCGGCGCCGGCTCCATTGGCGGCGGCGGACACTGTTACTAAAACGGCACCGGCCGACACCCCTAAAACAGGCCTGTCCAACGGTGAAAACCTCCTCGCCAAAGCTGAGCCAGCAAGAAAAATGACGCATAGCCGGACTATCCCACCTGCTCCCGCTACAAGCCGGGCCGAATATAAGAGCGCCGCACCGGCATCGCCGGTATCATCAACCGCATCATCATCACCGGCAGACAGCATCACACACATAGCTTCCAACAGTTCCAGCGGTGGATCAGAAAGAAATATAAGTCTCCAAAAAGACACCGCGGCCTACAACGCTGAAGTCGCGGTACAAGCCTATGGCATGAAAAGATTTTCCCCGGACCTTTCCAGGTCCAAACTGGCGGAGGCCCATCCCCTGGTCTTCTCCGGCAAGGTTCTCGATGTCCACAATAACCCCCTGCCCGGCGCCAGCCTTTTCCTTGCAGGCCCCACAGGAAATAGTCCTGTCGGCATCGTCACGGATCTGAATGGTAATTTCAGCCTGAAAGTTTATCCCAAAGATTCCGTCTTAAAGGTAACCGTTGGAATGGCCGGTTATCGGCAGACCTCCCTGGCTTTTAATACCCTGAATACGGGATCCGCTACAGGGAACCTTATCCACCTGGAGCAACAGCCCAACGCCCTCGACGAGGTCGTTGTCAGCGGGTACGGTGCCAAACGAAAGGAAACCCGCGCCAGGGCCTCCTTCGCAGGTGACGAAAAAATTGATTCCTTATGGATAACCGCAGCACCGGTGATGGGAAAACAAGCCTATCTTGATTACCTGGCTGCCGGCAAAAAGAATATTGGAGCCGATACGTCCATCAAAGGCACCGTGATCATTTCCTTTGACGTCACCAAAAAAGGAGAGCTGACATCCTTTAAGGTCGAGCAATCCCTTACGCCGGCCCACGACGCAGGAGTCATTCATCTCATCTCCGAAGGCCCGCCCTGGAAAAAAGTGAGTAAAGGCAGACCGGTTCGCACCGCCGTGCGCGTTGTATTTTGACGTACATTCGGCTTTCAAAACCACCATTACATGAAGCAACTATTGTTGTTACTATCCATTGCAGGTTATTTTTTGCAGCCTGTCACCGCTCAGTCTATTAAAACGCCAGCCCCTTCGACACCCCAGTATGTAAAACAGGACTTTGGTCTCTCCTCGATCGAGCTGTCCTATTCCAGACCAGGCATAAAAGGCCGAAAAATATTTGGAGATCTCGTCCCGTTCGGCAAAGTCTGGCGCACAGGCGCCAACCAGGCCACGACCCTCACATTCGGTGACGCTGTCACCATTGGCGGCACAAAGATCCCGGCCGGTAAATATGGCCTGCTGAGCATACCCGGCGCCGACGAATGGACACTGATCATTACCCATCAGCTGGATGTCACCAGTCCCACTGCTTACAAACCCGACCAGGACATCGTCCGCATAAAAGTAAGCCCGCATCAGCTGCCATTCTCCGTAGAGACCTTTACCATTTTATTTGCCGACGTAAGTTCCAGCTCCTGCAACCTGCAGATCCTCTGGGATAATGTCATTGTCATGCTGCCTGTCACGACCGACGTGGATACAAAGATCATGGCACAGATAAATGATGCGATGAATAAGGATACCCATCCTTATTATACTGCGGCTTTCTATTATTTAGAGAACGGCAAAGACCTCAACAAGGCGCTGGAATGGTTTGACAAGGCGCTGGCACAAGATCCTACCGCTTTCTTTGTAGCCTACCAGAAAGCCCGTTGCCAGGCAAAAATGGGAAAGAAACAGGATGCTATCGCAACAGCAAAAAAAGGAATAGAACTTGCAAAACAAAAAAACAATCCCGATTACGTGGCGTTGAACGAAAAATTGATCGCTTCCCTACAATAGTTATTCAGAGCCTTTCGGTCTCCGACCGAAAGGCCTATCTTTATTAATAAACACCCCTAAACATGACACAAAAACCTTCAAACGCATTTATTGCCGCCTCCTGGGTCGCCCTTGGGGTCGGAATGATAGGCTTTCTCATCGGCCTTTGGCGGGCCGAGCTGCAGCTCAACGAAAAAGGATATTATTTCACTGTCCTGCTGTTCGGATTATTTGCCGTGGTTTCCGTTCAGAAGAGTGTAAGAGACCGGCTGGAAGGTATTCCTGTAACGGATATCTATTATGGATTGAGCTGGTTCTGCACCATCCTTTCCATCATCCTGCTCGTAGTAGGTCTGTGGAATGCGACTATGCTTCCAAGTGAGAAAGGCTTTTATGCCTTTGCCTTTTTACTGGCCATGTTCGGCGCCATCGCCGTGCAAAAGAATACAAGAGATGCACAACAGTCAACAAAAAAAGAGGACGCTTTAAAATAAGCGTCTTCTTTTCTCAGCCGCGGGCGCAGGCTCTTTTTTCATAAACAGCTGCAGTATCTCACTCAGCAAAATGACTCCAACGGCGCCAACCACATTGAACCATAAAAAGCTCAATGGCACGATGCCCTTCCGGCTTAATACGGTCAGAATGATCACTGCCGCCTCTACAATGACAGCGCTGATAAATACGGCATGAGCACCTGTTCGTTTACGGTAGAAAGCCACCAGGAAAATACCCAGGATCACACCATAGAATAACGAACCCAATACATTCACGGCCTCGATGAGACTGTTGCCGATGTTATAGGCCAGCTGCGCCACCGCTACACAGAAGATGCCCCAGAATAAAGTATAAAGACGGGAAAGACGATATTCTTTTTCTACGGAAAGCTTCCGGGAAGAGAACCGTTTGTGAAAATCGATGATCGTACAGGACGAAAGAGAATTCAGCGTGGCGGCAATAGACCCCCAGGCTGCAAGGAAGATCACGGCGATCAGCAGGCCAACCAATCCTTTTGGCAGGAAGTCGGTGACAAAACGCAGGAAAATATAATTCGTGTCATTCGTGTCCTGCCCTTCGGCTGTCAGCCAGCGGCGGATGGTAGCCTTATGTCCTTCCTTTTCTTTCTGAATAGTCACCAGCCGCTGCGCCCGGGTCGCAGCATCTCCTGTCCCCACGCCGACGCGCTCCTTATCCACGGCCTCATACTGGCTCGTCACCAGCGCAAGCGAATCTTTATACTTCGAATGCTCCAGCACCTTCAGCTCCGCCTGATTAAAAAAGATAGGTTCCCTGTTGTATTGATAAAAAGTAAATACCATTACTCCCAGCAGCAGGATAAGGAATTGCATAGGTACTTTGACCAGCCCATTCAGCAGCAGCCCGATCCTGCTCTCTGTAAGCGAACGCGCCGTCAGGTAACGCCCAACCTGCGACTGGTCAGTCCCGAAATACGAGAGCGCCAGAAAAAAACCACCGATCACCCCGCTGATAAGATTGTATTTATCATTCCAGTCAAAACTTCCCCCCCGAAAACCAGTAGTGATAATGTTCAGCTTGCCGGCCTTCCCGCCTGTATGTAAGATATCCGTCCAGCCGACACCCGCCGGTAGCCGGTGGATCACAAGATATCCCGCGATGGACATCCCGCCGAAGATGATTACCATCTGCAGCTGCTGCGTATAGGCCACGGCTTTGGCGCCGCCCATCACCGTATAGATGATCAGCAGGCCGCCCATAAAGATGTTTGTCCATAATATGTTCCAACCCAACAGGGAGGACAGGATAATAGAAGGAGCAGCAATGCTGATGCCGGTGGAAAGCCCACGCTGTACTAAAAAAAGAAAGGACGTAAACGCCCTCGTCTTCAGGTCGAAACGCTGTTCGAGGTATTCATATGCCGTAAATACCTTCAACCGGTGAAAGACAGGCACAAAACTTATACAAAGCACCACCATCGCCAGCGGCAGACCGAAATAATATTGCACGAACCGCATCCCGTCCGTATAGGCCTGACCCGGAGCGGAAAGAAAGGTGACAGCACTCGCCTGCGTACCCATGATTCCCAGCAATACCATATACCAGGGTACGGACCTGTTGGAAAGAAAATAGCCTTCCAGGTCCTTGCTGGCCCGGCCTTTATACAACCCATAGGCGATCATCCCCAGTAAAGTCAGCGCCAATACGATCCAGTCAGGACGGCTCATGAAAAATGTTTGGTCAGCAAATAAAAGAACAATATGCACACGATCAGGAAAACTATTACCAGTGTATACCAGTAGCTCCACTTTTTAAATAAAGGTGCGCGATCTTCGTCCATACGATTATTTTTTATTTCTCTTTGCCATCAATGCGGCCGCCACCAATCCCACTAGGATCCCTACCACTAATCCGAATATGGCCCGCTTGACGATCCGTTCGACTATCAGTGCCACGATAATCGCTATCACAATTGTAATATTCCTTCTGCCGAACATTTAAAACCCCTTCTTTTGATTTAGCGCAATGATATTAGCCATTAAACGATAGGCACCCGGCACACCGGCCGGCAATTCCCGGAAAAAGACCAAACCTGTATATACAAAGGTCCCCTTTCCGTAGTGAGCTATCACAAGACTGCCTTTCTGCTCCTGTTCCCCCGGATCATTCATCGATAGCACCGTCTGGTAAGCCGGATCGGTCTGGCCCGCGAAATAGATACCACGCTCCTGGATCCAGCCTTCGAAGTCCTTGTCCGAGATCTTATTCGGATAGTTCAGCACCGGGTGATCGGGCTGCAGAAAATTTACCCGGGCATGTTCGTCCGTCACCCGGATATTGGATACGGCAAAACCATAAGGCCCGATATCACCGGAAACCCGGCCCAAATTACCCCGGTTATATTGAACGATGAGGTTTCCCCCTTCTTTGATATAATCCATCAGGATATCATGTCTGGACTTTAGCCAGTCGTGAACATCATAGGCCCGGACACCGGTAAGAACGGCATCAAATTGTTTGAGGTTGGCTGCGGTAACATCCCTTTCTTTCAGCAGCACCACTTCATAACCCATCTGTTGCAAGGCTTGCGGCACCTTGTCTCCTGCGCCTTCGATATACCCGATGCGATGCCCGGCGATCTTAACATTCGCCACCACAAATTTCTCGATGGCCGGACGAAAATAGTCGATGCGCGGAATATGATCATATGAGATGGTTTTGAGCTCGAGGGCCGTATCCTTCCGGCCGCCACCCGTGAACAATAGATGAGATGTCTCCATCTGCGCTGTCGTACCGGCAGGTTGTGCCGACCAGGAAAAACCCTCAGCGGCAGAGCCGCCCCTTTGCTGAACAGTAATGCCGGAAACCGGTGTCAGCTGCATACCCGGCAGTTTTGCGTGAGTGGAATGTTCCTTTGCTTCGACCCAAAAGCTTTTCTCCTCCTTGCCGGTAAACAAAAGCAGCCCCGGATCAAACTGCGCCGTAGCCGCCGGCAGCACTGTCAATGGCTCATAGAGCTCGCCTTTCACAGCATCGGTAAATTTATACTGCACCGGACGGACAAAAATCATTTCCTCCCCGGCTATCTCCACTCTGAATTTTGCTTCATAGGCCGGACCACTTTGCGGATCTCCGATAAGCCGCTGGTCCTTCACATTAAAAGAGCCAGGCGACATTTCCTCCGCCAGCCAGTAAGGTTGCGTCACCGCCTTTTTGGGCGACACATAAATGGTATGAGAAAAAGAATAGTTCCTGTCGCCTTCCATCTGCTGCCGGTAAGCAGTGTCGTAGTCGTCAAGGCTGATCCCCCGTACTGACATCGGACCGCCATTCAGCCGGTTGTTCAGCACAAAGGTTACCGCCAGCGAATCGCCCTGTACGGCATAAGGGGTGCGTACGACGGCCTCCAGCCACAGCCCGCTGCAGGCTTCGATCAGCTGCTGGACTTCCTTCAGCTTCTGGGTTTTCCAATAGCCGTCTTTTAATTGACTGATGGCTTTGTATAAAGTCACCAGGCCCGGGACCGACTTCTCCGGATGCAACAGGGAAAAATCCCGTAGCAGCTGGTCGATCATACCGCTGATCTTTTCTCCGCCTTCCACCCGGCTCCAGGTGGTGACGATATTTTCCATCGGATCGCCATGAGCGGGATCACCCGCTACCAGACTGAAATATTCCATCGACTGGCCACGGGCAGGCGTCAACGCCGCTCCCTGGCTTTTATGATTGGTCCGGCTTTCCGCGGCTATCTCTCCGTAACTCTTGCCAAGAATGGGATTGAAAACCCCAACGTCTACCTTTATCTGGTCTTCGTCGGCAGCTATCACCCCCCCGTTAAAATTGAAGCCATTCCAAAGTATCCGCCTGGCCTGCCAGGGTTTTACTCCGTACTTGAATTGCCCGGGAAAACGGGATGGATCCGCGGCCGCCTTAAAAGCTTCCTGCGCCAGCACCGCAGAAGCAGAATGATGCCCATGCCCCGCCCGGCTGTCGGGTGGAAACCGGGTGATGACAACATCCGGCTGAAACTTACGGATCACCCAAACTACATCACTCAATATTTTTTCCTTATCCCAGGTCTTCAGCGCTTCTTCTGTCGACTTGGTAAACCCAAAGTCAAATGCACGGGAAAAAAATTGATCAGCACCATCGATCCGCCGCGCGGCCAGCATTTCCTGTGTACGGATCAGCCCCAGTTCCACACCCTGTTCGTCTCCGATAAGGTTCTGACCGCCATCCCCCCTTGTCATCGACAAATAACCGGTACGATACAGCCGGTCCTTGGCCATATAGGCGATGAGCCGCGAATTTTCGTCATCCGGATGGGCCGCAACATATAATACAGTCCCGAGAACATTCAGCTTTTTCAGCCGGAGATACATATCAGCAGATGTGATAGTAGCCGGAGCCTGCGCCGACACGCCGCCGATACCGCCCAGACAAGCCCCGAAGATACAGGCAGCCAGTAGGCGGCGATAAATAATTAACTTCATTTACTATTCTTTTTGTCTGTTTATCTTTTACTGTCCGACAAGAAATGCCGCATTACAAACCAACAATTTCCCATTCTCCCAGAAACTGCGGAACAAAGGATCGTCCGCCAGGTATATGATCTTACCCCTGCCCATATCCTGAACCCCGAAGAGCATGCCATCCTTTAATTTCTCCTTTGCTTTGTTCCCGGTGAAACCACTGACATAATTGTCTTTCCGGATCACACCCACATTCCAGCCACCCTCTTTCAGGAACTCATAAACATTATCGTCCTGTTTCAGCGTATAATAATGATCCGGGTAACCAAAGGCCAGCGGATGTGAATTGTCCAGCTCCACTTTATAGATCGATCCGGGGACACTATTGGCTATTTCATCCCGCTGCCGGCTGCCATAGCGGTGCAGGTCCGTATAGATATTGTCCTTCCTGTCTTTTTCTTCTTCTTTCTTGTCCGCGCCCTCTCCTTTCAGCCGGATGCCCAGGTCCATCTTTGACAGCTGGGCCACGGCATTTTGCATGGCGATCAGCCTGCCGCCCTCCCGGACCCAGTTCCGGATCAGGTCGGCATTGTTCTTTTCTTCCAGCGTCCGGTAATTTCCGTTAGGCAGGATCATCACGTCGAAGTTCTTCCATTGGACCCGGCTGATCTCATCGGCATTGATCAGCGTAACAGGATAACCGATCTCTTGTTCAAAAAGATGCCAGACCTCTCCGGCGTCCAGGGAGCTGACCTCCTCTCCCGTCAGCATGGCTATCCGGGGCTTGTGTACCAGGTGTACCAGGTCGCTGCCAAAGTCCGCGCCCTTCTCTACAAACCCGGAGGCGATGGGCTCGGGTACAACGCCGGATTTTTCAGCCGCTTTTGTGATTACAGACCACAGCTCTGACGCCCGCCCGTTGCCGGTGGTCGTGATCAGCAAGGTCCCGCTGCCAAAAGAGACCCCTCCCGATTGAAAGGGCCGCTCGGCATACCGGACCTTCACGTCCTTCTGCAGTACTTCGGTCAGGAATCGCACGCTCCGCATCCCCGTCCAGCGAACAGCATATCCATAAGCTGTGTCGGGGATCGCCTTCGCACCGGCTCCCCCCGTCGCGCCCCTGCCGGCTGACATCCCTTCCGCCTTATTGCCGGTGGCCCCTGGCACATATGCAGTCAGCCCATAAGCCTGTACACCATATACAAAGGGAACCGACCAGGCCGTAATATCATAAGTGACCGAATCGCTGATATGAGATTGCCGCTCGAACAACACCCGTAGCAGATTGGACTTCGGCTGATTGGAATTGATAACAATATCCCCGTCCGCTGCCCGAAAACTGGCGGCCTTACCCGTCTCGTAGTCTGTACCGGTAAAAGTGCCCGATGATACCGGTACCCATTCGATCATATTCCTGTCTAAAAAAGCTTTCAGCCTTTCGAGACGGTCGCCAAAAGAATCATTCCGGAGAAAATAGGCTTTATAGTCCCCACCCGGGCGTGTCACTGCATCGATAAAATAGTGATGGAACTCCTTGATCAGCCGGCCGGCATTTTGCGAAGCGACCTCTATCGTCGATATACCGGTCGTAAAATGATGCTCCAGCCGGTCGGCAAGGGTCAGCGTATCCCCATCAGCCGTCTGCACGGCAAGCCCCGCACTGATGCCGCCCTGTTCGAATGTCATGCCGATGGCTCCATTATAAATAGGATAGGTATCTCCGTAGCTGGGGTAGAAAAGATCAAATTCCTGTTTCGTAAAATAAAGCCATCCTTTCCTGTCGAAATAGCGGGCATTGTTTTTCCCGATCATTACCTGGAACTGACGCTGCCATGGGGTGATCACATCATGATAGGGCTCCGCTGCCGGAGCGAAATAATAGGGATTGTTATATCCCTGTTCATGATAGTCCACATGCACCTGGGGCAGCCAGGAATTATATTTCTTCAGCCGCTGACGGGTCTCTGTCTGCGTCTGCCAGGCCCAGTCACGGTTGAGGTCAAAATTATAATGGTTGGTCCTGCCCCTTGGCCAGGGTTCCTGGTGCTCCCGCGATTCCCTGTCGGGATTCGGCTGACTGCCTACGACATCGTTGAACCAGTTGACATACCGGTCCCGCCCATCCGGATTGATACAGGGATCTATGATGACCACCGTATTTTTCAGCCACACAGCCGACCGGCTTTCCGATGGATCGACCAGCGTATATAAGGTCTTCATAGCAGCCTCCGAAGAAGAAGGCTCATTTCCATGCACATTATAGCTAAGCCATACGATGACCGGGCCGTTTTCGTCCCCGGCTGACCTGTCGCCTGACCCCGCGGCCGGTTTGTCGCTGACACCGGCCAGCTTTAGATTATTTAGACGGATCTCCTCTAAACGCTTCAGATTTTCCGGCGAAGCGATGTAGGCCAGCAATAAAGGCCGCCCTTCATAGGTAGTGCCATATTGCTCCAGCTTCATCTGACCGGGGACTGTCCTGGCTACTTCCTTAAAGTAAGCCACGATCTTATCATGCGGTGTAAAATGTTTTCCTAAAGGATAACCTAAAAAGGCTTCCGGTGAAGGAGCCTGGGCAATGGCAGCAGAAAACAAGAAGAGCAGTATGTATAACAGCAGGTTTCTTTTGATCATGAGAGACGTATAATGGACATATAATACCGTCGAATGTAAGTAAACAACCAAAATAAAAAAAATGGTAACTTACATTAAATCATTCTTATTCATGATCCGACCGTTCATCACATTATCCTTTATCCTGTTGTTAACGGGAAGTCTCCGGGCCCAGGAGTCCCGGAGCCCATATTCCTACAGCATTAAAAAGACAACTACGGTGGCCCATGGCGCAGTAGTCTCCGCACACCCTCTGGCCAGCAGCATCGGCGTAGCTATCCTGCGCCAGGGCGGCAATGCTTTCGATGCAGCCATCGCCACTCAGCTCGCGCTGGCCGTCGTATACCCCGCCGCCGGGAATATCGGTGGCGGCGGATTCATGGTAGGGCATAAAGCCGGCACCAATATCGCCATCGACTTTCGCGAAAAAGCTCCCGCCGCAGCCACACGGGATATGTACCTTGATCCGGCCGGCAACCCCCGAACCGATCTCAGCCAGAACGGCCATCTCGCCTCCGGCGTTCCCGGCACCATCGCCGGCATCTTCGCCGAGCACAAATACGCGAAACTCCCCTTCACCCGGCTGATCCAGCCAGCTATCGACCTGGCGGAAAAAGGATTTGTCATTACAGCCGATGAGGCCCGCAGCCTCAATTCCACCCAGGCTGCCTTTTCAAAATACAACACTATCCCGCCCGTATTTATAAAAGCCGGAGGTTGGAAAACCGGAGATACCCTGATCCAGAAAGACCTCGCCAAAACCCTGTCCCGCATCCGCGACCAGGGCCCCAACGGTTTTTATGAAGGAGAAACCGCCCGTCTGATCCTCGAAGAAATGCAAAGGGGAAAAGGCATCATCAGCGCAGCCGACCTGAAGGGATACACCGCAAAAGAAAGAGAACCTTCGGTCTTCTCCTATAAGCAATACACCATCGTCACCATGCCCCTGCCCAGCAGCGGCGGCGTGGTACTGCAGCAGATGCTGAAAATGGTAGAGACCCAGCCCCTTGCGAGCTATGGCTTTGAGTCGGTGAAGGCCGTCCATCTCATGACCGAAGTGGAAAGGCTGGCCTATGCCGACCGGGCTCAGTACCTCGGTGATAAGGATTATTATTCCGTGCCCGTATCTACCCTGACAAGCGCCGCCTATCTCCACCACAGAATGGCCGACATCCCGGCAGATAAAGCCGGCAACAGCAAGGATATCCAGGCCGGTGTCCTGAATCCTGCCAGCGAAGAGACCACACACCTCGATGTCATGGATAAGGATGGGAATGCCGTCTCCATAACCACTACCCTCAACGGCGGTTATGGCAGCAGGGTCGTAGTCGGCGGCGCCGGCTTTTTTCTCAATAACGAAATGGACGATTTCAGCGTCAAGCCCGGCGTACCCAATATGTATGGAGCCGTAGGCAATGAGGCCAACGCCATCGCCCCGGGCAAACGTATGCTCAGCTCGATGACACCTTCCCTGGTCCTGGACAAAGGAAAAGTATACCTGGTAGTCGGCACCCCCGGCGGAACAACCATTACTACCTCTGTTTTTCAAACCATCGTAGACATCCTGGACTTCGGCCTCAGCGCCGAAGACGCCGTCAATAAGCCCAAGTTCCATCACCAATGGTTACCCGATATCCTCTATGTCGAACCGGCCTTCCCCAACGCGGCCCGGGACAGCCTGAAAGCCATGGGCTACACCGTCACCCAGCGCGGAAGCATCGGCCGGACAGAAGTAATTCGGGTAAAACCAGGACAGCGGCGTCAACTGGAAGCGGTTGGCGACGTCCGCGGCGAGGACACCGCCGATGGTTATTAAACGATAAAAAATTACACCATATGAACACTACACTGGGTCAGGCTTACCTGGAATCCGTTGTTAAAAGATTTATGACTTATAAGGTATTGGGAGATATGACGTTTGCGCAGCTGGAAGAAAAGGATTTCCACTTCAAACCAAACGAACAATCCAATAGCATCGCCGTCATCATCAATCATATGTCCGGGAATATGGTCAGCCGATGGACCAGCTTCCTCACCGAAGACGGAGAAAAACCAGGCCGGAACCGGGACGAGGAATTCAGCGAACCAGGTGCCGGAAAAGAGCAATTGGTCGCCCTTTGGGAAAAAGGCTGGTCCTGCCTGCTGGACACCTTACGAAGTCTCAGGGAAGAAGACCTGCTTAAAACCATCACGATCCGCCACGAACCACTGCTGGCCATCGACGCCATCAACCGCCAGCTGGCCCACTATCCGCATCATGCCGGCCAAATCGTCTACATCGGCAAAATGATCCGCGGCGCCGCCTGGCAGAGCCTTTCCATCTCAAAAGGTGCATCGGAGGCGTTTAACCAGTTCATGCAGGACAAACACGCCCGGCGCTGAATGTCGCCGAATCTCGCTGAAAGTCGCTGCACCGTTAATCTTTCCCTTTTTTCTCCCGTCTATCAAGGATCAGGCTTTTATTGGTATTGAATTTGCACATCGCCCTGTAAAGCTTAATTTTACCACCTGAAAAGGATAGCCCCTGAGAAAGATTTGGAAAATACTCCGTAATACATTATTAATTCTATTACTATTACTTATCTCAGGATGGGTACTTATCCAGTTGCCGCCTGTCCAAACATGGCTCGTCCGCCAGGTGACACACCGTCTGTCCCACGACCTTCATACAACAATCCGGATCAAACACGTCAACTTCTCTCTTTTCAACAAAATGCTGCTCGACAGCACATTGGTCGAAGACAATAAAAAAGATACCCTGCTCTTTGCAGCAACCGTAAAAGTGAACATCACCGACTGGTGGTTCTTTAAGGATAAAGCCCAGTTGCAATACATCGGGCTGGAAAACGCGACGATCAAGCTGCAGCGTACCGACTCGGTCTGGAATTACCAGTTCCTCGTCGACTACTTTTCTTCTCCGCCTACGGCAAACCCAGCCATTAAAGACACTACTCCCGGCTTGCAGCTTGACCTGAAAGAAATAGACCTCGCCAATATCCACCTGCTGAAACGGGATGGCTGGCGCGGAGAGGATATGGAGCTAAGACTCGGCTCACTACAGCTCGATGCAGATACCATCAGCTTCTCTCAAAAAATTGCGCGTGTCCGTAGCCTCAATTTTACAAAACCCGACTTCATCCTTACCAACTACAAGGGCAACAGGCTCCATCCTCCCGTCGACACGGCTGCTATCGTAAACGATCCCCTCCACCTCCGGCTCAATCCCGCAGGATGGGATCTTACAGCCGACAATATCACGATAAAGAATGGCTCCTTCCGCCACGAGGAAAAGGCAGATACGGTATTAAACAAATACTTCGATGGGGATCATATCTTTTTCTCCGCCGTCAATACCCGCTTTACCAATCTCAGGCTCAACCGCGATACCATTACGGCCCAGCTCCTGCTCAGTACCAGGGAACGCAGCGGCCTGGAAGTAAAAAAACTCGCAGCCCGTATCAAATGGTTCCCTGAAGCGATGGAGTTCGGTCATCTGGACCTGCAAACCAACAGAAGCCATCTCCGCAACTTCTTCGCCATGCGATTCAAAACCCTTGACGACATGTCGGACTTCGTGACCAGGGTACGGATGGAAGCCAGGTTCTCCGATTCTGATATAGACAGCGATGACATCGCATTCTTCGCCCCCGAGCTGCGGGAGTGGAAGAGAAAGATCCGCATCACCGGCGATCTGCAGGGCACCGTTTCCGACCTACAGGGACGGAAGGTCATTCTCGAAGCAGGGAAGAATACTTTACTTAACGGGGATATACACCTGAAGGGATTACCCGATATCGAAAAGACATACATCGAATTTAAGTCCAATGATTTTCGGACGACCTACCCCGACATGCTCACCCTCGTCCCTGCGATAAAGAATATACAGCAGCCCCGCATCGATCGTATTACCTGGCTCCGGTTCAGGGGAGACTTTACCGGCACTATCCGGGACTTCGTCACAAAAGGAGCCATCGAAACCAACCTGGGAGCCCTTGAGACCAATGTCGGCATGAAATTCCCGGTTTATGGCCCTTCCGTTTATTCCGGTACGATCTCCACAGACAGTTTTCAGCTCGGTCCCTTCCTCGACAACGACAACCTCGGCCGCATCGCTTTCCAGGGGAAGATCAATGGTACCGGGCTGAAAACGGGTACGCTGAACGCCACCCTCGACGGGACTATCAATAGCATTGATTTCAATCACTATACCTACCAGCAGATAAAGGTCAACGGAGCCGTTGCAAAAAAGAAGTTCAATGGCGAGCTCATCGCCGATGATCCCAACCTGGCTGTTCATCTCAACGGCCTCATTGACTTCAGCCAGGAGCAGCCCAAATTCAATTTTGAGGCGCAGGTAACAAAAGCCGACCTTAGTAAGCTGCACTTCACCGGCGCGAAGGTAGAGTTCAACGGGAAATTCAAGTGTAATTTCACCGGTGATGACATCGACAATTTCCTTGGCCATGCCAGCATCTATGATGCGTCGGTCTTCAAGAACGGGCAGCGTGTCTCCTTCGACTCCCTGACCCTCGAATCAAGTATTATCGATAACAACAAGACCATCACCGTTGTCAGCAATGAATTCGACGGGGCCGTCGTCGGAGAGTTCTCCATCAAAGATCTTCCCGCCTCCTTTCAGACCTTTCTTAATAAATACTATCCCAGTTATATAAAGCCTGCCAAAGCAGTCCCTATCAATCAGAACTTCAGCTTTGTCATCACCACCAAAAAGGTGGAAGAATACATCGACCTTTTCTACAAAGACCTCAAAGGTTTTAACAATGCCGCTATCAGCGGCCGGATCGATACGCGCGATAACCTGCTCGATCTGAATGTGGATCTGCCCTCTTTTGGATATAAGAATATCGCTTTCGACAAGCTGACCCTCAAAGGGCGCGGTAACCTGGACAGCCTTTCTATGGAGACTTCCATAGGTGATGTACAACTCAGCGACAGCCTTCATTTTCCAGGTACGCACATTCGTCTCCGGTCATCCAATGACCAGTCAAGCCTGCAGGTGACTACCAGTGCCAATCAAACGCTCAATTCCGCCAATATCTCGGCCCGGGTACAGACCATGCCCAACGGCGTCAACGTCACCTTCGACCCCTCCTCCTTTGACATCAACAGCAAGACCTGGAACATTGATAAGGACGGCGAGCTGTCCTTCAACAGGAATGTTCTCTCCGCAGACGGACTGAAGATCCACAGCGGTGACCAGGAGATCCGGGTTACCACCCACCCTTCCGGTGAAGGCAGCTGGAACGATATTCACGTCGATGTAAAGAAGATAAACATCGGGGACTTCACCCCCTATATCGTCAAGTCCGAACGATTGGAAGGTCTTCTTACCGGCAGCGTCGACATGACCGACCCTTTTGGCAAACCAATGGTCAATTTTACCGGCGAGACCGATCAGTTCCGTTTCGACAATGATTCTATCGGCAGCCTCCAGCTGTCAGGAAGCTATCAGAGCTCCACAAAGGTGATAAATGCCACCCTGCACTCCGACAATAAGAATTATCATCTGGATTCCAAAGCCCTGATCAATCTCTCCGATAGCGTCACCGGCGCGCCCATCGACATCGTCACCGATGTAGCCGACATGAAGGTCGATCTGCTGGAGAAATACCTCGGCGGCGTCTTTACCAATCTGACCGGCCAGGCCAGCGGTAAATTGCGTATCACCGGTCCTTCCTCCCACCTCCTGTATCTCGGTACGGTACAGCTGAAGGATGCTTCATTAAAAGTGGCCTATACCCAGTGTACTTATAAAATACCCGCAACAACCATCTACTTTAAAAAAGATACGATCGACTTCGGCTCGTTTCAGCTGAAAGACAAGTTCGGACACACCGCCGACCTGCTCCACGGCCGGCTCCTTCACCATGCCTTCGATGACCTGGACTTCGACTTTGAGCTAAATACCAACCGCCTGCTCCTGCTGGATACAAAGGCTACCGATAACAACCAGTTCTATGGCACCGTCATCGGAAAAGCAAGGATGACCCTCAAGGGACCGGAAGAGAATATGATCATGAACATCAAGGGTGAACCCACAGACAGCTCGAATATCTATCTTCCCCCTTCTGTCAGCCGGGAAAGCGGCGATGCTGATTTTATCGTGTGGAAAGTATACGGGAAGGAAATGAAAAGACAGCTGCTGGACAAAAAATCCAGCAACCTGCTGGTCAACCTGGACATGTATGCCAACAACTACGCCAACGTTTATATGATCCTCGACCCGCTGAGCGGTGACATCATTAAGGCCAACGGTCATGGCAACCTTACTCTGAAGGTCGGTACGACACAGGACCTCACGCTGAACGGCAGGTACGAGATAGACCGCGGCAACTATAATTTTACTTTCCAGTCCTTTATCCACAAACCTTTTATCCTCAGCGAAGGCGTCGGCAACTATATCCAGTGGACCGGCAACCCTTATGACGCCAACATCGGCATCGAAGCCGTGTATAAGGCCGAAAATGTCCGTTTTAGCGACCTTGGCCTCAACAACACCGTCGACGCCACCGGCATCCAGGCCGTGAATGTCAAACGCCAGCGGGTGCTCGTACTGGTGACTGCCGTGCTCACCGGCCACCTGATGACACCGACCATTGCCTTCCGGATCGACCTGCCATCCAATAGCCCGCTAAAAGACGACCAAACGGCCCAAAGCCTTCTGCAACAGGTTCGCAACGACCCCAACGAGCTGAACAAACAGGTCTCCACCCTCGTGATCCTCAATACTTTTGTCCCGCTTTCCAACAGCACCAACACTTTCGATGCCTCCGTAGCCGCAGCCAATGTAGCGGTCAACAGTATCTCAGGGGCCATCTCCAATGCTTTCTCCCGGACGGTCCAGGCCCGCCTGCGAAAGATCTTAAAAAACAACAGCCTCCAGGTAAACTTCAACACGAACTTATACAATGGTACCGACGCGTTAGGCCTCACCGACCAGTCCAAGCTCGTCTATGACCGGACCAACTTCAACTTCTCCGTCGCACAAAGCTTTATGAATGAGAAGCTGACTCTCACCGTCGGCAGCGCCCTGGACTTTGCCAATACCACCCAACAGGCACAGGCCTCCTCTTTCCAGTTCTTACCGGATATCGCCGCGGAATATAAAATTACCCCCGACGGCCGCGTCGCACTGACCTTCTTTTACCGGGACTCCTATAACTATCTTTCCGCAGGCAACCACACCCAAAACAGCTCGGGCGCCAGCATCTCTTATCGCCGCGAGTTCGATCGCATCGACGAATTATTAAAAAAGAAGAAAAAGAAAAAAATACAAAAGCCTGCGACGCCATCGGCACCGCAGGCTTCAAACGAATAAACCGCTATTATTTTAAGATCTCATGCCCCAGCTTATCCCGCTTGGTCCGGAGATATCTTTCATTATGCTGATTGGGTTGGATTTCAACCGGCACGGTCTCCACGACCTCCAGTCCATAACCCAGCAAGCCGGCCCTTTTCCGGGGATTATTGCTGATCAGCCTGAGCTTGCTGATCCCGAGGTAACGGAGGATCTGGGCGCCCACACCATAATCCCTTTTATCCATCGGAAACCCAAGGTGAAGATTCGCCTCTACCGTATCCATCCCTTCCTCCTGCAGCTTGTAAGCCTTTAATTTATTCAAAAGCCCGATGCCCCGGCCCTCCTGGTTCATATACAGGATCACCCCCTGACCTTCTTTTTCTACCAGGCGCATGGCTTCGTGCAGCTGATCCCCGCAATCACAACGGAAAGAACCAAGGATATCTCCCGTAAAACAGGAGGAATGTACCCGCACCAGCACCGGCTCGCCAGGCTTCCATTCTCCCTTCACCAGGGCCAGGTGTTCATTAGTGGTATTCTTCTCCCTGAAGGCGATCAGCTTAAAATGTCCAAACTGCGTAGGCATATCCACCCGGACGACCTCTTCGATAAGAGAGTCTATCTTCAACCGGTATTCGATCAGGTCTTTTATGGAAATGATCTTCAGGTCGAATTTCTTTGCTATTTCCAGCAGTTGGGGCAGACGAGCCATCGAACCGTCCTCGTTCATGATCTCTACAAGGACCCCCGCAGGCTCAAAACCAGCCAGGCGAGCCAGGTCTATCGTAGCTTCGGTATGTCCTGCCCGGCGTAAGACCCCGCCATTCTTGGCCCTTAACGGAAAAATATGCCCCGGCCGGCCAAGATCCGCCGGTTTGGTCGCGGGATCTATCAGGGCCTGCACCGTCTTTGCCCGGTCATGCGCCGAGATGCCGGTGGTACATCCATGCCCCAGCAGGTCGACAGATACCGTAAAAGCAGTCTCGTGCAGCGCAGTATTGTTATTGACCATCAGGTCCAATCCTAATTCGTCACACCTTTCCTCCACCAAAGGGGCGCAGATCAGCCCCCTTCCTTCCTTACTCATAAAATTGATGATCTCCGGAGTTACCTGCCGGGCGGCCGTAACAAAATCACCTTCGTTTTCCCGGTCCTCGTCATCTACGACAATGATCAGCTTGCCCTTCTTTATGTCTTCAATGGCGCTTTCTATACTGGATAACATTTAGTATCTGGGTTTAAATGCATTATTACCTACAAAACTAACAATAAAAACGCCGGAAAGTTAAGAAAGGATGCCTCATGCTCCTGCAGGGTGACAGCACGCGGCCATACTCCTACAGAGCGGGCACTCCAGGGCAAATGGGTATTTTGATCGATCTGTTAAAGAAATGTAAATAAAATAATTGTTACCGAGCAGCATTTTTGCCACTTTGCTTTTCTATAGCACCGTCCGACCACATCCATCCTCCGCGAAAAGCCTTCAGCAACCTGAAATCTGTTAATGATTTCTTAATCTTTAAAACACCAGGGAGTTCTTTTCTTTGCACCCGCAAAAAACACACTTTAATATGATGAAACGACTGATTTTTTCAGCAATCTTTATCCTTTCCCTGTGCGTGACCTACGCCCAGGTAACAACCTCCGGTTTGCTCGGAACAATAAAGAGCAATACGAAAGAGAACCTGACCGGAGCCACTATCAAGGCTGTTCATACCCCTTCAGGAACAACATATACCGCTGTCGCCCAGAGCGATGGACGGTTCAACATGCCGAACATGCGTGTCGGTGGCCCCTACTCCGTCACAATATCCTTTGTAGGATTCAATCCCAGAACGTATGACAACCTCTTCCTCGAATTGGGCGCTCCATTGAAGCTGGATGCCATCCTGGAAAATAAGTCTGTGGCAATGAGCGAGGTGACAGTAAGCTATCGGAAGAACCCTATCATTAATCCTCAGCGTCAGGGTCCCGCAACTCAGGTCTCACAGACTCAGCTGGCCACCCTGCCAACCATCACACGTAACATCGATGATTTTACCCGTCTTACACCCCAGGCCAGTGCCAGAAAAAGCACTACCGACGGCAGCACGCTGGGTGTTTCATTCGCAGGTACCAGCAACAAATACAACCAGTTCACCATCGATGGCGCCAACGCAACCGATATCTTTGGTCTCGCATCCAGCGGTACCAATGGCGGTCAGGCTTCCTTGAACCCGATACCTTTCGACGCGATCGAACAGGTTCAGATCATCCTGGCACCTTATGATGTTGCGCTCAGCGGGTTCACAGGCGGTGGCGTCAATGCGGTAACCCGTTCCGGTACCAACGACTTCCATGGCTCCATTTATGGGTTTAATCAGAACCAGGGTCTGGTAGGAAAAAGTGCCGACACCCGGACCAAATACGGCAAATTCCATGACAATCAGTACGGAGCACGTCTTGGCGGTGCCATCATCAAAAATAAGCTGTTCTTCTTTGTCAACTATGAAGGAGAAAGCCGCTCCCAGCCTCCTATCAACCTGCCCGGCTCATCCGGCTCCCAGATCAAGGATCTGAACACGCTTAACCAGCTCAGCGCCTTCCTGAAAGATGAGAGCAAACACCCCGGCTGGGCATATGATCCGGGCGCGTACAATGGTTTCAACAACGAAAAGAAATCCAACGCAGTCTTTGCCCGTATCGACTGGAATATCGACAACAAGAACAAGCTGACCGTTCGTAACAGCTGGGTAAAGGGGCACAACTTTATCTTCAGCGATGGAGCCAATTCCATGAGCTATTACAACAACGGTTACAATTTCAACTCAAAGACCAACGCTACTGTGCTGGAGCTCAACTCCAGCATCAGCAGCAAAGTTTCCAATATGCTGCGTGCCACCTATACGGTTACCAATGACGCAAGGGCCACTCCGGGCGACTTGTTCCCAGCAGTAAGCATCAGCGACAACGGAGCTACTTACAACTTTGGTACGGAATACAGCTCACAAGCCAACTCTCTGAACCAGCATATCCTGACTATTACGGATAACCTGAACTTATATGCCGGTAGACATACTTTTACATTTGGTACCGACAACCAGTTCTACAATTCCAAGAACGTCTTCCTCCAGGGTCTGGTAGGCAGCTATAGCTATAGCAACCTGCAGGCTTTTTATGGTGACGCACAAGGAGTCGACAGCTTTGCCAACAAGTATCAGACAGTATATTCCACCGATCCGAAGAATCCTAAGCCAGTGGCAAATGTCAGTGCCTATCAGCTGGGCTTTTATGCACAGGACGCCTACAGCGTACTGGACAACCTGAACATCACTCTCGGGGTTCGCGCCGACATACCGGTGTTCTCCTCCAAACCGACGGATAACACAGCATTTAACAGCTCCGCTATCGCAATAGCCAATGGTGTAGCTACCAATAAGATCCCGAAGACTACTGTACTGGTCTCCCCCCGTCTCGGATTCAACTGGGACGTGAAAGGCGACAAAAGAACCCAGATCCGTGGTGGTGTCGGCATCTTTACCGGCCGCGTTCCCTTTGTCTGGATCTCCAATCAGTACAGCAATACCGGTATCGGTACCATATCCAGCACGCTGGCTTCGGCAGCGGTGATCAGCAACAACGTACACTTTACTCCGAATGCTCCTTTCCATCCTTCGACCGGTGCGGGTCCCGCGATCAACCTGACCGACCCTAACTTCAAGTTTGCAAGGACTCTCAGAAGCAACCTGGCTATCGACCAGCGCCTGCCCTTTGGTATCATTGGAACACTCGAAGGCATCTATACAAAAAACCTGGAAGACGTCCTGTACAAGGATCTGAACCTGGCTCCTTCTACTGCCAACCTGGTCGTGGGCAACACCACCAGACCCTGGTTTAACAGCAACAAGATCAATGCCGCCTATTCCAACCTGTATACACTGACCAATACCAAAAAAGGATATTCCTACAACATCGCCCTGAGCCTGTCCAAACAGTTCAGCCAGGGATGGTTCGCCAGCGCGGCTTACAGTCTTGGGCATTCTTATGGCGTCAATGACGGCACTTCTTCTACGGCAGCTTCCAACTACCGTTTTGCCTATGGTATCAACGGTACAAACGATCTCGATGAGACACGTACCAACTATGATCTGGGATCACGCGTAGTCGCCAGTCTCGGTAAGAAATTCAAATACGGCCGGTTCTATACGAATATCGGTCTCATCTACATCGGTCAGTCCGGTCAGCCTTTCTCTTATGTCTTCTTCGGCGACCTCAACGGCGACGACGGATCGACTACCAAAAGCGCGGCTACCAGCGGTGGGGCCGACCTGATGTACCTCCCTGCCGATGCCTCGCAGTTCGCTGCCACCAAGACCTTCAAGATCAATGGTGTTAACCAGACTTTCACCGCGGCACAGCAGTTTGCCGCCTTCCAGACTTACGAGAACTCTGACAAATACCTGCGGGATCATGTCGGCAAAAA
This sequence comes from Puia sp., assembly GCA_036499285.1. GTDB lineage: Bacteria > Bacteroidota > Bacteroidia > Chitinophagales > Chitinophagaceae > Puia. Next base: position 42,392 of record DASYEB010000003.1, on the reverse strand, counting down.
TACCGACAGAAATGCCGACCGCTTGCCCTGGGAGAACCATTTCGACCTGAAGATCGAAGAAGGTGTCGCTCTTTACAAACAGCATGTCATCTCAATTACAGCAACCATCTTCAACGTCAGCAACCTGATAAGTAAGAACTGGGGCCGTTCCTACTACCTTAGCAATCAGGAAGCCCAGCCACTGGATGTCGACCATTTCGTACAGAATGCCAACGGTACTGTTACCCCTATCTGGTACTACAACCCTGCTTTCGGGCTGAACCAGTATACTAACAAGCCCTGGCAGTATGCAGACTTCCTGTCCCGCTGGAACATGCAGCTTGGCGTACGTTACACTTTCTAGCATACAATTTTAAAATATATAAGAGAGCCGTTCCGATTTTACCGGAATGGCTCTTTTTATGATCTAAAGTGCCTTTTTTGTGGATAAATAAGGCCACACTACATGGCAATCGTTAATAATTTCATAATATTTTTGTAGAGACCAAAACATCTCTTATCGCTTCCTTTGCACGCGCAAAACCACTTTATATGATAAGACGACTGCTATTTCTATTCAGCATGATCCTTTGTGCCTGCGGCGCATTCGCCCAGGAGACGACCTCCCAGATCCTGGGAACAGTGACCGATGGCGGCACAGCTTTGTCCGGAGCTACAGTAGTGGCCCTGCATACCCCAACCGGTACAAAGTATACTACCACCACCCGCAAAGACGGCCGTTTCAACCTGCCCAACGTACGTGTCGGAGGCCCTTACATTTTGACCGTTAGCTATGTAGGCTTTAAAGAGGAGAAACAAGAAAACATCACTCTTGTAGTAGGCCAGGATTTTGTCGCGGACATGAAGCTGATCCCTGAAAGCAAGGAGCTTACGGCAGTCAATGTCAGCGCAGCCCGGCAAAACAAAACTTTTAATAATAACCGTACCGGAGCCCAGGAGATCATCACCCGGCAGCAGATCGAACGCCTGCCGACCATTACCCGCTCCATCCAGGACTTCGCAAAGCTGGAACCTTCCTCAAACGGGTTAAGCTTTGCCGGTACTAATCCCGGCATGAATAATATCACAGTGGACGGCGCCGATTTCAACAACTCCTTCGGTCTTTCCGGCACACTGGGCGGCCAGGCCAACGCACAGCCCATTGCGCTGGATGCCATCGACCAGATCCAGGTCAACGTCGCTCCCTATGACGTTCGCCAGGGTGGTTTCACCGGCGCAGGCGTCAACTCTGTCACCCGCAGCGGTACCAATAAGTTCCGCGGTACGGTCTATGACTATATTAAAGGCCCCGGCACTATCGGTTACAATGTCGAGAGCTCAAAAGCCCCCAGAACCCCTTTTACCTACAATGTATTGGGAGCCAGTCTTGGCGGAGCCATCATAAAAGACAAGATCTTCTTTTTTATCAACGCCGAACAGAACAAGCAAAGCGCCCCTGCGACAGGCATCGTTGCATCCGACGCTACGCATCCGCCAACGGCCGGTGTCTACTCACAGGCGAATGCTGACACCCTGGCCAAAATAGCCAGCTTCCTTAAGTCCAATTATGGCTACGATGCCGGCTCCTTCGCTCCGGCCACTTTCCAGACTAACAGCTATAAGATCAATGCCCGTCTCGATTTCAACATCAACAGCAACAATACGCTAAGCCTTAAATACAATTACCTGAAATCCTATGCCGACCAGTACGCCAGCACCAGCCGGCCCGGTAGCGGCCAGGTCACGGGCGGCCAGCCAGGTACGACTTCCATACCGTTCTCCGGCGCGGGATACCGTATCAATAATAATCTAAATATCTACATCGCCGAATTGAATACCCGGTTCGGTAATACCGCTTCCAACAAATTACAGGTCGGATACACAAGAGAAAGGGATTTCCGCTCGTCCAACTCCAGCTCACCGAACTTCCCCCACGTCGATATCCTGAATAGCGGTAATATCTATACTTCCTTCGGTTATGAGATGTATACTTACAACAATGTTCTGAATATGGACTCCTACCAGCTCACGGATATCTTCAGCCTGTATAAGGGGGCTCATGAGATCACGTTCGGAACACAGGACAGCTACAAAAAATACTCCAATGCTTTTGCACCTGGCTGGAACGGAGTCTACCAGTTCAACAGCCTGTCGGATTTCTTCAACGGAGCACCTGCCACCACCTACTATCAGCAATATTCCACGCTAAAAGGGGCCGCATTCCCCTTTGCCTATGCCGGCGCGACCAACCTGAGCCTCTTTGCGCAGGACAAATACCGTGTGAGCCCAACCTTCACGCTGACCTATGGTGTACGTTTTGATTACACCAGCTACCAGAACAAGTTTACAGACAACCCTAACTTCGATGTCCTCAAATTCAAGGATAACAATACCTACAATGTCGGAAAGGCGCCTGGAACCTTCATCGTCGTTTCTCCCCGTGTTGGTTTCAACTGGGACATTACGGGCGACAGAACCTGGCAGCTGAGAGGCGGCGCCGGTATCTTCGAAGGTGCTCCGCCATTCGTATGGATCGAGAACCAGGCTGCCAACAATGGCGTTCAGTTCGGTTCCTTTACCCAAAAGAATATGCCTTTCTTCGCTGACCCCAGCAAAGCACTTGGCTATTATCTGAATACCGTCAATAATCCACCGCTCGCGCAGACAGCTACCCCTCCCGGATATAGCGTCAACGTGGTCGACAAAAATTTCAAGTATCCTACGAAGCTTAGGACCAGCGTCGGCCTCGATAAGAAACTGCCAAACGACTGGGTGCTGACAGGTGAATTCACCTTTTCCAAAGACATTAACGCCACTTACATGGCGAATGTCAACCTCTATGAAGGCAATGCATTTGCTATTACCAATGGCGGCGACAATAGACTTCGGTATAATACTACGCCTACAGCAACAAGTGGAACAAATTCCTCCAACAAATATTATAACGGTACCACCCTGCAGAATCCAAACATCGGTAATGCCATCCTGCTTGCGAATACGCACAAAGGATATTCCTACAACGCTACGGCCAGAGTACAGAAATCATGGCATAACCTGACTGCCAGCGTCGCCTACTCCTATAGCGAAACAAAGACTGCAATGGAGAACGGCAGCACAGCCAGTTCACTCTGGTCCGCCCGTCCCGTCGCAAACACAGATCCTAATGCGCCTACGCTCGCGCGTCCGTCCTGGTACCAGCCTCACCGTATCATCGCCTATGCCAACTATCATATCGAGGAAGGCAAACATACCGCAACTTTCATAGGCGCCGTATATGAAGCGACCACGGCAGGAGCAAATTCCTATGTATACAACGGAGACCTCAACGGTGACGGCAATACCAACAATGACCTGATCTATATTCCGAAGAGCGCCGGCGATATCAGCCTCGTGCCCGTCAACGGCGGAACAGGCACCATCGGTAATGCCAATCTGGATCACTCCGATACCCGCACAGCTGGCGCAATGTGGAACCAGCTCAACGCTTTCATAAACCAGGATCATTATCTGAGCAAACATAGAGGTCAGTATGCACAGGCCAACTCAACCCTTAACCCCTGGATACACCATCTCGATCTCAATTTTGCCCAGGATATCTATTTTTATACAAAAAATGGCAGCGACAAGGACAAACACACGCTTCGCCTGAGCATGGACATCGTTAACTTTGGTAACCTGCTCAACAAATACTGGGGCCTGGTCAAGTCTCCGACCCAGCTTCAATTCCTTAAATTTGAAGGCATGGCTGCTGATAATAAAACACCTCAGTTCTCCTTCCCTTACGTGGATGCGCCGAACAAGGTGCCCCAGGTTAACAGCTATAACAACAATTCCGCTCTCACTACCTTCTCCCAGGGACAAACCTTTTATGGTTCCCGCTGGCAGATCCAGTTCGGGATTCGTTACCTGTTCAACTAAGAACACCTCTTACAAAAAGACCCGCGCGATGCGCGGGTCTTTTTATTTTCCGAAAGCCCATAAAAGAAACTCCGGCATCGCCTGGGCCCAGGTTGCCATGTCATGATGCCCCCCGGGTATTTCCAGGTAACGGATATCAAGCTCCCGGTCATATCCCTTTCTGACCAATTCATCCATCAGCGCCTGCGTATCATCAATCGAGTCGATAATGCCATTTCCATTCCTGTCGTCCATCTCATCCTCCGTCCCGCATTCGAAGAAGAATTTCAGCCAGGGGTAATGTTGCCCCTTCCGCACTTCATCGGGCATGATCCTGTCGGTATGTTCGTCATAAGCCGGATCACTCTTATCCTTCGTCCTCCACCAGAAGCTACCGGAAAAGAGCCCCGCGCGGGCAAACTCCTGCGGATGATGCCACACGATATCAAGAGCGCTCAGCGCCCCCAGCGAAAACCCTGCAAAAGCCTTCTCCCGGAAGTCAGCATTATGGTATTTGCTGCGGATCGCCGGTATCAGCTCCTCAAAAATAAAACGGGTATACCCGTCCGCCTTCCCACCCCAGCCCTGGTAGTCCAGCCGGCCGGCCGTGCCATATTCCATCTTCCGGTCGTCTCCCGCATGGATACCCGCACAGAGCAGGGGGGAAATGGCGCCACGGCCATACAGGTCATCGAGAATAGCAGCCAGCCCCAACCTTTCGAGGTCCTGGCCATCATTCAGTAACAACAAGCTCGTATCCGGTAACAATGTGCCGCCGGCAGCCATCTCCCGGCCGCCGGTCAGATAAAGATCTGTCTGTACCCTGCGCTCCAGGTGTATGGAGTCTATTATCAAAATCTCCTGTCCAATCTTTGTGCTGGTTTCAATCGACATAGCGCCAAAAATACTAAATTACAGTAATGTCTTTCCACGAAGAATATCATAAATGGCATTCTCCTGCCATCAACCGGGATTTTGAAATGCTCACCTTCGGCCACTCCGGCTACCCCGTCATCCTGTTCCCAACCTCCAGGGGCAGCTATTACCAGAATAAAGACCAGGGCCTGATCGAAACAGCCAGCTGGTTCCTTGAGAATGGGAAAGTAAAGATCTACTGCCCGGATAGCCTGGACGCCCAAAGCTGGTATAACAAATCCATTCCCCCCGTCCAGCGCGCCTGGATGCATACCCTTTATGATCGCCTGCTCCTGGAAGAGATCATTCCCCGGGCACGTTATGAGACCGGCCATGACCAGGTGACCCTCGCCGGCTGTAGTTTTGGCGGTTATCATGCCGCCAATTTCGCGTTTCGCCACCCGGCCCTTGCAAGCAATTGTTTTTCCATGAGCGGCGTCTTTGATATCCGCTCCTTCACAGATGGCTTTTATGACGACAATATATATTTTAACAACCCGGTAGACTTCATACCTGGCGCCGCCGACCCCACCCTCTGGAAAATGGGCATCGTGCTTGGCACTGCCGACCGGGACATCTGCCGCGGACAGAATGAATGGATGAGCCGTCTCCTGAAAGCAAAGGACATCCCTCACTGGCTGGACATCCGCCCCGACAGGGATCACGACTGGCCCCTATGGAAAGAAATGTTCCCCCATTACCTGTCGCTACTAAACTCTAATCGGTAAAATTATGAGCACAAATAAAAAAATTGGCATCCTCTTCGGTAAAGAACGCAGCTTTCCTATGGCCTTCATCGAAGCCGTAAACAGGAGGAATATAACAGGTATCACGGCGGAACCCGTACGCATCGACAAAGTGGTCCAGGGAGATTCCTCCGGTTATGCCGTTATCATCGATCGTATCTCCCACGATGTCCCCTTTTATCGTGCTTATCTGAAAAATGCAGCGCTCTGCGGCGCCGCCGTCATCAATAATCCTTTCTGGTGGAGCGCCGACGAGAAATTCTTCAACAACTGCCTGATGACAAAAGTCGGAATACCCGTACCAAAAACGGTCATCCTTCCCTCCCGCGAGCTGCCCCCCGATACCAGCAATGAGTCCTTCTCCAACCTGACCTTTCCCCTCGACTGGGAAGCCATTTTCAACTATATCAGATTCCCGGCCTATATGAAACCTTTTGCCGGCGGCGGCTGGAAGAATGTCTACAGGCTCCAGAACGCGGAAGAGTTCTATGCAAGACACAGCGAAACCGGCCAGCTGGTCATGCTGCTGCAGGAAGAAATAGTCTTTACCGAATACTACCGGTGTTATTGCATCGGCGGCAAGCATGTCCGCATCATGTCCTACGAGCCCCGCAACCCTCATCACCTTCGTTATGCTGCCGACTTCCAGCCTTCTGCCGAAAAATTACAGCAAATGGAAGACATTGTACTACGCATCAATGATTGGTTGGGTTATGATTTCAACACGGTAGAGCTGGCTATCCGGGACGGCATACCCTACGCCATAGACTTCTGCAACCCCGCACCCGACGCGGAAAGATCCAGCGTAGGAGAAGACAACTTCGGCTGGGTAGTAGAGACCGCCGCCGATTATGCTATCGAAAAAGCGATGAGCCAGCAGGACAACAGGGATAATCTTACCTGGGGAAAATACCTCGGCAACAGTATAGGAAAGCTAATCCTTACCGACTAAATTTGTTATCTTAATCTCTAAATTTACGCATGGCAGATATCAATTACAGCAATTTCACATTGGGCATAGAAGAAGAATACATGGTCGTCGACCCCGAAACCCGGGAATTGAAAAGCCATGAGCAAAAGATCGTTACGGAAGGCCAGAAGGTCCTCCGCGATAAGGTCAAGGCAGAAATGCACCAGGCCGTAGTCGAGGTCGGCACCGATATCTGCCGCGACATCCACGAAGCATACCAGGACGTCTCCACCCTCCGCAAGACCATTGCACAGATTGCCGGCAGCCTGGGATTTCATATAGGAGCATCCGGCACCCATCCCTTCAGCCACTGGCAAAGCCAGCTCATTACCGAACATGTCCGCTACAACGAGATCGTCAACGAGCTGCAGGAAGCCGCCCGGAGTAACCTCATCTATGGCCTGCACGTACACGTCGGCATGGAAAGCCGCGAGATGGCCAACCATATCGCCAACTCCACACGCTATTTCCTGCCGCATATCTATGCGCTCAGTACCAATTCGCCCTTCTGGGAAGGAAGAAAGACAGGTTATAAGTCCTACCGGACAAAGGTATTCGACAAATTTCCGCGTACAGGCATTCCCGAATACTTCGAGAGTATCGAAGACTATGACCGGTTTATCAAGCTGCTGGTCAAAACCAATTGCATCGACAACGCGAAAAAGATCTGGTGGGATCTCCGCGTTCACCCCTTCTTCAATACCGTCGAGTTTCGCATCTGTGACGTGCCGATGACGGTAGACGAGACCATCTGTATCGCCGCCCTCTTCCAGGCCGTCTGTGTAAAGATCTACAAGCTGCGCAGCCGGAATATGAACTATATCCAGTACTCCCGGGCCCTTATCAATGAAAATAAATGGCGGGCCAGCCGGTATGGCATCGACGGACACCTCATCGACTTTGGGAAAGAGGAAGAAGTGAATACCCGTATTCTTATTTATGAACTGCTAGATTTTATAGACGATGTCGTCGACCCTCTCAACAGCCGCCAGGCTACACAATTCGCCAAAAAGATCCTCGAGACAGGCACCGGCGCCGACCGTCAGCTGAAAGTGTATGAGGAATCGGGCAGTCTTGTTAAGGTCATGGATTACATCCATGGACAATTCCTCGCCGGGCTATAAAAAAAGGCGCCGGTAAAACCGGCGCCTCTCAGACTATTATTACTAAAGATTATTATCGGTGCAGTGAATCCGCCGGCAAAATGCCCAGCGAATCTATCTGTGCTTTTGTCACTATCGGCATCTGACCGGCCAGCACCTGCTGATAGGCTTTTTTCCCGACAGCCAGCGCATCTTCCCGGGTGCGGAATCCCCAGCCATGTGCCGTTACCGCAGGAATAATATCCTGGTGAATATAAGGCTGTCCATTCCTCAGGATATCATAACCCCAGCCTTTTGACCATTGAAAGACCTTCAGCTCAACAAGGACGTGATCTTTCTTGTATTGGTTCCGGCGACGAACATTGTAAACGACAACACACGCGATACCTGCCAGCAACAAAAAAGTAACCCCCCATTTTCGAATAAAGTTCATAGACGATATTAGTCGAACTGATTGTAAACCTGATCCGGGAAGAACTCAAATATATCCTGGTAACCAACACCACCACCCGCAGCAGAAGGAAGACCGGTCGCAACAAAACCTCTTACCTTTCCTTGCTTATCAATTATGGTAAACCCTTGTGCGTTTACACGGGCGCCACCTTCAAAAGGAGTCTTTTCTGTCCAGAGATCGGATGCAAAATCGTACTCCCAGGTATAAGTATAGGAAGTACCGTTGGCTCCGCAGGTAATATATCCTTTGTCACCATTGACAGTACCTTTTATTACAAAACCGCTGGCCAGCTCGCGAACGATATTGGTATAACCATCATCATAAGTGCTGGAGCTCGTGTTGGAAATATCTCTCAGCCTGGTCCATGCAGTCTCATCGGGTCTGGTCGGATCGAAAACCCAGAAATCATAACACATATTGTTCACTGCCCAGTGGGTGCCTGGTGTTCTTCCGGCCATTAAATACCCTTTCCCATTATAAACCCAGGTAACAGCGCCTGCACGTTGTGAGCCGGGCATGTAGGCCAGCTTTGTCCACGCATTCGCGCCGGGATCATATTTCCACACGTCATTGAAGAAATAGTTGAGATCGGTACCGGTCATGACATAGGCCGAGTTGGCAAAGCCCATGGCTACAGCATCTTTACGGGGAAAGGTCGTAGTTCCCTGGTGTAAGCTGTCGATCTGGTTCCAGGTCTGGCTGGCCGGGTCATAAGACCAGAAGTCAGCATAAACCGTGCGGCTGTCATTGCCCAGACCCGAACCGATATATCCTATCTTCCCGATAGCAAAACCAACGGCATTACTACGCGGAGCGCCGGGGAAATCCGGGATCTGCCTCCAGATACCCAGCGAACTGTCATAACCGGTAGGGCTGGCAGTATTGATACTGGATGGAGTATATTGATACATGGTCGTGAGACGGGTGGCAGGAGTCTGCGGATTGATGCCGGTACCAATGTATGCAGAAGTGTCGATCACGAAGGATGCACCAGCACCGCTGGGGTTACCGGGATAGGTCGCACGGCCCACCCAGTTGCCATTTTGTGTGTAGTTTAAGCTAGCTTTGGTACAGCTGAAAAGGATACCGACTAACATTAATGAGAACAAAGTAATGTTGATCCGCTTCATATTTTAGTGAAATTTTTCGCTAAAGTATTCGAAGTACAGGTAGTAAATTCGTTAAAATGTATTTTTAGCCATAATTAATAGACAATCAGGCTTTTTTTATATATAAAGAAAGAAATTCAGCTTGATAAAAGGTATACCGCGCGCCGGGAGATAATTTATATTGGTATATAAAAAAGGCGGTTTAGTCGTTTTTTTAATACCTTTGATACATACTAACAAAATAGTAACAACCAAGGCCCCTAATATTGCACAAATTAGCGAAAAAAGGTGCCAGGAAGCACCCGTCAAGACTTGGCCTTCAGACCGATTAAGAAAACCAGCATGACTATACATAAATACCCAAGAAAAAAAGGGCGCATTTCTTTTTTCTCCTTATTAACCGCGGTGTTTTTCCTGACAAGCTGCCAGAAACAGCCCAATCTGCGTTTTGGCAATCAATATACTAATGACAACAATGGCTCCAATGTAGTGGTTGTCGACACTTCTACCGTCCTGGTCTCTACTATATACAGCGACTCTACCTTCACCGATGGCACGGGCTATCTTATGGCGGGCACCTACAAGGACCCGTCTCTGGGAACCGTCACCTCCCGCGCCTTTTTTCAGGTAGCGCCACCGGCCGGCCTGCCTTCCCTGAGTCCGGTCAATAATACCTATGACTCGATCGGGCTGGTAGTCTTCTTTAAAAAGAACAATCCCTGGTATGGAGATACGACCAGCCAGCAGAATTATGTTGTCAACCAGGTAGATTCCAGCTACCAGCTGTCGCCGCCTTTCCTGATTGGCTATTCCAGCAACAACAGTCTTCCGGTCGACCCTACCCCGTTGGGTCAGACGGGTCCCATTTATATTCATCCGACCGCACTGGATAGTTTTCCGCTTACCAGCCAGGGCATCAGCGATACGATAAAGATCAGGCTGGATGATAAATTGGGCCGCCAGCTTTATAACATGGTCTATACCCTTTCCGATTCCATTAACAACCCAACCAGCTTTCAAAACTGGTTCCACGGCCTTTGTCTTTCGACCGATGGCATCGGGTCCGGTGGAACAGGCGCCATCTATGGCTTCAAGGACAGCTGTCTGATGCGCATTTATTACCGGACAGCGGGTGTTTTTGCACAGCAGTACATCGACTTCAATATTACTAACAGAAGTTTGGCTTTCAATAGTATTCGAACTAATTATGCCAATACTCCCCTGGTAAATATCCGAAAGCCGACGGGCGCCTATAACCAGACCCCGCCGGCTACGTCCTCCAAGGTCACCGGTAACGCAGGATATATACAGTCGATCACCGGCCTGAACGTCAGGCTTAGCTTTCCCACTATTAAGGCCATCGCCCTTCGACCGGACTACATCGGGCTCCTGCGGGCAACCCTCACCGTCAGACCCGTGCCCGACAGCTGGAGCACAACGTGGCGCCTGGCTCCCCAGATTGGAGTGTATACAACGGATCAGAACAATCTTTTAGGCACGCCCGTTCCGGCGGCCGGTATTTCCGGCGCGCAAACAGGTGCCCTGAACGTGGATTACTTTAACCCGCAGAACGCAGTCTATGCCTATGACGTGACGTCTTTTGTTCAGGCCGTAATTACCAACAACGCCTCCAACGCAGATTCACTGGGGCTCATTCTTAGCGTGCCCCCACCAAATAATGTAGCGGATTTCCGGCGGGTGGTCATTGCCGACCAAAGTTATCAGGTGAATCAGCGCACGACACTGAGTGTTTATTACATATCCCTGTTCCCCCATAATTAAATCAACTAATTACTTATACGGATGATACCGAGCCTGAAAAAACGATCCTTCCTCCTATACCTGCTCACTGCGATATCCCTGGGAGCGATGGCTCAGGGCAACTTTTCACCTTATTCCCAAATGGGCATCGGTGACCTGGAAGATGGTTTTTACAACCGCACGACAGGCCTGGCAAATACAGGGATCGCTTATCGGTCCAACCGCTTCCTGATCAACAACAACCCTGCTTCCTTCAGCGACCTGGCCAACCAGTACTTCACCATGGAGACCAGTCTCCGCGGTACTTTTATCGGCTATGCGGGCTCACCTGTCGATATAGGCGCTACCCAAAGCGCCGACATCACCTTCCGCAGGCTGGCAATGGGTATCAAGGTAAGCAAACACTGGGGTAGCAGCATCGGCCTCGTCCCCTATAGCACACAGAACTACGAATTCAATGTTCCCTACGCCATTCAGGGCAGCGGTACGGAAATAGCAAATCACTTTTACTCCGGACACGGGAGCGTCAACAAAGCATACTGGGCCAACTCCTATGAATTCTTCCACCACGTCTCGATTGGCGCGGAAGCAGGCTATATCTTTGGCCAGCTCAACCAGAGGGACATCATACAGGCCGGCAACGGAGCGACACAGGTCTCTACCACCAACGACATAAACCTGCAGAACATCTACATGACCTATGGCATGCAGATCTACGGAAATGCCGGCAAACATTGGTCCTGGGGCATCGGCGGTACCTTTTCCAATAAGGCCGACCTGCTGGCTTCCTACAATAAGCTCGTCCTGGGCGCCGACTCCTCCACCCTGCAGAACAACGAGCTTCAGCAACGATACCTCTCCCTGCCCAACAGCTTCGGAGTCGGTCTCTCGCTGACCCATAACCAGCACTTTACCTGGCTGGCGGACTACCGCTACCAGGACTGGAATGCGGTTCAGGGCAAGAATGTATATCCCGGTCAGGACTATTCCATCGCCAGCAGCGAAAGAGGCTCTTTCGGCTTCGAGATCTCAAAGAAAAAGACGTTATATAACAATAAGGTAGAGCTTAGCTATTTCCAGTCGGGTGTTTATTACGGCAACTCCTATCTGCAGATCAATGGTCAGCAGATCAAGGACATGGGTATCACCGCGGGCTTTGGTGTCAATTCTCTGAAGACTCCCCTGGCCTATGCCATCACCTTCAATTATGGAATAAAAGGCACGACGAAAAATAACCTGATCCGCCAAAACTATTTCAACGTCAATTTTCTGATCAACTACGGCTCCATTTGGTTTACAAAAGGAAAGAAATTTGAGTAATACTTTTGATCTTCAACAACAGATGCAGGGCTTCCCTATGATGGGAATGCTGAATTGCATTGTTGTGGAGGACAATACCAAACAGTCGGCGCTGTTAAAGGATTACATTGCAAAGACACCCAAACTTTCCTTTTCCGGAAAATGTGAGTCAGCCGCAGAAGTCTATCAGCTCGTTACGGCACATCGCGCCGACCTCATCTTCTGGGATATCCGGCTCCTGGATAATAAGGTCATGGTTCGCCTGAAAGAAGCCGGTTATTATCCCATCGTCATCTGCATAGCGGACAAACAGGAACAGGAGGAGAAAGAGACCGAAATGGATGTCTTCAGCTATCTGAACAGACCTCTTTCCTTCGAACGGTTCCTCTCTACGATGAATAAGATCCGGGACTACCTCTCCACCACGATCTATATCCATCACCGGAATAACCGCTTTGTCTTTATCAAGTCGGAATACAAGATCATCAAGGTGAAATTTGAAGACATCCTCTTCTGCGAAGGCATGAAAGACTATACTCAAATTAATGTCCGGGGCCGCGCCGAACCCATCCTGACATTAAATAACCTGAAATCCTTCGCCTACAAGCTCCCGCCGGAAGAATTTATCCGTGTACACCGTTCGTTTATCGTCAGCCTCACCCATATCGACTCCATCGCCCGTAACGAGATCTATATCGGAAAGAAGATCATCCCCATCGGGGATAGCTTTAAAGATGATTTTTACCAGATCATTGAGTGGAACTCATAGCCACCACTCTGTCTATCGCAATGGGCGAAAACCCGTAACTTTGCAGCATGTACAGTCAGAAAAGCGTTAGAGTGGCAATCCTCGACCTTTATGAAGGGCAGGCCAACCAGGGCATGCGTTGTATCCGGGAATTGCTGAGTGAATACGTGCGCAGCCACGACCTGCACCTCGAGCTCGACGAGTTTGACGTGAGGCTGGCAAAAAATGTACCCGATCTTTCTTACGATATCTATATATCCAGCGGCGGTCCCGGCAGCCCGCTGGACAGCGAAGGTTCGCAGTGGGAGTCGCTCTACTTCGAATGGCTCAGCGAGGTCCAGCGCTACAACAGCACAGCCCCCTCCCCCATTCGCAAACAGGTCCTCTTCATCTGCCACTCCTTCCAACTCGTATGCCGCCACTTTGCCATCGCCCATGTCACAAACCGGAAATCCACAGCCTTTGGCGTTTTTCCGATCCATATGCTTGAAGATGCGCAAAAAGAGCCGCTATTTGCCGGCCTCAACGATCCCTTTTATGCAGTGGACAGCCGCAGCTACCAGGTCATACAGCCCGACAAACAGCGCCTCGCCGAAACAGGCGGTCGCGTGCTGGCCATCGAAAAAGAAAGACCGCATGTTCCCCTCGAAAGAGCCATTATGGCTATCCGCTTTAATGAATATATGATCGGGACCCAATTTCATCCCGAAGCCGACGCAGCAGGCATGAGCATGTATCTGCAGCGGGAAGACCGTAAACACACCGTCATCGCCGAACACGGCGAAGAGAAATGGAAAAGTATGATCGTCCAGCTCGACGACCCCGATAAGATCCGCTGGACCTATTCCCACGTGATCGCCAATTTCCTCGACTATGCGATGCGATACAAATTGTCGAAAAAAATGGTTGAAAAATAATTTTTTCCGACAACATCATAATGTCTTTGAATTGGACTCCGTCCAATTTTGCCCGCCGGCAATTTGCAGGAAACAGAGCAGGTTCCATCCGACCATTGAAAAAGACATTATGTCCGGATGAAACAGCGTAAATTCGGCAAAACAAGCCTTCATGGTACCAGCACTGCGAACAGCGTTCAACAAAGCCTTCACCCGGCAACGCTATGAGAATTTCCTGGCCGATCTCGACAAACGTTACCCCGGCGCCATCGAATTCCGGCTGGCTGAAACACCCATATTCGTACCAACCTCTTTTTCCTCCCAGCTTACCGAAGCTTGCGAAAGCATCGTCGATCTTATCCTCGAACCCCGGTTCAAAGAATGGACAGAGCGTGCCATACCCGATACCGACCGCGTAGCTAACGAGAACGACCACCCTCACTTCCTCGTCTTCGACTTTGGCGTATGCGAAGACGGCGAAGGCGGCTGGAAACCACAGCTCATCGAAATGCAGGGCTTTGCCAGCCTCTACGGCTTCCAGGCCTGGTATCCCGATGTCCTTCGCCGCCATTTCCCCATACCGGAGAATTATAGCCAGTTCCTCAACGGTTATGATCACAACAGCTACCTTCAACTTTTGAAGGAGACCATACTGGGCGCCCATGCACCCGACGAAGTCATCCTGCTGGAATTAAAACCTCATGAACAAAAGACAAGGGTAGACTTCTATTGTACACAGGATTACCTGGGCATCCAACCCGTATGCCTTACCGAATTGATACAGGAAGGGAAACAGCTCTATTATCTGCACCCTGCCACAGGGAAAAAGACCCGGATCAAACGGATCTATAACCGGCTCATCTTCGACGAGCTGAATAGTGCAGCGGACAGCATCGGACCACACGTCGATATCCGCCAGGACCTGGATGTGGAATGGGTGGCCCACCCCAGCTGGTTCTATCGCGTCAGCAAATTTACGCTGCCTTTTATTCGTCACCCCTTCGTACCGCCAACCTTCTTCCTCAACGAATTGACACAGCCCCCGGCCGACCTGGAAAACTATGTCCTTAAGCCATTGTTCTCCTTTTCCGGCCGTGGAGTGGTCATTGATATAGAACCGGCCGATCTCGACGTGCCCGATCCCGAGAACTGGATCCTCCAGCGTAAGGTCAAATATGCCGACCTGATCCCGACCCCGGATGATGTTCCCGCCAAGGTCGAGATCCGGATGATGTATCTCTGGAAGGACGGGGCCGATCGCCCCACCCTGGTGATCAACCTGGCCCGGCTTAGCAAAGGAAAAATGATCGGTGTCAGCTACAACAAAGACAAGGAATGGGTCGGCGGAAGTGTCGGCTTTTTTGAACACCGCCCGCACTCTTGACGGGCTACTAAAACGATCACAGTGGACCAGCAACTAATACTATCGCAGACCTGCAACTAATACTATCACAATGGACCTCCAGCTAAAAGGAAAAACAGCCCTCGTACTCGCCGCCAGCAAAGGCCTCGGCAAAGCCTGCGCAGCGATGCTGGCAGCCGAAGGCGCCGATCTCGCCATCTGCGCCCGTGACAGAAACACACTCGAAGCCGCCGCGAAAGAGCTTCGTGCACATGGAGGCAGAGTGCTGGCTATTCCTACGGACGTAAAAAGCCCTGACGACACAGCCATCTTTGTGGCCGCCGCAGCAGCTGAATTCGGGAAGATAGATATCCTGGTAAACAATGCGGGCGGGCCTCCCTTCGGCAAGTTTGAATCCTTTGACGAATCGGCCTGGCAGTCCGCCTTCGAGCTTAATCTCCTGAGCTTCGTCCGCCTGAGCCGCCTCGTAATACCTCATATGCGCGCCGCCGGCAGCGGCCGCATCATCAATATCGTCAGCCTTTCCGTAAAAACTTACCTCGCAAACTCCGTCCTTTCCACCAGCATGCGAATGGGCGTGGTCGGGATGGCCAAAATGTTGTCGAATGAGCTGGCCCCGGATAATATTACGGTCAACAACGTAGCACCCGGCCTGATCCTCACCGATAGAGTAAAAGACACACTGCCTCCCGTCCAGCCGGGTGGCCCTGCCCTCGAAGAATTACTGGCCCAACGCGCCAAAGACATTCCTATGGGTCGCATCGGCAAACCGGAAGAGCTGGCCGCACTGGTGACCTTTCTGGCCAGCCCGCTGGCAGGATATATCACTGGCACCACAACTCAGGTAGATGGCGGCGCCGTCAGGGCGACTCTGTGATTGAGCGTCCCCCAACCTCATCGTCCCTCTTCTTGGTCACGATGTTGATGTGGATCGCCCAGTCCGCCAGTTGGTACACCAATTCCAGCTCTACCTTTACATCCTTATATCGCCAGTCCCCGGTCATCAGCCGCAAAGTGCTCGTCGTAAAAGAAGCGCCGTCTTTGACCGGCTCCCATTCCCCTTTCAGGTAGACGACACTGCCATCCACCAGCTGGAGATAACATCCCTGCAGCTTACGGAAAAGGGCATGATACGCTTTGGAGGCCTCATCGAAGTCATCGCTGCTCAACATCTTCGCCTGCCAGCTGGCTGTGGTATCGTCCGCGGAATGATACCGGGTAACGATACAGTTCTCCGCACCGGGCAGCTCTACGATGGAAGCATAATTCTCGAACTCCCCCTGCGCCAGTACAAGCTCGCCGGTGATGTTCCGCAGATTGTAAGGGAAATCCTTTAGAACAGCATTGATGGCTGCGGGAAAAGACAAAACCCGGATCCGGGCATGCAGCAGGGAGTCGGCACGGGTCAGGGAGTCGGTGACCTCGGCCAGCACCACCGAATCTTCATGTGAAAGCGCGGCGCCTTTACTGACAGCGCCACCGGAAAATGGGTCAGCGGGTCTACTCGTTTGGGCAAAAACAGGACAGGAGGCCAATATGGCCAGAATTAGGGGCATAATAGGTTTCATTCGATAGGATTTTGCGCAATTCTACAGCTAATTGCCGGCGCTTGCCAGCAGAGCTTTTCCACTTATCCACATTTTCAGCCCCGTTTTCCACCGTTGCTGGAACTCCGCGTCCTCCCTCCAGGCTTCGCGCCATCATCGCGGTCTCCCCTCATTTCCTTATCTTCGGGAAAAATTGGCATGCAGCATCTCAACGATATCCCTGTCAAAAAAACACTTCCGGGCTTTAATGGAAAAATGGTACACGGCGAGACCAGCTCGCTTGTCTTCTGGGACATAAAAAAAGGCGGCATCTCCCCCGAACATCACCACGTCCACGAACAGATCACCTATATCGCTGAAGGTGAATTCGAAATGACCATTGGTGGCGAGAAATATCTCTTTACCCCCGGCATGGTTCATGTCATCCCTTCGAACGTCCCTCATTCGGGCCGCGCGATCACGGATTGTAAGATCATCGACAGTTTCGCACCCGCCCGGGACGATTACCGGTAAAATTCTTTAATGGCACACACGCACGGACACGAGCACCACGACCATGATCATGCACACGGACACGACCATGATCACGACCACGGCTTCAGCCTTGGTCACCATCACCATCCCGTCAATCTGACCAATGTCAACAGAGCCTTTGTCATCGGCATTATTCTCAACTTCCTGTTCGTCATTATCGAGGTGGTGGTCGGCCTGTCTGTCAAATCCCTGTCGCTTCTCTCGGACGCGGGGCACAACCTCGCCGACGTAGCCAGCCTGGCCATGTCTCTTATAGCCATACGCCTGCTAAAGGTCAAGCCTACGGATACCTTTACCTATGGTTATAAAAAGACGACCATTCTCGTCGCCTTGCTCAACGCAGCAATCCTCTTGCTGTCTTTAGGCGCCATTAGCTGGGAAGCCCTCCAGCGCCTGATGCATCCCGAGCCGCTGCCCGGAAAGATTATCTCCATCGTCGCGGCCATCGGTATTGCCGTCAACGCACTCACCGCACTCTTATTCCTTCGCGGAAAAGACAGCGACCTCAACGTTCGCAGCGCCTTTCTGCACCTGCTGTCGGATGCCATCGTATCCGCTGCGCTGGTAATAGGCGGTGTGATCATGTATTTTACAGGTTTCTTCCGGCTGGATGCTATCCTAAGCCTGCTCGTAGCCGTCGTCATTCTCTTCAGTACCTGGCAGCTGCTGAGGGATAGCCTTCGCCTGTCCCTGGATGGAGTGCCTGAAGGCATCGAGCTTGGAAAGATCAGGGAGGCGATCTGTAAAATGAATGGAGTAAAGGACTTTCATCATATCCATATCTGGGCCATCAGCACAACGGAGAATGCCCTCACCGCCCACCTGGTCGTCGACCGCACCTGCACAATGGAATTTGTCGATAAGCTGAAACACAAGGTCAAGCACGAGCTGCTGCACCAGAATATCCAGCATGCGACCCTTGAAGTAGAAATGGAAGATGCCCCCTGCGACGAGCCCGATTGCTAGCGCGCAACACGCCTCCCCGGCGCTAATTCACAAAAGCCCAGAAGAATCCAAACCGGAGCACCAGCCCCGGATAAGGATAACCCGGCGCCACGAAATTATTGTGGTAATACCCATATCCACGGGGGCTAAAGGCCATGGAGTTAAGATTCTCCGCCCGCACATAGGCAGTAAAGCCACGGATCCTGAAATGCATATAAAGGTTGATATCCGGCAACCGCTGATGGATAGTCGAGTCCTGGGTGAAGAACTGAGCGGTGACCGGCGCATATCCGTCCGCTTTGTAAGGACTGACATAACGTATTTCAGTACCAAAACTGATATTGAGACTCCTGAAACCCAGGTTGCCATCATAGCCTATCTGGTTGGTCGACGTTATTAAAGGTACGTGCACAGGAGAGCTGCCGGCCGTCTGCTGTATATAGGTTAGCGTACGCCATTTCCAATGACGATAAAGTGTGAACTGCTTTTTGATGCTCACCTGCAGCAGGTTGAAGACAGAAGACTGACGTTGCTTTGAGTAATCGCTGAAATAGGAATAGTTGGTCATCAGGTAATACCCCCCCGTCAGGGTCAGCTGATGCTGCGGCCGATCGAGAGAAGCAAAAAGATGCGTTGTATTTTCCTTGTTGAAGCTACTTTTGTTTGCCGTATCGAGGTAAAAGGAGCTGGACCTGTCATAAACAAAACCCGGCGTTCGGTTCGCATTCTCAAAACCGGCCTGGAAATAACCTATCTTCCGGCTGATGAGTCTTCTAAGACTAATATAGGCATTGTAATCGCCTGAGTTCAATCCATTCAGATAAAGCCGGCCAAATGCTTCGATATCCCATTTCTGGTTTCGTGTCTTATTCCGGTATTCCCCATGTGCAAAAACATTCTGCGTATTTATCTGGTGATTGGTAATGGGTTTCTGACTGGTCAGGGAAGAATCAAAACTCCCTTTCAGCAGCTCCAGCGTAGCGCCCAACTTAATAAACTGCTGCGGGTTCCTGGCGTCTGGGAATTGATACAATGAAAAATCATTCGAGAAGACCTTCCAGCTATCCTGGAGGTAAACACTATCCGTCCCCGGATTTACCGTCAGCCCATAATTATCCTTATAATAGGCAGAATCCAGCGGATAGGTAAAGGGAGTATTGAAATCAAAGAACCGGTACCGGTATGAGCTATAGGCAACAGTATGTTCCATTCTCAACCGGGGATAGAATAACGGAGTGACCGATGTATCCGTAACGATGGAATCCTTCTGCCCCAGATCGTACTGCTGACGCATCATAAACGTGGACGATGAATAACGCATACCGGTAGTAATGGGAGCCGAGAATATATTACCCGTGGCCTGCTGTATCCCGTTGCCAAGTCTGACAGGAATTGTCGCCTGGTTGGAATATTGAGCGGAATCAAGGTCGGTGGGGCTTTGAATGCCGCCGTTCTCGGAAGCCGCCAGCTTATTGCTGACCAGCACAAAGAAATTCTGGTACCGTTTGTTCTTTGACTGGTACCAGCTGCCAAGCCGGATGCTGGAGTGATTGGTATTCTGGTTCTGGAACGTCCCCGGTGAATTGAGCAGCCGGTATTCAAAGGCTAGATTCCAGTTGGGACGTACATTCTGCGTGTGAAAAACATTGACGAACTGTTCCCCCCTGGCTGCCAGCATATAACCGAGTTCGGTATAGGGCTTTGTCGTGTTGAAGAACTTTGTCTCGTCTACAGTAAATCGATAGAGATCATAAGCATGCCAGCCCGGGTCCCATCCCGACTGCATCCTTGGTGAAAAGATCAGGTTCCGCGCAGGCGTACCCATATTACCCAGGTTGATCCAGGTAGCCGGTCGCGGGATCTTACGGCCCACGTCCAGGATGGATGAATCCAGCTTCAACAGCCGGCTGGAATCGAGATAACGGAAATTGATGGTGATCGTGTCATTCTTACGATGGGTCAGCGTGTCGCCCTTGCCGCCGCCGCCGCCGCCACCGATGTTGCCAAAACGCCCCAAAGGATTTTGTGCAAGAAGGCTGGACCCCGATAAGAGTAAGAACAGGGATAATAGCGGTGTTATAATTCGGCGTCCTTTCAATACTGAAAAAATTCCGGACAATTTACTCATTTAAATGTTACTCATTTCACAACTCTGCGATCAGCCCACCGAAAAGAGCCGTCAACTTCGGTTCCGCCGCAGCGGCCGCAGCCAGCACCTCTTCGTGTGTGATGATATTCTCTTCCTTCCGGATGCCCAGATCCGTGATCACACTCATGGCAAATACGGCCATGCCGGCATGCCGCGCCGCAATAACTTCCTGTACGGTACTCATACCTACGGCATCACCACCGGCAATATGCAGAAATTTATATTCAGCCCGGGTCTCGAATGACGGTCCCGTAACACCTGCATATACGCCTTCGTGTACAGGTATTTTCAGGCGGGCCGCAATGCCCTTCACCTTTTGGATCAGCGTCTTGTCATATGGTTCGCTCATGTCCGGGAAACGCGGCCCCAGCTCGCTTTCATTCTTCCCCAGCAAGGGGTTGATGACAAACAGGCTGATGTGATCATTGATGATCATCAGGTCGCCGACACGAAAATTGGCATTCATGCCACCGGCCGCATTGGACAAAAGCAAGGTCTCTATACCCAGGTATTTCAACACCCGGATAGGGAACACTACCTGCGCCGGAGTATATCCTTCATAAAAATGGAACCGCCCGGAAAGCACAGCCACAGACTTACCGCTCAGCGTTCCAAAGATAAGTTTACCCTGGTGGCCTTCTACAGTGGATACGGGAAAATGCGGGATGTCGGTATACGCAATCTCCCGCTCTACCTGGATCTCCCTGGACAGATTCCCCAGCCCGCTGCCTAAAACTATCCCCACACGGGGTTTACCGGCATAGACCGATCGGATAGAATGCACCGCCTCTTCTATCTCCTGTAAAATAGTAAGTGACAAAATAGATGGATTTCCCATATCAGGAAACGGCTTTGTTAACAAGCGCTGCCGCCTCACTCAGGAGAATGGCGGATTGAACTTTCAGACCGCTTTGTGCGATCAGCTGCTGGGCTTCTACCGCATTGGTACCCTGCAGACGGACAATAATGGGAACTTTTATATCGCCAATGGATTTATAAGCATCGATCACCCCCTGGGCTACCCGGTCGCAACGAACGATACCGCCAAAGATATTGATCAGGATAGCCTTTACTTTCGGGTCTTTCAGGATGATCCGGAAACCTGCTTCCACCGTCGTCGCATTGGCAGTACCGCCTACGTCCAGGAAGTTGGCAGGTTCTCCGCCGCTCAGCTTGATCATGTCCATGGTAGCCATGGCCAGACCGGCGCCATTGACCATACAGCCCACATTGCCATCCAGCTTCACAAAATTCAGGTTGTACTTGCCGGCCTCTACTTCCGTAGCATCTTCTTCGCTGATATCCCGCATGGCTTCCAGGTCAGGATGACGCATCAGCGCGTTGTCGTCGAGATTCATCTTACAATCAACCGCAATGATCTTTTCATCGCTCGTCTTGAACAGCGGGTTGATCTCCAGCATGGAGCAATCCAGCCCGACATAAGCATTATAAAGATTCGTGACAAATTTGACACAGTTTTTTAAGGATTCGCCGCTCAACCCGAGGTTGAAAGCGATCTTACGGGCCTGGAAGGCCTGAAGGCCGCCACCGGGATGTACCCATTCCTTGAAGATCCTGTCTGGCGTATTGTGCGCTACTTCTTCGATATCCATCCCGCCTTCCGTGCTATACATAATAACATTCTGACCTTTTGCCCGGTCAAGTAATATAGAAAGGTAGAATTCCTTTACAGGGTTCGCACCCGGATAATAAACGTCCTGGGCGACAAGGATCTTATTTACTTTCTTTCCGGCAGCACCGGTCTGGATGGTCACCAGCGTTCCGCCAAGGATGTTGGAAGCTATCTGCTTGATGTCCTCGGAACTCTTGCCGACGGCTACACCACGCTGCTCCGTTCCCACGATCTTGCCCTTTCCACGGCCGCCTGCATGTATCTGGGCCTTCACCACCGCAAAATTATTACCGAACTGGACCTTGAGATTCTTATAAGCTTCTTCAGCGGCCCCTGCATTGTCTACGGGGATGCCTTCCTGTACGGGTACATTGTACTTTTTCAGTAGTTCTTTAGCCTGATATTCATGCAAGTTCATTGGAAGAAATTTGTGCGAATTTAGGGCAAAAAAAAGAACCCCGACGGTGTCGGGGTTCTTTTTTTCAATATCCATTGTTTTGTATCAGTATCCCGGGTTCTGCGTCAGCTTCGGGTTTAGTAATAATGCCGTATTAGGAATAGGGAATATACGACGATACACATCGGTATTCGTCTTAAAACCCCATGCCCCTTCATATTTCCCAAATCGGATCATATCGTTGCGGTGCCATGTTTCCCAGGTAAACTCCCGGCACCGTTCGTTGTAAACAGAATCCAGCGTGATAGTTGTCCACGCGGCAGAAGTCGTACGACCCGCCCTTACCTGGTTGGCCAAAGAAAGCGCAGTCTGCCCCCCGGTGGCCGAAGCTCCCCGGAGAATGGCCTCCGCCTTCATCAGCAGGATGTCGGCATAACGGAATACCGGCACATCATTGTTCTGATTCTTATTGGCCGTATTGATCGAATCAGGATAGAACTTGATGTTCCGATAGCCCATATTCCAGGCGATCTCGTCATTGCCCAGGTCGAACAGCGCGGGGTTGGCCCCGCTGCTGGGGTTCGTACGGAAATAGACATCCGGCGTCAGGTTCAGCTGATAGGTATAGGTCGCGCCCTTGTCTGCACCCTGGTAAGGAGCAATATTACCAATATGTAAACGAATACTTTTTAACGCTTTGACCAGCTGGTTCTTTACCGTACTGTTCGAGAGGTTGAGCTCACTCGCGATCTCAGGGATCCGCATCAGCTCTTCCCTGCTCATGCGATAGATCCTGCGACAGGCCAGGGGCAGTCTCTCCACCGCCTCGTGTACTTTTTTTTCCGTCTCGTGATAAAAGACAGTCTGCTCCGGAGAAGGCGACTCCACTACCAGCAGCGGCCGGATAGACGCAAACAGCTTCTCGTCCCGGGCCAGCCCACGCAGGTAGTTGACGGACTCATTGGAAACGATCCGGATCAGGTAAGCCTTCGGGTCTTCATAATTATATATCACTATTAAGCAGGAGCCTGACTATAATACGGGAGCCAAAAATAAATAAAAGGATGGGCCGTGAGAAGGGTCAGAACTACTGTTAATAATAAGATAATGCCAGATGCATCCGGGCCTGAACGCCCGCTGCTGCGGCTAAATAGACTCGCGCGCGACAAGATCGGCGACCAGCTTTATCGGTACATTCTCGGGTGCGGCGCCCTCACCGGAATGTTTTAGCCGTTCGATCAAAGCCAGCATCGCCCTTTGGCCTATCGCCTCTATCGGCTGCCGTATCACCGAGATCGTTGGAGTATATAGACGGAAGATATCGTTGTCGTCAAAACAAAGGACAGCCAGCTGTTCCGGTATTTTTATCTTCAGCTTCTTAATGACCTCTATCCCCAGTACGCCCAGGTAATTGGTCAGGAAGAAAACGGCATCTACCGAATCACCCGCCCCCGATAGAACAGCCTCGATCTCCTTCAAAGCACCTTCTCTGCCGCTGTTGTAAGGAACTATCTTCACCTGGTGCCCTTCCTCTTTTATATCGTGCCGTTTCAGTACATCGCAGTAGGCCTGGAGGCGGTCCTTCATATGAGCCATTTCGGTCTCAATGGTCACCAATGCAACCTTGCGATAACCTTTTTCGATGAGGTATTCCATCCCCCGCGTCACGCCTTCATAATTGTCTACAAGGACAGCGGGTATCTCATCGTGTTGTGGAAAATACCGGTCGATCAGTACGACGGGCTTATTCTCGCCCTGCAGTTTGCGGATCTCCTCCCCCAGGTTCAGGGTCGGAGTAATGATATATCCATCGACCTGCCGCTGGGACAGCATGTTGATCAGGTCACGCGCCTTTTCTTCATCATTGTCAGTGCTGCAATACACAACTTTATAATCGTACTTCTTGGCTTCGTCCTCAATGGTCTTTGCCAGTGTCGCAAAAAAAGCGTTGGAGATATTCTCGACGATAAGCCCGATAGTTTTTGTCTTGCCTGTCCGTAACCCCCGCGCCAGTTGGTTGGGACGATACCCCATCTCTCTGGCCACGTTCTCGACCTTGTTGATCACTTCGCGGCTGATACGCATTTTCACTGCCTTATCGTTCATTACAAACGAAACCGTGGAGACAGAGACACCCGCTTTACGGGCGATATCACTGATGGAAACTTTCTTCATTACTGTGTATTGGACTATAAAGATAAGAACTAAATCGTTTTAGCCATGAAATCTTATTTCTTTTTCTTATCATTATGAAACCCAAAACTTGCTCATGAAGCCGAGCATACCCATATCATTGACTGCTAGTCTGCTATTTCTTTGTTCTTTTCCATTCAATGCCGGCGCGCAACCCCTCCGCACTACCCTCGTATCCGCCTCTCCCATTACCCTCCGCATTCTCAACGACTCCGGTCTCCACGACTACGCAAATATAGTCCTCGATTGGGAACTAAGGGCAAATGGATTGGTCCGGCAAAAAGGCAGCCTCGGCAACCTGCCTATCCCGCCCAAACACCCGGCTGTCGTTCGCCTGCCGGTACGAATTCCCTCCGCCACCGACGAAGAGCTTTTCCTGGGTCTTCATTATCATTACCGGAATACAAAGAGTGCCGGCAAGGCGGTCGTCCCCGGTCGTACGCTCGCCCGCGAACAGCTGCTGCTCAAACCATGGACCGGCATCCCAATTTCTGTTAAGCCTGCGGGAGACCTGTCTTTCACCGACTCGAATGGTCTTTTTACGATCCTGTCTCCAACAGCCCTGCTTCAGTTTGACAAACAGACAGGCTGGCTGCAGACCTATGAGATCAGGAGCCGGCGCCTTGCCGAAGATAGCCCGGGACTCAAATCCCGCTTCTGGCTGGAGCCTGCAGACCCCGGATACGCCGCAGATAGTGCAGCAGTCAGCTCATCCTGGAAGGAAGCCGGCCGCGCTCCCCATCTGCAACTCTTTTCCACCAGCACAGGCAGCCAGCTGGTCATCGTCAAAGCAGAATATACCCTGCCCGAAACATCCTGCCTCCTCCACCTCAGCTATACGATCAATGCCGCCGGCGAGATGCAGGTCGGGCAATCGATGGATGCCGACAGCACAAAACAGGGGGAGTCCCTTCCCTGTTTCGGAATGTACTGGCTACTCCCGGCGGGTTTTGACTCGGTGGCGGTGTACGGCTCATCGGCTACCCCTTTCCGCGAGACCAGTGGGTATGCCACCAGGACGTACTCCGGAGTTCGCTGGTGCACCATAACCGGCCCCGATGGAAAAGGACTCCGGTTTACAGCAGACAGTACGCTCCTGACTATCAATACCCGGTCTTCCGATCCTCACCTTTTCATCGACAACCCCTCACTCCCCTATCACCTGCCTTATGGGAATTATCGATATACCTACAAAGTATCACCCGTCCTGCCGGAAGAAAAACCAACTATTAAAAACAAATGAGTATAGTATACACATTAATTTTTCTCACAAAAAATGCACGTTTTGATGGTAGTTCGATAAGTTTATTCGTACCTTTGTCCAACCAGTTTTTTACTCACCTGATCTCATCCCTGTCGAAGATTAGCTTGCATAAGAAGATGTGTTATAAACCAAATTTATCACCCGTTAACACCTCATCAGATGAAGCCCAATGTCATCCAGGTAAATGCCTCCTCCGTCAGTTCGTCACTGACGGTCTTGCCAACCGCGAAAATTGTCAGACACCCCCGATCGAAGAAAGCAAAAGAAGAACAGGCCCCGGTGCCGCCTCCTCCTTCTGAAGAAGTTGTCCGCCGCCTAAACGCTACGGCCAAACAATATCCCTTCTGCGTTCTGCACAGGAATAACAGTCATAGCCGGTTGTTGTAGATCTTACGGTATCTCATGTAGTTTCTATTTCACCCGCGCATCCCGGCACAGCAACCAGAAACACCCCACCTCTACTATCGCCTGCCCCCACTAGCCCGCTAAGCTTGTTCCGGTAAGACCTTTGAATTTAAAATGACTTCCAGCCGGCATCCTTTGCCTGGTGCCGAATCGATCTCGACCTTTCCATTATACAGCTCCGCACGGCTGATGATATTGGAAAGCCCTACCCCCTTCCGGCGCATCCGGGGATCAAAACCTTTCCCGTCATCCGTCACCCGTAATAATACCTGCTCCTGGACCTTATTCAGTTCCAGCACCACCACGGAAGCATGAGCATGCTTTAAAATGTTGTTCAGCTGCTCCTGGATGATCCGGTAGATATTTATCTTCTGCTCCGGCTGTAATGACTGTTCATCCACCCCTGATATGATCAGGCTGATCTTCATCTTCTTCACCATCTGAATGCTTCTGATCAGCTCCTTTATCGACTGGACCAGCCCCAGATCATTCAGACTGGGCGTGATCAGTTCCCTCGACAGCTTGCGGATCTCCTCTATCGCCATTGAGATATTCTTCCTGCTTTTGGTCAGCAGCTCAAATCTCGGCTCACGCTCCTCGATAGCCACATCCAGGTATAATTTGGAAGTAGCCAGTATCTGGTTGATATTATCATGCAATTCCTGCCCGAGCTCAAACCGCTCCCTTTCCTGCGCACCCAGCACGACCTCGGTGATCTGTTGCTGCTTTAGCTTTTGCTGTAAAGCCAGTTCCTTCTCCAGCCTGATCCTCTCCGTCACGTCATTAATGATCACCTGCATACACATTTTCCCGAAATAATCGATCAGGTGAGACGTGACCTCCACGATCATCACATCTCCTGACTTTTTGTGATGATGCCATAACTTCCTGCTCCCGGCCTGCAGCTCGGTCGCGGTTTTCAGATATTCCATAAAATGCTCGGCTTCACCCGGTGAATGGATATCCCGCATCGTGAGCTGATGAAACTCATTCTTATCAAAGCCATATTTCTCCAGCGCAGCATCATTCACCTCTACGATCTGCAGTGAATCCAGATCGAAGATCCAGGTAGGAAAAGGGTTTTTATAAAAGATCTGCCGGTATTTCTCTTCCGACGCAAGAATGGTCTCTTCCGACTGCTTCCTGGCCGTTATATCCTGTATCGCCCCGATCATCCTGATCGGGCGCTGGTCCGGAGAGTAAATTAAATGCCCCCTGTCATGGACATACGCGTACTCCCCATCATTTCGCCGGAGCCGGTACTCATCTTCCCATTTGCTCGCTCCCCCCTCCCGGATAAGCCTCCATAATTTTGCCACCACCCGCTCCCGGTCCTCCGGGTGTATGATGTTCTCCCAGAGATCACCCGGGGAATGGGCATCGACGATATCATAGCCAAACAGCTTTTTGTAAGTGTCGCCAACCATAAACACCTTATTAGTGACGAGATCCCAATCCCATATGGCGTCATTGGTGGCCTTTACAACCGTATTGAACCGCTCATTGCTTACCCGCAGGTTTTCCAGCGTACGCTTCCTCTCCATGCTATATTGGATGGCCTTGGTCAGCAAACCCTCCGTTAATTCACCTTTTACCAGGTAGTCCTGAGCCCCTTCCTTTATCGCCTCCAGCGCAATATTGGTATCCGACATCCCCGTCAGGATGATCACGGGGATCTTCTGGACCACCGGCTTCAAATAAGTAAATGAATGTATCCCGAAACTGTCAGGTAAGGTGAGATCCAGCAAAACCACGTGTATGGTATGTTTCTCAAGGAGGGCATATGCCTCACGGACGTGATCTGTGGAGTAAAGTTGGGCAATTTCCAGACCCGAAGATTTTAACATATGCTCCAGGAGGAACAGATCACTCGTATTGTCCTCAACTGTTAGGATAGTAAGACCGGTCATGTTTTGCATCAGGCATTGATTTGGACAGCTTGAAAAAAAATCCCCGCTTTAGGCGGGGATGCACTAATCAAATACCATAACCATTAAACCTTATCCTATTAGAATATGAATGTACTTCTTTTTCTATTCACAGACAAAAATCTTCTGTGGTCATTTTTAAAGAACTACAACTTTTCTCTAGGGTAAACACTTACCTATATGGTAGTAATAAACCTAATGCCGCCTCGTTACCTTAACGGTGTTTAAATGGCTCATTATCAATGTTTTTCATTTATGTGTTCCACGGCCGGCCAAGTGGATTACCTGTAACCAGCCTGCCGGCGCGGGATTGCTGCATTTTGGCCTTTCTGACTTCGACCTTCCTCCACTATTTCCCGGCTAACCCCACTCTCCCCGGGTATTCCCGGTTATGGGTCTGGCCCCTGAGGTCATTCTTTTTTCACGTTCAACACTAACCGCCGGTCCAAAAAAAACTTACCCCGGAAATTCCGGGGTAAATGTGTGTTTGTGGTTTTTCAGACATGCTGTATGAGGGTTTTTCAGACATGCTGTATGAGGGTAAGCACGGGAAAAGTATGCTGTACAGAAAAACAGGAATAATATAAGTTAAATTGGTTATACGAAATTAACCAAGCTAGGTGGTTTTCCGCATTTTAATAAGGTTATTATTTCACATTTATAAGTAGATACACTTACTGTCCTGCGCTAAAAGTAAACCCAAAAGAGCTCCCCTCCCCCAACTCACTTTTCACCCAGATCTTCCCCCCTTGTGCCTCTATGAATTCCTTCGAGATCGACAATCCCAAACCCGTCCCATTCCGGTCATGACTCCCGGGAACCTTGAAATACCGGTCGAAGATCCGGGGCAGGTATTTCTCATCAATTCCCTTTCCCTGGTCTTTTACAATAAATTCTACCTTATTCCGCTGTAGAAAGGCCGCAACCTCTATATCTGCATCCTCCGGTGAATATTTAATGGCATTGGTCAGGAAGTTGATCAGCACCCATGCCGTCTTTTCAAGGTCTGCCTGGATAAAAGGCAGGTTGTCGGCCACTTTTGTCCTGATCTGAATATGCTTCTGCTGCGCCTGGAAATGCACCGCCTGCACGGCCTGATCCACGATGGTCACCGGACTGGCGGGCTGCAATTTCAACTGGATATTCCCCGTCTCCACCTGCGACATATTCAGTAATTCCCCCGTTATCTTCAGAAGGCGGTCAGCATCATCCGTTATGCTCTGTATCAACTCCTGCTGCTCGCCGTTCAAAGCCCCTACCCGCATGTCTGTCAGCAGACGCGCACTCATTTTGATCGAAGAGAGGGGCGTCTTAAGCTCATGCGAGACCGTAGCGATAAAGTTTGTCTTTGCCTCATTGAGCTCGTGGAAAGGAGTGATGTTCCGTAACACGATCACCTGACCGATGATCGTTTCATTATTGCTTACATCCAATACATCCTTACTGAAATAGCTTTCTTTATTGTCGGCATAGATCTTCAGATCCTTCTTCTCCGGATTATCCTGCAGGAGTCTTCGCATCAGGTCATTGGTCACAGCGATGTCAGGAGCATAGACCCCGGCTATGGCCACTTCTTTTAGTCCAAGCAGCTTTTCGGCGACGGCATTCAGGAAGAGGATATTCCTTTTTTCATCCAGCCCGATAATGCCATCCCGCATCTGGTTGATGATAGTCTCTATCCGGCTTTTCTCGAACTTGATCTTGGCCAGGTTACTGTTCTCATATTCATCCAGCTTTTCAGCCATAGTATTAAAGGCATTGGCGAGATCGCCAAACTCATCCCCCTGCCGCAAATAGATCCGCTTTTTATAGTCTTTTCCCGCCACCGCACGGATCCCTTCGGAAAGACTGCGGATAGGCCCCGAAATGATGCCCGGCAAATTAAAGATAAACGTAAAAGCGACCAGGGTCAGGATCGTAAACAGAACCGTCAGCACATTTTTTGCGTTTTCCGCCGTCTGTTGCGCAGCCGTATTCTTTCGGACCGTAGCCATTTCATTAAGGTCCTGGATCTTAAAGATCGATCGGCGGATATCCGAATAATTGGAGGAATCGGACGGATCGGTAAGGAGCTCATTAAAATTCCGGGTCAGGTCATCCGTAGCTTCCTTCTCGCCCACTTCCGTAACATTCGCCTGTTGTTTCTTCAGGTTTTCCCGGAACGCAGCCATCGCATTCTTATCGGTTTCCAGGTCTTCCAACGACTGCAGCATCCGGTTACAATAGACCAGCGACTCATGGTTGTTCTGCAGCACCAGCCGGCCGTCGCTGCTGAGCCGGTTAATATAGAACAGACCCAGTACGCCAAACAGCACGATCACTACGAAGAGAAAGTTCAGCCCGATTGATAATTTCGTTTTTAGTCGGATGCTCATATTACGATAGTATAACAACGTCGATATCCGATGCAGCCAGCTTTGTCAATAGTTGGTTGAACACGGCGGTACTCACGATCACATTGAAGAGATTCAGGTGCGGCTTGCCGATACAGATGGTTGTGATCGCATGCCGCGCTGATACCTCCATGATTCCCCTGGCAATATTACTTTGTTTTATTTTTATGACCTCGGCGCCAAGCTCTGTTGCCAGCTTAAAGTTATTGATTAAATGTCTTTGCGCCGCCAGACCGATCTTATCTCCATCCTCCTTCGGCGTCTGCACATACAGGAGAAACCACCGGGAATGATAGTAGCTGGCCAGCCGGGCAGTCTTGCGGATCACCTTTTTCGCCGTTTCATGGTTGCTGCTGATACAGGCCAGAAACCGCTCATTCCGCTGATGCGCTCCCCGTGGCAATTCCGTTTCGATCTTCCTTTCCACCTGGCTGGCCACCTCTTTCAACGCCAGCTCCCGAAGCTGAAGGATCTTTTCCGGCTGAAAAAAGTTCCGCAGGGCAATGCCGATCTTGTCCGCCGCATAGATCTTCCCTTCCTTTAGCCGCGTAACCAGTTCGTCCGCTGTCAGATCGATATTGACTACCTCATCCGCTTCCTTCAGCACGCTGTCAGGAATGCGTTCAGCCACTTCAACACCCGTGATATTGCGGACCTCCTCATTCAGGCTTTCGATATGCTGGATATTCACCGCACTAATGACATTGATCCCCGCATCAAGGATATCCATGACGTCCTGCCAGCGTTTTTCGTTTTTGCTCCCTTCGATATTCGTATGCGCCAGTTCGTCGATGACCACAACTTCAGGATGCAGATTGATCACGGCCTGCACATCCAGCTCGTCCAGTTCTTTTCCTTTATAGAAAAGCTTTCGCCGGGGAAGCACCGGCAGCCCCTGCAGCTGCAGGTCAGTCTCCTGCCGGTTATGCGTCTCCACATAACCGATCTTTACGTCAACCCCGTTGCGTAATAAGGTCTGGGCTTCCTGTAACATCCGGTAGGTCTTCCCCACCCCGGCGCTCATTCCGATATACACTTTGAACTTGCCCCGGCGTGACTTGCGGATCAGTTCCAGAAAATGCTGTACGTTTTCGTCACTCATTTTACGGTTCCCTTTTCTGACGTTTCCAACGCGATATTTAATTTTAATACATTCACCTTCGCCGGACCCAATAACCCCAGCAGGGGCCTTTCGGTATAACGGTCTACCAGGTCATTTAGCTGCCCTTCCGGCAAATGCCGCGCCGCCGCCACTCGTTTGACCTGCACCTTAGCCCCGTCCGGCGAAACATCCGGGTCCAGCCCGCTGCCGGAATAGGTTACCAGCTCCGCCGGTATGTCTTCCTTTTTTACTCCCGGATTATGAACCAGGAAACTGTCGATATGCGCCTGCACGTCCTTTAAATAGTCCGGATTGGAAGGCCCCTTATTGCTTCCGGCGCTGCCTGCGGCATTATAACCGACCGCAGAAGGCCGGCTCCAAAAATAGTCATCCCGGGTAAAGGCCTGACCCTCCAATGCATAACCCACGACTTTCCCATTCAGTGTCGCCGTCTCGCCTTCCCCTTTACCCGGAGCCAGCTGTGCTACACCCAAAATTACCAAAGTATAAATTCCGCAAAAAAAGATAACACAGACAAGTGTAAGCTTCAGCGCAGGTAATATATGTTGTTTCATTTTTCTGATTATTATTTAAAACCAAAGCGATACTATTAAGTCGATCAATTTTATGCCGATGAAAGGTACGATTACCCCTCCAAGTCCATAGATCAGCAGGTTTCTTCTCAACAAGGCACTGGCCCCTATTGGCTTGTACGCGATCCCTTTCAGCGCAAGCGGTATAAGCAGCGGAATGATGATCGCATTAAAAATAACCGCCGAAAGGATGGCGCTCTCCGGGCTATTCAGGTTCATGATGTTCAAAGCCCGTAAGCCGGGGACAGAAGCCATAAACAGCGCCGGCACAATGGCAAAATATTTCGCCACATCATTGGCTATCGAGAAGGTCGTCAGCGTTCCCCGGGTCATCAGCAATTGCTTACCGATCTCGACGATCTCTATCAGCTTGGTGGGATCATTATCGAGGTCCACCATATTCCCGGCCTCCTTAGCCGCCTGGGTGCCGCTGTTCATGGCTACTCCCACATCCGCCTGCGCCAGTGCCGGAGCATCGTTGGTACCGTCTCCCATCATTGCGACCAGCTTACCACCCTGCTGTTCCTTACGGATATAATTCATTTTGTCTTCGGGTTTAGCCTCGGCAATGAAATCATCGACACCTGCCTTTTCGGCAATATATTTCGCCGTCAGCGGATTGTCCCCGGTGACCA
The DNA here is from genome assembly GCA_036499285.1 of Puia sp. Taxonomy (GTDB): domain Bacteria; phylum Bacteroidota; class Bacteroidia; order Chitinophagales; family Chitinophagaceae; genus Puia. Next base: position 9,434 of record DASYEB010000003.1, on the reverse strand, counting down.
TCACCGTCTTGACGCCCATCTTCCGCAGACGTTCGAACCGTTCCTGGATGCCGGGTTTTATAATATCCTGGAGTTCTATCACACCCAACGCATTCCCATTCTGGCTCACGGCTAAGGGAGTACCTCCATCGGAAGCGATCTCTTTTACCTTTCTTTCCGTTCCAACAGGAAAAGTATGTCCCGCCTTGACGACCATATTCCGGATGGCGTCAAATGCTCCCTTACGTATTTTCCTGTCAGAGATATCAATACCGCTGCACCGGGTTTCGGCTGTGAATTTGATAAATTTTGCACCATTGGCGCTGGCTGCCGGCATCCCTTTGACATTCGCCAGCTCCAGGATCGACTTTCCTTCCGGCGTTTCGTCAGCCAGGGAGGATAATACGCAGGCTTCTATAAATTCCTTTTCATCCACTCCTTCGGCAGGCCAGAAATGAGTGGCTTTACGATTACCGATCGTAATGGTGCCCGTCTTGTCCAGCAGCAGCGTATCCAGGTCTCCTGCCGTCTCCACGGCCTTACCGCTCTTGGTGATCACATTTGCCCGCAAGGCCCTGTCCATGCCGGCTATCCCGATCGCGCTGAGCAAGCCACCGATTGTCGTTGGTATCAGGCATACGAACAGCGAGATGAAGGCGGCAATATTGATTGGCGTATTCGCATAATCACCGAATGGCTTCAGCGTCACGCAAACGATTACAAAGATGATCGTAAATCCGGCAAGCAGGATGGTCAGCGCGATCTCGTTTGGTGTTTTCTGGCGGGATGCCCCTTCTACCAGCGCGATCATCTTATCCAGGAAGCTTTCTCCCGGCTCGGTAGTGACTTTTACTTTTATCTTATCACTGAGAACTTTGGTTCCACCTGTGACCGATGATTTGTCTCCGCCGGATTCCCGGATCACAGGAGCGGATTCACCGGTGATGGCGCTCTCATCTATAGTGGCCAGCCCTTCGATGATCTCCCCATCCATAGGTATGGTATCCCCGGCTTCAGCAATGAAAACGTCGCCTTTCCTCAACTGGGACGAGGGGACTACTTTCACTTCTCCGACATAGATCTCTCCCACAGCAAATACCTTTTTAGCGGGTGTATCTTCCCTTGTCTTCCGCAGGCTGTCGGCCTGGGCTTTTCCCCTCGCCTCTGCAATAGCTTCAGCAAAATTGGCGAACAGCAGCGTAATAAAAAGAATAGAGAAGATCACGATGTTATAAACGAGGCTGCCCTGGTTCTTTTCACCTGTCATGATCCAGATACAGACCCCCAGCATGATGGCCGTGCCTATTTCCACGGTGAACATCACCGGATTGCGAAATAGGATCACCGGGTCCAGTTTGACAAAGGACTGCTTCAGCGCTTGCTTCACCAGGGCCGGTTCGAATAATTTATTGGCTTTATTATGATTTGACATGATTGTATATTTATTTGATACTAAAGAACTCCGCTATCGGTCGCGGGCGCCGGTTACTTCAAACTAAAAAACTCGGCGATAGGCCCCAATGCCAGTGCAGGGAAAAAAGATAAAGCCGCCACGATGATGATCACGGCAAAGGTCATGATCCCAAAGGTGCCTGTATCCGTCTTCAGCGTACCTGCGCTTTCCGGGACATACTTCTTTTTGGCCAGGATACCCGCTATCGCCACCGGGCCGATGATAGGCAGGAAACGGGATAACAGCATGACGAAGCCGCAGGTGATATTCCAGAAAGGAACACCATCTCCCAGACCTTCGAAACCCGATCCGTTGTTGGCCGAAGAGGAAGTGTACTCATACAACATTTCAGAAAAACCATGATAACCCGGATTGTTAAGCCAGCCGGCATAGGTCTTCGGATCATGCGCATAGAGATAAGACGACAGGGCCGTAAAAGAAAGGATCAGCAGCGTATGCAGCAGTGCGATGATCGTAGCGATCTTCATTTCTTTCGCCTCGATCTTTTTCCCAAGGAATTCGGGTGTTCGTCCGACCATCAGACCGCTGATAAACACCGCGATGATGATAAAAATATAAAAGTTCAGGAACCCCACTCCGACTCCGCCATAGAAAGAGTTGATCATCATTCCCCACAGGGCGAACATACCCGAAAGCGGAGTGGCGCTATCCTGCATGGCGTTGACCGATCCGTTGGAGGTCACCGTGGTCGTGATCCCCCAGTAGGCAGAAGCAGCCGGGCCAAAACGAACTTCTTTGCCCTCCATGCTGCCCGCCAGTTGCGTCACACCGAGATGACCGATGGCCGGATTTCCTTTCATCTCAAAATAAATGGAAGGAATAAGGAAGAATAGGAAGCCGGCTGTCATGACCCCGAATACAACCCAGGAAAACCGTTTCCGTTTGAGGAACTGCCCAAGGGCAAAGACCATGGCCATCGGGATAATGACGATACTGATATCTTCCACCATATTGGTGAAATAATTGGGATTCTCCATCGGTTGCGCCGAATTGGCCCCAAAAAATCCTCCTCCGTTGGTCCCCAGCTGTTTGATGGCGATCATGGCGGCAGCAGGCCCCCGGCTCACGTGTACCGTGTCACCCTGCAGGGAAATAAAACTATCTTTCCCTTTAAAGGTCATAGGCGAACCGTTGAACACAAGCAGGATCGCTACTACAACGGACAACGGAAGCAATACCCGGGTACAGCTTCTGACAAAAAAAACATAGAAGTTGCCCAGCTTTTCCGTGGTCCTTTCTCTCATGGCATGGAACACAACCGCACAGGCAGCCATACCAGCCCCGGCACTGATGAATTGGAAAAGCATCAGCACCAGCTGACCCAGATAGGAAACACCCGTTTCGCCGGAATAGTGCTGAAGATTGGTATTGGAGACAAAACTCACTGTCGTATTAAATGCCAGGTCAGCCGACATGGAGGGATTACCATCCGGGTTTAGTGGCAGCCAGCTCATATTCATGAGGATCAGCATGGAAAAAATGAACCAGATCACGTTGATCGTCAGTAAAGCTGACAGATGCTGCTTCCAGTTCATTTCTTTTTCCGTCTTTATGCCGCTGAGACGATAAAAAAGCCGGTCGATAGGGTTAAAGAGGCGGTCGGGCCAGGTACGTTCACCCGGGTATATTTTCCCGATATACTTTCCCAGGGGAATAGCCAGGGCCAGGGTAACAATATACATGGCGATTACGCCGAAAATTTGTGTGTTCATGATGCGCAGTTTTTGAGCTTAGAATTTTTCCGGTCTTATCAATACATAACAGAGATAGACAAAGACCATGAGGGAGATAATGAATAGTAGAGTCATAACCGGTTAGATTTTATCGAAAAAGTCAATAGATTTAAAGAACAGAGCAAAGCAGGCAAAACCCGCCAGCAATAGGATTACTGTCAGCATATCAATAATTTTCTCGTAAAGGTCAAAAGGGATGCCCGATCCCGCTGATCGCAGGATACTGCATCCAAATGCAGGACAGGAGCAAGTTGTGGGATCACTGGCGTGCAGACAGCTGCGCCTCATGAGACCGCGCACCCTGCCAAAATGAAAAGGGATCTACCAAAATGGAAGGCGCCACCGGCGCATTGGCCCTAAGCTTCGTAGCTAAGCTTGTACTCTTCGATCTTCCGGTAAAGCGTGGTCAGCCCGATATTGAGCAGGCGGGCCGCCTCCGTCTTATTTCCCCTGGTGTGGTTGAGGACACGTTGGATATGAAGTTTCTCTACGCTCGCCAGGTCGAATGCCGACAGCGGTCCCGTCGTCCGGGCGCTGGGAACCTGCAGATCTGCAGGCAGATTATCGACGGTGAGCTGAGGGCCGTCGGAGAGGATGACGGCTCTTTCGATGATATTCTTTAGTTCGCGGATATTACCTTTCCATTCGTGTTGCTGAAGACGGTCAAGGAACTCTTTGCTCATTCCTTCGATCCGTTTGTTCCCTTTCCCCGAAAATATCCGCAGGTAGAATTCCGCCAGTTGTGGAATATCTTTTTTCCGGTCGCGCAGGGAAGGCAGGAAAATGGTAAAAACGTTGAGCCGGTAGAACAGGTCTTCTCTGAATCCTCCCTCATTGACCTCCTGCTGCAGTTCGCGGTTGGTGGCGGCTATGATCCTCACGTTGACCTTCGTGGGTTTGGTATCACCCACCTTGATGAACTCGCTTGTCTCCAGCACCCGCAGCAGCTTGGCCTGCAGGTCGATATGCATCTCGCCTATCTCATCCAGGAAAAGAGTGCCCAGGTTGGCCTCTTCGATAAGTCCTTTTTTATCCTTTGTTGCGCTGGTAAAAGAGCCGGCCTTGTGTCCAAAAAGCTCGCTTTCCAGCAGCTCACTGCTAAAAGCGCTGCAGTTCAGCGCGATAAAAGGCTTGGATGCTCTTTTACTTCCGTGGTGGATGGCCTGGGCAAACACTTCTTTACCCGTGCCCGTCTCACCCAGCAGCAGGACGGTGGCTTCGGTAGGGGCCACTTTCCGCGCCAGGTCAACAGCGGCAATGATCAGAGGGGAGCTTCCAAGGATCGTATTAAAGGTATATCGTTTACTCACCTGCTGTTCCAGCTGTTCGACGCGTTTCTGCAGCTGAACTTTCTCCATGGCCCGGGCGAGAAGAGGGATGATCTTGTCGTTATCGTCACCCTTGGTGATATAATCGAATGCGCCGTTCTTCATCGCAGTGACACCGTCGGCGATGTTGCCATAGGCGGTGAGCAGGATGGTCTCTATGGAGGTATGTTTTGCCTTCAGTTCCCGGACATAGGTTACCCCGTTTCCGTCCGGCAGTTTGACATCGCAGAGCACCACGTCGATGTCTTCCTTATCCAGCAGCCGGTTGCCCGCCTTCAAAGTCTCCGCTTCCAATACCGTATATCCTTCGAGGCGGATTATTCTCGACAGCAGGGTCCGCAATTTCTCTTCGTCGTCTATAATAAGAACAATACCAGTTGACATTTCCAAAGTGGATTAGGCGCCAAAACTATTGGATTTCCGGCAATCTCTCTATTTTCCAAAAATTTGCCCCCCGATTCGTCTTTCGATTTAACCAAAAAACGCTATTTTTGCTCCCCTTCAACGCGCCCACCGGCGTTGTTCGTTTTTCAACCGGAGAGATGGCAGAGCGGTTGAATGTGGCGGTCTCGAAAACCGTTGAGGGTCACACCTCCGGGGGTTCGAATCCCTCTCTCTCCGCTGAAGGGGACTTATCATAAAAATAATGATAGTCCCCTTTTTTAATGTAAAAGGAATTGCCCGTCAGACTGCAATCTGCAATTCAGTACCAAGTCTAAAATTTTTCCAAAATAACTCTGGATCGTCAAACATATGTGTAAGATATTTTTGAAACGTTCTCATTAGTATACCTATATAAAAACCCTTCGGGCCACTTTGCCCTAAGGGTTTTAAATACAATTATCTACTGCACATTAACTGCTACAGTCTGCCATCAGAGATTAAGCTAATTGCTTCTTTGACTTTACAAGACGCTTTTTATTTGTCCTAGCCTTTTTAGCTGCCTTTGCCTTCTTTATGATCTTGCTAAGTTCAGCTAGCTCTTCTTCATTCCAAGGCTTCGACTGTATGGTCAAATCAATGTTCTTCGGTTCCTTAATAAGCCCCATATATCTATGTTTTAAAGTATTGGTAAATTAGCTTCTGAGCAGCTTTGTCATCAAGATACATTCGTTGACCTCTAAGTTGTATAGCACCCAGAGTTTCCTGGTAATGATTTATCAAAACAGTTTTAGAATCAAAAGCGACAAACCCCTCATAACCTCTTTCATTTGAAATCTTGCAAGCAAATGCCACCAGATTACCAGGAATACCCAAATACATTTTTTCTTTACCTCTGTTGAATATCGCACTTTCAACCAAATGCATAAAAATGTGATCCAGTTTTTTCTCGATACTTATTAATCCTTGTATCACAGACGGATTATTTACGGTAGACAACTTGAATACTTCTTTTGATTTATCTTTAATTTCCAACTTCCAATCAAAAAGCCAATCTGTTTTCTTTATCAGCTTTGCGTCTTTAATCTTCAGTTGTACAATTTCAGTATCAAATGTCTCACGAGTCCGAAAATTCTCAATTGAGTTTGTCAATTTGTCAATCTCAAAATCGGCCAGCCTTTCCTTTTTCTTCATGGCCATACGAATTTACAAAAAATCCTGCTAATCTTTTAGTTCTGAACCCAGGACACATCTCGCCGTCAGTTTATCTCCTGTTTTCACCTTTTTGGTAATAAATACCAATAAAATCTATAATTCTACCCAAATTAGCCCCGAAAGGTTCGAAAGTTGTCGCCAGCTCTCCGCCCGATCCGAATTTGGAAGAATTGGGCGTAATTTTGTCTGGTTCTTCCCATTTTTGTTGGATAATGCTGGATTTTACACCCCTACTTTTCGCCTACCTTGCTTTTCCTTTCTTAAAGCTAAATTTATTGGGACTATTTTGTAAATGTGGGTCATGAATCATGTCAGATCTCTGCAGTCTATTCAGGAAGCCGGAACGGCAGCCGTAAGAAGGTTGTGCGAGGAAAAGTTAAACAATGGGCAGCCCTTTATGATCAACGCCGAGTTCTTACCCGTTGGCCAGTGCTACCTGGAATTTCCGATGGCATAATAAAGCTTGTTTCTATTTCTTCCACGAAAAGAGATTTCCATATTATTGAAGAATATACTCCCACCAGAAGCCTTGAAATCCGCAGACAATTTCAGCTGGTCAACTAATGCCCGAACTGCACTTTATTACAGGCTCCAACGGCGCAGGTAAATCAACTGCCGGTCCATATTATTTACCCGAGCACATCCGAAATACCTGTGTTGTGTTCAACGGGGACAAAATCTTTGAAGACAAGAAAAAAGAATTGTACCGACAGGGAATAAAGGCTCATAAGGAAGCCAGAAATATAGCTTATGATTATCTTATCAAGATTTTTGACGATCTCGTTGATCACCACATAGCACTAAATAAAAATTTTGCATACGAAGGACATTTTACCAACGAAGCGACTTGGGATATTCCTAGACGCTTTAAAGCCGCCGGCTTCGAAATACATTTAATATTTTTTGGGTTGAGTGATTCTGAACTATCCATGCTGTGTGTTGTTGACCGAACTAAAGAGGGTGGCCATTATGTTAATCCAATGGAAGTAGAGGCGAATTTCTTCGGTAACCTGGAGAAAATGAATCAGCACTTGCGATGTTTGACAGCGTGCAAATCATTGATACTTCCCGATCAGCGCATATCTCACTAGCCACATTTGAGCAGGGCGGGTTAATATCTTCTGTGCCAAAGACACACTTGCCAAAATGGTTTATTGCCCAACTGCCTCAGCTAGTCACAAAAATTGTTTAGTTGCCGCTAGGATTGTGTAGCTTGGAGTCCATACAAACAACCCAGTATTGTCCGTGTTTTGATTGAGATATTTACAGATATTCTCGATAATCATACCTCACCATTTCTAACTATTTTCGCAATACTTGTCAATTGTTAATAAACTCCCTAATCATGCCTAAATCGGCTGCAAAAAGGTTCGAAAGTTGTCGCCAACAGCCAATTAAATGCGCACAAAAAAAGTTATAGCTTTAGGCAATGCAAGTACTTAGTAACCATTCGCAAGCACCCGTTTATCCCATGCAGCCGGACGGGACAACCGGTAACAAACATTTTAGAGTGGGTCATTATGAAGGCAGCTTTCCAAACCAGTCCGATCTTCTGATCCCACACCGAAGGGGTCATTATCTGCTTGTTTTCATCAGGCGAGCCGGTGGTACCCGTCAATGGATAGACATGACGCCTTATGTACTAAAAGATAATACCATTTATTTTACAGGCCCCAACCACCTCATAGTAAAGGAAGAATTTAAACAACTATGGAGTACTGGTATTGCATTTACGGCTGAATTCTTATCCATGCAGGGAAACGCTGAGTTGATCAAGCTGCCGCTTATTCAAAATTCCCGGAATGATCATGAATTGCTGCTTGCGGATGCCGATGTTCTCTTTGTAGAAGACATAGTAAACAAAATCCGCATGGAGTCTCAGCGGCCCGGTGATTGGCAGCAACGGATGCTGGCTGCTTACCTCACGGTGCTGCTGACTTATCTGAGCCGTCTATATTCGGAGCAGTTTAAGGATACCGCAACCTCGACAGATAAGCTATTGCTCACCAGATTTCAATCGAAGATTGATGAGAACTTTCAGCAATATCATGAGGTGGGGGATTACGCTGCCATGCTTCATATATCCGCCGGGCATTTGAGCGAGGTCGTGAAGAGCCAGAGTGGCAAACCGGCCATCAAACACATACATGACCGGCTGGTAATGGAGGCGCGGCGCTTGCTCTTGCACACCGACAAATCGCTGAAAGATATTGCCTTTGACCTCGGCTTCTCAGATGCCTCCTATTTTAACCGCTTTTTTAAAAGGGAAACAGGAACAACACCCGCCGGGTATCGTAGCAAAATCCGGGAAATGTACCATTAACTCCGCTGGATGTGTCACAGTCCATATCATGCAGGCTGTACTTTTGTATTCTAATACGATTAATATGAAAACAGCATTGATAACCGGAGCAAACAAAAGCATCGGTTTTGAAACAGCCAGACAATTATTACAGAAAGGATATTATGTATATCTCGGAAGCCGGGATATGAAAAAAGGTCAGCAGGCGGTGAGCCAACTGCACTCGGAGAACTTAACCCAGGTAGAGGCTATAGAGATCGATGTAGATGACATGACATCTATAAAGGGCGCTCGTCTTACGCTTGGGCAAAAAATTAAAGTGCTGGACGTCCTGATCAATAATGCCGGCATCAGTGGCGCTTTTCCACAAACAGCACTCGAAACAGATATCAGTGTGTTCAGACAGGTATTTGAAACCAATTTTTTCGGGGTCGTAGAAGTGACGCAGGCGTTTATAGACCTGCTGAGGCTGTCACCAGAGCCAAGAATCGTCAACGTCACCTCTGGTCTCGGTTCACTCACCTTGCATAGTAATTCCGCATATAAATATTATAAGATTAAGCCGGCTAGCTATGTCGCGTCTAAAGCCGCCCTCAATGCTTATACGGTTGTGCTGGCTTATGACTTACGCGACACATCGTTTAAGGTGAATGCCGTCGATCCTGGCTATACCGACACAGATTTCAACAACCACACCGGCCCCGGGACCGTCCCCGATGCCGCTGCCAGGGTGGTAAAAACAGCTACATTTGGGCCAGACGGTCCGACTGGTCAATTCTTTAGTGATGACAATGCGCCTGAAACCGGGATTAGTCCATGGTAAAATTCGCAAGCCGCGTAAACGAATTATGGCTTCAGAGCAATCTCTACTTTTTCAATTTTGTAGATTCCGGGGCATGGTAACCCCCCGTTCCGTTTTATGATAACCCCTCATTCCGGGCATGGTAACCCCACCCCCCCGCAGGTTAGGTTAACCTTATGCAGATTGTCATTTTTCGATCGATGGTCGATCCCGCAACAGG
>DASYEB010000002.1:0-25125 GCA_036499285.1 Puia sp. | reverse complement strand
ATCTCATTAACGGCAGACCATTCCAGCCGGACGGTGCGGGGCGTCTCTAATTCGGCCGCCCACCGGGTCAGGTTTGTCGCCAGTACGCCACCGCTCTTACAATACAGGTATTGCAGGGAGAAACGCATGGTATTGGCAATCGTGGCTCCATAATAATAAGTGGCATTATTGATCGTGCTTAGATTGGTATAGGTAAAGGACATATAGCTGATGTCTACCGTTCCGCTGCCCAGGAAAGGCGCCACGGTGGTTATGCTATCGCTGGAAACATGTTTGTCGAGGAAGGTAAAAGGTCCCTGCGTCACCGTCTGTCCGGGCAGTAAGGGATAGGAGCCTATCAGCTGTGGCGGAGTAAGGTTGGTAAACGGCGTCAGCAGAGGACCGGAGAAAAGATCTTCCTGCCCGACAGACAGCTGGTAGGTGGCCGTCTGGACGTCTGCATTCCTTAAAGTAAAGGTGTATTGCGAACTTACTTCCGCGGACATTTTCACCGAAACCAGAAGACCCGAGTCCGGGCTCCATCTTGGAAAACGCAGGCTAAAGATATTGAAACCATTGCTAACCAGGGAAGTATCATATGTACGGGTGCGGAGGTTATTATTGCATTGAGCAAAGGAGGTGGTTTGCAGGAGTAATCCCAGACACAGGACCATGATAAAATGGATCAACCTCGGTTTCATAACGCGTGCGGATTATTGGATTTTCAATTAATTAAACTCAAATCTCACATTATTTATTTCATTCATTCCGGAGCGGAGTGAAGAAATAAATTTTTTATACGGGAGTACTTAGCAAAAAATAAAAAACCGGTCACCTTCCCAGCGGAAGGCGACCGGTTACACGCGGCTATTGTTATAAGAGTAATTACTACTTGGAGATCAGCAGCTTAGACACTTGCTTGCTGCCATCTGCGCCAATCACAACGACGAGATAATTGCCTGTCGGATAGTTGCTGACAGCCAGCGGGACGGTTGTACCACCGGCATTGCTGACATTCTTCTCGAGCAGGAGCTGTCCGGATTGATTGAGCAGACGGATGACGACGCTCTGTGTGCTCGTGCCGCCCAGGGTTACGTTGACATAATCACGGGCAGGGTTGGGGTATACACTGACGGCAGTGATGAGCCCGTTGCGGATGGTCTTGACGTCGGAGTAGGCGTATTTGGCGTCTTTGTCAACCAGCTGCAGGCGATATTCGCTGGTGCCGGAGCCTGGTTTGCTGTCCAAAAAAGAATAGTCGAGGACAGTGGAAGAATTGCCATGAGCCGCTATCACGCCGACGACCGACCAGTGTGCGCCAGCGTCTGTGCTGCGTTCGACGGCAAAATGATCGGAGTTGATCTCTATTTGAGTAGACCAGTTAAGGTCAACGGCGCCGTTGTCGAGCTGGGCTGTGAAACCGGAAAGGATGATCGGCAGGGTACCTATAGAGCCGAGCGTATTGGGACCGGAAAGCTGGGTGGCATTGTCATAGGTCGCCGAAGTGCCAAGACGGGCGATATAGGTATAAGGGTTCGGATTGGTAGGCGTCGGGACTGCCAGGAAAACGCCGTCATAGCTGCCGGTTGTGGTTGCATCTATGGATGCATTGGAATTGCTGACCGTAATGTTTACCGGTTCACCATAGATCATTTCGATCCGGTTGTGAGTGGCTGCAGCATTGTTGGAGCTAAAGGGGATGAGCAGGGTCGTCGGCTGTGCAGAGGCTTCACTACCGATGGTAACCAATGAATTGCCGGATAACGTAACGGTCGTATTCAGCGTCACTTTGACGCCGTCATTGACAACGATATGGCAGTTATTACAGCTACTGGGAGGAGGTACATCCCAGACCGGGGTGGCGTTGTTGGACCAGTTACCGGACTGGAGGGCGGTGTAAATACCACCGGAATAAGTTTGGGCTGAAGAGGTCCGGGCAAAAAGGGTTAGGGCAATTGCGAGAGTTGCGAAAGAGTAAAGATGTTTCATTGTTCACAAAATGTTGAGTAATTGAATGTGGTTATCGGGGGGCAAAACAGGGGTCTCCTGACTTACCTTGAGGTAAACCATAGTCAATAATGGATTTGAGGTCCATAGCTAATAAATGGATTGTGGAGCTTTTGCAAACGAGATTGGATAGGGGTTGCAAACCGGGGGGTTCGCCTACTTACACGGGTATACGGTCGGAAGGAATCCGAAAGGGTGGTTTTAACTTAAAAATGAAGGATGATTGGGTACTGGGCGGTCAAGGAGAGTTTTTCTTTGTAGACCAAAGACAACTGAAAAATAAAAGTAGTACAAATAGCAGAATCTTGCAAGCAATCCCGCAAAAAAACGCCGAAAACGAGTAGGAAAGTTTGCTAAACAATAGCTAAATAGGTTTGCCGGGCGCGGCCACCAGCGCTTTGCAGGGTGCGGCCACGAGTGCTTCTGCCGGGCGCGGCCACCAGCGCTTCTGCCGGGTTATGTGTTCTCTTCGCCAGAGTCTACCTTCGGGAGCCCCAGTTTGTCAAGTGCAAGCTGGGCAGCGATCTGGCTGGCGTCCTTTTTATTATATGCTTTGCCCTGGGCGAGTAGTTCCCCGTCTACGACTGCCCCGACGGTAAACAGGCGCCGGCCGCCTTCTATGCGTTCGTCGAGGGTTTCGAACTCCAGGTTCTTGCCGTTCTTATTGGCCCAGCCATAAAGCTTGTTCTTGTGATTGATCTCGAGGTTTTCGAGGTCATCCATAAAAAGATAAGGCTGGATCACTCTTTCCATCACCCATTGGCGGCATTTTTCAAAACCCTTGTCCAGATAGATGGCGCCTACGATAGCTTCGAGGGTATTCCCAAAGATCTGGCTCATCTTGAGGCTGCTGTCGAACTTGTTAAAATTACTTATCTTTTTGAGACCCATTTTGATAGCGATCTCATTCAGCTGGTTGCGGTTGACCATCTTGCTCCGCATTTCCGTCAAAAAACCTTCTTCTTTATAGGGGTATTTTTTGAATAGAAAATCAGCGATGATGGCGCTGAGGATAGCGTCACCCAAATATTCAAGCCGCTCGTTGTTCTCATCCGCCCCATCCTTCACCGAACGGTGAGTAAGAGCTGTTCTATATAATACAGACTTGCCCGGGACAAACCCGAGGACGTTTCGAAGCTGTCTTTTGAACGAAGTGACGGCGGCGTCGCCCTTTATGATACGTTCCAGAATTCCCACATTAACAAGCTACAATTTTTTTCATCCAATAAAAAATTATTGTTTTTGGGCCGACATTTTTGTCCTCATCAGCAGCCGTTGCGACGCTCCGTTCATCGGCAACAAGTCTGTTGGGGCCTTAGGTCATTAGTCGCTGCTCCGCTGTGGGTAGCTGCCCCGTACCGATGCCGACGGCATCTGGCTGGTCCAATGATGAGCCGCCCTTCGGGCGGCTATTGTCCTCCATACTTCCGGACAATAACGCACGCGTTATGGCCCCCAAAACCAAAAGTATTGCTCAGCGCAGCCCTTACCGTTCTTTGTTGTGGTTTCCAGAAAGTAAAATTCAGCCGGGGGTCCAGCTCGGGGTCGTCGGTTATGTGGTTGATCGTGGGAGGCACCGCGTCATGAACCACGCTCATTACACAGGCGATCGCCTCGATCACACCAGCCGCACCCAGGCAATGCCCGGTCATGGACTTCGTGGAGCTGATATTTACCTTATAGGCATGCTCCCCAAAAACATCCGTGATAGCTTTGATCTCGGCCGTATCGCCCAGGGGGGTCGACGTACCGTGTGTATTGATATAATCGATGTCTTCAGGTTTCATCCCTGCGTCACGAAGCGCTGCTATCATCACATTCTTGGCGCCCAGTCCTTCCGGATGGGGGGCCGTCATGTGATAGGCATCCGCCGTAGCGCCACAGCCGATGATCTCGCAATAGATCTTTGCGCCCCGGGCCCTTGCATGTTCCAGCTCTTCCATAACAAGCACTCCGGCTGCCTCGCCCATCACAAAGCCATCTCTGTCCTTGTCATAGGGACGGCTGGCCGTCTTAAAGTCGTCGTTGCGTTCGCTCAGCGCCTTCATGGCATTGAACCCGCCCACGCCGGCTTCGCTTACCACCGCTTCGCTGCCGCCGCTGATAATGATATCGGACATCCCGAGACGGATGAGATTAAAAGCCTCCATGATGGCATTCGTGGAAGATGCACAGGCGCTAGTCACCGCGAAGTTCGGACCCCGAAAACCGTGCCGCATTGAAATATGACCGGCAGCGATGTCCAGGATCATCTTTGGAATGAAGAAGGGATTGAAACGGGGAGTACCGTCCCCTTTGGAAAAATTTATCACCTCTTCCTGGAAAGTGATAAGTCCGCCGATGCCGCTGGCAAATACGACGCCGATACGGTCGGGATCCATTTTTTCTTTATCTATACCTGCATCCCTTATAGCCTCGTCGCTGGCCGCCAACGCGATCTGTGTATAACGGTCAACCTTACGCGACTCTTTTTTATCCAGGTATTGCAGGGGGTCAAAGCCTTTCAATTCACAGGCAAAGCGAGTCTTGAACTTTGAAGAATCAAATAAGGTAATAGGATTGGCGCCGGAAACACCATTCATCAGTCCAGTCCAGTAGTCATTTGTATTGTTACCTATTGGAGTGAGGGCGCCAATGCCCGTTACAACAACTCTTTTCAATTGCATAGCCGACTTTTCCCCAGGATTTTTGGCTGGAATTGTGCTTAGAAGAAGTTAACCCAATTCCAGCAAACGGCTAACTTCTATCCTTCGGATATCCGCTTCCGGCGGTTCCGGGTTTAATCAAGGATAAATCCGCCTTCTAAGCCAAATTGCTTGAACTTGAAAAGGCGGATCCAACAAATTTGTATGCAGGTAAACCCAAGACTTGGTGTAGCTGCTTATTTAGCGTGCTCTTCCAGGTAAGCGATGGCCTGACCGACAGTAGTAATTGTCTCGGCTTGTTCGTCCGGGATGGAAATATTAAATTCCTTTTCGAATTCCATGATCAATTCGACGGTGTCCAGAGAGTCTGCACCCAGATCATTAGTGAAGGAAGCTTCGTTGGTTACTTCTGCTTCTTCAACACCCAGTTTGTCAACGATGATCTTTTTAACCCTTGTAGCGATGTCTGACATTTTTGTAAATTTTAGTTATACGGCTGCAAATTTAGGATTTTGGACCAAAACCGAACAAACAGGGCAATTTTAATTTTTAACTTTAATGTAAAGGGGTTTCCGGAATTAGTAAATTACGATAACTTCGGCCTCCCGGCGCTGGAGACCCGAAAGCCCGGAAAACTGATTATTAATGACTGTCAGCCCCGTCAGAAAGGGCCGACCCGAAACACAGTAACAGCATGGCGCTTAGGATGATAGATCACGGAACGAAGGAATACCAGCAGATGGTGAACCTGCGCAATGAAATATTGCGGAAGCCCCTCGGCCTGTCCTTTGACAAGGCAGAACTGGACAAGGAGAAGGACGACATCCTCATGGGCGCTTTTGAAGACGACAGGCTCCTGGGATGCTGTTTGCTGACCCGAATGGACAGCTTTACCATCCGTCTGCGCCAAATGGCCGTCCCCAACAGTATGCAGGGGAAGGGGGTCGGACGCGCCCTTATGATCTTCGCGGAGAACATTGCCCGTGACCTCGGGTATCGGAAATTATGTATGCACGCCCGCCAGACCGCCGTTGGATTTTACGAAAAGCTTGGTTATTCCGTCGCCGGCGAGCCCTTCGAAGAGGTCACGATCCCACATTATATTATGGAGAAAGCCCTTTAATGGGTCGTCCGCAGCAACCGCCGTCGGCAAGTCGCCGGCCTTGCAAGGTCGTGCTTGTCATTGTCCGGATGCCGGCCGCTCTACTTGATAATGCGGAAGTTGACGGGATAGCGATAGATCTTGCCTTCGCTGGCCTTTATACTCGCCACGATGACCAGTATGAAGCCGCCGATACCGACAAGCATCAGCAGAAAGGCACCGATGATAATAAGTGTGAGGATAACACCAATGATAACAAAAATGATCAGCGTGATCTGGAAGTTCAGCGACTCCAGCGCATTTTGCCTGACGAACTGGGATTCATCCTTCTTCACCAGGTAGATGATGAGGGGAGCAAGAATGGGTGCGACAAGGGTCAGGGCATGAGCCAGGATGGCCATTGTCTTTTCGTCGCTGGACGGGGTGGTCAGCGGATATTCTTCTGCCATAAGACTTAAGTTTTTAGGTAGTTGAATATACTGATTTTTCTACAAAAGCTGCCATCCTTTTTAGGAACCCCAGGATGTCGGCCATCGACTTCATATCGTCCACCACGAGCAGGAAATTCTTACCCGCCTGTTTCAGCTTAGCCTTATTGGTGTGTTTTTGCAGGTATTCCAGGATCAGCCGGAAGGTATCCGACTCAAAATAAGGGGAATCAGGCCGGTTGATAAAATAACAACGCAGGGTATCCTCTTTCAGGATCATTTTTTCAAAACCCAGGCCCACCGCCAGCTTTCGGATGCGGACCGTATCGAAAAGGTCGTCGACCTGTGGTGGAATAGGGCCAAAACGGTCGATCATCTCGGTATGAAACTCCTGCAGTTCTTCCTCCTTATCACAATTGTCGAGCCGGGTATAAAGACTCAGCCTTTCCGTAACGGCTTCCACATAACTATCCGGGATCAGGATCTCCAGGTCGGTGTCGATGGTACAATCCTGGACATAATCTTCCTGTTTGGAGATCTCTTCCTTGAACAGTTCGCGAAACTCCGTCCGCTTCAATTCTTTTATCGCCTCATCGAGGATCTTCTGATAGGTCTCGAAACCGATATCCACCATAAAACCGCTCTGTTCCCCGCCAAGCATATTACCCGCACCGCGGATGTCGAGGTCCCGCATGGCGATCTGGAAGCCGCTGCCCAGCTCACTATGCTGTTCCAGCGTTTGCAGCCTTTTCCGTGAATCGGTAGGCAGCGTAGCCAAAGACGGGGCAAGTAAATAACAAAAGGCCTTTTTATTGCTGCGTCCTACCCTACCCCTCAGCTGATGCAGATCGCTGAGCCCGAAGTGATGGGCATTGTTGACAATAATGGTATTCACATTGGGGATGTCGACACCGCTCTCCACGATATTCGTACAGATCAGCACGTCATATTTCTTATCGATAAAGTCGAGGATGCGGTCCTCCAGGTCACTGCCTTCCATCTGCCCATGAGCATACCCGATACTAAGATCGGGACATAGGCCCTGGATGATGGCAGCCATCTCGGCCAGCCCCTGTACGCGGTTGTAGATAAAAAAGACCTGGCCGCCTCTTTCCGTCTCATAATAAATGGCGTCGCGGATAAAATCTTCATTATAACCGTGCAGCTCGGTCTGTATCGGCTGACGATTCGGAGGCGGGGTATTCATAATGCTGAGGTCACGGGCTCCCATCAGGCTGAACTGCAGGGTCCGGGGAATAGGCGTTGCGGTCAGCGTCAGACAGTCCACATGCGTCCGCAGCGTCTTTATCTTTTCCTTATGGGCTACCCCGAACTTTTGTTCTTCATCGATGACCAGCAGGCCCAGGTTCTTGAACTTCACTTCCTTGCCCAGCAAGGCATGCGTGCCGATGATGATGTCGATCTCTCCTGCTTCCAGCTTCCTCAGCGTCTCCTTTTTCTCCTTCGCGGATTTGAATCGATTGACGAAATCCACCTTCACCGGAAAATCCTTCAACCTTTCGCTAAAGGTCTTGAAATGCTGAAAGGCTAATATCGTCGTCGGCACCAGCACGGCGGCCTGTTTGGAATCGCAGCAGGTCTTGAAGGCCGCACGGATCGCTATCTCCGTCTTGCCAAAGCCTACGTCACCACAGACCAGCCTGTCCATCGGCGAGGGCAGCTCCATATCTTTTTTCACATCGGCAGTGGCCTTGCTCTGGTCGGGCGTATCCTCATAGATAAAGGAAGCCTCCAGCTCGGTCTGCATATAATTGTCGGGAGTATGCGGAAAACCCTTTTCGGCTTTTCGCTGTGCATACAGTTTGATCAGGTCGAAGGCAATTTCCTTGACCCTTGTCTTGGTCTTTTCCTTTAGCTTCTGCCAGGCGTCGCTGCCCAGTTTGTTCACTTTTGGAACAGTGCCCTCTTTCCCCGTGTATTTGGAGATCTTATGCAGTGAGTTGATGTTGACATACAGGATGTCGTTGTCCCTATATATGATCCGGACGGCCTCCTGGAGACGGCCATTGGCTTCTATCTTCTGCAAGCCGCTGTAAACCCCCAGACCGTGGTCGATATGGGTGACATAATCTCCCGGCTGCAGCTCCCTGAGCGTGCGCAGCGTGATAGCCTTGTTCTTGTTATAGGCCTGTTTGACCTTATACTTGTGATAACGCTGGAAGATCTGGTGATCGGTATAACAGACCAGTTTCAGGTCTTCGTCGATAAAGCCCTCGTGGATGTTGAGCCCGATGGGCGTGAAGGCGATCTGGGCTTTGAGGTCTTCGAATATGGTGTAAAGCCGTTCCAGCTGCCGGGGGTTTTCGGCGAAGATGAACACGGTATATTTTTTTGCCTCCCAGGATCTCAGGTCGCGGATCAGGAGGTCGAACTGGCGATTGAAGGAGGGTTGGGGTTTGGTATGGAACTCGACTATGAAAGGGGCTCCGGCTGCGCCTGCGCCCTCCCCACTCCACGAACCGGCCGACGGCCCAAACTCCACCAGATTAAACCGCTGTAATTCCCCTTCTATTTGCTGCGCCGTCACAAACTCCCCGCGCGTCACCTCTCTTTTTTCCAGCTTTTCCTCGTCGCCGTCGATGGCTGTGTCGGGTGGCAGGGCGCGCCGGTGGCGATTGCCTGGTTTGCCCGGCATACCGGCGCCGCGGACGGCTTCCTCCGCCTCGCGGGAAGCCCGGAAATCGCGTTCGGCCTGCACTCCATCGATGAAAAGCCCCAGGTCTTCCTCCTGTATCGCTAATCGTTCGCGGGTAAAGGCCCAGTCCTGCATCCAGATGACGGTGTTCTCCGGAAGGAATTGCAGCAGGGATATCTTCTCTCCGCTGTCCTGCCGGTTGTCGACATTGGGAATAATATTTACCTGCAGCAGCTTCCGTTCGCTGAGCTGGGTTTCGGGGTCGAAGATGCGGATGGAATCGACGTCATTTCCGAACAGCTCTACCCGGTAGGGCTTCTCGTTGCCATAAGAGTAAATGTCGAGTATCCCGCCGCGTAAGGCAAACTGCCCCGGCTCATATACAAAGTCGGTCCTTTCGAAGCCTTTGTCGACCAGTTTTCCCAGGAGGCCGTTGAGGTCGAGGGTATCGCCGGATTTCAGGGAAATGATATTTTCCGAAAGGGCTTCCGGCAGGACTACTTTCTCGAAAAGGGCTTCGGGATAGGTGATGATGAGTTTTTTCGCCGTCAATATATTTCTTGTCTGAGCCGACAGCCGGGTCAGCGCCTCGGTCCGCAGCATGACATGGCTGCTGTTGAGCAGCTTGTAATTCTTTTTATTCTTAAAGGAAGATGGAAAATAAAAGAGATCGAGCGCGCTGGTCAGGCTTTCAATGGTGTTATGCATGTAAGCCGCGGCTTCTGCGTCCTCACAGACGACCAGGTGGTTCAGCTGGCTGGTGGTTTCGTGCTGGAAGATGGCGCTGATAAGAAAGGCCGGGGAGCTGCCCTGGAGGTTCTTGCAGGCAATGCGTTGCGGAGCTGACAATAAAAGCCTGTCCGCCAATTGAAAAAGGCGGGGCGAATGCAAAAATGACCCGAGAAGAACCTCACTATTCATTTCCGCCGCAAATATAAGCAAAAGGATTGAAGCCGCCGCGCAGGAAACAGCGATAAACCCGGACCCCGGCGATTAGGATATCCGTACGGCGTGGTGCGGTTGCCGGAGCCACTGACCCCGGTGGCAAGGCAGCGGTGGCGGGGCAACATGTACCCTTAACATCGTGTTAAAGCAACCGATAAAGTCAAATTCGCGTAAATCCTAATAAACAACGCTATGATCGGACTCTACACTACACTGGATCCGGGTAATCTTCCCGGGTAAGACTTTTACAGGCGCTATATTGTTCTTTTCATCCCTTTGGGTGGCATAGAACAGATCGCCTTTTTTTGTAAAAACAGAGTAAGTCCCTGGCGGCAGCGCCACTTGAAAATATCCCTTATCGTCCGTGTCTACCTGGCGTATGAGATGGGTGAGGACGGCCTGGTAATAAGGCGAACTGCCGCCGGAGCCGGCAGGCCTGCCGCGACCTGCGCTGCCGGAGTTGCCACCGCTGGGTACCACCTGGTTGATCGAGGTTAGTTCGAAGATACAGACCGTAGCCTTTACGCCGGGGCGAGCGCCAAAGGAGCCCCGGACGAACGAATCGGCACCGGAGACACGGCCGCTGTCAAAAGTGGGATGAGCGTGGCGATTAGGCGCCGGCATATGATTACCGGACAAACGATAAACCGTCCCGCTGATCCCAGATATCTGATCGTCGATATCAAAACCCTGATCGTCGATGCCAGAAGCCTGATCGTCGATGCCAAAACGCACCCCCTGACCCGGCTGCGATGACCGGCCCCAAGTTTGCGAAGGAGTCATAGGCCCGGCGTCGGAGAAGACGCCGCCACCCGCAGCGCCGGAGAAGACGCGGCCACCCGGCGCAGCGCCGGATCCAATGACCATGACCACAGCCAACCGAACGATAACAGCAGGGAAAAGCATAAAAACAGTAATTTTAGAAAGTTTTAAATACTTCTTATGAGCAATTGCAGGGTTCCTTTTTTCTTCTCCGTATCCTTACTCTTTTTCGTACTCATCGGACAACGTTCGGGAGCCCAGGTGGTCGCCAATAAGGCCGCCATGCAAAAAGCCAGCCAGGACAGGGCTTTAAAGGAAGCTGCCTTCCAAAGGGTACTGACAACAACAGCCCTCGAGAGAGGCTGGCCGCTGACCCTGCGCAACAAAAAAGGACGGCTCGCCTATCTCAGGGGCATCAACAACAGCGGCCTCCCGTATTACGTAACGACAACCGACAATCTTATATCCGCAGCTACCATCCGCACCAATAAAGTATGGCCGGGCGGCGGCAACGGTCTGAGCCTCAACGGCAGCACAGCCGCCCTGAAAGGAAAGATAGCCGTCTGGGACGAAGGACTGGTCAGACCCACCCATGTCGAGCTCGCCGGCCGGGTCACTCAGAAAGACAATGCCAGCGTCCTCAGCGACCACTCCACACACGTATCCGGAACCATGATAGCCGCCGGGGTCAATCCCCTTGCTAAAGGTATGTCTTTTGGCGCCCAGCAACTACTGACCTATGACTTCAACGACGACGAATCGGAAATGATGGCCGCCGCCGCCGGGGGACTCCTGGTATCCAACCACTCCTATGCCGACATCGCCGGCTGGTATTTTGACGACACGGAGCAGCATTGGGAGTTCTGGGGTAATCCGGGGGATACGGTCGACATCCGGTTCGGTCTCTACAACGAAGACGCCCGTTACTGGGACACCATCGCCTATCTGGCTCCGGACTACCTGATCGCAAAGGCCGGGGGCAACAACCGCGGAGACACCGGCGCCGTCGTAGGACAAACGTATTACCGGATGAATGCCCAGGGCAACTTTGTCAATGCCGGGAACCGCCCTGCCGGCATCAGCAGCAACACCGGTTATAATACCATAGCCACTTACGGCAACTCAAAAAATATCCTCACCCTTGGCGCCGTCAACCCGATCCCGGGCGGATACCACAACCCCGGGGATGTGGTGCTGGCGGACTTCAGCAGCCTGGGCCCCACCGGCGACGGCCGTATCAAACCCGACCTGGTGGCAGACGGCGTCAACGTATTGTCATCCATCAGCACCTCCGACCATGCCTACGACATCTATAGCGGGACATCCATGGCCACGCCAGCCAGCGCGGGTTCCTCCTTCCTCTTGCAGGAATATTATTACAAACTGCATGGCGCCTTTATGCATAGCAGCACGCTTAAAGGGCTGCTGATCCATACAGCTGATGAGGCAGGGGCCAGCCCCGGTCCGGACTATGCCTATGGCTGGGGGCTTATCAACATGGAGCGGGCCGCCGCCGTCATCACAGCCGACAATGGCGATCACAGCCAGCAGATAATACAAAGCAGTCTCACCGGAACGGCGCCCGCCACCTATGTCGTCACCGCTTCCGGCAAGACGCCCGTGATGGCCACCATCTGCTGGACAGATGTACCGGGCACACCCGCCGTCATCCCCGCAAACTCACACAACTTCAGGGACGCCGCCATCAAGCTCGTCAATGACCTCGACCTGCGTATCACCGACAATGTCAACGGCAAAGTCTACCTGCCCTGGATCCTCGACCCGAACAATCCCGGCGCCGCGGCAACAAAGGGCGATAACATCCGCGACAACGTCGAAAAGGTCGAGCTATCCGACAGCCTGATACCCGGCAGGAGCTATACCATAACAGTCAGTCATAAAGGCACTATCCAACGAACAACGCAATCTTTTTCCCTGCTGATCAGCGGTGTCGGCGGAATAGCAGCCTGCGCATCGGGCTCGACCGTGGGTTCGACCGGCGCCAATATCACCCAGGTGACGACCGGCGGCATCAATAATACAAGTCCTTCCGGCACCTGCCGTTCGTATACGGACTACTCAACACTCAGCGCTGCGAAGCTGCCAGTGGCCTCCACCGTTCCGGTGACTATTGTAACCGGCAATTGCGGCGCTACCGATAACTCGCGGATGGCCAAAGTATATATCGACTTCAACAACGATGGCATCTTTGATCCGGTTACCGAGGTGGCTTATCAAAGCACTACTACACATCAGGCCGGCACACCCTTTACCGGCAGCCTGGTCATCCCCGGAACAGCCGTCTCAGGCACATATGCCCGGATGCGCGTCATCGTTCAGGAAACCAGTGACCCTACGGCCATCACACCCTGCGGCACGTATGGAGCCGGCGAAACCCAGGACTATAAAGTCTTATTCGGCAACCCGGCGAGTGATGTCGGTGTCGCCTCCCTGGAATATCCCACACAGGTCTCCTGTGCCAATGACTCACAGGTAGTATCGGTCCGGATCCACAACTTCGGCTCGGCGACACAGGTCGGAGGCATCCCCGTAACCACCACTATAACGGGAGGCGCAAGCCCTGTTGTCCTCAGCGCCATCTGCAAGGACAGCATTCTCTCCGGACATGACGTCGTCTTCACCTACAATACGACCCTGGCCACGACAGCAGGCACAACCTATACCTTTATCAGCAAGACGGGTCTGGTGAGCGACCCCAATACTGCCAACGACAACGATACACTGGCTGTGACCATCAACCCTGCTGAGGCCGCGGGCACCGGCTCGGCCACTATTTGCGGAGCGAATGCGACCTCTGTCGTCCTGCATGCCGCCAACACCGGCGATGTCCCGGTATGGTATGAGACGGCCACGTCGACGACTCCGCTGGCGGCCGGCAACAATGTCACCACCACGGTGGTTCCCTCCGACAAAACCTATTACCTGGGACTCAACGACCTGAAAGCAAAAGCCGGCGTGCCAAACAAAATGGTCTTTACCAGCACGGGCTCGAACCAGGGCGCTTACTTCCGTTTTGGCGGCAACTTTGTGATGTTCACCACCGCTGTGCCGCTGACGATCGAGAGCGCTAAAATGTATATTGGTCACTCCGGTCAGATAACCTTCACGCTGGCTACGCTGGCCAGTCTCAACAACAACACCGGCCAATACCAGTATCTGCCCCTGTATACTACGACCATCGATGTCTTTGCGACCAAGACGGTTCCGGACACGTCCTCGCAGATCAACATACCGGTTGGAGACAATTCGGATACGGGTGCGACTTACCTGCTGAACATCCCGGTCCCCAATCCCGGCAATTACGTCGTCATCATCGATTGTTCGCCGACCGCGAATGCCTTCCTCAATATCAATCTCAATAAAGATCCGTACCCGCTGAGCATCCCGGGTGTGATCTCCATCACCGGCAACGACTTCAGGGATTATGGAAAAGCTGACAGTGTCACCTATTCGCATAAATTCTACTATCCCTTCTACAACCTCGGCATCCGGCTGAATGGCTGTCCGGCTCCGCGAACGGCTGTCACTGCCCAAACAGAAGCAGCCCCTGTCATCACCTTCGCCGGAAGTATATTCACCAGCAGTGCCGCCAGCGGCAATCAATGGTATGTAAATGACTCGCTGCTGGTTGGACATACAGGCGAGACGGATTCTGCGACTATACCGGGCGTTTATTATACGTCGGTGACTGATCCTTCGACGGGATGTTCGCTGATCTCTAATAAGATAACCTTTACGCCATCCAGCGGTGACCCAAACGCATCGATCGGACTATCAAACTTCCCAAACCCGAGTACGGGAGTATTCCAGCTGCAGTTCTATATGAGCACGGCGGAAAACACCAGCATCACGCTGACCAACATGATGGGACAACGGGTCTATGAAGCGGAATATCCCAATTTCTCCGGGCTTTTTTCCCAGCAGATAAATTCGCCGCAGCTGGCATCGGGAGTATATACACTGCGGATCATCCACGGTAGCCAGACCTATCACAAAGAGTTGCTGATATTAAAAAAATAATTGCTTAAATTTAGGATGTGTTCATTTTTTGAATACATCCTAAATTTTAACGGTATGCTTCAGCCCTGGCAAACAGGTAAAGTCGTACGTATCGAGCAGGAAGCTGCTGCGACCCGTCGGTTCTGGATCCAGTTACCAGGAATGAGTCAGTTTGACTTCGAGCCGGGGCAGTTTGTCACCCTCGACCTACCGATCCACGAAAAGCCGAACAAACGCTGGCGCAGTTATTCGATAGCCTCCTGGCCGGACGGCACCAATGTCATCGAGCTGGTCATCGTACTGCTGGAAGGCGGGGCCGGTACCAACTATTTGTTCAACCACGTGACGGTTGGCAGTGAGCTGACGCTGCGGGGCCCGCAGGGCGTCTTTACCTTGCCGGAGCCCATCGAGAAAGACCTGTTCTTTATTTGTACGGGGACGGGCATTGCTCCTTTCCGTGCGATGAGTCATCATATCTTCAATCACAACATTCCTCACCGGGACATCTTCCTGATCTTTGGCTGTCGTCAGTATTGTGACTGTCTCTATCAGCGGGAGCTGACCGAGCTGGCGGAGAAGATCCCGGCCTTTCATTATATCCCTACTTTTTCGAGGGAGAAAGCGGAGATGGCGGGCCCTTTGGTGCGCACCGGATATGTGCATGCTATTTATGAGGAGCTGTGCAGACGGCCGGTTACGGCAGCCGGCGTGGCTGATGTAATGGCGGCGCAGTCGGTTGCGGGTGCGGCAGCGCACAATGTTGCCGGCGTGGCGGACGCGCTGGCGCAGTCAGTCGCAGACGTCGTGGTGCAGGAAAGTCTGCGCCCGGCAAACTTCTTTCTTTGTGGATGGAAGAATATGATCGATGAGGCTAAACAGCGCATACAGGCACTGGGCTATGACCGCAAGTCCATACATCAGGAACTTTATGGATAAATCGAGACCGGCCCACCCAAAACGCGACGCATATCAAACGCGACGCATATCAAACGCGACGCATACCAAACGCGACGCACCCAAACGCGACGCACCCAAAACGCAACGCACAATTAATTCGTCGCCTTCTCTTTTCCTTTGGGAGTTTCCTTACTATTGCCGCTGATCTTCATTGGAATCACAGGGATAGCCTGATCCTTCAGGCGGGACTCCAATTCGGCAAACGCATGCTGGGACTCCAGCGTCTCGTGATGGCTGCGCAGCAGCTCTTCTTCCAGTTTCCGAAGCTTTGATTCACTCCTGGCTAATTTTCCCCGTTCGAGCCCAAAACCTATTATAACGCCAACTACAATTGCAACAAACAGGATAATAGGGTTAATGACGTAATCAAATGTAAGTGTGACTGACATTTTCTTAAATTATTTGAGGTTCTGAAACAGGAAGACAGGCTCTTCTAAGGGGAATTCGACGGGTATATTTCAGGGATAGAGGACAAGCTTTCAACATCTTATCCGCGGCCAAATATAGGAATAAAATTATTCAAAAGTCCAACAAAACCGCAGCATTATTTTATTTTAATGATGCAGCGATTGCCCAAACTCCTCTTTGTCAATACCCCTGCAAGCCATTGCCAGCGCCGATATATCTCTACTGCCTGCCCTGTGCCGCTATACCAATTGCTCCTTACCGCTATACCAGTTGCTCCTTGCAGCTATACCAGTTGCTCCTTGCAGCTATACCGGCTGCTCCTTACCGCTATACCAGTTGCCCATTGACGATAGACGTCAGCGAGCTGATCGGTATCCGCTCCTGTGCCATGGTATCCCGATAACGAATCGTAACTGTCTGATCTTCTTTGCTCTGATGGTCTACCGTCACACAGAAGGGCGTGCCGATGGCGTCCATCCTGCGGTATCTCTTTCCGATGGCATCCTTCTCTTCATAAAAACACCTGAAATGCGGTTTACAAACATCCATGATCTCCCGGGCAATTTCAGGAAGGCCATCTTTTTTTGTCAGCGGGAAAATTGCCAGCTTGATAGGCGCCAGTTTAGCCGGGAATTTTAATACCACGCGGCTATCCGCTTTTTCCGGTGTGCTCAGGTCTTCTTCCATATAGGCTTCGCTCAGCACCATCAATATGGTCCTGTCCAGGCCGATGGAAGTTTCGACAACATATGGAATATAATTCTGATTGATCTCCGGATCGAAATACTGCAATTTTTTCCTGCTGTATTCCTGGTGATTTTTCAGGTCGAAGTCCGTGCGGGAATGGATACCCTCCACTTCTTTGAAGCCAAAGGGAAATTCATATTCGATATCACAGGCCGCATCGGCATAGTGTGCGAGTTTTACGTGATCGTGGAAGCGATATTTCTCAGCGGGGATACCAAGGCCGAGATGCCATTTCATACGGGCTTCCTTCCAGTGTTCGTACCACTGCTTCTGAGTGCCGGGGCGGATAAAGAACTGCATTTCCATCTGCTCGAACTCGCGCATACGGAAAATGAACTGGCGCGCCACGATCTCGTTGCGGAAGGCCTTGCCGATCTGCGCAATGCCAAAGGGGATCTTCATTCTGCCCGTCTTCTGTACGTTGAGGAAGTTGACAAAAATACCCTGAGCGGTTTCCGGCCGGAGGTAGATCTCGCTGGCCTCCTCGGACAGGCTGCCGAGCTGGGTCGAGAACATGAGGTTGAACTGGCGGACTTCGGTCCAGTTGGACGTCCCGCTGACACCACATTTTATCTTCTGGTCTTCGATCAGTTTCTTTAATCCCGGGAAATCGCTGGCGGCAATGAGTCTGTCCAGTTCCGCCTGGAGTGCTTCGGACTCTGCCTTCTTCCCCTCTTTCTCCAGGTCGTCGATGCGGGCTTCGATGAGATGGTCGACCCGGTACCGTTTCTGACTATCCTTATTATCGATCATCGGGTCGCTGAAATTATCCACGTGACCGCTCGCTTTCCAGGTCGTGGGATGCATAAAAATGGCAGCGTCGATCCCGACGATATTCTCCTGCAGCTGTGTCATGCTCTTCCACCAATGGTCCTTTATATTCTTTTTTAGTTCGCTGCCGTATTGGCCATAGTCGTAAACAGCGCTCAAGCCGTCATATATCTCACTGGAAGGAAAAATAAAACCGTATTCTTTGCAATGCGAGATTATCGCCTGAAACTTGTTCGTATCATTTGCCATAATATAAGCCGGAAATGCGTTTTAAACAAACTACGCATTTCCGGTAAAGCGCTATTTGTCTGTGACCATCGTCGAACCTGCTTTGAATTTCGCCGAACCTGCTTTGCCACGGTTCAGCTCGTTCGGGCCCTTCGCTCAGGGCTCGGGCCCAGTTCTCCTCGGTCGCGGGCTTCGCAAATGCTCGCCCGTAAACAAGCTGCTTCCAGCAGCTTTGGCGGCAAAGATAAAGTTTGGCCAGCAAAAACCCCCTGCAAAATTCGGACAGCAATTGCACCGAAACCGAACAAATCATGCCGCAAAACATATATTAATATACTGGCTGCCAATTATGTATATTAATGGCACCATCTTAGTCCCTTTGACCAAAACCACAACCATGTTCAGGAACTACCTGCTGACTGCCCTGCGCAACGTCTCGAAAAGCAAGACCTATAGTTTTCTCAATATATTCGGCCTGGCTATCGGCATCACCTGCGCCGGGCTGATCTTTTTATGGGTGGAAGCAGAACTCAACTATGACCCGTATCCAAAACGGGAGCTCGTTTATAATGTCCGGACCAATCAGACCTACAATGGCATGATCCGGACCTTTGGCTCTTCTCCCGGTCCGCTGGCGGCTGCCATGAAGGCGGAGATACCCGGAGTAGCCGGTACCTGTCGTACACGGAATTACCAGGGGTTGTTCAATGTGGGGGACAAATCCGTTTATGAGAATAATATCTATGCCGACTCTTCCCTGTTCAGCCTGTTCTCACCGGCGTCATCCGCGACCTTCCCGTCAACTCCACGCTGTAACTGGACTGCGTGATCCCCTTTGCGACGTTTGAAAAAGACAATGACTGGCTGAAAGCCTGGGGCGCCAATGGCCTCAGCACCTATGTGGAGCTGGCGCCTTCCGCCAATCCCGCGGTGGTCAACCGGCAGCTGAGTGGTTTTATCCGTAAAAAGGCGGCGGACGCCAATGCGGCTACGCCATTGCTCGTCGGCATGAAGGACTGGCGTCTCCGCAATGAATTTACAAATGGCGTACAAAGCGGCGGACGGATAGAATATGTACGTCTGTTTACGTTTATCGCCTGTATCATCCTGCTCATCGCCTGTATCAACTTTATGAACCTGTCAACGGCACGTAGCGAGAAAAGGGCGCGTGAAGTAGGCGTTCGCAAAGTGCTGGGCGCGGTAAGATCAAAGCTGATCTTTCAATTCATCGGGGAATCGATCCTGCTCTCGGCGCTGTCCGTGATCCTGGGCGTCATGCTTATATCGCTGCTGCTGCCGATGTTCGACCTGCTGGTAAAAGAACAGCTGACTATCGGTCTTGGGCAACCGCTGCATCTCGTCTCCCTGCTGGTCATTACGCTGACCTGCGGACTGGTGGCGGGCAGTTACCCGGCCCTCTATCTCTCGGGCTTCAATCCTGTCCAGGTCTTCAAAAGCCTGCGGACAAAGGGTGGAGCTGCTGTCTTTATACGAAAAACGCTGGTCGTATTACAGTTCACCATTTCTATCTTTCTTATCGTCAGCACGGTCGTTGTCTACCGGCAGGTGCAGCATATCAAAAGCCGTAACCTGGGTTATAACAAAGACAACCTCTTTGACATCCGCGTCTCCGACAATCTCAAAAAAAATTATGACGCCGTCCGGCACCAGGTACTCATTTCCATCCGTAAAATCAACAACGACTATATAAAAACGATGGGCATGCAGCTGAAAGATGGCCGCAACTTTAAAAAGGACCCGGCGCAGGACAGCAGCAATGTGCTGATCACAGAAGCGCTGGCGAAGATGATGGGTGAAGGCAGCGCTATAGGCAAGCAGATCTCGTTCGGTCAGGGTCGTGCACTGGGGGACGGCGCATACCGGGTAGTCGGCGTGGTAAAAGACTATATCTATGGCGACTTTTATGGTAAACCCGATCCGGTGGTCTTCTTCTCACAGCCTGGATCGGCCAAATACTTTTATATCCGGATGAAGCCGGAGATGACGTCGGGCAAAGGTCTTGAAGCGACGAACAAGGCGCTGGAGGCTATCGGTTCGGTGCTGTCTGGGCCTCTTTGGTCTTGCCAGAACTTCGTCGGAGCTGCTTCGCCACGCTCCTGCCTCGTTCGTTCCCTTCGCGTTGCTCGGGAATACGCTGAACAGCGCACCCGGGAAATCGGTATCCGGAAAGTGCTCGGGGCCAGCGTATCGGGAATTACCAGGCTGCTGTCAAAAGACTTCCTGAAGCTGGTGATCATCGCCAATGTCATTGCTTTGCCGCTGGCGGCCTGGGGGCTTAGCCACTGGCTGGAAAGTTATGCCTACAGGATCACCATCAGCTGGTGGATGTTTGCGCTTGCGGCTGTCGTGTCGGTCCTTATCGCGCTGGTTACGGTGTGCTTTCAGTCGGTGAAAGCGGCGCTGATGCCTCCGGTGAGGAGCCTGAGGTCGGAATGATCTATTTCAGCTTCTCATTCTCCCGGTGCCGTGTCGCATCGCGGATGCTCTTTTTTGTAAAATTCTTTTCCAGGGCCGTGGTGAGGTCTATGCCCGTTTGATTGGCAATACAGAGGACGACCCATAATACATCGGCCAGTTCGTCGGAAAGCTCTTTCCCTTTGTCCGAGTCTTTGAATGACTGGTCTCCATAAAGGCGGCTCATCAGCCGCGCTACTTCGCCGACCTCCTCAGTCAGGATAGCCATATTCGTCAGCTCGCTGAAATAGCGTACCCCTGTGGTGCGGATCCAGCCATCTACGAGGTCCTGGGCCTGGCGGATGGAAAGAGGGGACGCGGTGGGCGGGAGTGGTGGAGGCAAGCTATTGTCGGCCATTGTTGTGCGTAATTATTTTAGTAAAATTACGCAACATACCTATTAACCGCTAATTAATGAGCGGGTATTGCATTTATAGGAAATCGGGGGTATATTGGCATACACTAAAAACTATATACCTATGTTCTCTTTTTTTTTAGCTCTGATCTGGCTTGCAGTAGTCGTCATAGAGATAATTGCGGGTTGGAAAATCTTTGAAAAGGCCGGGCAGCCTGGCTGGGCATGTATCATTCCGATCTATAGCACCTATGTAATGCTAAAGATCGTCGGCAAACCTACCTGGTGGCTGGTCATGATATGCCTTGTTCCGATCGCGAACATCGTTTATGCCATCTGGCTGGTCAATATGCTTTCCAAAAGCTTTGGCAAGGACGAAGGCTTTACGGTTGGACTGATATTACTTGGCTTCATCTTCGCGCCGATCCTTGGCTTTGGTGAGGCAAAATATATCGGACCGTATGGCGATCCGGCGGCATTCAAAGCTGCCCAGACACCGGATTTTGACTTCGACAAGCCTACTCCTGCATAATTCTTAACGTCATCCATATGAAGGCGGCGTTTGCGGGTCGCCTTTTTTTATAACAGGATCGCCGACAACCTGGCCGCCGGATTACCCCCAAAAAGCCGATCCGTAAAGGCATCTATCTGGTAAATTTGCATATATGCAGGATTGACAATCTGGCCCTTCGGCGACTCTATTACCGTAAGATGTTTGAAAGATTCAGAATCCCTACAGATTATATCCGTTATTTTAATGATGAAAATCCTGATTGTAGAAGACGAGATCGACCTGGCCCAAAGCATGGCCACCTACCTGAAAGGAGAAAATTACCTATGCGAGCTGGCGCCGGACTGCAGGACGGCACTGGAGAAAATAGAGCTTTTCGACTACGACTGTATCCTCCTGGATATCTCGCTTTCAGATGGTAATGGTCTCACCGTGCTAAAAGAGCTGAAGGCTAACAACAAAACAGATGGGGTCATTATTCTCTCAGCAAGAAACTCCATTGACGATAAGATCGACGGCCTCAACCTCGGCGCCGACGATTACCTGAGCAAACCTTTTCACCTGCCCGAACTTAATGCACGCATCGCCGCCGTCATCCGCAGACGACGTTTCGAAGGCAACAAGACACTGGTACTGAACGAGCTTATCATCGACCTGGTCGGCAAGACCGTCGTCGTCGGCACAGAACCGGTTGACCTTACGCGTAAGGAATATGATCTTTTACTTTACCTCGCATCCAACAAGAATCGCGTCATCTCCAAGAATGCTATCGCCGAACATCTCTCCGGCGAGCAGGCCATGAGCTATGACAACCTCGACTTTATCTATTCTCATATGAAGAACCTGAAACGGAAGCTGAATCAGGCAGGTTGCGGCGATTATATCCGGTCGTTATATGGAATGGGGTATAAGTTTGAGATAAGATAAATAATATATCATTATTATTACTCCTTATTTTTCGTATCCATCACGATCGTGACCGGTCCATCATTCAGCAACGCGACCTTCATGTCCGCACCAAACTCCCCGGTCCCGATGGCTTTGCCCAGGTCCGCCTCGAGCTGGCTGATCATTTTTGTATAAAGAGGAATGGCGATGTCCGGCTTACTGGCCCGGATATATGATGGACGATTACCTTTTTTTGTAGACGCATGGAGGGTGAACTGGCTTACAAGCAGGATATCCCCACCGGTATCTTTTACAGAGAGATTCATGACGCCGTCGCTGTCATTGAAGATACGCAGATTGACGATTTTCCCGCTCAGCCACCCGACGTCTTCCATCGTATCGGTGTCCTCGATGCCTGCGAGTACGAGCAGGCCGTCTTCAATTGCTGATTTTATTTGCCCGTCGATGGTGACGGAGGCGCGGCTTACCCGCTGGATCACGGCTCTCATTTTTTTGGCTAAGATATTGATTTTGGGCGGGCCTGGCTCAAAGCTTCGCTCGGTTATGCCGGCTGCAGCAGCGGCTCCTCATACGCAGGCCAGGGCATCGCCTTGACCTGCCACACCGCAACAATGACAGCACCCGCAAACATCATCAGGAAAATGATCGAAGCCATCCACTGAAGCTGCCGTCCCACATAATAGGAGGTCGGCCGGAAGAAAAAACGCACGATATGACGTCCCGGCGGAATAGAAAGCCCCCTCAATACATAATTGGTACGGATGATCGGCGTCTCCTTATTGTCTATCCAGGCCCGCCAGCCCCGCTTGTAGAAGACCTCGCTAAAGACGGCAAAACGCCTGTCCGTGGTCTCCGACAGATACATCACATCGTCATTGTCATTCTTCACCAGTTCGATCGACCCATCCGTATCTGTTGGAACCGCATCATACGCCACCCGGGCGCTGTCGTCAGAAAACACAATAGCCGTATCACCCGGATGCAGATTGGTCAATGAATTCATCACTGCCGCCGCGGTCGGCCTATACTGGACGTTCCGCACAAACCAGACCGGCCCCAGGGCCCCCTCGTTCAGGATCACCGTATCCCCGCCCTTACGGGTATGCCGGATAATATACCGCGTGTTAAGCATGTCGATCACACCGGCACAGTGAGGATAATTAAAGAGCTGATGGTTGATCAGGTCCTCATAACTTTTTAGCTTGGCGGCATGATAGCCACCGATCGAATTATGGAAATAGGCCGTCATGGCGCCATAACTCAGCGCATTGGAGATACTGTCGCGCAGATCGAACACCCGGTAGTAATCTTTATCCGCCATCACCTGTCTGTCGGCATCGGTCATCGCAAAATTTTCCTGGTATTCCTTTTTCTCCTGGTAATTATCGCTGTTCAGGTATTTGAGATCGATGTTCATCACATCGGCAAAGGCCATGACCCCCACAATTGCCATCAGGTAAATGGGCCGCATAGGCCGGCGGATATATCGTATATACAGACCGATCACCAGCGTGGCAACCCCGATCAACGCCAGGCTTCGGAACATGCTTTCCCTGAAAAGCTGTTGTCTGTCCTCCCGCAGGCCCTGTACAAATACCTGCATGGAATTAAGTGCCTGATCACCCATGACGGCCGCCCTCTTCAGCAGCCCTTCATCCCAGGTACCCGCATAGTTGAAATGGAAATACAGCGCCGTCAGCAAACCAAAGACACCCGCCATCGCCAGGATGCTCCATTTATAAGGACGCCACAAGGTCGAACGGTCTTCTGTCTGTACTATCTTTTGCAAAGCCAGCACCGCCATCACACAACATAAGAAAGTCGGAACGACCAGGATCATGCTGGGCGCCCGAAACTTATTATACATGGGGAGATACTTGAGCAGAAAACTGTTAAAAGGCAGGAAATACCCGCCCCAGCTCATAACGATCGTCAAAAGACCCACCGCCATGATCCACCATTTGTGCCTGTTGTCCAAAACAAAAAAGCCGAGAAGGGCCAGCAGGGCGATGATAGCGCCGACATAAGGAGGGCCGGAAAACAGTTCGCCCACCCCGCCCCAGTAATAACGGGGTCCATCTTCCCCAATCTCCTTCACCAGCGCAGGCGACATCTTCTCCATCGCGCGGACGGCCCTGGACTTACCGGCGGGTAACAGGGGCACATCGGTACTGCCTCCATAAATATTGGGGATCAGCATGACCAAAGGCTCCGGCTTGTACATGCTGAAGTCAAAAGCAGACTGTTCGGCAAGTCCATTGGTATAGTTGCCATGCGCATCGGCCAGCTCGCTGCCACCGCGGGTGGTCTCCTTCGAGCTGTCAAAGGTGGTGAAAAGGACCACCGCGTTGCTGAGGATACCTATAATAGTAGCCCCCATCACGATGGCGACGACCCGCAGCAGCTCCCTCCCATTCCGACGGTGCAGCCAGGCAATGCTGTAGCTCAGCAACAGACCGGCGGCGACGATCATCGTGTAATAGACGATC
This sequence comes from Puia sp., assembly GCA_036499285.1. GTDB lineage: Bacteria > Bacteroidota > Bacteroidia > Chitinophagales > Chitinophagaceae > Puia. The sequence continues at coordinate 731 of DASYEB010000002.1, read as the reverse complement.
TGCATATGATTGGTCTGGACCATGAGCCCGGTAAACAGCGCCGTGAGAGCCATACCCGTCCAGTATTTTTTCTCGCAGACAAGCAGCACGGAGCCGATAACTCCCGGCATCAGGGCTATGGCCTGCATTTTTGTATCGTGCCCCACGGAGACTATCACCGGATTATAGGTGGCATAGGCATACGCCAGCGCCCCAATGATGCCGACCCACGGATTTACCCGCAGGACAGCCGCCAGGAAATAGAAACAGATACAGGCTAAAAAGAAAAAGCTGGCCGGTTTCGTAAGAAAAAAGGTCAGCAGACCATAAAAAAGCTCCGGAATACTCACGGACTGAGGGTCCATGGCTATCTGGTAAGCGGGCATACCGCTGAACATGCTATTGCTCCAAAGGGGGAAATGCCCGTGATTCTCCTTGTACTGGAAAGAATTGCGCGCCATGCCCTGCCATTGGAGCACGTCTTCCTGGAAGAGGACCTTGTTCTCAAAAGCAGGTTTGCAGTATACCACTGCCACCACCAGGAATACAAGGATGGCGACAATATGCGGAACGGCTCTTTTTAATAAATCCCTGAGTGTATTTTTCATGCCGGTTAATGGTGAATTGCGGCAAAAATCGTTTGCTACTGATGCTGACTGAGAATCCAATTTGCAATTCCCGGACCAGCTTTTGCCTCTGGAAGTTTTTAATCTATCTTTAACTTACCGGCAAAAGCCAGCGACTAAAATAAT
>DASYEB010000001.1:0-318690 GCA_036499285.1 Puia sp. | reverse complement strand
GTAACAAGCAGGTATCCCCCGTCCCTTTTGGTGATGATGTGTTTGATAAAGAAGTCGTTAAAGGCCATCCGCAGATTGGCATCGGAGCTTTTGGCCTGAGCCCGGAGGTCATCGTTGAAGATAGTAACTTTTTCTGCTACGCGGCTGTTGGTAGCCTTATCCCAGATGACCGAATAAAGACCTTCGATATTACCCCGCCGCTGTTTGTAATAAAAGCCGGAGAGGATATATCGTTTGTTCGTGTTGTCGACCTTGAATTTTACCTCGTCGAGAATGCGGTCGCCGACGCCAATATCCTTTACGGAAAAGCTATCGGCAGTAGGACCCTTTGTGACGAGGGCAACGCGGGAAACATAGTCATTACTGCCACTACGCAGGTATTTACCAAACACCAGCTGGCCGTCATTATCGACCTGGAAGTCGGTGAAAAGCTCGTTACGTTCTTCCATCGGAATATAGATACGGTGGCGGTCTATCAATTGCAGACTGGCATCATAAAGGAAGGTTGTAAACAGGAAATTGCGGGGATTCTTGCTGTTGATCTTAAAGACCATGATCTTTTGCTTGTCCTCGCTGACGACGGTCGTGTAGATCTTGTTGGTAGAGGCAAAACCGATCTGGGTAGTGTCGAGCTCGATGGGTTCTCCTATTTTTCGGGCCTGATTGTCGAGTTTGACGGCCGTACAATGGATGATACTTCTCTTCTGATACTCATATATGACATAGCAGAAGTCGGGATAAGCCACAAAGTCTACATTTATATATTTGTCCGGCATGAAGGACAGGGGTACCCGCTGCTGCAGTTTCATGTCGTTGTCATAGATACTGATGGCACTATTGGAATTGTTGTTCTTGAATACCAGGAAGTTACCATTTATTTTTCCGATAATTTCAAAATTGGTACGTCGTCCATCTTCCCGCTCGGGCTCGGAGTAGGTGATCTGCTGGACCTGGGCTTCAACGGTGGCAGCAACCATCGTCAGGATTAGTGCGAGCAGCAGGGATGACAGGGCTCTGTTCATATTTACCACTACTTTTAAGGTCGTAAGATAGGTAAAATCTTAATTTATATTTGTTACGGGCTTTTTAATGTTAAGGTTGCCCGCCCAAAAAACGGGTAGGGGTCGGGAAGCGTCGGCTTTCCCCAAAATTAGCACCTCCGGTTAGGGTTTTTACCTATAACTTTGCCCCTTATTTAACAGCAGACTCATTGTGAGCAATCAGATCAACAAAGTAAGCTTAGCAAATCTTGTTATTGCATTAGGCATCATTTACGGCGACATAGGGACCTCCCCCCTCTACGTTCTAAACGCTATTATTCATGGAAGAGTGATTGATGAAACGCTCATTTTAGGCTCTCTTTCCTGTATTATCTGGACCCTGACCTTACAAACCACGGTAAAATACGTATGGCTGACCCTAAAAGCCGACAACAACGGGGAAGGGGGGATCTTCTCCCTTTATGCCCTTGTCCGGCGTCAGAAACGATGGCTGGTGATACCGGCTATGCTCGGCGGCGCCGCATTGCTGGCCGACGGGATGATCACTCCGCCGATCTCGGTCACTTCCGCGATCGAGGGTCTGCGGCAGATGCCGGCATTCCGGTATGTGGACCAGTCAACGATAGTCTATTTAGTATTGGGCATCCTGGTGATACTGTTCTTCCTGCAGCAGTTCGGTACGGAATCGATAGGCAAGCTTTTCGGCCCGATCATGTTTATCTGGTTTTCCATGCTGGCAGCCCTCGGAAGCAGTCACCTGCTGGACGACCTGGGTATTTTCAAAGCTCTCAGCCCGCATTATGCCATCCAGCTCCTGACAACCTATAAAAAGGGATTCTGGATCCTGGGAGCCGTATTCCTTTGTACCACGGGGGCAGAGGCCTTGTATTCCGACCTCGGACATTGCGGCAAAGGCAATATCCGTATCTCCTGGATCTATGTCAAGCTTTGTCTTATCCTCAACTACTTAGGTCAGGGCGCCTGGCTGCTGGCCCAGTACAGGGGCCGGATCTTCGACACCAGCCTGGGCAACCCCTTCTATAATATCATGCCGACCTGGTTCCTGATCCCGGGTATTATCATCGCTACAGCAGCGGCTATCATCGCCAGCCAGGCTCTGATCACCGGATCTTTTACCCTGATCAGCGAGAGCATGCGGCTCAACCTCTGGCCAAAGCTGCGGATCAGCTATCCCACCGAAGAACGCGGCCAGTCCTATATCCCGGCGATAAATTTCATGCTGTTTCTCGGCTGCTGCGGGATTACACTGTATTTCCGGACCTCAGCCCATATGGAAGCGGCCTATGGCCTGGCCATTACCCTGTGTATGCTGGCAACATCCATTCTTTTCGCCAATTACCTTATCTCCCGACGGACCAGTTCGGCACTGATCTATTTATATCTGACGCTCTACCTGAGTCTTGAGCTGAGCTTTCTTTTCGCCAACCTCGACAAATTTCCGCACGGAGGGTTTGTCACGCTGATCGTTGGCGGAGGACTGTTCACCGTCATGTACGTCTGGTTCCGCGCCCGGAAGATCAAGAACCGCTATGTTGAGTTCGTCCGTATGGAGCATTATATCCCGCAGATCCAGGAGTTGAGTAATGACCGGACCGTGCCGAAGTCGGCCACCCACCTGGTCTATATGACAAGCGCCAATAACCCGAAAGAAATAGAGCATAAGATCATTTATTCCATCCTGAATAAAAAACCGAAACGGGCGGATATTTACTGGTTTGTTCACGTGGACACCCTGGATGATCCCTATACCGCCGAATATTCGGTAGAGCACATCATCCCCAATGACATCATCCGGGTTGAGTTCCGTTTGGGTTTCCGGGTCGAGCCAAAGATCAATCTCATGTTCCGGAAGGTCGTGGAAGACCTGGTCAACAACCGGGAAGTGAATATCACCAGCCGCTATGAATCCCTGGAACGAAACAATGTAGTGGGGGACTTCCAGTTCATCGTTATGGAAAAGTACCTGAGCCAGGACAATGAGCTCCCCTTCCTCGAGCGGGTGGTGATGAAGCTGTACTTCTGGCTGAAAGAGCTTAGCCTTTCAGAAGAAAGAGGCTTTGGGCTGGATCCTTCCAACGTGACGATAGAGAAATTCCCGCTGATAGTGTCACCAGTACCAAATTTCAACCTGAAAAGGCTGAATGTCGAAGAGTAGATGTTCAAAAAAAAATTGATACGCTGGACCAAGGTCCTGATCTTACTTTACTGTGTTATCGGGATAGCCTGGTATTATGGACAGGAAAAGTTGTTGTTTCATCCCGTAGCCGTGGATAGAAAAACAGTCTATGCCTTCGATCAGCCCTTCACGGAGCTGAACATTCCCTACGATGCCGCGACCAACCTGAATGTGATCCAATTTCGGGCCACCGACAGGCCGGCAGACAGCCTGGCCAAAGGAGTGGTCCTTTACTTTCATGGCAACAGCACCGGCATCAGCCTGGCCGCACCTGTTTCAATCGATTTTTCCGCTAAAGGCTATGAAGTATGGATGCTGGACTATCCGGGCTTTGGCAAAAGTACGGGCACCTTTAACGAGAAAAATCTTTATGAATATGCGCTGCTTTTTTATAAGCTCGCGCGAAGCCGCTGGTCTCCCGGGCAGATCATACTTTATGGTAGTAGCATGGGAACCGGAATTGCTGCACAGCTGGCTTCGGTACGGGACTGCCGGAGACTGATCCTGGAATCTCCCGCTTATAGCCTGACATCGGTGGCCCGGCGTTATTTGTTTCTTTATCCTGTCGCTTCCATGTTACACTATCATTTCCCCACCAACGAATATTTACCTGCCGTTACCGCGCCGATCACGATCTTTCAGGGCGACGAGGACAGAACAGTGCCTTACAGTAATGCGTCGCGGCTAAAGCCCCTGCTCAAAAAGGGAGATGAGTTTGTGACGGTGGAGGGCGCGGGGCACAATGATCTTCGCGATAAGACGCTGTACCGCACGAAGCTGGATTCGGTGCTTGCGCTTTGAGAAAAAGTTGACCTGGCTCTTCCGACTAGCCTTTTATAAAAGGGCGTAATCTTTCTTCGTGCTGCAACGGAATAAAATAGTCGTTCTGCGAGACGACAGTACCTTCTGCATATACATCGAGGAGAATAAGTTTCTCCTGTTCGAGGACATAGGCTTTGTAACCAAAGGGCCGCAGCAGCTCGAATAGCTTGATCCGCTGCTCGCGTTCGAACAGTTCGCAAAGGAGAATAGGATGGTGTTTCTGCAGGGTCTGCGTAAAGGAAGCAAAGACCTGGTATTCCAGCCCTTCCACATCACACTTGATATAGTCCAGGCGGGGCAGGCTGCTGAAGAGATTGTCGCCGGATTCGTTCTTCACTTTTTCTGATTCGACAAAGTCCAGGGTCGGACTGGCTTCCATGACACGGGCATAGGCAAAACGTTTCATGGCCCCTACCTGGGGTATACCCATTTCTACATATTCGCCGTTACCACCAAGGGCTACCTTGTAAAGGGTGACATTTGCCGACTTTTTCTGCTGAAGGAGGCGCTCCAGCGTATTGTGAAAAGAGCTCATGGGTTCGATGGCGAAGACCTTTCCGGAATTGCCCGCCAGGCGGCTTAATTCGAGAGTGAAGTACCCAAGATGCGCGCCGATGTCCACACAATAGTCCCCGGGACAAATGATCTTTTTGAGAAAGTAGACGTCCTGGTATTCTTTTCCCAGCAAGCCGGTACGATAAAGACGCTGAAAAGAGCCGGCCAGGAAGGTCAGGTATTTTTTCTCACCCAAGACGTTGAGTAGTATCTTTTTGATCGCCATATCGGGATGCAAGTTAACCGGACCGGGTAAACTGGCAAAAATATTTGTCGGAAGAGGCCGGATACCAGGCGTACGACAGGAGGCAGATCTTCATCAGATAGGCACTACGTTTTGGTTCTTGTTCAGGCGGAGTTTTTCGGGTATGGACAGGAGTATCTCCTGGTGGAGAGCCTGGACCAGACGCTGCTTGACAAAATCCCGATGCACGACAAGGCTGACCTCCCGCATAGGAGTTGGCTTTTTAAAGTGACGGATCAGCTGTTGTTGTTTACCGGTGAGGTCGATAGCTGCCAGCTCGGGCAGGATCGTAATGCCATCATTAAGCTCGACCATGCGGCGCAACGTCTCCAGGCTGCCGGCCTCATAGTCGAAATGACTGCCTTCCCGGCTGGCTTTTCTCAATTCGCAGAGCCTGACGATCTGTGAGCGGAAACAATGACCTTCCTCCAGTAGCCATAGCTTGTTAGGGTCGATGTCCTGGGCCAGCATATAGGTCTTTTTATAGGCCGCATTTTTACGGGACACATAGACCAGCAGCTCTTCATAGAAAAGCACCTGCTCCCGGATGCCGTTTTCCTGGAGAGGAGTGACGAGAATGCCCACGTCGATCCGGCCTTCCCGGAGTCGGGCCACTAATGTTTCTGTGGTCATTTCATTGACAACCAGTTTTATCTGGGGATATTTTGTCGTAAAGGACTGGATGAAAAGAGGCAAGAGATAGGGCGCCAGCGTAGGAATGATGCCAATCCGAAGCTCGCCGGTAAGAATCCCTTTTTTTGCCTGAACGATCTCGCTGATAATGTGCTTTTCTCCCAGGATCTTTCTTGCCTGCTCGATGACCTCGCGACCCGCCTCTGTAGGGATCACAGGTTGCTTACTGCGGTCGAAGATCTTCAGACCCAGTTCTTCCTCCAGCTTCTGCACCTGCATGCTCAGGGTGGGTTGAGTAACAAAACAGTGACCCGCAGCGGTCGCAAAATGACGATAGGTATCTACGGCTACGATGTATTCGAGTTGAACAAAAGTCATGCTGCAAAGCTAATAGATTTTCTCTATGTAAAGAGAAACTTAATCAATGTTATCAATCTAAAAAATTGTTGACACCAATGATGACCATTTTACTCCTGCAATAAGGCTCCTTGCGAGCCGACTTCGAGAGTATGTCTGACCCCTATTTTTAATGCATAATTCTCCTTTTCGTGGCTGACCGGGAAGCCGAAGCAGACGGGGTAGTCGTATTCTTTTACGATATCACGGACGATCTCTTCCACTGAGGCGCCGAAGGGACGGATAGTGTCTTTTATTTCTGTAAAACCGCCAACGATGAGGCCGGCGAGCCGGTCGAACTTCCCGCTGCGTTTCAGCTGATAGAGCATCCTGTCGATGTTGTAGCGATATTCCCCGACGTCTTCAAGGAAGAGTATCTTCCCGCTGGTCTTTATATCGGATGAAGTACCGGTAAGATGCGCCAGCAGGGAAAGATTACCTCCGATCAGACGGCCGGTGACTGTTCCGGGTCTGTTAAAAGGGTGGGCTGCACTGCTATGGACCGATGGCTGGCCGGCGATGGCCTGGCGCAGGGATCGGATGTACTCATTGCCGGCTTCCCCATCATTGAAGGCGCCGGCCATCGGAGCATGCAGTGTTGCTATCTTATAGTTGGACCAGATATGGGCATGGAGGACCGTGACATCGCTATAGCCGATGATCCATTTGGGATCTTTTTCAAACCGGGAGAAGTCGATGCCGTCGATGATACGCGTGAGGCCATAACCGCCGCGGCCGCAGAGGATGGCTTTGATCTCCGGGTTGTCAAGGTTTTGCTGTAATTCGGCGAGGCGCTGGTCGTCGGTGCCGGAGAAATAGTTTTCAGACGGGCCGCCGAGGGTTTTGCCCTCGTGGACACGATAACCCCACGACTGCAGGGTTTCTATACACGTTATCGCTTTTTCCCGGGGCATATAGCCTGCGGGGCAGAGGAGGGCGATGGTATCGTTGGGTTGGAGATATGGGGGGATTGTCATTTCTATTTATTTGAATAAGGCGTCCATTGTTGCTTCCTGCTGTACAAGACCAGGGAAAGTATCGCTGTTTTTGACGCCGTATGTGGTTATCATTGTCAGGAACAATGTCTTTTTGGTTTTTGTAGCATTTTTAAAAATCTTTAATTTTTGCTCCAACTCCGTCACGTAACTTTTTGTTATCTCAAAATCGCTGACAGAGAATTTCATTTCGCAGACATTTATACATTTATCCTGTCTGTCAATAAGAAGATCTATCTGGGCGCCACTTTCTTCTTTTTTGCCTTGTTGGCGCCATACAGACGTTTCGGTATATACACTTGCAATGCCTAACTCCTTTTTGAGCTGTAGGATATGCTTCATACACATATTTTCAAACGCAATGCCACTCCAGCTTTTCCAGGCAGGTCCTGTAGAAAACCGAATCCAGGCTCCTGTACCTTCTGTCCGCTTGTTTTCAATAAATTTTATATAAAAAAGAGAGTATTCATCCGTTAACTTATACACACTGTCTTTAACCGTCTTATTAAACGCAATATAGGGAGTAATAAACCCTGATTCCGTAAGCTCATCCAACAATTGTGTAGTAGTGCCTCCGGAAGTCAATTTACACTCTCTAATAATCTCTTCCCTGGTGAGGCCGATGCCTTTTTTGGCCAATGCCCTGATCACCTCTATATGTTTGCCCGTTTCATCAAACAGGGAACCGTAGAGATTTTTAAATTCATCCCTTAATAGCCCATCTTTTGTAAAGCATAACCTATCAATGGCCTGGATTGCACTTTCCCCTTCTTCTATTTCTTTCAGGTAGTGAGGTATTCCTCCGGTAACCATGTAAAGCTGTAATATCTGGTATCTGTCAAGATTTATCTTCCTTTGGCGCAAATACGTCTCCATTTCACCAATACTAAATGGCAAAAGCCGTATCCGTCTCGTTACCCTGTTATGCAATCCGCCTTTATTATTAATTATTTTTTGAATCATCCAGGCTGCAGCAGATCCACAAATGACTACGATCAGATATTTCTGCCGTGAAGCCCAGGTATTCCAAAAGTTTTCAAACGCCTGCAGAAAACCTGAGCGTGGAGTATTGATCCAGGGGAATTCGTCAAAGAATATCACTCTTCGCTCGTTCTGTATTAAAGGAGTAAGATAACTGGTCAGCATATTGAATGCTTGTAACCAGCTGGCAGGTTGAGCCAAAGGTAAATTGCCTACAGCCTTCGATAGGGTGTTGGTAAAATTTTCAAGCTGTTGGTTGAGAGAGGCATTGTGAATCCCTGAAAATTCAAAAGCCAATTGTTTATAAAAGGCATTTTGTATAAGAAAAGTTTTGCCGATCCTCCGACGGCCATATACAGCAACCAATTCGGGATCACCCGATCGCAGGATGCGATCAAGGACCTTTATCTCCTCTTCTCTGCCTATGATTATCTGCATTCCGAAATATATTCAGCCAAAAGTAACAAAAAAACAAAGATTTGGCTGAGTTCATTTTTATATACCTAGCCAAAAGTGGCAAAAAAATAGAGATTTGGCTAATTATAAAGAGAGGTGAGGATAGTTTTTTCGGACAATTTAGCGGGATTGTCGCGGGTATCAAGGATATGAGGGATGCCATATTTGAGGGCATAATTCTCTTTTTGATGACCCACAGGGAAATCAAAGCAGACGGGGTAATCATAGGCTTTGACCCTTTCTGTGACGATGTCATAGACGCTGTGGCCGAATTCTTCACCCGGATCATCGGGTTTGACCTTGAAGCCGCCGACAACAAGACCGGCAAGATGATGAAGCTTGCCGCTGCGCTGGAGATGCCAGAACATCCGGTCGATGCTGTACAGGTACTCACCCGTATCTTCCACAAAAAGTATCTTGCCGGCAGTGTCGATGTCGGTGCTGGTGCCCGTCAGTGTTTCGATGGTCTTAAGGTTTCCTCCGATCAGGGGACCTTCAGCGAGACCTGCTCGATTTTGGGCATGTGAAGCAGCACGATATTCCATTTTTTCTCCGCTAAGAGCCTGGCGGATGGAAAGAATGGACTGGACCTGCACAGATTCCGCTTTCGACCAGTCATCGGGAAAGCTGTTGCACATTTTGGAATGTATACCGGCGACGTTGAAGTTGGTATGAATATGGCATAGAAGGACGGTAATATCGCTGAAGCCGATGATCCATTTGGGGTGTTGGATCAGCGGCACAAAATTCAGCTGGTCGATGATGTGAACGGAGCCATATCCTCCGCGTGCGCAAAGGATGGCGCTGATCTCAGGATCATTGAGCATTTTCTGAAAGTCTGCCAGTCTTTCGCCGTCGTTGCCGCCGAAGATGAAATCTTTTTTCCCGACGGTATCGCCAACCTTGATGTGAAAGCCCCAGCTTTCGATCAATGATACGGCGGGCTGGATCTCTTTTAGCGTTATGTTGCCGGCCGGACAGGTGATACCGATGCTGTCTCCGGGTTTGAGATAAGGTGGAATGATAAGTGGGAAGGGCGAGGATTGATTGCTTTTAGCGGCTGCGAGTACTGGGCCGGCGGCACCGAGTGTCAGGATTGAGGATAGAAAGTTTTTTCGATTCATCTACTTTTGAATTAATATTGTTTCGGCAACTGGATGTTGTCCAGACAGGGTCACCGCTTAAAATTACTACTTTTAGGACATGCGTTCTTTATTGGCGATGTTATTGTTGTTATTGTCAGCAGGGGCAGGACGGGGTTTGCGGGCACAGGATCTGACCGGGCAATGGACAGGGACTGCCACCGACAGCAAGTCGGATAGAAAGCAAAACCTGGTCTTATCCATTACAGAAGGGGATTCATCTTTTGGCGGTGTGCTTCACTGGTACTCTCCGGAATCCCAATATATCCGGCATATTATTGTCAGCGGACGGTTCTATGGAAAGGATTCTATCCTGACCATAAGGGAAGACAGCACTATCAATAGTGCAGTAGAAGGAGGTGATCCCTTCCGGAATACAGGCCTCTCTTCAGCAGAGAAAGTGCCAACCTCGGGGTTCTATATCCTGTTCTATCGCAGGACGGCCGGAAGAAGGGATCTCCTGAAAGGGCATTGGGGGTTTACCAGTCCGCAGACTGGAAAGTCAGGCGACCTGGAGATCTGGCTGGAGAAAAAAGCCCCGCCCTTCATTCCTTTGGTAATACCATCTCATCCAAAAAAAGACTCCACATCTACCAAACAGCTTCAAACCCTGCATGACCGGCAGTCTGCCATCGCTGCAAGTATCCCTGTCCGGGGGGTAGATACGGTGCGGATCGAGCTCTATGATAATGGTGAGATAGATGGGGATTCTGTCAGCTTGTTCGTCAACGATCAATTATTAGTCCAGCATGTGAAACTGACGGCCCAGCCAAAGGTCCTGCTGGTGCCTATCGATAAAAGTCTGCCGGTAAACAGGCTGGTCCTCTTTGCCGAGAATCTCGGCAAGTTGCCGCCGAATACCGCGCTGATGGAGGTGACGGTGCATGGGAAAACCTATAATCTTTTTCTCTCAACGGATTATAAGAAGAATGCCTCGGTGGAGTTTACCATGCAGGAATGAGACGTGCCTGCGGAGGGTGGGTTGCGTCTGCGGGGGGAGTTGGTTTTGCAGGGCGCGGTAAAGGGCGTAAATTTGCGTCCAATTATGGAGAAGAATCAACCAAAAAGATACCTGATCACGGCGGCTTTGCCTTATGCCAATGGACTGAAGCATATCGGTCACCTGGCGGGCGCTTATCTGCCGGCGGATATATATGTACGCTATCTGCGGGCGCAGAAGCGGGATGTTGCCTTTATTTGCGGCAGCGACGAGCATGGGACAGCTATTCCGATCCAGGCCATGAAAGAGGGTACCACACCCAGAGCCATTATCGATAAATACCATGGGCTGATCAAGCAGAATTTTGCCGATCTGGGGATCTCCTTCGACATCTATCATCGTACCAGCGAGCCTATACACCATGAGACAAGCCAGGAATTTTTTACGTATCTCAACGATCGGGGGGAGTTGGAAGTAAAGGAAAGCGAACAATATTATGATGAGGAAGCCAAAACCTTTCTGGCCGACCGGTATATCGTGGGTACCTGCCCTGTTTGCGGAAATAAAAGGGCTTATGGTGACCAGTGCGAAAATTGCGGCACCTCATTGAGCCCCGACCAGCTGATCGAACCGCATAGCACGCTCAGCGGCAAACCGCCCGTAAAGAAAAGCACGAAACACTGGTATCTGCCGCTGGACAGACACGAAGCCTTTTTACGGGAATGGATACTCAAAGAACATAAAGACGACTGGCGCACAAGCGTGGTCGGTCAGTGTAAGAGCTGGATCGACGGCGGGCTGCAGCCAAGGGCGGTCACCCGTGACCTCGACTGGGGAATAAAAGTGCCTTTGCCGGAAGCCCAGGGAAAAGTATTATATGTCTGGTTCGATGCACCGATAGGTTATATCAGCGCCACCCGTCAGTGGGGCATCGATAATGGAAAGGACTGGAAGCCTTATTGGTATGATAAGGATACCAGGCTGGTGCATTTTATTGGTAAGGATAATATTGTTTTCCATTGCATCATCTTCCCTATCATGCTGAAACTGCATGGGAATATCCTGCCTGAGAATGTCCCGGCCAATGAGTTCATGAACCTGGAAGGAGACAAGATGAGCACCAGCCGCAATTGGAAGCTGGATATGCAGGATTATATCGACGATTTCATCAAAAAGGACAATGGCGGCACTCAGTTGGCGGACAGCCTCCGTTATTACCTGACGGTGATCGCACCCGAGACAAAGGACAGTGAGTTTACATGGAAGGGATTCCAGCTCGCGAACAATAGCGAACTGGCGGATAAATTTGGCAACTTCGTCAATCGGACCATGGTCCTGATGCACAAACTTTGTAAGGGGAAAGTGCCAGCCCTCCATACCGGCAGGATGGATGAGGTCGACCAGGAGATCATTGGCACTATTGCTGCGACGACGGCAAAGGTGGAAAAGCTACTGGAAGAATACCGGTTCCGGGAAGCGCTGTTCGAAGTGATCATGCTGTCGGACCAGGCCAATAAATATATGCAGAAGAAGGAACCGTGGATTGTCGCAAGAACCCTCACTGCAACGCCGGAGAACCAGCAGCTGATAGATAATTGTCTGCATATCTGCCTGCAGCTGACGGCAAACCTGGCTATTCTGATCAATCCATTCCTTCCTTTCACCGCGCAAAAGATGCTGCACATGATGAAGGTAGTGGACAAAATGCTGGACTGGGAGAATGCAGGAAAAATGAAGCTGCTGAGCGTAGGGTATAGCCTGCGGGCTCCGGAGCTGCTGTTTCGCAAAATAGAGGATGATGAGATAAAAGTACAGATAGAAAAGCTGCAGGCGTCTTCGGCGGCAAGGCTGGCTGAGACGGCCGCAGAAGCCGGAGCAGCGGAGACAGCCCGGACAGGAAAGAGTGAAAAGGCGGAAGCTGCCGGCAAAGCTGGCGGAAGCGCAACAGCCACGACAACGCCGGAGCCAAAAGCCACAGCAACGACAGAGCCAAAACCTACGATCGTATATGACGACTTTGCTAAGCTGGATCTGCGTGTAGGCACCATCGTCACCGCAGAAAAGGTCGAAAAAGCCGACAAGCTGCTAAAACTCAGCGTAGACCTGGGGAATGAAGTGCGGACCATCGTTTCGGGGATCGCATTGCATTTCAAGCCTGAGGAGATAGTAGGTTTACAAGTAGTGGTAGTAGCCAACCTGGCCCCCCGGAAGATGCGGGGAATTGAAAGTAACGGAATGATCCTGATGGCCGAAGATAAGGCCGGAAAACTGCATTTTGTCAACCCGGCAGACAAGATCGAGCCAGGCTCGGGTGTGAGTTAGGGGAGGGCATGAGCAGGTAGCCCGGGCGCAAGCCGTAAATTATATTTTAAGGGGTGGCAAATCCTGCCGCCCCTTTTTTTCGTATATAGGGCCATTACCCACATGCAGCGTCGCACTAAATACGGCATTGTTCTTTCCCTACTCCTGCTATCGGGCCTGCTTATTTACGGCTTTTTTTGCCGGTTCTCCCCCCGCGCTGCCCCACTGGTCAGGGCCGATATTTTTGTCAGCCCGGACAACCTGACCGGTTCTTTTGACACCAATGAAGCGCTATCGGACAGCCTTTACCTTTATAAAGTCCTTTCGGTACGAGGCAGTATAACAAAGATCCTGAAAAGGGAGTCAGGCAATTATGTCATCACCCTTGGAGACGCGACGCCGGGAAAGTCTGTCGTCGACTGTAACCTGGACACCCTCTACAATCACCGGTTCCTTTCCTTTAAAAACGGCGACAGTATCACCGTAAGGGGTACCTGCGCCGGCCGGCTGCAAAACGTAATCCTCGTACAATGTATAATAGAAAAGTAAAAAGTCTCGTTTACTGACCGGCCCGAATCTAAGTGCTACCACTTATATATTGATCTTCCAATACTTACAGCCACTTATTCGCGTTTAGATAAGTGCCGTTTATCGCAAAACGCGGCGCAACGAAAAGTGAGCAGGTTTATTGTCGATTCATATCCATCCCTTTGATAAACCCTATATAGGATGTAAAGCAAAAAAACAGCTATTTAGGATTGTGTCGATGTTTTACATTCACTATGGCTACACTGTGTATTTAATAAAAATCTAATATCAATATCAAAAGCAACCCGATCGTGCTATGAAACAGACCCTTCAATACAAGATCCTGCCGTATAACCGCTACAGCTCATTTTACCAGGAAAGAGAAAGTTTCTACAGAAGTTTTATCAATCAATATTATCTGGATTTTGCACATCATCAGCTCACGCAGGAAGCCTATGATCCCTATTTGAGCAAGACCCTGATCTCGCCGCACGACATCCAGTTCGGAGCTTCCCCGCGCAAAGTGATCTGGAAGATCGGCATGCCGTCTTTCCAGATAAAGGATATCAATGATTTTAAAGATCACAAAATACTTTTTTATCGCACCAAGCTTCTTCGCCAGAAGGTGCTGATACAATTTCACTTCATCAACGGGTTTTTCTATTACTCCCAGCTTAGCTTTTTGTCTTTTACGGAAAAGACCAACAGCATTCTGTTCAACTCCATCCAGAGCAAGTATGAATGCCCTGGTTCAATGGAAGAGCAGGACCGTTTGCATATGACAGATATATGCGGCAATAAGCTGATCATCGAGAAAGGTGTATACCTGACAGTGAGTTATATGACCGGAGACGTCTATCCGCGGCAGCTCATGGAGGCACAGCTGAAACAGCGTTATGAATTGCTGAACAAGGCTGATAACTACGAGATCGATCGGTTGAGTAAAATACTTTAATATATTTAGTTGTGTTGCTCTATCAGGCTGATGGCTTATGGCTGTCGGCCTGGTAGTTTTTGCAGAACCCCCGTTTTGCCCCAATGATTTTTTTTGCTATCTTCGATACAAATAGTTGTTTAACTAACTAATTTAACCATATGAACCGCATAATTAAGAAAGTGGCCGTATTAGGCAGTGGGGTTATGGGATCGAGAATTGCTTGTCATTTTGCAGGCATCGGCGTGCAGACCTTGTTATTGGATATGGCGCCCACGACGTTGAATGAGGCGGAGACAGCCAAAAAACTTACGCTGGACCATCCCGCGGTGAGAAACCGGATCGTGAATGAAGCGCTGACCGCTGCAATTAAATCAAATCCTTCTCCTGTCTATACAAAGGATGTCGCTGCGCGGATAACAACAGGGAACTTTACAGACAATCTAAAAGATATCGCCGCCTGCGACTGGGTCATCGAAGTGGTAGTAGAAAGGCTGGACATCAAGCAACAGCTGTTCACAGATGTAGAGAAATACAGGAAACCGGGAACATTGATCACATCCAATACTTCCGGGATACCTATCCACCTGATGGCAGAAGGGCGAAGCGAGGATTTCAGGAAGCATTTCTGCGGTACCCATTTCTTCAATCCTCCCCGGTACCTGCGGTTATTGGAGATCATACCCACCCCTTTTACTGATCCCGAAGTGACAAGCTTTCTTCTGCACTACGGAGACCTGTATCTTGGCAAAACGACGGTGCTTTGCAAGGATACTCCGGCCTTTATCGCTAACCGGATCGGCGTGTTCAGTATCATGAGCATCTTCCGGCTTGTAGACAAGTTGGGTTTAACGATCGATGAAGTAGAGGCGCTGACGGGCCCGATGATCGGCCGGCCAAAATCCGCTACATTCCGGACAGCAGATGTGGTCGGCATCGACACGCTGGTGAAAGTGGCAAAAGGGGTATCGGCAAATTGTCCGGATGACGAACAAAAGGACGTTTTTACCATCCCCGCCTGGCTGGACAGGATCCTGGCCAATAACTGGCTGGGTGATAAAACAGGACAGGGCTTCTTTAAAAAAACCAAAGGAACAGGCGGAGAGAAAGAAATACTTACTCTAAACCTGCAGACAATGGAGTATGGCCCGCGTCAGCGACCAAAGTTCGCTACCGTGGAAGCGGCCAAAGCCGTTGACGATCTACGGACGCGGCTAAAGATGCTTGTACATAATAAGGATGGGGGCACGGATAAGGCTGGCGAATTCTTCCGGCAGTTCCATTACGGACTTTTTTCTTATATCTCCTTTCGTATCCCCGGCATCTCCGATGAGCTGTATCGGGTAGATGATGCTATGATGGCGGGTTTTGGCTGGGAAATAGGTGCCTTTGAAAGCTGGGATGTGCTGGGTGTGGAAGGGACGGTGAAAAAAATGAAAGAGGCAGGTTATCAGGCGGCACCCTGGGTAGAGGAAATGCTGGCCTCCGGAGCTAAAACCTTTTATAAGATCAGCGATGGCAAACGTCTTTATTATGATGTTGCTGCCAAAACCTATAAGCCACTGCCCGGCGGCGAGGCTTTCCTGGTAATGAAAAATTTTGAAGGACAGACGGTCTGGAAGAACAGTGCCTGCCATCTTTACCACCTGGGCGATGAAGTGCTGGGTCTGGAATGGAATACCAAAATGGGGACTATCGGGGGCGAAGTATTGGAGGGTATCCAGCGATCGGTGGGACTTGCTGAAGAGAGATACAAGGGCCTGGTCATCGCCGGCGACGGTACGAACTTCAGCGCCGGTGCGAATGTCGGGTTGATCTTCATGCTGGCAATAGAACAGGACTATGATGAGTTGGATATGGCGATACGGCAGTTTCAGAATACAATGATGAGGGCTCGTTATTCTGCAGTACCTGTTGTCGTAGCACCGCATGGGCTGACACTGGGCGGCGCCTGCGAGTTAAGTCTTCATGCAGACCGGGTGGTTCCGGCGGCGGAGTCCTATATTGGATTGGTAGAGCTGGGCGTAGGGTTGATCCCGGGCGGAGGAGGTACAAAGGAATTTACGCTCAGGGCTGCCGACGAAATGCATGACGGCGAGCCGGAGACAATAACTTTAAAGAACAGGTTCTTTACGATAGCCACGGCAAAAGTGTCGACTTCGGCCTATGAAGCTTTTGATCTGGGCATCCTGAAAAAAGACAGGGATATCGTAAGCATTAATCAGAGCCGCCGCATCGCCGAAGCCAAAAGCTCAGTCATCGAACTATATAATGACGGATACACTATGCCTGTTCAGAGAAAGAACGTCAAAGTCCTTGGCCGGTCGGCGCTGGGTATGCTATATTCCGGGATCCATTCGATGTGGCGGGGACAATACGCTACGGACCATGATGTAGTGGTAGCCAAAAAACTGGCATTCGTAATGTGCGGCGGCGACCTCAGCGAACCGGCATTGGTGAGCGAACAATATATCCTTGACCTGGAAAGAGAAGCCTTTCTGAGTCTTTGCGGCGAAAAAAAGACCCTCGAACGAATACAGAGTGTACTAAAGGGTGGGAAGCCGATAAGGAACTGATAGGGAAAAAAGTCATAATTTAGCAGGATGAATTGCTTATCCATTATTGGCGCAGCGGCGCTGTTAAACCCCTTTACCGGCATCTCCGCCAGCGATCTGGAAAAGAAATTAGCGGAATTAGTAAATTGATCATGGGCGAAGCTGAATTAAATATTTCCTCCCATCAACTGATCATCCGGTCCCTGCTGTATTTCTACGGCGGGGCTGCAGACCAGCCACTGGCTTTACAAATAGCCGATGATATCAGCACATCCTGGAATGAGCCGAAAGGGAAAGTTAAGATCAGGGGCGAATGGTTTGAGGTCCGGTTCGAGATAGAAGGCTTTTATAAACCCGATCTCCAGCCGGCCGCCGTTTGGCATAATACGGATCCCCGCTTAAATTTCTTCCGAATCGAAGAGTTTTCCCTCCATGATATTTCTTCTGTAGACGGTCTGGGCTGTAATACTGGTTATTTCAAACTGGGCAACCTGCTCAATCACTCCACCACCGCCGCTCACGAATACGGGCATACGCTCGGGCTCGATCATCCAAAGGATTTGGATATCAGGGGAAAGGGACAGCCTGGCATCATGTATCCACGGGGAACCCTATGCGACCCCGCTTACCAATATGATCCCGCAGCAGCGGCGGGGGGACCAGGCGGGACGCTGAATCCATTTACCCGCAAGGTACTGGCGACGGATATCAGCGGACTAAGACTATCCCGTCTGCCGTTTGATCAAAAGTCACTGTCTATATTAGGGGAGTTTTCCTCATTTTATCATCAGAAGCATGAACCGGCGGAGCCGGCGTTATGAGAGCGCGTCGAGAGCGCTGTCGATGGAAGGATAAAGAAACTGGAAACCGGCGCCGCGAACCTTAGCCGCACTGACAGTCGTGCTTTTCAGGACCTCTACACTCATTTCTCCGACCACAATCTTCAACAAAAAAGATGGAACATAGACCGGAACGAAATAACGGCCTTTTAGCCGCCGGGCCAGAGCAAGGGTAAGCGTACGGTTGTCGACAGGCTGAGGTCCGACACCATTGAAAATACCAGTCCACCCCTTTTCCTCGATGGCCGTGAGGTAGAGACGGCATAGGTCATCTATATGGATCCAGCTGACTACCTGCTTGCCGCTTCCAAGGATGGCGGCGACGCCAAGGCGAACGGGCTTTTGGAATTCAGCCAGCGCGCCGCCCTCATTGCTGAGGACAAGACCGGTGCGGAAG
Organism: Puia sp.; assembly: GCA_036499285.1. Lineage (GTDB taxonomy): Bacteria > Bacteroidota > Bacteroidia > Chitinophagales > Chitinophagaceae > Puia. The sequence continues at coordinate 300,774 of DASYEB010000001.1, read as the reverse complement.
ATGACAAGACGTTTGCCCATACCGGTGACCGGGGCGATCGCTTCTTCCCAGAGACGGCAGGTCTCACCAAGGAAGTCGGAGTCGGCTGGGTCGGATTCCTGAAAAGGACGCGGATTGGGTATGACGGGATCGGGACCATACCAGCCGATCCCGGATGCGCTGATGACAGCCTCAACTTTATTCGGGATCTCTTTCAGTGATCTTACAAGCAGGGCGCAGCTCTTAGTGCGGCTCTCTTCGATGACTTTTTTTCGTTTAGCGCTCCATCTGCGATCTGCAACGCCCGCGCCGGCGAGATGCACGACATAATCTGCCTGACGAATGGCGTCAGCGTCAATGGTATCGTTGTCGGGATTCCAGGCATAGGTCGTGATCCCATTATTTTGCCCCGCTTTCCGGGACAAAATAATAACATTGTATCCCTTTTCGATCAGGAGCTGGGTCAGGGCTTTGCCGATAAGGCCAGTGCCACCGGTGATAAGGATCGTGGTCATAGATACATAAAGTTACAAAAATCCCCCCGGAGAACCGGGGGGAATAAAACAACTAAAAACAAACTATCGTGTATGAACCGGTTAATCCGGTCGCTTACCGTCTAAGAAAGTATTGATCGTGCTGATCTCCGTGTTGTTGTTTTCATCGGTCTTCACTTCATAGTTGCTGTAGAAGTTTTCGACGTTGGAGATCGTGTTGTAAAGTTCCAAATTACGGCGGATGTATGCCGGCACAGTTTCAAACTCATTATTCGGATCGGCAGTATTAACGTTGAATGACAAGTTGCGTAACTTGTTAATGCGTTCTGCTGCACGGCGTTTGAGATCATCCGCATCGTCCTGCGGGGCAGGCTCCTCTACGGGTGAGTTCGGCACCGAAAGCGAGTGAGTTTGGTGGGCCCCAGGCTCATCCGCCGTCGAATCCGTGTTCCTGAATACAAGCTGCATGTCAGGTGAAGTTTCATCTTCCACAGACGGATTGTTTGCACTCGTGTTCAGGATCGGCTCCTTGACAGGATTGTTGTGTTCCGGGCTGGATTGTTTTTCAGTGGATGGTTTCTCATTCCAGGGATCTTCAGCATAGATATTGGAAGGCCTTGCAAGGTATCCTCCTGACGCTGCAGACGCAGGAGAACTTTTTATGGCGCCAGGCGCCTGAGTTTTTTGTACAGGTATCTGTTCCGGATCCGGTGAGAGCAGCCATTCTATACGCGTGGACTTTTCGTCGGCGCCACGATTGCCGGGGCTGCTGTCCGTGCGGTTGCCTGGAGTCGCGTCGGCCCGTGCCGGCTCAACACCCCTTACCATGGGCTGCTCGTCGGAGACGAATGGCGTCTCTGAAAAAAGGGTCAGCGGAGAAGCAGGAGCTCCCTTGTCGACAAGCTTCGGCTGAAGGGCATCCGATAATGGAACAGAAGGTGGTTCCTGATCCATTATCGGTGATGATCCCTGTGAATTCCGCAATGCGGCGCCAGGGATCGGTTCCTTCGTGCTCAGGGCTTCCTTTGCAGCGTCAACAGAGGGCAGAACAGGCCGCTTTTCTTTCGGGTATTCTTCTACAGTTGGATTTAAGGGCAATAGTATTTTCTCCTCCTTCTTTGGCTCGGGAGTAGATTCGACCGCCTTGATATTAAAAGGGTCTTTATGCTCAAAGCCCGTAGCTATAAGGGTGATACCCAGGCTTGCACCCAGCGTATTGTCATAACCCAGACCCAGGATAACATCCGTATGTTCCCCGGCCGCGCCGATCAGGTAGCTCTGAATGATATCCACTTCATCCATCGTGAACTCAAACTCGCCTTCACTGGAGTTGATATTGATCAGGATCCATTTAGCCCCGCTGATGTCATTGTCATTGAGAAGCGGGGAATTGAGAGCCTCCTCTATAGCTTTCTGCGCCCTGTTGTCACCTTTGGCCATCGCACTGCCCAGGATAGCCACACCGCCATTACGCATAACAGTGCATACATCCGCAAAGTCCACATTGATCTGACCGGTGCTGTTGATCACATCCGTTATACATTTTGCAGCCGTCGCCAGGACATTGTCCGCCTTTGCAAAAGCCTCTTTCATTTTCAGGTTGCCAAACTGGTGCCTGAGCTTGTCATTGCTGATGACAAGAAGAGTGTCGACATACTGCTTCATTATGCGAATGCCCTCTTCTGCCTGCAGCTGCCGTTTCCTCCCTTCATAGGAAAAAGGGGTCGTGATAATCCCCACCGTAAGAATGCCCAGGTCCTTACATATCTTTGAAATGATCGGTGCTCCACCCGTTCCGGTGCCGCCGCCCATACCAGCCGTAATAAAGGCCATCTTGGTGTTCACTTCGAGGATCTGTTTGATCTCCTCCAGACTTTCTTCCGTCGCTTGTCTGCCAATGTCAGGATTAGCACCCGCTCCGAGCCCCTGTGTCAGATGGGGTCCAAGCTGTACCTTATTCGGTACTTTGCTGGTTGCTATTGCCTGAGCGTCGGTATTACAAATGATGAAATTCACTCCCTCTATGTTCTGACTGAACATATGGTTTACTGCATTACTGCCACCACCACCCACTCCTATTACTTTTAGGATGGATGACTTCTCTTTCGGTAGATCAAAATGGATCATAACAAAAAAATTTAGAACGAATAAATTGGTCGGCCACTTCGTGACCGCCGTACCCAACGGATGCCTGGATCAACTAATCTCTCAAAGGGTATGATCTCTTATATTATAATTTCTGGTCCTCTTCTTCTTTAAACAGATCGATAATTCCGTCCTTGAATTTTCCCCAGAAGTCTTTCATTCCTTTCCGGTTGCGAACTCTTTCCTGCTGCTGCATTTCCTGGCTAAGGGTCGACAGCTCCTGCTGCGTTTCCATCTTCCGCAGGTTGTCGGGGACATCCACTTTGCGGAACTCCTTTTCAAATTCCTTACGGTTGTGTTCGTAGTCGCTGTACCCTTTCAGGATCAGCCCGATACAGGTGGAATAGGTCGGTTTCGCCAACTCTTCGATGTGACCCGCGGCAAGATGCTCCGTCGGATAGCCGATGCGCGCATTGAGACCGGTGATGTATTCCGTAAGCTGGATAAGATGCTTGAGCTGCGAACCTCCACCCGTCATGACGATTCCGCCGTTCAGCGCGCGATTGTCCAGTCCCACCTGCTTGAGGTGATAGGACACGAAATCCATGATCTCACTCATCCGCGCCTGGATGATATTGGCCAGGTTTTTTACGCTGATCTCTTTAGCGGGCATACCACGCAGACCAGGTATCGTAATATACGCGTTGGCCTTTGCCTCATTCGAAAGCGCGGATCCAAACTGCACTTTCATCTGTTCCGCCTGGGTCTTCAGCACACCAAGCCCGGTCTTGATGTCGTTGGTGATATTCTCACCGCCAAAGGGAATGACAGCCGTATGTTTCAGGATGCCTTCGTAGAATACAGCCAAATCGGTAGTTCCGCCGCCAATGTCAACGATGGCTACTCCGGCTTCCAGGTCTTCCTGTCCCATGACAGCAGCGGCCGAAGCCAACGGCTGGAGCACCAGGTCCTTGGTATGAAGCCGGCTTTTTTCAACGGCCCTGTTGATATTCCGGATAGCATTCTTGTCACCGGTGATGATATGGAAGTTGGCGCCAACTTTCACGCCACCATAACCGATAGGGTTGGGAATGTTCTGGAAGTTATCCACGGTAAACTCCTGTGGGATCACATCGATGATCTGGTCGCCGGCAGGTATATAGGTCTTGTACTGATCGGCAATAAGCTGATCTATCTCCCGGCGGGTAATTTCTTCATCAGTGTTCTGGCGAACGATGTCACCGCGGGTCTGAAGACTCTTGATATGATGGCCGGCTATACCAACATACACTTCACTGATCTCCAGGTTAGGGTTGGAAGCATAGCAATTATCGAGTGCCATCTGGATGGCTTTGATCGTCTCATCTATATTCAGTACCTGACCGTGTTTGACCCCATTGGAGTTGGCACGTCCGAACCCTAATATTTCGAGTTTGCCGTAATCGTTCTTACGACCTGCTATGGCAGCGATCTTCGTCGTTCCGATATCGAGTCCGACAATTATAGGCTGTTCGTGATTCATAGTTTCGTTTATTTTATTTATAGTTGTTTTTTACGGTTTGGCGAGTCAGGTACTAGATCATAGTTGGTAAGGTTTTGCTCCGTCATCGTGTTGCGTTCGAGCGGTTTGACATTCTGTTGGCGAATGGTATCCTGTTGCAATTGCTGTGCCGATAGGATCAATTGCCGGATATTATTCATTCCCTGGATAGAATCATAACGGCTTTGTTCACTTCCTTTTTTTATTCCTATGACCTGGCCCGCATAAGACACATCGATGCGGCTGTATTTATCAAACCCCGTCCGGCTCAGTACTTCCTTATAAAAGATAAAGAGCCGGTGAAACTTCTGCCGGATGTCGCTGCCATCGCCAAAACTGACCCTATGTCTTCCAATCTCCGGTTCCAGCTCGAAGGTCTTGTTAGCCATGATGTCCACCTGTGCGACCTGGGCCGACCAGAAAGAGTCCTGCCCGATAAAGTTGCTCAGCTCCAGCATACCCGCTGTCAAAGCGCTGTCACGGCCCTGTAGCCGGATCTTCGGAGCCGGATAGCCCGTGAATACAGGCAGACGCGCCTGCACCTTGTCCTGCAAGGGCAGCTGCACACCGGTGCTGTCGATGTAGAAGCTGTTGCCATCGCTGGTAAATATTCTCGCAGCCGGTTCACGTTCACGGACGTTTACCCGCAGGATCCCGTTGTTATCAAAGAACAATTGCGCCTTTTTTATCCAAACATTCTTTTCCAGGGCCGACTCAAGACGGCGGAGGTCGAATGATTGAATAGGGCGGCCCTGGCCATGTCCGGCGCCGGCCGAATTAAGCAGATCGGTGATCCCCTTTTTGTCAATGAACAGCGTTGACGCACCGCCTGCGACCTCTATACGATACCCTTTACAGGTATTGTTGTTCCGGTAACGAACAGCCGCGACAAGCAATACCAGCACACCGGCGCCCACCATGCCCCAGATGGTAACCGATACTATTTTCCTGATATTTATTTTAACAGCCATTCTTGTTTTGAGTCCGGACCCTTTGAGTCCGGTTTATTGAGACCCGCCTGATGGTCCATCGGACCATCAGACGGGTACAACAGTGCTCGGGTTAGTTAAGTCCCGTTCACAATTAATTCGAGCCTTCCAGCAATTGCCGGATAGGCTCAACCAAAGTATCAATGTCTCCAGCCCCGGCTATGATCAACAACTCCAGGCCATCATCCTGTCCTGTTTTATCTTTTATTATGTTCAATATCTCTTTCTTGTCCACTACGGTGGCCTTCCCCTTTGTCATCCTGCCCGCAATAAGCTCGCTGGTCACCCCTTCGATAGGCAGCTCCCGCGCCGGGTAGATTGGCAGCAGGAATACTTCATTGGCCAGGTCCAGGCTGTCGGCAAAGCCATCCAGAAAGTCGCGGGTCCTCGTAAAAAGGTGCGGCTGGAAAATGATGGTACATTTCATCCTGCCAAACAGCTCTCTCGCTCCACTGATCAAAGCCCGCAGCTCTTCCGGGTGGTGAGCATAGTCATCGATAAAGACCCTTCGGGGGGTTTTAATGATGTACTCGAAACGTCTTTTAACTCCCCGGAATGCCGCGACGGCCTCCACTATCTTATCCCCCGCAATGCCAAGGCTGTGCGCGATGGCTATGGCAGCAGTGGCATTCTCTACATTGTGACGTCCGCCCATCGGCAGGGCTATGCGTTCGAGACTCCAGTCTGCCGTCTTTACGCTGAACATATAATCCCCCTGGTCGATCGTGATGTCGGTCGCGGCAACATCGGCTGCCGAATCAATGCCATAGGTCAGCCGGCGGTCTCCTTTCAATTCTCCTTCCCTCTTCAATCCTTTTCTGCTGATAAGAAGACCTCCGGATTTCAGCCGGCCCGAAAAATCGATGAAGGCCTGCTCGACAGCCTGCGCTGTACCATAGATGTCCAGATGATCCGCATCCATGGCCGTAATGACGGCGACGTCGGGACTAAGCCGCAGAAAACTCCTGTCATATTCGTCGGCTTCCACTACACAGACATTTCGTTTGTCACTCCAGAAATTGCTGTTATAATTGACAGCAATCCCACCCAAAAAGGCATTACATCCGTAGCCGCTGTGCCGCAGGATATGTGCTATCATCGTTGTGACGGTGGTTTTTCCATGCGTGCCCGCCACGCAGATATTAAAAGATCCGGCAGTGATCAGCCCCAGCACTTCACTCCTTTTCATCAGGGTGTAGGAATGCTGCTGATACCATACCAGCTCCTTGTGTGCAGCCGGCACCGCCGGCGTATAAACGATCAGGTCGGCATCCTTTGGTATCGTGCCAGGTTCTTCTTCATAGTGAACGGCGATGCCTTCTTCTTCCAGCTGACGCGTAAGCGCAGTGGACGTTTTATCATAACCGCTGACCTGCCGGCCGTGAAAACGGAAGTATCTCGCCAGCGCACTCATCCCTATGCCGCCAATACCAATAAAATAGATCCGCTTTATGTCCTTTAGTTCAATCATTTCATCTTTCATTTTTTGGCTGACCCCGATTGATGGGTCGTGGTCGCCAGCACTTTCAGTATCTCTTCCGCGATACGGTCTGCCGCGTCGGTTACAGCTAAGCGGCCTATGTTTTCTTTTAATTTTTCCTGTTTTGCCTTGTCCCGCGACAGTGCCAGAACGGTGTCAACCAACTTGTCCTTTGCTTCATTGTCTTTCACCAGGAGTCCCGCATCCTTATCCACCAGGTTTTGGGCATTGACTGTCTGATGATCTTCCGCCGCAAAAGGAAAGGGTACGAAGACAACCGGTTTTTTTACGACACATAGTTCAGCGATGGACATCGCGCCGGACCGTGATATGACCACATCCGCGGCAGCAAAAGCGTTCTCCATCTGTGGAATAAAGTCGGCTGTCCAGACATTTTTGCGGCCGGCACATAGCGCTGACGCCTGGGCAGCAAAAGGCCGGCCTGTCTGCCAGATCAGCTGAAGGTCTCCAAACTCGCCGAGGTGAGAGGCAATGGCTTCATTGATGCCTTTGGCGCCAAGACTGCCGCCCGTTGACAAGACCGTAGGCTTTGCAGGGTCCAGGCCAAAGGAACGAACGGCCTCATCCCGGTCCACCCTGCTTTGAACGATGACGCTGCGTACAGGATTACCGGAGACCCGGATCCGGCCCGCAGGAAAGAATTTTTCCATGCCGTCGCTGGCAACAAAAATGCAGGTTGCTTTTTTTCCCAATAAGATATTGCTCCTGCCCGCGAACGAGTTGCTTTCGTGTATAAAGGTTGGGATCCCTTTGGCCTGCGCTGCACGCAGGACCGGAAAGCTGGAATATCCCCCTACTCCAATGACCCCATCCGGCATAAAGGTGCTGAAGATGGAGCTGACCTGGAAGAAACTCTTGATCAGCTTGAATGGCAGACCGAAATTTTTTATCAAAGAGCTTCTGTTAAAACCGGCAATGTCTATTCCTTCGATACGATAGCCTGCCTGGGGCACTTTTTCCATTTCCATTTTGCCCCTGGCGCCTACAAACAACAGTTCAATGGTCGGGTCCTGTTTTTTCAGGGCTCCTGCAATGGCGATGGCCGGAAAGATATGACCGCCGGTACCGCCGCCTGCTATGATGATCCGTTTGCTCAAATTGCGGGTTCCTCCATGTTTTTTTCGTCACCCTCTGAAATTTCGGCATTGCGGGCTACGCTCAATATGATCCCGATTGCCAGACAGGTAAACAGGAACGAGCTGCCTCCCATGCTGACCAGGGGAAGGGTTACCCCTGTAACGGGGAATAAGTTGACGTTCACTGCCATATTTGCCAATGCCTGTATGACAAGGGTAAAGCTAAGTCCGAGCGCAAGGAAAGCCCCAAACGCAAAGGGACAACGCCGGAAGATCCGGATGCTGCGCAGCAGGAAAACCAGGTAGATCAGGACAATAAACGCTCCGCCCACCAGCCCGTATTCCTCGATGATTATAGCATAGATGAAATCGGAATACGGATGGGGAAGAAAGTTCCGTTGCTGGCTGTTCCCCGGTCCCAATCCAAGGATCCCGCCTTTTGCGATGGCTATCTTGGCCTGATTCGTTTGATAGTTGTTGTCGCCATTGTCTTCTTTCCCCCCATAAATAAAGGTCTCTACCCGGCTGATCCAGGTATCTACCCTTACAAATAGACGCGACCGGCCTTCGGCCTTTGGCTTTTCCATTGCGCCGCCATTGGCCTTATGCCGGATGACAGCAGCAGATATGAGTAGGACCAGCGGTATAGCAGCGACCCCGATAGTCAGTAAAAGATGTTTGGCGCTGACCCGGCCGATAAAGAGCAGCATCAGGCTGGTCGCGCCGGTCAGCAGGGCAGTGGAAAGATTGGCCGGGGCTATCATCGCACAAATGATAGAAACGGGGATGATCACCGGCAGGAAACCAGTGCGAAAATCCTTTATCACATCCTGTTTTTTACTCAGCAGGCGGCTGAGGTACATGAACAGCGCAAGCTTTGCCAGATCGGATGTCTGGAAGGTCATATTGATAATGGGCAGACGGATCCAGCGGCTGCCTTCATTTAGCTTTACCCCGAAGAAAAGGGTATAGAACAAAAGAGGTATGGAAAGCAGGAAGAGGATCTTCGCTACTTTGGAGTAGATGGTATAATTGACCTGATGGGCGAAATAAATGATCATTACACCGACGAGGATGAAGGCGAATTGTTTGAAAAGATAAACTTCTGTATTTCCCTTATACATCTTATATGCCAGCAGCCCCGTCGAGCTGTATACAACCAACAGGGATACAACGGCTAAAAGGACCACAGCGGTCCATATAACCTTGTCGCCTCTGGTGCGGGACCGAAGGCTGCCAAACGGTGTCTTTTCTATCGTTGCCGGATTACTCATAGATCACGGACAGCCTCCTTGAACTGTCGTCCCCGGTCCTCATAATTTTTAAACAGATCGAAGCTGGCGCAGGCAGGGCTCAGCAATACGACATCCCCTTTGGCAGCGAAATGAAAGGCCGCTTTTACGGCTTCCTCCGCGCTGAGAGTATTGACCATAAGAGGGACATCGTTCTGAAAAGCTTCGTGTATTTTGCGATTGTCTACGCCCATGCAAACGATGGCCTTGACCTTCTCCTTGACAAGGTCCCGGATCAGGGTATAATCATTGCCTTTATCCACTCCACCCAGGATCAGGATAACCGGCTTTTCCATGCTTTCCAGGGCATACCAGGTGCTGTTGACATTAGTGGCCTTTGAATCATTGATAAATTCTACCCCACGTACGGTGCTGACATATTCCATGCGATGCTCGAGAGCTTCAAAGCTTTGGATAGCCTCCCGTATCTTTTCCTTGCGGATGCCGACGGTGGCGGATGCGATGCCTGCTGCCATAGTGTTATATTGATTGTGAATGCCTTTCAGGGCAAAATCATAGATGCTCATTTGAAGTTTCTCGCTGCCTGTGTTGATGTTCATCTGTCCGTTTTTTATGAATCCGCCTTTGTTAGGTTCCTGTTGCATAGTAAATGGTAGTGGGTTAGAATGAATGGGAAATTGGCCTATATATTCGTTGATCACAGGGTCGTCCTCGTTATAGATAAAGTGGTCGTCAGCAGTCTGGTTCCTGGTGATACTGAACTTACTGGCGATGTAGTTTTCAAATTTGTAGTCATAGCGATCGAGATGGTCCTCTGTGATGTTGGTCAGGATAGCCACGTCGGGGCGGAAAGTCAGAATGTCATCCAGCTGGAAACTGCTGATCTCCACCACATACCATTTTTTCGGGTCTTCAGCAGCCTGGCGGGCAAATGAATATCCGATGTTTCCGACAAGGCCGCAGTCCAGTCCGCCATGACGACAGATATGGTATGTCAGCGCCGTGGTCGTGCTTTTCCCGTTACTGCCGGTAATACCGATGACGCCGCTGTTTCCTTTATACCGGTAGGCAAGCTCGATCTCACTGATGACAGGGATGCCTTTAACGCGGACCTGCTTCACCAGGTCATTCTTTTCCGGTATGCCGGGGCTTTTTACAACCTCATCGGCAGCAAGGACCCGGTCGGCGGAATGGCCTTTTTCCTCGAAAGAGATGTTATGTTTTTTCAGGTCTTCGCGGTAAACGTCTTTCAGAGGTCCGCCGTCGGATACGAACACGTCGTAGCCGCGCTGTGCTGCCAGTATTGCTGCACCAACGCCACTCTCACCACCGCCGAGTATGACCATTTTTTTAGACATAACTTTTCATCCATCCGGTACCGGATTATTGGGGGTTCTTCAAAAGCATTGGATAATACTGCACCACAATTCTTTTTTCACTGTATGAGGGTCAACGGTGGTCCCGGATATACCTTAAGCATCCCCGGAGCTCACTTGCCTAGCTCCGGTTAGCCCGGTTACCCAGTTTGGTTTTTCATACATGAATTTATAATGAACGTCCACCTTTCGGCAGCCGCTACCTGATTTTCAAAGTCGCTATCGCAAACGCCACACAAAGGATCGTTACGATCCAGAACCTTGTTACTATCTTGCTTTCATGATACCCCAGCTTCTGATAATGATGATGCAGGGGACTCATGAGAAATACCCTTCTACCCTCTCCATATTTCTTCTTCGTATATCTGAAATAAGTTACTTGTATGGTTACACTAAGCACCTCTACGAGAAACACCCCGCAGAAAATGGGTATCAGCCACTCCTTACGCACTATGATAGCCAGGGCTGCGATGATCCCGCCAAGTGTAAGGCTGCCGGTGTCTCCCATAAAGACCTGTGCCGGATAAGCATTGTACCAGAGAAAACCTACACAGGCTCCGACGAGGGCGCCGATGAAGATGGACAGTTCCCCCAGGTTGGGGATATACATGACATTGAGGTATTCCGCAAAGCGGATGTTACCGCTGGCATAGGCAAAGATGCCCAGACAGGCGCCTATCACGGCACTGGTGCCCGTGGCCAGCCCGTCCAGCCCATCAGTAAGATTGGCGCCATTGGATACCGCTGTGATGATAAAGATCACGACGGCTATATAGAGTATCCAGGTGAATCCCCGCAACGCCGGCGGAAGCAGCTTGGAGTAATTGAACTCATGATTCTTTACAAAGGGGATCGTCGTTATCGGCTCCGTTGCCGGTGCAAACAGTTTTTTCTCCTTGCCAAGGGTAATCGTCTTCCATCCGACGGTATCGGCAGGTGTCGTCTGGCCTACATATTCGCGGTAGACCATGGTATTGCTGTTAAAGTATAAGGTAGCACCCACAACAAGGCCGAGCACCACCTGGCCAAGTACTTTGAACCAGCCGGCCAGCCCGTCTTTATCTCCTTTCTTATAGGCAATGCCCTGCTCTTTTGCAATACGCTTGGCCCGTATTTTCAGATAGTCATCGATAAACCCGATCAGGCCAAGCCAGATGGTGCTGAAGATCATGAGACGGATATAGGCTTTATGCAGATCGGCCAGCAGGAATGTAGGGATCAGGATAGCCAGGATAATAATGAAACCACCCATGGTCGGAGTTCCTTTCTTTTGCTGCTCGCCTGCAAGGCCAAGGTCACGAACCGTCTCCCCGATCTGCTTCTTCACCAGGAACCGGATGAGCCTTTTTCCAAAGATCATGCTGACAATAAGCGAGAATACGACAGCCAGCAGCACCCGGAAGGTGATGAACTGGAACAGGGCGCTTCCCGGCACCTTGATGCTATGCTGCTTAAACCATTCAAATAAATAATATAGCATGTCTTTTATTTATCGAGCAATTCGAAAAACTCCAATAATATTTGTTTGTCGTCAAAGGGATATTTCACTCCTTTTATTTCCTGGTATTTTTCATGTCCTTTTCCGGCTACAAGTACGATGTCCTCAGGTCCTGCAAGGCTCAGTGCAGTACGAATAGCCTCTTTCCGGTCGGTGATAGAGATATATTTTCTTTTTGCCGCCGTATTTAAGCCCGCCTCCATATCCTTTATGATCTGCTCAGGTTCTTCGCTGCGGGGATTGTCAGAAGTGAGAATGGCCTTGTCGCTGTATTCGGCAGCGGCAGCAGCCATCAGCGGACGTTTCGTCTTGTCCCTGTCCCCGCCACAGCCGACAACAGTGATCACGCGTTCGTGCCCCTTACGCAGTTTCTGGATGGTCGTCAGCACATTGATCAGGGCATCGGGGGTATGAGCATAGTCGACGATACCAATGATCTTATCCTTTGGTGACATCAGATAATCAAACCGGCCTTCGGCCCCATCTAGAGTGCTGAGCCGGCGGAGCACTTCATTCTTGTCCTCACCAAGACAGATAGCGGCACCATAGACAGCCAGCAGGTTGTAGGCGTTGAATTCCCCGATGAGACGGAAATGAACTTCCTGGTCATTGATGATCATGACCAGACCCGTAAGATTGTTCTCCAGTATCCTCCCCTTGAACTCTGCCAGGGTCTTCAGGCTATAGAAATATTTTTTTGCATTTGTGTTCTGCAGCATGACGGCGCCTCTTTTATCATCTGCATTCGAGATGGCAAACGCTTCGGAGGGCAGGGAGTCGAAGAAGGATTTTTTCACCCGGATATATTCTTCAAAGGTCTTGTGATAGTCCAGGTGATCATGGGTAATGTTGCTGAACAGCCCCCCGGCATATCGCAGACCCGCGATGCGGTGCTGGTGGATAGCATGGGAGCTGGTCTCCATAAAGACATGCGTACAGCCTTCGTCCGCCATTTCCTTCAGCAGCGCATTAAGGTGGAGGGCGTCGGGTGTAGTATGTGTGGCACTTGAGACTCGCTCCCCGATATGGTTCTGTACCGTGCTCAACAGTCCGCATTTATACCCCAGGCCGGAGAAGAGCTTATATAGTAAGGTGGCAATGGTCGTTTTACCGTTGGTACCGGTTACGCCTACCAGCTTGAGACGCTCGGAAGGCTGGCCATAAAAGTTATGGGCGATAATGCCCGCGGCTGCGGCCGTGTCTTCTACCTGGATATAGGTCACGCCTTCCTGTAAGACAGGCGGCAGGTCCTGGCAAACAATGACATTTGTGCCGGCAGCCGTCACAGCAGGAATAAAATCGTGTCCGTCGACATGTGTCCCTTTCATGGCGATGAACAAAGATCCGGCGCCTGCCTGACGGGAGTCGGTCTGCAGGTTATCCACCTGTCTGTCCCGGTCGCCGTGAATGGAGCGGATGCTTACTTTATACAATATGTCCTGTAGGTTTGTCATATCCCTTTCAGGGTTTCGTTAATCCAGTTGAATAAATATTTTTTCTTTTTTTACCATTGCCGAACCCGGCTCGATGCTTTGTGTCCTGACCTTTCCGCTGCCACTGACCGAGACATGCATGTCCATACTCTCCAGGAGGTACAACGCGTCTTTCAGACCCATACCTTTTACGTCAGGTACCATCTGCCTGGAAACGGCCTGCCTGCCGAGAACGGGCCGGCTGCCTGATTCGGAAGCATAGAGACGGGACCATTCATTCTTTCCGGCAGAGTCGGTATAGCTCATTTTCAGCGTATGTTCGACGGCCTTTATGTCGCGCGTGAGGCCTGCATAATAGAATTTCGAACTGTCTTTGCCGGGATCAGGAAGGTTCACCGGACCCGGGGCCGTACTCATCAGCCTGTCGGCAAGCTCCTTAAAGACCGGCCCGGCAACCGCGCCGCCATAATATACTTTCGAGAAAGGCTTGTTCTTTATCACTACGATGCAGGTATATTTTGGCGCATTAGCGGGGAAATAACCCACAAAAGAAGATTGATAGATATGGTCGGCATAACCACGTGAGCCGTTGGCTACGAGGGCCGTGCCTGTCTTGCCCGCAACTTTATAAAACGCGTTCTTAAAGAGTTTGTAACCCGTGGCCCCTTCGATCGTGCTGTTACAAACGCCGTACAGACATTCCTGCAGCTGCCGGAGAGTGCTCTCGCTGCAGATCTTATCGATCAGGACTGTCGGCTTGTTCTCTTTGACAGTGATGCCCGACTCCTGGAGAGCGCTGACAAGATAAGGCTTCATCATCCGTCCATTGTTGGCAACAGCATTGTAGAGTGTCAGTGTCTGCAAAGGAGTGACCAGGACTTCGTAACCAAACGCCATCCAGGGAAGACTGGTCGCGCTCCACGTTTTTGATTTTGGCGTTTTGACAATGGGCATTCCTTCGCCGAGAAGGTCGATGCCGGTCATTTGGTTGAGCCTTAATTTCTTCAGGTGGTCGATGAACTGATTGGGATTATTGGAATAGTTGGCCACGGCCAGCTTGGCCATGCCAACGTTGGAGCTGATCTCAAAAGCTTCCTTGACCGTAAAGGTCTTATTTTCGTGCGGCTCCGAGTCATAGACAGTGCGATGACCGAATTTCCAGACGCCTCCTTCAAGGTTGAGTTTATCGTTCAGCGTGATCTTTTTATCTTCAAGCAGGGAAAGCAGGGTTGCCAGTTTGAAGGTAGAACCCGGTTCGGTGGCGCGGATGGCGTAGTTGAGGTCTTCCCAATAAGAGCCATCCGGCTGGAGCCCCAGGTTAGCGATGGCTTTGATCTTACCGGTAGCCACTTCCATGACGATACAGGTGCCATGTTCTGATTCGTTTGCTGTCAGCTCTTTCAACAGCGCGTTCTCTGCGATATCCTGGATGTTGACGTCGAGGGTAGTGATGATGTCCTTGCCGTTCTCCGATTCTATCTCATATCCTTCGACAGGGATATAGGTTCCACCGGCAATGTAGCGGACAAGACGACGACCGACCTCTCCTTTGAGCAGAGTGTCATAGGTGCGTTCGAGACCGACATTCTGGGCATTCGCCCTCGCCAGACCAATGGTACGATTGGCCAGCAAGCCAAACGGATTCAATCTTTTATTATTTACTTCCGCAATGAAACCGCTTTTGTTACGACCCTGGCGGACAAGGGGGAAGTCACGGAGCCGCTGATATTTTTCAAAGGAGACATTAGATTGCAGAAGATAGTAGCGATCGTTGGCACGATAACCCCTGAGCAGATCTTTCTTATAGGCGGCAGCGGACTGGTCGCGGAACAGACCGGCCAGGCAAAGCGAGAGGGAATCGAGGTTATCCGTGAAACGGCGCCCATTCTTCTCACGGAGACCGTCGGCGCCAAAGTCGATATAGATATTAAAATAAGGGATTGAAGTGCTAAGCATGCTGCTATCCTCGCTGTATATCGTACCCCTTTCCGCGTCGAGCTCGATGAACTTTTGATGAAGACTGTCGCTTAATCCACGCCAGTATGCCCCTTGCACGTGTTGGATATAAAACGCCTTCCCCAGCACCACGAGGCTCAGCGCCACGATGCCAAGAAAGCAGAGGTAGACCCTCCATAATATGTCGCGTTTTACTTCCATGTTTATCCCGAGAAAGTTTTTTAACTCAATTTAATTCTGTACGCTGTCGACGATGACGAAAGGAGGCTGGGTCAGCTGTTTCAGGCCGAAAGGATCTACTGCCTTAGCCAGCTCGCTCTGTTTGCTCCGGAACATCACTTCGCTTTTAAGCGTTTTGTACTCATATTGCAACTCTTTCAGTTCTTTATTGGTCCGGTTAATGTCCCGGGAGATGTTGTCGGCATAATGGCCGTTGTAGATGTACACCACCGCGAGGGCTGCGAGAAACAGGAAGAAGCCGATGTTCTTCATGACCCAGCTATAGCCCAGGACGGAAGGTCTCCACCGGGGACGCCTGCCCGCATCAGAAGACCCTTCTTTGCGTGTCCTCTTTTTGGCAGCCTTTAGTGTGGCTTCCGCCGCCTCGTGCGTAACATCATCCTCTTTCCAGGGAGGAGTTTCTGTTTTCTGATCTTTCTTCTTCATGTTTCCTGCTCTATGTCTTCTATGCTATGTTATAACCGTTGAGCGATACGCAGCTTGGCGCTGCGGCTTCGCGGATTTTGGCGTAATTCATTTTCACCGGCAGTTACCGGTTTTTTGGTAATCGCTTTTAACAGGGGGGCTATCGTACTTTGTCCGAAGGGGTCTGACGGGTCTTCGTCTTCGAAAGATCCTTTTTTGAGGAAGTTCTTGACGAGCCTGTCTTCCAGGGAATGAAAGGTGATGATGGCGACACGGCCACCAGACACCAGGAGACCGGGCACTTGTTGCAGCATTTCTTTTAAAGCTCCCAATTCATCATTCACTTCAATGCGTAACGCCTGGAAAACCTGGGCAAAGTACTTGTTGGGATTCCCTTTCACCACGCTGTTCAAGGCCGTTTTGAAGTTGGGGATGGTCTTCAGCGAAACGGAGCGACGCAGCTGGACGATGGTGCGTGCCAATGTTTTGGCATTGGTAACTTCGCCATACTGTTCGAATAATTTGTGCAGCTGCTGTTCGGAATACGTGTAGACGATGTCGAAGGCAGTCGTTGTCATTCGCTGATCCATCCGCATATCCAGGTCGCCTTCAAAACGGAAGGAAAATCCACGCTCAGCCTGGTCGAACTGATGGCTGCTAACGCCAAGGTCAGCAAGGATGCCGTTGACAGGAGCCGCTTCGTGCAGACGGAGGAAGCGGCCCAGGTGCCGGAAATTATGGGGCAGAAAGGTGATGCGTCGGTCTTCCGGCAGGTTACGACGGGCGTCGTTATCCTGGTCGAAGGCGAACAATTTGCCTTTTGGTCCCAGTCTTTCCAGGATGCCCCTCGAATGGCCGCCACCGCCAAAGGTACAGTCGACATAAGCGCCATCCGGCTGGATGTCTAATCCGTCGAGTGTCTCTTGCAGGAGAACGGGAAGGTGATAGGATTCATTATCCTTGCCGGGAGTCGTCATTGCCCGGACCCTCCCGGGTTCATCACCTGCTTAGCCAGGCTGCTGAATGCTTCCGGTGAAAAAGATTCAAAGAACTGATGGTACTTACTTTTATCCCAGATTTCGATTTTATCCACTGCTGCGGTGAGCACGATGTCTTTTTCGAGACCGGCATGCTCTTTCAGGTTTTGAGGAATGAGAATTCTGCCGGCGGAGTCCAATTCTGCCATTGTCGCGCCATTCAGGAAATATCTTCTGAATTGACGAACTTCGGGGTCAAAATCATTCAATTGGCTAATTCGGGCGAAAATCGGTTCCCAGCTTTTCATCGGATAGAGACTAAGGCATTTTTCGAATCCCCTGTTAATGACAAACTGGGTGGTCCCATCTTCCGGCAGCTGCTTTTTGAAGCCGACGGGAAGCAGGAAGCGACTTTTCGAGTCCAATGTAGCTTCGTATTCGCCCAGAAAACCAATCATTTATGAGGAGTTGAATCAACCTTAACTAAAACTAACACAAAATAACACTTTTTCCCACTTTTAACTTGGAATTTGAAAAATTTAATTTTTCCACACGGGTGTATTACCCATGCAGGCTGGGCGGGGGTTTGAGCTTACCCGAAATGAGGGGCCGAAATGGTCGTTTTAGCTGTGTATAATCTGTGAATTACGGTGGATAAGCTGGGGATAACCAAGCGAAACGAAGTTCTTATCCTTATCTTTTAATGATAGAGAAGCGGAATAAGCCAAACCCGATCGCCAGGAGAGCAGCAGGGAAAAGCAGCATATATAACCAGGATCTGGAGGAAGGTCTTTGCGGGATCAGGGTCGCCTGACCGGTTAGCACGGAAGCGGCCCAATAATAGGGCAGCCGCTGCTCGCCGGACGCATGGCGGATGAATTCTTTTTTTGCCTGCTGAAGGGCAATGTCCGCTGGCTGGCCCTGTGACAGGTATTTAAAGAAGAGTTCCGTCAGCTGATACGTAGCCTTATTGTCGACGGACCAGCAGTTGACGACGGCGGCGGGAATGCCAAGAGCCGCAAATTCCCTGTTAAAGCTGAACACGCCCTCCCCCTGGTAGAATTCTCCGTTAGCCGTCTCACAAGCGGACAAAACGATCAGCCGGGTGAGGGGCTTTTTCTCTGGGATCAGTTCGGAAAGAGCCAGCGCTGAGTCGGCAAAGTAAATCAGCGGTTCCTTACCCGGACTGTTGCCGACGGCATGGGTATAAAGCTGAATGAGCCGGTAGTCCGAAAAATTTTGGAGAAAGCTGGCCTTGGAAGCCTGACCGGAAGTGAATTTGTCGGGGCTGCCAAACAGGGAAGCGATCTGATCGAGCGAGCTACTGCTGCCGGGCAGATCCGGCAGGTTCAGGTACGAGGCATATTGCACTGGAGCTATCCCCATAAATTCTTTTCCGGCGGCTGCCGCACTTTCCACGGCAGTATCGAGGAAATAGCGGGCCGAATAGGTATAACAAATGGGATGGGAATCCAGGAAGTAGACAGGATGCCGGACAGAATTATTGGTTACCAGTGCCTCGAAAGGAAAATAATTTCCATCGGGAGATACAACGACTCTTCCCGGTGGTGCAGAGCCGTCGGGGAAAAGCAGTTGATACAACTGGCCGGCTGTCCGGACAAAACCCGGCATGTCACGATTTAATCGTTCGGGATCGGAGATATAGGTCGTATAAACATGGGCGAGGCTATCGAAGCGTGATTTACCGATGACCCGTACCGTTGCATCCTGGTTATTGACCAGTATAGAGTATACAGAGCTATCCCCGGCATAGAGTGCGAAAAAGGATTGCCTTTCTTTTCCCAGTCGCGCGCGGAGACCGGGAAGCGTACTAAAAGAGAAAGTCCTGCCGGCAGGTTCGCGTTTTTGGACGGCCTGGTTATAACGATCCAGGTCCTGTTTCGCTGAAAAAAGATTGGCCTGCAGCTTCGCATAGGCTTCCGCGCCCGGGGATAACCCTTCCATTTCTCTTTCCAGCCGCAGGATATTCTTTTGTATGACGGCCCTCTCAGCAAGTGCCTTGTCGTCGAGGTTTGCCTGGCGCTGCAGCTGGTCGTTGAGCAATATGGCCCTGGAACGTTCGAAAAAATAGAACGCCTCATCAGGGGATCGGGCCTCCATCGCCGACCGGATGGCATGTTCGTAAAGATTGCGGGCATTCTTTCGGAAGGCAAGCTGTGACTGGATCTCCGATTGTTCGTTGATAGCCCTTTCCAGGAACAGGTCGGCCTTTTTATAGATCCGGATCGATTCGTCCAGGCTTTGCCTGTCGTGTTTAAGGAGGTATCGGCTATAAAAGGCGTCCCCCTTATGAATGATGATACGGGAAAGATATTCGATCCTTTTGCTTTCATAGTTACGATCGCCGCTGCGCTGTAACAGAACGGTCTCATTCATGCCCGGCTGCAGCTGATCGAAGGCCAGCTGGAAATAGACCAGCGCACTGTCCGGATTCCCCTTTGCCGCATAAGCGCTGGCGATGTTGTCATAATCAGTCAGTGCCTCCAATGTCTCGAAGGAGTCCGGGTTTCTTTTTGCAGGCAAACGGGCCAATGCTTTTCTGCACCATATCAGCGCCTGGTCATAATCATGCAGCGTAAAAAGATAAAGGTCTCCGGTATTGTTCAGTGCCTGGGAAGATCCCAGATCAAACCGGACGCTTTCATTGTAGAGATACGATCTTCGCAGGCATTCCAGGGCCTCTTTATAATTATGCTTTTCTCTATAGACGCTGGATAGCTGGTTCATAAAGATCCCAAGGGCGATCGTGTCCGTGGTAGCAGAGAATTCCCTGATCTTTTCTTTAAGCAGTGTCTCCATCTGGTCATATCTTCCGAGCTGATGAAGAGCGTTAAAAGAATGCGTCAAAAAACTGTGTACAAATTGAAGACTATCCTTTCCGGACAGGTATTTCCGGGTGAGAGATTGTCCCAGCAGCGCAGACCGGTAACAGCGATCATAGTCGCCAATGTCATAATAATAGCTCGCTTTATGCCAGAGGGCCATGAGGGTACGGCTATCTACGACACCAATGCGTATGGCTATGGTGATACTGCTGTCCAGCGCTTCGATGAAGTCCCTTTTCTGATGAAGGGAATCATAAAAGAAGGTAAGATTGTAATACCATCTTGACAAAAGGATCGGCTTCGTAGTGGTAGGCGGACATTTTTCGTCCAGGAGGCGAATGGCGCGGCGCGTATAGTTGACCGCTGCGGGGTAGTCCTTTTTTAAGAAATAGAGTAAACCAAGCCGCTGCAACAGGGAGGCGAAAGTTGAATCGGCAGGCGTGGGACAAAGCTCCAGTTGGTGAACATAAGGCAGCAGCTCCTTTACCTGGTCGTCCGTAGCGATGGTAGTACCCTTTAAAAAGGCGATCCTTGCAAATAAAGCAGACCTGTCCGGACATTGCCCGGACAGGTCTTTATAGAAGAAAAGGCTTGTCAGTATAAAAAACAGTAGTCTCCGCATCGGTCAATAGGTGATATATTGTCCGTTCCAGGTAAGAAAGTTATGTGTTATTTTCTTTGTATTAAGTAAGTCTACATAAGAAGCGGGATTGCTTTGCCGGCCTTTCAGCATTATCCGGTAGCCCAACTCACCGCTGATGACAGGAGTGGCGAATGAGGATCCATCCAGCTGATAGTTTTTATTAATAAACGAAAGGGAAAATCCGCAGCAGGAATTGGAAGTATCCTTGTTAACAACGCCCACGCTGATATAACGGGAGGAATAATTCTGATACCGGCAGGGGTGCTCAGGGCTGCTCAATCCTGTGACGCTGATTATACAATATTGGGAGTCGATACTCTGGCAGGCCGGATAAAACATATTCCCGGGTCTCAGCAGGTTATGTGCGTTGGTTCCTGCATCGCAAAGTGATTGCGTATGTTGTCCCGGCTCGTTGCCTGCAGCGGCAACTACGGGAATATGATGCGTGGCGCTAAGCCGAAGATAGTGATCGATGACATTATTCTGCGCATTCCAATAACCAAGACTTGCATTGATCAGCTTTACCCGGTGACGGATGGCATAGCTCATCGCACAGCTCACCGAAAAGGTGTTGCCCATGCCCGTACCGTCCAGCGCACGCAGGGCCATCAGCCTGGGTAGTCGTGGCCTTCCGTCCTTTACAGATGCGGCATAAAAAGAGCTCAGGGCGATGGCCGCAACGGCTGAACCGTGCCGGACGGGGTCTATATCTTTAAAATCAGTGGAAGGGCCGGTAGGCACAAAGTTGACAGGCTCGATACCACCGGAGGCAAACACGTCGTGGAAGACACCTGTTGAAAAGAGACCGGGATCAATTCCTGTGTCAATGATCCCCAGCACTACCGTATCGACAACTTCCGGGTTTCCGTTGATGGAGAAAAGACCTGCATAGTCGATGACAGGAGGTAATGTCGAAGGCGAGGTAACAGCACCATTACTATCGACTGTCAGGATTGCATCTCCTGAAGGTCCGGGACCTGGTGGAGGCGGGGAGTTGGGCGCAGACTGTCCCGAGCCGCCGATGGAAAGGTCGGATGTAAGATTCCACAATAAGCTGTCGTGGCAGGAGCAGAAGTGTGCCTCAACGGCATTTAGAGAGAAGCCATTGCCCTTTTTTATGATCTTTTGCAGGTAAGAGGTCAAATAGTTGCTGATATCCGGGGAATAGCGAATGCCTGCCACGGCAGTGTTGGCCCCCTGATTATTTCGCTTGCTCGTATCGGAGCTGACATTTCTTATCTGATTGGTAATACTCGATATCGTCGCTGCTCTCGTGGCCGAATCAGTGCCGTCCTTAAATACAAAGTTCCAGTTGATCCAGTTGCTTACCTGATTTGTCGGGGGACCGCCTCCCTTATTAATACGCGGGTGACAGGAAGTCTGCATCAGGGCTGCAGTCGTTGTAAAAATAATAAGCAGGGTCTTTCCCCTGAGTCCAGACAGGAATTTTTTCATAATGAAAGAGGTGAATGGTCAACGAATTTTTTACCAGTGCTTCAAAAGCAATTGCTGTGCATCTTCTTTCTTGTCCAGGTCGCGATCAACAACCAGCTGCAGCAACTGCCTGGCTTTTTGGCTATCGCCGGGATGATTACGCTTCATCAGGGTTAGGGATTGATAAAATAAGGCCGGATTGCTGTAGAGGGCTGTGTCAGCTTCCAGCTGCTGGAAATAATCCAGCGCTTTGTCGTATTGCTGTAAACGAAGGCAAACAATGCCTGAATAAATTTTGACCCGAGGCCGGGCCGAGTCCTGCTGAAGCAACTGTTGAAATCTTGTCAGGGCCTCCGGCAGTTGACCCCGATTGTACACAGCTATGGCTTTTTGCAGGCTGTCCTGCACACTACTCATTTTGACAGGCAGGTTTTGTAATTGTCCGCTGATATATTGGTCTGCCAGCTTTTCCGGACCCGCCTGCTGTCCAAACATCAGCCAGCCTGCTATTATAATAATAAGAGCGGATGCCGCCACAAGATATGGCCATAGTCTTCTAACCTGACCTTGCCGGGAGGAAAGAGGCTCATTCTGGCGAAGAGGCTCATTCTGGTGAAGAGGCTCGTTCTGGTGAAGAGGCTCATTTTGCCGGTAGAGTTCTTTGAACCGGGCTTTTTTCTCCGCCGCCAGCTCATCTTTCAGGAGAGCCTGGGCGTTGAGATAGAAGGCCAGCTCTTCTGCAAAAGAAGGGTCAGAAAGAATACGCTGCTCGAATTCTTCTTTTTGTGTGGCGGTAAGCAAGCCCTTAAAATAATCTTCGATGTATTCCAGGCTATTCATATTAATGCTTTAGTAAGTTATAAGACTGCCGTAGTTTTTCCAGGCATCGTAGCCTGCTGGTCTTAACAACTTCAGCTGTTTTGTATTCCATAGCAACGGCAATTTCCTTGTCACTGTATCCATCTGCGAAGAGCGACAGCATTTTCCGGCAGTTGTCCCCGAGGTCATTCAGCCTTTCCTTTAGCAGATCGAAGTCGGATCGGTCGACCAGGAGCTGGATAACGGATTTCGCTGAGTCCGATAGCTGGGACAACAGGTCCGGTGGTGCCATAGTTCTGTGGATCTTGTTCTTATTAGTCGTTAATTGCCGGATACGGTCAACACATTTATTATGAAAAATCCTGAATAAGTATGTTTTTAGCGAAGAGCGGCCTTCAAAAAGACCGGTGGTAATTTTTTCGATTGCGGAGATGATCGTGTCCGAATACACGTCCAGTGCATCTTCTTCGGCGAGGGAGTACTTTCGGATGCCTTCTTTTACAAAGTAGCTGAATCCATTGAACAGCTGATCTTCCGCCTTCCTTTTATTATTGCCATCCCGGGTAAGGTTATCGATTATTTCCGTGTCGGTAATGGTATTATCAGGCCTCATTTAAACTCCACTTTGCTGAAAAATTAAGCGAAAAAAAATAAAAAACAAAATCCTGTGATTTTGTTTCCCTGCAAGTTATTAACACGACAAAGGTAACAGAACAATTAAACAGGAATGTATGCAAGTCATGACAAGTCATTCTTTTTCCCTGGAAACATTGATCCAGGATGGATCTGCACCTGCTGTTCACAGGCTGTCGGAAGACCTTTTCAAGGCATTGGAATCCATCCATGCCGAGAAGCGATGGTTTGCGGATATCAGTGAGAAAGACATTTTTTGCAACAGGGACGGGCGTTTCAGCGTAGTAGTATCCGGCAACACGGTGCCCCGGTCGGAATTGCCCGACACGGCTGTCTATGCTTCCAAAGATTATTGGATGCCCGTATTCTCTTATCTTATCGGCCGGGTCAGACTGGAGCTAAGACCCTGTGAACTGCCAGGCATCCTTTTCAATTATTTGCAGACGATGCTGCTGATCCTGCGTGTCAGACTGGTGTTCGTCGACCAGGAAGGTTATTACAATTCCACCGGATTGTTTGACCAACTACCCATTATCCTTGACAAACTGGTGCCGGAGTACCGGGCTTTGTTTACACGGCTGCTGACAAAGGCCGATAAAACACCAGGTCCGTCGGATCTCAGACAGATAAAAACCCTGTTCAT
This sequence comes from Puia sp., assembly GCA_036499285.1. Lineage (GTDB taxonomy): Bacteria > Bacteroidota > Bacteroidia > Chitinophagales > Chitinophagaceae > Puia. The sequence continues at coordinate 276,954 of DASYEB010000001.1, read as the reverse complement.
AGAAAAAGTAGTTTTACGACCTATCGATTCTCAGGTCTCTCCGGCAACGCGGCCGACGGCAGCTAAACCGATCGTGAAGTTCGCGGGCCTTCCGGCTGCACACTCCGGAGCAATTCCCAGTGCGCACTCCGAAGCTAGTCCCAGTTCGTACTCCGGAGCCATTCCCCGTTCGCACTCCGAAGCTAGTCCCGGTTCGTACTCCGGAGCTAGTCCCGGTCCGCATGCCGCAGCAAGGTCTTTCAAACGGAGTACCGACTATTTGCAGAATGGCGACTTTGTAGTAGCAGTGATCCTCGCGGTGGCATTGACCTTCTCCGTCTGGCTTTGGTCAGGACATTAAGCTGGTTTTTGTAGATTTGCTGCAAAACCGGTAGCAGTTGGACCCAAAAGATATCTCCATAGCTGACTATAGCTACGATCTTCCACAGGAAAGCATTGCTTATTATCCCCTGGCGGAACGCGATGCCAGTAAGTTGCTGATCTACCAGGCAGGAAAGATCAGCGAGACATATTACCGGGATATCGGGGCTCACCTTCCGGAAGGCTCCTTATTGGTGTTCAATAATACAAAGGTGGTGGAGGCGCGCATCGTTTTTCAGAAACCGACGGGAGGCCAGATCGAGATCTTTTGCCTGGAGCCCCCGAAGGAATATGGCAGCATCGCTGTAGCGATGGCGCAGACGGGCAAGGTGCAGTGGAAATGCCTGGTTGGCGGAGCTTCAAAGTGGAAGCCCGGGCAGATCTTGAAGAAGGTTGTAGAGCCTGTTTCAGCCGCGGCGCCTATCGTTCTGGAGGCAAGGTTTCTGGGTAAAGAGGAAGATGCTTTCCTGATCGAATTGTCCTGGTCACCGGTGGAATTGTCCTTTGCGGAACTATTACATCGGGCAGGGCTGATCCCTCTCCCACCCTATATTCGCCGGTCGGCTGAAGAGACAGACAGCCAGCGGTATCAGACGATCTATGCCCGCTTCGATGGTTCGGTAGCGGCGCCAACGGCAGGATTACATTTTACGGAAGCTGTTTTTAATTCCCTGGCGGAACACGGGATCCGGCGAAGCTGGGTTACGCTGCACGTAGGAGCAGGCACCTTCCTGCCGGTGAAGAGCGCAAAGTTGGGCGAACATCCTATGCACATCGAGTTCATTACAGTGGAAAAGGAGACGATAATACAGCTGATCCCCGTTTTGCTGGAAGGCCGGCCCGTTGTACCGGTAGGAACGACTTCAGCGCGCACCATTGAGAGTTTGTACTGGTTAGGGCTGAAGGTCCGGCGCGATCCGGATATAAGCGCGGCAGATCTGGTCGTAAAACAATGGGATGCTTATGAGCTGGCACTCGCGCCAACCCCGGCCGCACCAGCGTCGACAGTGCCAGCATCGGCCACCCCGGCGCCTGATGCCGTGGAGGCGCTAAAAGCTTTACTGGACTGGATGGAAAGACAGGGCATGACCGGGCTGACAACTACGACTCAACTGTTGATCACACCCGTCTATGACTGGAAAATTGCAAAAGGGCTGGTCACAAATTTCCATCAGCCTGAGTCCACACTGCTGCTGCTGATCGCATCCCTGGTAGGAGAAGAATGGAAAAGGATCTATGCCTATGCGCTGGAGCATGGCTTTCGATTCCTGAGTTATGGGGATGGGTGTTTGCTGTGGGGTGACAAACATTGAAATGCTGTTCTTACGAACGATACGAAATTGGATAATTTTATCCTGCTTGCTCTCGGCGGTGCCATTCCCGGCATCCGCGCGGGTTTCAGCAACACCTGCTATCGCAACCGGACAGGATACCATTCCCCGCCCCATAGGGTATATCAACGATTTCGAACATATTTTTACACCCGCGCAGATCGATACCTTAGACAACCTCCTGCACGATTATGAACAGCGAACCACAATAGAGATAGCCGTTCTGACCGCCGACTCTTCACTGACGATGTCCGGCAACTTCGATTTTTTCACACTGAAGACGATGAGTGCCTGGAGGATTGGAAAAAAAGAAAGCGACAATGGTATGCTGATCGGTATTTCCAGGTCGTTCCGAAAGATCCGCATCCAGAATGGGAGTGGAATAGAAAAGGTCCTCCCCAATGCCGACACGAAAAAGATCATCGATGAGAGCTTTATTCCATTTTTCAAAAAAGGCCAGTATTATGAAGGGCTGCTTAACGGATTGAAGACATTAATGCAGCGTTTGGAGTAAGATGCCCGCACCCCTGCGCCGGATCAATCCACCTCAAGCGGAAACTCAAGCGTAAAGGTCGTTCCCTTACCCGGTATACTATCTACCTTGATCTTACCCTGGTGTGCTTCTACTATCGTCTTCACATAGCTAAGACCCAGGCCAAATCCTTTTACATTGTGCAGGTTGCCCGTATGAGCACGATAAAACTTCTCGAAGATGCGGCGCTGTGTCTCCTTGTTCATGCCTATCCCATTATCTTCGATCCGGATGACCAGGCTTTTGGTTGTACTATGGGTGGTGATCTTGATAACAGGATTATCTTTTGAATATTTAACCGCGTTGTCGATGAGGTTGGTGATAATATTCATCATATGGACCTCATCAGCTTCCAGCAGGTCCTTTTTCGCATTGAGCTGCAGTTCAGCACGGCCGCCCTTGCCTTCCAGCTGCAGGTGAAAATTCTCCATCGCCTCCTGGATGATGGTGTGCGCATGCAGGGGTTTAAGATTCAACTGCTGCTCCTGGCGGTCAAGCAGGGAAGCTTGCAGGATGGTTTCAACCTGCTTGTTCATACGCCGGTTCTCCTCCTTGATGATACCGGTGAAATATTCGGACTTCTCCCGGTCCGCCACCACTTTTTCATTTCGCAAGGCATCCACAGCAAGAGAGATGGTGGCCAAAGGTGTCTTGAACTCGTGGGTCATGTTGTTGATAAAATCATTCTTGATCTCGCTTAGCTTTTTCTGACGGAGCAGTGCATTGACAGTCACATAAAATGCGGAGATGATCACCAGTGTAAAGAAAATGGCGCCAAAGATCATCATCCTCATTTCGCCCAGTACTATGTTCGTGAAATCAGGAACCACAACGACGAGCAATTCATCCGGTAATATACCGCCATTGTAGTCTTCAGGGGCCTGCAGCGGGTAAAACGCAGCGCGATTGTGAACGGTGTCCTGTATCTCCTGTTGAAAATTGCGGGAATGCAGCTCTGGGGTTCGGAAACTGAAACCGGAGTTTGATTCCATATTGGATGATACCGAGAACTCAAACCGAAGCTGCTTCAGATTTAATGCATTGAACGCTTTGCGGAGCCTGTCGCCTATTTCTTCGGGAGTAAAACGTTCTGCAATGGGCAGCGGCCGCATGAGTTCCATCCGAAAGGGGTCGGATGGGCGCCAGGGTGTTCCCGGCTTGAGCCGGAGAACCTTGGCGGAGTTTCCTCTTTGTTCAACCAGCTGTTGCCCTACCTGTGCCACGGCGTCTATCATCTTATGATGAAGGTCTTCCCGCTTGTTTTCCAGCATGGTCAGGATCCAGCTTATCTGAATGACAATGATGCCGATCAGGGACAAAGAGATCAATACAAGAATGACGGGGAAAATTTTTTTCAAACCCATACTTTTTGGTCCAACTGCAAATTTATAAAAGGATGATAGGGCAGCCTCTCTAAATCCTTTCTACGAAAGGTTTTTAACGAAGGTTTCACAAAGAAAGGGGATTTCAGCCTAAAATACATTATATTTAAAGAAGGAGGCCCTGCCAGACAGGGGTAAATTGAGTACCAACCGGACTTCGTCCGGTCAAGACCAGCCTAGACGGTCATTGCCATTGAAAAAAGTCATTTTTGGCGGGAGCATTTTGTTATCTCGCAAGATTACTTAATTTAGATGATATGGAGAGTCCAGCACCTGGCATATTACTGATCGCTGATCCCTTTTTAAAAGATCCTAATTTCATGCGCACAGTGGTGTTTTTATGTGAGCATCAGGACGAGGGTAGTTTTGGATTTGTACTAAACAAGAACTACGAATATACATTGGATGAACTGGTCAGCGGATTAGAGGATCTAAAAAAAATACCTGTTTACCTTGGAGGCCCTGTTCAGATGGATACGATCCATTTCCTGCATCAATACCCGGATAAGATCAGCGGCGGTTACGAGATCATTGATGGCGTGTTCTGGGGTGGTAGTTTTGAAACGGCTATCGACCTGATCCGCCAGGGAGAAATTGATATGGCAAAGATCCGGTTCTACATTGGTTATTCCGGCTGGGGCAGCGGACAGCTGGCCGATGAATTGAAAGAAAAATCATGGCTCACGGTACAAGCAAGCCAGCCGCTGGTATTTCACAGACAGCCTTCCGAAATATGGAAGGACGCCCTTCGCCAGCTCGGCGGAGAATATGAGATGATGGTGAATTTCCCTATCGATCCGCAATTGAACTAAAAACCCCGGCACAGAGCCGGGGTTTGAAACCAATATTTTTTCCGCCTTACTATTTCGCATCCATTGGTACGGCGCCTTCAACTAATACGGTTACCTTATTGTGTATGACTTCCACAAAGCCGCTCTGTATCGTAAAATAAGCAAGGTGATTGCTTTTATCTTTCAGCACTTTTACCCGGCCGGCCTTCAATGCACTGACAAGGGGAGCATGTCTGTCCAGTACCTCGAACAGTCCGTCGACGCCGGGCAGCTGTACGCCATATACTTCGGCGCTGAACAATTTCTTCTCGGGTGTTAATATTTCCAGATTCATATCTAAGTTTTTATCCACGGGCCTGAGCCTGTAGTTTCTTACCCTTTTCTATCGCGTCATCAATACTACCCACCAGGTTAAAGGCGGCTTCGGGATATTCGTCCACTTCGCCATCCATGATCATGTTGAAACCGCGGATGGTTTCGTCGATGGGAACGAGCACACCTTTCAGACCGGTAAACTGCTCGGCCACATGGAAGGGCTGGGACAGGAAGCGCTGCACTTTACGGGCGCGGGCAACAGTCATTTTATCTTCGTCGCTCAATTCATCCAGACCAAGAATGGCGATGATATCCTGCAGCTCTTTATAACGCTGAAGGATCAGCTTCACCCTGTTGGCGCAGTTGTAGTGCGCGTCACCGACGATCTTTGGCGTAAGGATCCGGGAAGTAGAATCCAGCGGGTCAACCGCGGGGTAGATGCCCAGATCGGCGATCTTACGGCTAAGTACGGTAGTGGCATCCAGGTGAGCAAAGGTAGTGGCAGGCGCCGGATCGGTCAGGTCATCCGCAGGCACATATACGGCTTGTACGGAAGTGATCGATCCGTTCTTGGTAGAGGTAATTCTCTCCTGCATCAGACCCATTTCCGTTGCGAGCGTAGGTTGGTATCCCACAGCGGAAGGCATACGACCAAGCAGCGCCGATACTTCGGAACCAGCCTGGGTGAAACGGAAGATATTATCTACGAAGAACAGGATGTCGCGACCCTGACCCTGGCCGTCGCCATCACGATAGTATTCAGCGATGGTAAGACCACTGAGGGCTACACGGGCGCGGGCTCCGGGCGGTTCGTTCATCTGTCCGAATACGAAGGTAGCCTTTGATTCAGCCAGTTCATGCATGTTTACTTTGCTTGTATCCCAGCCGCCATGCTCCATGCTATGCTTGAAGTCATCGCCATATTTCATGATACCGGCTTCGATCATTTCACGCATCAGGTCATTTCCTTCACGGGTACGTTCGCCCACACCGGCAAATACAGACAGACCTGCATAAGCCTTTGCGATGTTATTGATCAGTTCCTGGATAAGTACTGTTTTTCCTACCCCGGCACCGCCAAAAAGACCGATCTTACCACCCTTGGAATAAGGTTCGATAAGGTCGATAACCTTGATCCCCGTGAAAAGCACTTCGCTGCTGGTGCTGAGGTTTTCGAAAGCAGGGGGTTTGCTGTGGATCGGACGACCGCCAACCTTGGAGACAGGAGGCAGACCATCGATAGGGTCACCGGTCACATTGAACAGGCGGCCTTTGATAGCCTCGCCGATAGGCATAGCGATGGCATTTCCGGTGTCGGTTACGGGTATTCCGCGAACCAGACCTTCCGTACCATCCATAGCAATACAGCGGACGCTATCTTCCCCGAGGTGCTGCTGAACTTCCAAAACCAGGGTTTCACCATTGGACTTTTTCAATTCCAATGCATTATAAATCTCAGGGAGTTTGCCTTCAAACTGCACATCGATAACGGCGCCGATGATTTGTTTGATTTTGCCGGTGCTTGCCATATTAGTGTATGCTTTAAAATTTGGCTGCAAAGGTAAGGGCAACGAGGGAAAGCCCAAAATAGTTTGGGCTTTTTGCTACATTTGGTGCTTCATTTTCCAATATGCAATTACTAGAAGTCTCGAATCCCTCGCTTGCCGGGGACTTTATCCAGGCAAACGTTGAACTGAACCGGAAAATCCCGGCCTATATCCGACCTATTGATCAGGAAATCAACGAAGTATTCGATCCGGAGCAGAATAAGGCCTTCCGGCAGGGGGAGTGTACCCGGTGGGTCCTGAAGGACGACGAAGGCCGGCCGATCGGCCGGATAGCCGCCTTTGTGAACAAAAAATACAAAAACAAGGGGGACGATGTCCCGGTTGGCGGGGTTGGCTTCTTTGACTGTATCAATAACCAGGATGCGGCGGATATGCTTTTTGATGTAGCACGGCATTGGCTGCGACAGCGCGGGATGGAAGCGATGGATGGCCCTATCAATTTCGGAGAGCGGGACAAATGGTGGGGATTGCTGGTAGAGGGTTTCCATGAACCCTTGTGGTCCATGAATTTTAATCCGCCTTACTACAGGGATTTGATGGAAAATTATGGCTTCCGGCCTTTTTTTCATCAGCTTTGTTTTGGCCTGGACCCAATGAAGCCATTGAGCGAGAAGCTATTAGCAAGACATGCCGCCGTGGCTGCCGATCCCGCCTTCAGCGCCCGCAGGATCGAGAAGAAACACCTGGAAAAGTATGCCGAAGACTTTCTGGCCATATATAATGGGGCATTTGCCGGACACGGTGGGATGAAGTCGATGCGGAAGGAACAGGTTATGCAGCTCTTTAAAAAGATGAAGGCCCTGATGGATGAGTCCATCGTGTGGTTTGCTTATTACCAGGACCGCCCCATCGCGATGTTTGTCAATATTCCCGAGCTGAATCAGTACTTCAAGCATTTCAATGGCAAGTTTGGTTTATTACAGAAATTGTATTTCCTGTGGCTCCGGAGCCAGGGAGCCTGCCGGCATTGTACGGGGATCGTTTTCGCCGTTGTGCCGGAATTTCAGGCAAAAGGGGTGGACGCCTTCCTGGTAGGAGAGTCGGCGAAGGTTATCCAGCCCGCAAAGTTCTATACGCATTATGAAATGCAGTGGATAGGCGACTTTAATCCCAAAATGGTAAATGTGGCGAAAAATCTGGGCGACACCTTTGTAAGCAGGAAGCTCACGACATACCGGTATAATTTTGACAGGAGCAAAGAGTTTAAAAGACATCCCATGGTGTCGGCTTAGAACTGACCAACTGAACATATTGAAAAAAACCGGCATCAGCCCGGTTTTTTATTTGAAGCCGTACGGTCTCTCTCCGGAGAGACATTTTATGCCACCACAACACTAACCGGCTCACTAACCGGCTCAGCTTCAATCCGCGGAGCCAGCAGCTTATAAAGCACAGGCGTAACTATCCGCGTAAGAATAGTCGAACTGAGCAGACCACCAATAATGACGAGGGCCAGCGGTGAATAAAGCGGATTGTTTTCCGCAACCAGTGGGATCAACCCTCCGATCGCCGTCAGGGTAGTAAGAATGATCGGCACAAACCGGGTCTCCCCGGCCTCCTGGATGGCCTCGTCAAGCCCCATGCCGCCCTTGCGGAGCTGATCGGTATAATCCACGAGAAGGATAGAGTTCTTGACCTCAATACCGATCAGGGCAATGATCCCGATAACCGCCACAAAGGAAAAAGTATTGCCGGTGGCCAGCAGCATCAGCACTGCGCCGATGATGCCAAGAGGCACAACCGATAATACGATAAGCGTGCCGCGAAAAGTTTTGAACTCCAGGATCAGGATCCCGAGTATACCAAAGACCGTGACAAGAATGATAGCGCCCAGACCACCAAAGCTTTGCTCTTTACTTTCAACCTCGCCGGCCGCCATATAAGTCGCCCCTTTGGGAAAACGCATTTTGTCCAGCTGCTGTAAAAGCCCCTGGGTGATCCGGGTCGTGTTGTAGCCGCTGCGGACAAAGGCGGTGACAGTTGTATAGCGATCCTTGTCATAGTGCCGGATGCTTGTAGGGGAACTTTGGAACCGGATATCCGCCAGCTGGCTGAGAGGAATAGAAGCGCCGGTAAAAGAATTGACATAAACCTTGTTGAGGGCGTCGATGGTCTGATGCTGCCCACGGGGCAGACATACGTTGATATTGTAGTCATCACCTTTTTCATTGTCCTTTCTGAATTTGCCGATGTCGAGACCGGTTACAGCCAGACGGACAGTACGGTCGATCTCATTGACAGGAACACCGAGGATACCCGCCTTTTCTTTGTTTACAGTGACCTTGATGTCCGTTTTCAGGGTGGTTAGCTCATTGTTGACATACATCGTTCCATCCGTCCTTTTGAGCAGGTCCTCGACCCGGAAAGCCAGGCTACGGAGAGTATCGAGGTCTTCGGAAAAAAGGCGGATAGCAATCGGCGCTTCTATCGGAGGCCCCTGCTCAAAGTCCTTTACTTCGATCTTTGCGCCGGGATAATCCCTGAACCGCTGCCGCAAAGAATCGATCATCAGCCTTTTCTTAAATGGTGGCGTCTCATTCAGCTGAACAAAAAGCTGGGCATAGTTGCTTTGTTCATTCTGAGGAACGACATTGTAATAGATCCGCGGATTACCCCGGCCCACATTGGTAGCATAGTTCTTCAGGTCGGGAAGACCCTTGATCTGCTGTTCGACCCAATGTGCGATAGTATCCGTAGCCGCAAGGCTGGTGCCAAGAGGTGTCTGTATGTTGACGAGGAACATGGGTTTTTCCGACGCGGGGAAAACGCTGAATCCGACACGGGGGATCAATGCGAGACAACCCGCGAAAATGCCCAGGGCCACCAGCAAGGTCAATACCGGCCGGGCAATCGCGGCATGAAGGAGATGCCGATAGGAGCCGTTGATAAAACGGCGTAGTCCCCGCAGGAAAAAGTTGCCTTCAGGATGCTCGTGACTGCTGAGAATGCGGCTGGAAAGGAAAGGTACTATGGTAAGCGACACAAAAAGAGAAGCCAGCACAGTAGTAACTACTGCGGCCGGCAGACTTCGGATAAAGTCCCCTGCCGCCTCCGGCAGGAACATCAGCGGAAGAAAGGCGAATATAAGAGTAGCAGTACAGCCTAGCACAGCCAGTCCTACCTGCCTGGTAGCGGCAATGGCAGCGTCTATCCTCGAGTACCCCATCCGGAGGTAACGCTCGATGTTTTCCACCACGACGATGCTGTCATCTACCAGTAAGCCCAAAGCCACTACCATTCCGACGATGCTGAGCTGATTGATCGTAAAATGAAAGAGGTCGAGCAGGAACAGACCGATCAGCAGAGACAACGGTATCGACACCATAACGACTATGGATGCCCTGGGCCCCAGCGGCAAAAGAGTAAGCATGACCAAGAGTATGGCTATGCCAAAATCCCGGGCGAAGTGATCGAGTCGGGTATGAACGCTCTGTGCATTATTAAAACTCTTTTCATAGGCGATGGAAGGAGGCAGCTCCTGTTTCAACTTCTGCAGCACCGGTTCCATTTCTTTTTCGACTGCGAAAATATTGGTGCCGGACTTGCGGCTTGCAGTTACAAAGACACCCCGCTTCCCGTTGAGCCGCCCAATATAATTTTGCTCTTCGTAATTGAATGCGACGTCCGCAATATCCTTTACATATATGATTTTTCCGTTGACGCTGCTGACGATGGTATTCTTTATTTCGTCAACACTTTTATAATCTCCGCTGGTCTTTACATTGAATTTCCTTGCCCCCATATCGATGCTGCCGCCGGGAATATTGACATTTTCCCGCTGGATGGCCTGCAGTACGGCATTAAGGGGGATGTGGCTCTGGGAAAGCTTTTCGAGATTCAGCGATACACGAACCTCCTGTTGCGGGAAGGCCCAGTTGTCGACATTTTTGAGGGTCTTTATCTTTTCCAGTCTTTCCTTTAGTCTCTTACTCCATTCTTCCAGGTCTCTGTAGGGTGCGGATTCGCTGAGCAGGGCTATCTGGAGGATGTTGACATCAGAAGGAGTAAAACGCTGGATGTCTATGGACAGGATGTCCTGCGGAAGATCGGTACGAACGGCGTTGAGCTCACGGATGACGTCCTGGTATTTTTTATCCGGGTCCGTTTCGTATTTAAATTCTATCTGGACAACGGCCAAACCGTCGTCAATGGTAGAACGGATGCGTTTGACATCATCCATCTCGTTGAACCTTTTCTCGATAGGATTGACAACCAGCTCTTCCATGTCTTTGGGACTCGTGCCCGGGTAGATGACGATGGCGGAGAAAGTGGGTGCTTCTGTGTCAGGGTCTTCGCCGCGCGGCATGTTCAGCATGGAATTTATGCCAATGGCAGCCAGCATTACAAATACGATGAGCGTGAACTGATAATTATGGACGGCGAATTCGGTGAGCCCGCGGCGTTTTGGATTATTCATTGTACGGCGTATTAATTTGTTCGGATGCTGTTGTCAGAAGTAAGCTTGACGATGGAATTTTCTGTCAGATAGCCTACGCCGCTGGTTATTACCTGCCCGACATTCTCCAGTCCGCTGCTGACAGCGATGAGATCGCCCTGGAGCCACGCAATCTGAACGGGTATTTTTCTTACGGTCCTTTTGTCGTCATTCAGCGTATACACGAATCCTTTATTCCCATCGCCTTCCGCCAGTGCCGATGCCGGAATAAAAAGGAGGCTCTTCTCCGCGGGAGGCTGCAAACGGAGAGTACAGAATAGTCCCGGAGCCAGCTTGTGTCCGCCGGGGACTACCGTTGCTTCTACGGCATAGGTCCCGCCATTGGGATCGGCTCCTTCCCCAAGCTTGGTGATCAACCCCGAAAAAGGCTGATCGGGATATGCATCTATAATAATAGCAGCCTTGTCGCCTTTTTTAAGAATGGCCCAGTCCTTATCCGACACGCCAAACCGGACGACCCAGTCATTTTGTCCTGTGCCATTGAACTGTAATACGGCTGTGCCTGCTGCAGCATATTCACCTTCGTTCATCAGCTTTTGCAGGATCGTGCCACTGGTGGCAGCCCGGATCTGTGCATATTGCTGGTTGAAACGGGCTATCCGCAAAGCTTCCTTAGCCACGGTAAGCTGGGTATGTGCATTCTGCAGCTGTTCGAGGGAAGCCACGGTATCACGATAAAGATTGGTCATACGGCCTTCATCACGCTGTGATTTTTCGACATTTTGGGTTGCCTGCTGTACCTGGGCGTCGATCTCGGTAAGATCGAGTGTAGCCAGCAGCTGTCCGGCGGCAACATGATCACCTTCCTTTACATAGATCTTTGAAATGATCCCCCCGATCTTGAAAGAAAGACGCGCCTCTGAGTTGGAGGCGATGAGCCCCGAATATTGCAGTATGCGGTTGTGATTGCCCATGGTCACCGGCCGGACCTGTACAGGGATGGCCTCTTCTGCAGGCTGAGCGACCGCGGCGACATTGTTCCCGCAGCCGGCCAGGCTAAAAGCAAGAATAACCGGAAGAAGAAAGCAAAGCGTGTCAAGCAGTTTCGTATTCATATGCTTGTTGTTTGGAGATTTTAGAATTTATATGAGGCGGTAATGCGTTCGAGATCGGCAGCTTTATTCAGGAGGGAGAGCCGGCCCTGGGAATAGCGGAGCTCGGAGTTGGTCATCTGCGTGCGCGCATCGATGAGCTCGATTTGCAGCGCCTGTCCTTCGTTGAAACGTCGCTCGGCGAGACGATAAGCTTCGCGGGCGCTGCTTACCGCGTCGGTAAGGGAACGCAGCGATTCCATCGCCGAATTATAATTATTCATGGTCGTTTCCTGCTCGAGACTAACCTGCTGCATCAGCTGCTTGTATTGTTCGTCGAGGGCAGCCATGTCTATCCGGGCCTGCCGGATCTTGTATTTGTTGTCATTAGCTTTGAACAGGGGCCATACGAGCTGGATTCCCGCCAGCTGATAGAACTGGCTGCCGTTGAAGTGAAAGCCATAACCCTGGAAGCCGATGTCATAAAAGGCATTGAGCTTTGGTACAAGATAGGCGCGATCCCATTTCAAATTGGACGCTGTTATTCTCTGGAAGCTTTTGAGCCGATTGAATTCTTCGCGGTGAGCAAGGAGTTCAGGGTCAGCAGGCGCGGCAGCGCCAGTGCCGGATCCCGCGAACCGACCCAGCGCCATAAGGCTGGAATCAGTGATAACTTCGCTGTCAAGCGGCCGGTTGAGGAGAAAATTAAAATAGGCGGCGGCATTGCGGCGAAGATTGCCTGCCTCGATATAAGAGGCTTCTACTTCGCTGACCTGGGCCTGCGCGCGAAGAACGACCTCACGGGTAGCCATATGATTTTCGACAAATTTTTCGCTGACCCGCCGGTTCTCTTTTACCAGGTCGAGCGCAGTGTGATAGATGTCGGCGGCTTTGCCGGATTGCAGGTATTGGTAATAGCCCTGGCGGATATTGCGGACGAGGTCGCGGCGATAGATATCACGGTCTGCCTGGCGGGCGCTGATCGTTTCACTGCTGATCTCTTTGTTATGCTGCAGTTCCGTATTGAGGATCGGAAGGGTGATCTCCATCTTTGTATCGTGATAGTCATTCGGCAGGAACTGGATCGACTGATTGGCTACCTGGGGAAATTTATTGGAATTGGTAAGCTGGTTAAGGGTTGAATACACATTGTTGAGAAGGTCGCCAACCGGAATGTTTTGGGAGCGGCCGCCGTCGGCGAGGATATACTGCGAGCTGAAGCCTGCCTGGGGGTAAAAGAGGGATTGAGCCCTTTTGAGATCGATCCTGGCGCGATCCAGGTCGAAGTTGCGTTGATGCAGAGCAAGGTTGCTGTCAAGACCGGTGCGGATATAATTATCCAGGATGGAAGAAGCATCCGGTAAACCTGCCCGGAAGCGGGATGTTTGCCGGGTATAGGGGGCCGGAACATCCGGTGAAGAGCGTTGGGTCGAAACGGGACCGGCTTGTGGTCCGGACACCTGCTGCGCCGGAAGCTGCTGCAGGCTCAAAAAAACAAGCAGGAACAGAATGATTGGTTTTGGCATAACGTTCTATTTATTACTGATATAAATTAACTTAACAACGTTCATTTGACAGACAAAAAAAACGCCCTTCCGGGCCCCTTCACGCTAATCTCCGCCCACCTCAGCTTCCGGCCGGGCGGACCTCTATATTATTCACGAACCAATTGAGCGACTGTTTCATCACAGGCAGGATCATTTCCATTTCGGGGACGAACTTCTCCATTCGCCCACGGATGGCCAGGGAGACCAGGCCGTGCACGAAACCCCAGACAGAAAGACTCACCAGGTGAGGGTCCCCCTTCATAATATACCCCTTCTCTATGCATTCGGTAACGGTTTCTTTGAGGCGACCGATAGCCGTATCGCCCTTGACCCATTCACAGCCAAGTTCGGTAATTTTGTTCATGGGTTCATCCTGGATAAACATGAGATTATAATATTCCGGGTTTGACATCCCGAATTCCAGATAGCTCTCGCCCATTTTATGCAGGCGCAGCAAGGGATTGTTGATAGTGACCAGGTCTTTGTTCATCTCCTCCATTTTCTGAAAGCCGATGTCGTGAAGACTGAAAAAGATCTCATCCTTATCCTTAAAGTATAAGTAGACCGTGGTGGGGCTATATTCGATGAGGTCTGCGATCTTGCGGATCGTGACGTTGCCAAACCCTTCTTCCACAAACAGCTTCATGGAGGCATCCAGGATAAGTTTACGGATCTCCAGTTTTTGCTTTTCTTTACGTTCGACGATTCCCATACTAAAGTATTAACAATGCAAATTTACTTAACAATGTAAATAAACCAAATTTTTCCTTCTTTTTTCGAAGAATTTTTCTAAAGGTAAGAAATCTGCGCGTGGAGACGCATCCGGCCGCAGCTGGCGCAGGTCAGCGACAGGCGGGAGCCGTGCGCAGTAGGCAGGTGACAGGATGACCGCAAGAAAATATGGCCCATTCATTGCCTGTTTTAGGATTTACTGTACGTTTGCTACAGGAGCTAAACTAATGGATAAATTTATCGTTTCGGCGCGAAAGTATCGGCCTCAGAATTTTTCGACGGTAGTGGGGCAGTCACATATCACAACCACCCTGAAGAATGCCATCAGGAATGGGCAGCTTGCACATGCCTTCCTGTTTTGTGGTCCCCGGGGGGTCGGCAAGACGACCGGGGCACGGATATTAGCAAAAACTATCAACTGTGAAAATGTTACCCCGGAAGGTGAGGCGTGTAACGTATGTCATTCCTGCGTATCCTTTAATGACGGGACTTCCCTCAACATCCATGAGCTGGATGCCGCCAGCAATAACTCAGTAGACGATATCCGTTCGCTGGTGGAACAGGTGCGGTTCGCACCCCAGGAGGGTAAGTCCAAGGTATATATTATTGATGAGGTGCATATGTTAAGCACTTCGGCTTTCAACGCCTTCCTGAAGACGTTGGAAGAGCCGCCGCCATATGCCATTTTCATTTTGGCGACCACAGAAAAACATAAGATCTTACCTACCATCCTCTCCCGCTGTCAAATCTTTGATTTCAAACGGATCACTACAGCCGATACCGTGGAGCATCTGGATGAAATATGCAAAAAGGAGGCGATAAATGCGGAAAAGGCGGCGCTGCAGGTGATCGCTCAAAAAAGCGAAGGCTGTATGCGGGACGCCTTGAGCATCCTGGACAAGATCGTCAGCTTTACCAATGGGGAACTGACCTACCGGAACACGCTGGAGCACCTGAACATTCTGGATGCAGACTATTATTTTCGCATACTGGATGCCATGCAGCGGCAGGACCTCGCCGATGCGCTGCTGATCTATGATGACATCAACCGGAAAGGGTTCGAAGGGGACCTGGTGCTGAATGGACTGGCAGAGTTCGTCCGGAACCTGCTGGTTTGCAAGGATGAAAAGGTAGCAGCTTTGCTGGAAGTGGTAGAGAGCTTCAAAGACCGTTATGTAGCAGCGGGGAAAAATACGGATGCGCTCTACCTGATCAGCATGCTGAATGTATTGAACGAAGCGGAGATCAATTATAAATCGGCCCGCAACAAACGGCTGCATGTGGAGTTGGCCCTGATCAAACTCTGTTACCTGGCCCAGGCATTGCAGGTAACCGCAAATGGAGATCCGGGAAAAAAAAAGTCTGATCAGTTAAGACCGGTATCTTTCCGCAATATTCCGGCTATGGAGCTGGTGAAGCCCGTTGACGGGGCAACCCGTGCAGATGCGCCAAAAAATAGCGGGGCGAAGTTGCTGGTTGAGACGGGGGTCGATGGACGACCGGCACAGACAGAAACAGGGAAAAGTTTGGAGCAGGCTGCCACAAAGAGTGGCGCGGCGATGGCAGCGACAGGCGACACAGCAGCGGGTAGCGTGAGAGGTGGGACTTCGCTTGGCTCCCTATCGAGAATAAGACAGCAGTTTGCCGACCGGCAGGCAAGTGCCGAGGGCAATCAAAGTAAGCCGCTGGAAGTGGAAACCCTCCACCAGGCCTGGCAACAATATGCCGATTACCTCCGGGAGAACCGTAACCCGGCCGTACAGAGCCTGGAGCTGGCAACATTACGAATCATCGACGCCAACACTTTTGAAGCCATAACGAGCAATAACCTCGAGCAGAAGTTCATCGAACAGGAAAAACGTGGCCTGTCCGATCACCTGCAGAAGGCATTTGCAAACAAGACCGTATCGTTTTCCGTGCTCGTGGAAGAAAGAGCCCATGTTGAGGAGGAGCCGACCGAAAGGCCGCTGAACAAGAGGGAACAGTTCATCCAGATCATAGAGCAGTACCCGCTGGTTAAAGAGCTGAAAGATCGGCTGCGGCTGGAGCTGGACTATTGAAGATTTGTTAAAACCACTCCTTGATTGTTGACATACCCCTTATTGGCGGGAATTTTGCCAATGTGCATCTATGACAGGTAATTCGACACCGGCTTCTACTTCGAAAACGCAGATATTTCAAACTAATTCATCAGGCCGCTGGCAGCGGTTCAAATGGGGTGGGAGAATCGTGCTCCTGGTCCTTGTCCTCGGAGTTGTCATCTTCTCTATCGCAGTTTCACGGAATTATACACCAGCGCTGCCCCGGCTTACAGAACAAAGCCAGCTTTACAAAAAAGTGCTGGATACCAATAAGACCTTTTTATTCAAGAATAGCCTGATCGAACAATACGGTGGTTTCCGGAAATATATCAATGAAAAAGTGCCGTACCGGGCGGGAGCCTTTCCCGGTCAGTCTAGGCGGGATTCACTGGCAGCCCTGAAGGTCAGGAAAGTGGATACCAATTTCAGGTCTTTCAACAAGTTCCCTGCCGGCATACGCGCGGGGTTCTATGTAGACTGGGACGCCCAATCCTTTCTTTCTCTTCAGCAGTACATCGACAAGATGAACGTGGTGATCCCGGAATGGATCTTTATCGACCCTAACGCGGATACCGTTTTTACGGATATCGATCCAAGAGCATGGAATGTGATGAAAAAGTCGGGAGTAAAGATCCTGCCGATCCTCTCGAATAATTTTAAAGAAGTGTTCAGAGGGGATGCCGTGCACCGGATCATCAACGACCCGGTAAAAAAGGAGCGGCTGATCAATGACGTGGCCCGGATCCTGCAGCAGAATAATTTTATCGGCGTCAATGTCGACTTCGAAGAGCTGGACGAAAAGAACAATGAGAAGCTGGTGTCCTTTCAGAAAGACCTGTACGAGCGCCTTCACGCG
The DNA here is from genome assembly GCA_036499285.1 of Puia sp. Classification (GTDB taxonomy): domain Bacteria; phylum Bacteroidota; class Bacteroidia; order Chitinophagales; family Chitinophagaceae; genus Puia. The sequence goes on along the minus strand of DASYEB010000001.1, from coordinate 259,972 downwards.
AAAAATTTACTCGTGACCCAGGACGTGATCCCGTTCAACGAGGACTACGACTTCAAGCAGCTGTCTAAATACAACGATTATATTTTCTTAATGGCTTATGACCAGTTCTCAGACGCGTCCGGCCCCGGTCCCATCGCGCACCAGAAATGGATCGAGGGAGCAGTAGACGATGCCGTTAAGAATATACCTCTCCAAAAGCTGATCCTCTGTCTTGCTGCCTATGGTTATGACTGGCGGTTAGGTAAGGAAATGTCATCCCGGACGGTAAGCTATCAGCAGGCTTTGTATACGGCAAAAGACCAAGGGGCTAAGATCGACTTCGATGATGATTCCTATAATCTCCACTACGACTACGACGACGATGATAATGTAAGGCACCAGGTACAATTTACCGATGCGGCCACGACCTTCAACGCCCTTCGGTTCGCGACGGAATATGGACTGGCCGGTACGGCCCTGTGGCGCCTGGGCGATGAGGATCCGCGAACATGGTATTTTTATGACAAGGACATGCAGAAGTCGGTAATGGGGCATTTCAATTTTTCTGAGTTCAGCAAGGTGGACGCCATGGCGAACGCGGACTTTGTGGATTATGAAGGTTCCGGGGAAGTCCTGGACGTCATCGCCACACCAACCAACGGGCGGATCACACCGGAGGTCAATACGGGAGAGATGCTGATCAGCGAAGAGACCTATGACAGCCTGCCCTCGCGATTTGTAGCCAGGAAGTATGGATCACAGGACTCGATGAAGCTGATCCTTACTTTTGACGATGGCCCCGACCCCAATTACACACCAAAGATCCTCGACATCCTCAGCAAGTACCATGTGCCGGCCACGTTCTTTCTGGTAGGCATCAACGCGGAGAACAATATACCCATCGTCAAACGGGAATTTAAGGAAGGACACGAGATCGGCAATCATACTTTTACCCACCCCAATATCGCTAAGGTCAGCCAGCGGCGTGCCATCCTGGAGATGGAGTCGACAAGACTGCTGATCGAATGTATCACCGGGCGTTCGACCATCATGTTCCGGGCGCCTTACAACGCGGATTTCGAGCCGGAGAAGTGGGAGGAGCTGATACCCGTGGCTATTGCACGAAAGAAGAATTACCTCGACATCGGAGAGTCCATCGATCCGTTGGATTGGGAGCCGGGCACGCCAGCCGACAGTATTGTCGACCGCGTGATCCGACGTAAGGATGAGATGACGAGGTCGGGTCTCAGCGGGAGCATTATCCTGCTGCACGATGCCGGCGGAGAAGACCGGACGGCTACGGTAGAAGCCCTGCCCCGGATCATCGAACATTTTCAAAAAAAAGGTTTCCAGTTTACGACGGTGGCCGACTACCTGGGTAAAACAAGAGACGATATCATGCCGCCGGTGCCAAAGGGAAGCGGATTTTACCTCTTACAGATCAACTATTACTTTGCCGAGCTGGGTTATTGGAGCGGTCATATCCTGTTTTCCATGTTTGTCGTATTTATGATCCTGTCGGTAAGCCGGGTACTTTTTATCGCCTTCATCGCCACCAAAGAACATCTCAGGGAAAAGAAATATGCCCTGCATCCCTTCTGGCTGGCCCATGCTGCGAATGCGCCGCTGGTAAGCATTATCGTACCGGCCTATAATGAAGAGATCAATTCCGTGAGCTCGGTGGAAAGCCTTCTGAAAGGAGATTATCCCAATTACGAGATCATCTTTGTCAATGACGGAAGCCATGACCAGACCTATGAAAGGGTCAGCGCCGCTTTTTCGGGCAATCCCAAAGTAAAGGTCCTGACCAAACCCAATGGAGGAAAGGCTTCAGCGTTGAATTACGGCATCAGCCATTCGGACGCGGAGTATGTGATCTGTATCGATGCGGACACAAAGCTGAAACAGGATGCTGTCAGCCTGCTCATGGAGCATTTCGGGGGTATCCGCGGCGGGAAGAAGACCGGGCAGCTGGCAGAAAAGGTCGGAGCCGTTGCCGGCAATGTAAAAGTTGGCAACCAGGTAAACCTGATGACGCGCTGGCAGGCTATCGAATATATCAGCAGCCAGAATTTCGATCGCAAGGCGTTCTCCTACCTGAATGCCATCACCGTAGTGCCCGGTGCTATCGGCGCCTTCCGGAAGAAGGCTATCGAAGACGCCGGAGGTTTCACCACGGATACACTGGCCGAAGATTGCGATCTGACCATCCGGATCCTGCGATGTGGTTATGTCATCGAGAATGACAACCGGGCCATCGCCATGACGGAGGCGCCGGAAACCATGAAACAGTTCTTCAAACAACGGTTTCGCTGGAGCTATGGTGTTATGCAAACCTTCTGGAAGAACCGGGATGCACTGCTGAACTGGAAATACCGCTGGCTGGGCTGGGCCGCACTGCCAAATGTTCTGATCTTTCAATATATCATACCTTTTGTCATACCTCTTGCCGACTTTTTTATGATCGTGGGCTTAATGACCGGGAATGCCTCAAAGATCGGCGGCTATTATCTGGTCTTTATGCTGGTCGACCTGGCGGTGGCGCTGCTGGCCTTTACCTTCGAGAAAGAAAAGCTAAGCCGGCTGATCTGGCTGATCCCTCAGCGTCTCATCTGGCGCTGGCTGACCTGGCTGGTGCTCTTCAGAGCCGTCCGCCGGGCCTTTAAAGGAGAGTTACAGCATTGGGGTGTCCTCAAGCGGACCGGCAACGTAAAAACGGTTTGATGAGGCACTATTGGATACGGAATTGGTCAATTTGTCTTAATTTCACGGCTCGATTTCAATTCATTTGATCTAAATAAGATAATGCGTTATGGCTGAAGTTATAAAAATGCCCCGGTTGAGCGATACGATGACCGAAGGAGTGATTGCCGCATGGCACAAAAAGGTGGGCGACCCCGTCAAAAAAGGAGAATTGCTGGCAGAAGTAGAAACCGATAAGGCGACGATGGACCTGGAAAGTTATAAAGACGGTACCTTATTATATACTGGTACGGAAAAAGGCGGAAAGATACAGGTCGATGAGCTGCTGGCCATCATCGGCGCTCCCGGTGAAGATATTTCAGCCCTGGTAAAAGGTGGTGCGGCTGCTCCCGTAGCAAACAAGGCAGCGGCTGCTCCGGTCGCGGCGCCCGCAGCGTCATCTGCAGCACCCGCAGCGTCATCTGCGGCGCCTGCAGCGTCCGGTACCCCGGCAGCATCCGGTGCCCTGGACCTGTCTAAAATGGAAGAGGTCATTTTGATGCCCCGCCTCAGCGATACGATGACCGAAGGCGTCATCGCCGACTGGCATAAGAAGGTCGGGGATATGGTGAAAAAAGGAGACGTTCTCGCGGACATCGAGACTGATAAGGCGACGATGGAGCTGGAAAGCTATAAAGAAGGGAAACTGTTATATATAGGTGCACAAAAGGGTGATAAGATAGCGATCAATTCCCTGCTGGCCGTGATCGGAGACGAAAAGAAAGTTGATGTCGAAAAGATAAAAGCAGCCGCGAATCAAGGCGCCGCAAGTCAAGACGCCGCATTGGGCGGAGCAACATCATCAGGCGGCGGGGTGGCAGCTGGCGCGGCAGAAGCAGCCACCGGTGGCGCTGCTCAGGCCTCAGGAGCAGCAGCCGCAGTAGAGCCGGCTCATTCCGGACTTTCCGTTAGCGCCGACGGACGGATCAAGGCCTCTCCCCTGGCTAAAAAGCTGGCTGCGGAAAAAGGCATCGACATTTCACAGGTCGCAGGCAGCGGAGACAATGGCCGGATCGTAAAAAAAGACGTAGACAGTTATGTTCCTGGCGGGAAAACGGCATCCACGGCCGCCAGTGCAACCCAGCCCGCAACAGGCGGAAAACCCGCCGCACTGCCTGCAAGCATCGGACAGGTCAGCTATGATGAGGTGCCGGTCTCGCAAATGCGGAAAGTAATAGCCAAAAGGCTTGCTGAAAGCAAATTCACTGCTCCCCATTTCTACGTAACGATGTCGATAGACATGGACAAGGCCGTTGAAAGCAGGGCAAAAATGAATGAAGTATCCCCGGTAAAGATCTCTTTTAACGATATCGTCCTTAAGGCCGTGGCCATTTCACTCAAACAGCACCCTGCTCTCAACAGCAGCTGGCTGGGAGACAAGATCCGTATCAACCATCATGTGAATATTGGAGTAGCGGTTGCTATTGAAGATGGACTGCTGGTGCCGGTTGTCCGGTTCGCAGACCTGAAAAGTCTGTCCCAGATAGGCGCTGAGGTCAAAGACCTGGCGCAGCGTGCCAAAGCCAAGAAATTACAACCCGCGGACTGGGAAGGAAGTACATTCACGATTTCAAATATGGGTATGTTCGGCGTGGATGAGTTCACGGCGATCATCAACCCGCCGGATGCCTGTATCCTGGCGGTTAGCGCCATTCAGCAGGTGCCGGTTGTAAAGAACGGAGCTATCGTTCCAGGAAATGTAATGAAGCTGACCCTAAGCTGTGACCACCGGGTGGTGGACGGAGCATCGGGCTCTGCCTTCCTGCAAACAGTAAAAAGCTACCTGGAAGAGCCTTTGCGCATGATGATCTAACCCTTCGCGCTTGCCGATCTAACGTGACGATCTAATATAGGATACCGGTCCGGCGTAAGCTTCTGTTCAAAGGCTTACGCCGGCTTAGATAAATTTCTATAACTACTGCTCAGTGTTATCTCTTACCCGGCACAAGTTTTATTCTCTCTTTGTGGGCTAATTCGAAGACTACTGTATTTTTAAACCGTACTGCACCTTATTATTAAATCTATCATCAAACCTGAACGGTTAAGGCTCCTGACGTAGTAATTAATTTTACTGTTTATGAAGCAATACCTTAGCCTTCTCCTGCAACTGGACCAATTTATTCGAACAAAAGGAACAGGCTCTCCGCCCGAGTTTGCCCGGAAAATGGGGATTTCTGAACGTAGCCTGTATGAATACCTGAAAGTGTTAAAAGACCTGGGCGCGCCAATAAAATTCTCCAGGCAGGATCATTCTTATTACTACGAGATCGAAGGGCAGTTTCAGATCGCCTTTCAATAAGAAGAAACAAAAAAATAAAGCCGCCTCATAGAAATGAAGCGGCCTTTTAAACCTTATCCTTTTAGGTCCCTTGTAGAAACAAGGGGCCCTTAAGAACTGTGTCCTTGCTGTTCCAACCAAACTTCGGAACTAAAAAATCTTTATCGGGAGCTTTTACAGCACCGTGTTTACGGAATATACGATCAGGATAATACCAGCCGGATAGCGGCTACACGTTATGACTGGTCTTTGAGCAGGCTTTGAATGACCTGCAGGTCTGTTTTTGCAACGGTACAACCTTTTGAGAGCCTTAATCAGAGTTTGTTTGTTGTTTCATCGTTGACAATACAAACATAAGTGTTTTTTCAATTGCGGCCTAATTAGACCACATATTTTTTAAAAAAAATCTTCCCGCACTTTTCCATTTACTTCATCATGCTGATTATCAACTAATTAATTTCTAGATCCTGCTACAAGCCTTACCCCTATACGGGAAAATTGCGTAATTATAAGAGATTACCTACCTTTGCATCTGTTATTATTCCTTTCTAATCACTTTCGTGACAACCTTCTGTATCAACGCCCGAAGGATATTGATGAGTAGATGGGCCTTTTTTCAATTTAAATAGAATCATTTTGTCATTTCAACATCTCAATCTAATTGAGCCTTTGTTAAAAGCATTGGACAATGAGGGATATACTACTCCCACACCCATTCAACAACAGGCTATACCTATCTTACTGGAACGAAGAGACCTGCTGGGCTGTGCTCAGACGGGAACCGGTAAGACAGCGGCTTTTGCCCTTCCACTGCTGCAGCTTCTTTGTGAAGACGCTGCAGGCGTCAATGCCGAGACCCGGCAGGGAGGACCACGCCCTATCCGCGCACTGGTACTTACCCCTACCCGCGAGCTCGCCATCCAGATCGACGAATCCTTTGCCGCTTATGGCAAATACACCGGGATGAAACACCTGGTCATTTTTGGTGGCGTGCCGCAGCAGGCACAGGTACAGGCCTTACAAAGGGGTACGGATATCCTGGTGGCTACACCGGGCCGGCTCCTGGATCTTATCGAACAGCGTTTCATCAGTCTTCGCGATATCAAATATTTTGTCCTCGATGAAGCGGACAGAATGCTCGACATGGGTTTCATACACGATGTCCGGAAAGTACTGAAGATGCTGCCCCCGAAACGTCACTCTCTGTTCTTCTCGGCTACCATGCCGCCTGAGATACAGAAGCTGGCAGATACCATTCTTGTCAATCCGTCAAAAGTGGAGGTTACACCGGTTTCCTCTACTGCAGATACGATACAGCAGTCTTTGTATTTTGTCGAAAAGAAAGACAAGCGGTCCTTGCTGCTGCATATCTTAAAGAGCACGGCCATTCCTACGGCCCTGGTGTTCACCCGTACGAAACATGGCGCAGATAAGGTAGCTCAGGGGCTCGTCCGCGCCGGCATCCGTGCCGAAGCTATTCACGGTAATAAGTCACAGAATGCCCGGCAGCGGGCGCTGTTGAATTTCAAGACCAGGCAGACCCGGATCCTGGTTGCAACGGATATCGCCGCCCGGGGTATCGACATCGATGAGCTGACACATGTCATCAATTTCGAATTACCCAATGTTCCCGAAACTTATGTTCATCGTATAGGCCGGACCGGTAGAGCCGGCGCCAATGGTATTGCCTTGTCCTTCTGCGACGAAGAAGAAAGGGAATATCTCCGGGATATTCAAAAGCTGATAGCCAAGCCGATCCCGGTGGTCGAAGATCATCCGCATGTTATGTCCGCTTCTTTTTCCGGTGCGCCCGTAATGGCAGCCGGTTCAGGTAATTCTTCCGGTAGCTCCGGCGGCAGGAATGGAGGCAGAGGCCAGCAGAATAGTAATAGAGGCGGCGATAATAATAGAGGCGGCGATCCCCGCAGAAGAGCTAGTGGCGGCGGCCAGCAGAACGGCAATGGCAGAAGACCATCCGGACAGCAGGCCGGTCATGGCGGTGAAAGACAACAAAGCCAGCAGAGCCGTCCACCGATAGGTGAGAACAGAGGCGGAAAGCCCGCTTTGGTACGACGCCCTGAACAACCGGTACAGGAATCGCAGCAGACCGCTCCCGAAGGCGGACAACCACTGGCTGAGCAAAAGCATATTGGACAACAGCCGGGTGCTGTTCCACAACAGCCGGGTGCTGTTTCGCAACAGCCTGTCAGAAAAGCCCCTCCGGAAAGAAAACGCCCGGACCAGCCACAGCGGACCAGGCCAAATCCGGGTATGCTCTCGACGCCTGCACCCAAAAAAGACATCAAGCCAACCGATGATACTAATTTCCCCTTCGACATCAACCAGAGTGCCGGGGACGAGAAATGGTAGATTGCCAGTACAGGGCGGGAGACGGGAAGTGACAGAATTTACCTAGTTTAGCGGTAAATCAACGGATGAAACTTTACCTCCTGCTGCTTTTAGGATGGCCAGCGCTGCTGCCTCTTCACAGGGAAGAGCGGACGGATATTTCGTCCCTTCTTTCCAGGGAACAGTATGAACAGTTCTTTCCGCATCATCATCCACTTTATAGCTATGCGGCGTTTATAAAAGCGGCTGCCAGTTTTCCTTTATTTGCCGGAGAAGGTGATCCGGTTATACGTAAACGGGAACTGGCAGCTTTTTTTGCGCATGCCGCGCACGAAACTACCAATGGAGGCGCCGGGTCAAAAGGCGGAGCCCTCGCCTGGGGGCTTTACTACACAGATGAGCAGGCCTGTCTCACCGGGCATTGCACCGTATACAATACCGCGGGAACAAGCCCCTATCAACCCGCTCCGGGCAAATCCTATTATGGCAGAGGCCCCCTGCAGCTAAGCTATGCTTATAATTATGGGCTGGCCGGCGCTGAGCTGGGCTTACCTCTTCTGGCAAAGCCGGAACTGGTGAGTCACGATGGGGTCATTTCTTTCCGGACAGCCATCTGGTTCTGGATGAGAACACAAAAACCAAAACCTTCATGTCATGACGTCATCTGCGGGAAATGGAAGCCGGATGCAGAAGACGGCAGGCTTGGACGCAAAGCGGGCTTCGGAATGACGATAAACATCATCAATGGCGGCATCGAATGCAAAAGCCAGAACCCGGAGATAAAAGCAAGCAGGGAAGACCGGATCGGTTTTTACAAACATTTTTCCGGCCTCTTACAGGTGCCTGTCGAAAAAGACTGTGATTGTACAGGCATGGCCCCCTATGGAAATTAAAAAGGTTCCCGAAAAGCCCGGCGGCGATCCGGCCGTGCAATCAAACCAAATACGAACTATGCAATTCACAAAAAAAAGCCTGCTCCAGACCTGGCATTCCAAAAGTCTTTCGATCGTATTGTTCGCCTATATCCTGATCTCCGTAATTGCAACGGCGCAGGGTCTGTTTGCCGGAACAAAGGTTTACGTTCCTGGCGGTCACGCCTACATCTCCTACAACAACTTCCGCATCTTCAAACTTTCCTTTTATCATCTCCTGCAAGGAAAAGATATCTATCAGCTCTTCCCCAACGAACACTGGGACCTTTACAAATACAGTCCCGCGTTTGCGCTGTGCTTTGGCGTATTGTCATGGATGCCGGATTCGATAGGCCTGCTTCTTTGGAACCTCATCAATTCGTTGTGTCTTTTTTTCGGAGTTCGTTTGCTGCCCGGGCTAAGCGATGAAAAAAAGAGCTGGATCCTTTTGTTTTCGCTGCTGGAAATGCTGCTTTCTATCCAGAATACACAAAGCAACGGATTGATGGCCGGACTGATCGTGCTTGCCTTTGCGCTGGCGGAGCGATCGAAATATGCCCTGTCAACCCTTTGCATTGTTTTCTCGTTCTATATAAAAATCTACGGCGTGCTGGCTTTTGTCTTTTATCTTTTTTATCCCGGTAAGCTGCGATTGGCAGGCTGGTCCATCTTCTGGATGATCCTTTTCGCCCTGCTGCCTCTCCTGGTTGTCAACACACATCAGCTGGGTTTTCTGTACCATAGCTGGCTCGACCTTTTGATGGGAGACCGGTCGGCATCGATGGGGGTGTCATTAATGGGAATAATGGATACCTGGTTTCACCTGGCGGCTTTGAAGAACAGTATTACGCTGATCGGAGCGTTTCTTTTCCTGCTGCCGCTGATACATATCAGGCGTTACAAAGATTATACTTTCCGGCTTTTATACCTGGCCTCGGTCCTGATCTGGATGGTCATCTTCAATCATAAGGCCGAGTCGCCGACTTTTGTTATCGTTACCGCCGGCATCGGGATCTGGTATTTCTCCCAGCGATCCGATGTCCTCAACCGGGTATTGCTGATCCTTTCCTTTTTCCTGATATCGATGTCCGTGTCCGACCTTGTCCCGGCACCTGTCAGAGATCAGTTCATCCGGCCATACGGGATAAAGGCAGTCATGGGTATTGTCATTTGGCTGAAGATCTTTTACGAACAGATCACACTCCGGTATAAACCCGCTGAAGCCGCTGTATTATGAAAAAACTGCAAGCCTCGACCCTCCAGCTTTTGCGCCTCCATTTTTCTTTTTTCCTGATGCCGGTGTATTGGTTTGCACTGGGGCAGGGTGTGGACAACCGAAGCTGGGACCGGGCATTGCTGATCTTTTTCCTTTTACATGTGCTGGTTTATCCTGCCAGCAATGGTTACAACAGCCTGATGGACAAAGACACGACCCCCATCGGTGGGGTGAAAGACCCCTTACAGCCGACCAGGCAGCTCTTTTGGGTGACTTTGGGTATGGATCTCCTGGCGTTGCTGCTTGGCTTTTTTATCAGCCCGTATTTTGTAGCGGGTCTCGCAGTTTATATTCTTGCGTCCCGGGCATACAGCTACCGGGGGATCAGACTAAAAAAATATCCTTTTATCGGTTATCTCACCGTGATCAGCTGCCAGGGAGCACTGATCTTTTTCCTGGTATACGAGGGCAGCCACAAGTCCGGGGTCTCGCCTGAAATGCTGCCAGTACAGGTGGATGCAACATTGGCAGAGGCAATGGTGGCTTGCTCGCTGCTGCTGGGTGGATTTTATCCGCTCACGCAGATCTACCAGCACGAAGCAGACCGGAAGGATGGAGTGAGAACATTAAGCCTGGTGCTGGGCTACAGAGGCAGCTTTATCTTTACGGGTTTGGTTTATAGTATCGCTTTTCTTCTTTTAGCCCATTATTTCCTTTTGACGCTGCAAATAAGAGAATTTCAGGTGCTGGCAACCTGCATGCTCCCTGTGATCGTTTACTTTCTGATATGGGCTGTCAAAGTATGGCGCAATCCGGCCGAGGCCAGCTATTCCAATACCATGCGAATGAACCTGATTGCGTCCATTTGTACAAATGCGGGCTTTATCGCCATATTCCTGATGGGAATATGAGGGGCTTGGTCCCATCTTTGCGGCAGTAGAATACGTATATAAACCAACCTCCTTATTTTGAGCAAGATCATTTCAATTGGAACAGCAGTTCCGGCGCACATTCACCGGCAGGAAAATCTTCTGCCTTTTATGCAGCGGATCTATGCGCTGGAGAAGGAGAACAGCAGAAAGCTAAAGTTTCTTTATCAGCAAAGCGGCATCAGCACCCGGGCGTCTGTTATTCCCGATTATTCACGGCCTGCCGCGGATTGGGAATTTTATCCGCCGACGGAGAACCTGGAACCTTTCCCTTCCCTGGAATTAAGAATGAAATTATACCGGCAACATGCAAAACCCTTGTCGCTGCAGGCTATACGACGTTGTTTGGAGGGAGTCGACGGCGCAGTAGCCACACAGATCACCCACCTGATCACGGTGAGCTGTACAGGTATGAGCGCGCCCGGGCTGGACCTGGAATTGGTGGAAGCGCTGCAATTACCGCAGACAGTGTTCAGGACATCGGTGAATTTTATGGGCTGTTATGCAGCCGTACAGGCGCTGAAACTGGCGGATGCACTTGTCCGTACGGCTGCAGATGCCCGGGTGCTCATCGTTTGCACGGAACTATGTACACTCCATTTCCAGCAGGAGCCGACCCTTGATAATATGTTATCCAGCCTGCTGTTTGCAGACGGTTCCGCCGCAGCGCTGGTGGCGCCCGATGACCACGCCGGAAAAGGCATGCGGCTAAGTCATTTTTATTCGGAGATCGTACCGGAAGGTAAAAAAGAAATGACCTGGGACCTTTCTTCGACCGGGTTCAGGATGACCCTGACCAGCTATGTCACCGACCTGATCCGGGCCGATTTTGGCGGCCTGGTCGGGAATGCATTAAAACAGAGCGGAAAACGGTATGAAGAGATAAGTCACTGGTGCGTACATCCCGGAGGTAAAAAGATCCTGGATGCCATTTATAAAAGTCTTTCTTTCACCAATGGACACCTGGATGACAGCTATAAGGTCCTGGACCAATATGGGAATATGTCCTCTCCCACCATTTTATTTGTCCTGAAGCGTATCCTGGACAGGGTAGACCATAGCCAGCCAAATTGTATATTCGGGGCGGCGTTTGGGCCGGGACTGACCATGGAAACCTTTATCGGGGAAACAAACTAACGTAAACAGGTATGGCTGGCAAACCCGATTTCTCACAAAGAAGTCATAAAAAAGAGTTGTTGGACCGGGATGATATCCCTTTTGCGGATATTGAGCGGAATATGCTGGAGCTGGATTTCATCAATACCTGGCTGGGTGGTCATGCCATAAGTCAACGGGGTTTGAAAGATCTGATCGGCGCCAAAAGCTTTCCCTTTCAGAATAAAGTACTCTTATCGGGCGATCCCGTTGAGATAAGCGTTTGCGAAATAGGTTGCGGCGGAGGAGATAATCTTCGGGCGATGAGCCGGTGGTGTCAAAAACGGGATATTAAAGTGGACGTAACCGGCATCGATATCAATGCAGATTGTATCAAAGTGGCAAAGGACAGATGGCAGGGAGGCAGCGCAACCTGGATACACTCGGATTACCGGGACGTTGTTTTTGAAAAAGGAAAACCGGACTTTCTTTTCTCTTCTTTGTTCTGTCATCATTTCACCGATGACGAACTGGTGGTTATGCTGCAGTGGATGCAGGAGCATGCAGGTTCCGGATGGTTCATCAATGACCTGCATCGTCATCGCCTGGCCTGGTCCTCCATCCGGTTGCTGACGAGCTGGTTTTCGCGTAGCTATCTGGTTAAGAATGATGCTCCCTTGTCCGTATTACGCGGATTTAGCCGCACCGAGTGGAAAAGATTGTTGGGTGAAGCAGGGATCGGAGAATATTCCGTGCAATGGAAATGGGCATTCAGATGGTTGGTGGAGAGTAAAATATGTACGACGTCATTATAACAGGCGGGGGACTTGCAGGGTTGTCGCTTTCTATCCAACTGGTGAGAGCAGGCTACCGTGTAGCCCTCTTTGAAAAGGAGTCCTGGCCTTATCATAAAGTTTGCGGGGAGTATATTTCCCTGGAAAGCTGGAATTTCCTGGAGGACCTGGGTCTGCCGCTGAGCGACTGGAATCTTCCGATCATTCACCGGCTGTTGCTGTCTGCCCCAAACGGACAGTCGCTGGAACATGAGCTGCCGTTGGGTGGCTTCGGCATAAGCAGATACAAGATAGACGCTGCATTGGCGTCCATTGCCCGCTCAGCCGGGGTGGACATCTATGAATCGGTAAAGGTGACAGATATCGTCTTTGAAAAGTCGCAGTTTCGTGTCGAGACCAGCGCAGGGATCTTCTACTCGGCTGTCGCCTGTGGAACTTTTGGGAAGCGAAGCAACCTCGACGTCAAGTGGCAACGTACCTTTATCCGGAAGAGATCAAAACGGCTGAATAATTATGTGGGCGTCAAATACCACGTAAAAGGAGAGTTTCCGGCAGATCTGATCGGTTTACATCATTTTAAGAACGGATATTGCGGCGTCTCCCGGATCGAGGACGACAAGTGCTGCCTTTGTTACATGACAACGGCGGAGAACCTCCGGATAAGCGGCAATTCGATTCCGGAAATGGAAAAAAGAATATTGCGGCAGAACCCTTACCTGGAAGAGCTGTTCTCATCAATGGAAACCTTGTTCGAGCAGCCTCTGACGATATCCCAGATCAGCTTCGAGCGACGCACACAGGTGGAAGAGCATATATTGTTCATTGGTGACGCAGCCGGGATGGCCCCGCCTTTGTCCGGAAATGGGATGAGCATGGCCTTGCACGGTAGTAAGATAGCCTTTCAATGTATCAATGCTTTTTTACAGGGGCAGCTGGCGCGATATGAGCTGGAACAAGCCTATTCAGACCAATGGAACAGACAATTCGGCAGGCGGCTCTGGATGGGAAGATTTCTTCAGCGCTGGTTTGGCAGTGAGTCGCGTACCAATCTTTTATTATCTTCGCTTAAGCCTTTTCCAAAGCTGGTTTCGTTTTTGATCAGACAAACGCATGGCCAGCCTTTCTGATACGCTGGACGGATCGCCCCCCTGCCTTATATCCCACCGAAAAGACCCGCCAAATCCTTTGACTGTCAATTGATGATCTTTATCCCAACAAAAATTAACCGGATGAACAAGAGCTTAGCAGGCTTATTATTGGGGTTGGTGTGTTCATTGGGAGTATATGCGCAGGATTATCATGCCATAGAAGGTTCTCCATTCGCCGGCGCAATGGGAGTTGCCAATAATCCCGCCTCCATTCTCAGCACTCCCTACCCCTGGGATATCACTTTATTTTCAATGCAGATAAAGAATAGCACCAATGCGGTGGCTTTTACCAATTATTCCTATCTGTCGTTTCATCCGGATACGATAGGATATAACTGGAAGAGTGGTTATATGCGGCGTTATGCAGCTTTTAACTATAACGTACACCTGCTGAATGTGCGGTTAGCCCTGGGCCGTAAGCAGGCCATTTCATTCGGCGCCAACCTCCGGGGTTATGGGGCGGTAAGGACGGGGAATGCCAATTATAGCGATTCGCTGCAGGACATGAATCAATTTTTCAACATCAATGAGAACACCACGTATAAAGGCAATATGGTGACCAGCAGCTGGCTGGAATTATACGGCACATATAGCAGGACCTTGTTTGACAACGCCTATGGCCGGTTAAATGCGGGTATCACGCTAAAGCTTATGCGTGGCATCTCCGGCGCCTGGCTTCAGCTGGGCAATGTGACGGTGACACCCTCTGTACAGGATACTATGACTGTTTATAATCTGGCCTCAGGCAGCACAAAGTATGGGTATTCCTCCAATTACGATCTATGGCATGCTAACAGGAGCACACTCTCCAATATAAAGGATTTCCTCACCCATACCCAATCGGGGGCAGCGATAGATCTGGGTGTCGAGTACCTGGTTAAATCACAGGGTGTAAAGATTTATGGTGATGATGACGACTATTTCGACTACGAGTGGAAGATAGGCGTAAGCCTGTTGGATATCGGGGCGAACAGGTATGCCTATGGATCACAAAGCAGGGCAGCGAGTAACCCAAGATCAAACATAGCCGATTCCACCTTGAATGCGAAATTCGACAACACAGGGAGCCTGGCCGGGTTCAATGATAGCCTCGCAACCATTGTCAATACTATTTCCACCCTTCGCGGGTTATTCACGATATATAATCCGGCAAGACTGGTGATCAATATAGACCGGCCCCTCCAGGATCATTTCTTTCTGAATGCAGACCTCACCCTCAACCTCGGCGGGTCCAACAATGGAAAAAGATTGTTCACCAAAGAAATGACCCTGCTGGCCATTACCCCCCGCTGGGAAACCCGGAAGCTGGGCGGTTACCTGCCAGTGACTCTGACCACAGACGGAAAGCTTTGGGTGGGCGGTGCAGTAAAGGTCGGGCCGTTTTTGGGAGGCGTGCACAACTGGGCCAATGTCTTTTCCAAAAGCAAAGTGCAGAACGGGGGATTCTATCTGTCCTTTGTGATCCGGCCGGGGAATGGCAAAGGGTTTAAGGAGAAGGAGAATACACAGTATAGCTGTCCTAAGTATTAATGCTCCACCACCCCGCCCGCACATCCACTACCTCGATCGCATATTCACCACCTCGCCCGCATATTCACCAACCACGTCGGAAATTACCCCTCCCAACACTGTAGGCAAACCATTCAATAACCGCCGAAAAAATAAACTTTCAATTATTTCTGAAACTTCAGAAAACTCCATTACCTTTGTTCTGTAGAACAGAAATAAAAAAGAATATGCAACTGGCGGAAGCGAAAGCACAATTTATTGCGAACTGGGGGCGATTTGGCTCGAACTGGGGGATCAACAGGACCATGGCCCAGATCCATGCACTGCTTCTCGTGAGCCCCGATAATTTGAGCGCTGATGAGGTCATGGAGCAGCTGAACATCAGCCGGGGAAATGCAAATATGAATCTCCGGGAGTTGATGGACTGGGGATTGGTACAAAAAGTGATCGTGCCCGGGGAAAGGAAAGAATTTTTTAACGCGGAAAAAGATATCTGGAAGGTGGCGCGACAGATCGTAAAAGAGCGGAAAAAGAGAGAGCTGGACCTGATGATCCCGGTATTGAAGGAGCTCAGCGAAGTAGAAGGCGACAAACGCGATAAAGCTGTAAAGACCTTTACAGATACGATACAAAATATCAGGAGATTCAGTGAACAGGCCGATAAGACGCTGGATACGATGATCAAGGCGGATGAACACTGGTTCTGGAGCAGCCTGATCAAGCTTTTTGGAGCAAAGCGCGATTAGCCGGGCAACACCGCATACGCCGCAGCTAACGTCACGAGACGCGAGGCCAGACCGCAGACACAGGCCAGACCGTAAGCTCGGGAGCCGCGATCACAAGCCGTTAAATACGGTTTTTATTTGAAACACATATTTCAGTACTTCCTGAAAGTTCAATAACAACGAATACTATCATCTTAAAACTACAACCATGACTTACATTCTCGTCTGCTACAGTATTTATCTGCTGCTTACCGTCATCCTCACCAAATAGGCGCGATCATTCTGATCCCTGGCGGAATGCACTTCTTCAATATGTTCGTCTTCTTCAGACTACGCAAGAGGGCCTTGCTGGAAAAGAAGGCAGAACCAAATCGCCTGGTGTATCCCGGTGAGCCATCAAAGGGTATCTATTAATAAGTGATCCGTCTAAATCAGAGAACATGAAAAACAAAAAGATCATCATAGCGGGCGGCACCGGTTTTATCGGTCAGGCGCTGGCGGCGCGCTGGGGCAAGGATAACCGGATCATCATCCTTAGCCGGCAATCGGCAAGGACACAAAATAATTCCTATAGCCATAAGCTCCTGACTGCACAGGATGGTTATCGCATCACCTACTGGCATTGGGACGGACGTTTCGTGGAGAAACACTGGGCGCACGAAATAGAAGGCGCCGACTTAGTGCTGAACCTTGCAGGACGCAGCGTCAATTGCCGCTACACGCCCCAAAACAAACAGGAGATCTTCGACAGTCGGACGAATGCAACACGAGCCATCGGACAGGCTATCCGGGAAGCTGCCGTGCCGCCGAAACTGTGGATCAATGCGGCCAGCGCCACCATCTACCGGCATGCACAGGACCGGCCGCAGGATGAATATACAGGAGAATACCATGACGATTTCTCAGTGCTGGTGTGCAAACAATGGGAGAAAACCTTTGAGGAACAGCGGACACCCTTCACCCGAAAAATAGCCATGCGAATGGCAATTACGCTGGGCGACGGAGGTGTTATCACCCCTTATCTCAATCTTGTTAAATTCGGATTGGGCGGCAGACAGGGCAGCGGACGACAGATGTATAGCTGGATACACATTGACGATGTGGCCCGCGCGATCGAATGGTTTTTAGATCGGCCGGAACTGGAAGGAGTATACAATCTGGCGGCGCCGGACGCAGTGACCAACTCTTATTTCATGTCCACCCTGCGCCGGCTCACCGGGCACCGGCTCGGGCTGCCGGCTCCGGCATGGCTGCTGAAACCCGGCGCAGCCTTTATCGGCACGGAGGCAGAACTGTTGTTGAAAAGCCGGTGGGTAGCACCCACAAAGCTGCTGGAAACCGGTTTTTCTTTTCAGTATCCACGGCTGGATGCCGCGTTGAGGTCTATCATCAGGAAGCTGCCGCAGCGAAAATATCGTTTGTTATAACTTAAACAAGCTGCCAGTAAAAATTGTAATTTAAGTGGATTATGGCTTCACCAATCAAAAAGACACTGGTGCTGGGTGCCTCCGATAACCCTACACGATACAGCAACCTGGCAATGAGCCGGTTGCGGGGTAAAGGGCATCCCGTGGTCGCCATTGGCCGCAAACCGGTGAAAGCCGGTGATGTAGACATAACGACGGACAGGCAGCCGTATACAGGTGTAGATACGGTGACCCTGTATCTCAGCGCCGCACATCAGAAAGATTACTACGATTATATTCTCTCCCTTCATCCCAAAAGGATCATCTTCAATCCGGGTGCAGAAAACCCGGAACTGGAACAGCTGGCCCGGGCAAATGGCATCGAGCCGCTGGAAGCATGCACACTGGTACTGCTGAGTACCGGCCAGTACTAGCCGAACTTTAATTCTGATTTAATCGGCTATCCAGGCAAAAACCTTTACCTTCCCATGCAAAATTGTTATCATATGAAAAAATACCTTGCGGAAGGGATCGGTACGTTCTCGCTCGTCCTATTTGGCTGTGGTGCAGCCGTAGTTTCCGGAAAGACTATCCCGGATACCGTATTGGCTGGTGCGCCTGCCGGTATCGGCGTTTTGGGCATTGCACTGGCCTTTGGTCTGACGGTAGTAGTCATGTGTTATGCCATCGGCCCTATTTCGGGATGTCATATCAATCCTGCCATTACAATAGCGATGTTGGTTGCAGGGAAGATCAATGCAAAAGATACGGTAGGCTATGTCATAGCTCAGTTGGCCGGCGCTACGCTGGGTGCAGCTGTCCTCTATGCTTTTCAGAAAGGAGGCCCCAATTTCAGCATGGATGAATGGGCATTGGGCTCCAACGGCTGGGGTCCGGGATACCTGGGCAGTTACAGCACTACCTCTGCCTTTGCAGCAGAAGCAGTGCTCACCTTCTTATTTCTGTTCGTGATCTTTGGAGTAACATCACGCCTGGGAGATAGCCACATGGCCGGATTGGCGATAGGGCTAACCCTCGTGCTCATCCACCTCGTGGCCATTCCGATCACCGGCACGTCGGTAAATCCGGCCAGAAGTTTTGGTCCCGCTGTATTTGCAGGAGGGAAAGCATTACAGCAACTGTGGCTGTTCCTCATCGCGCCCCTGGTCGGCGGCATTGCAGCAGCATTGCTGTGGCATGGAGCATTCGAGCCAAAAGGCAAGTAGACCGATTTAATAATACCTTAACGATTACCCGATTTTGTGAATAAAGGGTTTTTCGGTAAATTCGAAAAATCCTTTGTTATATGCTATGGCGAAAATTTAATGGCGATCTCATCGATCTACCCATCATTGAAGCCGTTGAAAATGCGATCCGTCGTGAGACGGAGAAAGGCTACCGGCTGAAAGTATGCATCGGCACAGACTCCCAGGTAAAAGGTTTGGAAACAGAATTTGCTACGGTTATCGTTTTCTTACGTGAAGGACATGGCGGGTTCATGTTCATTCACAACGAGAAGACCAGGCACCAGTATACGATCAAAGAGCGTATGCTGGTGGAAGTAGCAAAAAGCATTGAAATTGCCTACGAGCTGTGTAACCTGTTCAGTAAGTATAATGTCGACATGGAAGTACATGCAGACATCAATACAAACCCGCATTTCAAGAGCAATGATGCACTGAAGGAAGCGATGGGTTACATCCTTGGTATGGGCTTCGCTTTCAAGGCTAAACCGGAGGCCTTTGCCAGCAGCAGCTGTGCGAATAAGGTGGTAAACTAGTCCGCAGCCCTCACCGTAGCGCCCGCTACTGGTGACAGGTCGTGCCAGAACACGATCCGGGGGATCGTCTCCCCTCATCGAAAAATATTGTCTCCCTATTGGTTGGTGTGATTTTCAAATTCACTGTTCATTTCTCCTATCAGGCCCAATATCTTGTCGCGGCCCATTTTCTTTACTGCACTGGTGACAAAGTGCTGAGGCAGGAATTGCCAGGTCTGACGCATTTTCTCCAGGAAAGCTTTTACATTGGCAGCTACAACGCGCTGGTTCTCCTTATCAGCCTTTGTAAATACAAGGGAAAAAGGAACCTTCCATTTCCTTAAATTGTCGACGAACTCAAGATCGAGCTTTTGCGGAGTATGCCGGCTGTCGATGAGCACAAAGACACTTATCAGGTTCTCCCTTTTGCGGAGATAGTCTTCGATCATTTTCTCCCACTTTTTCCGCTGACCCTGGGAGACTTTTGCGAAGCCATAACCGGGCAGATCGACCATATACCATTCATTGTCGATGTTAAAATGATTGATCAGCTGGGTCTTCCCGGGAGTATTGGAAGTCTTGGCCACCTTGTCATTATTACAAAGCATATTGATCAGCGAGGATTTGCCCACGTTGCTTCGACCGATAAAGGCATATTCGGGACGATCCGGCGCCGGACATTTGGAATAATCCGGGCTGCTGACGATGTAAACGGCGGAATGAATGTCCATAAGGGATGTAAGATACATTATCCTACCTTTACCGCCGCTATGGCCAACTATTCACACGACAGGATCGTCCCATTCAAGGATTCAGAGCTGGGTAAGAAGCAGCAAATTGCTGCCATGTTCGATAAGATCGCATTTCGCTATGATTTCCTGAATAGATTTCTTTCCGGGGGGATCGATATTTATTGGCGCCGGCGGGCTATTCGCGAGCTCGCAGGGGTCGCGGCTACAAGCGTCGCCTCTACCTCCACAAAGACAATCCTCGACGTAGCCACCGGAACAGCAGACATGGCCATCATGATGGCACGTTACTTGCCTGCATCCCATATCACAGGTATAGATATTTCGACGGGAATGCTGGAGATCGGCCGGCAAAAGATCACCCGCCTTAAATTGGAGGAGAAGATCAGCTTACAAACAGGTGATAGCGAGGCGATTCATTTCCCCGATGTCCATTTTGACGCGGTGACCGTTGCCTTTGGCGTTCGCAATTTCGAGAACCTGGAAAAAGGGCTGAAAGAGATGTTACGGGTCCTGAAACCCGGAGGAAGATTGATTGTACTTGAGTTCTCGCAGCCAAAAACACCCGGAATACGCCAGGTTTATGATCTGTACCTCCGACTGGTGGCCCCCAACATAGGTAAAATGGTGTCCAGTAACCGGGAGGCCTATCAATACCTGAACGATTCGGTCAAAGCCTTTCCGGAAGGGGAGAATTTTATCCGGATAATGGAGACCTGCGGTTATAATAATCCCCGGCTTCGGCGTTTGAGCCTGGGAATCTGTTCGTTATACGTTGGTGAAAAATAACCCCCCATCGCAATTATTTTTCCCTTTTGCCGTTAACTTTTACACCCCAAGTCAAGCCTATAGAGACTATTTACTTTTAATTGGTTGCAAGCTGGCTCGAAATCCATAAGAGATTGAAAGCCAGCAAAAAAACCGGCCGGAAACCGATAAAGGTCAACGGCCGGCAGGATTATAATCATACTCGTGTATATGAAACTATTTGGGTTTAACAAAAGAAGGGGAGTTTTTTCCGGGGTCATATTCTGTGGGATCTTGCTGACCGGCTTGAGCGCCTCGGCCCAGTTGAGAGATTATCTGAATCTGCCGGATCATGACAGCAAACGATACTATATAGGCATCGGATTTATGTACCTGAATTCTCATCTCCAGGTTAGTGCGCATCCTAAATTTCTGCAGAGTGATAGCATTCTGTCTGTGAACCCGGCTAATTCAGGAGGTTTTGGGGTTTCAGGAATGTTTACGTTCCGGCTGGCCGAACATTTGGAGTTCCGGTTTGCCTTTCCGGAGTTCATGTTTGCCTCCAACAGCATCTCTTATCATGTCACCAATCCTCCCGTAGGAGAGCAGGCCCTGGCGACCAAACAGATCCAGTCCCTTTTATTGGGTTTCCCTGCACAGGTAAAATTCCTGTCCGACCGCATCAACAATTTCAGAGTATATATGCTGGGGGGGATCAATTATCGCTATGACCTGGCATCAAATTCTTCCGCACGCAAGGCAGAGAACCTGGTGAAGCTGACCCCTTCCGATCTGAGCATCGAAGCGGGCGTAGGCTTCCAGTTTTATTTTCCTGTTTTTATCCTGTCCCCTGAATTAAAGATCAGTGAAGGGATAAAGAATATCCACAGCCGTGACCCCAATCTGCAGTATTCCAATGTGATCGATAAGATCAAATCCAGGATGGTCGTTTTTTCTCTGATCTTCGAAGGATAGCAGTATACACCTCGTTCATACCCGGACAAACCAGCTTTCATCCGGACCAAACGCCTGGTCCGATCGTTGCATAAGATCTTACAACCTCTCAACCAAAAAACTGGTCCGAAGGTTATAAGTATATATGGAAAGCTACACCCGCCATCAGGAATTAGTCAACGGCCTTACACATGCCGCCGGCGTGCTGTTTGGACTCGCTGCGCTTCCGGTTCTCCCGGCGATGGCAACCCTCCATGGCAACACCCGGGGCCTCATCGGCTCATGCATCTACGGGTTTTGCTTCCTGCTGGCCTTCGCTGCCAGCAGCCTCTACCACCTGGCAAAAAAGCCCCGCCCAAAAAGAACGTTAAAAATATTCGACCACATCAGCATCTACTTCTTCATTGCCGGCACATACACCCCCTTCCTGCTGGTATACGTAAACAACGCTTTCGGCATGACCCTGCTGACCATTCTCTGGGCCCTCACCGCCGCAGGCGTGATCTTCAAGATCCTGTTCACGGGCCGGTTCGAGATCATTTCCACCATCATCTACCTGGCGATGGGATGGATCATGATAGCCGGAGGCCGGAAATTCTTTGACCATCTCCCGGCAGAAGTGCTGACCCTCGTCTTCGTCGGCGCCGGACTCTATTCCATTGGCGTATTCTTTTACCTGTGGGACAAATACCGCTATACACATGCGGTTTGGCATGCCTTTGTGCTGGCTGCAGCTGTCTGTCATTATGTGGCGGTATTGCTGGCGATGTGATGCGGGGACGGTGAGACAGCAGGAATTCCGGAGATCAGTAGCAGGAAGCCGGGACATCAATAATCATACTGTCTCCTGAACATATTGATCCTTACTCCAGCCGTAAAGACAGCGGAGCTGGAACTGTGATACGTATTGGTCGGATCATTGACCGAATAATGCCTGTACATGGCAGACAACTCCAGGAACAGATTTTCCTTCCATTGATAAGACACCAGGCCGGACAGATTGAGGCATTGGGCGGGAGTACCGGACCCGATGCTGAAACCGTCATTGCGGGGACGCGTGTTATAGTCTTCGAAGATATTACTTCCGAAATTGACCCCCGCGGAGTCGAGTCCCTGCTTATAATAAATAGCCTTTGCTTCCATGTTCCATTTATAGGCCGGTTGATAACGCGCTATACCGATAAACTCATAGAAATTAGCCCCAAGCGGATGGGCCAGCGGCTGGTTATAATGACTGAAACTGGATACCGTATCGTCGTGTGAATAGACGAAGGGGCGGACAATATTTGTTTCGAACTGGAGATCGAGATTCTTTATATCGAAGGCATCGATATATTTTATACCCAGCTGGAAACCTTGTTTGTTGACCCAGTTACCATCTCCATAATGCAGGATCTGGTGCAGGACGAATTCATTGAACAGCAGTTGCCCATAGACCTGCGTGGCATGCCCGATATTGGCCTTGAAGTCCAGTCCCACCGTCGTCTTGTCCGGACTTCCATTCTGCTGCTGTGCAGATACAAGGAAGATAACGGGATTCAAATAGGAGAAGTCATAGTGATCGGCACGGCTGAAGACAACATTCTCATAAAGACCCACATTCAGCCAGGGAGTGGCATTTATGTTGAGATGATGGACAACCGCGTATTTTTTTGGATACTGATAATCGTTGCCGGTGGGATGTTGACTGACCAGCTCCATATAAATGGTCTGGTAGTTGAGCTTCCATATCCGGGTATTGAACTTCAAAAAGAGATAAGGGGCACTGTAATCGCTAAGGAAAAGGCTCCGATAACCATTGCCGATAAAGTTCTTATCATAGCCAAACTGGATATCGAAGTATTTCCAGGCGTTGAAATAAATGGATGCCCGGTTATCGAAATAGTCATAGCCGGTTGTTTTGAAGTGTTTGTAGTACCCGGCGCCGGGCACGGCATCGAATTGAGCAACACGCTGCTGGAACCAGGACGGGCCCCTCTCCTGGTTGTCGGTCAGATAAGCCGAGAAACCCAGCTTACGGGCAATCATCCCCCGGAGAGTAAGCCCCTTTGAGTTAAGAAAAGGCCGCTGCTTATTGTTGTTACTGCCGGTTTCATAAGATTGTGTCTCCTGGATCACCGGGTTAACTGCGAGAAAAAAATCATTTTCATTTACCTCGTAGAAGTTCGCCTTGTCCTTATAGAAGGTCTGCAGCCAGGGTCTTTTACTGACAAAGCTATCCGTGTTGCTTGTTACCCATTCCACATTGTTCATCAGAAGGGAAGATAGATTTTGCCTGTCGATGGGGGAAAGATGATAATAGTCGTCGTAGGGATAAAACTTGTGCAGCGAGTCTGATATGTCGGCTACCCGGACAGCCAGTTTCCGGCTGATGGGTTTGGCCGTACTGATATTCAGGTCCGGGTTTGTTTGCAGGAGTATCTCCATCCTGTCCAGGAAGTGATCGAACTTGGAGTCCTGGGGCAGGTAGCTGGATTGGGAGAAACCGGCACGTGGCAGGAACACGGCCAGCAGCAGCATATTAGCAATTCTTAAAATTATCCGTTGTCTTAGAAGGGTTTTAATAAATTGCATCATAATTATATCAAATAAGGGACGATCTAATTTTCTTTATGCGTAATTACTTGATCAATAACATCTCTATAGTCAACGAAGGTAAGATTAGTACGGCAGATTTACTAGTCAAAAACGGCCGGATCGAAAAAATAGCAACGAATATCCGGCCCGGCTTCGCTGTCACCGAGATCAACGGAGAAGGAAAGTTTTTATTGCCGGGAGCAATAGACGATCAGGTGCATTTCCGTGAACCGGGACTAACCCATAAGGCTACCATCTATTCAGAAGCCAGAGCCGCGGTAGCCGGCGGCGTTACTTCATTCATGGAGATGCCCAATACCGTGCCGCCGGCCTTTACCCAGGACCTGCTGGAGCAGAAGTATGCTATCGGGTCACAGAGCTCGCTGGCGAATTACTCTTTTTATATGGGCACCTCGAATGATAATGCAGAAGAAGCATTACGGACCAATGAAAAGAAAAAGGATATCTGCGGGATCAAGATCTTTATGGGCTCGTCGACCGGTAATTTGCTTGTCGACAATTACCTGACGCTCGATCGGTTATTCCGGGAATCGGAAGTGCTCATTGCCACACATTGTGAAGATGAAAAGATCATCCGGCAGAATCTGGAGACCATTAGAAAGGAGAACCGGGAGCTGATTGCGGCCGATCACCCGCGGATCCGGAATGCGGAAGCCTGTTTCGAATCGTCGCTGACAGCCATTCAATTCGCTCAGAAACACAATAGCCGCCTGCATATCTTCCATCTTTCCACCGAAAAAGAGATGCAATTGCTGGGCAATATGCTCCCGCTGGAAGAGAAACGGATCACGGCAGAAGTCTGTGTACACCATCTCCATTTTACCAGTGAGGACTATGCGACGCTGGGCAACCGGATCAAGTGCAATCCCGCCATCAAGGCGCCGCATAACCGGGAAGCTCTGTGGAAGGCGCTGCTGGATGACAAGCTTGACCTTATCGCCACGGATCATGCACCCCACACATGGGAGGAAAAGAGCGGTACATACGAACAGGCCCACGCCGGACTGCCGCTGGTACAACATTCTCTTTTACTGATGCTGCATTATGTCAAAGAAGGCAGGATCAGCTTGGAAAAGGTGGTGGAAAAGATGAGCCATGCCGTAGCCACCTGTTTCCGTGTAGCCGAAAGAGGTTATATCCGGGAAGGATACTTCGCAGACCTGGTCATAGTCGACATGAATAAGCCGTCCTCCGTAAGTCGGGAGAACATTCTCTATAAATGTGGCTGGAGTCCCCTGGAAGGGTTTGAATTTCCGGCAACAGTGACCCATACTTTCGTAAATGGGCATTTGGTTTATGGAAATGGGGCCTTCGATGAATCTCAATGGGGCCAGCGCCTGCGGTTCAGGTATTAAGTATCCCGGGCCTCAATAAAATGGACAACCATGGAAATTGACAAGATCACATACGAAGACCTATCCCTTTTCAGCCATGAGGAGGAATATTCTATTTTCCACAAGCTGGATTTTACCCGCACGACAGGCGGAAAAGATCTTTTACTGGAATATTTCAACCACCCTTTTAGTACGCTCGGCCCCATCCTCGGGACCCAGCAGGTGCTGTCCCTGATATTGGAGAAGATGGACCAATGGCCTGCTTCGATCAGCAATGGGACCGTCATGGTGATGGAACGGTTTTATGAAACGGCTGTCGACGAGATCCCCCAGGCGCATAATCTGCCGGCAGCATTGATGTATAAAGTTTTTCATGCCCCGGATTATTCCATAGTACGTTATTCTGTGACCCATTTTGCGGATTTTGTACGGGGGATGAACCAATTGATCCGACTGTTGGATACCCCTGGCTGTCCACGCCTGCTTGGCGACCTGTTGGAAAAGGCGCGGAGACATCTGGACCAGGAAGTGCTTCAGTCCCTCGGAAAACTCAAGCCTGGTGTCAAACTAAACCCTGTCCAGGTCATCCATTATGGCAACTTTATTCGCTACCGGTCAAAGACAACCATGCAATCGCTGATAGAGATCCACAACCGGCTTGATGCATGGTATTCGATGGCGATGGCCATGCGCCGCTACCAGCTGAACTTCCCGGTATTTGTTGACCAGGAAGAACCTTATTTTGAAGCGGGCTCGCTTTACCATCTGCTTTTGCCCGCACCGGTCGCCTACGATGTAAAGCTGGACCAGGAGAGTAATTTTCTATTTCTCACAGGAGCAAATATGGCCGGGAAAAGCACCTTTATCCGGAGCGTGGGAGTTGTTGTTTTTCTGGCCCACCTGGGCATGGGAGTACCGGCAAAGTCAATGCGGTTAAGCCTTTTTGATGGCATTCTCAGCAATATCAATGTTGTCGACAATATCTCCAAAGGAGAAAGCTTTTTCTTCAATGAGGTACAACGCATCCGCAATACGCTGGAGAAGATAGGCGGTAACAGGAAGTGGTTAGTGCTGATCGATGAGCTGTTCAAAGGCACAAATGTACAGGATGCAATGAAGTGTTCGACGACCGTGATCACGGGATTGATCAGGATCCGCCGATCGCTCTTCATTCTGAGCACGCATCTTTATGAGATCGGGGAAGAGCTGAAAGTGTATCCGAATATCCAGTTCAATTATTTTGAGACGACTGTAAAGGACGATCAGCTGGAGTTCAGCTATCAGCTGAAGCAGGGGATCAGCAATGACCGGATAGGATACCTGATCCTCAGACGGGAGAAGGTGGTGGAGATGCTGGAGCGGTTGTAAGGCATCGCGGACCACCAGGGTTGCAGCAACATCGGGTTCCGTGGAACATCGAGCGTGGAACCAGGAGCAGTTTTTTTCCAATGACATTAATGTCTTCATTAGCTTTATCGGCTAAATAATACAGGTATGCTGGTGAAGACATTTGGAAGTGCGGTGTATGGAGTTGAGGCAATCACCATTACCGTAGAAGTCAATGTGACGGAGGGCCTCCACACATTTATAGTCGGGCTGGCCGACAACGCGGTCAAGGAAAGTATCCAGCGTATTGAAAGCGCCATCAAGAGCAATGGCTATTATATGCCGCGCACAAAAGTAGTCGTCAATCTGGCGCCTGCAAGCATCCGGAAGTATGGCTCTGCATTCGACCTTCCGATAGCCATGGGCATATTGGCCGGGAGTGAACAGATCCCCGATCCTTCTCTTCTAAAGAACTACGTCATCATGGGGGAATTGGGGCTGGATGGAAGCATACAACCCATCAAGGGCGCATTACCGATTGCCATACAAGCCCGCAAGGAACAGTTCAAGGGTCTCATCGTTCCAAAGGTCAATGCATCCGAAGCCGCCATGGTCAATCAATTAGATGTATTTGCATTCGGACATATCCGGGAAGTGATCGAATTTTTCCGGGACACCAGTGCTGCAAGATCAGTCCATGTCGATGTGCGGGCGGATTTTGATGCAACGGTGGTGCCCTCCGATCTTGACTTCAGTGAGGTAAAAGGACAGGCAAGTATTAAAAGAGCATTGGAAATAGCAGCAGCCGGCGGGCATAATGTCCTATTGATCGGTCCGCCCGGCGCCGGCAAAACTATGCTGGCAAAACGCCTGCCCACTATTCTTCCGCCGCTGAGCCTGCAGGAAGCATTGGAAACGACAAAGATCCATAGTGTTGCCGGTAAGCTGCCCGCAAACACAAAACTCCTGTCCCAACGGCCTTTTCGAAGCCCTCACCACACTATTTCCAGTAATGCCCTGGTGGGAGGAGGCAGTATCCCTCAGCCGGGGGAAATTTCACTGGCCCACAACGGGGTACTATTTCTTGACGAGCTGCCGGAATTTAGCAGAAGCACATTAGAAGTGATGCGTCAGCCAATGGAAGACCGGCGGATCACGATCAGCCGTGCAAGATTGTCGGTAGAGTTTCCTTCTTCCTTCATTCTACTGGCTTCTATGAATCCGTGCCCTTGTGGTTATTACAATCATCCTGACAGGGAATGTATCTGCCCGCCGGGGGCGGTATCAAAATATCTCAACAAAATATCGGGTCCATTGCTGGATCGGATCGATCTGCACGTAGAAGTGGTGCCGGTGCCTTATTTGCAGCTTGCAGAACAGCGCAGCGGCGAAAGTTCAGCATTGATAAGGGAAAGAGTAATAACAGCAAGAGAACTGCAGCGGGTCCGTTATGAGATCTTAGGAGAAAATGCTGTC
The DNA here is from genome assembly GCA_036499285.1 of Puia sp. Taxonomy (GTDB): domain Bacteria; phylum Bacteroidota; class Bacteroidia; order Chitinophagales; family Chitinophagaceae; genus Puia. The sequence continues at coordinate 231,948 of DASYEB010000001.1, read as the reverse complement.
ACCAGGGACCGAAAATATTCTGGCATCTATTGCAATGCCCAGATGGGAAGCCGGCTAATGCGAAATTTTTGCCGGATAGATACGGCCGGGGACCTGCTGCTGCGGGCAGCCATGGGTAAGCTCAGGCTTTCCGCCCGGGCGCATGACCATATTCTGAAGATCAGCCGGACGATTGCCGATCTGGCTGCGAGCGAGATCATCCGGCCACAGCACCTGGCTGAAGCGATCCAGTTCAGAAGCCTTGACCGGGAGGGATGGGCGGGCTAAGCGACCACCGGCGACCACCCGTCACTAGATCTCTTTTGCCGCCGGAAAATCGATGGGGATCTTTGTCAGCCGGAAGATATAATTGGTAAAGCTCATGACATTGACAAGGACGAACAGATCCATAACAGCGGCCTCCTTATAGCCAAGTGAATAGAAATCCTGCAACAGCACATCACTTACTTCACCCTTGTTCTCGATGGAGGAGCGCACGATGCCATAAATAGTCTGCCACTTTTTATCCGGATGAGTACCGGCGCGAATGGCCAGGGTATCTTCCTCTTTCCAGCCAGCCTTCATCGCAGACTGGGTATGGGAGGCAAGACAGTACTCACAGCCATTTATCTGGGAGACGATGAGATAGATTGCTTCGCGTTCTCGGGCATGAAAAGTATTCTTTGCCTGCGCCCGGACATACTGCATGTAAGAGCTCAGAGCATTTCCGGAATAACCGATCGTCGCATAGAGGTTGGGCATCATCCCCATTGCTTGCTTTAGCTGGTCGAGGAGGGCCTGGCTTTCGGGAGGGAGCTGTTCGTAAGATGGTAGCGTAAAAGACATAACAGAGATTTTTAGATTACCAATCGTTTCTTAAAGAAAGGTTCGTGCGTTCAGAACTTTTTGCATTCACGTCCTCCCAGTTGGGATCATACCATACAAAGAAGTTGAGCCAGATAGTCCTTGAGACACGCATGAGCAGGGGCTGTAATAGAAGCAGGATAACTCCGTTGACACCCATCCACCAGAATATCCGGTTGTCATGCAGGGACATGCCGATCAACACTTTCCATGCGATAAAAGTAGCAACACAGACAGCCACTGAAAGGGCATAACTTACAAAACCCGTCCCATACCAGAAACCTACTTCGATCTCAAAAGGCTGACCACAAACAGAACAGGTCTCATTCATTTGCATAAAATGCTTGAGCTGATAGGGGGTATGGTATTTATACAAATCCCCCCTGCGGCAACGGGAGCACTTGTTGGACAATACACTCCGGAGAAGGTTGGGTTTATGATCGTGATCGGGCTTATGGGCACACATAGTAACATGATTTTAGTGAGAGAAGATTGTTGCTGTGATCATGATACAAAGTTATTCGACCGCCGGGACCCGGTATTGTGCTATTAATGACTTAAATGGTACTTTTTACCGGAAATTATTTTTTCCCACCCCCCGCCCTGCCGGGTTGACCTTCCCACTGAGAAATACGCCGGGAAAGACGAAGCAGCAGCTCGTTGTTTGCCAGGTAGAGGAGGATCAGCGGCATCATTTTAAAGAGGGCGCGCTTTGTCGTCTCCAGCAGATTGAACATTGGCAGGGCAAAACCCAGGATCCCAAGGGCAAAATAGAGCATCAGTATCGCATACAGCCAGTTGCGGGCCTCCTTGCTGAAACGCCTTACGAAGATGAGTTCCAACAGGAACAGGATACTGGCAATGTAGAACAGATATCCCCACAGATGGATGGCAAAGGTTCCGAACAACAGCCGGCTGACAATGTCGCTATATCGCTGCCACAGCGGATGCAAGTCGCTCAAATGGTTGTTGACCAGGGTACCGATGTCATAATGTACGGGCAGGTAATACTTTATATAGAGCTGTGTAGGCAGATAATAGCCGATTAACGAAGGCAGCAAAAAGAAAAAATTGGCCCGGGCGCTATCGCGAAGCCCCCTGCGGCCACGGATCTGCGTCAGCACAATAAGAGGGATAAGCAACACGACCAGGGCCAGGGTCTCAGACCGGATATAGGTTGCTATTCCAAGCAGCAAACCGGCAAAGGAGAGAGTGGCCGGCGAGCGGGTCGCCGGGGAATGGGTGGGCATAGCCGGGGAACCGATGGGCGCAGCCGCAGAAGTCATTCCTGGCCCCTGAGCCTCCAGTGCTCGAAATAAGAAATAGAGCCCAAGGAAATAAAAAACCATGTTGCTGTAGTCATAAAGGATCATAAAAGAATAAGCATACATCTCAGGGGTCATCAGAAAAAGCAGCAGCAGTAGACCCGCAACAATGGGATGCAGTTTTTCCGTCAATGCATTATAGAGAAAGACTACAAAAGAGATAAATACAACGCTGAGCCAAACCTGGCCAAAAGGGAAACCCGCCAGCTTATAAATGATCTGCAGGCTGATGAGAAAAGGAGATTTAAATTGATTGTTGGTCGACCAGAGATCGATCCTGAAAAAAGAATTGATCATGGTCTGTTCCCGCACGGCATATTCCGCTATCGTCTCCGGCCCCGAAAGGGCATCCCGCGAAGTAGGCGGAAGATAGTAACACCTCCACACACTGACAAAGATCAGAAAACCAATGATCAGCCAGTAAGGCAGCTCATAAGGTCGTACGCGCAAACGGCCCGGTCTGAACCGGCGAAAAAAAACAGTTCCCCCTTCCTTACGCAGTTGAAGAAAGGAAGGAATATTAAGCAGCAGGGCAGCCAGCAGCAGGGCGCCGGATACGGTGGGGCCGGTAATGACGATGTAAAACAGCTGTAACAAAAAAGGGATAAAGGAAGCTATTGCGACGCCTGAAAGTAAAGACAACGTGATCATATATGCCGCCTTCAGCCGCATGCCAAAGAGATTGAGCAGGCCATATCCGGACAGTAAATAACAAAGCAACAAAAACAGAAAGGTAAGTACGGGCATAGTTTAAAGGATTGGAGGATATTTTTTAAAGCTCGCCAGTATTTGCTCCAATTGTTGGGGAGAGCGGATCTCGTCGAGGGTAACACCCTTGGCTTTTGAATAACGTACGATAAAATTGGCCTTCTTCACGTCCGGGGAGTTCGTCCAGACACCTTCGAGACCGGTGTAGTAGTAAAAGACCGCCGGCTCCGGGGCGCGGATGGCATTATAGACATGCAGGGAATCGCGATAGTAGCTATTGGGCTCGAAGAGAATGACGGCATTGGGCATTTTTCTCTTTTCAACGACTTCCCTGACCTTCATTGAGATCGTATAAGCTATTCCGTATCGGGCCTTTTTGATGGCGACCTCATCCGCGGGGTCATTCTTTTCCTTCAGAAAGTCGAACCAGTACTGACGGGGTTTTCCATTGAACCATTCGCTATAATAGCCGGCATTTAGTACCAAAAAGACCAGCAGACAAGCAGCCAGGGTCAATAAAAAGTCTTTCATCTGCTTATCCTTTTTTCAATTGTGATACTGCATGATCCACGGCGCGCGCGGTCATGGCCATATAGGTCAGGGAAGGGTTCTGTGTGGAGGTGGAAGTCATACAGGCTCCGTCGGTGACATATACATTATCACAGGCATGCAGCTGCTGCCATTTATTCAGCAGGGAGGTCTTAGGATCATTGCCCATCCGGACGCCGCCCATTTCATGGATGTCAAGACCAGGCGCCTGACCGGAATCACCGGTTTTGATATTGGTGAATCCCGCGGCAGTATACATTTCTGTCATCTGGCTGAAGAAGTCTTTCAGCATCTTTTCGTCGTTGTCATCGTAGCTGATATCGATCTTCAGCTGCGGAATCCCCCATTGATCCTTAAGACTTCCATCGAGACTTACCTGGTTGTTTTCCTTGGGGATCGTCTCGCCCATCATATGTGAGCCGACATACCAGGGACCTATTTCAGCTGAGTTAAGGTTTTGTTTCAGCGTTTGTCCAAATCCTTCGCTGGAATGCCGGAAACCGCGGAAAGCAGAGAAGCCGGCTGCATAACCCCGGAGGAAATCTGCATCCTTGTCCTGTTGAAAGACATTGCGAAAACGCGGGATATAGGCTCCGGTGGGCCGCCGGCCATCCGTTGTGCTTTCGGTAAAGCCGTCGTATTCGGCAGAGATATGACCTCTGTAATTGTGGAAGGCTACATATTTTCCCAGCAGGCCATTGTCATTGCCAAGGCCATGGGGAAACCGGGATGAAGTCGAGTTGAGCAGGATAAGGTTTGTATTCAGGGCGCCGGCATTGACAAAAATGACCGGGGCGAAATATTCGAAGGTCTCTTTTGTATTGGCATCGATGACCCTGACACCGGTAGCCTTTCCTTTTTTGTCATCATAGATGACGGATTCAACGATGGAAAACGGACGCAGCGTCATATTGCCGGTGCGTTCGGCCCATGGAATAGTGGTGGAATTGGAATTGTAATACCCTCCAAAAGGACAGCCCCGCTGGCAAAGGGTTCGCTTCTGGCACTGTCCTCTACCCTGCTGCAGATGCAGGGCCGTAGGCTCGGTGAGATGGGCGCAGCGGCCATAGATAACATGACGGTCGCTGTATTTCTTTGAAATAAGATCTTTGAAATAGGTCTCCACACAGGTAAGGTCCAGCGCAGGCAGAAATTCTCCGTCCGGGAGATTGGGCAGACCGTCCTTATTACCGGAAATGCCCACAAATTTTTCTACATAACTGTACCAGGGAGCCAGGTCTTTGTACCGGATCGGCCAGTCGACGGCAAACTTATCCCGGGCCGGCCCTTCAAAATCAAAGTCACTCCAGCGCTGGGTCTGTCGGGCCCACATGATCGACTTGCCGCCTACCTGGTAACCCCGGATCCAGTCGAAGGGTTTCTCCTGGACATACGGATGCTCTGTGTCTTTTACAAAGAAATGCATCGCATCTTCCCGGAAAGCATAACACCGGCTGACGACAGGATTGGCTTCCTGGACAGCATGGGGTATCTGACCCCGGTGCTCAAATTCCCAGGGCATCATATTGGTGGTGGGGTAATCTTTCATATGCCGGACCTCGCGGCCTCTTTCGAGGACAAGAGTCTTAAATCCCTTTTCAGTAAACTCTTTGGCAGCCCAGCCGCCACTCATGCCGGAGCCAATGACGATGGCATCAAACTGTCTGTTCTTTAAAGAATCACCCATAACGATCGATTAAATGGATTAGGAAGCTTTTTTTAGCTGGGCATTAACCGGCACACAACCATGAAAACGCCCCGGTACCAATTCATAAACCTGAACCTTTGTCAGGAAAAATTGAGACGATGAATAAGCCTGAATAGTTAGCCTTTTGGCAGTGGAGTAGAAGAAATTAAGGTCTTCGCCCGGTTGCTTTTTGCTTTCGATAGCCGAAAGCAGGGCTTCCCGCTGGGCAGGGGACGCCTCGGCAAAAGACTTTCCGGATGCAGCCTGACACGCTTCGTCAAAATCCGCCAGTCCTTTCATGAATTTTTCCTGGTCGGCTTTCGGGGAACAGTCATCCATCATCCGGAGCACAAAGAGATGAGCAGATACATCACGCGCCCCGGGAGTCGAATCGGTCGGGATCAGGGTGGCCGTCAGCTCTTCGAGCAATTTCTCCTGGTCGCCGGTTACCGCGAAGTTTTTCAGCGACACCGATGGCTTGGCGTGAGGATGCAGGCAGGAAGGCAGCAGGGCGGCGCCTGCGGATAAAATCGCTAATTGTCTGATGGCGGTCCTTCTACTTATACTCATCCAGGTAATAAATTAGTGTCTACAATTTACAATAATCCCGTGGATGGCCATCCAATTTTGTTTGGATAAAGGCTGACCTTACTTTTTCTTTCCAACTCCCAAAACCGATAAGCCGATGCGATTAAAGGTCACCTTGTCCGCCAGCCGGAAAATACCAACCAGTTTGTCATAGGCATTCATCTGCCCCTCCTTGATATTTTTACCTCTTAAAAGGGTGCCAAACAGGAACCAGCCCAGGATCCCGGCCAGATTAAAATGCCAGGTCTTCAGGACCTCGAATTTTGTAGAGAGCAGCTTATCCATCTTCGATCGGGTATATCGGCGATAGTGTCCCAGGCCTTTGTCAAATCCATTGTAAAGGGCCTGGTAGGCGGGCATCAGGAGGATAAGATGGCCGCCAGGAGCGAGTAATTTGTAGCAATTGACAACGGCCAGTCCATCGTCTTCAATGTGTTCGACTACATTCAGCGCAAAAATGGTGTCGAAACTGCCCAACAGACGGGCATGTCTGGTTTCAAAATCCTTGTCGACCAGGTCGATCTTCACTATATCCTGCACCAAGGGTTCCCCTGCAAATTTCTTTTGCAGATACTGACAATATTCATCGCTGTAATCACTGAGTGATAACGGCAATCCATGCACAACAAACTGTGTGGAAATGTTTCCGATACCACTCCCTATCTCCAGGGTTTTTCCCTTGACAAAAGGCTGTATGGTTTCAAACATCCAGGTATTCAGGCGATCAGCACCGCTGATACTTGTAAGGGTGGCAATTCCCACTTCGTCTGCCGGAACAAATTGATCTATACTCATTTTGCGAAAATATTATATTTTACTATGCAGTAGATCGCCCGAAATCCGTCTTTCCAGCCGATCTTTTTTCCTTCTGCCGGTGTGCGGCCATAATAGGATATGCCTACTTCGTATAACCTGATATTGGGCAGACGGGCAATTTTTGCCGTTACCTCCGGCTCAAACCCAAATCGTTGTTCCTTTAAATTGATATTTTTCAGAATGTCGGATCTGAATAACTTGTAACAGGTCTCCATATCTGTGAGGTTGAGATCGGTAAACATGTTCGACAAAAAGGTCAGGAACTTATTGCCGATGGAGTGCCAGAAGAATAGAATGCGATGCGGATTTCCACCAAAAAATCTTGTTCCGTAGACAATGTCGGCATTCCCTTCTAAAACAGGCCGCAACAGTACATTGTATTCCCGGGGGTCATATTCGAGGTCCGCATCCTGGACGATCGTCCAATCGCCGACTGCTTGCTTAATACCTGTATGCAGGGCTGCACCTTTCCCTTTATTGATCTCATGTTCAAAGAAACGGATATGAAGGTCAGCATTCTCTTCCATGTACTTTCGAATGACCGGCGAAGTTTGATCGGTTGAGCAATCGTTCACAATTATGAGCTCTTTGCTTATTCCTGCCGGAAGTTCTACTTTCCGGATCCGGTTTAAAATAAGATGAATTGTTTTTTCTTCGTTATATACTGGAATGATAACTGACAAAAGCCCTGTTTGCATAAATCCTGACGGTTATTTGGAATTAGGAGATGAATTTCGAGTTTTGGTTACAAAGAATGCGGGCAAATATTCTTCATTTTCGCCGAAAATAGGAAATTTAGCTAAATGCACAGGCTATTTTTTCACAACGTGAGATTGTTCGTCCCGGGAGGGCTCCGTAGGAATAGGCTTGTCCTTATTAAAGAGGGATGTGAATATAAGAATTCCTGTTTCCACCATGATCCTCAGGTCGAGCAGGAAGCTGACATTTCTTACATAATAAGCGTCCCATTGATAACGGCGAAAAATGCTGGCAAAACTGGTGGCCGGCCCACGGCAACCTCTTACCTGGGACATCCCGGTGATACCCGGACGGGCCAGATTGCGAAACCTATAGTTTGCAACAACTTCCGTGAAGTCACGGGAATCCTTTAGCATATGAGGCCTTGGTCCTACAATGCTCATATGGCCAAGAAGGACATTAATAAATTGAGGAAGCTCATCGACCCCCGTATTCCGAAGGAATTGCCCTGCACGGGTCACGCGCGGATCATTACGGATCGCCTGACGCGTATCTGCTGAATCATTCAGGTGCATAGTCCGAAACTTGTAACACCAGAAAGTTCTGCCGAGAAATCCAACTCTTTTTTGCTTAAAAAAAATAGGGCCTCTGGAATCGAGCTTTATAAGCGTTATGATCACAGGCAATAACCAGGGGAATATGAGAAGTATAACAAGGAGAGATATAAAGATATCTGTGATGCGTTTGACTACAAGATAGGTACGGTGGGCTTCCAGATAATGACGAATAGTATGCGACTTTCCATCTTCACACTTATACTGATGATAAATTGAAGTTTCCAGGCTTGTCGTATTGCGCATGCTGATAAGGATTTTTTCTTCTGTTATTGTCCCCGATAACGAATTAATAACTTTTCTAGTCTGTAAATAGTAAGAATAAGGTCCGGTAAATTGCAAAGCAAACAAAAAATTCTGACATTCTTCATTACCACTAAGTGGTAGGACCAGGAATAAGGTCGATCCATTGCACGAAAATTGTTAATTCTAACACGAAAACGGTTGTTTTCTACACGAAAAGAATTATTTAAGCCCGCTAACAAATTTCAAATCAAGATATTAACATATAATTTTAGATTTTGTTTTATCTTTGTCGTCCCAAACCTATTCAATGGATGACCGGAAGAAACCAGCTTACGATTTCTACCTCTTAATACCCTTTTTTAACAATTTCCCCGGACTAATCCGGTCCTTACAGAGCATTGTTTATGATCCATTGGCATATGGCTTGCTTATTGTAGATGATGGGAGTAGAGAGATACTCCGTTACGAAGACCTCACCTCTTATTTGCCTCGATCCCTATCGGTAACAATTCTACGGCTTAAAGAGAATCAGGGCATCACCGCGGCCCTCAATACAGGGCTTAGATGGCTGGAAGAGAATGGCAACAGTCAATATGTTGCCCGGCTCGACTGTGGGGATTTATGTATGCCCGACCGCTTTACCCGACAGGTTGCTTTTTTGAATGGACGTCCGGAAGTGGGCCTGGCAGGCAGTTGGTGTATATTCAGGAATTTCCTGACGGGTGATTCTTATCGGTATATAACCCCGACGGAGCATAAAAAGATTGTCAGAGAAATGCATTTCAGAAATGTTTTTATACATCCAACGGTCATATGGCGTTCAGATATGACAAAAAAAGTAGGGGTTTACCCCGATACCTTCCCCCACGCAGAAGATTATGGTTTCTTTTATAAAATAATTTCTGCAACGGAAGCCGCGGTTTTACCCGCTGACCTTGTCATATGTGAGATCAATCCGCGGGGAATCTCTCTCCATTTTCGCAGGGAGCAATTAAAAAGCCGCATAAAAGTGGTCCGGCTATACGGGAATAACGGGCTTTACAGGCTGTTGGGGGTGATTAAATTGTGGCTTTTAATGATTATCCCGTACAAATTTATTTTTGAGTTTAAGAAATTGATATACGGAATTAAACATAATAACGTTAGTTAGGTCAGATTGACAGTTGTTTAGGATTGTTATTCAGTTGATAAGTACGAACGCTTGCCGTAGAGAATCACTGGGAAAATCGTATTTACTGACACCTTATCAGAGAAACCGATGAAAATAGTACATGTTGTCGAACCTTTTGCCTCTGGAATTGCAACGTTTGTAAAATCGTTGGTGGAGAACCTGCAGGACGATCTTCACATCATAGTGCATGGCGAAAGAGAGCATCTCATGAGCTCAGCGGAGGTCAAGCAACGGTTCCCTAAGGGAAATGTTCGCTTTATACGCTGGAAATCAGCCCAAAGAGAGATAAGTTTTCGTAAGGATACAGCAGCTTTCATGGAGCTGTATTCCATTTTGAAAAGGCTTAAAAATAAAGTCCACATAGACGCGGTGCATTTACATTCTTCCAAGAGCGGATTTCTGGGCAGAGTAGCGTGCAGGATGGCCGGAATAGATACCGTTGTTTATACACCTAACGGAGCCCCTTTTTTTGTAAGTAACAGCCGCTTCACCAACTACATGTATAAACAGCTGGAAAGGCTGGGATCAATATTCGGAGGACGGGTCGTCTGTTGCAGTCCTTCCGAACTGAAGGCATATAAGGCAATAGGGATCAATGCCTTAAATATTAACAATGGCATCTCTGTAGAAGATCGGCCTTCTTTTCCTTTACCCCGGTTGAGTTTTTCCGGAGAACCGGTGAAAGCTCCGGTAGTATTAAATTCCGGCAAATTTCGTGTTGTTACCAGCGGCCGCATCGAAGACCAGAAAAATCCTGCCTTTTTTAATTCAATAGCCCGCTATTTTGAAGAGTTCCAGGATTTTGAGTTCTTATGGATAGGTGAGGGCGGGGACAGGAATATGTTATCGGCCCGGAACATCATTATTACAGGCTGGCTGTCAACGGAGGAAACAAAAGGGCTGATAGCGCAATCACAGGTCTATTTATCGACCTCGAACTTTGAGGGAATGCCTTTTGCTGTCCTGGAAGCGATGGCTTTAAAGAAGCCGGTTTTGCTGACCGATTGCGTTGGTAACCGGGACATTGTGAACAAAAGATCGAACGGAGACCTTTTTAATACAGTTGACGAAGCGATCATAAAGATCCTCCAATATCATAATAACAGGGATATGCTGCAAGTCATGGGCGAATATTCCCAACAACATTGCGAGCAGGAATTTGACGTCTATTCGACATCTTCGTCCTATAGAAGCCTGTATAAGAGTTAATGTAGCGTTATGAACATGGATTTCTCCATTTAATTCCTCTTTTAATCAGGAAACATGATAAATTTGCCGGAAAGACTTAAAGTGATCAACAACGGTGAGGATAAGGATATTGAGTTGCATGCCATCCACGAAAGACTGGAAAAGATCCGGCTTTACATGGAAAAGGAGATCGCTTTTAAACAAAGGCATATCGAAGGACAGGAAGAGCAAATTCGCGGCCTGAAAGCCCGCGTCGATGAAAAAGATGTTGTGATCCAGCGACTCGAAGGACAACTACTGGAATGCCGCCAGACCAACGAAGGCACCAGGCAGCTGATCAATAAATTGTTGAGCGACATTAGCAATTACCAGAAAGATCTGGACTGGTTTAAAAGAACTTACGAGAAAAGAAGCCTGCTGGGGACTATCCGGCAGAAGTTATTCAAGCGTTAAAAATCGATTTCCCACACATTGGTGGCCTTTTTTTTGCATTCACGTCATGGTGATAGCAACCTTCCTATTTAAAACAGTCAATATAAGTCTACCCTCTGTCAACCACATAAAACAAGCAGCATATTAAACTTCGATGATGAAAGACTATATTCTAAACGGCAGGGTATTTGTAGACGCGGACGACTCAGAGATATTTGGTTATTCGGATGGTGATGAGGCAGAAAATTATATTCTTGATTCCCTTCAAAGCGCGAAAGATTTGTCTACCGGTTCAGAAGAATTACAAAATTTTATAAAAGATTGGCCCTCTCTTTATCATCTCAACCCCAAAAGGGTCAATTTGCTTCGCCCCCTCGAAGATAAGCTCAAAGGCAGGAACATTCTGGAGATCGGTTCCGGTTGCGGAGCAATAACCCGCTACCTTGGAGAGACCGCAAGCGCCATCACGGCTTTGGAAGGCAGTTTCCAAAGAGCGCAGATTACAGCCGAACGATGCCGGGACCTCTCAAATGTCAAAGTAATATGTGACAATTTTCAGCATTTTTCCACTCCCGAAAAATTCGACGTCATAACGCTCATCGGTGTCCTGGAATATGCTAATATCTATATAAAGGAAGACGAGCCCGTGAAAACAATGCTCAGCAATATCAGAGCATTCTTAAAACCGGGCGGCATTGTGCTCATTGCCATTGAGAACAAGCTCGGGCTGAAATATTGGGCAGGCGCACCCGAAGACCATACAGGGCAGGCTTACCTGGGCATCGAGAACAGGTATTCTTCCTCAACTGCTGTTACATTTGGCAAAAAAGAGCTGGAAACGATGCTGCGTATCAGCGGCTATTCCGACACCTCCTTCCTTTACCCATTCCCCGATTATAAATTGCCGGATTCGATAGTGACCGATCCGGGTCTGCGGACAAAAGGATTCAGCGTACCAATGCTTCTGCTCGAAGATTTCGAATATATTCAATCAAACTATTATTCCAATCACTTTTCTACCTCGCTCGTGGCAGCTGAGCTTGACAGGAATGGCCTGCTGGCGGACTTTTCCAATTCCTTTCTCGTCATTGCTTCCCCCGATGCCTTGCACGATATTGTAAGCCCCGATCTTCTGGCAGTGAAATATAATTCACAACGTAAAAAAGAATACCAGAAATTCAGCGTCTTCCGGAGCAGGCAGGACGAGATCCTGGTAGAAAAAAGAAGAATGTACAGCCACCTGCCACTACCGCAAAGCCTCGTTGAGAATACCCTTGACGAGGAGCCTTATTTCCAGGGACGCCTTTTGCTTTTTGATGCCATAAAGGTGGTTTCTCAAAAACAATGGAGCCTGGATAGCCTGGCAGAATGGTCCAGACAATATTTTGATATCCTGAAAGATCTTTCATCCGACCACGACGGTCAATGGATGATCGAAGGAAAGTATCTGGATCTGACCCCATTCAATATCGTTATTGGTGAACATGACGAGGTAAGGATCTTTGATCAGGAATGGAAATATCCCGGAGAACTTCCGTTAGGATACATTTTCTTCCGCGGGATCAATTACAGCCTTGGCGCGATCTCGTTTTTTAATATCCCCGCCAATGGCGTAGCCGAAGACATTCTGGAGTTGACCTGTGCATTATACAGAATTTTCCTGCCCTTGCAGAACGACACGGTAGACAATTATAGAAAGCTGGAAATCAAGAATCTATCCGAGATCCGGTCAGGCGACTATATCCCTTTTCTTCCTGCTCCCTTGAAGATTCGGGTGGAAATGTTGAAAGAAAGACAAAATAACGTACTGGAACAGAACGCACTGGAATTAAAGAATAAAATGACGACGGAGATCGAGCAACTACAGGTTTCCCTGGCACATGCCAATCATACCAGTTTCATCCGAGAAGCAGAACTGGATGTCCTACGTCAGATGGCAGCACAACCACGCGTATATCCGGAGATCGACAAAATTACGACGGAAATAGCCCAACTGTCAGGCCTCATCGCTGCCCAGCCTTCCATCACCGCTGATGCACTGGCCCCAAGCCCCGCATTATCCGCAGAACTGGATTCTTTAGCATTGCTAAAGAGCCGGATAGCCAACCTTGAAAACGATCTCCAATGGTACAGAAAAACCTATGAAGAAAGGAGTTTGCTGGGAGTTATGAGGCAAAAAATAGCTACAAAATTTGCTAAATAAACCATTACTTTAACGTATGTTTGAATGGCAGACATAGTCTGCCCAACCGGGTTTTTTACGGCACGGTGTACCCTCTGAAGCTGTTAGCTAATCTCCTAAATTGACTATCACTCCTAACAACATTATGGAAAATAACCATTCGTTACCAGAACTTACCCTTCAGGGGGATGCTCAGGTACCAGATGCTGTGAAATTGAAGCGTATCCAACTCGAGTTGGAACTATTAAAGGTCGATTATAAAAAACTGCTCTCCGAGGTCTATGAAAAACGGGAACTGGCTTTGTTTCAGGATCAGGCGATCAATAAACTACAGGATTCCATTTCCAGCCTTATCTATAATATGTCCGTGCTGACGGAGACAAAAAACACCCTTCTCCAGGAAATTACAACATTAAAGAGTGAAACCTCAGACCAGACAACGCAGATCTCCGAATTAAATCGGAAAATGCACGACCAGTTTGGTAAGATCGACCACCTAAACATCGAACTCTCCGAAATATATGCCTCAGAAGGCTGGAAATTGCTCTCAGTATATTACCGGTTCAGAAATTTCATACTGCCGTTGGGATCGGCACGCCATCAAAAGTTGAAAAAACTGGTCAATCGTGTTCGCGGAAAGAAAACCGATAATATCGTTATTGCAGACCATACAAAATCCGCGCAAAAAAAACGAGGTCCGGTTTCGTTTGACCCGTTTGAATTTCCTGTCTTTGATAATCCATGCGTATCTATCGTGATCCCGGCCTATAATGGCTGGGAAATGAATTATCAATGTCTTCGCAGCATTTGGGAAAACACACAGGATGTCTCTTACGAAGTAATATTTGCAGACGACCGCTCAACCGATGAAACTCAACGTGTGGGTCAGTATATAAAAAACATCATACACGTAAGAAACACCGAAAATCTCGGATTTCTAAAGAATGCAAAACACGCGGCTACTTATGCCAAAGGCGAATATATCCATTTCCTGAACAACGATACCGAAGTGACCACCGGCTGGCTCAGCTCGCTGGTAGAGCTGATGGAAAGAGACGAGACCATCGGCATGACAGGTTCCAAGCTGGTTTACCCTGATGGCCGCCTCCAGGAAGCGGGAGGTATTATCTGGCAGGATGCATCCGGATGGAACTACGGGCACAACCAGGATCCCGATGCTCCCGAATTCAACTACGTGAAAGAAGTGGATTATATTTCCGGGGCAAGCATTCTCGTTCGGAAAAGCTTATGGGATGAACTGGGTGGTTTTGACGAACGTTATTGTCCCGCTTATGCAGAAGATTCGGACCTGGCTTTCGCAATTCGGGAGAAAGGTTATAAAGTAGTTTATCAGCCCTTATCCAGGGTCATCCATTATGAGGGTTTTTCTCATGGCACCGATTCCTCCCCGGATAAGGTAAGCACTATCAAATCATATCAGAAGATCAATAACGGCAAGTTTTTTGAAAAATGGCATTCTACCCTCCAGGACCATTTTTTAAATGCAATGCATCCTTACTGGACGCGTGACAGAAGCCGTCACAAACCCACCATCGTTGTCATCGACCATTACGTGCCTCAGTTCGATAAAGACGCAGGCTCCCGGACCACCTTCCAGTACCTTGAGCTGTTTGTAGAAATGGGTATGAATGTCAAATTCATAGGCGACAATTTCTACAGACACGAACCCTATACCAGCATATTACAGCAAAAAGGGATCGAGGTATTTTACGGAAGCTATTACGCCGAGAACTGGCTCAACTGGCTTAAGGATCACAATAATTACATTGACTTCATATTTCTGAACCGACCGCATGTTTCTATCAAATACATAGACGCTATCAGGCATGAATTGAAGGCCAAGATCTTCTACTATATGCACGACCTTCATTTTCAACGTGAACTGATGGAGTACGAGATCAACAGGGACCCGGACAAGCTGAAGTCATCCAGACAGTGGAAAGAGACGGAATATAGCCTGTTCAGCAAGTCGGATGTGGTACTAACTCCAAGTAATAAGGAAAAAGAGATCATTCGCCCGGATTTCCCCAACAAAAACATAGAAGTAATGCCGGCCTTTTTCTATCCTTCTATTGCCGATCCGATAACCAATTTCCATGAAAGAAAGGATATCCTTTTCGTAGGAGGATTTACTCACTCGCCAAACGTCGACGCAGTCCTTTGGTTCGTCGGGGAAGTGTTCCCGCTGGTCAGAGAAAAAGATCAGGCGATCCGGTTGATCGTAGTCGGATCCAATATACCGGAGGTAATTCAAAAGCTGGCTTCTCCCGCTGTCATAATAAAGGGATTTGTTCCGGATATGGAATTGGATCAATTGTATAATTCCGTACGGCTTGCTGTCATCCCACTACGCTTTGGCGCCGGACTGAAAGGCAAGACCGTGGAAGCACTGGTCAAAGGCATACCCATCGTATCCACATCCTTCGGGATAGAGGGGATTCAGGACATTGAAAACATCGCCAGGCCCTATGATACGGCCGGCACATTCGCGGATGCCATATCACTCCTTTACAACGACGAAACACAGCTGACAACGATCAGCGCTGCTGCTGTCGCCTATTCCAGAAAGCATTTTACCAAGGCGTCCGCTTCCATATTTTTCAAGGATCTCTTTAACATATAACCCGGACATCCAACGAATAATTATATTTTGGACTCAATAATTTAATCCATGCGTCGACCATTTCTGCTGCTCATCCTGGTTTTGGGCCTGTTTTGCTGGTTAAAGGACCTCGTAAATTTTTTGTTTTATATCTTCCATTCTTCGAGCCACGTTGAATCCGCCGTTGCCTCTATAACCGGCATCGGGGGCGTGCTGGCATCTCTTTATATAGCAAAAAAAATTTACTATCCATCAGTCGGGTTCGGAGATTCCGTTAAAGACCTGTTTCAGACTAACCGCAGAAAGGAATGGTTATTATTACTGCTGGTTTCCTTACCCGTAATTTTGCTGGGACTATTTAGAAGCGTGTACCCCTGCGAATGCGTGGATACGTACCATTACGAATTGTATTTACAGGATTACAATTTTTCCGAAACACAGCACCATTTTGGCCTGGCGAGCTTAAGAACATATTTTTTCCCGTTACCGGAGCGGATCTTCAGTTTGTTCCGGCATCTCTTTGGATACCGCTTCGGTGCAATGCTGAATACCTTTATTATTCTTACATTACTGGTATCCGTCTATGATTTTTTGAAGAAGTTCCTTTCTTTATACAAGCCATCTGTAAAGTATCCGGCTATTCTGCTTCCCATCCTGGCCCTCTTTGTCATAACAGCCGATTATACGCTCTTTAATATCGGGTCCTATAAGACTGACCTGCTTGGAGTTCCCTTTTTGCTTGAACTGGTATATATGGTTCTATTTGTCGACGTATTACCAAAAAGAATTTATTCCATTCTTTTTTTCCTTACCGCATCCCTGGTGATAACATTAAAGCTGACCTTTCTTCCGTATACAGGAATAATTGGATTTGTCTATTATTGTAAACACTTCAGGAAATTCAGCCTCCCGGAAAAAATACTTTTACCTTTGTGTGTGCTGGCAGTTCCCAGCATATACTTGCTATATAATCAGATAGAGACTGGCAGCCCCTTATTTCCTTTCTTTAATAAAATTTTCCGGTCTCCATTATATCCTTATTCCAATTTTAAAGATTTTAGATTTGGTCCACGAAAGTTCTATGAGACTTTTATTTACCCGATAGTCACTTTTTTCAACAGGCAGCTGAACACCGAATTTGGTCTGTACAGCTATCGATTATTATTCGGATATTTTGCGAACCTGATCACTGTCATCTATTGCTGGATCCGGCTAAGAAGTGTGAAATCCCCTGTGCTGCAATTCTTTCTTTATCTGTCCGCCCTGGTAATTGCCTTTGACTATGCCTGCATTATCACGACCGGATATTACAGGTATGGCATTATTATAGAAATAGTCTATGGCATGGTTCTGGCACTTTGGCTATTTCACCGCCCTAAAAAATGGATAATGGCAATCATTTTTTTGAGCATGGTCTTTCAAACCTATGATACTGTCAATAATATATATGTGTTAAACAGGAACTTATCCTGGAATTATTATCAGGGACTATTTCATAATACAAAAAGATTGAAAGACAATGCAAAGATGATGTTCCATGACTACACAGATGATAAGATCAAAGATCCGGATAATGTGATCGATAGCGTCGATGCATTCATCAGTATGCAACCATGGGCACACGATGCGCTGGGCTGGTTGCTGAAAAGAAATGTACCTGTATATGATTTACAGCTGGAGGGAAGGACTCCGGATAGTGTCCGTAAAGTAGAAAAAGAGATCGTACAACCATTGACAACAAATAAATATGTAGCATTGCTGGCAACTAATGAAGGTATGTTGGGAGGAATGATCAGGTCTGTCAATGAAAGGGGGTACCTGGCCACAGAGATCCATAAAATATATCTCCCCTATTTTAAGGTCGATGAACCATTATACGTTATAAGAGTGAAACACCTGGATACGAGCCGATATGCTTTTAAGTATATAGAGCAATATTTAAACATTGAAAATCCACCCGACAAGCGCTATAACTTCACCTATAGAACTAAGAATGAAATGACGGCTTTTGTCGAGGAAGCTCCTTATTCATTTGATTGGGACTTTTTGCCAAAAAGCTATGATATAACCATCAACGGTAAAAAGATAACTATAGCAGACCGGCTTAAGGATAATAAGCTGTTTACCTATAAAACTGATAGCCTGATAATAAACAAGAACAATGATGTCACTTACCAGATAATTATTCAGGAAGTAGAGGACAAACAAAAGCAGTAACAAATTTTTCATCGGCACCATGAATAAAAAAAACTCAAACATCCCGGATCCGGCCGCAGACCAACGCTGCCCTTGCTGCCATTCCCAAAAGGTGACCCTGTTCAGACGCGTTAGTGAATACAATTATTACAGTTGTCACACCTGCGAATGCCTGTTCATGGATACACAGGACCTCGCCAGGATCGATGCCGGCTTCCAAACCGTTAAATACGAAGAAGGATATTGGAAAATGGAATTATCCAGCGCAAAAGAACGATCCTACGGCGCCGCACTGGCCCGAATGGCGGAAGCAGTCCACTATTGCAAAAGGCCTATTCAAAGGTTTCTCGACATTGGAACGGGACCGGGATATTTCCTCGATGCGATCGGGAAGCTATTACCGGAACACGCAGATGTTTTTTTTGGGATCGAACTGTTTCCACCCGATGTCGAATTCAGAACAACGGCAAAAAATTATATTATTGGCGACCTTGGAGACCTGAAAGACAAATACGACTGCGGTATTTGCATTGAAGTAATAGAACATTTGACACCTGTCATGCTGGATGGCCTGCTAAATAAGCTTGCCGCCGCATCCAACCCCGGGGCCCTATACATTTTCAATACGGGTATGCCGGAATACGTCAGGAAAGAAGACATCGGATACCTCGACCCCACCAGGCGTGGCCACCTCGTCAGCTATTCCCACAAGGCAATGTCCCTCATGGGAGGCAAATATGGCTTTACTATGCACCCGATCCATGGAAAAACCTGGGCTTTTGTGCTTGAGTTCACCGGCGGCAACGCAACTCCACCGGAAGATATCCGGGATCGCATCTGGCAAGCCCTCCCGCAAAACCTGGCAATTCTCAGGGACAGTACTATGGGAGACGTGCTCAGGATACTCGGACAGGAAACCAGCAGGGCCTATAACTAGAAAAACCCAAAACTATTCAACCTTCTTCTTTATCTGCAGGCTTATAAAAGGGAAGGACAATATCCTCTTATCCGCGTGATTTCGCAGCGTATCTGCCGAAATATTCACCTGTACGACATTAGTTGATCTGGTCGTATAAAAGGTATAAATAAATCTATCCTGTATTCTCATCGATGAAATGGGCTGCAGACCCGTACTGTCTATTGTTCTGAACGTAACTTTCGGAATAATATTTTTACAGGCCGGGGGCATAAAAGTCGTCAGTTCCGCCACGACGGAATCCTTCAGGGAATAAACGTCCCTTAACCGGAGGTGGGCGTTGCCATTCGTCCACCGGAATCCATGTTCGATATCATAAAACCCGTCGGTCGAAAAACCAGACAGGTTGTTGACATTGACAAAAAGTAAAGCGCTATCCATTTTTCTCTTCTTTTCTGCCGAAGCTATGGAAACCTTAAGCATATTTTTCGGAAGAGCTCCCGTTAGGTCCGTTACTATTCTTTTAGGATAAGAGCTGTATAACACCAGTTGAGCCTTGCCGCTGTCAAATTTGATAAGAGAGTCGGCGGGGATACGATCTGAAATGGAGGAAGAGTCGACAAATATCAATTTTTTTAATTTCCCCTGGTAAAATTCAAACAAATGTCCATCCAGCAGAAACCACCGATAGGCACTTTCCGTATCCGGGTCCATTTTTTTGCCCAGGATGTATAAAACGTCTGAACGGGAAGTTATTGTTCCCGAAAGAGCCGCGTCCTTGAAGGCAGCCGCGTCCTTTTCAGCGTTGACCATATAAAAATAGTCCCCCCCTTTGCGAAGGTACATAATATCCGTACCGAGAAAAAGAAGCGCAAAAATACCAAGGATGCTGTTCCTGACCTTGAGGTTGCCAAAGGGCATGGATGTAAGTGCAATTACGATCTGCAGGACAAACACGGCGGCCGAAGCCTGCAGCCATCTTTGTTCAAGCCTTATCGTCGACACGGCAGGGACCAGCATCAGTCCGAAAAGCAGCCATAAAAAAATAAATATAAAAAACATGGAAGAAGATTTCCCGTGATCAGACCGGATCTCTTTCCATTTTTGCAAGATAAACCATCCAAAGATGCCCAGAACCAACATTAGTATAAATAACACGAACAATTTGTCCAATCGGGGTAGATAGGAGAAGGTTATGCCTACCAGGTACCCGTCGCCAGAGTTAATTTGAAATATGGACAACACCGCTCTGAAGAAAAACTGCAGTATATTGGTTATAGACGGAGACATTTGAGTTCCAGCCGTACCAACAAAAAATGGCATGGAATATATATATTTCTTAATCCCAATATTAAGGAGGATCGATACTACACAGATGACGGCAAGGGCAATTCTATTGCGGGAAGCAATTGTTTTCAGACCTGGAAAAAATAAGGCTACTGCGAAAATGAATGGGAAAATAACAATGTACCTTTCATGTGTATACATGCCGAGGTTGGCGAACAGGATGCTCAGAAGAATAGCCTTCTGTTTTTGGGGAGCTTCCCATTCACTATTTCTCATTGCCTTGACCACATAGAGAAGGGATAGGAGGAAAAAGGTCATGGCAAGCGCCTCGAGAGGTCCTCCATTCAACAGTTGGGTCATATTAAATAATGCAAATCTGGATATACCCAATGTCATGCTGAACAGTAAGGCAAGCAGAGGTGACCGCAGGAATAAATTCAACAAAGCCGCGAAGATAAAGGTGTTTATCGTCTGGGCTGCCACATTGAAAACGTAATACGCGTGGATATTCTTTTGAAAGCCTTCCATGACAGCATGCATCACTATCCCCTGTATAGGCCGGTATTTCTGCAAGGGCACCAACAGATGGATCTTGTCGTAGAGACTTGTAAGTCTGCTGTGTTCTGAAAACATTTGCAGGTCATCACCATAAATCGTCCCCGTTCTCCAACGAATAAAATAAACATATATAATAAAGGGAATGGCTATCAGAGAAGCTATAAACAGGATACGCTCATTCTTCATGATCTGTTGTATTTATAATGTATACGCAGTAAATCGTAGGGTACTCTGAGAAAGTTGAAGAGCGTTATTTTCGAACCCCCTTTTTCGACCCATTCGTTCAGCGGTATTTCCAGGCTTTTTGAATTGACCGTCTCCGGACCAACAATATTTCGAAGGCGAAACAACAATTCAAGGTCAAAAAGCCATTTTGTGATAAAGGGCTCGCTGAAAAGTTGTCGGACAACCTCGGCCTTTATGAGTTTAAGACCACATTGCGAATCGTAGACAGGCAGTTTGAGTATCCAGCCGCCGAATGTGGCAAAGATTCTGCCCAGGTAATGCCGGGAGGGCTTACGAAGTATATTCGCTCCCAACCTCTTTATCCTGGATCCGCCGATGATAAAATGTGTGAGTTCTCCGTTACAGAAGGCGAGCATGTGATTGATCTCCGAGAGCGGGGCCGAAAAATCCGCATCGATGTAGCCGATGTAGTCGTACAGGGCTTTCTCTTCACAGAACAACAATGCCTTACGCACGGCTTCAGCCTTACCTACGTTGTCTTTCAGGTCCAATACCGAGATCCGGCGGTCATACCGGCCGGCCAGCTCGTTGAGAATGTCTGCAGTCCTGTCCTTGCTGCCATCATTGACAAGACAAAATTCATAGGAAGGATTGGCGTCAAGGAATTTTATAAAACTGTTCTGATCAAACCGCCGCTCTTCGTTGTAACAGGGAATAATTATACAGATTTTTTGCATACCGCAAAATTTGAGAGACCCGGTAATTTAACACCTCCTTTCCGAAGCAGGGAGGAAATGGAAAAGTCCAGCCACAGAGTAGCAGTCAGTGCAGAGCTGACAAATGCCGAACCTTCCCAGTTGCCTATGCCCGTTACTTCTTCGTTGACCTTTTTCTTTCTTTCCCTTGCTACCTGAAGATACCTGGGCAGTAAAAGGAAGGTGAAGAAATAACCTATGTGCAGTACTTTCAAACCGGCTTTGCCGACATTTTCCCGAAGCATTTTATTATCATACCGGCGGTAGTGCCCGAGGAATACGTCGTGTGAGCAAAAGAGACTTTGATACGCCGGAACGGTAATGAGAAAGGTGGTGTTATTGTCGATCATCGCTGACGCAGCCAGCTGCCTGAGGAAAACAACATCATCCGGAACATGTTCTATTACGTCCAGCAAAAGGACGAGGTCGGCGGGGCGGGAAAGGGTCTTCTCCGCCTTGTCCTGTGAGTTGAACACTTCGATCTTTACTCCCTGGCCCTTAAATTCTTTATTGGATTGTTCAATATAGGCATCGTCGTAGCCGATGTCTATCGCAAAAAAGGAGGCGTTGGAAAACTCACGGGAGAGGTCCCGGATCAGGTAGGTATCGCCACTGCCTACGTCCAGAATCGCAAGTGAATCCTTATCATTGAGCCTGATATGGTTCCTGATAAAACTCTTGATCACTTTAATTCTTGCCAGCTCCCATGGGTGCCTCTTTTGGCTTTTATTCAGAGCGATTTCCTTTAAATCCATTTATAGTTACTTTTAGAGTGTTGGACCAACGCGTAAAATAGTTGTTTTTTTTTCAAATTATCATATTTATCATTGTAAAAATATCATAGAAACCTGCCGGATTTATAAAAATAATTTACATGGGATCAGCCATCTGCACTGTATTCTTTCACAATTATTACGGCGATCACGAGCGCTGGGTCCGGCTCATTTCAGAGAAAATGACCGTTCCTTTTATCCTTTTCTACAATATAGTTGAAGACAGCCTGTACAATTCCGGAGACGATTATAAATGGATAAATGATATCGGAAAGACAACATCCGGCCCCTTTTTACAGAAGATCTTCGTGCGTCGTAGTCCCAACCAGGGTAAGGATATCGGAGGAAAGCTGGTTCTTATCGATGCCAGTATGCATGGCATGGACACTACCAGGTATTGCATCTTTTTACATGATAAGAATAGTCCTCATAAGACGCAGCACCGGGAATGGAGAGAGAAGCTGTTCCATATCATTGAACCTTCATTTGCGGACAGAGCGATAGCGGCTTTTGACAGGGATCCGAAAATCGGAATTATCGCCAGATCAAATAGCATTATTAATGAATATGATTTCGGGCGCCAGGCTTTTGCCAGCAATAATCGGTCAATTCTGACGCAGTTGAAATCGACCTATGCGATATCAACCGACGACCACCGGTATGTAGCGGGAACTATGTTCTGGGCGCGTACCTTACCTTTGCTAAACTTTTTCAGTCAACATCCTCCATTGGACGTCCGTAACCAGTTGGAAAAAGGGAACGTCATGGATGACTATAAGGGGACAAACACCCATTCTTGGGAGAGATTGTTAAGCTGGATATTTTTTGCACAGGGTTACACGATAAAAGAGCTTGAATGATAAACCGGGTATTTTTTATAACAGCTCCGGAGGCAGTCAATAACACGGCAATTTCATCAGAAGAGAATGTCTATGAATGTGTTGCAGTCAATCCGTTGACGGAAGGCGCACTGCAACGGACATACCGGTTGATCGAAAACAGTAACCGGCCGCTGGTGCTTGCGCTGGAATGCAGGTCAATATTGACCGCTGACGCAATCCGTTATCTCGCCGCCTTCTGTTTCATGCCTTTTTACCAGCGGATTTATGATCGGCCGGTCATTGTCCTCAGTGGCGATCAGGAAATTTCGCTGGAGCCGGCAAGGGCTTCGGCGCTTAACATCAGGCATTACCTGGAAGAAGCAGGGTTAAAGGCCCCGATCATTCATTGTTTGCCTCACGGGCAAATGTTCCGGTCTGTTGGTGGATTGTCTGCTTATTATAGCGATTTGTTAAAAACAGACAATTTTTACGACAACGATCTCTTTTTTTATGCCGCCGATCTGGCTAGCCTGCAGTCAGCCCTGGCCGCGCTTCAGCAGGTAGAAAACGCTATGGAGCAGCATTCGCCCCGGCTGCTTGATCTGGTCCGGATTCATCTCCGGCAGAAGGAGCAGCTGGATACCCTTGAAAGAAAAAAGTTCCGGATGGAGGCAGAGCTGGCCAATCAGCAGCAATATCTGCAGATACTCCGGTCTGGCCACCAGGCTAAGGAGATCCAGGATTATTATACCCGTGAATATGAGTCCCTGCCTTTGTGGTTCAAGCGGATAGGGCATATTGTGAAGGTCCTCACCGGAAAGCGTACCTTCCGGTCATTATTTAGGAGTGACGTAAAAAAATATAA
Organism: Puia sp.; assembly: GCA_036499285.1. Lineage (GTDB taxonomy): Bacteria > Bacteroidota > Bacteroidia > Chitinophagales > Chitinophagaceae > Puia. Next base: position 207,920 of record DASYEB010000001.1, on the reverse strand, counting down.
AGATTGAATTACTGGTTACTGACCACAGAATATCCTCCCTTCCACGGCGGGGGCATTAGCACGTATTGTAACTTTACAGCCCGCATGCTTGCCGGGGCCGGCTATTCTGTGACCGTATTCGTTCACGATGACAATATCGTTAATGATATCGCAAAACAAGTTGAACCGAACATTCTGCTTTTGCGTTTCAACAGCAACAGGAACCGATTGCATGGTTCATTGGGTTATGCGGCCCGGCTCAGTTATGCCTTTGCAGATATCGTACGGACGATGATAGAGAAAGATGGGCCGCCCGACGTCATCGAAGCCCAGGATTACCTGGGCATCGCCTATTATCTGACTCAACAAAAACATCTCGGTTATCCATTCCTGAAAGACATTCCCATAGTTATCACGCTGCATTCCCCGGCCTTTATTTACCTGGAATACAACCGGGTCCCAACCTATCGTTTCCCCGACTTCTGGACGGGCGAGATGGAAAAACAGGCGATCAGGGCAGCCGACCTTCTTCTTTCCCCTACCCGGTTTATGATAGAAGAGATCGGGAAGTATATGGATATTTCCGACAAACAGGTGTCTTTGTTGGCTAACCCCTATGTGTCGCCAGGGAAGTCTGACACCGGAGAAATGGCCGCACCGGTTCCGAAAAATATAGGTTTTACGAGGAATAAGATCATCTATTATGGTAAGCTTTCACCTCAAAAAGGAAGTTTTGAACTATTGCGTCATTTTAGGGAGTTGTGGGATAATGGGTTTCAGCATCAGCTGCATATCGTAGGTGGAACCGATATTGTCTTTCATCCGGAAATGCTGACGATGGGTCAGCTGGTTGAAAAGCAGTATAAAACATATATCACCCGGGGATTGTTGCAGCTGCATGGAAAGATCCGCCCTGACGAGATAGATGAGCATTTGAAAGACGCCCATGTCATTCTGGTTCCCAGTATCGTGGACAACCTGCCCTATGTCGTGATGGAAACCATGAGTCTCGGCAAGATAGTGCTGGCCTCCAGGCAGGGCGGTCAACGGGAAATGATGGAAGATGGAGTATCGGGCTTTTTATTTGATCATGCCGAACCAGGCAGCTTTGAGCGGCAGCTGACCAGGATCCTCGCATTATCGGACGAAGCGGTGCAGCGAATCGGCATCAGCGCCTGTCAATGGGTACGAAATAACTATTCTTTCGGGGTCATAGGTCCGCAAAAGATGAGGATCATGCAAAATATAAAGGCTAACGGTGTATCAGATCGTCATTTTCCGTTTTTATATCAGGAGAAGACAGCTGTACCGTTAGGACCATTCGCGGGGAATGACTTGCTGTCTGTTGTGATCCCTTATTATAATATGGGCATGTATGTAGAAGATTGCGTCCGGTCAGTGCTGGCTTCTACCTACCCGGAAATAGAGATCCTCATCGTCAATGATGGAAGTACCGACGAGGGTAGTCTTCAAAAATTGGAGTTGATCGCGGGATGGGATAGAGTAAGGGTTCTCCACTACAGGAACCAGGGTTTGGCGCTGACACGTAACGAAGGGGCCAGACAGGCCCGGGGATCGTTTCTTGCTTTCCTGGATGCAGATGACAGGGTAGACGCCTGTTATTACGAAAAGACTATCAGGGCCCTGAAAACAAAGGACAACGTTTATTTTGCCGGAGCCTGGGTGCAGTATTTTGAGAACAGCGATCAGTTGTGGCCAACTTTTACGCCTCAGCCTCCTTATGCATTGGTTCACAATCCGGTAAATAGCAGCGGACTGGTCTATAAAAGAGAGGCGTTCCTGTCGGGCGGCCTCAATGATCCGACCGTTGACTATGGGATGGAGGACTATGAAAGTGTGATCAGTCTGCTTCACAAGGGATACAATGGGGTCATTGTCCCGGAAAGGTTGTTCTTTTACCGGGTAAGGTCCGGATCGATGTTTAGGGACATTACCCGGGAGAAATTACTCTACTCAAATAAGTACATTGCTGAAAAACATGCAAATTATTATACTAAATTTGCGGTCCAGACGGTTAATCTACTGAATGCCAATGGGCCTGGTTTTTTATTTGACAACCCGACCTTTGAGGTCAGGGTTAGTTCACAGACGGCTAAAGAAAGTGCTCTGATGTCAAAAATGAAATCCTTTGTGAAAAGGAACCGGCAATTGAAAAAAATAGTCTTAACCATCAAAAAAATTAAACGCTAAGCATGATCGCCGACGTTGTGAACGATTGGTCAAGAAGATCCAATAAATTCGAGAGGCTATGGTTACTTGCCAAAATAGAGTTTAAGCTCCGCTATTACGAAAACAAGCTTGGTCTGTTATGGGCATTGATAAAGCCCATTATGGACATGTGCATTTATTACGTGGCTTTTAAGATCATTCTTAAGACCGATGTGCCGGCTTTTGCTTCTTATCTTTTTATAGGCCTTATTTTTTGGAATTTTTTTATCGAGTCGACGGGAGGGACTATACAGATCCTCCATACGAAGAAATATCTGTATGAATACAGCAATATGAACAAGCTGGAGATCTATGTCTCCACCCTGCTGGCTAATAGTATCGGGTATTTTTTCAATCTGGTGATGTTCCTTTTGTTTTACAATCTTTTTGAGAACGGGTTACACGCGCTGTCCTTCTGCAATTTCTGGATTATCATTTTATTCTTGAATATGTTCGTTCTTTCGATGGGGCTTTCGCTGATCCTATCCAACATCTATATCTTCGCAAAAGACATCACACAGATCTGGACAGTATTCACTTCCTTTCTATTTTTCCTGTCCCCCATCTTTTATAAGCTGAGTACGTTCAAAAATGCATTGCCCTCCTTTGAATATGGAAATCCTGTAGCTGGTATCATTATCAATGCGAGGCGGGTGATGATGCAGCGGAGTCAGCCTGACTTCAAATTACTGGCATTTGATTTGGGTTATGCCGCTTTATTTTTGGCTATTGGTCTTCTCTTATTAAATAAGCTGGGAGCGAAAGCCGCAGAAAAATTATAAAAATGAATTCTTCCTTTGCAATACAGGCAAAAAATATCAGTAAGACCTTTCATATTACGGAAGATAGCCATAACACGGTAAAGCACCGGCTTTTCAATATTTTCAATCCCCCCCGTTCGAGAAAAGTGGAGGCATTGAAACCAATGGATTTTGAAGTAAAAAAAGGGGAATGCGTCGGTCTGATCGGTCGGAATGGCTGCGGGAAATCAACTCTTACAAAGATACTCGCCGGCGTATATCCTACCGACACCGGCACTATTAATATCAGCGGCAGCACTTTATTGATGAATCTTGGCGTCGGAATGAGCCATGAGCTCTCTGCAAGGGAGAATGTATACGTATCCGCCTCGGTGCTGGGACTGAAAATAAAAGAGATCGACGCTATTTTCGACGAGATCATCTCTTTTGCAGAGCTGGAAGATTCAGTAGACCGGAAAATAAAATTCTTTTCTTCCGGCATGCAGGCCCGCCTTGCTTTTTCCATCGCCGTCAACGCGGGCGCAGATATCATGTTCCTGGATGAGATATTTGCCGTAGGTGACCTGAAATTCCAGGAAAAGGCAATAAAAGTGTTCGAGTCATCCTGGATCGAAGGAAAAACAGTCGTACTGGTCAGTCATACGATGACTACAGTAGAAAAATATTGCACCCGTACAGCCTTTATGAAACATGGACGGCTGGAATTCTTCGGTGACACCGACAAGGCTATTGAGCTTTATATGGAGGACAATCACTGAGGCTGCCGTCGCCAGCTACTGATAAAAGACAGAAAGAATCCCAGTAACAAACAGCCCATACTCCTGTCCATATAGGTCTCCGTGATCATGGAGACGGCCAGGAATCCAAGTATCAGACCGCCCAGCAGGTCCCTGGAGCGGATAGCTTTCCGCAACGGCAGAATGACATAGCCCAACAGAAAGATGATGAAACCGACGACGCCAAACGTAACCAGGGTGTCGACATAATTGCTGTGTGTGTTCCTTTTGGTAGCTATGGCAAGATCGAATTGCTTTTCCCGGTAAACATCCATTAGCCTATCCTGTTTGTCTCCCAGTTGAGCACCCAGCAGCCAGTGTTTGCCGATCACTTCTCCCGCACATTTCCAGACGGCAAGGCGGATATTGGCGCCATTCCATTGGTCCGGCGTCAATTCATTGTTTATATGCCTTTCCACGGCATGACTATTAAACTGATAGCTGGAATAATGCAGCTCATCGAATCGGTTAAGGGTCTGTGGAAAGGTTTTGAAAAGGAGAAAAGCGCCAATGATCAGGCCCCCGATCAGGGTGCCTCCCTGGAGGTATTTTTTCATCCGGACGATATAAAGGATCCCAAAGAACAGGAAAACCGAGTATAAGGAAATTATCGCAATCCGGCTGGCCAGCAGGAAATGGAAGACCAGGAGAAAGGCGATGCTCAGATAGGCAAGGCCGATGTATTCGATAGCAAAGGAGCCTTTGCGCAACAGGTAGAAATAGCTGAAAAGGACCAGATTGACGATCAGGGCAAAATAGATGGACTGAACCTTGATCAGGGAGGTAAGGTTATCGTTATAAAGAAATACGGCATCGTTGTGCAGCTGATATTGCCTGATACTGTAGATCATACAGACCCCCGCAGTCGCCGTGATAATAATGATAAAAGCAAGGAGGATCCGGTCTTTTAGCTCTGCCCGGATGTAAAGAAGTCCGATCGACAGGGGAAAAACCAGGAGGGGCAGTCGAAGAGCCAGCATGACAAGGGCCTCCTTGTGGTTGAGGGAGACTATCCCGCTGACAATGTGCCAGACAAAGAAGAGGAGCATAAGCACTACCTCCTTTCTCTGCCGGAGTAATTGAACTTTTTCGGCAAAAGGATTGTATATCAGGCTGACCAGGAAAAGACCTCCGATGATGACATTATTAATAACCGGCATATCCGGCAGGAAAAGGCTGATAAAGAAGGCGGCTATCCCAAAATATAAAAGCCTTTCCCTAAGGGAAAAGATCCTAGCCGCCGGGTCCAGTAATAGTAATGATCGCATCTTGGTATTTTTCCCGAAATTGTAGCTCGAAAATAAGCGGAATATTTGATTTATGAGAACTCTGTTAAAATACATTGCCCCCTATAAATGGATGGTGATCCTGGCGCTGCTGCTGGCGGCCATTAACCAGACCTTTTCGATGCTGGACCCTTATCTGTTCGGCCGGATGCTGGATACCTATGGTGTCCATCCAAAAGAATTCGGGCATTATACAGCCGGAAAAGTGTTTGTACGCGATGGTTTCCGCACCCAGAACGACTTTGTATGGGGGTTGATGAAGTTTCTGGGAATGCTGATCGGCGTCGCCATGGTCTCCCGTATCGCTAAAGCTTTCCAGGACTATTGCGGAAATGTCATCGTCCAGCGGTTTGGCGCAACCATCTTTACCATTGGTCTGAAGCACTCCATGGCTCTGCCCTTCAGCGAGTTTGAGGACCAGCGGAGCGGGGAGACCCTGTCCATTCTGACCAAGGTGCGGACAGATACCGAAAAATTCATTATTTCCTTTATCAATGTGCTCTTTGGCATCGTCGTCGGCGTCGTCTTCGTATCCATATACTCCTTCCGGTTACATTGGTCCATCATGCCGCTGTATGTGGGCGGGATGATCCTTTTGTCCCTGCTGACAAGCCTGCTTAGCAAAAAGATAAAGAAGATCCAGAAAAAGATCGTCGCCGACACCAATGCCCTCGCAGGCAGCACGACCGAATCCCTACGGAATATCGAGCTGGTCAAGAGCCTGGGACTAACGGAACAGGAAGTAACCCGTCTCAATAAAAACACCTTTAAGATCCTGGACCTCGAGCTGAGAAAGGTGAAAAGCATCCGTTCATTGAGCTTTGTCCAGGGCACTTTTGTGAATTTCCTGCGGCAGTGTATCATGTTCGTGTTGTTCTGGCTGGTATTCAAGGGCCGGCTCACACCCGGAGAAGTGCTGACCATGGTCTTTTATTCTTTCTTCATCTTCGGCCCTCTGCAGGAATTGGGCAATATCATCCTTTCTTACCGGGAGGCCGAAGCTTCCCTTATCAACTTTGATAATTTGATGAAAAAAGAGCCGGAATTGCCTCCTGCTCATCCTCTTCCACTGGGTCCGGTTCGGCAGCTTGCCTTCCAGGACGTGGTCTTTCGTCATAAGACGGCCCATCACAATGCCATCGATCATATCAGCTTCAGCGCAAGGTCAGGCGAAACCATTGCCTTTGTAGGCCCTTCAGGCAGCGGCAAGACAACCCTCATGAAACTCCTGGTGGGTCTGTACCGGCCCCACGAAGGCAGGATCGTATACAATGGACTGGATGAGACATCTATCGATTTTGAAGACCTCCGCCGCCAGATCGGCTTTGTCACCCAGGATACGCAGCTCTTTGCAGGAACAATTAAAGAAAATTTATTATTTGTAAGTCCGGGCGCCAGCGATAAAGATGTGATGAATGCTCTGGAAAAAGCTTCCTGTCTGCCATTACTGTCCAGGGCCGAAAAAGGCGTAGACACGATGATCGGGGAAGGCGGATTAAAATTATCCGGCGGGGAGAAGCAACGTTTGTCCATCGCCAGGGCTCTATTACGGAAGCCGAGGCTGCTGATCTTTGACGAGGCAACATCGGCTCTGGATTCACTGACAGAGGAAGATATTACACAAACGATCCGGGAAGTCTCTTCACACGGGGACCAGGTCACTATCCTGATCGCGCACCGGCTCTCGACCATTATGCATGCCGACCGGATCTACGTATTGGAAAAAGGAGAAGTAGAAGAAACCGGTACGCATTCGGATCTTTTGGCTGCCAAGGGTTTGTATTATGCTATGTGGAGACAGCAGATCGGCGAAAGAAAGTATGCTCCCGTACCTGCTATTTTGTAAGAAAATACTATGTTTATGGTTCAGCAGCCCTTTCGGGGCAATACCTTAATAAAGGCGCATGAACTCCTTATCGGTCGTAATCATTACATTCAATGAAGAAAAGAATATCACACGGTGTATACACTCCGTGGCAGCCGTTGCCGACGAGATCATCGTTATGGACTCCTTTTCTACCGACCGGACGGGCCAGCTAGTCAGGGAACTGGGCGGAAAATTTTACCAGCAGATCTTCGAAGGCTATGGAGATCAGAAGAATACGGCTGCGACTTATGCCAGCTCAGACGCTATTCTCTTTCTGGATGCCGATGAGTTCCTGAGTCCCGAGCTCAGCGCTGCCATCGGTGAACAAAAGGAAAAGGGATTTCCGTTTGACGGATATACCATGAACAGGCTCAACAATTATTGCGGGAAATGGATTCGTCACGGCAGCTGGTACCCGGATAAAAAACTAAGACTGGTGGGCAGGAAAAAAGGTGCCTGGAACCTGGACCTGGTACACGAATCGCTCGAAATGAAAGAAGGCTCGTCTATCCATCACCTGCATGGAGACCTCCTGCATTATACCTATTCAAATTTCGATGAGCATGTAGAAAAAAATATAAAGTATAGCTGGCTATCGGCACAGCTGCTGTATAACAGGGGCAAAAGGGTAAAGGCGTTTAAAGCATTTGTAAATCCTTTTTGGGCCTTCTTTACCAGTTATTTTCTCCGTGCAGGCTTTCTGGATGGTTTTTATGGATTTGTCATCGCCGTTAATATAGCCCATCTCACTTTCCTTAAGTACACCAAATTATATCAACTTCAACAAGAACAAAAGTCATGAGCTGGCTATCAGACCTATTTGGCGGAAGCGGGCAGATCAAACAGGCCATTCGGCAGGGGGCAGTCATCATCGATCTGCGCACCGCCTATGAGTATGATCAGGGGCATATCCCGCATTCGGTGAATATCCCGGTCGACAGGATAAAGGCGAATATTGGGCGGATAAAAGACTTTCGGAAACCCATCATCCTATGCTGTTCTACCGGCAGCCACTGCTGGGAAGCGGGGGAGATCCTGAGAAATGCCGGTGTTCCGTCCGTCATCAATGGCGGAAACTGGCAGTCGCTGCTGAAGAAATTGAGCTAGCGATACTTTTTGTTGTTTGAAACGGCATTCAATAAGAAATTTTACATTTGCAGCCTATGAACAGTAAAATACAGGAGATCATCAGGGAGTCCGTTGAAGTAAAAACCCGGGTGATGACTGACGTGCGGCTGATCAGCCTGGTAGGGGACATTGTGACGTTGATAGTGGACAGATTTCGGAAAGGCAACCATCTTTATTTCTGCGGCAACGGCGGCAGCGCGGCGGATGCGCAGCATCTGGCGGCTGAATTTTCGGGGCGCTTCTATATCAACCGGGATGCTTTGCCTGCCGAAGCCCTCCACTGTAATACTTCCTATCTGACGGCTGTTGCCAACGATTTCAGCTATGACCTCATCTATTCCCGGCTGATCAAGGGTATTGGCAAGCCGGGGGATATCCTGGTCGGGCTATCCACTTCGGGGAATTCAACCAATATTGTAAAAGCCTTTGATACCGCACGGGAAAAAGGGATCACCACGATCGGTATGACGGGCGAAGGAGGTGGGAATATGGCGGCGCTTAGCGACTACCTTATCGACATTCCATCCCGCAACACCCCTCGGATCCAGGAAGCCCATATGCTGCTGGGCCATATTATCTGCCAGCTGGTAGAGGAATTATACTTCAGAGCATGATCATAAAAGAAGCAATTATACTTGCCGGAGGTTTGGGAACCCGGCTGCGGGATGCTGTCCCCGAGCTGCCTAAATGTATGGCTCCGGTGGGCGGACGGCCATTCATCCGTTATGTGACCGACTATTTTCGCAAGGCGGGGATTGAGCACTTTATCTTCGCGCTGGGTTATAAAAACGAATATTTCGACGAGTTCTTTGCGGAAGCCTTTCCATCCGGCACTGCGGCTGGCAACAGCTACAGCATTTCCCTGGAGCAGGAACCCCTGGGCACCGGGGGCGCTATCCGGCAGGCCTGTACGCTGGCAAAGACAGAGACGGCGCTGATCCTGAACGGGGATACCTTTTTTGGTATCGATCTGGCATCCCTTTCCGCTTTTCACCACGCAAAAGATGCCGATTGCACCCTCTGCCTGAAGCCGATGCTGGACTTCGACCGGTTTGGCGTGGTAGAGCTGAATGAAGAACAGCGCGTAACCAGCTTCCGGGAGAAACAACATTATACCGCGGGTCTCATCAATGGCGGGGTCTATGCGTTGAATTTGCCGCGCTTCCTGGACGAAGGCCTGCCGGAAAAATTCTCCTTCGAAAAAGATTACCTGGAAAAAGGGGATCGGTCCCTGTTTGGCATCGTACAGGATAATTATTTTATCGACATCGGCATACCGGAAGATTATATGCGGGTGCAGAAAGAAATCAACCAGTTACTATGATATACAGATGTAAAGCTCCTCTGCGGATAGGCCTCGCCGGCGGCGGCACAGACGTAAGTCCCTACAGTGACTTATATGGCGGAGCCATCCTGAATGCAACCTTGTCACTATATGCCCATGCTACGATAGAGCTGCTGAATGACAACACCATCATCCTGCAGGGTATGGACCGCAAGGAAGACCAGCGGTATGAAGAAGGGACGGCGCTGGATTCCCTTCCAATCGACGGAAAGCTCGACCTGCTGAAAGGTGTTTATAACCGGATCCGAAAAGAGTACGGGTGGACGGGTAAAGGATTTCGGCTTTCTACTTTTGTTGATGCACCGGCAGGTTCGGGGCTGGGCACTTCCTCCACCCTCGTGGTAGCCATCATCGGGGTCTTTGCAGAGATGCTGAAGCTGCCGCTCGGAGAATACGATATAGCGCACCTGGCTTACGATATCGAACGAAAAGACCTGCGGATGGCAGGAGGCAGACAGGACCAGTATGCAGCTACTTTCGGAGGCGTCAACTATATGGAGTTCTATAAGGATGACAAGGTGATAGTCAATCCGCTGCGGGTGAAACAACAATACCTGTTCGAACTGGAGAACAACCTCCTGTTATACTATACTGCTACCAGCCGCGAATCGGCCAGGATCATCGAGAAGCAGAGCCGGAACGTTACGGACAAAAAAGAAAGCTCGATCGAGGCCATGCACCAGCTGAAACACCAGGCTTTATTGATGAAAGAAGCCTTGTTACGCGGGCGTATTCACGAGATCGGAGAGATCCTCGACTTTGGCTTCCGGCAGAAACAACTGATGGCGGAAGGCATTTCTAATCCTTTTATCGACGACATCTACGAGCGGGCAAAAAAGGCAGGCGCCACAGGCGGAAAAATATCAGGAGCAGGAGGAGGAGGCTTTATGACCTTCTATTGCCCGGCGATATCGAAGTATAAGGTAATGGAGGTGCTGGCCGGATTGGGGGGACATTGTCAGCCTTATGCCTTTACGGGCCATGGGGTCACCGCATGGACGGTGTGATCAATAAAATCTTTCTACCTTTACCCCATGCCTGTACAAGAAAAACCTAACTATCTCTGGAGCCTCTTCACCATGAAATGCCCACGCTGCCGCCGGGGTCATATGTTCTCCCAGCCCAATGCCTGGAATTTAAGAAAGACGCTGACGATGCCGGACAAATGCCCCGAATGCGGACAACCCTTTGAGCTGGAGGTAGGTTTCTGGTACGGTACAGGCTATGTCAGCTATGGCTTGTCTTTTGCCTTATCGACAGCTACTTTTGTAGCCTGGTGGGTGCTGATCGGATTTTCGACGGAAGATCACCGCTTCTTTTGGTGGATGGGACTCAACGCAGCATTCCTCGTATTTATGCAGCCCTGGCTGATGCGGCTAAGCCGGGTTATGTACCTCTATTTCTTTGTTCCGTATGACTCTGATTATAAGAATACCCAGGTGAAACGATTTGAATAATGTAAAAAGCCGCCCGGTCCCGGACGGCCTTTCTGCTATTTGATTGGGTTAGTACTGGTATAATAACGCCAATTGTAGAATATTATTATTTATATATGACCGGCACCTCCCCACAAATTGGTGCAACATCTTACCCCGCAGCATCCGCCGCCGGCTTCTTATCCTGCTTCAGGCTGAAATCCAGCGGGAAGTCCAGCTTCAGACTGACGTTGCGGCCCATATTGTAAATGCCATGAGTCGGATTCCTATCCGTAGGCGAGAAGTAAAAATACTTCAGCCGGCTCAGGTGATCATAATAGGCCGTGTTGAACAGATTGTTCCCCATGAGATAAATATTCACGATGGTTTTCCCTTTTTTATCGGCTATACGACCTCCTACCCCGGCATTGAAAAGCGTATATCCGGCAGTAGGCGTTTCCGTATTATAAGCCAGCATGACCTTATTTTGCGCGGCAGAATATTCCAGCTGTACTTTTACAAATGCATGAGACAGCCGGGATTTCTTCGAATTAAATTCCCAACGTAATTCAGAGAGCCCGTGTGCCGGCGGGATAAAGGGCAGGTATTTGGCGCTGTCCCCAAGCGACTTGGGCTGAGTTCCCTTATTGGTGCCATAGACCAGCGAAAAACTGTTCTCGAAGTGCAGCGCTTTCACCGGGTGAAAGTCGACGCTGACCTCGCCTCCGTTCAGCTGGGCCCTGGAAGCAACATAACGGAAGTAGGTGTCTCCGCTGCCATCCATCGAATCGGCGCCCGTAGCCGTCGTCAGCTTCTGATTATAAATGTAGTTGGAGATAAAATTATTGAAGAGGTCGAGTGTCGCCACGACATAATGTGATGAGTAGACGAAACCGATATCTTCCTGCATACTGAACTCAGGTTTAAAATCAGGGTTGCCCAGTTGATAGATCCCCGTGCCGGGATGGACACCATTGGCAGAGATCTCGGATATGTTTGGGGCGCGGAAGCCACGCGCAAGATTGGCTTTGATGGAAAAATGGTCTGAGAAATTATAGGTAGCGCCCAGGCTGCCGGATACACCGCCGAAGGTTTTCTTCAGGCTGGTGAACTGGACGTTGGCGCCAGCGGTATCGGCTCCGGATACCGGTTTGTCAAAGCCTGTAGCAGGATCGGGACGCGTAAAGAGCGAAAAATTGTTAAAGGCCCGGGAGTCAAAGCGTATGCCGCCGGCAATATCGAGTTTATCAAAGGTACGTTTCGCCAGCAGGAAAGGCCCGATATCGAACTGGTGATACGAGGGGATGACAAATTCCGTCCCATCGGTACTGTTGTTGGTTTCATACATGCCATTGAGGCCTGCCGTCACATTCCAGTTGTCGAATTCGGGCAGAAAATATTTTACATCATAGGTTACACTGTTGAGCTGCAGGTACAGCCCCGGAACGTCATTCAGAACAGGATGGCTGAACTCCCGGCGGATACTGCGCTGAAAGCCCAGATTTACCTGCAGCCGGCCCGCATCCCCCAAGGTGAAGCTGTTGCCGGAGTAGATCCTGTAATGCTGCACGTGCTGGTGCAGTTTTTCCATTTTATAGCTGTTGAGATCGCCATTGGATACGATCTGACGGACAGTGTCCGCTTCACTGATCTGGCGGGTAAACCGGCGGGTGGCGCTGTCCCGGCTCCCGTCGGGGATCTCCTGGAGATCGTCAAAAAGTACAAAATCAAGATGGGAATACCCCCACTTGCGATGCAGGCCGAGGGATGCGTCGGCATCTGTTTCGTTGAAGGCAGTGCCGAATACCCGGCCATCGATCTTGTCTTTATAGTCGACAGCCTGTTTGTGGGAGATTCGCGCCATCCATTCCAGGCCGTTTTTGGTAGCGCCCAGCATGGCCGAACCGCCGAGATATTTATTGTTGGTCTGGTAGTCGAGGGTAAGGTCCCCGATCATTTTGCCTTCCGGCGCCGGCTGGGTCGGAATGAGATTGACAACCCCTGCGAGCGCATCGGAGCCAAAACTAAGGCTGGCAGGTCCTTTGATCACCTCCACCCTGTCGACAGCATACTGGTCCACTTCGATGCCATGTTCATCACCCCACTGCTGGCCTTCCTGCCGGATCCCGTCATAAAGCGTCAGGATCCTGTTGTATCCAAGCCCGCGAATAAAGGGTTTGGAGACGTTGGGACCGGTGGTGACAGCACGGATGCCGGGTATCTTGGCAATGGCATCGATGGCATTGGTGCTGAGGTTGGTCGCCAGGTAATCATGCGAGATGGAAACGATGGGAACGGGATTCCTTTTTATCTGGGTAGCCTTGGACAGACCTGTCACGACAACAGCGCTTTCTTCGACATAGGCGTCCGCTAATGAAAAGTCAACCGAAACCCGGCCGCTGACAACCACTGTCTTTGTAAACGTTTTAAAGCCGACGGAATGGACCTCGATGAGGTATTTACCGGAGGGAAGAGAATTGAAGTGATAGTAGCCGCTTGTATCGGCAACAACCCCCAGCTTAAGGTCGGGAATATAGATGGTTGCACCGGAAAGAGGTGCACCCGTTTTATCAGTGACCTTGCCGGAGAGGGAGCCCGTACCGGGATCTGCATGGACAACAGATAAAATAAATAAGAAGCATATACTTAGTATAGATCGATTCATGACAGGTAATAAGTTGATTTCGTCCGGTTGATGGCAGGCCCGCGCGTCACTGTCATCCCCGCAGCGCGCCGGGGGACGTTTTTGCTACAAGGTTTCAAATTTAGGCCAGTCCGACCAGTTTTAATTCTTAAAAAATGCTAAACGGTAGTTATTTTTTGAGGATAACGGTGAATATAGACCCTTTTCCCAGGTGACTTTCACAGGAGATCTGTCCGTTAAGCTCTTCGCAGATGCGTTTGACAATTGCCAGACCCAGGCCGGTGGAAGCTTCCCCCGCCGTTGGCTTTGAGGAGATTTTGCTGTATTTGGCAAAGAGATGGGGTAGCTCATCAGCTTGGATCCCAACGCCTTCATCACGAACCTTGATACTGACGGCGTCTTTTTCCTCGCTCACGCTGATCCAGACATTTTTGCCGCTGCCGGTATATTTTATCGCATTGGAAAGCAGGTTTTCAAGCATCCGGCTCAAGAGCTGCCGGTCGCTGAGAAAATAGAGGGACCGGTTGGGGCAGTCCAGGTGTAGCTGGATATCTTTTTGGGCGGCGGCGGGGACAAAGTCGTCGAGGACCGACTCAGCAAAGATCCGAAGGTCGAGGTTCTCCAGCTGGATCTTATTTTGATTGGTTTCGGCTTTTTCAACGTCGAGGATATGCCGTATCAGCTTTTCTCCATAATGAGTAGCCTGCCCGATGCGGTCCAGCGCCTTCATCTGGCCGGGAGTGAGGTTGTCCTTCTCGTTCTGCAGCAGCTGCTGCCACATGCCGATGCTGGCGAAGGGCGTACTGAGGTCATGCGATACGATGCTGATCAGCGAATTTTTTTCATAGTTGAGCTCAGAGAGTCTTTCGTTCTGCCGGACAATCAGCGCGTTGGTCGACTGGAGCTTTTGATTCGCCTTACGCTTGATGATAAATGCGATGGCCGCCGCAATGGCAATAAGCAGCAGGCTGCCTGCCGTGATCATCATGATCCGGGAATGGAACTTCTGCTGGGCAATCTCCGCCTGCAGGACCAGCCTTTCATTTTCATGCTGCCGGGCTTCATATTTTTCTTCCAGCTCGGCGACGGCTCTGTAGGTTTCCCTGTTCATCAGCGCCGTATCGAGTGCATACCACTTAGCCTGGTACTCCCAGGCCTTTTTGTAGTCTCCCCTGCGCTGTTCCAGCTTTGACAGGATTTGATAGCTGTCAGACTGCTTGCTTTTCGAGTCGTCCAGCTGCCGGGCAAGAAGAAGGGCCGTGTCTCCATACCTGGCGGCGGAATCATACACCCCCTTTTCGGTATAGACGTCTGCCAGGTTGAGGACGTCGAGCCAGACATCCGAAAGCCGGGAGGGAGCGTGACTGGCAAGATTATGCTGGTAGTTGTATTTAAAATAACCGATGGCCTCGTTGTATCTTTTGAGGAAGTAATAGGTATTGCCGAGATTATTGTACAGGGAGGTCAGGTCCTCTTCGCCTCTCAGCTCATAGGGTTTGCCGATCCTCAGCCCTTCCTGTAAGAGGATCAGGGCGCTGTCGTGAAGATCGAGGTGATTGTATATTGCGCTGAGGTTAACATAGGAATTGAGCAGCGAATGGCCGTCTCCCATTTTTTTGTAGAGCCTGACGCACTCGACATAGAGGTCTTTTGCTTTCTGAGGTTGTTTCGTATCCTGCGTGTAGACAGCGGCAAGGTCGGTCAGAAGCTCCGTCTGCCGTTCGATATTCCCTTCCTTACGGGCGCCGGCAAGGGCTTCGTAGTAGTAGTCCAGGGCCCGGGTGAAAGAACCCTTGCTCTCATAATAGAAACCATACATCCGCAGTGACATTACAGCAGCCGGCGGCCAGGCGCCATTTGCATTGGCATGTGCCACATAATCACCATAGTATCTGATCGAGTCTATTTTGTTTTCAGACAAGTGCATAGCCCTGTAGTAGATACGCTGAAGAGCCACAGTATCCAACTGTGCAATGAGGGCCGAATGGATCAGCAAAAGAAAAAAGAAAGATAACCGCTTCACGTAAAGGTTTCATTCATTTACATCCAAAATAGTAATCTTTCTGTAGTGCGGAGGTATTAAAAGCGTCTAATCCGTCAAATTATTCCGGAGGGCAAACTTCACCAATCCTACGGTATTATTGACGCCCAGCTTGGCGATGAGGTTCTTACGGTGCGTTTCTACCGTGCTTACGCTCAGGAACAGCTTTTCGGCTATCTCCGCATTGCTGTATTCCTTACAGATCAGCCGCAACACTTCAAGCTCGCGCCGGGAAAGGATCTCATCGATCTGCTTGTCTTCAATGGTCACCGTATTGCGGAAGTCTTCGTCCCGGTCGCCTATATGGATATCCTTGCTGAAATAGCTGCCGCCGCCCTGGACAGCACGAATGGCCGTGAGCAGCTCGTCAAGGGACGCATTCTTAAGAACGTAACCCTGGATATTGTATTTGGAGAGCTTGTGTACATAACGCGTACCACGAAGAAGAGTGAGGTAGATAATGCGAAGGTCGGGTCTCACGGCCCTTACCTGCTGCAGGATCTCTTCTTCACCCATGTCGGGCAAATAAACATCCAGCAACAGTACATCTGCCTGAAGACCCGGCACCAGTGCGAGAAGGTCTTTGCCAGATGCGGCGGTACCAATAACTTCAATACCCTCTTGCTTGCTTAATAACAGGGCCAATCCTTCTAAGTAGATCTCATGATCATCGGTAATAAAAACTCGAATCATGTTAGTTTAGTAGATTCCGTAAGTATTTCAACTACAAAGCAAGTTAAAACTATTTATGATATGAGTAAATAAAAAGGCCCCTAAAAGGGGGCCTTTTCCGAAAATGAGTGACTTTAGGGGGTTTTAGCCGATTTAATTAAGATTTTCAATAATACCAGCTATTCCCTGACCACCGCCAACACAGGCAGTGACAATGCCATATTTTTTATTAAGACGTTTCATGTCGTTGACAAGCTGGATGGTCAGCTTCGAGCCGGTACAGCCAAGAGGATGACCGAGGGCAATGGCGCCGCCGTTGATATTGACAAGGGCAGGATCCATCTCCAGTTTACGAATGACGGCAAGGGACTGCGAGGCAAATGCTTCATTGAGCTCGATCAGGTCGATCTGACCAAGGTTCATCCCTGCCTGGCGCAGCACTTTGGGGACGGCCTCTACGGGCCCGATGCCCATGATCCGCGGGTGTACTCCGGCGCTGGCGCAGGCTACAAGACGGGCGATGGGCTTGAGACCCAGCTCTTTCACCATCTTTTCACCCATGACAATGACAAATGCAGCTCCATCGCTGGTCTGGGAAGAGTTGCCGGCCGTGATACACCCACCGGCGGCAAAAACAGGCTTTAGCTTGGCCAGAGCTTCGATAGAAGTGTCACCTCTTGGACCTTCATCGGTGTCGACGGTGAAACTTCTTTTCTGACGATGGCCTTCTTCATCGACATAGACCTCTTCGACGGTGAGCGGCAGAATGCCGGATTTGAAATACCCGCTCGTAATGGCGTGTATGGCCTTCTGATGAGAATGATAAGAGAACTGGTCCTGGTCTTCCCGGCTGACAGCATATTCCTTGGCGACAGCTTCTGCCGTAAGACCCATATTGAGATAATAGTCCGGCTCCTGGGACGCGATGGAATAGGAAGGTACCGTCTTCCAGCCTGCCTGTGGTACCATGGTCATGCTTTCCGTACCGCCGGCAATGATACATTCGGCCATGCCGCTACGGATCTTGGCCGTTGCCATTGCAATGGTTTCCAGACCGCTGGCGCAGTAACGATTGACAGTGACACCGGGGGCGTGTATGCCGACGGCGCGGGCGGCGATGATACGGCCAACCTGGAGGCCTTGTTCAGCTTCGGGCACAGCATTGCCGACGATCACGTCGTCGACGCGAACCGGATCGAGCTGGGGCACAGACGCCAGAAGGCCTTTGATCACGTTGATAGCCATGTCGTCGGGACGATAGAAGCGAAGCTTGCCCCTTTTTGATTTTCCGACTGCCGTGCGGTAGCCCGCGACTATATATGCTTCCTGCATGGTTTACTTTTTTTAGTTGTTTATGCAACTGATTGTATCAAAGATAAGATTTTGCCCTGAAAAAGGAAAGTGAAATATACGCGAAATTGATAGGCCTATCGCCTAAATTGACATTGGCGCATCTTCGAAATTAACACCTCCGTATCTTCGCGCGGATATGTATAAGATCCTGCGTACGATATTGTTCTTTTTCCCTGCGGAAGGGGTGCATCATTTTTCGATGAAAGCGTTGAAAATCATATGCGGGTGGGGTTTGACAAGAAGACTCGTAGCCTGGAGCTGCCAACCGGAAGAGGAGGATAGGGTCATCGCGGCTTCCGCGCAGACTGCTGCCGGACAAGACAGCGCCTTACCCCGTAATTTGCTGGGTCTGTCATTCCGCAATCCGGTGGGGCTGGGAGCGGGGTTTGATAAAAATGCCCTGTATCTGCGGGAACTGGAGGCCCTGGGTTTTGGATTTGTGGAGATCGGGACGGTGACGCCGCGGCCGCAGGACGGTAATGAGCAGCCGAGATTATTCCGGCTGCCGCAGGATCAGGGACTGATAAACCGGATGGGATTTAATAATGAAGGGGTCGAAGTGATCAGCGCAAGGCTAAAGGCCTGGAGGACAGCCCCGGCATCAAAACGCATCATCGGCGCAGCCCCCTCATCAAAACCCATCATCGGCGGCAATATCGGCAAGAACAAGATCACCCCAAATGAAGAGGCCTGGAAGGACTATGAAATTTGCTTCCGCGCCCTCTATGAAGACGTAGACTACTTCGTCGTCAATGTCAGCTCGCCGAATACGCCGGGACTACGGGCATTACAGGAAAAAGACGCCCTGCGTAAGATATTGACAAATCTGCAGCACATCAATACGGAGCTTGCGGCGCAGAAAGGCATCCGGCCAAGCCCCCTGTTGCTGAAGATAGCACCGGACCTCAATCAGCAGCAGCTGGACGACGTCATCGGGCTGGCGCTGGAGATAAAGCTGGATGGCCTCGTAGCCACCAACACCACCATAAGCAGGGAGGGGTTGCTGACTGCACCGGACAAGCTGGAGGCAATCGGCGCCGGCGGGCTCAGCGGAGCGCCGCTGCGCGGACGGGCGACGGAAGTAGTGCGATATCTCTGCGAAAGGATGCAGGGCATTCCGGTCATCGCCTCAGGCGGGATCTTTACGGCGGAAGACGCAAAAGAGAAGCTTGATGCGGGCGCTTCACTGGTGCAGGTGTGGACAGGCTTTATTTATGAGGGACCATTTATTGTGCGGCGGATTTGCAGGGGTATCTGACGTAGAAGTAGAAGAACTTTCTTTTAGAACCTTATTTTTGTGGCGCTTAACTGACTACTATGACCGCTCTTTTTTCCGTTGCTTCTTTGATAAGTCTGTTGACACTGACTTTATTGGAGATCGTTTTGGGTATTGATAATGTGATCTTTGTGTCTATCCTTATCGGCCGGCTGCAACCGGTGGAACAATTACGGGCCCGTCGCATCTGGATGATCGCGGGGATCCTGATCCGCTCTTTATTATTATTTGGCCTCGGCTGGCTGGTGACCAATGGAAACCGAGAGCTTTTTTCAGTTTTTGGGTATGGATTTACCCTGCGCAACCTCATCATGCTGGCAGGCGGCTTGTTTCTGCTATATAAAACGGTAAAGGAGATCCATGAGAAGCTGGATGGTGAAAGTTCTGAAGGCAAGGTGGTAAGTGGGAGCAAGGCCTCCTCTTTTGCTGCCATTGTCAGCCAGATCGTGCTGGTGGATACTGTCTTCTCCTTTGACAGCGTCATCACAGCGGTAGGCCTGGCGCAGCAGGTAGCAGTAATGATCACTGCCGTGATCATTGCCATGATCATCATGTTCTTTTTCTCGCAGAAGATCGCCGACTACATCGACAAACGGCCTACCCTGAAGATGCTGGCTCTTTCCTTCCTGCTGATGGTGGGCTTCAGCCTGTTCTTCGAGGGGTTGGAACCGATCCATCACAGCCATATCGAGAAGGGATATATTTATTTCTCGATGGCCTTTGCATTCGGAGTGGAGCTGCTGAATACAAAGGCAAAGAAGAAGTCGGGACATTAGTCGGATTTTTTCTAAATTAGGCTACAAATTTTCTTTTTATGGCCGCCACCACCACTAACGATACCAGCCGCATCGACGCATATATCGCAAAGTCTGCGGAATTTGCCAGGCCCATCCTGGAGCACATCCGCAAATTAGTTCACAAAGCATGTCCCGATGCGACCGAAACGGTGAAATGGAGCATGCCTTTCTTCGAATGTAATGGCACCATCCTGTGTAATATGGCAGCCTTCAAACAGCATTGTTCTTTTGGATTCTGGAATGCCTCACAGCTAAAAGACAAGGAAGGAGTATTAAAGATAAAGGATAAGAATGCGATGGGACACCTGGACCGGATCACTTCGCTAAAAGACCTTCCCGCAGACAAGACAATGATAGCCTATATAAAGGAGGCGGCCCAGCTGATCAGGGAGGGAAAGAATATCCCGGCAAGAACGAAAAAGGAGCCAAAAGCCGAATTGCCCATGCCCCCAGCCCTGACGGCGGCCCTGAAAAAGAACAAAAAGGCCCAGACCGTATTTGAGGCCTTTCCTCCCGGCCATCGGCGGGAATACATCGAATGGATCAGCGAGGCAAAGACGGAGGAGACACGGGACAAGCGAATAGCGACGACCCTGGAATGGTTGGTGGAAGGGAAGTCCAGGAATTGGAAGTATAAGAAATAAACCCCTGATCAGCCTAAGCCATAATTCCCGAATTAATAATTTGTTTTCCGTCCTGCGTAAAGGTGAATGCGAAGGCCTCCTTACTTTTACAAAGTTATAAATTAGTAAGCCCAAGCGATAACAGATTGGTCATGCAGTCTGTTACCGCCTGGCACTAGAAAGGTAGCGTACATACTGCAACGCCTACCCGATACAAAGCAGTGTTGCTGCCACTACTCCGGCAGTTTCGGTACGAAGGCGATTGTCGCCGAGCGTGACCGGCAGAAATCCTTCCTTTAGCGCCGATTCTATCTCTTTGGGTGAAAAATCTCCTTCTGGTCCTATGAGGATAAGCTGTGACGGGCTTTCCCGCCATTCTGTAACGACGGATGCAGCATCTTTGATACTCTCCTGACCCGGGGCATACTGACGCCAGTCAGCGAGTGCAAGAGTAGGCTTGGGCTCTTCCAGGCAATGAGCGATAAAGCGTGACTCAGCAGGAGGTTTGGAAAGCAATTCGGCAAAAGACATCGGGTCCGGGAGATCGGGCAACCAGGTTTGCTGCGATTGCAGCATGGCGCTGACAAGGATATTCCGGAGGCGATCGATACGGGCATGTTGTTTCCCGGTTCGTTCGCAAAGCAGCGGGATGATGCTGCTGACACCGATCTCGGTGGCTTTTTCGAGGAACCATTCGAAGCGGGATGCATTTTTCAAAAGGGAGATGGCGACAACGACCTTTCTCTTAAGCGGCGGCTGGATGATGGTGGATTGCAAACGGACACGGCATTTCTTTTTATGATCCCCGACGATGACGGCCGTCAGCAGGGAGCCCTTCCCATCGGTGAGCTGAAGGGCTTCTCCGGGCTGCATCCGCAGCACCTGGACAATGTGGCGGGAGTTGTCCTCATCGAGGGTCAGTTCCGTTGCTGTACTATCGTAGGAGGACAGGTAAAAAAAAGGGAATGCCATCAGCGGTGGTTTAGCCCGTAAAAATAAGCGTAAAAAACAAAAGCTCCCGTGAAGGAGCTTTCTGTTATATGTATTAGCAAACCTCAGACTGTGTTGATGCGCGCTCAGAGGGCAGCGACGCGGCCCCGGGTTCAGCGGAACGGGCAGCTTAAAACGGCGCGTCGTCGTCGTCCATGGGCAGGTCCTTCATCCGGCTGCCGGCCTGAATATAGAGACGGGCTCCGCCATCTGCGCCGCCATCGTCCTGGACAGGTTTCCAGCTGCCGCCGGAAGGCAATCCTATGCCGCCAAAATCATCCTCTCCGTATTCAGTGAACTTTTGGATATGCAAAAGAGCGCGAAGTTTAATGGTATCCAGAGAACCATTACGGTGTTTGGCTATTTTCACATGGGTCTCTCCTTTATTGCTTTCCCCCATTTCATTGGCGGTAATACCATAATATTCGGGGCGGTAAAGGAACATAACCATGTCGGCATCCTGCTCGATGGCGCCGGATTCACGCAGATCGCTCAGCTGGGGGATTTTCTCCCCTTCTTTACGTGATTCCACGGCACGGCTCAATTGAGAAAGAGCGATGATAGGCACCTGGAGCTCTTTGGCCAGGCCTTTCAGTGCGCGGGAGATCTGGCTGATCTCCTGTTCACGGTTGCCCTTATTATCACCGGAGCCGCTCATCAGCTGCAGGTAATCGATGATGATAAAACCGATATTATGTTTGTTTTTCAGACGGCGGCATTTGGCGCGCAGCTCAAAGATATTCAGGGCGGGGGTGTCGTCGATAAAGATCGGCGCCTTGGCAAGCCTGTCGATCCCCTTTTTATAAAGCTGCTTCATTTCATGTTCTTCCAGCCGGCCACGGGCAATCTTTTCCATAAAGATCTCCGCTTCAGCGCTGAGGATACGTTGTACCAGCTGCGCGGAACCCATTTCCAAACTGAAGAAGGCAACACCTGTGGGTTTAGTAGGGTGAAGAGCCGCATTACGGGCCAGGTTAAGGGCAAAGGCCGTTTTACCTACAGCGGGACGGGCCGCCAGGATGATCAGGTCGGTCGGCTGCCAGCCATAAGTGATCTTATCCAAAGAAGGGAAACCGCTGGGTACACCAGAGATCTCATCCTGCCTGTTACGCAGGTCTTCGATACGCTGGATCGTCTTTACCAGGACACTGTCGATACTATCGAAGTTCTTGCGAAGGTGATTATTGGTGATCTCGAAGAGCTTGCTTTCCGCATCGTCGAGAAGATCGAATACGTCCGTGCTGTCCTCATAAGCATCCCCGATGATCTCTCCGCTGATACGGATCAGCTCACGCTGAATAAACTTCTGCAGGATGATACGGGCATGGGTTTCGATGTTCGCAGAAGAGACAACGGAATTCGTCAGCTTGGTCACGGCATACGGACCGCCAACCATTTCAAGCTCCTGCCTCACCTTCAGCTCTTCGACGACGGTGAGGATATCAATGGGTTGGCTTTTCTGCGCCAGGCTCTGCATGGTACGATAGATCCGCTGGTGGCCCTCCAGGTAAAAACATTCCGGTTTCAGGATCTCCACTACTGTATCGAAAGCGCTCTTTTCCAACATAATAGCGCCAAGTACGGCCTCTTCCAGCTCTTTGGCCTGGGGAGGGATTTTACCATATACCATGGTGCTGAGGTCCACGGCGGGCTTGCGCCTCATTTTGCTGCGGTCCTTGTTCAGATTAAGGTTAGTGAGATCCATACGAAACCATCCAGATAAATGTAAAGAAATAGGGTGTCCAGCCTCTATTGACCTGTTCTCAGGCCCGGGCTCATTGGGTAGTGTTCGACCTTATTGTCGTTAAGGAATTGTTACGGCAACATGAACAGAATGTTATCCCTTTGAGTCAGGAGGGCGAATATAGAACTCGATGAGCCGACGAAAAAAATTTTTCTTTTTCTATATTTTTCCTTTAGAAATGCACATGGTTATCCACAAGGTCAAAGGGATTATGCACACCACCTTCAGAACTATCCACAATTTAAAAAAGTTTTCAGCTATTTCCATGTTTAAATCCACACCACTTGTGCACAAAGATTTAAGCGCAAATATTTTGTGGGGATAAGCAAACCACAGAATGCGGTTTAGCTTCGTTCAGGGGTTGTATTGTAACCTTTTTGAGAAGCCAAAAGCCCATCTGCTGCGCATTTGAAGTACATGGGCCCATTCGTTGATCTCACCTATGCGGCCCTGGCAGACCGCTGATTGAGCGGCAAAAGGCCCGTTGCAAGCGGATCTTGCAGAAAAACATCGATCGGTCAAAAGCGGCCGGATAAAAAAAAGCGTCCCGGTATTATTCGGGACGCTGGGCCTGACGGGCCATTGAGCATTTATTTTTTAAGGTCGACCCGGTCTTCCGGGGTTATCTTTTTTGGGTGGTGGAGGTGGAGTAGCCGGCTTTGGCTCGGGTTTGGGCGGATTAACTACCGGTCTCGGCTGGTTGGGATTCGCCTGCTGCGGATTAAAGGGCCGCCCGCCGGGCATCGCATTCACCGGCCGGCCGGTGACCGGTCGTTGCTGAACCGGCTGACCAATGACCGGCCGCTGCTGAACCGGCTGATTGGATACTGGCAGTTGCCGATTGGGCATCGACTGCTGCTGATTCGGCCGATTGGGTACCGACGGCTGCTGACTCGGCCGATTAGGCACCGATTGCTGCTGATTAGGCACAGACTGCTGCCTGCCCGGCTGGTTAGGTGCTGATTGCGGCTGCTGGTTCGGCTGGTTATTGGGTTGAAACGGACGACCAAATCGATTGTCCGGCTGATTGTTCGGCTGATTGCCCGGAGGGACAGGCCGGTTCACAGCCGGGTTGGTTGGATTGGCCTGCGGATTAGCGGGTTGGTTAAGACCCCTCCCGCCATTGCTGTTACCCGTATTATTCCCATAAACCGTGCGGTTGACGGGTCTGGCATTGTTCAGCGTTTGCGTTCGCGAAGGAACAAAAGGCCTGCCCGCATTGTTGGGACGATTGTTGTCGCTTCCATTTACACGGGGGCGGTAGATAGTGAGATTCCCATTGTCAGCGCGTTCGCCGGGAGTATGACTTTCACGGATGACCAGCGGTCTTACAGCGGAACCCGAATACCTTCCCACCTCACCGGCATCAGGGCCGCCGCCATAACGTGAATTCCTGGGGCGGTTCATCACGGTTGTATTCCGGATGACGGTGGTCTGGTTGATAATGGTAACATTATTTGTTTCCCGGACATAATAGTTGTTGACCTGTGGGCTGGCAATATAACGGTGAGGTACAAAACTCCAGTAATACAGAGGGGGAGTATACCCGCCGCCATAGGACGCATCGAAGCTGACATTGGGTCCCATAGGCGCCCAGCCATAGTATTCGTCGCTGTTGCGCCAGCTGACCCAGGCAGGAGCCCATTCGGTGCCTGGAACCCACATCCAGCCATAACCGTCCTGGAAGAACCAGCGGCCGTAGTGGAAAGCAGCCCAGCCCCAGGGATAACCGGAATCCCAGGTCCAGCCTTCATCGGTATAAACCCAATGTCCATTGCTGGCATAGGGCTTAAAGTCGGCCCCGGCATCGGGCAACCATACATAACCGTAATTCGGATCTTCGATCCATTGACCGTATGGGCTTAACTGATCATAAAAATTCTGATAAGTGACATCATCGGGATTGGCCGGCTCCGGCGAAGCAGAAGGAGGGGTCGGTACCGGGTCCTGGTGTATCACATAGACCGGACCGCATGCGGTGAGGCAAATGGCCATAAAGGCCAGTAAATACTGGTGTTGTTTCATAAATCAGCTTTAGAGTTGACCAAATTGGACAGAGTCCAATCGAATAATCAGGAATTGGACCAAAATCCTGCCACAAAGTTAAGCCTTTACCAACGCTTTAACATTTGGTTATCACTCCGAAAGGGTGAAAAAAGACTTCTTTGGACGCGTCGCTTTTCTGGCTAACGAATTATTCGTTTAAATATTTCCATTGTGACCGCCCGGGAACCGCCCCTACCGGTAAAAAAATTATCTTTGCGCCAAAATGGAGCACGGCTCCATGAAGAATAAAAAAAGACTATGACCATCAGTTACAATTGGCTTTGTGATTATTTACCAGGAAAGATCGAACCGGAACGGCTTTCGAAAATACTTACGTCCGTCGGGCTCGAAGTAGAGCATATAGAAAAATATGAATCTGTAAAGGGAGGCCTGAAGGGATTGATCATAGGAGAGGTGCTGGAATGTACACAACATCCCAACGCGGACAAGCTAAAGCTTACAAAGGTGAATGTGGGCGGACCCGAACCGCTGCAGATCGTGTGCGGAGCTTCGAATGTCGCAGCAGGTCAGAAAGTGGTGGTAGCAATACCCGGAACGACCATTTATCCATTGAAGGGTGACCCCATCACGCTGAAAGTGGTAAAAATTCGGGGTGTAGAAAGCCATGGGATGATCTGTGCCGAGGATGAGATCGGCCTGGGAGAAAGCCACGAAGGGATCATCGTATTACCCGCTGCTGCAAAAACAGGCGCTGCGGCCGCTTCCTGGTTCCAGCCCTATTCCGATCAGCTGATAGAGATCGGACTCACCCCCAATCATATGGATGCCATGAGCCATCTGGGAGTGGCGCGGGATGTATGCGCCTGGCTTTCCCACCATGAGAACAAGGAGTACCGTCCAAAACAGCCTTCCCTGAATGCCTTTAAAGCGGAAAACAACAGTCTCCCCGTCACGGTAAGCATTTTGAACAAAAAAAGCTGCGAACGTTATTCCGGCGTCACGATAAAGGGCATTACCATTAAGGAATCTCCCCGGTGGATGCAGGATAAATTAAGAGCTATCGGGATCCGGAGCATCAACAACATTGTAGACATTACCAATTTCGTGCTGCATGAAATGGGACAGCCGCTGCATGCTTTCGACCTGGATGCTATCAGGGGAGAAGCCATCATCGTAAAGAACCTGCCGGAAGGGACACCTTTTGTAACGCTGGACGGGACCGAAAGAAAATTGTCGGCAGAGGACCTTGTCATCTGTAATGCAGAGGAAGCAATGGCAATAGCCGGTGTCTTCGGCGGATTGCACAGCGGCATCAAAGAAGGCACTCAGAACATCTTTTTAGAAAGCGCCTGGTTCAATCCCACCGATATCCGCAAGACCTCCTTCCGCCATGGGCTGCGGACGGACGCGGCGACACATTTCGAAAAAGGAATGGATATTTCCGGTACGGTAAATGCCCTGAAAAGAGCAGCCCTTTTGATCAGGGAGCTCGCCGGTGGAGAAATAGCCTCCGAGATCGTGGATGTATATCCCGACCCGCGTAATAAGACGCAGGTTATCCTGAAACATCATTACCTGAAGAAATTAAGCGGAAAAAACTATCATCCCGACACCGTGAAGAATATCCTGCTGAGCCTGGGTTTTGAGATCATCAAGGAAGGCATCGACGCTATCCATGTAGCCGTCCCATGGCACAAGCCGGACGTTTCCCTACCCGCCGATATCGTGGAAGAGATCATGCGGATCGACGGTCTGGACAACATCCAGATCCCTTCCACGATCACCCTGTCCCCTTCCGTAGAAAGCAACCCGGCGCAATCCTCATGGAAGTCGTCAGTGGCCAGCTACCTCGTAGGGCAGGGATTCAATGAGATCCTGACCAATTCGATCACCAACAGCGCCTATTTCAGCGAAAAGGAACTGGAGACCTCGGTGAGGATGATCAACAATCTCAGCGCAGAGCTGAATATCCTGCGCCCTTCGATGCTGGAGACCGGTCTGGAATCCATTGCCTTTAATCTCAACCGGAAGAGCGGCATGCTGCGCTTCTTCGAGTTCGGCAAGTCATACAGCACCAGTGGAGTAGGAAAATATACGGAAACCAACCATCTCTGTCTTTATCTGACCGGACCTCTGAGCGAGGACACCTGGAAAGGAAAAGGCAAACCCATCGATTTTTACTATGTTAAAGGACTTTGCAGCCGCATCTTCCAGCTGCTTGGACTCGAACTTCCCGACTGGATAGCCCTGGATCACCCGAAAATGACATCGGGTCTTGCCATCTCCGCAAATGACCGGCTGTTGCTGAAAGCAGGAACGGTAAGCCCCACCGTCTTAAAACAGTTTGATTGCAAACAGGAATTATTTTTTGTCGACATTCATTGGGACATTATTTCGGAGCTGGCTTCCCATAGAAGCACAGAGTTCAGTGAATTACCCCGGCAGCTACCCGTACACCGGGACCTGGCATTGATCGTCGACAAGACCCTGCCCTATGAGAAGGTGGAAAAAGCTGTATGGGGAACGCGTTTGGATAAATTGCAGGAAGTAAAGCTTTTCGATATATTTGAAAGTGAGAAGCTGGGAGCAGGCAAAAAATCGCTGGCGATCAGCTTTACCTTCCTGGATGAGGAAAAGACCCTGACAGACAAGGAAATTGATGGGATGGTCAGCAGGATCATGGGGGCGCTGGAAAAAGAAGTACAGGCGGAGATCAGGAAATAACCGCAATGGACAAAAACATAAATGAGCGACGATACCAATAGTGTGGAGCGATCTTCCGGAGAGGATGGGATCGAGCTTCGGGTCCGGCGGATCCAGGAGAAGCTGCAGTTATTGCTGCGGCAACGGGATCTGCTGCTAAAGGAAAATGGTAAATTAAAAGAAGAATTACGTCTGCGGGAAAAAGAACAGGGGCACCAAATTCAAAAGCTGGACCAGCTGCAGCAACAGGTCGGGATCTTAAAAGTGACTCAGACGGCTATGAGCGAAGAGGAAAAGAAAGCATTGGAAAAAAAGCTCGGCCAGTACATCCGGGAAATCGACCGGTGTATAACATTGCTTGGCCAGTGAGAAACGGTCAGACCCTTTTTACGAGTCTCATTTTCATCTCATCCTTTCCACGCGAAATTTCAAGGGTATATACACCATAAGGCAGGTGATTCAGCCCAACCCAGTCCAACTCCTGCTGGCCTTTTTCTACTTCTGTTTCAAGGGCGCTGCAGACCAGGCCGGTGTCGTCCCGAAGAACCGCTTTAAGCATACTTTTTTGTGGATCGTCGACCTGGAAGGTCAGATGGTCGATAAAGACAGGAGATTTGACTTTTAAAAACATAGCTGTAGTTTTTAGATAGGGTATTGGTACATTGTTACATTATAAATCTAATGGATCGGTTTTTTTCTGAAGTGCAGTGAAGTAACGCTTGAACCTTTTCCCTTTCAGCTGTCAAAATCCCCTGTGTAAAAGGTGTGGATAAATATAAAACAAGTATTTGAACTATGCAAGAGTTAATGGCAATAAATGTTGTGATAGGCGACCGGACCTATCGGATCAAGATCGAACCGAGGGATGAAGAGGTTGTCCGGCGCACCCTGAAGACCATAAATGACAAGATCATTGAATACAAGACCCAGTTCGCTGGCAGGGATATGCAGGATTACATTGCCATGGTGGTGCTGTGGTATGCCACCCAGCCGGGCAGCGAAACAGGACTTTCGACCCCGAGTCCATACGTCCTGGATGCCCTGACCCGGATGGAACAGCAGCTGGATAAGGCTTTGTAGTTGAACTCTATTTTCCTATCTTCGCCAACTAACACATTTTCACACGATCATGAACTTTAATAAGAAATATATGATTGTGAACGCTTTAAATTTTAGAGTCAATGATAATTACCATAGTAGGAATAATTGTAGCACTTGTAATCGGGATCGTAGGAGGTAAATTCCTCTTTGCCAAAAATACCCAGGGCAAAATAGACGACGCAGAGCAACAAGCTAAAAAGATCCTTGGAGATGCCCAGTCAACCGCTGAGAACCTGAAAAAGGAAAAATTGCTGGAAGCCAAGGAAAAATTCGTCCAGCTCAAGGCCGAACACGATAAAGAGGTTTTGGAAAAGAACAGACGGGTCAACGATACAGAGGCCCGGATCAAACAGAAAGAACAGAGTATCAATCAAAAACTGGAGGGTCTTGACAAACAGGCCAAGGACAATGACGTCATCAAGGAAAACCTCAACCGCCAGATCGAAGTGGTCAATCTGAAACGCACTGAGCTGGAAAAACACCAGGAAGAGCATATCCGCCGGCTGGAAAAGATAGCCGGGCTGACGGCTGAAGAAGCCAGGTCGCAGCTGATCGAAAGCCTGAAACAGGAGGCGCAGACGAGAGCGCTGGCCCTGCAGCAGGAAATCATCGACGATGCCAAACAAAGGGCAAATAAAGAGGCCCGGAAGGTTATTATCCAGAGCATCCAGCGGACTGCCGCAGAGCAGGCTATTGAAAACTCCATTACTGTATTCAACCTGGAAAGCGACGAGATCAAAGGCCAGATCATCGGCCGTGAAGGTCGTAATATCCGTGCTATAGAGGCGGCTACAGGAGTTGACCTCATCGTGGATGATACTCCGGAAGCCATCGTATTGTCTTCGTTTGACCCGCTTCGCCGTGAAATTGCCCGTCTTTCCCTCCAAAGACTGGTGGCCGATGGTCGTATCCACCCTGCCCGTATCGAAGAGATCGTAGAGAAGACCAAAAAGCAGATAGAGGAGCAGGTTATGGAGATCGGGGAAAGAACAGTGATCGAGCTGGGCATCCATGGTTTACACAAGGAACTGGTGCGTATCGTAGGCAAGATGCGATTCAGGTCTTCCTACGGCCAGAACCTGTTGATGCACAGCCGCGAAGTAGCCAATCTTTGCGGAATTATGGCAGCCGAGCTCGGAATGAACCCCAAGCTGGCCAAGCGGGCAGGCCTATTACACGATATCGGCAAAGTACCGGATGAGGAGACAGAACTGAGCCATGCCCTTTTGGGGATGAAACTGGCCGAAAAATACGGGGAGAACCCGGCGGTGGTGAATGCCATCGGCGCTCACCACGATGAGGTCGAAATGCAATATGTGATCGCCCCTATCATCCAGGCCTGTGACGCCATCAGCGGCGCACGTCCCGGAGCCCGGCGCGAGATCATGCAGCAGTACCTGCAGCGCATAAAAGACCTGGAAAACCTGGCCCTGAGCTATCCCGGTGTGGAAAAAGCCTATGCTATCCAGGCCGGCCGCGAGCTGAGAGTCATCGTGGAAGCCGATAAGGTCACAGACATGGACAGCGACAAACTGAGCTTCGAGATCGCTCAGAAGATCCAAACCGAAATGACCTTCCCCGGCCAGATCAAAGTCACTGTTATCCGGGAAAAGAGGTCAGTCAACGTCGCAAGATAAATTAGGCGGAAGTCGGAGATAAAATATTTGGAGTTTAACCGGGATGTCATTACCTTTGCCATCCTTAAAAAAAGAAGTTATGAACGCTGCTGTAGCTTTTGTACACGAGCAATTGACAGGGAAAAAAGATTTTCCGAATTTTAGAGCCGGTGATAATATCACTGTCAATTATAAGATTATTGAAGGGAACAAGGAGCGTATCCAGAGCTTCAAGGGAGACGTGATCAAACGTCAGGGCGAAGGAAAGACGGCCACTTTCACAGTACGTAAGATCTCCGATGGGGTAGGCGTAGAAAGGACTTTCCCTCTGTTCTCCCCAAATATCGAGTCTATCGATCTCAACAAGGCCGGTAGGGTACGTCGTGCGAAGATCTTTTACCAACGCGAACGCAGCGGTAAGAGCGCCCGTATCAAAGAAAAGAGACAAGCAGTCAACTCTTAATGTTTCAATGCTTTATACGGAAAAGGCCCGCCCCTGCGGGCCTTTTCCATTCAATAACAATTTTTTACCGATAGAAACGGAGCTTTCTATTCATAAAGAATTAACTTTGACGTTCTAATCTTAAAGACTTTGATTATGCTTACTAATTTCCTGATTTCGATGCCTGGTGGAAGTGAATGGATTTTGATCATCCTTGCTGTGCTGGTGCTTTTTGGCGGACGTAAGATCCCTGAGTTCATGCGTGGACTGGGCAAGGGTATCCGTGAATTCAATGACGCAAAAAACAACGTCAAGAAAGAGCTGGAAGAAGGAATGAACGAGAAGGACACAAAACCTGCGAGCACTTCTACACAGCAATAATTACGTTTACCGCTCGCCTACCCGATAGCTGCCGGATTAGTATGTCCCGGACAGCGATCGAGATGACACTTGTTTACATTTCACTCCATACAAGACTATCATAAAGCCTTAAAGGATAGGACTGCTTCTGCTGAAGAAGCGGTCCTTTACTATTTAAAGGAGATCGAAGCCCAGTCGCATCTGAACGCCTTTACACAGGTCTATGGAGAGGAAGCGCTCAGAAAGGCCCGGCTCCTGGATCAGCGGCGGAAAGAAGGACAGCCTTCCGGAAAGCTGCACGGAGTCGTCATCGGGCTGAAAGACGTCCTCGCCTATAAAGACCATCCTCTGACGGCGGCTTCCCATATTCTACAGGATTTCGTTTCCATTTATCATGCGACGGTCGTGAAGAAGCTCCTGGCCGAAGAGGCCATCATCATCGGTCATCTCAACTGTGACGAATTTGCCATGGGTTCGACCAATGAGAATTCCGCTTATGGAAAGGTATTGAATGCCCGGGATAACCAGCGCGTACCCGGCGGGTCTTCCGGCGGCAGCGCCGTAGCAGTACAGGCCGGGCTATGCATGACCAGCCTGGGCAGCGATACGGGAGGTTCTGTCCGTCAACCGGCTGACTTCTGCGGGATCCTGGGTTTAAAGCCAACCTATGGCCGCGTGTCGCGGTACGGACTCATCGCCTATGCCTCATCTTTTGACCAGGTGGGGATCTTTGGCCGCACGGTTTCCGATGTAGCCCTGATCCTGGAAGTCATTGCAGGAGAAGATGAATTCGACAGCACCGTCCGCAGGGGAGCAGGCGCCTTTGAAACAGGACACGGCGCAGAAGCCCCCGGCAAAAAATATAAGATCGCTTATTTCAAGGAAGCCCTGGCCCATCCGGGACTCGATCCGGAAATAAGAGATGCCCTCCTGGAACGCATAGAAGGCCTGCGTAAAGACGGCCATACAGTGGAAGCGATTGATTTCGAACTGCTTGACTATATCGTCCCCACCTATTACGTTCTCACTACCGCCGAAGCCTCTTCCAACCTGGCAAGGTTTGACGGGGTGCGGTATGGCTACAGGGCAAAAGACCAGAACCTTGAATTAACAGAGTTTTACAAACGGACCCGGAGCGAAGGCTTCGGCCGTGAGGTCAAACGTCGTATCTTATTGGGAACCTTCGTGTTAAGTGCCGGTTACTACGATGCCTATTTCACAAAGGCCCAGCAGGTAAGAAAAATGCTTGTGGATCGCACTGATTTGATATTCAAAGACTTCGATATAATTATTCTCCCAACCTCCCCAACTACGGCTTTTAAGCTTGGAGAAAAGATGGACGATCCCATCGCCATGTATCTCGCTGATATCTACACCGTTTATGCAAATTTGACCGGAATTCCAGGCATTTCCCTTCCCCTTTTTACACATACAAATGGCATGCCTTTTGGTATGCAGGCTATGACAAGTCGATTTAATGAGTTATCTTTGCTTCAATTCTCGCATCTGATGATGCAACAATAAAGTCCTACGAAATCCTACTCTATGTGACTGAGAGATTGTGAAGCGAATCACCTGTTACTTGTTTTGGGCTCAAAGGCAAAGGTCCTTCCCCAATCTTCTACTAATCCGTTTTCTGGTTGATGGCTTGAAGTTATCTCCCGTTTTCCGTTACCTATGAAAGATTGTAAGCGCCGATAACGGCAGTTTACCATCTTAAAACGTTGGACAATGTACAACAAAAGGCTTTTATTGTTGGGCATCACCATCATTGGTTCAGGATGGATGTACCCTACCCAGGCTGACATTTCTGTGATCTCAAAAGGCGAAGGGCTCCGGCTCCGCCCCGCAATCGACACAGAAAAAGTTGCCACCACTACCGCTTCCCTGTCGTCTACCGTTGCTAATTCCAATTCTCAGGGTGTCTTTTTTAAAGAACTCTTTATAGCTGCCTCCGTAGGCGGGAGTAATGGCGTACGCCTGAACCCCAAAGCCCTGAGTTTCGTTCAGGACTATATGAAGGAGAATTGGGATGAGCTGCAAGGTATTCGCACCTGGGGACAACCTTATTTTAATCTTATTGAAAACATTCTCACGCAGTATGGCCTTCCCAAGGAACTTAAGTACCTGGCAGTCATCGAGTCAAATCTAAAGGCTGCAGCCGTCTCCAAAGTAGGCGCCAAGGGCCCATGGCAGCTGATGCCGCAGACGGCCCGCGATCTGGGTCTTAAGGTGAACCGTAACATCGACGAACGGAAGAACTATACCAAAAGCACCCGTGCAGCCGCTCTTTATCTTCGCGACCTGTATAATGAACTGGGAGACTGGCTGTTGGTAATTGCGGCTTACAATACCGGAACGGCAAATGTTTACCATGCCATCCGTCGCAGCGGCAGCCGCAATTTCTGGGACCTGCAGTATTCCCTGCCTGCGGAGTCCCGCATCCACGTAAAAAAATTCATTGCTACTCAATATACCTTCGAAGGCCAGGGAAGTGTTACGACCCTGACCAAACAAGAGGCTACCGAACAGCTACCCGGTTCGGCCATGTATGTCTTCCACCGTAAGCTTAGCGGTAACGAGCTGAATGATGCCAAAACCGTCTCTGTTGCCGGGAAATATCATTCCTCTGTAATTGCCAGGTACTGCCTGCTGGACATGGCCACTTTCAGCCGCTATAACCCCGATTTCGATAAGGTAATGGCCAGTACCAACAACAGCTATGAGCTAAAGCTGCCCGCCGCGAAAATGGAACTTTTTGTAGCCAATAAATACGAGATCCTTAACGAATCTCTCCAGCTGATGGATAAAGATGAGCCGGCCGACAACGGGGCTACTGCTGGTCAGGTTGCAGTAAAATAAAAAGTAAAGTAATAGGTAATATGCCTGCGCTGCCGGTCTCACGACCGGCAGTTTTTTATTTATCCTTCTTTATTTCCCAGGGCCCCGCGTATCCCTTCAGCCTTGACAAGACATTCCTCGTATTCCGCAGCAGGATCGCTGTAAAAGGTGATGCCCGATCCCACCTGGTAAGACAGGTATTTATTTTCCCGATTATACATAAGACTCCGGATCACGACATTGAAGTCAAAGTCCCCGTCCGGCGTCACATATCCGACAGCACCCGAGAAGATGCCCCGCCGGGAGCGCTCGTAAAGGGCGATCAGCTCGACTACGCGGGTTTTTGGGGCTCCCGTCATAGACCCCATGGGGAAGGTGTTCCGGATGACATCGGTCCAGTGGATACCCGCCTGCAGCCGCCCCGTCACTGTGGAGATCATTTGATATACCTGGGGGAAGGCATAGATGCCAAAGAGTTCAGTCACCCGTACCGAACCAGCTATGCAGACCCGGGAAAGGTCATTACGGACGAGGTCCACGACCATAACGTTCTCAGACCTGTCTTTGGGGCTATTATACAGCTGTTCGTGACGGGCCTGGTCAATCATAGGGTCCAGGCGATCGCGGGCGCTGGTGCCTTTAATAGGCTGGGAGAAAAGGATATCACCGGTCTTTTTGAGGTAGCGTTCAGGACTGGCGCAGAGCAGATAGCTGTCGTCAAGCCGGTAGAACGCAGAGAAAGGGTTTGGAGAGGCCTTCCCAAGCGACCACCAGGTACACAGGGGATCGATAGTAACGGGTTGGGCAAAGAATTCCTGGCAGAAGTTGATCTCATAACAGTCCCCGCGAAGGATGTGCTGCCGCAGGGCGGAGACGGTCGCGAGATATTCGTCACGGGTGAAACGCGGGATGAAGTTGGGGGGTGATGCCGCGGCAGTTGCCGGCGTAGCAAGCGAAGACGCTGTTGCTCCTGTTACACCCGAAGACACCGCCGTTGCCGGCGACTCCCCGATTCGACAGATCTCCTGCCATATGGCCTCCTGATCCTCTCCAAATGAGCCGATACTAACGCTATCCGGACGCAATTCGATCAAAATCTCCGGAACAAAGAAAAAAAGATCGGGAAAACCAATGGGATCAGGTCGTTCTTCCATGCCAAGCACGGCCGGTTTACCAGGACCAGCCAGAGACGAGCCCGCAGTCTCCGTCTCCGCCGCCAGTTCATACGCAAAATGACCAAAAAGCCAATCCTGCTGCCCGACCGCCCATTCCTTCAACCGGGTCAACCCCTCGCCCGCCGAAGCCTTCAGCGTCGCAACAGCGCCCGCAGCAAGCAGGCATTCGACAGAATGAAGCGACGAAGCGCCGGAGTTATAATCATGATTGTCCAAAAAACAGCAAATGTTGAACGGGGCGGCCCATGTCAACATTTGCTGTTTGATAAATTCTTTCTGATTATCCGTGATCGGGAATGAAACGTAGTTTCTTTTCACGTCAAAAATCATCTTCTTCCTCTTCGAATCCACTGTCATTAAAAAGATCAAGGTCCTTGAAATCATCATCCAGGCCAAGATCGTCTTCCTCGCCCTTAGCTGTCTTCTTGGACGTATTACCGCCAGTGCTTTTTTTGGTTTTAGACTTGGGAATGTCAAATTCATCGAAGTCAGGATCCCATTCGTCCTCTTCGTCAACTTTTTCCCATTCATCGACCTCATCAGCATCATCGCCGTCTTCGTCATCATCATCATCGTCATCGTCCTTTTTACTTTTAGGAGATGCTTTTGAAGAAGATTTCTTCGCGGGCGATTTTGGAGCGTCGTCATCGTCTCCGATGTCGTCATCATCATCGTCCACTTCTTTCTTCGACTTAGAAGATGGTTTCTCCGGAGTGTCCTTTGGTTGAGGCGCGGATTTCTTTGAACCCTTTCCCTCCTTATCAGATTTTGGTGCCATGTCCAATAAGATTGTTATGTAAATTTTCAGCGAAGTTTTTAATCCGCCAAATTTTTTTAAAATTAATTTTTATAAAGCCTCTATCAGCTGATCCCTGCCCGGTCCATTGGATATATACGCAACTTTTACCCCCAGGTATTTGTTAATATACTCCACATATTCCGTCATCTTTCCAGGCAAGTTATCATATTTTTTAATAGCCGTAGTATCTGTTTTCCAACCTCCAAAAGACTCCAGGACAGGCTCGATCTTCATCCGGTTCATCTGGAAGGGGATCTCATGGGTCGTCTCACCGTTGACTTTATAAGCAGTACACACTTTCAGCTCTGAAAAAGCATCCAGTACGTCAGCTTTTGTCATAACGATCTTGGTGACCCCATTGATCATACAGGCAAATTTAAGGGCCACTCCATCGATCCAGCCGCAACGGCGGGGTCTGCCGGTCGTAGCTCCAAATTCACTGCCGGTCTTGCGTAATTCCTCCCCGGTGGCATCTTCCAGCTCAGTGGGGAAAGGACCGCTGCCTACCCGGGTGCAGTAGGCCTTGCTTACACCGATGACGTCGCGGATCTGCTGCGGGGGTACCCCAAGACCCGTACAGACACCGGCCGAAATGGTATTGGAAGACGTGACAAAGGGGAAGGTGCCGAAGTCGACGTCCAGCATGCTTCCCTGCGCGCCTTCTGCCAGTACTTTCTTGCCCTTTGCGATCTTGTCGTTGATAAAATATTCGCCATTGACGATCTTAAACCCGCGCATGAATTCCAGCGCTTCAAAGAATTCTTCCTCCCAGTCGGAGATATCTTCGTGAAAGTTCAGGCTATCCAGCAATCGCTGGTGCTTAAGCCGCAATTTGATGTATTGGGTAGTAAAACTTTTGTCAAGCAGGTCCCCAACCCGCAGTCCATTACGCCCCGTCTTGTCCATATAGGCCGGGCCGATGCCCTTGAGCGTGCTGCCTATTTTTTCCTGTCCCTTTGACATTTCTGAAGCTTTGTCAAGGGCACGGTGGGTCGGCAGGATAAGATGCGTACGCTGTGCAATGTATAAGTTCTTCCGGTAGTCGACGCCGAAGGCCGCCACGGACTCACATTCCCGTTTGAGAGTGACAGGGTCCAGAACAACGCCGTTACCGATCAGGTTGAGCGTCTTTTCGTGGAAAATGCCGGAGGGAATCTGATGCAGGACGATCTTCTTGTCGTTTACATACAAAGTGTGACCGGCATTCGGGCCACCCTGGAAGCGGGCAATGAGGTCGTAGCGGGGAGCAAAATAATCCACTATCTTACCTTTTCCTTCATCCCCCCACTGGAGGCCTAATATTACATCAACCATTAATACTTTATTTTGAGGCGGCAAAAATAGGTGATGTGCGCCTTTTATAAAAAAGATAATATTTTTCGCCGGCAGCCCCCGGAGTTAAACCCTGCAAAAACGACACAATCAGACTGCGACGCAATCAGGCGGCCGCACAACTAATTGGTTTCCGCATCGTAGCGTATGACAGAATGAATACCGCTGAGCTGCTTCAGTCGCGTTACCAGCTCTTCCAGCTCTTCTTTATCATGGACGTAGATCCTGATATTCCCCTCAAAAAGACCTTCTTTCGCTTCAATGGTAATGGCGTTGATATTGAGCCGCAGCTCCCCGGAAATAAGGTTGGTGATCTTGTTCACAACCCCCACATCGTCCATACCCACGATACGAATACCGGTAAGGAAGGATATTTCCTTGTTTTTGGCCCATTTGGTTTTGACGACGCGATGACCATAATTGGCCATAAGCTTGGCGGCATTGGGACAGTTGGTCCGGTGAATGGTCAACCCTTTGCCGATGGACACAAACCCAAATACGTCGTCGCCGGGAATAGGCTTACAGCAGTTGGCCAGCGTATAGACAATGCGGTCGCTGCTTTCCCCGAAGATGATCAGCTCCGTATCCTTGCGGGGAACGGCATGCGTTCCCTGGTTATCAGGAAGTCTTGCCTCCACCTGCGGCCGTACAGGTTTTGGAGGTTCGAGCCGGTCCCCAAGCAGCTGAAACTCTTTCAGCTCTTTCAGATCGATGTTGCGGACCGACACCTGGTAAAAAAAATCCAGGGAAGAGCTGAGCTTGTAATAGGCGGTCAGAACATCGATGTTATGCTGATTATAGGCAGCGCCGAAATTTTCAAGCTTGCGCTGTACCACATACTTTCCCTCGTCGGCAATCTTTCTCTTTTCCTCTTTGAGCGCGTCCTTGATCTTGCTCTTTGCCTTGGCGGTTACGACAATCCCCAACCAGTCCTCATTGGGCTTTTGTTTGGAGGAAGTAATGATCTCGACCTGGTCACCGCTGCGCAGCTTGTGGCTGAGCGGTACCAGCTTATGGTTCACCTTGGCCCCGATACACTGTACGCCGATAGCGCTGTGGATCGAAAAGGCAAAGTCGAGAGACGTGGATCCTACCGGCAGCATTTTTACATCTCCCTTGGGTGTATATACATAGATCTCCTCGGCAAGAAAGCTCGTCTTGAAGTCCTGAAGGAAATCAATGGAATCATTATCCTGGGTATTGAGGACCTCCCTTATCTGCTGGAACCATTTGTCGAAACGGCTTTCGTCGGCAGCCCCCTCCTTGTATTTCCAGTGCGCAGCAAGCCCCTTCTCGGCAATCTCATTCATCCTCTTTGAACGGATCTGCACCTCCACCCATTTGCCCTGGGGACCCATCACCGTTGTATGCAGGGCCTCATATCCATTGGATTTGGGATTGCTAAGCCAGTCCCTCAGCCGTTCGGGAGAGGGATTGTATTCGTCGGTGACCATCGAATAGACCTTCCAGCATTCCTCCTTTTCCTTTTCAGGAGCAGAGTCGAGGATGACCCGGATGGCAAACAGGTCATAGACCTCTTCAAAGGCAACGCCTTTCTTTCGCATCTTGTTCCAGATGGAATGGATGCTCTTGGGACGGCCATAGATATCGAAATTAAAGCCCCCGGCTTTGTCCAGCTTATCCTTCAGCGGTTTGATAAATTCATTGAT
The DNA here is from genome assembly GCA_036499285.1 of Puia sp. Lineage (GTDB taxonomy): Bacteria > Bacteroidota > Bacteroidia > Chitinophagales > Chitinophagaceae > Puia. The sequence goes on along the minus strand of DASYEB010000001.1, from coordinate 168,948 downwards.
ATACCGGGATCGTTCGCGTTTGGTCTCCGACAGCTTGCGGGCGATCTCCCGGTATTCTTCCGGCTCCAGGTATTTCATCGCCAGGTCTTCCATCTCCGTCTTGATCGTATATAGCCCCATGCGATGGGCCAGGGGCGCATATACATACACCGTTTCGGAAGCTATCTTCAATTGCTTTTCCCTTTTCATGCTGTCCAGGGTCCGCATATTGTGGAGCCTGTCGGCCAGCTTGATCAGGATGACCCTTGGGTCGTCCGTTAACGTGAGAAGGATCTTCTTGAAATTTTCCGCCTGCCGGGAAGCGTTGACATCCACGACATTGGATATTTTGGTCAGCCCGTCCACAATACGGGCGATCTCGCTGTTGAATTCCCTTTCGATGTCCTCCAGGGTTATGTCCGTATCCTCCACAGTGTCGTGAAGAAGGGCGCAGATGGTAGACCGTACCCCCAGCCCGATCTCTTCACAACAGATCCTGGCTACGGCCAGGGGATGAAGGATATAAGGCTCACCACTCTTGCGGCGCATCGTCTTATGCGCCTCGGCGGCCATTTCAAAGGCAGTACGCAACAATTCTTTATCGCCCAGCTTTAGCTTGGGCTTCAACGAACGCAGCAAGGCACGATATTCCCTTAGAATCAATTTCTTCTCCTGGTCTTCCGTAAGATTGTATTTTGGTATTGCTGCTACTGTTTCCATGTCCATACTCTACGAATTTACAAAAAAAAGCCCTAGTTTTGCACGCTTTGCAGAATTGCATGCCCGGGAAAATGGCTTACGCCGGGAAAAGTACCCGGAAATTGAGGAAAAGACAATGTGTTGGTTTTTAATAAATTAGCGGGCGTGGCGAAATTGGCAGACGCACTAGACTTAGGATCTAGCGGAGCAATCCATGTAGGTTCGACCCCTATCGCCCGCACAAATAAATAAGACCCGCAACATAGTTGCGGGCTTTTTTATGCCTCAAACTTTAAGTAAGACTCAAAAATAAATCTGCCTTCCCGCCCTTTCCCTCCTTTGATATCTGTTTTTATGCTGATAAGGTGGAAGACAAGATCAGCGATTCATATACCGCAGCATAGCAAATCCCGTCGCAAACCCAAATTGCTTGTAAAAAGGTTCCAGGGTATCCCGGGCAAACAACCCCACCAGGGCGTTGTCGGCAGCATTCTTTTCCAGCCAGCGGGTCAGTTCCTGCATAAGAGCCGTCCCGACACGCCGGCCCTGCCAGTCCTTATGCACCATCACATCTTTCACATAGTAAAAACTGACCCCGTCGCCCAGCAGCAAGGCACAGCCGACAACCTCGCCGCTGATCGTGTCCTCCGCCACCGCAGCATGAAGGACAGGCGCCAGGAGGGCAGTCGTTCTGACATCGTCCGCATCCTTTCCCCAACCTACACCCGCCTGGACCCGCTGAAATTCTTTTACGGTCGGGATCCGTCCGGTGATGCGTATGGTTGGAGGCAGCATTGAGACGCTGCTTTTTCCATCTTCTATAAAGCCGGCAAAACTCACGTAATGCCCGTTGATCTCGCGAACGGTGTACTGGGCCATGCCCCAGGGCTGGTTCTCCAGTGGAGAGACAATGTCCGCCTTCCTCTCCTGGTGAAAATGATACAGGGATCCCAGACGCTGCGTCCGGATCCATATCGAGCTGCCTTTACAACTGAGGGCATGCTCAGGATTAAGTGAGAACTGGACGTGGATGTTCTGCCAGGAGACAGCGCCGTGATTGGGCGGGTCGCCCCAGGTCCATTTAGTGGGGAATCCAAGCACTTCCTGCCAATAAGCTATCGTCGCTGAAACATCCTGGACGGAAAGCACCGGCTCGACGTGAGAAAAAACCGGCTGCTGGTTATTTTCTGAGGAGGCCATTTTAAAAAGTTTTTAGTAAAATAAGTCATAATGGGATCCGATTCCCTTTTTTTCAGCGTGTCAAGCACTATAATGCTTTGCAAACGGGCTATATTGGGAACCTCGCCCAGCTGGTCCACAAAGAAACAACGGTAAGCCGCCATGTCCGGAACCATCACCTTGATCATAAAGTCAGGCTCGCCGCCAATGGTATAGAATTCCTCCTCCTCCTGGGCGGTGGACTGGCAGCAAGTCAGCTGGCAGCAAGTCAGCTGACGGCTAGAAGGCATAACGAAGCGCAAAGCCAAAGCGGGCCGCATTGAAGTCTGTGCCATGTGTGATGACAAAGGCCGGACGCCAGTCAAAAGTGAAATTGATAGGTACATCCTGTATCTTATAATCCAGGCCTGCAAGCGGACGCAACAGGACATCGGAAGTCCCGTTGCCAAACGCAAAACCGGGTCCGAATCCAAGAACCCATCTCAGACCGGCGGCATTCTCGATATCCCCGTGATATTGTAGTTCCGGTTCAAGCAGGGTCACGTGGTCGCCGAACAGGACCATAAATTCACCGGCGACGTTATCAGTAAAAAAATGCTTTCCCGATATGCCTGCCCATGTGCCGTATTTACTCCCGAACTCGACACGCATGCCTACAGCGTTGTCATAAGAGGAGCCTTTCTGCGCTGAAACTGTCTGGACAAACAGGAAACAAAAGATCATCGATAAAAAAAGAGAGCAAAACTTCTTCATAAAAGGATGTTTTTAAATAAGCGGCAAATTGACTTATTTTCAAACCCATGACAATACCTCCAAACCGTGAAAAATTTCTACCGGTTTTCCGGTATTTTTAAAACAAATAAAAAAAGCTCCCCTTTTAGAAGACTCGGATGCGCCGATTATTTTAGTTTTAGGCATGCCGTTCTCCAAACCATACCTGGCCTTTTCTATACTCGGCAGCCTGCTGCTCTTCGCTGTTTCATCCGTTGCCCAGCGGCCGATCAATGACGACCGGCGGGCAGACAGCCTGGACAGGATCCTGCGGACCAGCACTACCGATACCGCCCGGATAGAGGCTCTGCAAAGTCTCTCCAATTACTGGTTATACAAGGATTCCGCCAGGGCCATGTCCTATGCGCTGCAGTCGGAAGAGGCCGCGGGCAAAATAAAAAACGCCTTTTACGCCGCCCTGTCGCATTTTTATATCGGGAATGTATACATGGAACACTACGATCTTCCAAAGGCCTCCGAAGAGCTGATGAAGGCCGATCGGCTGCTCCGCAACGATAGTTCATTCAGGGGATTGAAATACAGGGCCCGTATCTGGCATAACTATGGCGCCATCTGCCAGCGCAGGGATGACAGCAAACAGTTCCTGGATATCATGCTGAATAAAGTGGCGCCGCTGCTGGAGAAAGCCGGGGATTCCGTAACGCTTGCGCTGACCTATAAAGATATCGGCATGGTGCTGATGAATTACGGCCAGTATGACAAGGCGCTCGTATATTATAACATGACCATCCGGCAATTCAGGGATAACATCGGCTACGAAGACCTCGCCACCTGTTACTGTTATGCCGCCCAGACATTATTGTTCCAGGATAAATATGACCAGGCGCCCCCCTACCTGGAGAAGGCCCTGTCGATACTTTCGCATAACCGGGATAGCCAGGAATGGATCCTTTACTATACGGTGAATGGCATGTATTTCTATTTTACCAAAGCCTTTCCCAGGGCGTTGGATAGCTACGACAAAGGACTGGTCATGGCGCGACGGTGGAAACAGCTGTACCCCTCGTTAAATCTGCTGATGGGTAAGTATAAGATCTATTCGGAAGAAAAGAACTATCCCCTGGCCAAAAACATCCTTTATGAATTACAGGAGAAAACCGCAGGTTTTCCTATTACCGATAATAAGCTGTCGATGTTGAAGAACCTGGCCGGCGTGGAGGAAAAGACCGGGAATTTAAAGAAAGCTTATAGCTGGCTTTCTGAATACAGCCGCCTGTCTGACAGCCTGAATGAGCAGAACAGCAAGGTCAGGATCAGCGAGCTGGAGACAAAATACCAGTCGGAGAAAAAAGAAAAAGAGATCGTTACCCTGCACAGCCAGACCAGACAGCAGGATCTGGTCCTTCAGCACAATCGGCTGCTGAACTATCTTTTGCTCGCCGGCATCCTGATCCTGCTCCTGCTCGTCTTCTCCTTATTCCTGCTCTACCGCAACAAACAGCGGCTCGCCCGGCAGCAGGAAGAGGATCATCGTCAAAAACTCAAAGACATCGAACAGCAGCAGCAGCTGGCCATTTACAATGCGATGTTAAAAGGACAGGAACAGGAGCGCAACCGGCTGGCCCGCGATCTCCACGATGGACTCGGCGGCATGCTGGCAGGGGTCAAGATGAAGCTGTCGGCCTTTGCCGACTCTGCCTGGCCAGGAAAAGAAGAAAGAAAAAGATCGGACATGGACCTATATAAAGTCATCACGCAGCTGGACCTGTCCGTACAGGAGCTGCGCCGTATTGCCCGGGATATGATGCCCGAAACCTTATTGCAATTCGGGCTGGAGCCGGCGTTGAAGGAGTTGTGCTCTTCCCTGCAGACCCCGGCTCTGCAGGTGGAGTTCCAGGGTTATGGGATCAGCAGATCCATTACCCCTCCCGGGCAGGCAGCTATCTACAGGATCGTACAGGAGCTGCTTAGCAACGCTATCCGTCATGCTTCGGCTACCAGTATCCTGGTCCAGTGCAGCCAGAACGAGAACATATTTTTTATCTCCGTGGAGGACGATGGCCGCGGTTTTCAGCCTGAACAGCATAAAGGCGACGGCATCGGTCTTTCCAATGTAGGCAACAGGGTTAATTTTTTAAAAGGGAAAATGGATATACATTCCGTGCCCGGTGAAGGAACAACCATTAATATAGAAGTCCATGTACACGAATAAGACAGTATCGGTCATCATCATCGACGACCACCCGGTAGTGCTGGAAGGTTTTGTCTCCCTGCTTCGGAATGTGGAAGAAGTGAGCATCGCAGGCTGTTTTACACGTGCGGCAGAAGGACTTGCCTTTCTTTCGCAGCACCCGGTGGACATCCTGCTTTTGGACATCAACCTGCCCGACAGGAATGGAATAGAGCTTTGCGGCGAGGTCAGGAAGTTGTATCCGGGCACAAGGATCATTATCATCAGCAACCACAACGAACGGCAAATGATCACCCGGCTTTTACAGGAAGGCGCCGCAGGTTACCTGCTCAAGAACGCCTCTGCAGCGGAACTGGCCCAGAGTATCCGGGACGCCCTGGCCGGAAAGCTGGTATTAAGCCAGGACGTACAGGTTATCCTTGCCAGCCTGCCCGACCGGGAGCCGGAGGCAGGGATCCCGCGTCTTACCCGGCGGGAAAAAGAGATCCTGAAAATGATAGCGACGGGGCATACGACGGCACAGATAGCCGCACAGCTCTTCATCAGCCCCTTTACGGTAGAGACCCACCGGCGCAACCTGATGCAGAAATTTGGGGTCGGGAACGCTCCCGTCCTGATCCGGGTAGCCACTGAGCTGCGCCTGATTTGATATCCATTAAATTACGTACCTTTGCCCCCCGATTTAAAATAATATACTAATATGGCAACAGTTACGAGGGAGAATATTGGGCTCCTGACGGATAAAATTACCGTCAATATTTCGAAGGGCGACTATCTGCCTTCTTTCGAAAAGTCCCTGAAACAATATGGCAAACAGGCGAATATCCCCGGATTCCGGAAAGGAATGGTGCCTACCAGCCTTATCAAAAAGATGTATGGCAATTCGGTATTTACAGACGAAGTGCTGAGGACCGTGGAGAAAGAGCTGACCACTTATATGTCCAGTGAGAAACTGGAGATCTTCGCTCAGCCGCTGCCTTTGCCGGAAAATGACGCCCGACAGATCGATATCAATAACCCCGCTGACTATTCCTTTGCTTTCGAAGTTGGGCTGAAACCCGCTTTCAACCTGGCCGATCTTGGCTCGGCAAAGCTGACCCGGCTTACCGTAGAGGTAACTCCGGAAATGATCGACGAAGAGGTCGATCGCCAGCGGACCCGGAATGGCAAAATGACCGAACCAGAGGTCGTCAGCAATGACGAAAATGTACTGAACCTCCAGTTTACCGAAACCGATGCTGACGGTCAGCCGGTGGAAGGGGGCATACAGAAAGACAATTCCCTGCTGGTAAAATATTTCAACGAAGGTACCCGGTCAAAATGGATGGGTTTGAAGAAAGGAGATTTCATCGTTCTCCAACCCTCCCGGGCTTTCGATGAAAAAGAAAGAGAATGGGTGCTCAATGACCTTGGCCTCGCAAAAGATGACGCCGCCGCTGCTGATAAATATTTTAAAGCAGAGATCACCAAGGTTGGCTTTATCGAAAAAGCTGAGCTGAACGAAGAATTCTTCCAGGCCGCAGCTCCTGGCAAGGGAATTACTACCGAAGAAGCCTACCGGGAGAGTTTGAAAGCCGACATCCAGGCTCACTGGGACGGCCAGAGCCGCAACCAGCTGCAGCATTCCCTCTATCACGTGATCCTGGAACAGACCAAAATAGAGTTCCCCGAAGATTTCCTGAAACGCTGGATGCAGTCGGGTGGCGAAAAGCCCAAGACACAGGCAGAAGTAGAGGAAGAATTCCCCTCCTTTGTAAACCAGCTGAAATGGACCCTCATCGTCGACAAGGTCGTCACGGAGAACGGTATCGAAGCAACCCCCGATGACATCCGGGACTTCGCGAAACAACAGTTATTCGGATATATGGGTATGCAGGCCGGTGCGGAAGAACAGCCCTGGGTAGCCGAATATGTACAGCGCATGATGCAGGACCGCAAGTTTGTAGAGGATACGGTCCACCGTATCCGGACCGATAAGGTCTTCGCCTGGGCCGAAACAAAGATCAACCCGACGGAGAAGCCCATTAGCGTGGCCGAATTCCAGCAGGAGGTCGAAGCGCATCAGCATCACCACCATTAGTCGTTTTTCGATATAGTAAAAGCCCGGGTCATTGATCCGGGCTTTTTTTTGCCGGCATCCATAAGACAACCTGTCAGTTTTTTGGCAATTTGAAAGTTTGGACGGAGATTTGAAAGGAAGTTTCCTGTTCTGAGAATAGAATTGGCATTAAATCATTGAAAAATAAAATTATGAATCCTGCAAACGAATTCGAGAAATATGCTGTGAAACATCGTGGCATTTCCAGTAATACGTTGAACGATTACAACAAATACGTTGTCAAGAACCTTACCCCAAATGTTGTGACTGGCATTACTGGCAATACTATCACCAATCTTACCCCCAACATTATTGAAGAGCGCCCCATGAATGTGGCCGTAATGGACGTTTACAGCCGGCTTATGATGGACCGGATCATTTTCCTGGGTTATCCTATCAACGATGAAGTAGCTAATATCGTGACGGCTCAGCTGCTGTTCCTTGACAGTACCGATCGCCACCGCGACATACAGATGTATATCAACTGCCCGGGTGGCAGTGTTTATTCCGGTCTGGGTGTTTATGACACCATGCAGTATGTGACCCCCGACGTATCGACCATCTGTATCGGGATGGCTGCTTCCATGGGACAGGTCCTGATGTGTGCAGGCACCAAGGGCAAAAGAACGGCCCTGAAACATAGCCGGGTCATGATGCACCAGCCTAGCGGCGCCATCGGCGGACAAACCACGGATATCGAGATCACGGTCAGCGAGATCAAAAAGCTTCGTAAGGAACTGTATGAGATCACCGCTTTCCATACCGGGAAAACAGCCAAACAGATAGAAAAGGACAGTGACCGCGACTACTGGCTTACAGCTATCGAAGCAAAAGAATACGGGCTGGTAGACGAAGTGCTCCTGCTGAATCCGAGGAAAGAAAATAAAGAGTAGTTTGACATTACAGACCTGGAATTATTGATTTATCAACTATAAAAACAAGAGAATGAGCTATTCAAAATATTTGCTGAAACCGACTTATATGGACGATGAACCGGACGAAAAGGAATCCAAGGATGAAAAAGGACCCGAATTTGGCGTGCTGGCAAAAAAGATGGAAAAATACTTCTTCGAAAGCCGGAGCATAGAGCTTTGGGGACCAGTCGACGACCGGTCAGCAAAAGAAGTAGTCACCAAAATGCGATTACTGGATGCCGATAAGCCCGGTGAAGAGATCAAATTCTTTATAAATAGCCCCGGCGGGGTCGTAACCTCCGGATTTGTCATTTATGACACCATGAAGCTCCTCAAAAGCCCGGTAAGCACTATCTGTATGGGACTGGCTGCTTCTATGGGCTCTATCCTGCTGAGCGGCGGGACAAAGGGTCGCAGGTTCGTTTATCCCCTTTCCGAGATCATGATCCACCAGCCCAGCTTAGGTGGGTACATGCAGGGGGTCAGCATCGACCTGGAGATCACTGCCAGACAGACGCGCCGGGTGAAAGACATCAGCGCACGTATCCTGGCAGAGAATTGCGGGAAAAAATTTGACCAGGTGATGAAGGATTTCGACCGCGATTACTGGATGGACGCCAAAGAAGCTATTGAATACGGCATCGTAGACGCCGTTTTTGACAAGCTCTAGAGCTCAGGCGTGCCGACAGATAGCATAAAAGACTATAAGTCAGCAACATACATAAAACGATTTTAGAACAGTCCCGAAAATTATCGGGACTGTTTTTTCCCACATAGTGTGAGAATCCAATAAGTTGGGTAACTTTACAGTTCAATCTTAGACAATCAGATAATGGCAAAAAATACGTTGCATTGTTCTTTCTGCGGCCGCAATCGGGATGAGGTGAAGATCCTCATTGCCGGGCAGGAAGGACATATTTGTGAGAATTGTGTCGAACACGCACAGGAGATCATCCAGCAGGAACTAATGATCCGGGAAGATACGACCGGCACCAGCGCATTCAAGCTGACGGTGAAAAAACCCGTCGAGATCAAACGGATCCTGGATGAATATGTTATCGGGCAGGACGATGCAAAAAAAGTGCTTTCAGTAGCCGTTTATAATCACTACAAACGCCTCCAGCAAAAGGTAGTAGAGAATGAAGTAGAGATCGAGAAAAGCAATATCATCATGGTTGGCGAGACCGGTACGGGTAAGACCCTGCTGGCTAAAACCATCGCCCGGTTGCTGAATGTACCGTTCGCCATCGTCGATGCTACCGTATTTACTGAGGCCGGTTATGTCGGCGAAGACGTAGAAAGTATTTTGACACGTCTTTTACAGGTCTGTAACTATGACGTTACTGCAGCGGAAAGAGGTATTGTTTATATCGACGAAATAGATAAAATAGCCCGTAAAGGAGATAATCCATCCATCACCCGTGACGTAAGCGGAGAAGGTGTTCAGCAGGGACTCCTGAAGCTGCTGGAAGGAACAGACGTTCTCGTCCCCCCCCAGGGCGGCCGGAAACATCCTGAACAGAAGCTGATAAAGATCAATACACAGAATATCCTCTTTATCTGCGGCGGCGCCTTTGACGGAGTAGATAAGATCATTGCCCGCCGGATCAATACCAATGCCATCGGGTTCAATGTAAATAAAGAGCAGCAGGAACAGGCCAAAAAGAACCTCCTGCAGTATGTCAACGCGCCCGATCTGAAGTCTTTCGGCCTGATACCCGAACTGCTGGGTCGTTTGCCCGTGGTAACCCATCTTGATCCGCTGGATAAGAGCACTTTGCGGTCGATCCTGACAGAGCCCAAGAACTCCCTGATCCGCCAGTACAAGAAGCTGTTCGAACTGGAAGGCATTCAGCTGAGCTTTGACAACGATGTGCTGGATTTTATGGTCGACAAGGCCCTGGAATTTAAATTAGGCGCGCGTGGATTAAGAAGCATCTGCGAAAGTATCCTGACAGACGCGATGTTCGATCTGCCTTCCGGCAAGGAAGTCAAATTCCATCTCAACCTCGAATACGCACAAAAGAAGTTCGACAAGAGCAAGATGAATTTGCTGAAAGTAGCTTAAAAAATACAAACGACCTGTCTATCGACAGGTCGTTTTTTTATAATACACTATGCAGGAACTTATAGACAAGCTGAAAGCCCAGGGTCTCACCGAAGAGCAGGCTTATAAAGCTATCGAAGTGATAAAAGATTTCACCAAACAGAAATTCCCCCTCTTTTCCGGAGCCATCGACAAGCTGTTCGACAAGTACGGACCAAAAGAGGAGGAAGATTTCATGCCTTAATAGTAAAGTCCCTTCTTTTTCAAATACTGCATCAGCAAGGCCGGGTAATTCGTCTGCACAATATTGGCGCCATTCTTAATGTCCTCCTCATAGGCGTCAAGGTCGCCGGCAGCCACTTTTTTATCCGCATCATCCAATGCATTGATGAAGGCGCGGGCGCCGTGATTCCTGATCTTTGTCGTGACAGCTACCGTGTTGTGATGATTGTCAATGTGAACGGCTTCCGTATTGGTAACGGTGAACAGCGTGTCTACGGCAGCTTCATTATTGGTACGGATCAGGGTCCTGAAGCCGGGACTTTGCTCCTTGATCATCTTCCCATAGATAGGCCGGTAGACCAGCGCAAACACCGTATTTTTTGTTTGCGTCCGGTTGACGACAGCCAGGATCCCGGGGAACTTGTTGACCTTGATATCCAGGTCGACCAGGATCTTTCCTTTGGCCAGCGTCAGCGCTTCTTCAAGAGTGGGGACTTTCTCATCCGTAACCTTACCGTTGAATTTCAGGTGTAATTTGCGGATCTCCCCGAAACTTAGATTTGCCACGTCGCCATGCCCGTCGGTAGTACGATCTACAGATCTGTCATGCATGATGATCAGGGAATCATCCTTTGTAGCCCGGATATCCAGCTCGAAGATATCTATGCCCAGATCTATTGCCTTTTTGAAAGCGGCCATTGAATTTTCGGGAAACTCATTATGGGCGCCACGATGAGCGCAGATGAGAATGACTTTTGAATCGGGATTGAGAAAGGCTTCGTTGATCTGCTTGAAACGCGGTGTTTCCTGGGCAGACGCCATCAGGAGTGTGCCGCCAGAGAGGATTGTTACTAAAATTCCTTTTAACATGCTTGTTTATTTTGAATTACTGAATTAATAATATCCGATGTTTTGCTCTTCTGCTATGGGTCCTTGCGGATCAAGACGATCGATAAAAGTCTGAGGGATGGGTCGCAGAATATGATAGTCGCGGATATTACCGGCATCGGGATTGTACTTCTTCACCCGCTCAACAAGTTTCTCACAGCGGTCGAGGTCTTCCCAGCGATTGAGTTCGCCAAGCATTTCCCGGCCACGTTCCTCCAGGATGAAGTTGACAAAATCGCCGCTGATATCAGCCGCTGTTATCGTCATCTGGCTGACCGTGCTTTTCGTTCGGTCGTTAAAGTCTCCTCCCTCGAAAGTCCACCACTGCGTGGTCTTCAGCTCCCCGTCCTTGTATGCGGCACGTTGCCTTATCTGGTTGATATAGGAAGCGGCCTTATCGAAATTGCCCTTGCGTCCATAGGCTTCCGCCAGGAAGAGCAACGTTTCTCCATATCGCATTACATTCCAGTCTCGGGTGCCATTTGTTTCATTTGTCGTAGGACGATTGGGATCGAGATATTTTTTCAGACCGGGAAAGATGAAGTTGTAGGAAAAGGGCTGATAGGTATTAAGAGGCAAAAAGAAAGGATATTGTTTGTTGGCCTGCATGGCAGCATTCAGATCAGCCGCAGAATTGTAAAATACCGGGGAAAAATACAGGGCAGTGTCGCCTGCTTTTATATCTACCTTATTACCCGCTAAGGTCGTAATGCCATTGGCAGCCAGGTTGGCAATATATCCCCAGACAAACGATTTCGCAAACCGGGAGTCATATTTCCGGGTAGCACCAAAAAGCCCGTTATATACATAGGGAGTCGGGCGCACACGGCGATAGGGACGGCCATAGTCCAGGGAACGCTGGAGGATCTTGGTGTTGACGGCATCATATTGCGGCACATGATAAAGATGCATGTTATTGCCGCCGCCATTGCTGATCACATTGGCCGTGAACTGAACGGCAAAAATGATCTCGCTGTTGACCTGGTTCTTTGGGTCCCAAAGCTGGGCGTAATCCGGTACCAGTGAATAGGCCCCCAGCTGCTGACTTTCGATCTGCGACGCATAGTAGATGACGCTGTCCATATCGGTGGCCTGCGTACCCCTGATCGTCTGCTGGGTCTGGGAGGTGGCGCTGCCACGAGCCAGGTATACTTTTGCCAGCAGCTGCGCTACCGCTGCCTTTGTAGCCCGGCCTGGCTGGGCGGGGGTGACGGGCAGCTGGTCAAAGGCCCGTTTCAGATCGGAAAGGATGCTGACATATACGTCCTTCACCGCCGCACGTTTGAAGCCGGTGACTACCTTGCTGGTTGACGCCAGCACCAGGGGTACATTGCCATAATGCTGAACAAGGTCGAAATAATACCAGCTCCGGAGAAAGCGGGCTTCCCCATCGATAACCTTTTTGCGGCTGTCGTCCATGCCCGTGACTTTTGGCAGGTAGTCCAGGGTGACATTACACTGGCCGATGCCCGAATAATGATAATCCCAAAAACTGCCGGCCCTGGAGTCAAGGGAAGAAAGGGTGACCAGGTATTCGTTCCAGGTGGTATTGCCATCTGACCCCACGGTAAAAAGATCGGTGCCGGCATCGCTGAACGTTAATAGATTCTCGCCCTGCACGTCCTAACGAAGGGTATTATAAGCCGATACAAGAGCACCTTCAATGCCAGCGGGTGTCTCATACAATTGATAGCTGACTCCTGCAACGACAGTTTCTTTCAGATATTTTTTACAGCCCGTAGCGAAGGAGATGATCACAGCCATCACCGTTATCCGGCTAAGTATCTTTTTCATGTTTACTTTTTTTAGTGCTTAAAAGATAATGTTGGCGCCGACCAGGTAGGTAGTTATGCTGGGTTCGTTAAAACCCGTAGCTCCTTCGGGATCGGTCCCGGGGAATTTGGTTATGACAAATGGGTTTTGGACGCTGGCATAGATCCTGAACCGCTGCAGGTACGTCTTTTTCAGCACGGCAGGAGGCAGCGAATAACCGACAGATATATTCTTCATGCGCATAAAGGAGCCGCTGTAATAGTTTAACTGGCTGATAAAATTCAGACCGGCCGTGCCTAAGAGCGGACGGGGATATTTGGTCGCAGGGTTATTGGGTGTCCAGTAATCAACCTTTGGCTGATTATACCGGCCGTCAAAACGCATGTCGAGGTCATGGTAGACAGTCTGACCGACCATGGCGTACAGGAAAAAGGATGCGTCGAAATTCTTGTACCTGAAATTATTCCCCAGGCTGGCCGTCCATTTGGGATCGGCCTGGCCGATGATATAACGGTCGGATGCGTCAATCTTATAGTCATGGTTAAGGTCCCGGGGCCTGATATCTCCCGGTTTGAAAGTAGACCCACTGGCATTGTATTTCGCCATTTCGGCTTTGTCTGCGTCGGTATTTTGCCAGATCCCATTGTCTGTAACATCGTAGAATACCTGCACCGGTTTGCCGATGAACCAATTGGCGCCTACGTCGTCATGCTTCCCGTTGTAGAGCTCTACGATACGCTGACGATTGGTAGCATATACCCAATCCGTACGCCACTCGAAGTCCCTTCTGCGTATATTGACGGTGCTGAGAGCCACTTCCACACCTTTGTTGCTTGTTTTCCCGACATTGCTGAGAATGGAAGAAAAGCCGGATACCGTCGGCAGGTTGCGGCTGAGGAGCAGGTTGTAGGTGTTCTGGCTATATACATCCACGCTTCCCGATATACGGCCATTGAACAGCCCGAAGTCGACGCCGGCATTGTACTGGCCGGTAGTCTCCCAGGTAAGGGATGGGTTAAGCATATCCAGCGGAGAGAAGCCAAGCGCCGGTGCATCTCCAAAGGCATATTGAACGATAGACAATGCTCCTTCCGTTTTATACGGCGCGATAGCCGAGTTTCCCGTCCGGCCCCATCCACCCCGTAGTTTCAGTTCGTTCAGCACGCTGACGTCTTTAAGGAAAGATTCGCTCTTGATACGCCAGGCCAGAGCCACTGAAGGAAAGACAACCCATTTATGTCCGTCCGCCAGGCGGGAAGATCCGTCGTAACGGGCCGAGAAGGTAGCAAGATATTTATCCTTATAGGCATAGTTCAACCTACCCATAAAGGACGCTAGGCTCCAGTGGGAATAATTGCTCTTGATCCCGCTGATCGTGAGCGCGCTTCCTACATTATAATACAGCTGCTGATCATAAGGCAGATTGGATACGGCGATGATGCTGGTATCTTCTGTCGATCCCTGTATCGACTGCAGCAGGGTGGCATAGATAGTATGATCGTGATGGATCGTTTTACGATAGCTGAGTACGTTCTCCAAAGTATACATCGACCGGTGTAGTCCCAGGTTCAGGGCATCTGATGGAGCCTGGCCGCCGGCGGAAGCGGTGTTGGCGGCATCGAAGTTGAGATTTTGCTGCGAACGATAGTCGATGCCCAGGCTGCTTCGGAAATCAAAGCCTTTCAGGAAGGAGACATCGATATAATAATTACCCAGGAACCGGTCCTGTTTGACTACCCTTTTGGTATGCCCGAAATTTGTTACGGGATTGGGAGTACGCGTATTATTGGTGGGGAAAAGAGCCAGGGTGCCGTCGTCATTATAGGGAGAAGCAACGGGGTTGAAACTTTTCAGTCCATAACCGTCGAACACATCGGACCAGCCGGCATCCTGCAGGGAATGGCTATATACCGCATCCGTACCCACTTTAACGTTCTTAAACACATTCATTTCAAAATTCATGCGGGCATTATACCGGGTATAGTCCTGGTCCCGGACAACACCAATGTTGTTGTAATAGTCGCCGGACAACAAAATACGGCTCTTGTCACCCCCGCCGCGGATCGTCAGCTGGTGGTCGCGAACATTGCCCGTCCGAAGGCCAAAGCTCAACCAGTCCGTGCTTTTCAGCTGCGAAGGATCATAGGTGCCGCTGGCCCAGGCATTCTGCATATTTTTATACATGTATGGCGTGGCTGTCAGCTGGTCGTTTTTGAAATCATTGTCCTTATTGGCTTTTGGATCATAAGCTCCCCCAAGGGAGTTTCGCTGCGCTTCGCGCGAGTATTCGACAAATTCAGCAGCATCCATCAGTTTGGGAAGGGACCTGTTCTTCAGCTGACCTTCATACCCGTTGTATTCGATATTGGTCTTGCCCTGAACGCCTTTTTTTGTGGTGATGATGATGACGCCATTGGCTCCCCTGTTGCCATATATAGCGGTGGCGGACGCGTCCTTTAGAATATCGATGGATTCGATGTCGTTTGGATTCAGCTGATCGATAGCATCGACCGTAGGTATGCCGTCCAGGACATACAGGGGTTCATTGGAAGCATTTATCGACCGGTTACCACGGATCCTTACCTGCGAAGTAAATCCGGGTTTCCAGCTCTGGGTCTGTACGGTGACACCCGCAACACGTCCCTGTAAAGCTTGTGTCACATCGGTGACCGCGATCTCACTGATCTTATCTGATTTTATTGAAGCAATGGATCCTGTGACATCCTTTTTTAGTACAGAGCCATAGCCTATCACGACCACTTCATTGAGACCGGCGGCGACCTGCTTCATGCGAACGATAATGGAATTATTGACACCCGCTTTGATCCCGAAATCCTTCAGCAAATACGTTTCATATCCGACACTGGTAAAGGTAAGATCATACTTTTCTCCGGTCCTGAGCCCGGAAGTAGTGAACAATCCCTTTTCATTCGTAGAGAAACTGCGTTTTTCTTTCGAGCCGGCAGCGATCATGACAACGGAGACGTTGCTCAGGGATTCGCCTTTTTCGGTCGTAACGATACCCGTTAGTTCTGTTTTTTCCTGCGCCATAGCCGGTAAGGTTAGGGTCAGCAAGATCCCATACAACCACCGGCGGGCGGTTGAAAGCCTGGTAAATGACATATCCTGTTTTTTTATTTTTTAGGGGTGCGCGGCAGCAACTACAATCGTGTCGCCCGTCTCCTTAAAAGACAGCTTATTTATACTGCCCAGCATGGAAAGCACGGACGATAAGGAATCGGATGGAAGGAACCTGCCCGTCACCAGTATGGTGTTGAATCCACGGCCATTCAGCCTGAAGTCAACTCCATATCTTCGGCCGATGCTGGCCAGTACATGAGGAAGCGGTTCCTGATTGAATTCAAGGATAGAGGTATTGGTCGGAAAGCTGATCACAGCCGGAGAAACTTTTTTCTTTGGGACAACGGCAGCCACGCTGCTGTCGTGATAAGCTGAGACAGCGTACTGCCTGCGTTGCCTGTCCAGTTCAAACTGCTGTCCCGGCGACAGGTAGACTTCCCGCATGGCCAGTCCCTTGTCGGCCCGGACCACTACCTTCCCTTCCAGCAGATGCACGTTTATCTTTTCAGGTGCAAGTGCGTCTACAATAAATCGGGTACCCAATACCGTTGTATTCACGTCGCCGGCATAGACGATAAATGGCCGTTTAGCGTCGGCTTTCACGTCGAATAATGCCTTGCCGGAAAGATCAATATGCCGATGGCCGGGTTCGAAGCCCGGGTAATAGGATACAGTACTTCCGGGTGACAGCACGACTGTAGAACCGTCCGGCAGCAAAAGGCTAAGCTCGCGGGAGCTGTTGTTGGTACGCCTGATCCTTGCTGTGCTGGCGGGAACAGCCGTTGCAGCAGTTGTATGATGATAGCCCCGCCACAGGAAGCCCGCCAGTAACAAGACCACAGCTGCAGCAGACCATCGGAACAAGGATATTCGCAGCGGGAGCGGGCTCGTGCTTCCGGAACGCTCTGCGATTTTCACATGAAGCGCTTCGAGGATCCGTGCGGAACTTTCTTCTGGCAACGTCTTTTTCCCCGACCTTACTTCCTGATCGAATTCCTTCTTTAATCTTTGTCTTTGGATGTGTTTGCTCCTCATTCGTCAGTAAATACCCCGGAACAAAAAAAAGGTGATGTGATCCTGTGTTACCGAATTGTTACGAAACATTAGTTATTGTCCAAGGTAAATGATCAGTAATGGAACAATGGAAAGACTAAATTCAGTGTAGTTGGAGAATATATATTCTTTGATAAAACGGTTGGATTGTTTGAGATAATCTTTTACGGAGGTGGGAGAGATATCCATGATCTGCGCCACTTCATCACAGGACTTGCCTTCGTAACGGCAAAGCTGGAAGACCCGTTTCTTTCTTTCCGGCAGGTGATTTACGGCATCTTCGATCATGGAGACACGGAAACTATGCCATTCTTCGCTGGTGTTTTCTTCTTCGGGGATGCTGTTGTGGAGTATTTCGTCGACGAGAGGGACGGCTGAATCACGCCGCTTTTTTTTCAGGTATTTGATGGATTTGTTATAGCTGGTGACAAACAACCAGCCTGCAACTCTTGCGCCGTCGAGTTTCTGCCTGTTCTCCCAAAGCGCGAGAAATACTTCCTGCAGGATGTCTTCAGCGGCTTCCTCCTGCCTGATCAGTTTGCGGATATTGCTGTATACGGCATGATGATACTGGTGATAGAGACCGTCGAACACAGAAACAATTTCCATTTCGCTTTTAGTTTTCTGGGGGCAAAACTAGCGATGCGTGGAAATACCTAAGTATTATAAAATTGTTATGACTACCCTTTAGCACATCGACATCAGCACTTCGACACCATTCTTTTAGCAATTCGATATTACCCTTTCAGCACCTCGCGGGCGATGACGATCTTCTGGATCTCTGATGTACCTTCGCCTATCGTACAAAGCTTGCTGTCGCGATAAAATTTTTCTACAGGAAAATCTTTTGTATATCCATATCCGCCAAAGATCTGTACAGCATCGTTGGCCGCCCGGACCGCCACCTCGCTCGCATAGTATTTTGCCATAGCAGCCTGGCGCGTCATGGGAAGGTGCCGGTTTTTCAGATCGGCAGCCTGTAAGGTAAGCAGTTCGGCAGCTGCGATCTCCGTGGCCATATCGGCCAGCTTGAAGGAAATACCCTGGAAATTGCAGATAGGCTGGTCGAACTGGTGCCGTTCCTTTGAGTATTGAAGGGCAGCTTCCAGCGCGCCTTTGGCAATACCAATGGATAGCGCCGCAATGGAGATGCGGCCCCCGTCGAGCACCGCCAATGCCTGGCGGAAGCCATCCCCGACGGCTCCAAGACGGTTAGCATCCGGGATACGGCACTGGTCAAAGATCATTTCGGCCGTTTCGCTGGCGCGCATTCCCAGCTTATTCTCTTTTTTTCCGCCGCTGAAGCCGGCTGTGCCTCTTTCTACGATAAAGGCAGTAGCATTGTCGCGGGTACGCGGTTCACCGGTGCGGGCGACAACGACGGCAATATGGCCGCTGATGCCATGGGTGATCCAGTTTTTAGTACCGTTGAGCACCCACTCCTCTCCCTCTTTTACGGCAGTGCAGCGCATATTGCCGGCGTCGCTGCCGGTATTGGCTTCTGTAAGACCCCAGGCGCCAAGCGCTTCACCGCTGGCGAGGCGGGGAAGGTATTTCTTTTTTTGAGTTTCATTGCCAAAGGCAAGAATGTGTCCTGTGCAAAGGGAGTTGTGAGCGGCAAGGCTAAGGCCGATGGAGCCGCAGACTTTGGCTATCTCCTCGATGACAGCGACATATTCGATGTAAGACAGGCCGGAACCGCCGTATTCTTCAGGAACGACGACACCCATCAGCCCAAGACGGCCCAATTCTGTAAATACGGCATGCGGAAAGCACTGGGACTCGTCCCATTCCATGACATAAGGCCTGATGTGTTGATTGGCAAAATCCCGGGCTGTTCGGCCCACCTGCTGGGTGAGTTCGTCTGTGGCAAAATCCATGTGTGAAACGCTTTTAGTTTTTTATCGGGCCGGGCCAGTGCCTGCGGACTTAAAAGAACCAGGCAACAACCGATGGGGCTATTGCCTGGAAACACTGGCAAACGATCGTTATTTAAAGAAACTGTCTTTTCAGGACAGATGCAAGTAAAGGTAGTATTTTTTTAGCAAAACTAACGGTTGTTAGTTTCTATTTTTTTAAAAAAAGCCCCGCATCGAGCGGGGCTGTATGTAGGGGTATGGATCAACCAATAAATTGTAGCGGAACCGAGCCCCCTTAGTAGTAGTACCGGCGATAATGGGGACCGGGACGGCGGGCAGGATGACGATAGGTCGGTTCGGGAAGGATTCGCCCCAGACCGATGATCAGACCCGCATTGAAAGAGAACTGGTACATCGAGGAATAGGTATCGAGCCCTGCGCCGCTACCATATCCCCCAAAGAACAAGCTGCCGCCGGCTGCATCGACAGGTGACAGAAGCTGTGCTTTTAACTGAAGACCGACCCTCGGTGATACATAAATATTCGTTCCCAGCTGGAGTCCCGTCGCAAACTTGGTAAAAGTGGAATTACCGTCCGGGGACATGACAGCCGCACCAAGCATAGCTCCGATAAAGGGTCTGACAGTTGAATTGGGAATAGTAAACGATTCGACAGGCCCGATCATGAAATAATCGAGACCGAGATGCCCGCTGGAATAGGCGGTATGGTCATCATAATAGTATAGCCCGGAAGTAGTACTCATGTGATTATAAAGCACTTCTATGCCAAAGCTGCGGGTGACATTGAATTTGACGGCTCCCCCGAAATTCCCGGCTTCGCCGACCCGGCCATAGAGGTCGGGAAAATCGGTATGGCTTGCGAAAGTATAACCACCCTGTGGAATAAACTCGACGGCTGTCTGAGCGAAGGAGCTGGCCGCTAAAAGGAGAACGGCCGGTAGGATCAGGACTATTTTTCTCATACTTCTGTGTTTATGACAATAATAGACAGCCGGACGGAGAGAAGGTTTAACGGGATTTTATACTTACAAATCCTTAACGTATGTTAAAGAAATGCAAAAGCGCGCCACCAGCCGCACGGTGCAGCAAGCGGAGATCATGCGACCCGAAAAGACCATGCAGCGGCACCCACCTCAGGCTTCTACGACAAGACCGTCATAAGCAAGATGCATACCTGGGGGCAAGGTTGCCTCGACATCCGCATGTTTACCCAGCTGGTGGCTGATATGAGTAAACAAGGCCTTTGGCACACCGAGCTGGCGAACTTCCTCTATTGCCTCTCCCAGCGTGAAATGGGAAATGTGCTTTTCATGACGGAGGGCATTGAGGACTATCTGCTGACTGCCCCTGATCTTTTCCCTTTCGCTTTCGTCGATGCGATTGGCATCGGTGATATAGGTAAAGTCCCCAAACCGAAAGCCCAGCACCGGCATTTTCATATGCCAGACCTGGATAGGTTGGATCGTAATGTCCCCGATGGTAAAGGGGTCCTTGTCGATGTCATTGAGCTTCAGGTCGGGAATGCCGGGATATTTCGTATCCGCAAAAGCATAAGGGAATTCTCGTACAATCGTCTCCTGTGTCATTTCATTGGCATAGAGATTCATAGCGGTATGCTGAAAAAAATTATACGCCCTGACGTCATCCAGACCGGCGAGGTGGTCTTTATGCGGATGGGTAAAGATGACGGCATCAAGATGACGCACATTCGCACGCAACATCTGGTAGCGAAAATCCGGCGTGGTATCTACAACGATAGTAGTAGTAAGAGATTGGACGAGAATGCTGGAACGAAGTCTTTTGTCTTTTTTGTCGGTGGATGCACACACTTCGCAGGGGCAGGCTATCATCGGCACCCCAGTGCTGGTGCCGGTACCCAGGAATGTGATTTTTAATGGCGGGTTACTCACGGTATAAAGTTACGGAATAAGCCGTATCATCCCTCCTCTTTGAGCTGGTGAGCCATGAGGAGTACGTCGTCGTAAATCTTTTTTACTTCGGGGCTGAGCATGTCAGGAGTGATCCTCAGCTGGGGGACAATATCGATAAGGGTGCTGATACGACCCTCCAGCTGGAGGAATTTATTCAGCACCACCACTTTCCTTTGCTCAAGAATACAATAGCCGCTTTGGAAGTTGCCTCTTTCGTAGCGTACGATGTATCCTGTTTCATCCAATATTCGCTCGATCTTATCGAGTGTTGATTGATTGAACTTCATCATTCTTTCAAAGTTACTACTTAATGGGGCGACAGGGCAATTAGCCCATCCGATTTTATCCACTGAGTGTGGAAAGATTGAGCACCCAGCCCCCATCAGCGCCGCCGGGACCACACTAGGCGTTCTTGCTGGTCATCCGGATAACCGGAATGATCATTTCTTCCAGGCTGATGCCCCCGTGCTGGAAGGTATTCCGGTAATAATTGACATAGTAATTGTAGTTGTTCGGATAACAGAGGAATCCATCCCCGCGCGCAAATATGAACGAAGAGTTGACGGTAGGAACCGGTAGACCAGCCTCCTTCGGATCACGAAAAGCCAGTACTTCTTTGGCTTCGTAGTTGAGATTACGACCGTGTTTGTACCGGAGATTGGTCGTCGTCTGTTTGTCCCCGATCACTTTATAGGGAGTTTTTACCCGTACGCTGCCGTGGTCGGTAGCAAGAATGACATTGATCTTTTTATCGGCTATTTTTTTCAGGGCCTGGTGCAGCGGGGAATGTTCAAACCAGCTGGCCGTGATGCTGCGATAGCTGATCTCATCGCTGGCCAGCTCCTTCAATACTTCCATCTCGGTTCGGGCATGACTTAGCATGTCCACAAAGTTATAAACGATGATATTGAGATCGTTATTCAGAAAGTTGTGAATATTGTTTACCAGGTCCTGCCCGGCCTGGTAGTTAAGCACCTTGGTATAAGAGGTCTTCAGGTTGTCCTTTTTCAGCCGCTTCAGCTGACCCCGGAAGAATTCTTCTTCAAAAAGATTTTTACCGCCCTCTTCATCGTCATTCTTCCATTGGGAAGGAAACTGTTTTTCGATGTCCACCGGCATCAGACCCGAGAATATAGCGTTGCGGCTGTATTGAGTGGCCGTAGGTAAAATGCTGTAGAAGCTGTCCTCTTCCAGGATGCGAAAACTTTCCGCAAAAATAGGCTGGATCGCCTTCCACTGGTCGATACGGAGGTTGTCAAGCAGGATGAAAAAAGTAGGTATGCCTTTTTCTACATGAGGCAGAACTTTAAACTGGAAGAGGCTGTGGGACATGATGGGCCCTTCTGTCGACTTGGGACTTACCCATCTGGCATAATTCTTCGATACGAATTTAAAGAATTCGGTATTGGCCTCCTGTTTCTGCGCCTGCAGAACTTCCCGCATCTCGGGGCTGTCGGACTTTTCCATTTCCAGCTCCCAATAGACCAGTTTTTTGTAGAGATCCATCCACTCATTGTAGTTCGGGTTACTATTGAGTGCCATAAAAAGGTTGCGAAATTCCTGCTGATAGGCAGTTGTTGTTTTTTCGGCAACCAGTCTTTTATTATCGATGATCTTCTTCAGGCTGAGAAGCACCTGGTTGGGATTGACTGGTTTTATAAGATAGTCCGAGATCTGGCTGCCGATGGCATCGTCCATAAGATTTTCCGTCTCGTTCTTCGTGATCAGTACGACAGGTATCTGCTGGTTGGCTTCCTTTATTTTGGCCAGGGTCTCGAGCCCGGTTATGCCCGGCATGCTCTCATCGATCAGAACTACATCTATGATGTTCTCTTTTACGAAATCAATGGCATCGAAGCCGTTGGTCAGCGCCTTTACTTCATATCCCTTATTTTCAAGGAAGAGGATCTGAGAATGCAAGCTTTCTATTTCATCGTCAACCCAGAGTATTTTTGCTAGTGGCATAGCCCACAAACTACAAACTCTCAGCCAATTTTAATTAGATTTGACATTTGTTTAAGATTGTTTTGAACGTTTTAACAAAACCCACACAGGAATGGCCCAAATTTCGCGTAAGATCATCAATGACCCGGTATACGGCTTCATCACACTGGATCATCCTTTACTGCTGAATATTGTTGCACATCCCTGGTATCAGCGTCTGCGCCGGATTCATCAGATGGCATTTGCGCACCTGGTATATCCCGGAGCAGTCCATACCCGCTTGCATCATTCCCTTGGGGCCTATCACCTGATGGGGAATGCCGTGGCGGAGCTGCGGCGTAAAGGCGTCGTTATCAGTGAAGAAGAAGAGTTAGGCGTAAAGGTGGCGATTCTTTTACACGATGTGGGACATGGCCCATTCTCGCATGCCCTCGAGAATGTAGTGATCCGGGGAGTCGATCATGAAGCCCTGTCACTGTTGATCATGAAGGTTCTGAATAAAGAGTTCGGCGGGCAGCTGGAAATAGGGATTCGTATTTTTACGAATGATTATCCCAGGCATTTTTTGCACCAGCTGGTGTCCGGTCAGCTGGATATGGACCGGATGGATTATTTGTCCCGCGACAGCTTCTTTACGGGTGTCAGTGAAGGCGTGATCGGCTACGATCGCATCCTTAAGATGCTGGCCGTAAAGGACGGGGAGCTGATGGTGGAGGAAAAGGCTATTTATTCGATCGAGAAATTTCTGCTGGCCCGACGATTGATGTACTGGCAGGTCTATCTGCACAAGACAGTAGTCAGCGCGGAGAAGATGCTGGTCAGGATACTGGAAAGGGCGCGGGAACTGATCTCACGCGGCGAGGAGGTCCGGTGCTGTTCGCCGGTGCTCGATTTCTTTTTACAGGACGAAACGGCGCAGACACCCATAGCCTCAAATCTGGACAAATTTTGTCTGCTGGACGATTTCGATGTGATGGGGACGATAAAGAACTGGATGTTCCATCCCGACATAGTGCTGTCCCGCCTTTCCCGGGGACTCATCGACCGGCAGCTGCTAAAAGTCAGGTTCCAGGCAACCCCCTTCGATGAAAATTACGTAACTGGATTAAAAGAAAAGGTATGCCGGCAATTAGGGCTGACCATGGAAGACACAGACTATTTTGTATTCACCGGACAGGCCGTCAACACTACCTATAACTCCGCCGATGAAAAAATAAATATTCTCTTCAGGGACGGGACCGTAAAAGATATTTCGCAGGTAGACAATGCGCTCATCCAGCAAACACTGGCGAGCACCGTGAAAAAATTTTATATTTGCCATTTGAGCACAGGTTTGTAGCCAACTACATCCTGAAAAACCACACTAAATATGCAATTCTCTGCCGCCCAAATAGCAATGTTGATCAACGGTAAGACCGAGGGAGACCCCAACGCTGCCGTAGGCTCCTTCGGAAAGATAGAAGAAGCCGTCTCCGGTCAGCTGGCCTTTCTGGCTAATCCCAAATATGAAGAATTCCTCTATACTACCGGCGCGTCTGTCATTATCGTGAACGAATCGCAGGAGTTGAAACAGGCTATTGGCAGCACCCTGATCCGGGTACCGGACGCTTATACGGCCTTCGCCACTTTGCTGACCAAATACCAGGAAATAGAGGCACAACAGCTGACGGGTATCCAGGAACCCTCTTACCGGGCAAAAACAGCCAGACTGGGCGAGGGGGTCTTCATAGGTGCTTTTGCTTACGTCGGCGAGAATGTGGACATTGGCAACAACGTGAAGATCCATCCGCAGGTATATCTGGGTAATAATGTAAGAATAGGAGATCACACGGTAATACATCCCGGCGTAAAAATATATCACAATTGTGTTATCGGCGCACACGTGACCATCCATGCTGGTTCAGTCATCGGCGGAGACGGATTTGGCTTTGCGCCACAGGCAGATGGCACTTTTAAAAAGGTTCCCCAGATCGGTAATGTAGTGATAGAGGATTATGTCGAGATCGGTGTCAATGCAGCTATCGACCGGGCCACCATGGGATCCACGATCATCCGCACCGGCGCCAAGCTCGACAACCTGATACAGATAGCTCATAATGTGGATGTAGGACACCACACCGTCATCGCTGCACAGGCAGGCGTCAGCGGCAGTACAAAGATTGGCAGCGGAGTGATGATCGGCGGACAGGCGGGACTCGTAGGGCATCTGCAGATTGCGGATGGGGCCCGGATCAACGCGCAAAGTGGGGTGACCAAGTCTATAAAATCACAGGGGGGAGCCGTGACAGGCAGTCCGGCCTATGAATATACCAGCGCCCTGCGCAGCCAGGCAATCAGCCGTAGCCTGCCGGAAATGGAAAGAAGACTGAAAGAGCTGGAAGAACTGATCCGTCAGCTGCTGGCAGAGAAAGTATAACCCGCGACCCGATCCACGATACCGCAGCAACCCACAGTACCACCGCAATCCTCCGTACCGCAGCAACCACGGCACCGCAGCGATCACCCTCGGTGCCGCGCCCACTCACCGCCGCCGCGGCGCAGACGTTTCCTTACGCTTGGCCTGCTGCAGGCAATTGTCACAGATCCCGCAGTCAGCAGCATCCTTATCACCGAAATAATGAGCCAGGTAGCGGCTTCTGCATTCGCCGTTGAGCCCAAGATAACGGATCATGGCCCGGATACGATTGGCATATACCTCCTTTCTTTCCCTGTAATTGACGGGATCGATGTATAACTCTTCTACAGCCACCCGATTCCGGAAAAAGTATAACTGGGGAGATTCCTTTATAGGTGTATACTCGATGATCCGAAGGGCCTCGAGCTGACCCAGCTCGGTAAGAAGCTGCGGCTGAGGTTTGTGCAGCTGCCAGGCCAGTTGTCTCTCCCTGATCGTCACCGGCTGATCAAAGATGCCCTCATACATACGCAGCAGGGCATGGATAAGAGGCTCCAGCTCCGGATGATCCTTTTCAAAATCATAGAGCGTCTCTTTCCCGATAATGAACCGGGCTTTGGCCGGCAGAAAAACCTGTTGATGAAAGCTCATCATCCCTTCCTGCTCCAGCACTTTTATCACATTCATTGCAGTCGACGTCTCCAGGTCGAAGCGGTCTGTGAAGATGGAGATGTCGAAATCATAGTAGTTCCCTTCCCCCGAACCGGCCGGCAGCTGGAGATAGTTCATCAGGTGCTGATAGACCGGCCTGATCTTGTCCATAGCAGGGAAACGGGCATCGGGCATGGCTTCGAGCCGGGCCGTCTCTCCTTCCGCCGCCAGGAGAACAGCATAGGCCTTCAGGCCATCTCTTCCGGCGCGGCCGGATTCCTGGTAGTAGTTTTCTATCGACTCGGGGACATCGGCATGTATGACGGCTCTTACGGCGGCTTTATCGATGCCCATGCCAAAGGCATTGGTGCTAACGATCACCCTCACCTTGTCTTTCAACCAGTCTTCCTGGCGTTGCATTCTTTCCTCCTGGGGAAGACCGGCATGATAGGCGACCGCGGGGATACCCTGTCGCATCAACCCTTCGCTGATATCCCTTGTAGCCCGCCGTGTCTTGCAGTAGACGATGGCGCTGCCAGTGACCTTCGACAAAATTTCTGTTATCTTTTGCTGTTTGTTGCTGACCGTAAACACACTGTACGAAAGATTGGGACGGGTAAAAGGCAAACGAAAAACAGCAGGGTCCCGCATTTCCAGCTTTTCAACGATGTCGTCCATCACAGAAGGCGTGGCAGAGGCGGTGAGAGCCAAAACCGGAACTTCGGGTAAGAGTTCGCGTAAGGCGGCAATGCGCAGGTAAGATGGTCGAAAGTCGTATCCCCACTGAGATACACAATGCGCCTCGTCGACGGCTATAAAGCTGATCTTCAGAGAGAGCAGGTAGTCGGCAAAAAGCCCGGTCTCCAGTCTTTCCGGTGATACATAAAGAAACTTGCAGTTACTGCCGGCCGCCAGTTGCAGGGTGCTGATGACTTCCTTACGGGTCATCCCGCTGTGAAGGGAAAAGGCCGTGATGCTCTTCCTTCGGAGGCTGTCGGTCTGATCTTTCATCAGGGCAACGAGAGGGCTGACCACAAGGCACAAACCCGGAAGAGCCATGGCAGGCACCTGGAAACACATTGATTTCCCTCCGCCCGTGGGCAAAAGCGCAAGCGTATCTTTTCCGGCCAGCAGGGACCGGATGATCTCTTCCTGCCGGGGCCGGAAGCTCTTGTAGTGCCAGTACTGGTGTAAAATGGCGAGCAGGTCCGGGTTTTCGTTATTTGGATTTGTCATTTTAGATGTGGTCATTAATTCAGATCACTTTTTTTACATAAAGACGAAGCGAATTGGCTGCCAGGACCACGTCGCTCAGTCCCATCACCAGCGCGGCCAGTGCCGGCGTCAGCAGCCCGAAGGCAGCCACCGGTATGGCGATGATATTGTAGAAAAAAGCCCAGAAAAGATTGCCCTTTATAGTCGCAAACGTCTGACGGCCCAGCCCCAGCGCGGCGGGAAGTTGCTGCAGGCCGTTGTTCATAAGCACCACGTCCGCGGTCTGCACAGCAAGCTGTGAGGCATCGCTCATCGAGATGCCAATGGCGGCCCGGGCAAGGGCCGGAGCGTCATTGATGCCGTCGCCGACCATGGCGGTGGGCATTTCATTGTTGAGGCGGGTCACCTGCTCCAGCTTCTGCCCGGGTGTCTGTTCCGCCAGCACTTCCTGGATCCCCAGAGTAGCGGCAATTTCCTGGCAGGCCTGTTTCCTGTCCCCGCTGAGCAGGATGGTATGTATGCCTTTACCGTGTAGCCAGGAAATGACGCCGGCTGCTTCCGGACGAAGGGTATCCTTTACGTCGATGTAACCCAGGAGTTGATGGTTACAGACAATGTAGACATTGTGGGTGGCATCCGAGGTAAGGTTTGCCGCAACAACATAAGACCCTGCCCAGTAAATGTCCCCGTCTTTCGTTTCGCCGCGCATGCCGAGGCCTTTCACTTCTTCGACCTTTTCCCAGCGAAGGGCTGGCTTTCCGCCAGGCGCACCCACTTCACCGGTTCCACCCGCTCCGCTGGATCCGCCTGTCCCGCCGGACCCGCCGCGGCCACCCGCCGCAACCTTCCATTCCCGCGTAATACTTTTGGCGATGGGATGAGTAGAATATTTTTCAAGAGAGAAAGCTATTTCCTTAAAATTTTCCGGTGTGAGACCGGCATCAGGGTACAGATGCCACTGGCCGATAGAAAATTCACCGGTCGTCAGGGTGCCGGTCTTATCCAGCACCACCTGGCGGATGTCTTTAAAGGCTTCGAGGTGCCGCGCATTGCGGAAGAGAATACCCTTACGCGCCCCCCGGCCCAGCCCGACGGCAATGGCAGCGGGAGTGGCCAGCCCCATGGCGCAGGGACAGGCAATGACCAGTACGGCAATACAGCGCATCAGCGAGGGAGCCACCTCATGCCAGTACAAATAATTTCCCACAAAGGTCAGGACGGCAAGGCCGAGCACCACAGGGACGAAAACCGCGCTGATCCGGTCGGCAAGCTGCTGGATAGGAGGTTTCTCCCCCTGTGCCTGCCGGACCATCCGGACAATGCCGGCGAGCACAGAGTCGCCGGCAGCCGCCGTCACCTGGGCTTTTACTGTCCCGGAAACAAGAAGGCTCCCCCCTATAAGGGTATCTTTCCCTTTTTTATCGACAGGCAGGCTTTCTCCGGTAAGGATGGATTCGTCGACACCGGCTTCGCCCCAAAGGATTGTCGCATCCGCAGGCACCTCTTCTCCCGACCGGATGAGGACCAGGTCGCCGCTTCTCAGCTGGTCGCTTTCGACAGGAAAAAGAACCTCCTGGTGCTGGTCGTCAAAAGCGATCATGTTGGCCATGATCTTCCGGGTAGCAGCAAGGCTGTTCAGCGATCGCTGTGTCGCCTGTACAGAAGCATCTTCAAGATAATAGCCCAGGAATACGATGGTTATGATAGAGGCGGTAGTCTCATAAAAGAGGTAGTCGGGTCCCAAACCCAGCAGCGTGCCGGTAAGACTATAGACAAAGGCCGCGATGGCTCCGATCGCGATGAGCACATTCATGTTGGGAAGGCCGTTGAGCAGGCTTTTGAAGGCACTTCGGCCAAAAAATCGCATGCCGGCTATAAATACGGGCAGACAAAGAACCAGCTGGCTCCACCCGCCTCCCGGAAGATGTATGTTCACCATATGCAGGAGAAGCAGTAGGGTAAATGGCAGACAAAAAAGAAAATACCGGAGGTGTTTATTAAGTACCCGTCTTGCCGGCGCCGATCCCGGGGCGGCCTCCTTTACAACCGTATAGCCCAGATCCTGAATACCCTTCTGTAATGACTGCTGGTCAAAGCCACCCGAACTGTCAAAGCTGACGTCGCCGCTGGCAAGGCTGACCCTGATATTTTTCAGCCCCTTTTTTTCAAGATATTTGTTGATGGTGAGCGCGCAGGTGGAACAGCTCATACCCTCTATTTTCCAGTTGATAGTCTCCATATATGTAGTGCTCAGCCGCCGGCTTCGCAAGTTGCAAAGTTACTGATCGGAAACCGATATATTTGCGCCATGGAACTTCGTTTTCATTTGCAGGAGATAGAGGCTGCCGCCAGGTTTTTCTGGCAGCAATTTCCGCTCCGGGCCGTCTTTGCCTTTCATGGGGACATGGGGGCGGGCAAAACTACTTTTATCCATGCCTTATGTTCCATAAAAGGGATTACTGATACCGTCGGAAGTCCCACATTTTCCATCATCAACGAATACCGGTATGAGGGAGGAAAGATCTATCACATAGACCTTTACCGGCTCAAAGACGAGGAAGAGGCTATCCGGGCGGGGGTTGAGGACGTCCTGTACAGCGGAGATCTTTGCCTTGTGGAATGGCCGGACAGGGCGCCGGGAATTTTTCCGCCGGAGACGATACATCTCCGGCTGGAGGCCATCGATCCGGATACGCGTAAAATTACGGTCTGAAAATCCAACCGTTAAAATCAATTTTAAATTGTAATTTGACAGGCATATTATGTCGCAGCAAAAACCAGTCATCAGTACCTCTTTCAGCTACGAAACTTTAGAAGAAACCCTGGATGTCAAACCCAAGGGAGTACCCCTGCATATCGGTATTCCCCGGGAAACGGCCTTCCAGGAAAACCGTATCGCACTGACACCGGATGCAGTCGGGGTACTGGTAAGCAATGGGCATGAGGTAGTGATCGAGCACAATGCAGGGGAAGCATCTCACTACAGGGACAGGGATTACAGTGAGGCCGGGGCTTTTATCGTTTCCGACAAGTCGGAGGTATTCAAGGCGCCCATTCTGGTAAAAAGCGCGCCGGTCATCGAAGAGGACCTTCCTTTTCTCCAGATGAACCAGATCATTATTTCTCCCATCCATCTTTCTGCCATGAAGGCCGATCTCCTGCAAAAGATGATGGACAAACGTATAACCGGTATTTCGTTTGAGAATCTGAAAGACGACAGCGGCACCTATCCCATCGTCCGCAGCATGAGCGAGATTGCCGGAAGCGCCGTGATGCTTGTCGCCGGGCAATACCTGAGCTCAGCCAATCATGGGAAGGGCGTATTGCTGGGGGGCATATCGGGTATTCCGCCGACCAAGGTTATTATTTTGGGAGCCGGCATCGTCGGCGAGTTTGCTGCACGTGCGGCATTAGCGCTGGGGGCTTCTGTAAAGGTTTTCGACAACAGCGTCTACCGGCTGAAACGCCTTCAGAATAATATTGGCCAGCGTATGTGGACCTCCGTGATGGAGCCCCGGATCCTGGCCAAACAGATCAAGACCTGCGAGATAGCAGTGGGCGCACTTTCTTCACAAAGCGGGCGTACCCCGGTAGTCGTCACCGAAGAGATGGTCAGCAATATGCGGCCGGGCAGCGTCATCATTGACGTCAGCATTGATCGTGGCGGCTGTTTCGAGACTTCGGAGATCACTACACACGAACATCCTGTCTTTACCAAATATGGAGTTATTCATTACTGCGTCCCGAATATCCCTTCGGGTTTCGCCCGCACGGCTTCACACGCGATCAGCAATGTATTGATGCCACTGCTGCTCGAGGCAGGAGAAGAAGGCGGGTTCGAGAACCTGGTATGGCATAAGATCCATCTGCGGAGCGGCATCTACCTGTTCAAAGGAGCGCTGACGAATTTCCACCTTAGTCAGCGGTTTGACCTGAAGTATACAGACCTGAATCTGCTGATCGCGAGTCAGCGTTAGGATCCGGCAAACCCGGCTACCATACGGATGATTCCTGCCACCATACGGGTGGTTATTTATACTCCATAATGTTGATTGTTTCTTCGCAGAAATCATATTCCTGGTGATCGTTGGAACTGACGATGACGATGCGGCCGCTGCCATATTGCTGTGTGAGACGGCGATAAAGGTTTATCCCGTCGGCGTCGAGATTGGTGGTGGGTTCGTCCAGCAGAAGAAGGGACGTGTCGGAGAAAAGGGCCTGGGCAAGACGAACGCGCTGTTTCATGCCGGAGGAATAATAGCGGATCTGTTTGTCGGCGGCGGTTTCGAGGCCAACCTGCCGGATAATGTCTCTGACCGGGAGGCCAGGTAGAAAAGGTTTGAATCCCTGGTGGAAGGTGAGGAATTCGGTGACGGTCATTTCTTCGATGACTTCGAGATAAGGAGCAGCCAGCGAGAGATGGCGGTAGATCTGGTCACTATCCATCTCATAACCGATCCGGCCTTCGCTGAGATCGATGGCGCCCGCAATAGCTTGTAATAAGGTAGATTTACCGGACCCGTTGGAACCGGTGATGGCATAACTATGGCCGGGGAAGAATTCGTGATCAAGATGACGAAAGATCCAGTCGCGATTGAACCGTTTGCCGGCATCAGTCAGCGTAATCCTCATCAAAACTGCTTTTGCTGTAGCGTTTAATAATGCCGCGCCCGCTTTCACGAATAAAACCGATGATCTCATCGCGTTCGTCGCTGGCCGGAAACTCTTCTTCCAGGAACTCCAGGGCCTGGCTGGTATTCATCCCTTTATTGTAGATGACACGGTAAATATCGAGAATGTGATTGATCTTGTCGATGGTGAAACCGCGGCGTTTGAGGCCGACGGAATTGACGCCGGAATAACTCAGAGGCAAACGGGCGGCTTTGATATAAGGAGGGATGTCCTTTCCTACCAGGGAGCCGCCGCCAATGAATACATGCGAACCGACCTTTACAAACTGGTGAATGGCACACATACCCCCCAGGATAACCCAGTCGCCAAGGACAACGTGGCCGGCTACCTGGGAATTATTGCTGAGGATACAATTATCCCCGATGATACAATCGTGAGCGATGTGGCTATATGCAAGGATCATACAATTCCGGCCTACCCTGGTGGTCCAGCGGTCGCGGGTGCCACGGTGGATGGTGACAAATTCACGGATAGTGGTATTGTCCCCGATCTGGACGGTCGTTTCCTCACCGTCAAACTTAAGATCCTGAGGATCAGCAGATATTACAGCTCCAGGGAAGATTCTACAGTTCTTTCCGATACGGGCGCCTTCCATAATCGTCACATTGCTGCCAATCCAGGTTCCAGTTCCAATTTCGACATTTTTATGGATCATGGTGAACGGATCGACCTGGACGTTGGGTGCGAGTTTGGCGTCCGGGTGAATAGACGTTAAAGAATGGATCATTCGACGGTCAATTGGTTGATTTTCAGTTTCTTGGATCATTATAGCCTCGTCCTTATGGATAACTGTTTTCTTCATAAAAAATGCTGAGCCGTACTCAGCATTTCACAAAAATAAACTTATTTGACACAAATATGCTAAATAAACTTCTCTTAACTTCTCTTTACCAGTTGAGCCATAAGGTCTGCTTCAGTAGCGATCTTGTTCCCCACATAGACCGTTCCTCTCATTTCACAGATGCCGCGACGTATCGGATTGAGCAATTCCATCTTCAGGATCATGGTATCGCCGGGGACAACCTTATGCTTGAATTTGCAATTATCGATCTTGATAAAATAGGTGTCATATTCTCCCTGGGGCATGGCATTGATACAAAGAATGCCCCCCGTCTGGGCCAGCGCCTCGATCTGTAGCACACCGGGCATAACGGGATTACCGGGAAAATGACCGACAAAAAAGGGTTCGTTGAAAGTGACATTCTTGATCCCGACGATGGTACGGTCCGTCAGCTCGATGATCTTGTCCACCAGCAGGAAGGGAAAACGGTGAGGCAGTGTTTTTTCGATCTGCTGGGTGGTGAATACGGGCGCCTGGTTGGGGTCGTAGATCGGGGTATTCTTGAGATGTTTGTTCTTCTTGATGTATTGCTTGATCTTTTTTGCGAATTCCACATTCGTGGAATGACCGGGCCGGTTGGCAATGATATGCCCCTTGATGGGGAAACCGATCAGCGCCAGATCACCTATTACGTCCAGCAGCTTGTGACGGGCCGGCTCATTGGGGAAACGTAATTCAAGGTTGTTGAGGTAGCCTTCACTTTTGATCTCTATCTTATCACGCTTAAAGGCTTTCGCCAGGCGCTCCATTTCCTCGGGCGTGACCGGCTTGTCCACCACTACGATGGCATTGTTGATATCCCCGCCTTTGACCAGGTTATGCTCGAGCAGCATTTCCAGCTCATGCAGGAAGCAAAAAGTACGGCAGGGAGCTATCTCCTGTTTGAAATCCCGCATAGTCTTAAGACTGGCATGCTGTGTACCCAGAACAGGGCTATTGAAGTCAATAAGGGTCGTGACCTTATATTCCATAGCAGGCATGACGACCAGCTCCACTCTTTTCTTTTCATCATAGTGCGTGATGTTGGTGTCGATGCTATACCAGACTTTCGATGCATCCTGTTCAAATACTCCGGCTTCTTCAATGATCTCCACGAAAGGCTGGGAGCTGCCGTCAATGATAGGTATTTCCGGGCCGTTGACTTCGATCAGACAATTATCCACCCCCATCCCTACCAGCGCAGCGAGGATATGTTCCACCGTGCTGATCCTGGCGCCATTGTCTTCAAGCGTCGTACCCCGGGAAGTATCCGTGACCAGGTCGCAATCCGCCTTTATCACCGGCTGGCCCGGCATATCCACACGCTGGAACTGAAAGCCAAATCCCGGATTGGCTGGTTTCAGGGTCATATCCACCTTGATGCCGGTGTGCAGACCCGTCCCGGAAATACTTGTTAATGAGGCCAGAGTGTGTTGCTTGTCAGGATTGAAGTTTGCGTCCATTCGTTTTTCTTAATAACTTACTATATATAAGCTGGCAAAGATAGGGGAATCAGGGCTATATCTCTTTCTCATGCGGTACGGCCAATTACGACCAATTTCCTAATATTGCGCCAAAAAATTACTTTTTTTAGCCTTTTGTTGGGGTAATTCAATTTATTTGTATCTAAATTCAGCAAACATGGAAGGAAAGAAACCCAAAATATTATTGTGTGAAGACGATCCTAACCTCGGGATGGTATTAAAGAATTATCTTGAACTGAGCGATTTTGATGTCACTCTTGAGCGGGATGGCCGGCTGGGGCTGGCCGCTTTTCAGCGGGAGCGCTTCGACCTCTGTCTGCTGGATATCATGATGCCGCATATGGATGGGTTTACACTGGCCGAAGAGATCCGGGACGTCGACCCTGACATCCCCCTGTTCTTCCTCAGCGCCAAGACGATGAAAGAAGATATCATCCAGGGCTATAAGCTGGGTGCCGACGATTATATCACCAAGCCATTCGATAGCGAGGTGCTTTTGTTGAAGATCAAAGCCATTTTAAAACGGAATGACGATCTCAACAGGGAGTCCGACAATAAGGAGTTTGACCTGGGCTCTTATCATTTCAATCCCAAGCTGAGGGAACTGAGCCATAAAGGTCATACCCAGACTTTGTCACCCAAGGAGAACGAGCTGCTGAAAATGCTGGCGGAACATATGAATGATCTGCTGCCGCGGGAACAGGCGCTGAAAAAAATATGGGGTAGCGATACCTACTTCAACGGTCGTAGCATGGATGTGTATATCGCAAAATTACGCAAGTACCTGAAAGATGACAGCACCATCGAGATCGTGAATATACATGGAAATGGGTTCAGGCTCGTTGTGCCCATCAGCGCATAGGTCGAAAATATCTCGAACCGGGTAGCGGGGGCTAGAACATCAATTGTTCGCCTTCCCTGCCCGGTTTCTTTTTTCCCAAATGAGTATAGGCCTTCTCCGTGACCTCCCTTCCGCGGGGAGTCCGCATAAGAAAACCTTCCTGGATCAGAAAAGGCTCATAAACCTCTTCCAGGGTGCCGGTTTCTTCACCGACAGCGGTAGCAATAGTAGTGATCCCCACCGGACCGCCTTTAAATTTCTCTATGATGGTGGTCAGGATCCGGTTGTCCATTTCGTCCAGCCCATGTTCATCCACATTCAACGCCCGGAGAGCATGCTGGGTGATACCCAGTTCGATGACCCCATTGCTTAACACCTGGGCAAAATCCCGCACCCTTCTCAGCAGGCCATTGGCGATACGGGGAGTACCGCGACTGCGGCGGGAGATTTCATTTGCGGCATCAGAAGTGATCTTTGTCTGAAGGATGCCGGCCGAACGAAGGATGATCTTTTGTAAGACTTCTGCATTGTAATATTCCAGCCTTGATTTGATCCCAAAACGCGACAGCAGCGGAGCTGTCAGCAGCCCGCTGCGGGTCGTCGCACCTACCAGCGTGAACGGGGAGATATTCAGCTGTATGCTCCTTGCGCTGGGGCCGCTGTCGATCATGATGTCGATACGATAATCCTCCATAGCCGCATAGAGATATTCTTCGACAACCGTACTGAGCCGGTGGATCTCGTCTATGAAAAGTACGTCGTTGGGTTCCAGATTGGTCAGAAGACCGGCCAGATCTCCGGGTTTTTCGATCACAGGCCCGGAAGTCTCTTTGATGTTTACACCCAGCTCGTTGGCCACGATACGGGAGAGCGTTGTTTTCCCCAGACCCGGAGGGCCGTGGAACAGGATATGATCAAGGGCTTCACCCCGCATCTTAGCAGCTTTTATAAAAACGCGCAGGTTCTCGATCAGCTGGGGCTGACCGGCAAATTCTTCGATGGCAGCAGGGCGTATATTATTCTCAAACTCTTTGTCTGAAGGACTTAAAGCGTTTTTGTCATTGTTGAGATTGCCATTGGACATGCGACAAATATACCGATTTAAGGCAACCGCTGCCACAGAACATCGGCAAACCATTGCTTTGAATCCATGAAAGTATGAATCGGTTCAAAGCCTGATTGAGCGGCCATGTTCTCCGTTTCCTCAAGAGTATATTTTTGAGAGATTTCCATGTAGATGGCTTCGTTCTCTCTAAAGGTTATTGTCTTGTCGCCTATATGCACTTCCTGTTCAGCCCGGCTGATGAGATAGCTTTTACAGGCTCCTGTACCAGGGTCATAGACAGGATAGTGCTCAAACAGCTCCCTGTTGAAATCTGCGTCCAGCTCGCGGTTGATGCGGGTCAGCAGGTTGAGGTTAAAATCCCGCGTGAACCCCTGACGGTCATTGTAGGCATCAAGGATGGTCCGCGGATGTTTCTTCAGGTCAAAGCCGATCAGAAGCATGTCGCCCGGTTGCATATTATCGTGCAGCTGCCGGCAGAAATGAGTCGCTTGCGGAACCGACATGTTTCCAATATTCGCACCCATGAAAAGTACCACCTTTGGATTGGGTGAAAAGGTCTTCACCTGCTGCATTTTATCAAGATATTCTCCGTTGAGACCATGCAGCCGGATACCGGGCAGATTAACCGGCAGCCTGTCTTCCAGCCCGTTGATAACATTGGACGATATATCTATGGGATAATAGGTAAAGACAGCATGTTTTTTCTGCAGCTCGCGCAGCAGGAACCAGGATTTTGTGGCATCGCCAGGCCCCAGTTCCACCAGATCGAAGGAAGGGCTGTAATGGGTGAACAGGCTGGCCATTTCCCCGGACTGGTTCTGCATGATCTCCATTTCGCAGCGGGTAGGATAATACTCGGGAGAAGCCATGATCTGCTGGAATATCTTATCCCCCGTCTCGTCATAAAAGTATTTGGACGAGAGGTATTTGTTTTCCGCCCGCAGACCATCCATAATATCATTATAGAAGGTAGAGGACCGCCGTCCTGCCTGTTTTAGAGTAGTTGCAGACATCATTAGACCTTAGTTTTTAGTTAGACGTTATTTATGATTCGCCCGTCGGGCACCCCGGCCCTTGGCCGGGTTTGATTAGATTGCAAGGCGTATGCCAGTATATTGCCACCTCAAATACGGATGAAAAAAGTTTCTATACGTATTCCTGCTATGCCCCGCCGGGGTCGCCACAGAAGCACCCCTCAGCACCATCTGGCTCACCATGAACTTACCGTTATATTCCCCAATGGCCCCACCTGCCTTTTTGAAACCGGGATAAGGCAGATAAGCACTCTCCGTCCATTCCCATCTTTTTCCCCAATTGAACTCCCCCGATGTTGCTTCCCATTCCAATTCGGTGGGTAGCCGGCACTCCTTCCAGGCCGCAAAAGCCACCGCTTCATAATAACCAACATGACACAACAATTGTTGACTGTCCAGCGGCCTGAGACCAGCCAAAGTATATTGAAACCACCTGCCATCGATAAAATGCCAGTATAAAGGCGCAGCAATCGAGTTTTTCTTCACCCAGTCCCAGCCTTCGGCATGCCAGTAGCTGAAATTCTTATACCCTCCGTCCTCTATGAACTCCAGGTATTCTCCGTTGGTGACAGGCTCGGCGGCTATACGAAAATCTCCCAAATAAACTTTATGACGGCCCAGCTCATTGTCAAAACAAAAACCGTCTCCGGCATAACCGATCTCATAGATCCCGGCAGGCACAGACAGAAACGACACAGGTTCCCCCGAAGCCACCTGCCGGACTGTCGCGGCGGCAGTGACACCCGCCCCGGGCTGAGGAGCGATGACAACGGCCAGGTCTTCGTCGATATCCTGATCCGACCAGGCAGGGAAAAGAGGATTGTGTCCCAGGATATATTTGATATCCGTAAACAACAGCTCCTGATGCTGCTGCTCATGATTCAGCCCCAGGACAATGATGTCTTCCATCTCTTTTCCCGGACCCGTAATTATAAACTTCTCCATGGCAGCGTCTACATATTTCCGATAGGCGTATACCTCGTCCACGGAAGGTCGGCTCAGATTGCCTCTGTCGGTACGTACGACACGGGCGCCAATGGTTTCGTAGTAGCTGTTGAAGACATAGTTATAGTCCGGGTTACAGGGACGGTAATCCTTCACGTTGGGAATAAGTATAAAGGTTTCCCAGAACCAGGTGGTATGACCGAGATGCCATTTAGGCGGACTGACATCCACAATGGGCTGCACCACATAGTCTTCTTTTTGTAACGGACGACAGATGGCCTCGCTGGCCTTTCGGACGCTGCGATATTGTTCGAGCAGGCTCATGATCTTTCTTTTTTTAGATATGTTGTCAAATCGGATATGGTTTGTATCCTCAATTGTTGTGCCTGTCCCCGGCGCATCATCAGTGCATAGGCATTGTTAAAGCCGATCGGGTCCATCCAGGATAAGTGATATTCCTCATTGAAACGGCGGCGGACATAATTATAAACACTATCCCTGTTACCCGTCAGACGGGCAATCTCGGCCTCCGGAGCCTGGAGGATTGCCAGCAGAGCGGTGCCGGTATATTCAGGGTACATGTCAATCTGGTCATTCCTGAGGGCTTCGAAACAGATCGTTGTTCCGCCCAGTCCCGTCTTGGTCGATACCTCGAGATCGGTGTACCCGCGGACAAGCATAGCATACATGTACGTCAGAATGTATTGCTCGGGAAAGATCTTCGATCCCAGCCGCACAAGACCCTTCTTGCCGTTTCGGGGCGCCTTATACAACCCCTGCTCTGCAAGGAAGTCATGGGCGCATTGTTCGGGGGATTGATTGAGGTATTCAACGCGATAGTTCAACAGGGTCATGATAGAGTCATTGATCTTCCCAGCCAGCTTGTTTAGCACCGGCGCCAGTTCTGGATATTTTTCCAAAACAGCATTCCGGACGACCGGCGCCGCATAATAAGGAGGAAAGATCTTTTTGTCGTCTTCCAGCACCGTCAGGTCATAGGCCTTAAGCCGCCCGTCGGTGCTGTATCCACTGATGACATCCAGCTTCTTATCGTAAATGGCTTTATACATTACCGCATCGCTGATCACCACCGTGCGAATGCCCAGGCCATACACATTTCGCAACCCAATGTCGCCATCCTTCCGTCCCATGAATTCAGGCGTGAAGCCGGCAAGCAGACGGCTGCTGCCCCCAAGCGGCAGGATATAAAAAGAGGAAAAAAATACCAGTGCCAGTGGCATCAGACCCAGTGTAACCCGACGCGCCCGACGGCCTGTCCGCTGGACAAGAGAAAGCAGAAAGTCCAGCACGATAGCGAGCAGCGCAGCCGGAATTGCACCGGCCAGGATCATATTGGTATTGTTAAGGGCAATACCTCCAAAGATAAATTCCCCCAACCCGCCGGCAGCGATGTATGCGGCCAGGGTCCCCACCCCTACATTGATCACGGTGGCGGTACGAATACCGGCCATGATAACCGGGAAGGCCAGCACCAGGTCTACCTTTAACAAGCGTTGCCTGCCCGTCATCCCCATGGCCAGGGCAGCTTCCTTTACACCCGGGTCTACTCCATTGATGCCGGTATACGTATTGCGGATCACCGGCAGAAGCGCGTACAGGAAAAGGGCTGTTATCGCCGGTACAGGACCGATGCCCATTACGGGGATAAGGAAACCCAGCAAAGCGATGCTGGGAATGGTCTGCAGGACTCCGGCAAAACCCAGCACCAGACCAGCCGCCTTTTTTTTTCGGGTGATGTAGATCCCCAGGGGAAGACCGATCAGCACGGTAATGAACAAAGAAATGAAGGTCAGACCGATGTGTTGTATCGTCTGTTGCAGCAGCTTGGCGGACTCCTGATGCATAAAAGACCAGAGACTTTCGGATTGATCCATCAGTGATGTCTATTCTTAAATTTATCGAATGCACGAATGAGGGCGGGATAATCCCCGGCACTTATCCGGGCCGCTTCTAAGGGAAAACGCTGTTCCTCGAAAAAAGTTCTTACATATTCTTCCGCAGGCTCAAAAAGTAATTGATCGGGAGTCCCTTCCTGGACGATCCTGCCCTTGTCCATCAGGAATATCCTGTCGGCCAGCTCGAAGGCCTCCTGGACATCATGCGTGACCAGGATGATCGTTTTCGAACGAAGCTCATCCAATTCCTTAAAGTCTTTCTTGACGGCGGCGCGCGTGATAGGGTCCAGCGCGCCAAAAGGTTCGTCCATCAACAATACAGGAGGATCCGCCGCCAGGGCGCGGGCAATGCCCACCCGTTGCTGCTGTCCGCCACTTAGCTCGGAAGGAAAAGAAGAAAGATATTGCGCCGCCGGCAAGTGAAGCTTTTCCATCAGCTCCGTAACCCGCTGTGTCATCCTTTCTTTCTCCCAGCCCAGGAGCCGGGGCACGATGGCAATGTTCTCCGCAATGGTATAATGAGGGAATAGTCCGTTATTCTGGAAGACATACCCAATCTTTCTGCGCAGGTCTTCCGGTCTTGATTCACGGATGGGCCTGCCGCCGATGGTTATTTCACCGGAGTCCGGTTCCAGCAGGCGATTGATCATTTTGAGAAGCGTCGTTTTACCACAGCCGCTGGTCCCGAGAAATACAATATTCTCACCCTCGTTTACGGTAAAGGAGATATTGTCGACGGCTTTATGCGAGCCGAAAGTCTTTGTGATATTTTTTACCGCGATCATCGTTGCAAAACCAATTGTCAATAATCCCTTCCCTCACTGATCTGCTCCCGCAAACAAAA
Organism: Puia sp.; assembly: GCA_036499285.1. Taxonomy (GTDB): domain Bacteria; phylum Bacteroidota; class Bacteroidia; order Chitinophagales; family Chitinophagaceae; genus Puia. The sequence continues at coordinate 128,435 of DASYEB010000001.1, read as the reverse complement.
CGTTCAATGATTCCGCAAATGTAGGATGGGCAAAGACAGCATCCCTGATCCTGTCATAGGTGACGTTTCCCATCATAGCCATTTGCAGGATACTCATCAGCTCACCCCCATTGGAACAAAGCATAGCTGCTCCAAGGATCATTTTGTTGTCAGGGTTGACGATCGCTTTCAACATGCCTCTGGCCTCATCGTTCTCCCAGGCACGGGCAATCCTGCTGGCTGGCAAGGTAACTACTTTTATGTTCAATCCCTTTTCCCTTGCCATTTTTTCGGTAAGACCTACCCGGCCAAGTTCAGGATCAGTGAACAGACAATAAATAGTTTCCCTCCCGGTTATGCTCAGATCGGCGTTCTCGACCAGATTCTTGTATAAAATAAGGTAATCGTTGTATGAAATATGGGTAAACTGCGGACCACCCTTTACATCACCAACCGCATATATACCGGGGATGTTCGTTTGCAGTTTGCCATCCACCGGAATAAAACCATTTTTGTCAGTGTTTATACCCGCGGCGCCGGGGTTGAGAGCCGCACTCTCCGGCAGACGGCCGGTGGCTATGAGGATATGGGAAGCCGTGATAGTTCGTGTTACCGGGCCGCCATCAACGGTTTCGAGTTCGATACTGATCTTATCCTCGTGGCCGGAGACAGTAGGTGCGACACTGTTTGTCTTTGTCCCGGTGAGAATGCGGATGCCATCCTCTTCGAGGATCTTTTTTATTTCCGCTGCAATATCCCCGTCTTCTTTTGAGAGAAACTCCTCATTGCTCTCGATAATGGTCACTTCGCTTCCCAGTCTGCGATAAAGCTGCCCGAATTCCAGCGCAATATAGCTTCCGCCAATGATGACCAGGTGAGAAGGTATCGACAGCAGGTCCAGTATAGTGTCGGAAGTATAGTAATGTACTTCCGGGAGTCCCGCTATCTGGGGAATGACAGGCCGGGTTCCGGTGTTGATAATGATCTTTTCCGCCGTCATTGTTGCTATGGAGCCGTCCTCCCTGGTTACTGTCACCTCCTTGGAACCGGAGAAAAAGGCATTGCCAAAGATGACATCCAGATCAGGCGTTTCCAGCAGCCGTTTGGCCGATGATTCGCGTGCCGTTAATACATGGGCATTCTTTCGCCGGATGACGGATTCGATATCGATGGAATAACCGGTAGTGTGGACACCATAGTCGGCGCTTCTTTTAGTCAGATACGCAACACGCCCCGATGCGATAAGCGTTTTTGTAGGCGTACAACCCACATTGATACAGGTGCCTCCAATAAACTTCCTTTCGATAAGAGCTGTTTTCCAGCCTGCCGCCGCTAATTTCCCCGCAAGCGGGTTCGCAGCCTGGCCGGAGCCGATAATGATGGCATCGTATTTAAGCATAAGCCGGGGAGTTGAGTGCGATAAATGTATCCCGAAGTTAAGCAATTATTATACCACCTGATTGAGCCAAATCATCTATCCATTGTCAATTTGACGGCTTTTTCTTATGTCTTTTGCCCCACCAGATCAGAAACCCCGTAACAGGCAGGCTGGCACAGATAAGACTGGCGATAAAAGCTATGATCTTTCCCGTTAGTCCGCCGATAGCGCCTACATGGATGTCATAGTTCTTTTCAAAAAGACGTTGAACGGCCTTCTTTTCTTTGTCACGACCGTGATGGAGCAGCACGCCGGAGTACTGATCGAATTGGAGAACATCATATCCGTAATATGTATCGCGGCCTTTGTATGCATAAAGATAAATCACGTCTTCTTTACCTGCGGCAGGAGAAAGGGAGAACCGCGAAGCGCCCGGCACCCGGTATTTTGCGGTTTGCATAGCCTTATCCAGCGGATCAGAAGTAGTCGCCGGCTGGGTGGTATCCGATCTCTTTATTATTTGTGGGGCCGGCGCAGGAGACAGCCAGCTAAAAGCAAACACAAGACCGGTATAGGCAATGATCAGCGCCGGCAGCAGACCGTAGAAGCCGGGAACATTGTGCAGATCGTAGTTGACCCGTTTGAAAGTTGCCTTCCATTTAATTTTAAAACTTCGGTCGCGCCACGCTTTTGTCCACTTTTTTGGCCACCAGAGTACGATCCCGGTGATGAGCAGGATCACAAAGATCAGCGTGCTCCAGCCGACGATAGGCTGTCCGTAAGGGGTGTTGAGCAATAGGCTCCAGTGCAGGTACTTGACGATGTAGAAAAAGTCATATTTGTAGTCTCTCCCACCAGTGACAGCCCCTGTATAGGGATTTAGAAAGACGGATTGATAATATACAACGGACCCAAAGTAGGTCAGGGCCGAGTCGTTCTCGCGATAGGCCATGAACTCCATGCTACGGTCTTGCTGCGGATAGACAGTGATGCTGTTGATAAGCCGGCCGGGCCCCAGGACAGCCTGTGCTTTTTCTTCCAGGATGCTCAGGGGCAGCGGAGCAGCCGTTGAGGGTTTAACAAAGAACCATTCCCTGTGCAGGACTTCCGATATCTCCTGCTGAAAAACAAAGAGACAGCCGGTAAGACTGACTATCAGCACCACCAGCCCGGACGCAAGTCCGAGCCAGAGGTGCAATTGACCAATCCAGTATTTAAGGGTTCGCCGTTTTCGCATGTTTAGCTTGCCGCAAAATTGAGGGTGGTGATCCGTTACTGTTCCCGCAATAGGGAAAAAGAGTTTACGCAAAACGGAACTCCTCCCGCCATCAAGGCAGCGCACAATAGCGTAATTACATAACCGTCGATCCTGCGGGGACCGTGCAGATAATACGCTGAATGGCCGGCTTATTTGATGTATTGCTGTAATTGCAGGATCAGATCAGGATCGGGACAGTTGTCCAGCCATTGCTCTCTTTCCGAAAAACGACACACCCCCGGGTAGTCGCCTTTCCAGTCTGACATGTTTTCGATCAGCTGGAAGTGGAGATGAGAAGGCCAGTTGCCATTCTCAAAGCGCATTCCAAATTCGGCGATGACCTCGCCTTTTTTTACGTTTCTTCCTTCGGAAAGATTTTTTATGGAGTTGAGGCTGAGATGGCCGTATAATGTATAAAAGCTCAGTCCTTCCAGGTTGTGTGAGAGAATAATGGTGGTGCCATAGTCGCTGTCATTGTTGTTGAAGGCAAAACTGTGGACAATGCCATTCAGCGGGGACATGACTTTGGTGCCCGCAGGACCCCAGATGTCGATGCCGAGATGGAGACGGCGGGGTTCGGCCTCACCGGAACTGCGGGCGGCCTCGGAGCCGTACACGGGCTGGTCGAAGTGTTTGCTGCGGGCATAAAGGGTCCGGTGCTCGCCATAGCCGCCAAAACCATAACGAGCCTGGTTCTCGTCCAGCATCCGGTTGATATAAAGAGCAAAACGCCCGGTATCGGCAATGTCTTCCGGTAGAAGCCGGGTGTTGTTCTCAGTGAAATCAAGAGAGCATAGCCTTTCCCGGGCCGGGTCGAAGGGGACCACGGGGTGGAAATCGGGCTGATGCCTTTTCAAGAGATCCGATAATAAAGATGCTGCCATATAAAAACTAAACAACTACATTGATCATCTTGTTCCTGACATAGACGACTTTCTTTGGCGGGTTGCCTTCCAGCCACCGTTTGACGACGTCATCAGCCAGCACTAATTCTTCTACCTGCTGCTGGGTTGCATCGAGTGCGATGTTCAGCTCAGTCCGGGTCTTGCCGTTGATGGCGATAGGGTAGTTCTTGGTCGACTCGACCAGGTATTTTTCCTCCACCTTCGGGTAGGGCGCATCGAGTACGGAGCCCTCATTGCCCAATAGATGCCAGAGCTCTTCCGCTACATGCGGTGCATAAGGCGTCAGGATCACGACCAGCTTTCCCAGCACCTCTTTTTTAGAACACTTCAGATCGGTGAGCTCGTTGACGCCGATCATAAGGGCGCTGACACCGGTATTGAAGGAGAATCTTTCAGTTGCTTCTTCCACCTTTTTTATGGTGCGGTAGATACATTTCCATTCGGGATCTTTGACGGCTTCCGTAGTCCAGACCTTTCCTTTTGTCTCGTCAAAGAAGAGACGCCAGAGCTTGCGGAGGAAACGATGAACGCCTTCGATGCCTTTTGTATCCCAGGGTTTGCTTTGCTCTACGGGACCAAGGAACATTTCGTACATACGGAACGTATCGGCGCCATACCTGGCTACAAGGTCATCCGGGTTGACCGTGTTGTAAAGGCGTTTGCTCATTTTTTCAACTTCCGAGCCGCAGAAGCACTTCCCTTCTTCAAGAACAAATTCAGCGTTGGCGTATTCACTTCGCCATCTTTTAAAGGCCTCTATGTCCAGCTCCATTCCATCGACTATATTGACGTCCACGTGTAATGCGGAGACATTGATGGATTCCAGCTCAATGGATGGGTCTGTATAAATATTCTGAACGAACAGTTCGATGAGCTGGTGAAATTCAGGGGTTCCCTGCATCGAAGCAATCCCGGCGGAGACAAAAAAAGGCTCATTCCGACCCTCCAGCTTACCCTGCCGGTCCGCCATCTCCACCGGTTTTCCTTTGAGCTCGAGCCGGTAGACGAAACGGCTGCTCCCCTGGATCATACCCTGGTTGACCAGTCGCTTGTAAGGTTCGTCATATCCGATGTAATCGCGGTCAAAGAGGAACTTTGTCCACATCCTGCTGTACAACAGGTGACCGACGGCATGTTCGGTGCCACCGATATAGAGGTCCACCTGGCCCCAGTAGTCGGAGGCCGCGCGGCTGCAAAATTCTTCGTTGTTATGTGGGTCCATGTAGCGGAGGAAATACCAGCTGCTACCGGCATAACCGGGCATGGTATTGGTCTCCAGGTGACGGCTGGTCCAGGCTGCTACATTGGCCAGGGGGCCTTCGCCTTCAGGCCCGGGGCCATACTTTTCTATATGCGGCAGCTCGAGCGGCAGCTGCTTTTCATCAAGAGGAACGGCGATGCCGGGCTCCCAGACAATAGGAAACGGTTCGCCCCAGTAGCGCTGCCGGCTAAAGGCCGCGTCACGCATACGGTAGTTTACCTTACGAATGCCAATGCCTTTTTCCTCCAGGTGGCGGATGGCGATGACGATGGCATCCTTCATAACAAGGCCGTCGAGGAAATCGCTGTTCTCAAGGATCGCGTCCTTGGTAGGATTCGCTTCCACTCCATTGAAGGCCTCGCCGATGATATTGGTGATGGGCAGATCGAAATGCCGGGCGAACTTAAAATCGCGTTCGTCACCGCAGGGCACGGCCATGATGGCGCCCGTACCATAACCCGCCAGCACATATTCCGATGTCCATATTGGAATATGAAGCCCGCTGAAAGGATGAATGGCGAAGGCGCCGGTAAAACAGCCGGTAATCTTTTTTTCAGCCATCCGCTCGCGTTCGCTGCGGCTTTTTACATAAGCGATATATTCGTCCATAGCCGGGCGCTGACCAGCGGTGGTGATGGCTCCGATCAATGGGTGTTCAGGAGCGATGACCATGAAGTCGACGCCAAAAAGGGTGTCGGGGCGGGTTGTGTAGACTTTCAATTTCTCATCGGATGGAGAAAGATCAAGGATATCAAAATCAATCTCCGCACCAAAACTCTTGCCGATCCAGTTGGTCTGCATTTCCTTCATCGCCTCGCTGAAATCCACCGTTTCCAGCCCTTCCAGCAGCCGGTCAGCATAGTCGGTAATACGGAGATACCACTGGCGGAGTTTCTTTTTCACAACCGGGTGGCCGCCGCGTTCGCTGAAACCGTTGATCACTTCGTCATTTGCCAGCACAGTTCCCAGCGCTTCGCACCAATTGACCTCGCCGTAACCGCAGTAGGCAAGGCGATAGTTCATGAGGATCTCTTCCCGCCGGCGGCGGTCGAAGCCCTTCCATTCAGCCGCGGTGAACCGGATGCCGGAGTCCCCGGGGCAGGGGTGGCCTGTATTACCCTGTTTTTCAAAGAGAGCAACGAGGTCTTCTACGGGCTTTGCCTTATTCGCTTTCTTATCATACCAGCTTTTGAAAAGCTGGAGAAAGATCCATTGGGTCCACTTATAGTATCCGGGGTCCGAGGTCCGGACCTCCCGATCCCAGTCAAAACAAAAGCCGATGTTATCCAGCTGGCGACGGAAATTGGCAATATTGTTCTCCGTGGATACGGCCGGATGGATGCCATGATCGATAGCATATTGTTCAGCGGGAAGGCCGAAGGCATCATAACCCATCGGGTGCAGGACGTTAAAACCTTTCAGTCTCTTGTAACGGGCATAGATGTCACTGGCGATGTAGCCCAGTGGATGGCCTACGTGGAGGCCGGCCCCGCTGGGATATGGAAACATATCCATGACAAAAAACTTTGGCCTGGAGCTATCGTTGCTGACCCTATAGCTGCCATTCTTCGTCCAGTACAACTGCCACTTTTTTTCAATATCACTGAAATTATATTCCATATTCTACGAAATTCTACTAAACGTTGGAAAAAAGTTAAAAGGTTTTTCTCTACCGAAATATTGCTGGCAAACCTTCGTTTACTAACAGGATGCCGCCCGGTCGAAGGGTAACAAAAATACAAAAATGGGCCTCAAATCCATTATTTTTGTGATTTAGGTGCGGACCGGTGCATCTAACCCAAAAAAAACAAAAGTAAATCATGGCGCAATTTGGAAAAGGATATGCCAAACGTTCTACGCCCTCTTATTTTATGTCCATCGTGGGCGTTAGCCTCGTTTTGTTCCTTCTTGGCTTGTTAGGCTGGTTTGTGATCAACGCAAACAAGCTGGGGGAAAACTTTCGGGAGAACGTGGAAGTGCAGGTATACGTGAGGGAAAACGTGTCGCCAAAAGACAGCGCCGCCCTGGTACAATATATTTCTGGTCAGCCTTATACCAAATCCTGGTCCTACCTGACAAAAGAACTCGCCAAACAGCATTTCATGTCCGATGGGAATTCCGACTGGGGTACGGTGCTGGATAAGAATCCACTCCCCGCCAGCGTGAACTTCACTATCCGCAGCGAATATGCCAATCCGGACTCTCTGAACAAGATCAAGGCACTGCTGATCCAGAATATTGCCGTAAGTGAAGTACAATACAATCAGAAACTGGTATCCAACCTGAACGATATGATCCGCAAGGTCAGCTTTATCCTGCTGGGGGTATCCGTTATCATTTCTATCCTTGTCATCATCCTGATCGACAATACGATCCGTCTGGCTATGTTTAGCAACCGTTTCCTGATCAAGACCATGCAGATGGTTGGCGCCACACGATGGTTCATCGCCAAGCCTATGGACGTCCGGGCACTGATCAACGGAGCTATCAGCGGACTCATCGCCATCGGCGGGATCCTGGGGGTCATTCTCGGCGCCGAAAAATGGCTGCCGGAGATCAGGGCTCTCCGGGATTACACCCTCTTGTCTACCCTTTTTGCCGTCATCGTGCTGCTGGGGATCAGCATTTCCTTTATCAGTACACATCGATCTGTAGTTAAGTACCTGAAAATGAAGCTGGACGACCTTTATTAGCCGAACAGTGCCCCGCTTTTGGCTAATTCCGGGATTGGCGTATATTGCAGACCCAATAATCAATCTAATTTCATCCATGGCAACGACCAAAAAGGCAACATCCTCTCCTGCACCTTCTTCCCGTTCTTCCCGGGCTACAGTTCCACACCAGAATGTACCCTTATTCGGGAAGGAAAATTACAAATGGATGCTGATCGGGATCGTCCTCATCGCCCTGGGCCTGTTCCTGATGGGTGGAGGGAAAAGTAAAGACCCGAACGTTTTCAATCCCAAAGAAGTATACAGCTTTACCCGGATAACTGTCGCCCCTATTCTCATCCTGGGCGGTTTTGTGATAGAGATCTTCGCTATTTTTCGTAAAGAAAAGAAAAGCAGTCAATAACCTTTCATGAATACCATTCAGGCAATTATTCTGGCGATCGTCGAAGGACTGACGGAGTTTCTCCCTATTTCGTCTACGGCACACATGAAGTTTACGAATCCTATCATCGGCGTCAGGGCAGGCGATCCCTTCTCGGATATGTTCGATATCGTGATCCAGCTGGCAGCGATCCTGGCCGTAGTAGTCGTTTACTACAAAAAATTCTTTGATTTTTCGCGGCTTGGCTTTTATATAAAGCTGGTCATTGCCGTCATACCCGCTGTCATCTTCGGCGTCCTGCTAAAAAAACATATCGACGCCGCGCTTAGCAATCTCTATATCATCGCCTGTATCATGATAGCCGGCGGAGCGGTCTTTTTGTTTGTCGACCGGGCCTTTAAGTCGCCAAAGATCGATGACGAGCGCCAGGTTTCGAATGGCATTGCCTTTAAGATCGGCTGCTTCCAGGTGTTGTCTATCCTTTTACCCGGCCTGAGCCGCAGCGCGGCAACTATCATCGGTGGAATGAGTCAGTCCCTTACCCGTAAAGCCGCCGCCGAATTTTCTTTCTTCCTTGCCGTACCTACGATGCTGGGAGCCTCCGTAAAGACGCTGTGGGATGTTCACAAAGACCATCCCAGTGTACTGACAAAGGACAATATCTCTCTTTTAGGCATCAGCAGCGTCATTACATTTATCGTTGCCATCATCGTCATCCGTTTCTTTATCGGGTTTTTACAAAAACATGGTTTTAAGGTCTGGGGTTATTATCGCATCGTCATTGGAATGGTGATGTTGCTCTTACTCTGGAGGCACATTATATGATCCAGACCGCGTCCAAAAAAGTTATCAATGGCTGGGCCATGTATGACTGGGCCAATTCTGTTTACAATCTGGTGATCACCACCACCTTTTTCCCGATCTATTTTACTGCTGTAACCCGCCATCATTTCAAAAGCGAAATGATCCCTTTTCTGGGACATAGTTTCGTCAATTCTTCGCTATACAGCTATTCATTAGCGGCAGCCTACCTGGTCATCGCCCTCTTCTATCCTATCCTCACCTCCATTGCCGACACGAGAGGGAATAAGAAGAATTTTATGCGCGTCTTTTGCTACATGGGTGCAATAGGTTGTAGTCTTCTGTATTTTTTCGACGGCTCGAACCTGGGTTTTGGGATAGGTTGTTTTATCCTGGCATCCATGGGTTACGTGGGAAGCCTCGTTTTCTATAATGCCTATCTGCCCGAAATAGCAGCCCCGGAAGATCAGGACCGGGTCAGCGCAAAAGGATATGCCTATGGATACATAGGGAGCGTGATTCTACAGATCATCGGGTTTGTGCTGGTCCTGGTGATCCACAAGGACCCTTTTCTGGGCCCCAGGCTTACCTTTCTGCTGGTGGGCATCTGGTGGGCAGGTTTTGCCCAGCTGACCTTTGCCGTACTGCCAAAGGTGACCAGGACCAAAGCCAAAAGGATCAACATTTTCACGGCCGGCTTTGTCGAGGTCCGGAAGGTATACAATGAAGTGAAAAAGATGGCCGTGCTGAAACGCTATCTGCGGGGATTCTTTTTTTACAGTATGGGTGTACAGACCGTGATGATGGCCGCCACCCTGTTCGGCAGCAAATTGCTGGGACTGGAAGATACCAAGCTGATCGTCACTGTTGTATTGATACAGCTCGTAGCTATCGTAGGAGCCATCTGGATGAGCAGGCTTTCGGCACGTTATGGTAATATCCGCGTACTGATGGGGGTCATCGTCATCTGGATCCTCCTCTGCATATCGGCCTGGCTCACCGCCGGCCAGGCAGAACATCTGAAATTCTTCCATGAGAAGATAGCCGGACTGCAACAGCAAAAGGAGGATCTCCTGGCTAAAAAAGCCCAAATGAGTACTGCCGATTTTGAAATACAGGACGCCAGAACAGAAGCCGAACTATCCCGCTGGAAACACGACCTTGCCCCTCACCAGGAGCCTATCGAATATTCTTTTTATGCCCTGGCATTAGGCGTGGGGCTGGTTATGGGAGGCATACAATCCCTGAGCCGGTCGACCTATTCCAAGCTCATGCCCGAGACGAAAGATACAGCCTCCTATTTCAGCTATTATGACCTGACGGAAAAGCTCGCCATCGTGATCGGGATGTTCAGCTTTGGCTTTATCGATGACATGACCGGCAGCATGAAGAACGCGGTATTGTTTTTGATCTTTTTCTTTGTCATAGGACTGACCTGGCTGTATTCAGCACAGCTAAAACAAAAGAAGCTCGCCATATGAACTTACATACCATCAATACCGGCTTCTTCAAACTCGACGGAGGAGCCATGTTTGGCGTCGTGCCAAAAACTATGTGGAATAAGATCCAGCCGGCAGACGGGAACAATCTTTGTACCTGGGCTATGCGATGCCTGCTGATCGAGGACGGAGACAAGCTGATCCTGGTAGACAATGGCATCGGGAATAAACAGGACGAAAGATTCTTTAGCCATTATTACCTGCATGGGTCGGATACCCTGGACAAGTCCCTGGCTGCATTGGGTTTTCACCGGGATGATATTACCGATGTCCTGCTGACACACCTCCACTTCGATCACTGCGGAGGCAGCATTGTCCGCCAGGGTGAAAGACTGGCGCCGGCTTTTAAGAACGCACTATACTGGAGCAATCAAAGACACTGGGATTGGGCAACAAAACCCAATGACCGGGAGAAAGCCTCTTTCCTAAAAGAAAATATCCTGCCTATACAGGAAAGCGGACAGCTGAAATTTGTTGACACGGACGGCACACATGCGGCGGTTGGCAAAGACGCCGCATCCGGCAGTGCGACCGGCGCCGGCTTCCGGCTGGAGACCATAAACAATGTCATTATCCCCGGGCTTTCGGTCCGGCTGGCTAACGGCCATACCGATGCGATGATGCTGCCCCAGCTGCAGTACAAAGGCCAGACCCTTGTATTCATGGCCGACCTCCTGCCCTCCGCAGGACATATGCCGCTTCCCTACGTGATGGCCTATGATATGTTCCCCCTGACGACCCTGCAGGAAAAGAAATCCTTCTTCGAAGAGGCCGCCGCAGGGAAATATGTGCTCTTTCTCGAACACGACCCTATAAATGAATGCTGCGTACCGGAAAAGACAGAAAAAGCGATCAGGGCAGGAAAAGGGTTTCCGCTGGCCGATCTTTAACGCATGCCCTTCAATTTCCAGAGTATAGACTCCGGCTCGCCCGGCAGGGACACCCGCTCGTAATAAGTATTCATAAACGATAATAACCAGCTTGCACTGGCCGGATTGCGAAAACGGTCCAGCTTTTTAATATCCAGAATGACATAGACAGTCCTATGCCGGAGCAGGTCGGCGCCAATTGAATGAAGAATGGCCTCATCAGCATCCCAGTTGGGATACCACCACCAAAAATGATGATAGATCCAGCGGGACGGAGCCAGTATCCCAAACTCATTATAGATATAGATATAATCGTTGTCCATTATGACATACAGCTGATAATTCCCCGGCCGGTGCTGCCGCAGGTAGTTAGCCTCCGGAGACGCGACGATAGGTATTTTATTCCACCTGGGCAGATGAGTGGCATATTGCAGCGTGGCAAAGACAAGGTTGCTGCAAAGCAGAATAGCATAGAACAATCGCTGTTTTCTCTTACTCAAAAGATCATCTTCGCCAAAAGCTGTTGTCACAAAAAGTAGGATACAGATGGCTGCCGACATTGGAAGGAAGTAATGATTGAAGTCAGTCGGTTCCTCTCCTCCTTTATAGCGTCCACCCATGAACTCCGGTACCAGGGTAAGCGCTAAGGCCGACAATGCAGCAACGATCAATCCCTTTTTCTTGTGTTTGAAAAGAAGTGAAAGCGAACCCGATAAGACAGCTACTATTAGCGGTATTTCATAGTTGCCGACGCTCAGCACTCTTCTCACCGTACTGAAATGCTGCAGGAATGTCTTCTTCTCCGAGAAATACCAGGAAAAATTGAAAAGAAAAGAGTCCTGCCAGAACCAGATCAGCGAATGAGACCAGGCAAAATAGATCAGTATTGGAAGCAGGATCGCCAGAAAACCTGCACCCATACCCGCGATTCGTAAACCAACGGGGGTGGCCTCTCTATTTAACAGGGTGTATATGATAAAAGGAATAAGAGACAGTACCTGCTCCTGTTGCGTAAAAAAGACAAGCCCGGCTAACAGGCCCAGCAGCAGATCCCTGTATCGGGCTTTCCGCATCAGGGTACAGAAAAAAAGCAAAAAGAAGATCGTGGTAAAGTCCCTTGTGCCATTGTTGCTGCTGATAAAAAAATCGCGGAGCATGAGGTTGAACAACAACGGCAAGAGCCAGGGATAAGGCAACCGGTATGCGCGGCAGCACTGGAAGAACGACCAGGTGGCCAATAGCGCCAGTGCCGTACTGATCCCCCAAAAGCCCCAGTCACCGCCCATCAGGATCCCGGCATAGTTGAAAAAATAGATGAGAGGGGGCTTGTGATCGAAAAAATCCCTGTAGGGTACCGCCCCTTTGGAGAGAGCAAGCCCCATATAACGAAAGACCTCCGTATCGGTAAAGAGTATCTTAAAAAGCGGGCAATAGAGCATGCTGAGCAGCAAGCAGGCTCCCGGTACAAAGAAGGAACTATAATGTCGTTGGTTCATAATTTTACTCCGGAGAACCTTTCAGTTTCCACAAAATACATTCGCTCGTATCGCTGGCCAAATCCACCTGCTCATAATGTTGCCGGCAAAACGATCGCCACAGATCATATTTTGCAGGGTCACGAAACCAGCTTTTCCTGGCCAGGTCAAATATATAGCTCGTTTTGTGACGCAGCAGATCCTGCTGAATGGAATACAGAATGGCGTTGTCATTATCCCACTTGTCATAGAGGTAATAGAAATGCTGATATACCCATTTGGAAGGCCCGATGACCTTAAACTCATTATATGCATACATAGCGGCGGAACTTCCAAATACAAAAAGCTGGTAGTCACCGGGAGGATGTAACCGGAGATAATTGACTTGCGGCTCCACTATCTTGCCGGACTCTTTTACGGCTGCGAGATTTGCTCCGTGCTGCACAGCAGTATAGAACAGGCTGGCACAGGTCAGGGCTCCAAATACAAGTTGTGCTTTCCACCCTTGCAGGGAGGGCTCTTCGGTAAAGGCGAAAACGGCAAAAATCACCATGCAAAGGGTTGCCGACAAAGGCAAAAAATAGTGACTGAAACCCAATCCTTCTATGTTGGGCGTGATATCCCGCCCGCCCATAAATTCGGGGACAACGGACAAGACTACCGCTGCCAGGCAAACGAGGATAAACCCCTTTTTCCTGGTCTGGAAATAGAAGGAACAAAAAGCAAGTGTTATGGCCACTATGAACGGCAGCTCATAATTTCCTTTGTCGATGGTCGATTTAAGCTTCCTTACATGGTCGCCGAATGATTCTTTCAGGGAAGTCGTATACCAGGTCAGGTTGAACAAAAAGGCGTCCTGCCAGAAATAAATTACCGAACCTGACACAGTGAAATACAGTAAGATGGGTACTGTTATCGCCAGAAAACCTCCCGCAGATCTGAGGATCCTGGCCAAAACGGGAAGACTATCCTCACCTGGCAGAAAAGAATAAATAAAGAACGGTACCAGCGCCAGCACCTGGTCCTGTTGCATAAAAAAGATCAGCCCGCTTAGCAAGCCTAAAATAAAATACCGGTACCGCCGTTTTCCCAGCAACACACAAAAAAAGATCATTTGCAATATGGTGGTGTACTCCCGCGTCATTCCCATGCCCAGGCTCATCATAAAATCCCGCAACATTAGATTGAACAGCAACGGCAGGATCCAGGGCAGAGGGATCCGGTATTTTTTACAGAGCGAATAAAACATACCGGTGGCCAGCAGGGCCAGGCAGGTATCGATTATCCATAGCCCCCAGTCGCCCCCGAGCAGTATGGCAATATAATTGAGGAAGAAGATCAGCGGCGGTTTGTGATCGAAAACGTCGCGATAAGGTACGCCGCCTTTCATCATCATCCGTCCCACATACCGGTAGACTTCTTTATCACCGCAGGGCATGTTATATGGAGGAACATACAATAAGCTTAGCAACACTGAGAGTGTGCAGACAAATAAGAGACCGTATCTGTATTTGATCCTGTTCATGCGACGATATCTTTTAGTCGGGAATTCCTTTTAGTTTCCACAGCTGCGCCAGCGTATCCGTTTTGTCTTTGTCCGGGAAATTCACCGGTTGATAATGCTCCAAAAGAAACGAATTCCAGATCTTATATGCGGAAGTATCGCGAAACCAGGATGAGGACGTACAATCAATTACGTAGGTTGTCTTATGGCTCGACAAATCTGCCCTGATAGAATACAGAATGGCATGATCGTTATCCCAGTGATCATACAAAGTGTAAAAATGCTGATAGATCCATTTAGATGGTCCCGTGATCCGGAATTCATTGAAAGCATATAGATAGTCGGTGCTTCCAAAGACAAATAACTGGTCATCCTTCGGCTTGTGCGCCCGAAGATAATACATCTCCTGGCAAGTGACAATATCCCGGCCATATCCATCGAGGGGCCGGTGAGTGGCAAACCGGATGGCCGTATAGGAGAGGCTGCAACAAATAAGGATCCCATAGATCACCTGTACCCTCCGCCCCTGAAGCGCAGGTTCGGCTGAAAAGGCAAAAACACAAAACAGCAGGATGCTGAGACTGGCGGATAAAGGCAGAAAGTAATGCGTAAAGCTCATTCCGGTCATCCTTGTCGGAAGATCGCGTCCGCCCATGAACTCAGGAATGATAGATAGTACGACTGCTGCCAGTGAAGCAAGCGTCAGTTTCCTGTTCGTGTTCGGGAAGATCACGGCGCAAACCCCCAGGACAACAGAAACAAGCGAAACGACTTCATAATTGCCCCCGTCCATGATCAGCTTCAATTTCCGCAAATGATCCCCGAAAGAGGCTTTTAATGTTGTGGTATACCAGGTAAGGTTGAACAGGAAAGCGTCCTGCCAGAAATCTTTCAATGCGTTATGCAGGACAAAATACAGGATCACCGGCAATGCGATAGCAAGGAACCCGGCAGCGGTCCGGGCCAGCCTGGTTAAAAAAGGAACCGTATCCTGCTCCGGCAAAAAGGCATACAGAAAAAACGGGACGAGACAAAGAACCTGGTCCTGCTGGGTAAAAAAGACCAGCCCGCTGAGCAAACCCATAAGAAAATAGTGATACCGGTATTTCCCAAGCAGCACGCAAAAAAAGATCAGCAGGAGCATACTCGTATATTCCCTTGTCATTCCCATACCAAGGCACATATAAAAGTCCCTGATCATCAAATTGAATAGAAGGGGTAAAAGCCAGGGATAAGGGAGCTTATATTTCCTGCATAATTGAAAGAACGCGCCGGTAGCCAGTAAAGCCAGGCAGGTATCGATCAGCCATTGTCCCCAGTCACCGCCCAGCAGCAGCGCCGCATAGTTAAGAAAAAAGATCAGGGGTGGCTTATGATCAAAAGCATCCCTGTATGGCACACCGCCATTCCGAATCACCTGCCCGATATACCGGTATACCTCCTTATCTCCGGAAAGAGGATTGTGACCGAAGCCCGGGATATAAAGTAAACTCAGCAACACAGAAGCGGAAAGAATAAACAGAAGGCTCCAGTTTTCCTTTTTCATAAGTTTGTTTAACGGTCTGCGACTAAGGGATATCTTTGATTTTCCAAAGTGAAATAGATGTGGGCGGCCCGGCAATGGATATCGGGTTATAATGGTCCCGCAGAAATGCAAACCACCAGCCCGAATTCGCTGGATTGATAAATCTTGCCACGTCTGCGTCGTCCACTACGATATATGTCGTCCTGTGTTTCAAAATATCTTCACCAATTCCTTTTAACAACGCCTGATCGGGATCCCATTTGGGATACCACTTCCAAAAGTGCTGGTAGATCCACGGAGAAGGAGAAAGTATCCTTTTCTCATTAAAAGCGTGGATAAAATAGGAGTCACCCATCAGAAACAGCTGGTAGTCTCCAATGGTATGCTCCCGTAGGTAACCGTAGACGGGTGAGCTGATGTCAGAATCGTCTTTGACAAGTTTCAAATGGGTGCCATGCTGCAGGGCGGTATAGCCGAGACTGCCGCAAAGCAGGAAACCATAGATCGGCCGGACCCGTCTGTCCAGTAAGGCCGCCTCTTCTGTAAACGCAAAAACAACAAATAACAAAATGCAAATACTGGCAGACAGGGGCATGAAGTAATGTTCGAAAGCATGATTCTCTGCCCGCCTGCCCATGAATTCCTGGCTTAATGACAACGATACGCCTATGAGGGCGGCAATGAGCAATCCTTTCTTCTTATGCTTCAGTAAAAGAGAGGCGGTGCCTAACGTCACGGCTATCATAAAAGGCACTTCGTAATTGATCCTGTCAAGCATTTCCTTGATCGTTCTGAAATGATCAGGCATGGATTTTTTCTGCGCCGTATACCACTGAAAATTGAAAAGAAAAGCGTCCTTCCAAAGATATTCCAGGGAATGGTGCAAGGCAAAATACAAAAGCAGCGGAAGGGCTATTACCAGAAAACCAAGACCAAGCTGTATTATCCGGCGAATAAGGGGAATTTGCAGATCGGTTAGCAAGGCATATATCAGAAAGGGAACCAGGGCCAGCGATTGCTCCTGTTGCATAAAAAAGGTCAGCCCGGCTAAAAGCCCCATCAGGAAATATTTGTAGCGCAACCTTCCCATCGTCACACAAAAAAAGAGCATTCCGAAAATGACGGTGTATTCCCTTGTCATTCCCATGCCGACTTCCAGGAGAAAATCCCTCAGCATCAGGTTGAATAAAAGGGGAAGCAGCCAGGGATAGGGCAAACGGAATCGCTGGCAAAGGCGGAAAAATGCCAGCGTAGCCAGGAGGACCAGACCGAAATCGATCAGCCAGAATCCCCATTCGCCAAACACGAAGGCGGTCGTATTCAGGAAAAAGATAAGAGGGGGCTTGTGATCAAAAAAATCCCGGTAAGGCACGGCTCCTTTGATGATGGTCAGACCTCCATACCGGAACACCTCTTTGTCGCCTCCCGGAATGTCGACCGGCGGACAATAAAGCAGGCTGAGCAGCAAACAGGCTGCAACAATAAATACCAGGCTGTAATATTGTTTACTCATAACTTTAGCCGGAACTGTATGGTCTGAATCATTGATCGTAAGACACCCGACAGGAAATACCGGTTCATTTTGCTCCGCCGCCGGTCACAGTCTGCTCTTAGCTCGGTTATTGTCGCAAAGATGCGTCGTTTTTCCGCAATAAACCAGGCTGTCAGCAAGACGTTTGGAGCAAAGCTTTCACCGGGAATTTTTTCAAGCGCCTGCTCCAGCAGACTTGCTCTCATGAGCCGGTAAGGAGTATTGACATCTCTGACGCCCCTTCCATAACACAAACGTACAATACCTTTCGATACTACACTTACACATTGACGGAGAAAAGAAGCATTCTTTTCTTTACGCTGACCAAGGAGCAGGTCGTAATTTTCTCTATTGGCCCAAAGCGTAGCAAAAGCCGACGTATCCAGCTGATGATCGGAATCTATTTGAAAGACCCATTCTGCGCTGAGGGCAAGCCGGTATCCTTTCAGGATAGCAGGGCCATGACCGGCATTTGCCTGGGTATGAACATCCAGGACGGGGTTGTTCTCCTGCAGGGTGTGCAGCAGCCCGAGGCTCTTGTCTTTGGAGCCGTCGTCAATGAGGATTATTTTATACGGTTCTCCCGTAGCGTTGAAGACCGCCTGCCAGTCCCGCAGGAGGGTGACCAGGCTTTTTTCTTCATTATAAACGGGTATGACGATGGCAAGTACGGGGTTATACGGCATGGTTTGCGGTGATTAGAGGCAGAACGCCGGATTCGAAAATTTCCAGGGACCTGGCAATCGTATGATGCATATCATAGTATTTATAATCCCCAAGGCGTCCGGTAATAAAAACATTCTGAAGCTCTGCGGCATCCTGCTGATAGAGAGCCAGCAGACGCTGATTCTCCGCGGATGCAATGGGATAATAGGGGTTATCGCCCTGGTCGAATTGCGAATACTCCCGGAAGATGATGGTTTTATCCTTTGATATCTCTCTTTCGGGATGCAGGTGTTTGGGTTCGTGGATCCGGGTATAAGGCACATCGGGTCCGGGGTAGTTGACAACGGAATTTCCCTGGTAGTCTTCCATAGCCAGCGTTTCCTTTTCGAAGCGGATGGTACGCCAGCTGAGCTTTCCGTATTTATAGTCAAAAAAGCGATCGATAGGCCCACTGTAGATAAGACAGGCATCCTTATTCAGCCGGTCCCGTAAAGAGAAGAAATCCGTGTTCAGCAGGACCCTGATCTTTTTGTCAGCCAGCAGGTTCTGAAAAAGGTGGGTATATCCCTTTTCGGGAATGCCCTGCCACGCATCGAAGAAATAGTTGTCGACATAATTCTTTCGGAAGGGAAGGCGATTGAAAATAGACGCGGGAAGGTCACGCGGGTCAACCTGCCATTGCTTGATGGTATAGTGTTTGAAAAAGGCTTCATAAAGATCGCGCCCGATCAGGGACAGCGCCTTTTCTTCGAAATTGGCGGGCTCCGTTATAGAATTATCCCGGATGGTCACCATAAAGTCATCAACCTCATAGGGTTTTAAGTTGACTCTATAAAAATGATTTATCGTCGCCAGGTTGATCGGGAACTGGAATATCTGCCCCCGGGTGGAGCTGAGTACCTTATGCTGGTAGTTGTTGAATGCGGTGAACTGGTGGATATAATTCCAGACCTTTTCGTTGGAGGTATGGAAGATATGTGTCCCATAAGCATGGTATTCGATACCCGTCGCGGGGTCGTTAGCCGAATAACAATTGCCCCCGATGTGATCTCTTTTTTCAATGACAAGGACGGGCTGGTGAAGCTGGCTGGCAATACGTTCGGCAATGACCGCACCCGACAACCCGCTACCGACCACCACATATGAATAATCGGTTATATCCATGTCCGCAAGATAAGGTATATATGGATATATCCATAGAGGGGAATCGGCTTTATCGCTGTCAGCTTTTATCAGCAAGATCCTTAATATAACTGGTAGTTTTCCTGGTCGAAACATATAAAGACGACTTTTTCAAATACCCCCGGATTGAGTTTTAGAAATTCATCAGTAGTATGCAGGGCAATCTCCGCAGCCTTATCTTTTGGGAAGTGATAGCTGAACCTATTGGTAATATTGAAAAATATCGCTTTTCTAAAGTTTCTCTTGACTCTCTCAAACTTGCTGCGCAAATAGTAACCTCGATTCATCCAAATCTCAGGGAGTTTGATTCCTCAAAATTTAAAGAAGGGATAGACGGAGATTTTTATTGTACAATAAGAGATGGTGAGCAAGTATATATTTTTCAATATAGCTATCCTATCTACCCATCTGAAGATGACACCGTAGCTGAAATAGCCCTGACATCGGCAGCCAAATATGGCGAAGATTTGAATTTTGCCGGCGATATTAATTTCATAAAAAAAATGAAATACCGAAAGCTGTTTGCAAAATATTTTATTACAGAAGTAAAGAAACGATTAAAAAGATAGAGGTTGCCGGTACTGGCCAGCACTTTGTGGTTTTCCGAATGGATTTTGCACAAGCAAACGAAAGCCTTACAGATCCACCAGCGAACTCAGTGGATATCGCAGATTCCTGTACATGGACATGTCAACCGATACCTTCCCGACAGTGATCGGGCTCTCGATCCGCACTGCAATATGATTAGGATCATCGGTTACCCACACCGTCATCTTCTCTCCACCCTCGAACATAGTACCCTTTACCAGCAGAGGACGGAACTTGATAGTACGAAACTTCGCATAGGAGGTGCGAATAGTCTCCTTACCGAGATAACGGACATACAGGTGATAGACCTGCCGGTCGAGAAACATATCAAAAGGGATCTTGTCGTTCGGCTTGAGATGGCTGAAGTCGATGTTACGGGCATAGAACATAGCGCTGCATACATCCTGGATACAATCGGGCACTTTAAAGACGCCGGCTTTCATGATGGCCGTATTGGTAGTCTTGTTAAAGCTGACGTTCTCATATGTTTTATAACCGCCTTCATCGACGTCTCGGATAAACTTATACGGCTGTAAAGTGGCCGTATCGACATAAGATTCGTATTTATCCCTTACCCTGAAGAACTTGTCATAAAAAGGATAGGTTTTCCCTTCCCCTACGATGTGATAAACATTCTTACCATTGAAATGCTCGAATGTAGTATTGAAAGAAGCTTCGCCGGCAGTAGCAAACTTTACGCCGGCAACGGAATAAGATACTTTGTAGGTAAGACTTTCCCCGGCAAGAAAGGCCTTGTTCCGGATTCCACCGCAAAAAGAAGGAGTTTCGTCACCAGCCAGCAAAGGAAAAGACAGCACCATCAACAATAAGATACTAACCGTAATAAATACTCTCATCGACTTTTGAATAATTTAATGCTTAGAATTAACAAACTTCCTATTAGAGCCGGTATGATCAGGTTGATCAGCCATATTGCAAAGGAGGCGGCAAAGACCCCTACCATGTTGGGACTGAATAACTCCAGTACCTGCATGCTGGCACCCCACCTCAGACCTAAATCCGTCAGAAAAGTAAAGGTAGGTACAACAGCCATGACCAGGAAAACCACACTTATCCCGCCCCACACTTCCCCAAATCCCAGATACACCCCAAAAACGGGAAAAATCAGGCTATATTGGATAATAAATACAATATATCTGCCAAAAGATAAGAACAAAATTCTCAATAAGATCGTTGCATCGAAATTTTGCAAAACTTTTATATGGGCTTCATATTTATGCGCGCCAGGAACCTTTGTCAGCAAGGCCGCAACCCGGGACAGCCTGAAATAAATAAATGTTAAACTTACCAGCAAAAGCACAACCACAACGAGTAAGGCATTGAGTCCTGCATATAGCCCCGGCTGACCCTGACCGATCCTTAATTGTGCTATGGGACGCAGATAAAGTATGCCTCCCAGGCCGATAACAAGCGTGATCAGCAGCTGGGCAATGCTGCAGGCGATCGTAAGCGAGATAGCGGAGATCCGATGCCCCTCCTTTATATACAAAATGCGTCCAAGATATTCACCCATCCGGTTGGGTGTAAAAGAAGCCAGGGTGGTCCCGGTGAAAATAGCCCTGAAAGCATTTTTGAATGCGACAGACTCTACAGGTCTCAGCGCCAGTTGCCATTTGCGGGCCTCAATTCCCCAATTGAGCGGCATCAGCGCAACAACCAGCCACAATTTCCATTGCAACGGTCCCGTGACGGCGTTCCTGACCTGATCCAGGGAAGCCCGCCAATTGGATTGATGCATCACCTGCCATCGGATAAAATAGCAGAGGAGCAGGAATACCAGGGGCCCCGCAATGTATGGGTAGAAAATATTTTTGAGAAAGTAATATTTCCTTCCCATACGTCTAAATATGGGCCTGCGGCCGGTACGCTTTCGGCGTCCCTTGGAATTGATTATTATTTTAATACTTTTGTTCAAAGACCGGTCAATCGGTGTCAAAAATAATCTTCCCGGTGCAAAAGCAATCCAAAATAATTCTGGGCATCGACCCGGGAATGGTCGTAATGGGGTACGGGCTGATCCAATGTACAGGCAATCAGCTGGCCCTGCTGGAAATGGGCGTGCTGAGACTGCCTACCCGGGAAGACAATTATGTCCGGCTAAAGCTGATCCAGCAGAAGGTAAAAGAGCTGATCGGTCAGTATGGTCCGCATGACTTCGCCATTGAAGCCCCTTTTTTCGGAAAGAACGTCCAGAGCATGCTAAAGCTCGGCCGGGCCCAGGGAGTAGCTATCGCCACGGCAATGCATGCAGGACTTACCGTCACCGAATATTCCCCCAAAAAGGTCAAACAATCTATTACCGGCAACGGGAATTCGGAAAAAGAACAGGTCTGGCTGATGTTGAAGCGTATCCTCCAGCTGGAAGAAGAGATCCCCGCATATGACGCCAGCGACGCCCTGGCGGTAGCGATCTGTCACCATTTCCAGCATCAGGTGGAAAAAAAGCTGGGTAACGGAACGGATCCACAAAAGAAGGTCAGTAGAAAAAAGGCCGGCAGCTGGGACGATTTTGTCAAAAATAATCCCGGGAAAGTGCGATAAATTTATACCATCATGCAGCTGCGGAGCCAATTAAAAAAATACAAATTCTTTCACTGGGCATATAACCTGGTCCATTACAAAAGCCTTTCCCATAACAAGGCAGCTTTTCGGAAATACAATATCCATAAGCCCGTGATAGCCTCCCTCTCCAGTAAGGACTTTCCCGACAAGGAATCGAAGGCCTGGCTCGACACCGGAGAGTCCCGGAAGCTGGCGCCGGCCCGGACTGAGTTCAGCAGCTTTTCACCCGGCGTTCAGCAGTCCCTGTTAGCCTGGTCGGAAAAGGGATATCTTATCGCAGACGGCTTTTTTTCTCCTGCAGTAGCCGACCAGATCCGGCAGGAAGCAGACAAGCTGGAATCAGAAGGCAAGCTTCATCCAACACACGATAACAAATTGCTTTTCGCCAATCGCCTGTCGCCCCTGATCCGCAGGATAACGGATGATGAAAGGCTGATGCGCCTGTTGAACTTTATTCTCGATAAGGAGGTAGTGCCTTTTCAGACCATCAACTTTAAACATGGCAGCAACCAGCGCGCCCATTCGGACAGCATCCACATGACTACCTATCCGCTCGGTTATCTCATCGCAGTGTGGATCGCCCTGGAAGATACCAATATGGACAATGGGCCCTTGTTTTATTACCCCGGCAGCCACCGCCTCCCCTATCTGCTGAATGAAGATTTTAATGAAGGGGCGACAAGCCTGCGACTGGGTCGGAAAGATTATGTCGATTATGAAGACCGCATAGAGGTATTGCTGGAAGAAAAGAAATTGGAAAAAGAAGTGTTTCTGGCCAAAAAGGGGGACATCCTCATCTGGCATGCCAACCTGATCCACGGTGGTATGCCCATCCGAAATGCAGAACTGACCCGCAGTAGCATGGTCATCCACTACTACGCAAAAGATGTGATCAAATACCACGAAATTACGGAACGGCCTTCGCTGCTTAAATGACGCTCCAGCACTGCCCCACCCAACACACGGCAAATCCGCTCCCTGGGTGCACTACAAAAACTTTACTATTCTTTCCTGTACTGATTTGAGCTGATCGGGTGTCAGCTTCAATTTGCTACGCGTGAAATTCAAATCATCAACGCTGTCGATAGGCACGAGGTGAAGATGTGCATGAGGAACTTCCAGGCCGACCACGGAAAGACCACAGCGATCGCAGTCGAACGCTTTTTCAATGGCCCTTGCGATGGGTTTGGCAAATAACAGCAGCTCCGCGAGATAGTCATCGGGAATGTCGAAGAATTTATCGACCTCCAGCTTAGGCACGACAAGCGTATGCCCCTCACGGAGAGGAAAGATGTCCAGGAAAGCGAAGAACTTATCGTTCTCCGCTATCTTATAAGAAGGGATCTCTCCGGCTATTATTTTGGAAAAAATGGTCACACGGTGATGTTTTCGATCTTGAACTGAAGAGTTCCGGCCGGGACCTGGACCTGGGCTGTCTCGCCAACATGCTTGCCCAGAAGGCCTTTACCGATTGGCGAAGTGACGGAGATCTTACCCACCTTGAGATCGGCCTCCTTTTCAGAAACCAGGTGATAGGTCACCTGCTTTTTATTGGTCAGATTGGTCACCGTGACTTTTGTCAGGATGGATACCTTGCTGGTATCGATGGTTCCTTCGTCAATGATCCGCGCATTTGCCAGGTCGCTTTCCAGCTTCTGGATCTTGGCCTCAAGTAAACCTTGCGCCTCTTTAGCCGCATCATATTCTGCGTTCTCCCTGAGATCTCCTTTTTCACGGGCCTCCGCAATCGCTTTAGACGCAGCCTGTCTTTCAGATGTTTTCATCTTCTGCAGTTCAGCCCGCAGACCTTCCAGCGCGTCCTTTGTAAAATAAGTGAAACCACTCATAGTTACCTCCTTCTTTAATTAACAAGAAAAAAAATACAACGCCCTGGAGATATCCAAGGCATTGCACTATTCTTACAAAGATACTGAAAATTGCTAAATACCCAGTTTTTCCAGTGTTACCCGGGCCATTTTAAGAAATGCTTCATGGGTATATCCGGCAATATGGGGGGTTATGACAACATCCGGACGGCTGAGCAGCCAGTCCAGCTGTTGCCGCTCGAGGTCGGTATAAGTATCCAGTTTTTCATTTTCCAGCACGTCGAGGGCCGCCCCGGAGATCTTCCCGTTTTCCAGGGCGCGGACCAACGCCGCAGTATCAAGGACCTTCCCCCGGGATGCATTGACAAACCAGGGCTTACGTTCCAAAGAGTTAAAAAAATCATCCCCCGCCATATGAAAGGTTTCGTCCGTAAGAGGCACATGGAAGCTGATCACGTCCGCATAACGGGCCAGCTGTTCCAGGGAAGCCTCGCGGATATGCCCCCTGGCAAAATCATAATTATATTTATCATAAGCCAGGACGGTGACGTCAAAAGCCGCCAAAAGTTTGGCCAGGGCCCCGCCGGCATTCCCAAAGCCGACAATGCCTACCGTCCTGCCAGTCAGCTCGGTGCCCCGGTTTGCATCCCGGATCCATTTACCTTCTTTTATTTCCTGGCTGCTGGTGACTATCTTATTCATCAGCCCCAGCATCATCCCCAGGACGTGTTCGCCAACGGCATTGCGATTGCCTTCAGGGCTGCTGACGCAGTGGATGCCTTTGGATTCTGCATATTCTGTATCGATCAGCTCCATACCGCTGCCCAGCCGGCCGATCCATTTCAGGGATGGAGCCCTGTCGATGATGGCCCGGTCTATCTTCAGCCGGGTAGTTACGATCAGACCTTCCACACCATCCAGGGCAGTGAATAGTTCATCGTAGGTGATCTGTGGAGAATATTCAACAGTATACCCTTTTTCCGTAAGTGTCTGGTTGAGGTATTCGTGGACTTTAGCGGTGACAATGACTTTTCTCATCCTTTCTATTGTTGGGGGTTGTTTACTATACTTAGTTCATTTTCCATGTCAGTCGGGCAAAATCATCTATCGTCAACTGTTCAGCGCGTTTGTTAAAGATGGGGTCCTGTAGCGCTTCCGAAGTAAAAAAAGGTTTCACCGCATTTCGAAGCGTCTTTCTGCGTTGATTAAACGCCGTTTTTACGAGCAGGAAAAATTTCCTTTCATCCCTGAAGGATGCCGCCGGCCTCGGTGTCAGCCGAATCACCGCACTCTTGACCTTGGGCGGTGGATTAAAACTCTGTTCGTTGACCTCGAACAAATATTCTACGTCGAAGAAAGCCTGGATCAGCACGCTGATCACTCCATATACCTTATTGCCTTCTTTGGCGGCAACGCGCTGCGCCACTTCTTTCTGGAACATGCCGATCATAACTTCAAGGTCCTCCTTCCAATCCAGCATCTTAAACAGGATCTGGGAAGATATATTGTAAGGGAAATTACCGATCACAGTGAATTTCCCTTCGAAGGGCTTTTCCAGGTCAAGGATGCTGGCATGGAGTATTTTCCCCTGCAGGGCCGGCCAGGTCTCCTGGAGATACCGGACCTTTTCATCATCAAGCTCCACCGCCTTGAAGTCTACCCCTTCCAGCTCCAAAAGATATTTTGTGAGCGCACCGGCTCCGGGCCCAACTTCCAATAGCCGGGTAAAGGCCGATTCGCCGAGAACCGACACTATTTTGCGGGAGATATTCTCATCCCGGAGGAAGTGCTGGCCAAGAGATTTTTTTAGGGTATACATGGAGTGCAAATTTAAGGATTTGCAATCGGGCGACACCGGAGATTTGCCATTTACAGCTAATAAATCGTACATTTACCCTGAAAACCAAGCGCATGAGCCTTCAACTACAAAAACCTGTTATAGGCATTTCCGTCGGTGACCTGAATGGTATCGGAACAGAGCTGATCATCAAGACTTTTTCAGACCACCGGCTCTTAGAGTTGTGTACCCCTTTGATCTTTGCTTCGAACAAGCTGATCAATTTTTACCGGAAATCCACGCCGGAGATCAATTTCAATTATCAAAGCACCAAAGATTATACCCGCATCGCTCCCAAACAGATCAATATTTTCAATTGCTGGGAAGAAGAGATTGCCATCGTGCCAGGTCAGCTGACGGACATCGGCGGTTCCTATGCTGTAAAGTCGCTGACCATGGCCGTCGAAGCCCTGCGGGACAAAAAGATCCATGGACTCGTGACCGCCCCCATTCACAAGAAGAACACACAATCCCCTTCCTTTGATTTCACGGGACATACCCCCTATCTGAAGCATGCCTTCAATGCCAATGACGTGCTGATGCTGATGGTATCGGATAATTTCAGGGTAGGCCTGGTTACCGAGCACGTACCGGTGAAAGATATCGCCCGGTTCATCACCCGCGAGGCCATCCTGTCCAAGCTGAATATCCTGCGGGACAGCCTGGTAAAGGATTTCGGCATCGACAAACCGCGTATAGCAGTGTTGGGGCTGAACCCCCATGCCGGGGACGAAGGCCTCATCGGACGCGAAGAAGAGGAGATCATCAAGCCCGCCATCAAGGACGCCAAACATAATATGCTCGTATTTGGGCCCTACAGCGCAGATGCGTTTTTTGCCAGGGGCTATCATTCCCGCTTTGATGCCGTCCTGGCCATGTATCATGATCAGGGACTTATCCCTTTCAAGTCACTGGCCAGCGGAGAAGGCGTAAACTATACAGCCGGCCTCCCGATGGTGAGGACCTCACCCGATCACGGTACCGCATTTGACATCGCCGGAAAAAATAAGGCCGATCACAGCAGCTTTATTCAGGCGATCTATACCTGTATCGATATCATCCGCAACCGTCAGGAATATGAAGAAAACCGTAGCAATCCTCTGAAGAAGATGGGTGCGGTTGTTCTGGCCAATGCAGTAGATGAAAAGATCGATGAGGCAGGTCGGAGTACGCGGCGCGATCTTACTTTTTAAATACCGGCCGGCCATCGTTGCCGGAACCGGAAGCCGGCGCATTATTGAAAGACAGCATCCTTCAGACCCTTGTTGATAATGTAGGAGGAATAGCGGATTTCCACTTTTCCTTTACCACCTGAAGCCGCTGGCTTTTTAACAGAGCCATCGTCGTAGTCAAAGGTGATACCTTTGGGAAGTTTGTAGTCTTTTGTATTAAACGTGAACACAACCTTATCGGGCAACGCATAGGAAATATATTTCCCATAGGTCAATTCAACTTCGTAGGTACCGTTCTCCCGCGTGGTGGTGCGGGCTCTGAGGACGAGCAGGCGGGATTCATCAATATATAGGGTCGCCAGTACAAGATCGGCGGTCTCATCCTGCGGCAGGAGTTTGACCAGCCTCACTTTATGACCATCAAGCGTGTCTGATCCGGCGTCCAGGGTAGTGTAGCTGCCTTTGAGTAACGTATTAAGGCTGATGGTGACGGCTCCTTTGGGTACCAGGGAGATCCCCTTGTCGTTCCGGATTTTTATCTTGTCCGGCCTTTTGAAATAGATAGTAACCTGGGCTTCGGGAACTTTGAGGAAAGGGACATTCGTCTTCATAAGACCGGAGGCCTGATAGTCGTTGACCTGATCGAGACGGGTCCGCACCTTCTGCAAAAGGATTGCCGGATCCTGCGCCGCTACGCGCAATACGACGAAGAAAGGAAGAAGCAATAAATATTTCATGAGAGTATATCTTTTTTCTTAAATGCAACAATGGCCGTGGTCACAAAAGCTGCGATATATCCCAGCAGAATTCCCAGGCTGCGCAGGATAGCAGGCAGATTCTCTACGGTACCAGTGACAGCGGCCCCCTGCCCGTCGGACTTCGAATAGAAAAATCCTTTCCAGGCCAGCATGTGCGAAGTAAACAGCCATGGCTTCACCGTATTATCATAGAGTGGAATACGCATTTCCGAGAGAATGGTAAGCACGATGACAATACTTATAGTGGAAACGATTGGGCCGATGGAATTTTCTGCAAACACAGACAGAAGGAAGGCCAGCGCAGCCACGGTGCTCAACGCCACAGAGGCATAGCCAAAGGCAGCGATGTAACGCCATAAGACGTCCGAGCTCTTTATCTGCTCCATGACAGTATTGCGGGCGATCATCATGTCATTGGTGCCGAACAGCAGCATGCTGAGGAACAAGGCCAGCAGGGCCATCCACACAAGCAGCAGAACGGTGTAGATGACGGAGGCATAGAACTTTACCAGCAACAGACGGGTGCGGCTCACCGGACGGATCACCAGCAGACGAAGCGTGCCCATATTGGCTTCCCCTGCGATGATGTCTCCTGCCACGAGGGCTACAAGCAAAGGCACCTGGATCAACAGAGTATTGAGAATAACGAAGGCTACCAGGTAACCGTTCATGATCATCCCATAGGGAATAATAAAAGAATCCGAGAGACTGCTCATCATCAGCTCGAGATAGGACCGGCCATCAAACTTCAGTCCAAGCTGGATGATCAGGATCATGGCAGCTATTGCGACAAAAGGAATATAGGTCCTGGGACGGCGGAATATTTTAAAAAGCTCAATCCGTAAAAGAGTCCACATGCTGATTGGCTGTTGTAAGCGTTAAAAAATAGTCTTCAAGCGAATGCCGGGGTTGGATAGCCTGTATTTTGACACCCAGCTGTACGATGTCCCGGATAAAGAGAGGGACCTGGGCCTTGTCCATTCTCAACACGAACTTATCCCCCCGCCGCTCCCGCAGGAAAGGCTGCCATTGCGAATGACTCAGCTTCTCCGCCGTAAAGGAAGTATCCTCCGTGTCCAGTTCGACGATGGTCCGCGCAGGATCGAACAATTCGTCCGCACGCCCTTCGACAATTTTTTTCCCTTTATCAATAATGAGCATACGGCTCGCGATAATCTCCATCTCGCTGAGCAAATGCGAGGAGACGACTACCGTCTTCTTCCGGTGACTGCTCAGATGGAGTATCAGGTTACGGATATCCGCGATGCCCTGCGGATCGAGACCATTGGTGGGCTCGTCGAGAATAACAAGGTCCGGATCATGGACCAGGGCGGTGGCAATGCCCAAACGCTGTTTCATACCCTGGGAAAAGGTCTTGACCTTTGAGTGCGCCCGCTCCGCGAGTCCGACCAGCTCGAGCTGGTCCATTAATTGGCGACGATTGGGCCGCATGCCGCTCATCCGCGCAAAAAGAGAGAGATTTTCCCAGGCTGTCAGGTATTTATAAAGGTCCGGCCTTTCGATCACAGCCCCAACCCGGCGAAGTATCTCATTCCTATGCGTCCGAAGGTCCATTCCAAAGATCCCGATCCTGCCGGCCGTAGGGGCTATGAGAGTCAGCAGCATGCGGAGCGTGGTAGACTTCCCCGCGCCATTCTGCCCCAGAAAGCCATAAATATCAGCCTGATATACCGTGAAAGAAAGGTCACTTACCGCATGCTGCTCCCTAAAGGACTTGGTCAGACCGGAAACCTCTATGATAGGCGACATAAAATTGGGTTACATTCTATAAAACATTGAGATGCAATAAATTTACAAAGGAATAGGCCAAATGGTTGGTGCCGGTCCGGGATTTTTTCCGGGGCGGACTTGCAAAAACAGAATCAAGACTCTATCTTTGAGGCATCGCCCGTTGGTGGGCCACCTACTTTCAAGCCTACTAGAAGACCAACCCCTTAAGATCACAATTCCTCATCACTGAATTTTTGTAAGAGTTCCTTCCTTTGAATTGCCCCGTGTTATCCATTGGCTTACTTAATTATTCACCTTTTGAAAATTACAAAGATGAAAAGGAACCTCTTAAAGGGCTTACTTACTATCACACTCGCTACTTCACTTCAGGCTTTGCTTGCTGCAGGCCCAAATTCAAATCTCACCACTGACAATTTCAATTCCCGCCCGGGCATAAAGCTATCCGAGGTAAAAGGTTATTTGCAGGGCAACTGCTGGTTCTTTGCTGACTTTGATGTCAACCGCAGCGGATGGGCTCCCAATATGGAAGGCGACGGAGCAATGGTATCCGGTACCGGGTCCAGCGCCACTGAAAGAACAGGGATCTATACCCCCCTGCTGGATCTGTCCGCCAGTGTAAAGGTCTCCTTTATTTACAGCTTTAACCAGCCTGTACAGGACCGCCGCTGGATCAGGGTCTATGCCACAGATGGCAATGACAATACCCTTTTCCTACTCGACAGCCTGGAGCTGACCGGGTCCTCCGCCAATCATACTTATACTTATGACAGGTCCCTGACCGTACCCGGCGCGGGTCAGTATAAGCTCTACATCAATTACCAGGGCATCGGAGGCGGCACAAGGATCGCCGTCGATCAGCTGGCTATCGGAGCAACTCCACATTATCAGTCGACCTGCAATGTTGCACCCGTAGCGCTTCGGGACAAATTTACAGGCACCGCCTCGCATACCGCCGACGGAAATGTGCTAAGCAATGATTATGATCCCAATCATGAGATCATGACCGCCTATCTGTTGTCTGAGTCCCCGGACGGACGTATAGAGCTGCAGAAAGACGGGCAGTTCTCTTTCACTCCAAAAGAAGGTTTCACCGGCAGCAGCACGAATTTCTCTTATAAAGTTTGTGATAACGGCAGCCCTTCCCTGTGCTCGATCACTACGACGGCAACGATCCGTTTCCCCGCCCGCAGCACGCTCACCAGCTTCGAGGCTCTCTACAGCAGAAAAGAGGTGGCCATCAACTGGAATAAAGCCTCCGATAATCACAGTACTCTTTTTGAAGTGGAAAGAAGCCTTGACGGCACCTATTTTCAAAAGATAGGAGAAGTAAAAGCATCCGACGCTTCACAGGAATATAGCTTTGCCGACAGGATGCACGAGGCTACCCGCAAAAACGACCTGTATTACCGCCTCCGGCAGATAGACAACGCCAACAGGGTAACCTATTCGAAAGTGCTGATCGTCCGGTCTTATGGCAGCAAGAGTGTAGAAGCAGTCAGCGTCACCCCCGACCCGAACGTCAACGACATACAGGTCAATGTGCAGCTGAAAGAAAAGTCATTCGTGCTGGTACGCGTGACTGATGAGAAAGGTAGTGAGCTGATCCGCCAGTCAGCAATGGGTGAGAACGGAGCGAATAGATATAATATCGAAGGCACGTCCGGCCTGCGGCCCGGCATGTATCAGCTGGAAGTCATCATCAACAGCAATGAAACGCTGACGATGAAGCTGGCGAAAAGCTAAGATTTTGCGTTTTGAATGTCTATAAGGGGTTGTCAGCAGACAATCCCTATTTTTTTATATTCAGGTAAGACTGTAAGTCCTTTACATATTCTTCAAAGGCCTTAACTCCAAGGGAAGTGATCTTACAAACCGTTTGCGGGTAATTGTCTTTAAAGGCCTTCGCGACGTCGATATAACCGGCCTCTTTCAGCTTATTGATCTGAACACTGAGGTTGCCGGCTGTGGCCTCCGTCTTCTCCCGGAGATAGGTGAACTCCGCCTCCTGGACCGAAATAAGGATGGACACGATCGCCAGCCTTAGTTGTGAGTGTAATATCGGGTTAAGATCTTTAAACATTTTTTTTGTTGGCTTTCAGGTAACGTTTTCTAAGGATGAGCCCGGGAATAAACCAGGCCAGCTGTGCTGCGGCTGTGAGGTATAACAGGATATAAGGATACGGCGTAAAGCTGCTCAAAATGGCAAATACCCAGCAGGCCAGTCCGCCGAACAACATAGGCCGGAAATGACGGGCATACCCTGTCGTGAACGTAGGGATGCCATATAGTGTAAGAAACAGCCCTGCCGATTGATCAAGGTGATAGCGGTTGACAAAATAAGAAAGCATGAATATGGCAATGCCAAAGCTGATCCAGATACCCCCCATCATATTATCGTCATGACCTTTCAGCTTCCGCCGTTTGCTCTCCCGGATGGAAATGTAAACCTGGCCGGCAACAGCTGCGACCGGCAGATACCAGATATATTCGAGTGCCGGATTTTTTATATAGGCGTTGGCAAAGGACACAAGGCTGCAGATGGTAATGACGCCACCCCATAGGAGCGCACTCAGCCCCGTATCCTGGTAATCTCTTTTGGCTTTGCTGATCATCCGGGAGATCAGCTCCAGACTTTCCTGACCTGTCAGTTCTTTTTCCTGTTCCATATTTTTTTCAATAAATCGGGAAGATAAGAGATTTGCGACGCCAGTCGCAAATCTCATTTTTTTATTATTGACATTGAGCCAGCATCGATTCGGCCTGTTTCATGCCCCAGGTGGGATACAACGGTTTTGGCTGAGCAGTTTTGAAAAGAGCCACAGACTTTTCGAACAGGGGTTTAGCCTTGTCTTTCCCACCGCCAAACTGGGGAGGAGTCCCAAACAGGCTCATACCCTGCAGATAGTACAGGCGGGGATTGTTTGGGTCCGCAGTCAGACCTTTCTGCAGCGCTGTAGCGGCATCCTTTCCGTTGGTTGCCCAGCGGCTCTGAGGGTCTACAAGCATTTGCTGGGTGGCAGACATGTTCTCTACGGCATATGTTTCCGCATTCTTTTCGATGGCTTCGGCCTTGGCCAGGTAGGCATTGATCTGTTGAGAGTTGGCATCCTTGTCCTTTGTAGCCGGGTTCCAGCCGATCCAGGTCTGGGCCAGGGCAGCATAGTAGTAAGGCAGCCATTGGGTCTTTTCGGCATCACCGATGCGTGCGAAAGTCCCGGCAAGACTCAACAGTTCGTCGGTGGTCTTGGCGGAGTCGAGCAGGGCAATGTTCTTTTGCATGGACTGAGCATATTTGTCCGACTGGGCGTATCCCGATAAAGAGATCAGGAGAATGAAGAAAAGAAGTGTCTTGTGCATAGTTGTAGTTTTTTAGATGTTGATATTTGATAATTATAAATTATTGTTGATGGCATCCTGGGAACGATCGACTCCCCAACTGAGGAAACAGCCAATGAAATAGAAACGATTCGCAGGAGGAGTGATGGCTTGTTTGTATTGACCGCTATAGGAAAAGTTATACCCATATACAGCATTATATCCCAGCACATTACTTACACTTGCAAACAATACCACAAAAGTTTTGGCTTTCGTATTACCGACCGTAGGCACATATTCTGCGCTGAAATTTAAGCTATTGTAGTCTTTTGTCTTGCCACTTTCCGCCAGATCATATTTCGTACCATTGAGCATAAAATTGTAGTAAGGCCGGCCGGTAGCATAGCTATAGGTCAGATTGACACCGGATTTTATCTTTGTAAAGAACCTTTTCATGACGATAGACACAGTATTCGTAGCTGCAAAATTGGGCCTCAGCTGCGAAGTATAGTTCAGGTAATTACGTTTCGTGTCCAGGTAAGAATAGCTGATCCAGTAGTCAAAGTCCTTGATGGACTTTTTGTCGCGCCAGAATAGCTCTATGCCCTTTGCATAGCCGCTGCCGCTATTGTTGTAAGTGGAATAGAAATAGTTGATGGGAACGGTCTTGATCAGGTCCTCATATTTTTTATAATAGGCTTCGACCCTGAAGATCCGGTCCTTTGACATCTTCTGATAGTTGATGATATAGTGTGTCGCCTTTGTAAACCCGACATTCGTGGAATAAAAGAGCTGACTGTTCTCGGGCTTCTGGTAAAAGATACCATAGGCCAGGGATACCTGTGCTTCCGGCCCAGTCCTGTAGGCTAAAGATACACGGGGAGCGAGATCGGACTTTTTAATGACACTTGAGTGTTCATAACGCAAACCTACCTTTGCAGCCAGCGCATTGGTCAGGTAGATGTCGGACTCGGCAAACAGGGAGTTGAAGTGATCGTGGAATTTGATGGCCGTATCTATCCCGTATTGCGCTGTCCTATACCGCTGATCGTTGACCGAATACCAATACTCGGTGCCAAAACGGATAGCGCTCAGCGCACCCAGCTTTTTATCAAAGACGGCCTTTGCCTGCGAAAGCTGCTGCTTCTGATCCACGCCAAAGGATTTATAGTTCATCCAGAATACGGAATCAGGAAAGGTCTTTGGCTGGTTAAAGGCATTCTTTACCTGCTGGCCGATATTGTCCAGGTTGGTGCTGTATCCGGCGCCAAGATCCATTTTCCAGCCATTGTTGAGATATTCCCTCCAGCTGAGATTGTTGTACCAGTTGTGGTTCGTGAGAGAAAAAGCATCTTTCATGTTGAGACTGTCCCAGTCCTGCCGGCGCAGACCGAGGTCATTGTAGGCAAAAGTGGTGTAGTACTTGATGATCCCACCGCTTTTTGTACGGATGCGGAAATTGGCGTCACCATTGTGGAACTGGGGCATTTTAAAATAGTCGGGAACCTGCTTGATAGCCTTGAAGTAAAGACCTACGTTGACGTAGTTGTAGCTCATACCCCATGAGGATTGTTTGTCTTTGGCAAGCTGTTGGGTGCCTATGCCCGTTACGATGGGAGAGAGGGTGGCGTCGATCTCGGATTTTTCGGGCATGTCGATAGATTCGAGCAGGACCACGGACGACAGCGCCTGGCCATAAAGAGCCGAGTACCCACCGGTGCTGAATACCGTTCCTTTAAAGAGGAAGGGAGAAAAGCGGCCCCTCTGCGCGATATCCGGTACGCTGGAATAATAGGGATTGTTGACCAGGGTTCCATCGATATATTGCTTTGCCTCATAACCGGCGCCGCCGCGTACGAAAAGGCCTTCCTGTTCCCCCACCTGCTGGGCTCCCGGTAAGGTCTTCAGCGCAGCAGTAATATCTGCATTGGAGCCCGCAGTAGTGGCGATGTCGAGGGAGCTGAGGACGGCTCCCCTTTTGGCATCCCCGGCGGTAAAGGAGCCAGCTGTTATGGTGACGGCTTTCAGCTCGCTGAGACTTTCTTTCATCACAAGACGAAGCCCGATGGATGTCCCGGCAAGTGTGATCGGCTGTTCGACGGAGTTGTATCCGATATTGGAGACGACAAGGATCCTGGCTCCGGTTTCAGTGGATTTAAAATGGAAATTGCCAAGCGAGTCGGCAGTGGCGCCGTCGTAAGAATCCTTTATGGTGACGCTGGCGCCGCGAAGAGGATGACCTTTTCCGTCTTTAACGGTACCGGACACCAGGGTCTGGGCCTGAAGCCAGCCGGCGAGAAGGAGGAAAGCAAGGGTGAATAAGGCAGGTGTTTTCATGACGACTCAATTTATTTTTTATAAGCGTCATGCAGTCGGCTAAAGCCTCGTGTCATGACTAGTCAATTATTTTTCTCATAATTTGTACAGCTAAGATAAACTAGTTTATTTTATAAATCAAACTAAACTATAAATAAGTTTCAAAATTTAGGTAGCTGCCGGAATGGCCAGTGCGAAAGGAGGAGAATTGCCGGTGAATGGCGCAAAAAAAAGCCAGGCTTAGAAAAGCCCGGCGGTTGTTGATCGTACCCTTTAAAACTAAAATCTTACAGTATAATATATTTATTGAGGCGACAATTTACCCGGGCGGGGCCCGAAGGAAACATTGCTACCATGATAATCAGATGAATACGGGATTACCCGAAAGACGAAATAGTGGAGTGGACGATTGGTACGGAAATATAATTTTCATAAAAAGTACTTACTTAGAGCGCGAACAGAATACATCTGGCCCCGGCGGAAAACCTGGTCATACATGTTCCGGTGTTGCACGGATAAAATAAAGATGGAGGATTGGAAATAAAAATCGAACGGATTGTTTTTCGGGAGCTTGGAGGGGGTGTCGGTGATGACGATGTAAAGATTGCCAAAAGTTTTTAATTCTGCAAGAGTTTACCTCTATTTTTTTGGGAGTAAAATAACAAAGGCCGCCCTCGTAGGGGCGGCCTCTGTCTCTATTTGGGACGTAGATGTTACTTATACTGCGGGATCAATCCATTGGCCAGATCTACCATCTTCTTAACACCGTCATCGGGCAGATTTCCCTTCTTGAATTCTGCCAGGACCTCAGGCAGCTTGTTCTCCATCTCCATCAAAAAATGATCTTCGAACTCTCTTACTCTACGTACTGCTACCTGGCGCAGCAGACCTTGTGTTCCAAGGTAGATGATCGCTACCTGTTTTTCAACAGAGAAGGGTGTGTATTGCGGCTGCTTCAGGATCTCCACATTACGGGAGCCTTTATCGATAACCAGTTTCGTAGCCGCATCAAGATCTCCGCCAAATTTGGAGAATGCTTCCATCTCGCGGTAGAGAGCCTGATCCAGTTTGAGAGTACCCGATACTTTCTTCATGGATTTGATCTGGGCGTTGCCGCCTACGCGGCTAACGGAGATACCCACGTTGATCGCAGGACGGATCCCGGCGTTGAACAGGTTGCCTTCCAAAAAGATCTGTCCGTCGGTGATCGAGATCACATTGGTTGGGATATAAGCAGATACATCACCTGCCTGTGTTTCGATGATTGGTAAAGCAGTCAGGGAACCACCGCCCTTCACGAGATGTTTGATCGAATCGGGAAGGTCGTTCATATTCCTCGCAACGTTGTCGTCGGCGATGATCTTGGCAGCACGTTCGAGCAGACGGCTATGCAGGTAGAACACGTCTCCGGGATAGGCTTCGCGGCCGGGAGGGCGGCGGAGCAGCAGGGAGACCTCACGATAAGCAACAGCCTGTTTGGAAAGGTCATCATAGATGATCAGCGCAGGCTTGCCCAGATCACGGAAGAATTCACCGATAGCCGCCCCTGCGAAGGGAGCATAGAACTGCAGAGGCGCAGGATCGGAAGCCGAAGAGGTAACGATCACGGTATATTCGAGAGCGCCATTGTCAGCAAGTGTTTTCATCACACCGGCAACGGTCGATGCCTTTTGACCGATAGCTACATAGATACAGTATACAGGTTTCCCTGCTTTAAAGAATTCCTTCTGGTTGATGATGGTATCGATAGCGATAGCCGTCTTACCTGTCTGGCGGTCGCCGATGATCAGCTCACGCTGGCCGCGGCCAATGGGGATCATCGCATCGATAGCCTTGATACCGGTCTGGAGAGGCTCCTTTACCGGTTCCCGATAGATAACTCCGGGAGCCTTCCGCTCCAGCGGCATTTCATACTTCTCACCAGCGATGGGACCTTTGCCATCGATGGGTTCGCCAAGCGTATTGACCACACGGCCAAGCATACCTTCTCCGACATTTATGGAGGCGATCTTACCGGTGCGACGGACTTTTGCGCCTTCCTTAATATCTCCGCTTTCACCCATCAGTACCACACCCACATTGTCCTCTTCAAGGTTGAGGGCGATAGCTCTGACACCATTCTCAAATTCCACGAGCTCACCGCTGCTGACATTGCTCAGTCCGTATACACGGGCGATACCATCACCCACCTGCAGCACGGTACCGACCTCTTCCAGTTCGGCGGAAACATTGGAGTTGCTCAATTGCTGTCGCAATATCGCTGAAATCTCATCCGGTTTAATCTCTGCCATAATTGTATTTATTCAGTTTGAAGTTTGTTTGTTTGTTGTTCCGGGTCAGGATCCGTATCTGGCGGGCTCCCTGATCCGGACTATCGTATCTTATAAATAAAGTCGTTGTTCTGGAATTGCTTCTTGATATTGTTCAGCTCGAAAGCCACACTGGCGTCAACCAGCTCGTCTCCTATTTCCAGCACGAAACCTCCGATGAGGTCTTCATTTATTTCAGTATGCAGTTCGACCTGCGGTACATTGCGGATGAGCTTCACCTTTTCCAGGATAGCCTGTTTCAGTTCTTCGCTGACAGGTGTGGCAGTAGTCAGCTTTACCGTTTGAATGCCCTTGTAGATCTTATATTGCTCGATAAATGCAGTGACGATCTCAGGCAGATAAGCTTCCCTTTCCTTCGACAGCAATAATTTATTAAAAGAGGACGTGATCACGGAAATTCTGCCGGCGCCGATCGCATCAAGCACTTTTCCTTTTTTGTCGGCTTTGATGATAGGGCTGCGCAATAGACTGACCAGGTCGCGGCTGTCTTTAAAAGCCTGCCGCAGGAACAACATGTCATTGTAGACATTCTCCAGTTCATTCTTTTCAACAGCCAGGTCAAGTATCGCTTTGGCGTAACGTGCAGCTAAACGGGGATTCGGCGTCATAGGTTAGTTCAGTTTCACTTCGTTGGACAATTGACGGATATAGTTTTCCTGTTCGGTCTTGTTGGACAGCTCTCGGCGCAGGACCTTTTCAGCCACTTCCACTACAAGCGTTCCTACCTGGTTCTTGATCTCGGTGATAGCTGCCATCTTCTGCTGTTCGATAGCGGCTTGTGCATCGACGATGATTCTTCCGGCTTCTATCTTGGCCTGTTCCTTTGCTTCATTGATCATCTTCTCCCTGGTTTCCCGGGCCTCTTTCAGCATCTGCGCACGTTCTTCACGGGCTTTGGCCAGCAAGGCTTCATTCTCGTTCTTCATCTGCGCCATCTCGATCCTGATCTTTTCAGCACTGGCAAGCGAATCCGAAATACCTGTCTCTCTTTCCTTAAGGGATTTGAGGATAGGCTTCCAGGCCAGCTTACGCAGGACAATAAGAAGAAGCAGGAAAACGACGATATTCCATACAAATAAGCCTAAGTCGGGAGTTAACAAATCCATATAAACTATTTTAATAAGATTAAAAATACTGCACCCTCGGCCCTGTGCGTCGAATGCAGTAAGTTTTTTTCACCAACCTGTCGCTTATCCTTTTGCGAATACAGCGAGCAGACCTGCTACGGCAGCCAGAAGGGCAACACCCTCTACAAGAGCCGCAGCCAGGATCATGTTGGAACGAATGTCATTAGAAGCTTCCGGCTGACGGGCAATTGCGTCTACAGCGCCTTTACCGATCTGTCCGATACCGATGCCGGCACCGATTGCGGCAAGACCTGCACCAAGTGCACCATAACCGGGCTGAATCACATCAGCCA
The DNA here is from genome assembly GCA_036499285.1 of Puia sp. GTDB lineage: Bacteria > Bacteroidota > Bacteroidia > Chitinophagales > Chitinophagaceae > Puia. Next base: position 89,651 of record DASYEB010000001.1, on the reverse strand, counting down.
ACAAAGTTGTCATCAACGTCATGTTCTTTGGTTTTATATTTAAAAAAGCGTTTTGAAAATTAAATTCGTTATACTACAACAGCCTCTCCATGCCCATGCGCATCACCATGATGCTCGTCATGCCCGCCTTCGAAAGCCTGGGCGATGAACACGGCAGTGAGGTTGGCAAAAATGTAGGCCTGTATAAATGCGACTAATACTTCGATCAGATAGATGAACAGCGACAGCAGTACGAACAGCGGCGAAGTTCCCCAGCCAAGACCCGTATTCATCGCGCCGAAGATAAAGATCAGGATGATAAAGCTGAGAATGATGATATGCCCCGAGATCATGTTGGCAAAAAGACGAATGATCAGCGCGAAAGGCTTCGTGAAGATCCCCATCAGCTCTACGGGCCACATGATGAACTTGACACCAAAAGGTACAGGCGGATTGACGATATGCCCCCAATAGTGTTTGCCCGTGCTGAACATGATCACCAGGAACGACAGCACCCCCAGAGCCCCCGTAAAGGCGATATTACCCGTAACATTGGCCGTACCGGGGATCATACCGAGCAGGCTGTTGACCAGGATGAAAAAGAATATGGTCAGCAGGAAAGGCATATATTTTTCGTAACGGCTGCCCAGGTTAGCCTTGCCTACTTCGTCACGGACAAAGGCGATGACAGGCTCTATCGCACCCTGGAAGCCGGACGGCGCAGTCTTGACACCCTGCCCTTTGGAATATTTACCGGCGACGCTCCTCATGATCAGAATGATCAGCAGGGCGGAAATTATCACCTGTACGGCATTGCGGCCCAGAGAAATATCCAGCACCCTTACGGAAGCATCCGGACGGCCATCTGCATCCACCGCGTATATTTTACCAGGCTTGAAGATCTTCTCATCCAGCTTGTTCTCCCCCGCATATTCCTCATTCAGGAGACGGTAACCATCATACAGCTCATTCCCATGTTCGAAACGGGACGCCATAAAGACAGACAAGCCTCCAGACAGCCCTTTTGCAGGGGAATACAGTATCACCGGCAGCGGAATAGACACCGGTTTTTTGTTGAGCGTAAAAAAGTGAAATTCGTGGGCGTCGGCGACGTGCTCCAGAATTATTTTAGCAGGATCCAGTTGAGCTGGTCCTTTTGCGGCCGTTTCACCACCTGCAGCGGGAACAGGCTGTGCCATTGACACATTAAAAAAAAACAAGCTACTCAGGCTGAAAGCCGCGACCAATATAGATTTGAAGCATCTTAATGCCATACCTTCCTGAAATTTGCCGCAAAGATACGGGCGGAGGGGCAGAATATGAAAATTACATTAAAAAAAAGCCCGCATCTTCCTTAGGTGGGAAGACCGGGCTACAACAGGCAGACTAGGGTTAGACCATAACCAGGGATAGCAAATTGATTATCAATTATATAAGGATCATACTTACCGCAAACTATCAGGGTCCCGGACCGAATCGGACTGTGGTGGCAGACCGTTTTGAATTCCCGACAATATACGATGGCCGCCCAACAGGGAACGGAAAGACGCGGTCAGCGGGCCAAACTCCTTCCCCCTGTTGTCCAGGCTGTCCAAAAAGCGCCCGATCGCATATTCCTGTGCTTTGATCTCCCCTCTCGCCCTGGCCAGCTCGCCCCGACTGATCACAGTATCCTTTCTCGTCAGACTGCTGAACCGGGCATCCAGCTCCAGCAGATGACTCGCGTAGACATTTAAGGCCAGAGCCGCTTCCCTGTATCGTACCTCCCGGCCCGCAGATCTCCCGGGCAAGGATACAGGATCGGGATTTAGCCGGGCAATCGCCATCTGCCGGCCGGTAAGCGACATAAGCCCTACCAGCAGAAGCAGAGACACTCCGCCAGGTAAGGCCGCCCGCATCGGGATCCTTTCTTTTCCTGCAGTTGCCTGCGCTCTTTTGTTCTGAAATATCTCCCAGGCATTGGAAACAGTAAAAGGAAGCAAAAAAGCGCAAAGACTTACTCCAGCCATGGATAAATGACTGCTATCGATCAAAAGGTAGAGCAGAAATAACAGCACTACCAGCAAGAAGCTAAGCACTCCGATATAGTACCAGCCATCCGGCGAAAACAAAGAGACCTTCCTGCTTAAAAGAACCGGCAGCCTCTTTCGCAGAAACAGCAACTGGCCTGTGCCGAGAAGGAAAAAAAACAGAGACTGCAGATCACAGGCACCCTGTACCGACATCAGGTTCTGATCCGCCCGCTCTGATAGGGGATCTCCACTCAGGAAACACGTCAAACCCAACATTACAACTAATAACCCGAACAGGCCCAGGCAATCGGCGACCCGCCCCTTGAATGGAATGTTCGGTATTCCATGAGGCAATAACGATTTAGCAGTAGGACTGCGTACAGGTGAACGGCTCATAAGTAATGCTGATTCCTATACACTGCAAATGGTAAGCCAGGCCTGTTCAACAAAAAAAGGATCAGGGGGTAAGCAAACTGACAAACGGCCTTGCAAAGGAATGGATGGACGAGGAGTTTGGGGTGAGTAAAATAACCTACGAAAAAGGAATGTAATCGGTTTTATGAAACAACGGATTTTTTTCCAAATTGCATATCATGCAATTTGGCATAAAAACCACCCTGCGCCAAAAGCTCTTCATGAGTGCCTATCTCGCGGATCTCGCCTTTGTCAAGTACAATGATCTGGTTGGCTTTGCGGATGGTCGAGAGACGATGCGCAATGACGATGGAGCTTCTGCCCGATATAAGCTTGTCGATGGCTTCCTGGATAAGCTGCTCAGACTCCGTGTCAACGGAAGAAGTGGCTTCGTCCAGGATAAGGATAGAAGGGTCGTACAGCAGCGCGCGGATAAAAGACAAAAGCTGCCGCTGGCCCAGGGAGAGAGAGCTTCCCCTTTCCATGACATTGTAGTGATACCCGCCGGGCAGCCTTTCGATGAAGTCATGCATACCGATAAGCTTTGCCGCTTCCACTACTTTTTCCATGGAGATGTCTTCGTTGCGGAGCGTGATATTATCCACTACCGAGCCGGAAAAAAGGAAAACATCCTGTAAGACTACTCCAATGCTTTTGCGCAGAACGTCCAGCTGGTAGTCTTCGATAGGCACGTCGTCAATGCGGATCTCCCCTTCCTGGATCTGGTAAAGCCGGTTCATCAGGCTGATGATAGACGTTTTCCCACTGCCGGTATGCCCGACAATGGCAATGGTCTGGCCGGGCTGCATGGTAAACGAGATATTTTTCAGGACATAGCGGTCGCCCACATAGGCAAAATTGACCTTGTCAAATTCTACTTTTCCTTTTATGCGGTCAGGAGCATAGACCCCCTCTGCACGGGTGACGTCGTCATTGTCCATTACACGGAACACCCTTTCGCTGGCGACCATCCCCATCTGGAGAACGTTGAATTTGTCGGCTATTACCCGTAAAGGACGGAAAAGCAGGTTGAGATAAAGAAAGAAGGCGACGATCTTCCCACTGAGCTCACGGGCTTCGGTTTCAGGCAGGTGCATCACCTGGGTGGCTCCCCACCAGACCAGGAGACCGGTAGCGACGGCGAGGATGATCTCTACTACCGGAAAGAAAATGGAATAGGCAAAAATTGCGTTGATATTGGCATTGCGATGCTCCCGGTTGATCTTGTTGAATTTGACGTCCTCCCGTTTTTCGGCGGCAAAAGCCTGCACTATCTGCATGCCGGTTATATGTTCCTGGACAAAAGCATTCAGGGCTGCAACAGCATTCCGGACGCGGATAAAGGACTTGTTGACTGATTCCTTGAAAAACCACGTCGCCAGGAGCAGGAAAGGAAAGGGCGCGAGGCAGACCAAAGTAAGCCGCCAGTCCACTAAAAACATGAATAACAGCACAGACAGGATGGACAGGAGATCGGCGATAATTGGGATCAATCCATCGGAGAAAATGTCATTTATCGCCTCAATGTCGTTGATAGTCCGGGTCGTCAGGGTGCCGATTGGCGTCTTATCGAACTGGGAAAGGTTGAGCCCAAGAATTTTCTTATAGACATCTACCCGCAGGTCCCGCACGACAGTCTGCCCCAGCCAGGCCGTGATAAAAGAAAAATAGAACCGCGCCACCGTTTCTATCAGCAGCAGAACTATCTGTAAAATAGTAACCCAGATGATCAGCTCTTCCATCCGCTGCTTCAGCGACAATCCCGCTGCCGCGCCGGCGCGGATATAGTTATTGATCGTATACTGGATAAGAAAAGGCCTCAAAGGAGACAGGATCGCGAGCAGAATGGACAGGAATACCGACAGGTAAAGCCGTTTCTTATAAGGCGCTGCATACCGGAAGACCCTCCGTAATAGACTGAAATCGAATATTTTCTTCTTCTTCTCTTCGGACATATGAGTTACTCCTCAAAACTGACCATCAGTCTGCTTCGAGCGAGCAAAGGTAGGAAGTTTTGGATCACTTACTCCTGATCCATTGCCTTACGATAAGATTTGATGAAGATCGCGCCAAGATTCTTGTAAGGCGGAATATAATCGTCGAACTTTTCTTTTGCCCCCGGATCTTTTTGCTTTTGAAAACCGGCTTCCAGCTCACGCCACATCGGCAGCCATTCGATGTCCTTACCGGCGATAAGCGTATTGTTTATCGCCTGCAAAATAGGCTCATTGACCGTTTTTGTACCGACCTGCTTGGAGGAGATGATATGCGCATCCTCGCTGATCTTCAGGACTTCGCTGAGGTTATTATAGCCGCCACAGGAACCCAGCACGACGATACGCGCAGTAGCCGGCATTTGTTCGATAGTATATTTTACATGATAGCTATGACCCCGGTGAATGACGATGGTCGGCTTCAAATGATGGTCATAGAGATAGTCGCCAAGAGCCTTTTGGGCTTTTGCATCGGGGTCGTCTTCCCCCAGCAGCGGTTTGTTGGCAAAGATCATAATGGGTTTCCCCCGGATAGAGGTGATAGTTACCCATTGGGGATTCTCGGTGATCTTCCATTCCGGCTTTGTATGGAGTTTCGGCCGGAAAAGAGACAGGAAGTCAATATAAGAGTTTTGTCCGTCCTTGTCTTTATCACCATAAAAGAATACCTGCTGAATGACCCGGCCGCTATCATCCGTCAGCGAACTGTGGTCGACGGTATAGACAGGCGGGATCCCCAGTTTCGCGGACAGGTCGATCTTTTGGGTAGTGTCGGCAGATTCGAAAAGGGTCTGCAGAAGTTTATAGATGACGATCCCCTTTTTATTCCCCGCAGCCACATTCTTGTCGTAGTTCCACTTTACTTCACCCAGGATGAACCGGGCCAGCGCCGGATTTTTTTCCACTATGCTGCTATAGGAGTCTGCCACGTCCACAGCCTCCTCTTCATTGGCGTTCTCAAGGTGAATGACAAACGATTTCATGATAGTGCCGGCATTCTGCTTATCCATGGTGCCCAGGAAGTTCTCCAGCTTATTGTAAGCAGCCGCCATCTTGATGAATTTCCTGAAATAATCCCCATGGACCTGCATGAGGAGACTGTCCCCATAGGGCGCCTTCATACGCTGGAAAATGCGATCGTAAACCCCCAGGTAGCTGGAGGTATAGATCTCATCCTCACTGAGCACCACCAGGTAGTAGAGCTCTTCGGGAGTAAGAGGGTCAAGTATCCTGAACCGGATAGCAGGATTTTCCACGGTATGCAAGGCATTGATCTCGCCTACAAATACCTGTTTACCCTTTTTCTCCAACATATCCGTCAGGGCGTTCATTTCCAGTGGAGTATCCAGGGAAGGCGGGAGCAGGCGGGCAGCGTAGTCAAGACGGGTCCTGACCAGGAGACGATAATAGTTGAGGTCGTCATCCTTTACCTTATCGATGTCCTCCAGGGTTATCCTGCCTTTGACCAGGTTGTCCAGGAAGGGAAAATAAAGCTGACCGCTTTTGCTGTTGGCCAGCATAGCAACAGTATGAACAAGAGAGTCTTTGCTATTCCGGATATGAACGCCTAATTCGCCCGACGCAGCGGCAAAATCATACAGCTGCCGTACGTTGAAGTGCCCGGCAACGATGATAAGACTGTCTTCGAAAGGAAGACCCGTATGCGAACGTAAGTAATTGAATATGAGACCGGGATGCATTTCGCAATACCGGCGGGTCAATAAAAGACGGGAGGGTTTAACACCCGGGTTCTCCGAAGGATAAAGAAAACAATCGACTACAATGATCCCCACTTCATAAGTGCTGGCTATGATCACAGGCTCAATGCTTTGCCCCTTCTTATCCAGCTCCATGGCGCGGGTGAAAGCATCCACAAGCCCCGGAGCCAGGGTCGGAGCGATCGCCCTTGCCTGCCAGTTCTTGCTAAAGCCCTGCAGGAGATCGGCAAGACCGCGCAGATAGCGCTTTTTATTGTTGGTATTGAGAGTCGAATCGAATTCTATCCGCTGTTGTAGTTCGTCGATCCGGCGGCCAAAAGCATCGGTTATCTGCAGATTGACGGCCTCGTCCTTTGACAGCCGGATAAGGCTATCGTACTTTCCACCTCCCAGGATCACCAGCTGCTGCTGCGCCTTGTCCACCTTGTCATGAAAAAGCATACGATCCTGCGCTATCTTAAAGGGATAAGAATTGGGCTGCGCCGCGGCCGGGATGGAGACGGTAAACAGGCAGACGGGGACCAAAAAGAGGGCCGAAAGGGATCGTAATTTTAGATTCATAGGCATCTTTCAAGATGATTCCTGCAAAAATACGACCAAAAGCCGACCCCCCCATCAATGTTATTTATGTATTAAGAAATTGTAAACAGGTCCGGGATTTCCCCGGCCCAATCTTTATTTAGAGTAGGTTTGCGTAAATTTTATTGATTAATGGAATCCAAAGGCAAGAAGATACTGATAGCAGACGATGAGCCCGATATCCTTGAGATCATTCAATACAATCTGACCAAAGAAGGTTATGAGGTAATTACCGCCAAAGATGGCGATGAGGCTATCGGAAAAGCAAAGATCATCAGACCGGACCTGATCATCCTCGACATTATGATGCCCAAAAAGAATGGGGTAGAAGTATGTGAAGTGCTTCGTTCCCAGCCCTCTTTTAAAGAAACCCTGATCCTCTTCCTCACGGCGCTCAGCGACGAGGGTTCACATGTACGGGGTCTGGAGACAGGCGCCGACGACTACGTGACAAAACCCATCAGTCCGAAAGTGCTGGTTAGCCGGGTCAACGCCCTTTTCCGCCGGGTCAATAAAGAACCGGAAGACAAAGTGCTGAAGATCGAAAATCTGAGCATCGATCCGGCCAAATTCGAGGTCATGGTAGACGGGAAAGATGTGACGCTGGCAAAAAAAGAATTTGAATTGTTATACCTGCTGGCTTCCCGGCCGGGAAGGGTATTCTTACGAAATGAGATCCTGAACCAGGTTTGGGGCAACGAGGTCATTGTAGGAGACCGGACCATCGACGTACATATCCGTAAGATCCGCCAGAAACTGGGATTGGACTGTATTACAACCGTAAAGGGAGTAGGATATAAATTTAATCTCTGAACAGGAGAACAACGGAACTGAACTTTGTTCCGTTTATTTTTGTAATTTATATTCAATGCCGTCGACTAAAAATCTATCCCCCAAACAATTATCTGCCCTTACTGCCATTTTGCTCGCCTCGCCCATCTCCCTCGGGATCTATATCCTCACAGGAAACCGGGTGGTAGGGCTGGCCTCGCTGCTTATCATCTTTTCCGGCAGCTACGGCCTGATCCTGTTTACGCTGGAAAAGTTCATCTACCGGAAGATCAAGCTGATCTATAAACTGATCCATCAGACAAAAGCCACTAAAAAGGAAGAAGTTTATTTCAAGTATATCCTGCCGCAGAAAAGCATTGACGAAGTGCGGGAAGATGTCGAAAAATGGGGAGAGAAACGGAATGAGGAGATCGAGCTGCTAAAAAAGAATGAAGCTTACCGCAAGGAGTTCCTGCAAAACCTGGCCCATGAGTTCAAGACACCCATCTTTGCGATCCAGGGTTATGTAGACACCCTGCTGAACGGCGCTATGGAAGATGCGGTCATCCGGAAGAAGTTTTTGGAGAACGCTGCAAAAAACGTCGACCGCCTCGTAAACCTGATGAATGACCTCGATGAGATCTCCACGCTCGAACGCGGCGAACAGCTGCTGTACAAACAGAACTTCATCATCCAGGACCTGACCCGGGAGATCTACGAGTCACTTTCTATCAAAACCCACAATAAAAATATCCGGACTGCCATCAAAAAAGGATGTGAATCCCCGATCACGGTTTTTGCGGACAAGGAAAAGATCCGGATGGTGATGATCAACCTGGTGGAAAATGCCACCAAATACGGCAAACCGGGAGGCAGTATCGTCGCCAGCTTCTATAAGATCGACGAGAAGAATGTGCTGATCGAGGTCAGCGATGATGGAATTGGCATCGAAGAAGAGCATCTCATGCGCATCTTCGAGCGGTTTTACCGGACCGATGCAGCCAGAAGCCGCGACAAAGGCGGCACCGGCCTGGGACTGGCTATCTGCAAACACATTGTAGAAGCCCACAGCCAGTCGATCCACGTGCGAAGCACGCCGGATGTAGGGACAACCATTGGATTTACCCTCGAGTCCAGAAGGGATTAATTGGTTTTTCCTACCTTTGGCCCCATGACGACCACGACCCAAATATTCGATTATAGTAAATGGACTTCCCAGCTGGCCGATCTCAGCAAAAAGTACCAGTCAGCCAGTCCCTACCCCCATATCGTTCTGGAAAACTTTCTGAATCCGGAAGTCCTCGATGAATGCATCAGGGAGTTCGATAAGCTCAATGAGAACAATGGTTGGATCAATTACAAACACTATAATGAAGACAAACGGGGGCTTAATAAGATCGACCTCCTGCCCGCAGCCATCCAGGGAACCATCCATGAACTGAACTCCCCGGCCTTTCTGGAATGGCTGAGCACCCTGACAGGGATCAAAAACCTGCTGAAGGACGAAAGCCTTGAAGGCGGCGGCATTCACCAGTCCACAAGGGGCGGGTTCCTGAACATACATGCCGACTTTACGGCACATCCACACCAAAAGAACTGGCAGCGACGGGTAAATGTCCTGGTCTATCTGAATAAAGACTGGAAAGAAGAATATGGCGGCAAACTGGAGCTCTGGGATAAAAAGATGAAGTCCTGTGAAGCAGATATCCTGCCGGTATATAACCGCTGTGTCATTTTCAATACGGATGCCGATTCTTTCCATGGTCATCCCGAACCGATGACCTGCCCCGAAGACAGTTTCCGCAGATCAATAGCCCTCTACTATTACACGGTAGAAGATAATCCCTATCGCAGAGCCACTTATTATAAAGCCAGACCCGGTGATGGCAGCAACAAGCTGCTGGTCAAACTGGACAATGCGCTGGTCTCGGCTTATACAGCGGTGAAAAGCAAGCTTGGCGCAAATGATAAATTGGTGAGCGGGATCTTGCGGCTCTTTCAGAGAAAGAAATAAAAAGCTATTTTTTCGCAGGCACATCCCGTTTCAAAAACACAAACCCATTCTTCCGGTATAATTCCTTTAGTTCGGGATATTTATACTTTTGTTCCCGGTCGACCTTCGTAACAAAATAGACGGGCTTGTCAATGGGCCCGGTCAGCAGCCAGTCCTGGTTATAGGAGTTGGGGTTGGTCGGTCTCTCCTTTTGGGTATAGAAAAGATCTCCATAGCTCTTGAATCCGAGCGTATGTACATAACAGTCTTCCCCCTGCCGGGCGATAAAAAAGTCGATATCAGCGCCCTGGCTATACCGCTCGACCTTCGGGACAATGATGGCGGAAGCAAAGAAAATGACGATGGCCGTCCCGGCGAAGAGCGTCAGAGCGGCACGGCTAAAGGACTGCCGCGACAGATTCCGGATCCCGATGATCAGCGCGACCACCATGAGAATCCCGATAAGACCTTCAAGGCCTGACCAATGCACATCGGCTTCCATATTACCACGGGCAAAAGTATCTTCGACATAGGGCGCCAGCTTTTTGACGTTGAGGCCGATGATGGCTACGCCGAGGATCAGCAGCGAGATCAGACCACCGAGAACGGCCAGCAGAATGCCGACATATTTCTTATAGCTCATCTCACGGCGTTCCCACTTGTAAATAGAGTAGGCGGCAAGGAAAGTCACGGGGAACCAGGCCATGGACGAATAGTGGATGATCCGGGACTGAACGATGGTGAACAGGACGGTCACGACCCAGAAAAGAAGGACCATCCATCTTTTGAAATCCCGGTCGAAACGACCATTGTATTTCGCTTTGAAGAAGGCAGGTATGGCCAGGATGGAAGCGGGGAAACAGCCTACCAGCAAGACGATATAGTGATAGCCAAAAAAACCCGCCTGGTCGGCATCATGTGTCGTGAAAAGACGCCACTGATATTTCAGGAATTCATTGATGAACCAGGGTCCCCTTTTTATCGTCTCATAACCATACCAGGTAGAAGTGACAAGCAAGGCTACTACCAGAAAGACAAGCGCGTGCCACCAGTTAAAATAAAATTTGAACCGGTTGTAGATGAGATAAACGCCAAGGACCAGCAGGAAAACCATCAGGGCCACCTGCCCCTTGGTCAATACGGCCAGCCCCATCCAAATGCCGGACCACGCAACATAATACAGCTTACTTTTGTTGATGCCGGGCTTGTCAAAATTGTTCCTTTTCCAGTGATATAAGATGAAATTATATAGAGACAGAAAGGTAAAAAGGTTGAACCAGGGGTCGATGATCCCCGACTTGAAGTACATATTGGGAAAGAGCGACCCGCCATAGGCCAGCGCCCAAAGGATGCCGAACTTACGATCGTAGACGCGGGAGCCGACAAGAAAGACGACGATCAGGGTGATGATACCGCAAAGGGCATTGGGAAAACGGGCGGCAAATTCCGTTACGCCAAAAATCTTCATGGCGGAGCTTTGCATCCAGAAGAACATAGGGGGTTTTTCCCAGAAAGGCTTGAAATCGATGTATACACGGGTATAATCGTCCATTTTGATCATTTCGCGGGAGGCTTCCGCAAAGTTGATCTCATCCCAGTCGAAGAGATGAACGCGGCCCAGGAAGGGGACAAACAGCAGGGCGGCGAACAAGGCGATCAGCAGGATAGTGGTTGTCTTAGTAAGACGCATTATTTTAATGGTTTATACATTTCTCTTTTTAGCAATCCCCACTTGCAAAGACAATGGACGATGGATACGTGTAAGACGCCAAGTCCATAGACTACGCTGCGGCGGAAATTAATACTGGAAGCTTCTTCAAAATAACGGGTAGGGCAGGTGATCTCCGCTATCTCATAATCCAGGTAAATGATCTGGGAGAGCATCTCATTGTCAAACACAAAGTCCTCGGAGTTGATCTCATAATTGATGCGCTGAAGGACTTCCCTTGAAAAAGCCCTGTAACCGGTATGGTATTCGGCGAGTTTCTGGCGCAGCATAATGTTCTCAAAGAAGGTAAGGGCACGGTTGAAGACATATTTATAAAGAGGCATGCCGCCGCGAAGGGCGCCTTTCCCAAGGGTCCTGGCGCCAAGCACCACATGATAGACATTGTTGGCTATCAGGTACGCCATGGAAGGGATCAGTTTGGGGGTATACTGGTAGTCCGGGTGAAGCATAATGACGATGTCGCCGCCAAGCTCCAGCGCCTTGTTGTAGCAGCTCTTCTGATTGCCGCCATATCCCCGGTTCTTGTCGTGCTTGATGATATGGGAGATCCCAAGCTCCTTTCCGACGGCAACGGTCCGGTCACTGCTGTTGTCATCGACCAGTACGACCTCATCCACAATGTCAAAAGGAATTTCTGAATACGTCTTACGAAGAGTAAGTTCCGCGTTGTAAGCGGGAAGGACGATCACCAGTTTTTTACCATCAATCATGCGAAAAAATTGAGGGCAAACCTACGCATAAGCGGCCAATCGGTGAAATTTTGCTTAGGCACGCGGCAGCAGCAGCGGGGAAAAGGCTTAGCCTCGTGGCCGGGGTGCAAAAATGCGCAGCGACTGCAGTTTTTCGGTAAATACCCAATACACAAGGACAGCCGTGATCATTCCGATCGAAGCCCCCATAAGAACATCATTCAGAAAATGCTGGCCGAGATAAATGCGGGAGTAACCGACGGCTACGGCGCCCAAAAGATAAGCTATATTGGTTTTCTTGTTCTTTTCAAGCAGGGCCAGTATCGTAGCCAGGGCAAAAACGGAAGTGGAATGACCGGAAGGAAAGCTGGCAAAACCGGTGTGAGTGACGCCATCGATAAAAAAGGCGTATTGACCCGGGGCAAAAAATTGCTTGGGCCGGGGCATTGAAAAAATATTCTTCAGGATCTGGGCCAAAAGAGCCGAGAGCAGAAAGGAGGCAAGGATCTGGCAGGACTCCGACCAGCGGCGCATTACAAGGAAAAGGACAATGATGATCACACTGAAGCGGCCATCGCCCAAAAAAGTAAGACAGACAAAAAAACTATCCAGGGTGCTCCGGTGAAAAGGGTTAAGAGCGACAAAGGCAGCAGCCTTCCCCTCCGCCAGGAGAAAAACAAGACCTACGAGAAAGAAGAAGGCGAAAAAACTAAAAAAAAGGCGGTTCGAGACAAATATGTCCTTTAGTTTCTCCATCCCGCGAAATTAAGAAATCACAGCCCCGCCACCAATTCTTCGGCGAGACCAAAGGAAAGGGTCATGCCTGCACCCCCTACTCCATTGATGACGTATACATAAGGTTCGGGAGAAAAGAAGAGGTCGGCTTCCCCATCAGTCAGCTTTGCATAGATACCATTCCAGGTCTCTGCAACAGACCAATCCTTGAAAGAGGCGAACTTTCGGAGATAGTCGAGTATCTTCCGGTTGATAAAATCCTTGTCAAAAGGGTCATGCGTGAGCCCGTATTCGTGGGAATCCCCGACGGTGAGCTCGCCTCTGCCATTCTGTGCGACCATGACATGAATGCCCCATTGCAGGTAATCGGCCATTTCTTCGGCATAACGCTGGCGCAAGCCGTCCAGGGAAGGCGCAGCTTTGAAACTGTTGTAGTGGATCAGGGACAGACCGCCGCAGAGGGCAGGACCGATCCGCCAGTCCTCCGGCTGGGATACAAGACGCATCATCTGGAGCTTGCATTTTGTGACGGGCTGTTCGGCAAACTGCTCCGGGTACAGCGTTTCGAAGTCGGCGCCATTACAGATAAAAACGAGGTCGGCCTCATATTCCTCTTCATTGCCGATGTAAACGATCTGGTCGGAGATATAGGAGACGCATTTCCCCCAGTAAAATTCTACCTTATATTGTTCGGAAAGCCAGCCGGGCAGGGTTTCGATGGCTTCGCGCGGATCGACGATGACCTCATCGCTGCTATAAAGGCCGCCCAATAACCCATCGGTAACGACCGCGGCCGAGGAAGCAGCGACCGCGGCCTTGTCCAGGAGCCGGACAGGACGGCCTTCCTTTTGAAAGACGGCACACAGCTCCTGAAGAACCTGCCATTCATCGGGCCGGTAAGCCAGGTGGAGGCTTCCGGCAGGTTCCAGCCAAAAGTCCGCCCGGGGAGCAATTTCTTTCCAGATATCCCTGGTGCGGGACGCCCGATCGTACATTTTACCGGCGGACTGGCCAATGGGCCATATCATCCCGAAATTACGGATAGACGCACCTACTGCCTTCTCTGATCGCTCAAAGACCTTTACCGAGTAACCCCGGAGTGCGAGAGCCCTTGCTGTAGCCAGTCCTACGATACCGGCGCCTATAACTATTGCTGATCGGGATGACATATAATTCCTTATTGATTAGTTTTCCTGTAAATTTTTGAATAAAGTACGGAACCCCACAAAACCAGCAGTATCCCCGCCACGGCAGAAATATAGAACAGCATTGTAAAAAAATCGACCCAGGTATAGCGGAAATGCACAAACTCCTTTACAAGCAGTACAACGACAGTCCCCAGATAGCCAAAGGCATCGGCGATGTAGATAAGGAACCCGACATTCCCCGGAATTTTATACGCCGCCAGCATTCTTTCGAAATAAAAACAATTATAAGGCACATAACCCAGGTAGAGACCGGCGGAAGCAGTAATGATCCAGGCCACAGGAGATATAAGATGAAGATGGAACAGCATAGTGGCCCCCGCCGCCAGGATAAAGCCGCCGATGATAATGGCATTGTTCAGCTGGAAAGCCCGGTAGTTGTTGCGGATGAGAAAGAAGCCGCCGATCACGGCAAGGACGATCAGGGAAACGACCGTACTGCTGCCGGCAAAAACATCCGCATTGTCGCGAAAACCGGTTTCGGTCCAGAGCTCGTTGGCAAAGTCCTCGGTGAAATCCCTAAGGATGGTTAGCATCACATAGGCGATCACAACGGGTATAAGGGCAAATCCGAATGTGCGGAGAAAATCCTGCCGCTGCTGTTTACTCATAGGTAGGCGCACTGTACGGCGTGCGATGTCATCCGCCGTAGGCGGAGGAGTCTGATTGAGCAGCCAGGTGGACAGTAAAAGGGGGATGATAAAGGCAGCACCGGCAACAAAAGGCATCCAGGCTTCGCTGACGCCATGCAGGATCAGTCCTTTCCCCACCGTTTTAGCCAGACCCGAGGCGAAGATAAAGCTGGTTGCAAGGACAGCCCCCATCAGCTCAGTGACCTTTCTGCCCTCGAGGAAACCAAAGACAAGCCCCCAGACCATTCCAAGCGGAAGGCCGTTGACAAACATAAAGACGAAGTTGTAAGGGGCAGGAACAAGACCGAACAAGAGCAGAGATACCCAGGAAATAAGGACAAGCCGGATTATATACCCTGCTCTTTTGGCGGGTTCCATTCCGCTTATGAAACGGATGCCATAGAATTTGCTCAGCATATAACCCAGCACCTGGGCGATGACAAGCACCACCTTGTAGGAGATCCCAAAAAGATATAAACCGCCAAAGGAGGCGGCTGTAAAGGGTTTTCTGAATCCATACATACAGGTATAGACCACGAAGGATGCAAGAGATACATAAAGTACAAAGACCCAGACAGGAGATCGCTGCAACCGGGCACGCAGATTCAGTCCGGCAGTAAGGACGTCTCCCAAATTCCCCGGGCTGTCTTCCCGGTGCGGGCTTGCTGACGGGATGGAAGAAGGAGACACCGGGGGCGATTGCATGATGAATGGTTTATACCTTTTCGATAATGGGAAGCAGATCTTCCAGGTCGTCGATGATGTAGTCAGGATGATAGGATTCCAGCTGTTCGCGGGTATAGGCGCCGGTGGTGACGCTGACGACCTTACCACAGGCTGCATTCCGTCCTTCTTCCACGTCGACTTCGGTATCACCCACCTTCAGGACCTTGTCAGGAGAGGAGATGCGGAGGTCGTCCATCAATACTTCGATCATGTCCGGATAAGGTCGGCCATGGGTCACTTCATCGCTGCAAATGACCTTGTCGATCAGCGAGCTGCGGTCGTCCCAGCGAAGACGATGTAAGATCGTATCAGTAATGCTGCGGGTAAAACCCGTATTCAGCGCTATTTTTATACCTCGCTGCTTGAGTGCGGAAAAGACCTGCTCCGTATGGGCAAAGGGCGCCAGCTCCTCGTCGTTGCGGTAAAAGGCGATCATCTTGTCGATAAACAGGGTGTGAATGCGATCGATAAGAACCTCGTCGTCTTTTTGTTTGGGATAGAATTTCCCCATCAGCAGGGCTATAGCTTCTATTTTGCGGAAACCCATCACCTTTCGCACTTCTTCGTGAGGCATTTCAAAGCCAAAATCCCGAAAAGCTTCGAGAAAGGCTTCCGCCACGCTGCCGTAGTCACGGACAGTAGTTCCTGCTATATCAAAAACGACCAGTTGTATGGAGCTCATATTGTAATAGATTTTTATCCAAAAAAAATTATCGGACCGTCATCCGCCCTCATCCGGGAAGATATTACCGGGCAGGAGCGGGGCTATTCGAAAGATGATGGAGTATCATAGCCCGATAGTGCTGCAGATCGGGCAAAGGCTTATTCTCGATCTTCGCCAGCTCATCCCATTTTCGCATCTGGATGATAAGGGCGAAAAGAGGGTATTGTTCAAAGGCAGCGGCTTCCTCCTCTGTCATCGGCCCCCCCTGGTATTCAAGCGTCTTTTTGCTGGCTTCGGACAGCTGTGCATAATAGAAAGGATCTTTTATGGTGAGATATCTCTTGGCCTCCACATGCGATTCGACCAGACGGACTACCTTTTTGGAAAACCCTTTTTCCCGCAGGAATTCGGCGCCCAGCTCTTCATGGTCCTTGATCCCGAATCCATCCATCTGCTGAAAACCGGACATTGTGCCATTTTCGCCTTTGGCGGCTTCGCTGATATGACCGATATCGTGAAGAAAAGCGGCTAAGATCACTTCTTCCTCATAACCCTGCTCTTCCGCCAGCTGAGCAGCCTGAGCCATATGTTCCAGCTGGGAGACCTTCTCACCGGCGTATTCGGCGCCGCCATAACCTTCATAAAGTTTCATGATCTCGTCTGTGGTTTTTTGCGCCTGCTCAGTGGTCATAAGAGATAAATTTCCTCAATGTATTGAAAATGCAAGTAGGTCTGGCGGCAGATTCATTAAATTAATCTTAATAAAAAACATGCGGCCCCTTACGGGGTCGCATGCCTGGAAGATTGAAATTATTTGACCAGCCAGATGTCCTTGTTGATGTCATCATCTCCGCCGTATTGGCTTTTCAGTGCGGCGTTTAAATTAACCGCATTGGAAGCGGATTCATTGGTAGGGTATTGCCATCTTCTGGGAATTACACCGCCGTTGCCTGTCCCGGGACCTGCATTGAAGACGGGGACGCCCGTTCTGCGCCATTGGTAGTAAGCCTGGTAACCGGAATTGCGGGCGTAGGCAAGGTATTTTTGAAGCAGTATCTGTGCCAGACCAGTGGCATTGTTCCCTGCGTATTTGACGGCAGGCTGGTTGAAATAGTCGCTGAAAGCAAAGATCATCGGGTAGCTGACCTCATCACCGGAAACAGCCTGCAGGGTAACGGTATTGGACCCGTCAACGATACCATAGAAGGCAAAATTCGCTGTGACGCCATTCTTGTACCAGGTGGCTGCATCCCCGGTTACCCATCCGCGGTTGATGGCTTCCGCTATGCAGAAGCAGACTTCGGGGTAGCTCAGGATGTAGGTGGGCTGGCCGGTATACCCGGCATAAAAATGATTCCGGTTGTATAAAGAAACTTTGGAATCTTTCAGACCGGAGCCGATCAGCGCATTCATGGCGCTCAGGTCCATCCCTGAAGGTGCTCCGACAAAAGACTGATAGGACGTGTCGCTAAAACCCAAACCACGGGCGGGTTCACCAAGGACCATTGCCCGCAGATCCTGTAACTGGCCCAGTGTGGTTTCCAGGGTGGCCGCCAGATTCAGGCGCAGCTGATTGTTCCCAAGGTTGGTGACGTTATCCGGGTAGTAATTATAGGTGCTGTTATATACGTACTGGAGATTGTCGGTATTGCTGGTGAAAATGGGATATTGTGCGGGATTATTGAAGATCGTGGCAAACTGCTGGGGAACATTCAGGTCCGTATTGTCTGAAGCCCTTTTGCTCAGCTCGATCAACAGACGCAGCTTATAGGAATTGACGACTTTTTGCCATTCGACAAGAGCCGGTTTGATACCCAGCCGGTCGATATAGTAATAGTCGCCGGAAAAATCCGAGACATTGTTGCTGGCAATGAATCCGGCAAACAAGGTATTGGCAGAGTCCAGCCAAAGCAGGGATTGTTTGAAGATGTCCTTTTGCGTATCATATTTGGGCGTGGTATTGGCAAGCCCCTGTAGCGCCGCCGTCATGGGCAGGTCGCCTACTTTCTCACTCATGTCCACAAAGAAGTAAGCACGGAGGAACAACCCCATGGCATGGTAGGGATTATTGTCAGAACCACCCAGCCGCCTTGCTTCCGATTCCATGGCCAGAATATTGTTGAGATGACCGTAATCCAGCTTGGCGCTGCCGGTCCAGTATTCATTGGTACCATAGTACACATAGTTGGAGCAGATATTCTGGCATTGTTTGTCCGCGTCGCCGCCGGGCTGGACAATAATACTGTCTAAAAGCGCTCTCAGCACGATGCCGGGGGGAACACTCCCGGGGTTTGGCTGGTTCGTATTCCTGGAATACTGCTCGAACTTCTTTGAACAGCTGGTAGCAAGGACTACAGTTGCCAGAGCGAGTAAAACCGGTAATTTAATATATTTCATAATATCCTGTGTTTGCTTTTTATAGTAGTGATCCTCGATTAGAATACGACATTGACGTTGATGCCATAAGACCGGGTCGTCGGCGACTGCAGGGTGCTTCCGCCTCCGGTGATGTTGTTGAACTGGTCCCGTCCCGGGAACTGATCCACGTCGATATCATGATACTGGCTTGGGAAGAAGTACAGCAGGTTGCGGCCTACGAGAGAGACATCCACCTTACTGATAAAGCTCTTCGTGAACAACCTGGAAGGCAGGGTATAGGAAAGTACTACTTCACGCAGTTTTGCATAAGTCTTGCTGATGCTGGTATGCTCTGCGTCGTTGTAGAAGCTGCTCACATAATCCTGCATCCACGCCGTAGCAACAGTGTTGGCGACATAGGTGAGGTCTTTGCCGTTCATGATGACACCGGTAGAGGGGTTATAGGCGATCTTTCCCGATCCGCCCGATACCTGTACCTGGTCACCGCTCATGATGGGTTTGCCGTTCTCGATGGCGCCTTTATAACCCGGATCACCCCAATGCTGGGATTCATAGAGGCGGGCTGCACCGATCTTGCCGGTGACGGTATTCAGACCACGCCCGCCTTCCGTCAGCTTCTGCAGAACATAGTCGTGGATCTTTCCGCCAACCATACCATCAAACTGGAAGGAAAAGCTCCAGGATTTGTAGTTGAAACGGTTATTGATGCCCCAGGACCAATCCGGGTCGCTATGACCGAACTTTTGTTGTTTCGGCAGATACAGCACCTTACCGGATTCGTCAACGATGACACGGCCATCCGGCGTCCTGGCTTCGAGGTTCGTATAAAGCTGATCGACACGATCCCCTATTTTATAGGGATACCCTGTATTATTGCTCACTTCCGTAACACCGCCGGCAAAGGCGACGTATTTTTCGGCGTATCTGGACCAGTTGGCCAGAATGTTCCAGCTGAAGTCCTTCGTTTGGATCGCGGTACCGATAACGGAGATCTCTTCTCCCGTCCTTTTTGTTGTCGCACCGTTCGTGGTGATATAACTGATGCCGCTGGCTTCCGAAATGTAGTTATTCGAGATCTGCGGACCATCTTTGTACTGGAAGTACGTAAAGCTGACACCCAGACGGTTCCTCAGGAAGCGGACGTCGACACCACCCTCGTAGTTGGTACGGGAACTTGGCTTGATGGCCTTGTCGACCGTGTAGGATGGAGCTACGACACCGGTTTGATTGTTATAGGAAATATAGTTGGAATAGAACGGAGTCGCCAGATTATAGGAAGGACCATCATAAGGCGTATAATACGAGTTTCCATATCCTACCGGGCTGACTGCTCCCAGCGCCTGGAAAGAAGATCCTATGAACGCAGCCGTACCCCCATCCTTTACATTGGCGAAACTGCCTCTGACTTTAAGGAAAGAAATAGCGGTTGGAAGCGTCACGTAATCGGATATGACAGAGCTCAACGTTACCGAGGGATAAAAATATGCATTATGTCCTACGGGCAGCGCAGAGGTTTTATCCACCCGGCCGGTAGTCGAAAGCGTGACATATTTTTTGTAAGTAAGGTCGGCAGAGTAATACGAGCTCAACAGCAGCAGATTGGATCCGTAGGAGAAAGCACGGACAGGCAACGCTGAATTGGCAAAGGTATATACACCAGGTACGATCAGCTGGTTTGTACTGGTGTAATTGGACCCATATTTCATGTTGCGGGAAGTACCCCCGATGTTTGCGCTAAGAGAGAATCCCGAGTTGCCCATGTTCTCTTTATTATAGCTGAACAGCAACTCGGTATTATTTTCCCACAGATCGCGGCGGTCTTCCCGGTAGTTACCGTGGTTGTGCTCGTCACCGTAGGGGTGGGCAGACCAGGGTTCTTTTTCTGTCCGGAGAACATTATAGGTAGTGACGTTCGAACGCAGCATCATACTGAAATTCTTATCGAACTTATAACTGAACGCCATCCAGCCGTAGAGGTCATTCTTGTAATGGCCGCGCAGCCATTCGTAGCTCATGAAATAAGGGTTTTGGTACCGCTTATATTCCACGAATTTAGACTGGATCCCGACCTTACCTGGCTGCCAGTAATTGATAATGTCAGGCGCCATTACATTCCAGTCTGCGCCGGTCCAGATGTCTATATCATAGATGAGGCTGTTCGGGCCATAAGTAACGTCCGGAATGTTATCCGTATACTGGCGATTATAATTGACATTTGCTTCGATCTTGAATTTGTCGGTAACCTGATAGCTTTCCAGCACGTTGAGGTTTATCGTATTCAGCTGCGTATTGGGCGTGATCCCTTTTTGATAGGAATTGGATACCGACATACGCAGGTTCGAACGATCCGTAACGGCCGAGAATGCAATATTATTTTTAGTCAGGAAACCCGCCTTGAGGAAGTGGTTCAGGTTATCCTTGCCCCTGGAGATCCAGGGGGTGGCCTGAATATGACTTTGATGGGTGACACCATCGCCGGACTGGTACGGAAAATATTGATTGGGATCATAGTGACCGTCAAATTGGGGCAGCTTTAAACCAATGTCCAGCCTGGGACCCCAGACGTCGTAGTCTTCGTCGTTAGTGCCATCGACAGAGTTGCCATTACTATTGTAGTCACCAAATGCATACTGCTGTTTTTCCCCGCCCCCATATTCGTTCTGTACCTTTGGATTGGCGATAAATCCCTTACTTAGCTGGTTGCTGGTGTTGAACTCGACCGTAAACCCTTTGTTGTTTTTTGATCCCCTCTTGGTCGTGATGAGGATGGCGCCGTTGATACCACGGCTGCCATACAGCGCCGCAGCAGTAGGTCCTTTCAATACAGTGTAAGTCTCAATGTCGTCGGGGCTGATATTCCAGGTGTCCGAATTAATGGGGATCCCGTCTACGACATAAAAGTTCAGCGGTGAGCCGCGCAGTAATACAGTAGGCGTGGCAAGCAGCTCCTGGTTGATGCCTACGTTAAGGCCGGCTACCTTGCCTGCGAGACCATTGATCGGGTTGGGCTCCCGCGCTTTCAGAAGATCAGATCCTTTTACTTCCTGAACAGAGTATCCTAACCGTTTCACTTCCTTTTTGATGCCTAGTGCGGTGACGACCACTTCGTTGAGGCTTTTGGGATCCGCGGTTACGGAGATGGTAAGCTCTCCTCCGCTGACAGTCTGTTCCTGTCGAACGATACCAACACCACTGACGACCAGCACGTCACCATCATTTGCCTTGATCGTGAAGCTGCCGTCTACCAGCGTAGCGGTGCCTGTTTTTGATCCTTTGATGCTAACTGATGCTCCTGGGATCGGAGACTGGTCTGTCTTTGACAATACACGTCCTGTTATGGCCTTTTGCGCCAGGGTGATCAGCGGGAACAGAAATACCGCTAATAGTACACCCAATAAATGGAGGGATCTCTTACTCATAATACAGTCAGATTTTTAATGATGAGTCGTATAAATCTTGGTTACAGGAATTTCTTATAGACCCGGCGAAATTATCAGGACAATATGACTGGAAGGTTAGGAACGATTTAAGTAAATGTTAACAGTTTATAAATACTAAACGAATGTTAAGTATTTATAAATAAGGGAAAACACTTGATGTGGAATTAAAAAAGATACATGACAAGTATAAGAGCTTCGGTGCTCCCAATGTTTTTCAGGCGGTGAGGGACACGGCCATCGAAGAAAAGAGTGTCGCCTTCATGAAGCGTAAAGACTTCTTTGTCGATCTGGTATTCGATGTCTCCTTTAAGAATGTATTTGCATTCAAAGGCGTCGGTACGGATCATTTGTTTGCGGCCCGATCCTTTTTTCAGCTCCAGCATCACGACGTCTGTCGCCTGGGAGGTCACAGTACGGGTGAGAATGCGTTTATAGGAAAATCCCTTTACAGGTTCTTTGGAGAACATTTTTTCCTGTCCCTTCCTGATGATGAGGACGTGATTGTTATTAAAGCTATCCTGCATGTCCTCGAAAAAAGTGCGGAGATCCTCTTCGAGAGAATGGATGATCTTGAATAATACGGGAAGGGAGGGGACCGTACGGTTGTTTTCGATCTGTGAGATCAGTCCTTTGCTGACGCCTGCGCGGGTGGCCAGTTGTTCGAGGGTTATATTTTTCAGGGTTCGTTTGGCCTTGATCTTATCTCCAATGAGAAGGAGTAATTCTTCATTCATATAGTGGGCTCGCCGGTTTAATCAGCGAAAGATACATCATTTTGCGCCCCATCGGTCAGCCTCATTTGCAGCTCCGTTGCCAAATGTTCACTTTGCACCTTCCTGCACATTGAGGTAAGTTGCCAGCTCGCGGATATGATCCGTATTGATATAGTCCGTGTGTAACCGGATCAGCTGATCCCAGGCGGCAGGAGTATCGGGAGCATCCCAGAAACGTACCGGAAGATGCTGTTCATGCGCACGTGTGACAACAGCCTCGATGTTCTTTTTATCCGCCTCCGGCAATTCCGTCTGACCGTTCCACCGGGTAAAGCTCCGCAGGTCGTCGCTCATCATCACGATCCTCGACAGGGCCCCGGGAGTATACGAATGCCCCAGAATGCCGTCGAAGGCGATAAAGGGAGGATAGGACGTGTAAAGATCGGGAGAAGGCCGGTTGCCGCTGATGACCCACTTTACATAGGCACATTGTTCAAGGGCCGGATATTTATTAAGCAGCGCGACGAGAGCATTGAGGGCAGCGACAGAGTCGGCTTTTACATCGATGAGGATCTGCAGGCGCCGGGTGGTGTCGGAATACGGATGGCCACTGTTCTTTTCCACGCAGGACAAAAGCGGCCTGACATAATATTCTTCCAGCGTACGGCCGGCCTTGATCTCTTCCCTGTTGTGTCCGACAAGCAGCCGGCCATCCTGCAGCCAGATATCCGCTTCAATCGAACCAAACTTCGCCTGCCAGGCCATCCAGAATGGAATAGATTGCTCGTAGTCGTTGTGAGAATGCGTATTTGCCACCGTGTACCTTTCCTTCCCTGTCATGAGCCGTCCGGGAAAAAGATTTACTAGAGAAGCCCTGTTTACGGGTGTTGCAGCAGCTGCAGCCGCTTGCGAAACTACATGCGCAGAAGGCTGGACGGTAGTTCCCTGCTGACCAAGAGCAGGTGTTACGGTCAGGCACATCCAAACTGCAGCAAAAAGGTAAAAAGGCCGTTTTTTCATGGGCGCAAAGGTAAAATATCCCTTCCGGGTATGGTCAGGAACCCATAAAGTTACAATTTCTTAACGCTCGCTTAAAATAGCAGTAATATCTAGTTTAGAACTTTGATAAACCACAGAAATGGAAAAGCGACCCGTAGATGTAGTTGTACTGTCTGATGTTCACCTTGGAACGTACGGATGCCGGGCTAAGGAGCTTGTCAACTACCTCAAAAGTATCACTCCTAACATACTCATTTTAAATGGGGATATCATCGACGGCTGGCAGTTTACCAAGCGATATTTCCCCGTAGCTCACATCATGGTTATCAAGGAGATCATTCAGTTCATCACCAACGGGACCCGGGTTTTTTACATCACCGGCAATCACGATGAGATGATGCGCCGGTACACCGACCTCCAGATGGGGAATTTTACCCTGACGGACAAGCTGGTGCTGGAGATCGACAATAAGATGACCTGGATCTTTCACGGCGACGTATTTGACAATACAACCAAGGGGGGCGCCAAAGTACTGGCAAAACTGGGCAGCAGCGGATATAACCTTCTGATCCGTTTCAACAGGTTTATCAACTTTATTTTGAAGTCCCTGGGCCGCGAAAGAGTATCCATCTCCAAACGGGTTATGGCCGGGGTCAATAAAGCCGTTAGTAAGATCAATGATTTCGAGTTGATCGCCGCCGAGCTTGCCATCGAAAAAAAATACGATTACGTTATTTGCGGGCATATCCACCAGCCGCAAAAAAAGATAGTTGAAACAAAAGACGGGAAAGTTACGTACCTGAACTCCGGGGATTGGGTCGAACACCTTACTGCATTGGAATACCAGCAGAATGAGTGGACCATCTTTGAATACAATGAAAAAGATTTCCCTGTAACTCAGACCATCGAGATGAAGACCAATGTCAGTGTTATGACGGACGAAATCAATTTTTATATCAATTCACTCGCAGCCATTTAACGTTTTATGAAGATTTTTTACGCAGTACAGGCAACAGGTAACGGCCATATCAGCCGGGCAATGGAGCTCCTCCCTTACCTGGAAAGATATGGAAAGGTTGACATTTTCCTGAGTGGCGCAAACAATAGTCTTCAGCTCGATGCCTCAGTCAAATACCGTAGTAAGGGCCTAAGCCTTTTTTATACCAGCAGCGGGGGCCTCAATTACTGGGAAATAGGCCGCCAGATAGCCCCATTACGGATCTGGAAAGAAGTCCGGGACCTGCCGGTAGAAAAGTACGATCTCGTCATCAACGACTTTGAAAGCATTACCTCCCTGGCCTGCGCCTATAAAAAAATACCGTCCGTAAACTTCGGACACCAGGCAAGCTTTATCTCCCCAAAAGTGCCCCGCCCGGAAAAAAGGGAGGTCATGGGCGAATGGATCCTGCGTAATTATGCCCGGGCAACCCAATATGTCGGTCTTCATTTCAAACAATACGATGACTTTATCCTTCCGCCGGTGATAAAAAAAGATATCCTGCAGGCCGAACCCCAGGATAAAGGACATATTACCGTCTATCTTTCCTCCTACAGCGATGCCACGGTACGTCAATATCTTCACCCATTACGGGATTTCAGCTTTCAGGTCTTCTCCAGGGAGGTAAAACAGCCCGTTCGGGATGGGAATATCCTTTTCCTTCCCGTCAGCAAGAGCACCTTTAACAAGAGTCTCATCACCTGTAAGGCCATCCTTACCGGCGCCGGTTTCGAAACCCCGGCCGAAGCCCTCTACCTCGGCAAGAAACTGCTGGTCATCCCGATCAGGGGACAATACGAACAATTCTGCAATGCCGCAGCCCTGCAAAAAATGGGGGTGCCGGTCCTGAAGACGCTGGATACCAGCTTTGCCTCCGTATTCATCCCCCTGATGGAACAACGCAGAAAATCTTGCCTGCATCTTGACTATTCCACCGAGTCGACTGTCAGCTATCTGATGCATAATTGCACAAATGAGAAAAAGAATGCGCTGGATTTACTTTACCCCGAGTTTGTGTTTAATTAATTTTTCCTTTCAGAATTAGTCGCTGAGTAGGCTACGACGGCCGCAAGCGGCGTCTATGCCGGGGCCAAAATATTAATGCCCCCCATGGAAATGGGGGGCATTCTGCATGAGAAAATTCAACTCTACATATATAAACCATCGATTAACAAGGGAATGACCAATCTCAATTGGCATCACAAAAGTAAACTCCCCATATTATGGGGAGTTTACTGAATCGTTATCGCAATATTATTTAATGTCTGCCTTATGCAAACTTTTTACTATGCTTCAGCACCTTAGCTTCTAAGTAAAAAATGATCTCCTCCGCGACGTTCTTCGACTGATCACCCACCCTCTCCAGCTTGCGCATGATCGAAAGTAACCACAGAGCCTGGGGTGTATCTTCCGGATGATCTTTCAGATGGTTTTCCAGCACCTTATTCGATGCCTTGTTAATACCGTCGAGGAAATCATCCTTTTTAAATACACTGCGTGCAAGGACGGTGTCTTCCTTTTCAAAGGCAGCCTGCGTGTCTTCGAGCATGTTGACCGCTTCCTCATACATGGGCAGGACACGGGTGACATCGAGTAATTCCTTTGAAAAGGGGACTTCGGCATCGATGATATATTTTGCAATACCCTCCGCGATGTCACCGATGCGTTCCAGGTTGGAATTGATCTTGAGAACGGCGAGCAGGAAGCGAAGGTCGATGGCCACCGGACAAAAAAGAGCAAAGATGTTTTCGCAGTCACGGTCTATCTTGAGCTCGCTGCCGTTGACCCGCTTTTCTTTCAGCACGACTTCCCTGGCCAGGTCTTTGTCGAAGGTAAGGAAGGCCTGGCGGGCTTTGGAAAGCTGGGAATTTACCAGTGTCCACATATTGACAGCCTCAGTTTTCAGAAGCTGGAGTTCGGTTTCTATTTGTGCCATGGTTATATATGAATGTTACTTAAAGTTAATTAACTGAAACGACCTGTGATATAATTTTGTGTGCGATTGTCTTTCGGGTTGGTGAACATGGTCTTTGTTTCGTCATATTCGACCAGCTCACCCATATAGAAGAAGGCCGTCTTATCGCTGACACGGGCCGCCTGCTGCATGTTGTGCGTGACAATGATCAGGGTATAGTTGACCTTCAGCTCATGGAACAGCTCTTCCACCGTCGATGTGGAGATGGGATCCAGGGCTGAAGTAGGTTCGTCAAAAAGCAATACTTCCGGTTCCATAGCTACCGCCCGGGCGATGCAAAGCCGCTGCTGCTGACCACCGGAGAGAAAGGAGCCTTTTTTATTCAGGGAATCCTTTACCTCGTTCCACAAAGCGACACGTGTGAGAGAGTGTTCTACGATCCTGTCTCTTTCCGCCTTTGGCAGCTTGACGCCGTTGAGCTTATAGCCCGCAATGACATTGTCATAAATGCTCAGGTTGGGGAAGGGGTTTGGACGCTGGAACACCATACCTATTTTAAGCCGGACGAAAATAGGATGCATTTCGTAGATATTCTCATCATTGAGCTTCATTTCACCGTCGCAGGTGGCCCCGGGTATTAGCTCGTGCATCCGGTTGATACAGCGCAGATAGGTTGTCTTCCCGCAGCCGGAAGGACCCATCACGGCAATGACATGATTCCTGGGAATATCGATATTTACGTTTTTAACGACATGATTGGTGCCAAACGAAGCGTTAAAGTTCCTGCTCTTTATAATTGTACTTTCCATTTTCTAGTTATCAGCTTAGTAAAAATGTTTAGGAATAAGACCCATAGTAAAAGGATCAGAGAGGCTCCCCATGCCAGGTCATGCCAGTCATTATAAGGACTGGTGGCATAGTTAAAGATCAGCAGAGGCAGACTCTGCATAGGTTGGGTCACATTGGTGGTCAGGTAGGGGTTGCCGAATGCCGTGAACAGCAGAGGAGCCGTCTCCCCCGTGATACGGGCAATGGAAAGCATGACGCCGGAAAGTATACCGCTGATGCCTACGGGCACGATGACCTTGAAGATGACCCGGTGAAAAGGCATGCCCAGGGCCAGCGCAGCTTCTTTCAGTGAGTCGGGCAGCAGCTTCAGCGTCTCTTCCGTCGACCGGACAACAATAGGCAGCATCATAATAGCCAGGGCTACGCTGCCGGAGAGAGCGGAAAATTTACCAAGAGGTTTGACCAGCCAGAAATATGCAACGATGCCTATTACAATGGAAGGGACACCCTGCAGGATATCCGTGGACAGACGACACCAGTATGCCAGCCTGCTCTTCCTGTTCTCGCTGAGATAGATGCCCGCAAGGATGCCGATGGGAATGGCGATGATCGCGGCAACAATAATGATGAGGATGCTGCCGACGAGGGCATTGGCAATACCGCCGCCGGATTCACCGACGGGTTTGGGGACATTGATGAGGAAATGCCAGTTGATCTTTGTAATACCCGCCTTGATGATAAAGAACAGGATAGCCAGAAGCGGTATCACACAGGCAAAAGCAAGCACATAGGTCAGGATCTGAAACCCATAGCTTTTACCAAGTCTGTATTTTACGTTGGATGCGTGCATAACTTTATTCGTTGGTGAAGCGGTCTATGATTTTCTTTCCTATCAGATTGATCACGACAGTGACCAGGAACAACACCAACCCGAGCTCGATCAGCGCAGAAAGATATACCGGCTTGTCCGCTTCCGTAAATTCGTTGGCGATGACGCTGGCCATGGTATTACCCGGCGCAAAAATGCTTTTTGGGATGAGGCTGGTATTCCCGATGACCATGGTGACAGCCATTGTCTCACCAAGGGCGCGGCCCAGCGATAAGAGGATGCCGGCAAAAAGACCGGATTTGGTATAAGGCAGCACGACACTGCGGATCACCTCCCAACGGGTAGCCCCCAGTCCATAAGCAGCCTCCTTCAGATGTGAAGGAACCATAGTGATCATCGAGCGGCCCAGCGATGCCGCATAGGGGATGATCATGATAGCCAGGATCAGGGACGAGCTGAAAATGCCCACACCAATGGGTTCCACACCAATGTGTGATTCCAGGTTACGGACGATTGGCACCAGAACGGCCAGACCCCAGAAACCATAGATAACCGATGGCACGGCGGCAATGAGCTCGACCGCATTCTTCAGGAAATCCGGCAGCCAGCCCTTTGGATGATATTCTCCCAAAAAGATCGCGATGGCGATGGAGAACGGGATCGATATGAACAGGGCCAGGAATGAGCTCAGCAGCGTTCCCAGCAGGAAAGGCCAGGCGCCGTAAATATCCTGGACAGGGTCCCAGACCTTACTCCAAAGGTATTTCAGCCCCAGGGACTTGATCGAAGGCAGAGACTGTACGATCAGGGTCAGCAGGATGCCCAGCACCAGGATAACCATGACCAGACCCATGATCATTAGAGTGCGTTTGAAAACATTTTCCGTTCGGATCTGGCGAAAAGACCTTCTGGCGCGCTTTTTCGTCTTCAAAATTGCTTCGGGGGTAGAATTAATTACCCGCAGCGGAAGATCGCTGCGGGTAATCATACCATTCTCTACAGATGTATCCATAAATGTCAGTTCATTCAATTACTGTAAAATCGGCTTGCCGTCATAAGTGGCGGACTTCAGGATGGCGTCACCCGTAGTGACAGCAGCAGGAGACAGTGGCGCATAGTTCAACGGACCGCTGAATTGCTGACCATCGTGGATCATCCAGGACAGGAGTTTCAACAGTTTAGTAGCACGGTCGAGGCTACGATTGTTGTATTTCTGTTCCTTATAGATGATAACCCATGAAAAACCCGAAATAGGATACCCATCGACCGCATCCGTGTTGGTCAAAGACACCTTGGAATCAGCAGGGATCTGGATATTGGCAGCAGCCGTTACGCTGGCGATGCTGGGAGTAATAAAATTACCCGCCTTATTCTGCATTTTAGCGTAAGGCATGCTATTCTGGATAGCATAAGCTAATTCTATATAACCAATGGCACCGGGAGTTTGTTTGATCAGACCGGCAACCCCTTCGTTACCCTTTCCGCCGAGACCTGCAGGCCAGTTGACAGATGATCCTTTACCAACCTTGGTGCTCCATTCTTCACTGACTTTTGCAAGGTATGTAGTGAATATATTGGAAGTGCCGCTGCCATCGCTGCGGTGAGCAATTACGATGGAAGTAGCAGGCAGCTTAACACCTTTGTTGACAGCGGCGATCTTCGCGTCGTTCCATTTAGTGATCTTACCCAGAAAAATATCAGCCAGCACAGCTGGAGACAGCATCAGCGTATCCTTTACTTCAGGCAGATTGTAGCTTAATACAACCGCGCCGGCAGTAATGGGGATATGTATCGCAGGAGCAGACAGAGCAGAGTCCTGTTTGCCATTCATCGGGGCATCGGAAGCACCAAAGTCAACAGTTTTATTGGTCAGCTGGGAGATACCCGCACCGGAACCTACTGACTGGTAGTTGACCTTCAGGCCACTGGTCTTGTTGTACTCAGAGAACTGTTTGGAGAACAGGGGGTTATCGAAAGAGCTGCCCGCACCGATGAGAGCGTTGTCGTCGCTGTTGCCGGATGCCGTGCTGTCAGATCCGGAAGTGCTGCCGCCGCCGCTGCCGCAGGAGACCAGGCTCGCGCTGACGACCATAAAAAACAAGCCCGTAACCAGTGAACGCTTGATTTTGAAAGAATTTAATTTCATTTTATTTACTTATGGGAGTTAAGAATAGAAACTGAGTTATTATTTACCAAATACAAAATAGAACGTCAGCCGGTATACCGCATCATAGTCACTCTTCAGCTTACTGCCTGCAATAGCGTTGTAGTTCTCGCTTTTGTAGTTGTTATACCAGATATTCGGCATAAAGTGTACATTCTTGACAGGCGTATAGTCCAGACCCGCTGTGATAAACTGCTCCTTATTATTATAGTCATAGTTATTACCGGAGGCATTACCATAAGACTTGTAAGTCGCAGCATCTACCTTGCTGTTCGGCTTCGTGTTGTCATAACGGGCAAAAAAGCGCAGCTTGCCCTTGATGATATCGCCATGTACATAAGCAGAAATACCCATCGCATTGGAAGTCATGGTATCGACAGAAGCCCCACCGGGTCTTGCAGTGAAACGGGAAGCAAGATTGTCATTTTTCATCACGTTGACATATCCTTCCACACCCACGGTCAGGGCAGGTGTATTGTATGCAATATAAGCCTTTGTCATCTGGCGGGAATGGTGCCAGGTAGAAGTCCAGTTCAGTCTTTCGTAGTCACCATAGATGTCGAATATCAGCTTTTTGTCCAGAGCCATTGCCCAAACATCGGCATAGAACCATTTGAAATTGTCAGCTTCGGGTTTTGCACTGGAGCCGTTGGCGACCATTAAGTTGTAACCAAAATTACCCTTGGCGTCAAATTTACCCTGTAAAGCAGCACCCAGATCATAAGAAGGAGTACGACGAATATCGGAAATAGTCCTTTCGATAGAGCGGTACGCCCAGATCCTTTCTGATAACAGCGGGAAGGCAGGAGTGGCAACCTGACCTACAACGAGGTCGGTACCTTTCCAGATGTTCTTCCAGCGGATGTTAGCCAGCTTGATATAGAAGCTGAGCTTGTTGTTACCCAGCTGGTCGCCGCCGCCGGCAGCAGAGCCATTTCCGGCAGGAAAGTTGTCTTCCGCAGCTAATAGCAGCTCAGCAGAGAATTTGCTGCTGATGTTGTAGTCATAACCCAGGTAAATACGACGGAACTGGAAAGCGTTGCGGCTGGTCGGTATACCCGTGTACTGGTTGTTCGCACCACGGCCGGCAGAGTCGCTGTGCCCCTTTGCATAGAAATCACCAAACATATATCCCCAGATCCGGCCCGAATTAGCAGAACCTGCCTTAAAAGCGGAATCAGAATTCCAGAGATATTGTGCCTGTGACGCGATAGTTAAAAATGATAGAACTGCGATAATAAGAATTTGCTTTGCGTAATTGCGTTTCATAAAAGTCTTGGTTCGTTAAAAAACTTGGTTCGTTAAATTAAGTAGCGGTTCGACATCGTTCAAATTCGACTGCAAAACAATGTTTAAGCGATGACCCCAATGTTAACGGAATATTACCTTAATGTTAACACATGCGAAAACCCGCGTCTGGCGGGCTTCGGCTTGCCACCTGTGTGTTAAGAAATTATTATCAATTTCATTTTTGGCCTATTTCCCGTTGGCATTGGCCTTATTTTGTTCTTTACTGTAGCTTATCCGAAAAAAAATACTTAAATGAAGGGCTTTAATGCGTTTGTTCAATTTTTTATGCCCAGGGACAAGGTCTTCTATTCCCTTTTCGAGGAAGTGGCGGATAGTGTGGCCCGGATGGGGGAGTTATTAAAAGAGGTGGTTTCCGAGCCCGATTTTGACAAACGTGCTGCCCTGATCTCCCAGCTGGAGACACAGGAACATATAAACGATGAGTTCACCCATCGGATCTTTACTGAGCTCGGCCGTAATTTTATCACGCCGTTCGATCGCGAGGATATCCATTACCTCGCCAGTGCGCTGGATGATATCTGTGATTATATCTATGCAGCAGGTAAAAAGATCAATTTTTATAAGGTGAACCCCAATGATCAGGGCATCCAGAAAATGGCCGACCTTATCGAACAGGGCGCCAAACAGATCCAGGGAGCGGTAAAAGAACTGCGTAATATGCGGGACATGCGGACGATAACGGACGCACTCGTACGGGTCAACAGCATCGAAAACCAGGCCGACGATATCTTTGATATGAGCATCGAAAGATTATTCGAGACCGAGCCTGACGCCAAAGAGGTCATCAAAAAACGGGATATTTACCAGGTGATGGAGATCGTGACAGACAAATGCGAGGATGCAACGAATGTGATCGAATCTATTATTATTAAATACGCGTAAGCCGCCGCTACCCTGGAAACCCCTTGCCCATGTTACTCCTCTTCACCATTATCGTCCTGGCCCTGCTATTTGACTATATCAACGGTTTCCACGACGCAGCAATTTCCATCGCAACCATTGTTTCAACCAAGGTGCTTACACCTTTCCAGGCTGTGCTCTGGGCGGCCATTTTCAACTTTGCCGCCTTTTTCATCTTCAAATATTTTATCGGCGAGTTTAAGATCGGCAACACCATCGCCCACTTTGTCAACCGCGATTTCATAACCCTTCCCGTTATCTTTTCCGGCCTTATTGCGGCCATTACCTGGAACCTCTTCACCTGGTGGTTTGGCATTCCTTCCAGTTCCTCTCATACCCTGCTCGGCGGATTCGTCGGCGCGGCGCTCGCACATGCGGGCGGGTGGACCGCAAACGGAAAGAATGTCGTTGATTATGGCAGTGTGCTGCCGACCTTCTTTTTTATCGTACTGGCTCCATTGATAGGCATGTTTGTAGCCCTGGTCATCACCATTCTTATCGTTAATCTGTTTCAGAAAAGCAATCCTTATAAGGCGGAGGGTTGGTTCCGCCGTTTGCAATTGTTGTCGTCCGCCCTGCTAAGCCTTGGACATGGCGGCAATGACGCCCAAAAAGTGCTGGGTATCATCGCAGCAGCCCTTGTCGCGCACGGAGACCTTACAACTATCCGGGACATTCCCAACTGGGTGCCGATAGCCTGTTTTTCCGCGATCGCCCTCGGTACAATGAGCGGCGGCTGGCGCATCGTGAAGACCATGGGCAGCCGCATCACCAAGGTAAGTCCACTGGAAGGGGTCTGTGCCGAGACGGCAGGGGCCATTACCCTATTCCTTACCCAATCATTCGGTATTCCGGTCAGCACTACCCATACGATCACCGGGGCCATCGTGGGGGTGGGCGCGACCAAACGAATGTCTGCCGTCCGCTGGGGAGTCACCATCAACCTTGTCTGGGCATGGATCCTGACGATACCCGTAAGCGCATTACTGGCGGCATTGGTTTATTGGATCGTACAATTATTTCTCTAAGAGAGCGCCGGTTAATGATTTGTTATTACAAGTTTTAGCCATTCTTTGCATAAGGCTCATCTGCCAACCCGGATTTTATCGCTATTTTTACATTCCAACTGAAATATGAAGAAAAGAATACATAAGATTCTGTTCTACGCCGTCCTCCTGTCGGTGTACGGAGTATTCTTTTCAGTAGAGTCCTTTTTCAATTTCGAAGGACAGGTCAATACAAAAGACCTTTTCAAGTATACGGCCTTTGCCCATTTTTCAGGAAACCACCAGAGTGTCATCAAGACTACTCCCCTCCAGTCTTCTTCCCGGCACAACGTGCGGCTGAACAAGCGCTACCATCAGGAAGATATCGCTCCTTGTCCCCTGATCAGTGTAGCCACGCCGGTGTTGCGTATCATACCGAAAGTACTCGGTTCCTACAGCATCGTTCCCCTTCCGTCCATTGCGGTGGTCCACCGTCCGCTACGCGGTCCGCCATCCGTTGCCTGATCATCTCAGCAACATCATTTCTCATTAAACACATATAATTATATGGTTGCTTTCTGTTACAGAAAGTTTCGATGGGTATGCGGTATTTTATTACTGTTACCCTCACTTTCTCTTTTTGCCCAACAACAAAAAAAGTATTCCCTATCGGATTTTATCGACTCTGCACAACACCATCTACCGGTGCTGATGCAGAAAAAAGTGCTGGTTGACGCGGCCAGGGCCGGTGTCACAGATGCAAAACACGCCTTCCTGCCCACTTCCTATATCGGAGATGAGGTGACGGCCGGCACAGACAATTCCATTCCGGGATCATATATTGGTTTTGGGGTTATCCCATCCAGCTCCAGCGGCGTACGTTCGTCTAATATTTATCAATCTGCTATCGGTAATATCGGGTTCTTCTATAATCAATACGAACTCCTGGATTTTGGCCTGAAAAAGTCTACCGTACGAAACGCCCAGGCCTATGTCAATCTCAGCCAGGCCGATCTTGAACGGGAGCGCTACCTGGTGACGTGGCAGGTCAGCAAATTATACCTGGACATCCTGAAAAATCAGTTCCAGCTGGCCATCGACAGGGAAAATGTCAGCCGGTATGAGACGGTATATAAAGTGATACAGGCCGTGACCCAAAGCGGGATCAAACCCGGCGCGGACTCGGCGCTGGCCATGGCTGAGCTGTCCAGGACCCGGATCACCTATAACCAGACCTATGGGACCATCCGGGAACTGATGCAACAGCTGAGTTTCCTTACCGGAATAGTCCCCAGTGATATCGTTATCGATACCACCCGGACAAAGAGCTATATGTCTGTGCTGGGTGCTGTGGGCGGACCAACGGATACGCTTGCGCTTCACAATCCGCTGATCGACTATTTCAACAGGGAAAAACAACTTTACCTGCAACGGGAAGACCTTGTGAAAAAAAGTTACCTGCCCAAAGTATTGCTTACGGGCGTAGGCTGGGCCCGGGGATCAAGCATCGACTATACCGACAATTACAAGTCGACTATTTCAGGGCTGGGTTACCAGCGCTTCAATTACCTGGCAGGTCTTACGCTGGAGTACGACCTCTTTAACATCGTCCACCGGAAAGACAAAGAGCGGATCGCCCGGAATAACACGCTGGCCAGCGAATACGGCTTGCAGCAACAGCAGCTGTCCCTGGCCAATGTTGGAAACAAAGCGGATGAAAGCATCCGGACCGCAACAAAGAACCTGGTCGAGATACCGGTGCAGATCAATGCCGCACAAAGTGCCTACGATCAAAAAACCGCACAATACAAGGCAGGGATCATCAATCTTGTCGATCTGACCAATGCGTCTTTCGTATTGTACCGGTCGCAGTCGGACTATGTACAAACCTTAAGCGACTGGCTGCTGGCGAACCTGGATAAATATTCAGCGGAAGGCAACATTGCCCAATTCATTCAATCTATCAAATAATAATTATAATGGTACGAACAGCTTTAAAAAGGCCCATTACGATCATGGTGCTCTTCCTGGGCCTTTTGTTGTTCTCGGTAATTGCGATCAGGACCATACCAATTGATATATTCCCGAAATTGAATGCTCCCACCATCTATGTGATCGAGCAGTATGGAGGGATGTCTGCGCAGCAAATGGAAGGTTTTTTTGCTACGCGTATGCAGGATCAGTTTCTTTATGTCAATGGGATCAAAAATATCGAGAGCAAAAATATACAGGGTTTGTCTCTGATTAAGTTAACTTTTTACGAGAACACGGATATGGCAGAGGCTTCCGCACAGGTAGCTTTCCAGGTAAACCGGTCGGCGGCATTTTTTCCGCCGGGCGCCTTACCACCGCAGGTAGTACGGTTCGACGCTTCATCTCTGCCTGTCGGAGAATTGGTTTTCAGCAGCAAGACCAAACCATTGAAGGACATCTTCGATCTGGCCCTCACCCGCGTAAGGCCCTTGTTCGCGACCGTCCCCGGTTTGTCGGCGCCGCCGCCCTTCGGGTCAAATGCCCGGTCGGTGCTGATCAATGTCAATCCGGAAAAGCTGAGGATGTACAATCTGTCGGCAGATGAAGTAGTCCAGGCCATTGCACGTAATAATGCCATTACACCCTCCGGAAACCTGCGCGTCGACAGCATGATGTATGTCACCTCTATTAATTCACTGGAGACCAAGGTGGAACATTTCGGCGATATCCCGGTGAAAAGCAATGGGACCACTTCGATCTTTGTTCATGATGTAGCCACCGTTGCCGACGGAGCCGACATCACCGTCGATTATGCGCTGGTAAATGGCAAGCGAAGCGTCTATATTCCCGTGGTCAAGACAGCAGATGCCTCCACCTGGGAAGTAGTACAGACCTTGCGGCAACGCATCCCCGAAATGAAAAGCCTGTTACCCGACGACGTGGATATCAGCTATGAATTCGATCAGTCGGTATTTGTCATCAACTCTGCAAAAAGCCTGATGACGGAAGGTATCCTGGGAGCCATACTTACAGGGCTGATGGTCCTGTTATTTCTCAGGGACTGGCGCAGCAGCCTGGTGGTGGTCATCACTATCCCGGTTGCGGTGATGAGTGCGGTATTCTTTCTGAAACTGGCAGGCCAGACGATAAATATCATGACCCTCAGCGGGCTGGCCCTGGCCATCGGCATCCTGGTGGACCAGGCCACGGTGACGATCGAGAATATTCACCAGCACCTGGAGATGGGTAAGGACAAGAAACAGGCCATACTGGATGCCTGCGAGGAGATATCCTTCCCCCTGTTGCTGATCCTGCTTTGCATATTGGCGGTGTTTGCACCGGCCCTTGTGATGTCAGGTGTGCCCAGGGCTATGTTCCTCCCCCTGTCCTTATCCATTGCCTTTGCTATGATCGTGAGTTTTGTCGCGGCGCAAACACTGGTACCGGTCGTATCGGTATGGCTGCTAAAGGCGGAAATGTACCAGTACCACCATACCGGCATTCACTCTCATGCAGGTTTGGCGTTGGACCCCCACGAAAGCGGGCAGGTCGGCCTTCATGGAGGAATGGAATCAGAACATAAGGAAGACAACGGATTTTTTCAACGGATAAAGACCGGGCTTGCTTCCCGCCTGGAGAAATGGATGCCCCGGCGTAAGCTGATCGTGCTGGTCTATCTTGTCCTGGCATTCGGAGCAGCCGGAGCCTGTTATGTTATCATCGGTAAAGATCTTCTGCCCAAAACCAATAACGGTCAGCTCCAGTTACGTATCCGTGAGCCGGACGGCACCCGGCTCGAAGTAACAGAAAAGGCTACCCAGGGAGTGTTGAATATCATCGATTCAACGGTAAACCACCAGGTAGCCATTTCCTCGGCTTATGTGGGGCTGGTACCCAGCAATTTCGGATCCAGCAACCTTTATATCTTCAATAGCGGCACCCACGAGTCGGTGATACAGGTCAACCTGAAGGAGGACTATAAGGTAAAAATTGATGACCTGAAAGAGCAGCTGCGAAAAAATATCGGGCACGCCTATCCCGGTCTGCGGCTTTCATTTGAGCCGATAGAACTGACGGAGAAGATCATGGCGCAGGGAGCCTCTACACCCATTGAAGTGCGCGTCGCCGGAAAAAACATGGATGATATCGAGACCTATGCTCAAAAGCTGGTCAGCGCCTTAAAAGAGGTTGATTTTTTAAGAGATGTACAAATTGCCCAGCCATTGCGGCTGCCAACGGTAACCATTAATGTTGACAGGAATAAGCTGGCGCTGATGGGGCTTTCCATCGACAATGTGTCGAAGAGCATCACCGACGTCACATCCTCCAGCCGGTACACGAACAAGAACCTGTGGCTGGATCAACAGAAAGCCTATACTTACCAGAGCCAGGTCCAGGTGCCGGAATACATCATGAACTCCCTGCAGCAGCTGCAGTCGGTGCCGCTGGTCAAAGAGCAGTCCCGCCCCGTACTGTCGGATGTAGCCGACCTCCGGATCGATACCCTTCCGGGGGAATTCGATCGCAGCGGCCCAAGACGCTATATTACAGTCAGCGCCAACATTTACAAAAAGGACCTGGGCACAGCGACTACTGCTGTACAAAAGGCGATAGACCGGATGGGAACTCCGCCCACAGGTCTTGTTGCCCAGATAAAAGGGATGTCTTCGCTGCTGACGGAAACGCTGGATTCGTTGCAGACCGGGCTGATGGCAGCTATAGTCGTTATTCTTTTACTGCTGGCGGCCAATTACCAGTCCTTCGGATTATCTATCTCGGTACTGGCAACAGTGCCCGCAGTATTGCTGGGCGCCATGCTGATGCTGCTGGCGACAGGCTCAACACTAAACTTACAATCCTATATGGGTATCATCATGTCCACAGGAGTGTCGGTAGCCAATGCGATCCTTATCGTTACCAATGCGGAGAAGCTAAGGCTGGAGTACCAAAACCCTTTCAGGGCAGCCATCGTCGCAGCCAGCATACGATTGCGCCCTATCCTGATGACCAGCCTGGCCATGATAGCAGGGATGATCCCGATGGCCAGCGGAATGGGGGAAGCGGGAGACCAGTCGGCGCCTCTCGGGCGTGCCGTCATCGGAGGTCTTGCAGCATCGACCCTTTCCGCGCTGTTCATCGTCCCCCTTGTCTATGGCTGGATCCAGCAGAAAGTATCATTCAAATCTGTTTCATTATTACCGGAAGATTCCTCTAAATAAAAAATTATATGCGTAAACAAGCTTTGATCCTTTTTTCACTGACAGCCCTGTTTTTTTATGGCTGTTCAGATAATAAAGCAGCGGAGAATAAAGCGGCCGCTCCCGCACCAGCTGCTGCATATACCCTCGCAAAAGCCGAACACGAGCCCGTACAGCAGATCATGAAATTGCCGGCCCAGCTGGCGGCCTACCAGGAGGTAAGCATATTTCCAAAGGTCAACGGTTATGTAAAGACCGTCCTGGTGGACATCGGCTCTCATGTCAGGACAGGTCAGCTCCTGATGGTCCTGGAAGCTCCCGAGCTGGAGCAGGCCACCGCCGGCGCCAAAGAAAAATATGCAAGGGCGCAATCGGATTATACGATCAGCCGGGAGAATTACGAAAGACTGAAACAGGCGGCCCGTACACCGGGGGCTATCTCACCTATGGACCTCGCGACGGCAAAAGCAAAGACAGAAGCCGACAGCGCCCTGAGCAATTCCGAAAGATCCAACTGGCAGATGCAGCAGACCATGATGGGTTATTTGAAAGTCACGGCTCCTTTCAGGGGCATCATCACCCAGCGTAATGTACACCCCGGAGCCCTGGTCAGCGCAGAAGCAAAAGATGGCAAACCTATGCTCGAGTTAAAGGAAGTGGATCACCTGCGTCTGCAAGTGGATATTCCCGAAAGCATTGCCGCCACCCTGCGTAACAATGATACGTTGTCATTCTACCTCAGCGCACTGCCGGGACAGAGGATGACAGGACGCATCGCCCGAAAAGCAATGAACATTAACATGCAGTATAGGACCGAACGGGTGGAGCTCGATGTTTACAACAAAGATGAAGTATTGACTCCGGGCATGTATGCCGACGTTCTTTTTGACTCAAAAGGCAACCCGCATGCGCTGGCCGTTCCCAAATCCGCTGTTATTACATCCACGGAAAGAAAATATGTCATCGTTATCCGGGATGGAAAAACAGTAAAGGAGGATGTTGCTACCGGTAATGAAAGCAACAGCAGGATCGAGATCCTGGGGAATATAAAAGAAGGTGAGCTCGTCATCGCCAATGCGAACGATGAAATAAAAGAAGGTATCACACTAAAATAATCACAACAGGAATGAGTCAGGGTTCACTTGGCTCATTCCTGTCTAAATAACTTAAAATGTCTTCTTTGGTCAGGAACAATTCCTTTCGGGATCTATCCCAGTGTTGTTTGGCGACTATCTGCTCGGGCGCGCCTCTTTCAAAATTCCAGAACCGCGCCGAATCCGAGGAACAATGCAGTATCGCCTCATAATTACCATAGTTGGTAACATACAGTGCCGAACCGCAAATTGGACAATTGTAAGATAGCTTCTGAAGAACTTTATAGAACAGTTCGAGATGGTCAACATCCATTGGTGTCAGATTAATGAATAATAAAACGAAGATCGGGGTGTCATAACCCCGGGGGGACCACGCAGGGATGTCATCGGGAAGACAGACCAGACCGTTGTCTCATTTATCGTATAAAATTCAGCACCGTTATGCACCAGCCATTGTCTCTGGAAAAACACTGGCATGAACAGCCCAAAACCATTTTCAGAATGGTATCGCTTATCGGGAATAAAACAGTACTCGCTTAAAAGTCCCGGTTTTGCACTAAGAAAAGTCCGGTGTAAGCTACAGGGCCGGCTATCGCCCCGGGCAGGGATGTCAATAAAAGGTTTGTTTGCGTACTTGTAGAATTTATCGGACAGCTGGACAATAAATAATGCCAGACCAATCAGAATAAGGACGCCCTTAAAAGCAGTTTCTCTTTTTTTTTGCCTTGCTGCATTCATGCCTTGGACAGCTCCGGTTCATTGCAACTGAAGCGTGGATAAAGGTAGCCATCATTTCTTTCTTTAAAATCACTTAATGTGATTTTAATCTGATATGGACATGATTGGGTAATTTCGTATTATGACTATTCTCGTATTTACAGCCCTGTTATTCGCCGGAGCCCTGGCGGCCGGCCTGCTTGGTTCGATGACCGGATTGGGTGGAGGTGTCGTCCTGATCCCTCTGCTTACACTGGTTTTCAAAGTTAATATTCAGTATGCGATAGGCACTTCGCTTATCAGTGTCATTGCCACTTCCTCGGGAGCCGCTGCGGCCTATGTCAGGGAAGGTATTACCAACATACGGCTGGGCATGTTCCTGGAGTTGGCTACCACACTCGGCGCCGTTGGCGGCGCCTGGCTCGCTACCCTGCTGTCTACTTCCTTCATTGCCATTTTGTTTGGCGTGATCCTCATCATATCGGCCATTATATCTTTTGCAAAATTAGCCGATCCGGTGTCTACCGGCAATGGATCAACGCTATCCCGTTACTTAAGACTTAATAGCAGCTTTCCCACACCGGAAGGGGAGAAACCCTATCTGGTCAAAAATGTCGTTGGAGGATTCCTGATGATGAATGTAGCAGGCCTGATATCGGGACTTTTGGGAATCGGCTCGGGCGCTCTGAAAGTCATTGCAATGGACAATATCATGCGGATCCCGTTTAAAGTTTCTACGACGACCAGTAATTTTATGATCGGAGTGACAGCAGCCGCCAGCGTGGGCGTTTATCTGAAACGCGGTTATATCGATCCGGGCTTGTCTATGCCGGTGATGCTGGGTGTCCTGGTGGGCGCCTTCATCGGCTCCCGCTTACTGACAAAGGCACGGACAGCCAGTCTGAAAATATTGTTTGCGCTGGTGATTCTTGTGCTTGCGGCAGAAATGATGTACAGCGGATTTACACATAAAATATAAAAACGGACATGCCTCTTTTTAAGAAAAAGATCACCGACACTGACCTGGAAAAATTTATCGGCCAGCTGCTTCGTTATGGAGTGCTGCTTTCTTCGCTGATCGTGGTGGCTGGCGGCGGAGTCTATCTATACCGGCATGGCGGGGAGATCCCGCAGTATCACGATTTCAGAGGACAGCCGGACAAGATGAAACAGTTAGGACCATTGCTGCAGGCAATAGGCCGGGGTGAAGGACGCCCTTTGGTGCAATTGGGGCTTTTTATTCTCATTGCCACTCCAATCGCAAGAATTGCTTTTTCTATTATCGGCTATCTTCTCGAAAAGGATTATTTATATGTGACCATCACCATTCTGGTGCTGGCCGTCATACTTTGCAATTTCTGAGTTCTGTTAATGAATAAGTAAATAGTAAATTAGCGCATGAAATTCTCTTCCAT
Organism: Puia sp.; assembly: GCA_036499285.1. GTDB lineage: Bacteria > Bacteroidota > Bacteroidia > Chitinophagales > Chitinophagaceae > Puia. The sequence continues at coordinate 47,992 of DASYEB010000001.1, read as the reverse complement.
CCCCGTCATCATCGCGGGTCTCATCTTTTTATCTGGTTTGTCCGTTTCAGCACAGCAGAGCCAACGGGACCATATTCCTTATGATGACAGTACCCTGACCAGCCTGCAGGGACCATATGCCATGCCTTACAATCGCTGGATAGACCCGGCAGGTGTCGTCGTCCGCTTTGGAGACCCGAAGCTGGAGAACCACAGCCTCGATGCGATATTATTACCCGGCGGCGGATTGTTGGCCGTAGAGGACCGCTTTGGCATTATCCTTTTCAAAGCGGACGGCCACCAGGTGATGGCCCGGTATAGTTTTTCCGGCGACCACAAATATGGACAGCTGATGAGCACGTATTCCGGGATCAAAGCTATCAGATACAAAGGGGCTATACATCTTTTCTGGGGAGCAGGACACGCCTCCAGCCCGGACTCCTATGTCATGGAAGCCGTTTGGGACGGTCATAACCTCGATGTCGTACAGGCAATCCCATTCCCTGCTAAGGCGCCGGCTCCGATGGCCTTACCCAACGAGGTCCTCGTACGGGAAGAAGACGGCGATCTGTATCTCTATGTCGTGCTTAATGGAAGCAATCAATTGACAAAACTAAGGGTAAGGGACCAGGCAGTCAGCTGGACCTCGCCGACCGGGGTAGCCCCATATGGGCTCACGATGGCAGACGGAAAGATCTTTGTCACCAACTGGGCCGGACCGGTACCGGTTCCAACAGATACCGCGGGAAAAGAAACCGCAGGCGTGCCCTGGGGCCTTGCGTATACGGATCCCCGTACGGGCGCAACGGCCAGGGGTACCGTGACCGTCATCGACCCCGCCAGCGGGAAATTTATAGGTGACATCGAAGTAGGGCTGCATCCGAATGCGATCATCCATAGTCCGGATGAAGCGACTGTTTTTGTCGCCAACGGCAATAGCGACTACGTCTCTGTTATCCGTACGGCTACGCTGGAGGTGACGGATACCATTCCCGTGTCGCCGTTTGAAAATAGCGATCGTTATGCCGGCAGCACCCCCTGCGCGCTGGCCATCGATGCTGCTGCCCGCCGGTTATATGTGGCAAATGGTTTGAACAATGCGGTGGCAGTGATTGGTTTGAATTTGCCGAAGACAATCGATGGTCGCCGGGCCACGGCCAAACCCGTCGTGCTCGGATTTATTCCGACAGAAGCATATCCCTCCGGTATCGTCTGTGATAAGAACATGTTATATGTCACCAACCTCGAGGCCATCGGGTCCAGGAGCAAACAAAATAATGCCTACAACTCACATTGGGAGCAGGCATCTGTCAGCTGGATCCCCGTACCGGATGCAAAGCAGCTGGAGAGCTATACAACCAGGGTTCGGCAGCTAAACCTCAGTTTCCGGGAAAGTATGTCGCGGCAAATGCCCCGTCCCGGGATGGCACCGCAACCGGTTCCGGAAAGGATCGGCGAACCATCGGTCTTTCGGCATGTTGTCTATATCATCAAAGAGAACAGGTCCTATGACCAGGTCCTTGGAGATATGACCGAAGGAAGGGGCGAGCCCTCCCTGTGTGTGTTTGGAGATAGTGTAACACCAAACGAACACCGGCTGGCAAGGGACTTTCATCTGCTCGATAATTTTTATGTATCCGGTAAATGCTCGGCAGAAGGACACCAGTGGGCCGATGCCTCGATGGTGACGGATTATGTGGAAAGAATGGTCAGGGCCTGGTTTCGCAGCTATCCCCATGCGCAATACGATGCGATGGTGTATGACAAAGAAGGGTTTATCTGGAATAATGCCCTAGACCATGGCAAGACAGTGCGGATCTATGGAGAAGCCTGCACGACCAGGTTGGACAAGCAGCTGGATTGGACACAGATCTATCACTTGCATGAAACAGGTCAGCCTTTCGATGCAAAAAACGTCAGTACCATTTCCCGGGTCAGACCCATTCTTTCGGCTGCCTATCCGGGCTATGATGACTCGCGTATTACCGATCAGCTGCGGGCTGATGCCTTTATCAAAGAGCTAAAGGAATACGAAGCCCGTCCCGGTGACGAATGGCCCCAGCTGATGGTATTATCCCTGCCAAACGATCATACGACGGGTATGAGTCCCGGCTATCCCACCCCCCGCGCAATGGTTGCCGACAATGACCTCGCGCTGGGCCGCATCATGGAGGCTATCAGCCACAGTCGTTTCTGGGATTCGACGGCTGTCTTCGTGACAGAAGACGATAGCCAGGCAGGATGGGATCATATATCGGCTTACCGGACTACCGGTTTTGTCATCAGCCCCTTTTCCCGGCTTCAACGCACCGTGTCAACCAATTACAATCAGACCTCCCTCATCCGGACGATCGAGCAAATATTGGGCATACCGCCTATGAACGCCATGGATGGCACAGCCCTGCCAATGTTCGATTGCTTTACCGGGAAAAAAGACACGACAACATACACCGTCATTCCCAATCGCATCCCGCTGAACGAAATGAATCGCCCGCTCGCGGAATTAAAAGGCCGCTCCCGAAAGTATGCCAGGATGTCCCTGGAAAACAAAACAGATGAAATAGATGAGGGAGACGACGATGTATTCAATCGCATTCTCTGGTGGGCAACCAGGGGGTCGAGACCATATCCCGTTGTACCTGCTGGAATACCGTCTCTCCCCACCACCCCTGCGAGTGCACAGCCCTTTCCCACCACCCCCGCGAGTGCGCCGGAAAGGCCGAGATAAATTATTTTCTCCAAACAATTTTCTTCAAACCTTCAAACTATTCTTCTTCGTCTTCTTCGTATACTTCCTGTGTCTGCTGATAAAGACTTTCCAGTTGCAGGGCAGTCTCTTCATCTATCTCTTCGACAAGCTTGAAGATGGGCTCGTCCTGGTATTTGAAGAAGTCCTCTGCCTGGGGCAGGTAGCTACGCATCAGCACAGCCTCTTTTGTGTGAAGGATCACAGAAACGAGTTCGATATCCGAGTCGGCGTCTACCTGGATGAGGTAATACGTATTGAGCTTTAATTCCCCGAAGCTGGCCATGATTATTTATTTTAGTCTGTAAATCTCCGTTATTAATGTTACCGGAGGGTGAAATCTTTTTTCGGTACAACTACTCATCGCAGCCGCTGCGCAACGCTGCACCCACCCCGCAATTTCCCGTCATGCAGCGGCCAAAAAAAACCCCGTCCGATTATAACGGACGGGGCAATAAAACTGTTTAAAATACCAGCGTACTATTTCTTCACTGTCTTTTTTTCCGCTTTTTTGACCGAAGATTTTCCAACCGGGGCCTTTTTCGACTTATTCCTGTGCTTCTTGCTGATCTTCAGCAGATCACGACTGATCAGCTTACTGACTTCCTTCACACGTGTCGCTAATCTCTTTTCTCCCAATTCCTGCTTGTACTCAGCCAGGGCTCCTGCCAGCTTGTCCCCGATTTCCTTACGCACTTGCTTTTTGGTAGGAGCCGGGGCTAGGGCTGTTTCTTGTTGACTCATACGAATAATGTTTTTTGATAATAATTAAGTAACATAAAATTAATATTTAAATAATAAAGCTAATGTTAAGTTTTTGGGACAACTCCTGACATAAGGCTGTCACAAGGCGGTTGTTACTTTGAGTTATCACCAAAAAATCATCAGTCATGTCAACGATCAACCCTCTTTTAAAGGAACTGGAGCAGGAAGCTCAGACAACCCGTAAAATGCTGGAACGTATCCCAACCGCCTATTTCAGCTGGCAGCCCCATAAAAAGAGTATGAATGTTCAGCAATTGGCTACACATCTTGCCGAATTGCCCGGCTGGGTCACCATGGCAGTGACAACTGACGGACTTGACTTCGCCGCCAATCCCTACAAACAGGAAGAAGTTCACAACACGTCTGAATTATTGGAATATTTCGATAGGTCTCTTGCAGACGGGAGGAAGCACCTTGAAATGACCACCGAAGATGTCCTCGATGAACCCTGGACACTGCGTAATGGCAACGAGCTCCTTCATGAAGCCACAAAAGGAGAGATCATACGAATGACTTACTGCCAAATCGTCCATCACCGCGCGCAGCTGGGTGTTTTCCTGCGTTTGCTGGACATCCCTATCCCAGGCAGCTATGGCCCCAGCGCCGACGAACAGGGCAATTAGCAGCGCCGCTGCCGCCCCGATCACCCCGATCACCCGGCATCCACCATCGGTCCCGCAACAGGTCTCGGAACGACCTTCCCGGCAAACCGGAAAAGGTCCTCAGCAAGACGATGGGGCTGCTCCATCGCAGCAAAATGACCACCCGAAGGCAGCTGCGTCCACTGCTGCACGTTAAAGAACCGTTCTGCAAATTCACGCGGAGCCGGTACAAGGTCCTTAGCGCTGATACAAAATGCGGCAGGGACCTTTATGTTTCCACCACCCTGCCATGGGTGGTGTGCTTGCTCGTAATAGATGCGAAAAGCTGAACCTGCGGTCTGGGTCACCCAGTAGATCGTCAGGTTCGTAAGCAACTCATCCCGGGCATATATTTTCTCCAGGCCCCCAGCGCAATCGGACCAGGAATAAAACTTCTCTATGATCCAGGCTGCCAGCCCGACCGGGGAATCATTTACCGCATAAGCCAGCGTTTGTGGCTTGGTACCCTGCAGCAGGGCATAGGCGCCCTCCTTCGCCTGCCATTGCCGGCCGGCCTGCAGGTATTCTTTTTCCTTTGACGTCAGCTCACCTGATGGCAGGGAGAATAAGTGATAGTAGGGTACCTCGGTAAGATGCAGCCCCAGCAGCCGGTCGGAAAACTGAAGAGCAAGCTCTTCCGAGATCACACTGCCCCAGTCGCCGCCATGGCTTATGAACTTTTTATACCCCAGCCCGGTCATCAGCCGGGCAAACATACCGGCGATACGCTGTGGGTTCATGCCCGGTTGTGAAGGCCGGTCGGAAAATCCAAAACCAGGGATCGAAGGCACGATGACATCAAAAGATAAACCATCAGGCCCCTCTGCCGTCAGCAGGGGAATCAGCTTCAGGAACCGGACAAAACTGTCGGGATAACCGTGAATAAGCAATAAAGGAATTGGATCTGCTCCCTTTCCTTTTTCATGTATAAAATGCAGGTTAACTTCGTCGATACGGGTTTGGAAATGAGCAAATGAGTTGAGCTGTTCTTCCTGTTCCTTCCAGTCGAAGCCATGCCCCCAATGTGTGCAGAGGTCTTTTAAAAAGGCCATATTGGTTCCGTATTCCCAACCACTGTCGGAGATCTCATCAGGCCATCGGGCTCTGCCCAAACGTTCGCGCAGGTCCTCAATTACAAAGGGAGAGATGCTGATGGAATAAGGCTGGATACTCATAGGTGTCGTTTTTATAGATTAAGCAAAAACGGGACCACCCCAACTATCTCACAGATAATATTGAATATGACTTCAATACGGAAGCCCGCGTCCGGTAGTTCAGAAATTCCCCGGTGAGCTGGCTGACATGAAAACTGGGGAATCGACGGATCTCCTCCGTATGATATCCCCTTTGAGCAAGGGAGTCCCCAAAAGCCGTGGGAGCAAAAACAAGTACCGGGCCCCCGGACACAGGGAGATCCTTTATAGAGACGCGTTCAACAGGCAGCGGACAATCGAATTCCATCGAATAGCTGGATGGTGCTTCCTGCAACATATAAACGACAGAGTCCCCCGCCCGGTCCGGCAACCCGGAAGCAATGCCGTTTGACCCGGAAGCAATGCCGTTTGATCCGGAAGCAACATCCTTTGACCCGCGGGATCTGCCGATAAACCGCCCCGCCTGCGTGCCGGCCTGGTATTGCAAAATGGCCGGATACAGAACGAAATTGACAAAGGAAAATACCAGCAACGCCATCCAGAAGCTACGTGTCACGGCAGCCGTCAGCAGCTGGCCCCTGAAAAGAAGAAAAGGTAAAATAGCAAGTAACAGGATCCCGGTCATCATCAGGATCCGGTGATCGAAATGATAGAGCCAGCAGAGCAGCAATAACAGAACAGGCAGGAGTATACTGATGACGTTCTGGATGATAGCCAGGGTTCGCTGCGGCCACCGGCGACGGAGGCTATATAGATACCCCGCCGCCAGGATGGAGAAAAAGGGGAAAAGGATATTCAGATAATGAGGCAGCTGGAAGCGGGAAAGAGAAAAAACGATAAAGCTGGCCAGTGCAGCACCCAGACAGATGTAGTCCCCCATCACATTGCGGCGAAGATGACCCGTTCCGCTGCCACCGACACTGCGTCTGCATTTCTGCACAATGGCAGCATACAGGATCAGCGACCAGGGAAGAAAGGCCCAAAGCAGTGTATGAAAATAAAAGAAAGGGTCTCCGGCGCCTTTGATGGGTCCGGTGTTAAAGAAACGGCCGAACTGGCTGTCCCAGAAAAAGAAACGGATACCCGACACCCCGGTATGCCCAAATACTTGTTTTTCAGGGTGCAGGTCGAACTGAAGGTAGAGACAGATCAGTTCCGGCAGGGTAAAAACAGCCGTCAGAAGGATGGCAATCACCCAGCGGATATTACGGAACTGCCCCCACTCCTTTCCCATGATCCAGTCCAGGATGAACCCGGCAGCGATGGTGATGAGTACAAAAGGCCCTTTGGTCATCACGGCACATGCCGCCAGCAGGGAGCCAAAGATCAGATGTCTGCCCGGTCTTGTCCGGGACGCTTTGTAGAAATGATAAACCGAGCCGATGATTAGACCCGTCAGATAGGGTTCTGCCCTTACATCGTTGTTGGAAATAACCAGGTGGGCGGCCGAGACATAGATAAGGGTCGCCAGCTGTGCTACAGGTTTTCCATACAATGACAGGGCCAGACGCCAGGTATACCAGGCACCGGCCGCCCAGAACAATAGTGCCGGGAATTTATAAGCAAAGGCATTGATCCCAAAACAACGAAAGCTGATCGCGGCTATCCAGAAGGGAAAATGAGGTTTGTCGAGCCAGTCTTTCCCTTCTACATGAAGATTGATGAAGTCCCCGCTACGGGCGATGGTTTTGGCGATAGTCGCATAAAGGGAACCGTCAGGTTCAAGAATAGGGATCAGCAGGCCGCCGGCGTTTACCAGTATCGCGGGTACTAAAAGCCAGGTAAACCATTTTTGCAGCCAGGTCTCCCATTCAGCATTGTATGGATCGAGCATCAGAACAAATATATGCAAACTTACAAACCCGAACCTATTTCCGGAGATTTTGATAAGGTCTGCCGAAAGAAGGGAGGCCGGTGGTTCTGCCTGTTCTCCCAGTAAAGGAAAAGTCGTGAGATACCCAACCCCGTTAGGAAGCCGGTAAGCGATCCGACGGCGATGTCAAAAGGGTAGTGTTTACCGACATAGATCTGTGCATAACAGATGGCAGCCGCCCAGAACCAAAGCCATTGCCATTTTTTACCCGCTATCGAACGGATGGAAAAAAACCAGAAAGCGGCCAGACCAAAGTGATTGGCGGCATGATTGGATGGCATGGAATAAAGTCCGCCGCAGTCAATAAGGTTTCTCAGCGTTGTCTGCATTTCCGGATCATGACAGGGACGCAGCCGTCCAAAAAGAGGCTTCAGCACCTGTGCCGTCAGACTGTCCGTGATGGCAAAGGTGAGCAGGCTCAGCACGATAAACGGCAGGGCCTTATTCCTGTCTTTAAAGAAGATATAAAAAAGCATGAAAATATACAGCGGTATCCAGGTATAAGGATCGCGCAGCAGCGGCATGATCCTGTCCAGTGCGGAGTGATCTGAATCGTGCTGGATCAGCACGAACAGCGCCTTATCCAAATTGTCCAGCCAGTTTAACAGGGACATACGGTCGTAATTATATATTAAAGCTAGTAGGAAAAACCGAGTCCTGTAGCCCATCAAACATCATATAATGTTAAGTTAATCTTCCGGTAAACATGCGATCATAACCGGCTGCTAATTTTGACAAACCCATTAAAGATGAAATTTATCCTCCCTTCACTGGTGACGCTGTTGCTGATCTTCTGCGTTGAAGCGCAGGGTCAGTTCTCCAAAACAGATGCCGCACCTGTCCGGACAAGACATTTATTTATCATTACTATCGATGGTTTCCGCTGGCAGGAAGTTTTTTCCGGAGCAGATCCTTCCCTGGTAGCCAATGAAGAATATGTGCGGGATACTGCCCTTACGCGCAGTCTTTACTGGGACAGTACAGCGGAACTGCGCAGAAAAAAGCTGCTGCCCTTTTTCTGGGGTACTGTTGCGGCGAAGGGACGCTTGTATGGCAACAGGCTCTGGGGAAATAAGGTGAATGTCAAAAACTGGTATAAGATCTCCTATCCGGGCTACAACGAAATATTTACGGGACATACAGATGCCTTCAGCAGCCCCAACCTGGCCATCAATAATAAACACGTGAATGTGCTGGAATATTTAAATGCCAGCAAAGAATACCGGGGGAAGGTCGCCATCTTTACTTCCTGGAATGTTTTCCCTTATATTCTCAACGAAAGCCGCAGCGGTCTGCCGGTGAATAGCGGTTATGAAAAGCTGAACGAAAATGAAGATGCGGCTGCCGGACTGATCGACAGCGTACAGGTCACGATGCAGCAGAGCAAGACGCGTCACGACATGCTTACCTGGCTGAGTGCCCGGGAATATATCGGGCAGCATCATCCTTCCGTTCTTTTCCTGGGTTTTGGTGAGACGGATGAATGCGCACACGCCGGGCGGTATGATCTCTATTTACAGCAGGCGTCGGACCTTGACCGCATGATCTCCGACCTGTGGTATTATATACAGACGGATCCCTATTATAAGGACAGCACGACTCTTTTGATCACTACCGATCATGGCCGGGGCTGGAAAACGAATAAATGGACCACACATGGTTTTTGGGCAGAAGGATCCGGAGACAGTTGGATGGCTGTATTAGGACCTGATATTCAGCCTGAAGGAGAATTGAGAACAAAGGGCCAGGTCTATCAGAAACAACTGGCGGCAACAATTGCCTCCCTGATGGGCGACCCCATAGCGCCGGGACATCCCCCTGGCAGGGCCATCGGATTTCCGCCAAGTGCTGCCGGATTACAGGCAAGAGCCCAGGCCATACCGCCGCAAACCGGGCTAAAAGGCGCAGATAAGACAGGGATTCCGGCCGGCGACCGCGTCGCCAAAGGAGAAATGCGGTAAAACGGTGGTTTGTGGCCTAATAGTTCTATTTTTGCGGCAAAATAGTGGCATGGCATTCAACTCGATACTTCAACTTTTTACCCCAAAAGACCGGGTATTCTATTCCTTATTTGAAGAAGTGGCTGACGGCGTGGGAAGAATGGGCAGGCTGATGAAAGAATTTGTGGGAGAATCCGACGCGGATAAAAGAGCGGGTATCCTTTCCCAGGTAGAAGACCAGGAACACGTCAATGACGATCTCACACACCGCATTTTCACTGAACTGGGCCGGAATTTTATCACCCCCTTCGACCGGGAAGATATCCATTACCTGGCAAGCGCCCTGGATGATATCTGCGATTACATTTATGCCACAGCAAAAAAGATCAATTTCTACAAGGTCAATCCCAATGATACCGGTATACAGAAAATGGCCGACCTGATCGAGCAGGGCGCAAGACAGATCCAGATCGCGGTAAAGGAGCTGCGCAACATGCGGGATATGCGTAAGATAACCGATGTGCTTGTCAAGGTAAATAGCATTGAAAACCAAGCTGATGACATCTTCGATCTGAGTATCGAACGGCTCTTTGAAACAGAGCCCGATGCCAAGGAAGTGATCAAAAAGCGTGAGATCTACCAGGTGATGGAAATCGTTACCGACAAATGTGAAGATGCCGCTAACGTAATCGAGTCCATCATCATTAAATATGCCTGATCTGTATGAGCTTCCTGGTAGTTATCATTATTCTGGCTCTCGTATTCGACTATATCAATGGATTTCATGACGCAGCCAATTCTATTGCAACCATAGTTTCGACTAAGGTGCTGACCCCTTTTCAGGCAGTGCTATGGGCGGCGGTTTTCAACTTTGCTGCGTTTTTCATTTCCCGTTATGTGATCGGGGAGTTTAAGATCGGTAATACCATCGCAAGTTCCGTCAACAAGGATTTCATCAACCTGGAAGTTATCTTTTCCGGGCTGATAGCAGCCATCTGCTGGAATCTGCTGACCTGGTGGTTTGGTATTCCCTCCAGCTCCTCCCATACCCTGCTCGGAGGGTTCATGGGTGCAGCCCTTGCGCATGCGGGTGCATTGAGCCGCCATGGAGTGGCTGTCATCAACTATTCCAAGGTGATTCCCACCTTTCTTTTTATTTTCATGGCTCCGCTGATCGGCATGGTGGTGGCTTTTATCATCACGCTTATCATCCTGAACATCTGCCGTCGCGCCAATCCCTACAAGGCGGACAATTGGTTCAGGAGATTACAGCTGGTCTCCTCGGGTCTGCTGAGTCTCGGACACGGAGGGAATGATGCGCAAAAGGTCATGGGCATCATCGGTGCGGCAATGATCTGGTATCAAAAGTCCCAGGGACATGAAATGTCATTCAAACAATTTATCGATCACAACATGTGGGTGCCCCTGGCAAGCTTCACGGCCATCGCCATTGGTACAATGAGCGGAGGCTGGAAGATCGTCAGGACAATGGGCACAAGGATCACCAAGGTGACACCGCTGGAAGGGGTTAGCGCAGAAACCGCCGGCGCCATAACATTATTCATTTCTGAAAAGCTGGGGATCCCCGTCAGCACCACTCATACCATCACCGGCTCGATCATCGGAGTAGGCGCCACCAAACGTCTTTCCGCAGTAAGATGGGGAGTAACCATCAATCTGCTCTGGGCATGGGTACTGACCATCCCTGTAAGCGCCCTGCTGGCCGCCATCGTTTACTTCATAGTTGGCTTTTTCAGGTAGATTTTTACAGAAGGTCGGCATAACTTTATTATCTTTCCGGGATTTTCAAACCCAGAAAAGAAAAATGAAAGGAATTATTTTAGCCGGAGGGTCCGGAACACGTCTGCACCCGATAACTTATGCCATCAGTAAGCAGATCATGCCCGTTTATGATAAGCCCATGATCTATTATCCCCTGTCGACCCTTATGCTGGCAGGTATCAGGGAGATCCTGATCATTTCCACGCCGCATGACCTGCCCTTGTTCAGAAAACTGTTTGGAGACGGGTCTCAGCTGGGACTTTCCTTCTCCTATGCCGAACAGCCGCTGCCCAATGGACTGGCCCAGGCCTTCGTGATCGGAGAAAAATTTATCGGAAGGGATTCTGTCGCACTGGTATTGGGAGACAATATTTTTTATGGCGCGGGCCTGGGAAAACAGCTGGAAAAAAATGCCGACCCCGACGGAGGAATTGTCTATGCCTACCAGGTAAGCGACCCCGAACGGTATGGAGTTGTCGCCTTCGACGAGAATAACAAAGCTATTTCAATAGAGGAGAAACCGGCGAAACCCAGGAGCAATTATGCGGTGCCGGGCCTTTATTTTTATGACAACAAGGTCATAAACATCGCCAAAGACCTGAAGCCTTCACCCAGGGGAGAATATGAAATTACAGATGTCAACAGGGAATATTTGCGACAAGGGAAATTAAAAGTATCTATCCTGGACCGGGGAACTGCCTGGCTGGATACAGGGACCTTTGATTCGCTGATGCAGGCTTCGCTGTTCGTACAGGTGATCGAACAACGCCAGGGGATCAAAATTGCCTGCATCGAAGAGATTGCATACCGGAAGGGATTTATCAATAAAGAACAGGTTGAGAAAATTGCACAGCCGCTGCTGAAAAGCGGATATGGGGAGTATCTTATAAATCTTATACATTCATAATTTGTTTTCATGCCAAAGATTCTTGTAACCGGTGGATGCGGCTATATAGGTTCACACACGATCGTAGACCTTATCGCCAATGGATTCGAAGTCATTTGCGTCGATAACAATGTTCGTTCTTCACCCCGGATCCTCGAAGGGGTAGAAAAGATCACAGGAAAGAAGATCAAGAACTACAAGGTCGACCTTTGCAACTATGATGATACTTTTGCCATTTTTCAGGAAAATGAAAATATTGCGGGCATCATTCATTTTGCCGCATATAAATCGGTAGGCGAATCGGTAGAGCAGCCCCTGATGTATTTCGAGAACAATTTGCTGTCCCTGATCAACCTGTTAAAATGTGTGCAGGAATTCGGGATCCCGCATTTTGTTTTCTCGTCCTCCTGCACGGTCTACGGTAACCCGGATGTGATACCGGTGACAGAACTGACCCCGCCGAAGCCTGCCGAATCCCCCTATGGTTACACCAAACAGATGGGAGAACAGATCATCAATGAATTTTCAAAGGCATCGACCCATACAAAATGTATCCTGCTGCGCTATTTTAATCCGGTAGGTGCACATCCCAGCATCCTCATCGGAGAGATGCCTATCGGCCGTCCCGCCAACCTCGTACCGGCCATTACCCAGACCGCCATCGGCAAGCTTCAGCAGATGACCGTATTCGGAGATGACTATCCCACAAGGGACGGATCCTGCGTGCGCGACTTTATCCATGTCAGTGACATAGCGCATGCACATACCCTGGCCCTGCAGTATATGCTGGATAAAAAGATAACCAAAAGCGCGGAAGTATACAATCTCGGGACTGGAAATGGAGTAACGGTACTGGAAGCTATCAGGGCTTTTGAAAAAGTGAGCGGGGTCAGGCTGAATTACCAGATCGGCCCACGCCGCCCGGGAGATGTAATAGCCATTTATGCCAATAATGACCTTGCCCGAACGCAATTGGGCTGGACAACAGAATACAACCTGGAGGACATGATGTCCACCGCCTGGAAATGGGAGCAGAAGCTAAAAACCGATGCAAAGTTCTACAATGGCAAGTTTTCGGAATTCAATTAAACTCCTTTACTTTGTACCGCCAAACCAGGGATTCGTGTCTCTGTAATCCATTTTAATCACCTTCAATTTATGATGTAATGCTAAAAGATATTCAGGTAACCGGCCAAAAAGATACACGCAGCGGATTTGGAGATGGAATCGCAGAAGCAGCCCGAAAAAACCCCAGGATCGTAGCCCTCACAGCAGATCTCGCCGGCTCAATGAAACTACAAACATTTATCAAAGAAAACCCCGAACGCTTTGTTCAATGCGGGATAGCAGAAGCCAACATGATCGGCATAGCAGCAGGTCTTACCATCGGCGGCCATATCCCCTATACTACAACTTTTGCCAATTTCTCTACCGGCCGGGTTTATGACCAGATCCGCCAGTCTGTAGCATATTCCAATAAGAATGTAAAGATCTGCGCTTCACATGCAGGCGTAACCCTGGGAGAAGATGGCGCCACGCACCAGATCCTCGAAGACATCGGGCTGATGAAGATGCTGCCCGGTATGACCGTGATCGTGCCCTGCGATTATGCCCAGACAAAGGCCGCTACGATGGCCATTGCGGACTATGTCGGCCCCGTTTATCTGCGTTTCGGCCGCCCGGTATGGCCCATTTTTACAGCAGGCCTTCCTTTTGAGATCGGTAAGGCCCAGGTCTTCTCCGAAGGAACGGACGTATCCATCTTTGCCTGTGGTCACCTCGTATGGAAAGCCATCGAAGCCGGTAAGATCCTCCAGGAAAAAGGTATCTCGGTAGAAGTGATCAACCTGCATACGGTGAAGCCGCTGGATACGGCAGCCATCATAAGATCCATTCAGAAGACCCGTTGCGCTGTCACTGCCGAAGAACACAATATCATCGGTGGATTGGGTGATGCTGTCGCACAGACAGTAGCCCGTAACTTCCCTATTCCCATTGAATACGTCGGCACCAATGATACCTTCGGCGAAAGCGGCACTCCTACGGAACTGTTGAAGAAATATGGACTGGACACGCCGAATATCGTTGCTGCGGCGGAGAAGGTTATCGCAAGAAAAAACAAATAAATGGGGGTGACCATCCAAGATACCGAGCTGCTCCTGCAATTCCGGCATCCTGAGACTAAAGAGAAGGCCTTTACTGCTATTATAAAAAAATACCAGGAAAAGCTGTATTGGCATATCCGAAGGATGGTGGTTGAACACGAGGATGCCAACGACGTATTACAGAATGTCTTCATAAGAGTCTGGAACGGCCTGGAAAACTTCCGGGAGGACTCGCAGCTCTATACCTGGCTTTACCGGATCGCTACCAACGAATGTCTCAGTTACCTGGAGCAGCAGAAACGGAAATCAGCCCTTCCGCTGGATGAATCGGAATCCGGTCTGAGTAATAAGATCGTGGCAGACAAGTTTTTCGATCCTAACAAGCTGGAGTGGAAGCTGCAATTGGCCATACAGCAACTTCCGGAAAAGCAGAGAGTTGTGTTTACCCTCCGATATTATGACGAGATGCCATATGAAGAGATGAGCCGGGTCCTGGAAACTTCGGAAGGCGCACTCAAAGCCTCTTACCATCACGCTGTCAAAAAAATAGAGGATTATATCCTGAACCGATAGATCGGGACTCCGATTGGTTTGGGTCGTAAAAAATAGAAATAACCGGATCGGTCATTAAACTTTAATTAATAAGCAGGGTCTCAAAATAGATGAACGTAAGGGACGAAATATTGGAAGAATTGAGGTTGCTGAGCGCTGTCGTCAATGATATCAGCCGGGAAACCCCTTACAGGGTGCCGGCAGGTTATTTCGATGGCTTTCCGGCTCTGATACTAAGCCTGACCGGCGAGGCGGCAGGGGCTGAAGGTCCATTTTTTGCCACGGAAAAAGATAAACCACTGACATTCAGTGTCCCGGAAGGATATTTTGAAGGATTTGCCCAGGGATTGCTGGATAAAATAAAGGCGGGACAAACCCCCAATAAAGAATTAAATGCCCCCGGACCAGAGAACCCCGGATCAGATGACCCCAGCCGGGAACTGGCGCAGCTTTCTCCATTTTTAAGCGGGATAAGCCGGAAACTTCCCTACCACGCGCCTGAAGGGTATTTTGAGGAACTAAGCCCGATAATGGCCCCTCTGGCGGAAGTCCGGGAGAAGCCATTGTATGCCGTCCCTGAGGGCTATTTTGAAGGCCTGGCCGGAGAGATCCTTTCAAAGCTTAGTGCGCAGAAAGTAAAGGAACCGGTCCGGATCGTATCGGAAGGACCGGGAAGCCCTGCACCGGTGATCTCTATGAACCGGAAGAGCCCGATGAGTTTGGGCCAGCGCTCCCTGTGGAAATATTCGGCGGCGGCAGTGGTAGCGGGCCTTATATTTACTATCGGCTGGCTGCGTATGCATACCCCGGCCAATCCTCCTCACCACCCCGTACAGGTGGCAGATGTTACAAGCAACCTTGTTAAAATAAGCGATCAGGACCTGCAGAATTTTCTGGATGACCAGGATGTTCAGGTCATTGGCGATGGCAACAGCGCTGATGACAACACCGCTGATGACAACAGCCGGACCGCCGCAGGACCTATGAACAGCACCGCTACCCTGGATATTACTGACAGCGATGTTAAATCTCTCCTGGGGGATGTGCCTGATGGGGAATTGAAGTCATACATGGAAGAACATGGAGGGGCCAATGACATTGCAACGAATTAGAAGCAACAATGAAAAAATTACTTTCCGTATTGGTGATGTTTTGCTGGCTGTGTCTACCTGCCCGGTCTCAGGGCCGCCAACAAAGACCCATGGCTGGTTTGGTAGAAGCTTATAAAACAGCTTTTATCACTCAAAGGCTAAACATGACAACGGAGGAAGCCCAAAAATTCTGGCCTATCTACAACTCCTATATTGCCGAAGTCCGACAGGTAAATATTACTTATCATCAGGACGGCAATGAGCTTCGCATGGAAGAAGCCCGTCTCAATATCAAGAAAAAATATAGCGTAGAGTTTCTCAAAGCAATCTCTCCCGGAAAGATCAACGATTTTTTTAAAGCTGAAAAAGACTTTGAAGTGATCATCCGCCGCGAGATGCAGAGGCGGCAGATGCAGCGCCGCCCCTTCGGCGGAGGCCAATAGACCCCAGGCTTGCCACGACTTCCAGCGATCAGACCTTCTTTCTTTCACGACAAGAGTCTCTTTCATCCGCGACATGAGTTACTTTCTTTCACAACAAGAGTCACTTTCATCCGCGACATGAGCCGCTTTCATCATTAACATTTCATAGACCCTGACATTTCCTCAATTGACCGAATAATTTTACAGGAGCTTGTCCGATATACGATATTTGAACTTGGTGTTTTTCATAGGTTAGCAACGGCCGGCTCTTTCCAGGGCAGGCCTTTTTTCTTTAATCTCATTTTAATGTCCCCCGCCCGGGGCAAGGGTTTCAGCCACTCTATCCAC
Organism: Puia sp.; assembly: GCA_036499285.1. GTDB lineage: Bacteria > Bacteroidota > Bacteroidia > Chitinophagales > Chitinophagaceae > Puia. Next base: position 31,708 of record DASYEB010000001.1, on the reverse strand, counting down.
TACTCTACCTGCTTGTAAACAAAGGCGTTTTTACATCGTGATAAAAGAGAAAAGTCCATCCTTCTCTCTGTCCCTTTTCCCACCATTCCTGTCGCAGCTCCATCGCCTTTTTTCCATCATAATCATACTTGGCAACAAACCTGCTCTTCATCTGCTGCAGCTGAGGCGCTACATCACCGCCAAAAAAAATAGTCTCTCCACCATCCACGATCCAGAAGACCTGGTGCCATGGACAATGCGCACCCGTTATCTCATATTTGATATATCCATCGATGATGCCGCCGCCATCGAGAAAGCTAACCTGCGGAGAAGTCTTCAGGATCTCAAGCTCTTCGGGTATATAGGAGGTTGGGCCTTTTTCAAATGCATATTCCAGTTCATGACGCTGTATGTAATAAGTAGCATTGGGAAAAGAAAGCGCGCGTGCCCCTCCGCCCGATGCATCACCACATATCCCGCCAGCATGATCCTTATGTAAATGACTCATCAGCACCTTTGTGACCTTCGCAGGATCGATACCCGAATCAAGCAGGTTACGATGGATCTGCAGAACGCCGTCTTTCTCATAACCAAGACCAGTGTCGATCACGAGGATATCATCAGCAGTGACAATAGCGAAAGGTTGTACCTCAACCAGCAGGCTGCCGACAGGGCGCGACTGCAGGTCGTCTTTTTCGGTGTCAAAAGGGACAAAGCGTTTCGTTTTGTCTATCGTGAAAGCCCCTTCGGACAATGGAATGATATGCATGGTGCAAAGTTAATGAATTAGTGCGCAGACAAGCGCCGGAGCATAGACACAAGCGTGATCAGACAATCGCCGGGTCATGAGCGCCGGCGTTAGCGCAGCACCATCTGCCGGTCCGCATCCAAACGCACCAGGATAAACAACATCACACTAAAAGTAAGCAGGGAAGTACCTCCATAGCTTACAAACGGCAGCGGTATACCAATTACAGGCGCCAGGCCCACCGTCATACAGATATTGATCACTATATGGAAGAAAAGCACGCTGGCCACACCATAGGCATAACAGCGGCTGAACACGCTTCGCTGTCTTTCGGCAACAGCCACTATTCGCATCAGGAGCAGCATATAAATACCCATAAAGATCACGCTTCCCAGGAAACCAAAACCCTCCCCGATAGTACAGAAGATGAAGTCGGTCTTTTGCTCGGGCACAAAATCATAACGCGTCTGGGTGCCCTTTAATAGCCCCTTGCCGATGAAACCACCGGAGCCGATCGCAATCTTACTTTGTTTTACATTGTAGTTGTTGTCCTTCTTTTTACCACTGGTCTTCACCTCGCTTTCCAGCGCCGCCTCTGTGGCCTGATCTTTCGGGACATAGTCCTTACCAATAGCATCATAAATTCGTTTCACCTGGTAAGGCTTGAAGACATGGTCGAAGGCGAATGGAACGACGAAACGCTGCACGCCCACGCAAACGAACCAGATCCCGACGATCAGAAACAGCATGGACCTGTTTCGCTTGATGACCTTCCGCAGGACATATATGGCGCCGATGGCGATGGCTGTGAGAATGAGGGCAAGGGTATTCGGTTCCAGTAACAGGGTGGCGACTACAAGCACGGAAAAGGAAAAGCCGATGACGAGTATCGACGGAGGCAAACCTTCCCGGAACATCACCAGAAAAAAGGAGAAATACACAAGAGACAAACCCGTTTCCTTCTGCATGATGCTAAGCATCGCCGGCACCAGCGCAATGACCGTTGCGATCAGCTGCGAGCGGGGACGGGTGAAATTTGTTTCCACACGGGACAGATACTTTGCCAGCGCAAGATTGACGAAGAGCTTACAAAGATCGGCAGGCTGTAGCTGAAAGGCACTGCCAAACCGGATGATGGATTCCGTCCCCTTTACCCGCGAGTGAAAAGGAAAGACCAGCAGCAGCAGGAAGATGCCGAAAGCGTAACCCAGGTTAGCAGTAGCCGTAAAGAATTTACTGTCGGTAAGCAGGATAAAGGTCCCCATAATACCCGCTATGACAACGAAAAGCAATTGACGGCTGTATTCGGTCTTTAGCGAAATAAACCCCTGGACAATATTGTCGCCGTTGTGATAAGAGGCCGCAAAGATGCTGGTGACGCCGATAGCGCACAGCGTAAACCAGATCCAGACCAGTGACCAGTCTACGCCTTTTGATATCGTGGGGTTTCTTTGGCTCATAGTATTAGCGGGTCGAATCTTTGTGAATAGGATCTGTCACCGACGGAGCCGGCGCTGCCCCATCTGGTTTTACAGTAGTGTCCCTCCTGGGATGCGGTGGCGGCGTCTTCTTTGCTGAATCAGCCGGTCCCCCCGGTTTCCTCCGGTTGGCCGAATCGGAGACGGCGCCTGTCTTCCGGCCCGAGTCCGGAGTTGCGACCTTCCGTGCAGAATCCTGCTTTGCCTCGGAAGCCGCAGCCAGCGCCCTCAACCTGACCATTCTTTCAGCCAGCGCACTCTTATACGGCGATGGCCTGCGAAGGTTGAGGAATAAGGGACTCTTTGAGTTATCCGAGGTATCCAGCATCGCATACCGGAAAGACGGCGTCCGGTATTTCAGCAGACGGGTACTGTCCCCGGATTGCCTCGCATAATAGGCGGCACGAAGGGAGTCATCCCTGTACTGGAGCGAGACCAGGTACCTTGGCATCAGGTTGCGATTGGCAACATCGTCCTCCAGGGCCAGCCTCGACGTACTGATGGTATCATTGAGATATTTCTCCACCAGCAGGGAAGCAATCGGAGCCGCCTGCGTACCACCATACCCCCCGCTCTCGATGATGACAGCAATGCAGATCTTTGGGTTTTCCCGTGGGGCGAAACAGACGAAGAGGGAATTGTTCCTCAGCTTGACGACCCTACCCTCGATGACCCTTTTATTTTCCGCAGTACCCGTCTTTGCGCACATATTGATGCCGGGGATACGGGCCGGCCTGCCGGTGCCTATCTCCGTCACATCCTGCATCCCGCTGTGTACTACTTCAAAGTCGGCATCGGAAATATGCGTGACCGGCTCGTGTTTTTGATGGAAACGGCTCAGCAGTGTGTCGTCTTCAGGGGCGCCTTCGATACTTCTTACAAAATGCGGCGTATAGTAATAGCCTTTATTGGCGACAATACACATCGCATTGGCTATCTGCAGCGGCGTCACCGACATTTTATCCTGTCCGATCCCCATGGTCACCATCGTACACGAGTTCCATTGATGGTTGTAAGACTTATCATATGCGGTAGTATCCGGAATATTGCCATTGTCTTCGCTGGGCAGGTCCACGCCGATACGATGGCCGAGACCAAAAGCATTGACATATTCCTTCCATTTTGTCAGTCCTTTACGGGGATTATGATATTCGGGGTTATCGACCTCCTGGCGGAAGGTATTGTAGAAAAAGGAATTACAGGAGTGCGCGATCGCCAGCCGAAGATTGGCCGCATGACCCGGGGCCCTTTCGTCACATTTGCGGGGCTGATCACAGCCATAGTAATAACCGAGACAGCTGATACCGCTGGCAGGCGTGATAACCCCTTCGTCAAGACCTATCAGCGCGCCGATGGGTTTGTAAGTAGACCCCGGCTGGTACTGCCCTTTGATAGCCCGGTTCAGCAACGGCCCGGAAGCATCCAGCACCAGCCGCGCATAGTTCGATTGCTTGTCGGGACCCGTCAGCGAATTGGGATCATAGGTCGGGCCAGAAGCCATGGCCAGAATACCCCCGGTAGAAGGTTCGATGGCAACGACGGCGCCGGTCTTGCCATACAGCAGCCTTTCGGCCAGCTGCTGCAATTCGATATCCATATAGGTATGGAGGTTCTTTCCGGCGATGGCAGGCGTGTCAAGGGCCTGATCCTGGTAGTGTCCAACCAGCCTGTTCTTATTGTCTTTGATCCAGAATTCGATACCCCGCTGACCCATCAGCACTCTTTCATAAGACTGCTCGAGCCCGCTGCGGCCAACATAGTCACCCAACTGATAGAAATTGTTCGAACGACGCAGTATAGCGGAATCCACTTCCCCGACATATCCCATGATGTGGGCGGCTGCGCTGTAGGGATACACACGGACAGGACGCTCCTGCAGGTTAAAGCCGGGAAACTTCCAGATATTTTCCTCCATCCGCGCATACATCTCGGGTGGCAAAAGATCTTCAAAGATAGTAGGCCGGAAATTACCGTTCTTGATCCTTGCGTCGATGATCCGTCGGCGGAACTCGGCAGTATCGATACCGATCAGCTGGCAAAAATAATTCGTATCGATGTTTTTGACCTGCGAAGGGGTAACCATCAGATCATAAAGGATGGTATTATTGAGAATAGCCTTCCCCTTCCGGTCAAAAATGATCCCACGCGTAGGATAAACGCTTTTCCGGAATAAGGCATTCTCCTGAGCCTGTTGTTTATATTTCTTGGAAATGATCTGCAGGTTGAACAGCTGTGCCGCAATGATCAGGAACATTCCTGCGAAAATAAGGCGGACAATATTACTACGCGATTGATTGAATACAGACATACTTTATGGACTACCTACAATTTACGAAGTACCGGTTAATAAACGAGATTTGGCTATTATATCGTATTGGTCCTGAACTTTTGTTTTCGGAAAAACAACAATTCGGCCAATAGGATCAGCAACAGGCTGATGGCAGTCGAAGCGATCACTTTACCAAGGAAGTACATAAAAGAGCCGAAGCTCATCCACTCCAGCAAAACGAGGTAAATATGATGTAAAAGAGTCAGAACGATGACATAAATCGCATAAGGAGCCCATCCCATACTAACAATCGAAGGGGAGATATAGTTCTTGTCAGCGCCTTCCTGCGAGATAAGCAGTCCGATGACAAAAGGACGGGCATAAGCGATGAGGGTACAGGCTGCGGCATGGAGACCGGGAGTCATAGTAAAATAGTCCAGGCAAAGGCCAAAAAAGAAGCCTGTAAAGGTCAGGGCCGCCCTGGAAAGCCCAAAGGGCAGCCAAAGGATAAAGAGAAAATAGAGATAAGGCGTAATAAACCGGTGCAGCGGCGGCATCTTGAAAAGGATGAATACCTGTACCAGGATAAAAAGGACAAAACGGATGATATTTTTCAGCAGCTCACTCATTGTATCTTTTTACGCGTCGAGTCCTCCAACCTTTTTTGCTCGTCATATTGAAGATTATCAACGACATACACATATTCAATATTTGAAAAGTTGGTCGCTGGTCTTATCTTCAGGATATTGAAATTAGAAGCATTGTCAGGGATGATATCATATACGGTACCGACCATTAAATTGGCTGGAAAAAGAGAAGAGATCTGGGTCGTGAGGACGGTATCGCCCTTGTTTACATTGGCGCTCCTGGGGATATTCCTCATGGTGACAAAGAGAGGGCTTTGTCCATCCCAGTCAATGGTCCCTGTTTCCCTTCCATTCTTTAGCTTGGCCACCACCTTGAACTGCCGGTGAAGCATACTCATGACAGTGGCGAAGTTCTCGCTGACATTGACGACAGAGCCGACAATACCCTGCGGCCCCGTGACACCCATATTGGGCCGGACACCCTGCGCAAATCCCCGGTGGATCGTGAGGTAGTTGGTTTGGGAGCCAATGGAATTGTTGACCACCTTTGCTTCCAGTATCCTGTATTTGATCAGGGACTTGCCCGAATCGACCTTAATGGTGTCGAGGATAAGCCGGCGAACGGAGTCCGGAGCCTCGTAATTATCCTTTAGCTGCTGTCGGAGCGTAAGGTTCTCGCGGACCAGGGACTCATTGGTCTTCTTCAGCTGGAAATAATATTCGATACCATTGTATTTTTCGTTGACACGGCCGGTTATCTCGGTGCTGACATTGAGAAAGGCAGCTTCATGAAACTTATTGTAGCGAAAAAGGAAAGAAAGGGCTATAATCTGCAACACCAGGAAGAAGAGAAAGTTAAAATGCCTTCTGATGAAGAGAAAAACGTTACGCACCTGTTTTGAAAGTTGTGGTTTTTAGTTACTAGTTGGCTACCTGATCACAAGCGCCGGCTGACTACCACCGGACGACTGACAGATCACAGCCGCCTTTATCTCATAACAAACGGATATCGGTCATAATTCTTCAGTGCTATACCAGTCCCGCGCACCACGCTTTTCAGAGGGTCGTCGGCAATGTGTACGGGTAGTTTGATCTTTTGGCTCAATCTCTTGTCCAGACCACGAAGAAGAGCGCCTCCGCCGGTAAGATAAAGACCGCGGCGATAGATGTCACCTGCCAGCTCGGGTGGAGTCGTCTCCAGGGCTTTCAGGATAGCTTCTTCGATCTTAAAGATACTCTTGTCCAAAGCTTCGGCTATTTCCTGATAGGAAACCATGATCTGTTTGGGGATACCGGTTACCAGGTCACGACCGTTGACAGGGATATCATCAGGCGGATTGTCGAGGTCTTTCAGCGCAGCGCCGATCTGGATCTTGATCTGCTCGGCTGTTCTCTCCCCGATGAGCAGGCTATGATAACGACGCAGGGCTTCCATGATATCGGCCGTAAATTCGTCACCCGCGATGCGGATAGACTGGTCGCAGACGATGCCCGCAAGCGCGATCACCGTAATACCGGTGGTGCCGCCGCCGATGTCGATGATCATGTTACCGACCGGCTCCTCAACGTCGATGCCGATACCCAGCGCCGCAGCCATCGGCTCATGGATCAGGTAAACCTCCTTGGCGCCGGCTTGTTCAGCGCTGTCGCGAACGGCTCTCTTTTCCACTTCGGTAATGCTGGAAGGGATACAGATCATCATTCTCCAGCTGGGAGGGAAAAGAGGCTTCTTGGGATAGATCATCTTGATCATCTCCCGTATCATCAGCTCGGCCGCATTGAAATCAGCGATCACGCCATCTTTCAGCGGACGAACAGTGCGAATGCTTTCGTGGGTTTTCTCGTGCATCATCAGGGCTCGTTTGCCGACGGCCAGCACGTTCTTGGGATTGTTCCGGTCCAGGGCCACAATACTCGGTTCGTTCACCACTATTTCATCGTTATGTATGATTAGGGTATTGGCCGTACCCAGGTCCATGGCTATTTCTTGTGTAAGGAAATTGAATAATCCCATTTTATTTAAAAGGTCAGATTTATGAGTGTCGTTAAATTGTCAGCAAAATTGAAGGAAATAATTTGAATTAACAAGGTGGAACCCTTGATTTGATGGATTATTTTCCACAAACCTTTAACTGCCAAATTTATTTTTTCAACTCCATGCGACCGAAAATTTAAAACGAAAAAAATTCCTCCATCGTATCCGCAAGGGGTATTAAAAAACAGGTAGGATTATTTCCGGCATTATCCGGCAGCGACAAAGCCCAGCTTCTTCTCCATTTCTGCACTGAGCCCGGGCAATCTTTTCCTTTCTATAAGGAAGCTCGTAAGAGCAGCGACATCCCGGAACAGGTGGTGCCGGTCAAGGGCGGACGCGAGGTAATCCCTGCCAGTGCTGCCTCCTGTGCCAATACGGGTGCCGATGACACGGGCCACCATGCTCATATGGCGATAGCGCCAGGTACTAAGCTGTTCGTCTATCTCAAGCAGTTGGTGCAGGACCTGGAAAGGCAGCTGCAGCAAAGGATATCCCCGGTAAAGCATAATGAACAGCGCAGACCGGCAGGCCAGCGGGGACAGGCTCCTGGATGGCGGCGATGTCGTTTGCGGGCGATCGGCTTCGGGTGAGGGCAGGGGTTTGCCGAAAAACACGGAATCGAAATGATTGAGATTATGCTTTTCAGTGTCGGCTAGGCTCTGCTGATAGCGCGAACGGTAATCGGCCCAGAAAGGATCAGCCCCATCATCAAAAAAAGGCAGCCGCTCGAGCCAGCCATTCAGCAGCTCCAGCAGGGAAGCTTCCTTTTCCGCAGACTGGATGCGATCCGCCTCCGGCTGCCGCAGCTGGGACAGGTAATAGTGTTTTCCGAAACGATGCTCGTATTTCAAGCCCAGCCTGGCTTCCAGCAGTTTGAACTGCACACTCTGGAAACCCGAGGCAGGACGCAGCTTGTCGCGGAAATCGAGAAAATCCATCGGCGTCATGGTCTCCATGATGTCGATCTGGTGGACAAGCACTTTCAGGATGGTAGCACAGCGGGACAGACGATGGACGATAGTCTGCAGCTCGGGGGAATTGTCGTTGAGCGCGGGCTGCCTGAGGATGCCGATGACAGAATCCGTTTCATACAGAAGCTGATGAAACCATAATTCGTAGGCCTGATGAATGACGATGAAAAGCATTTCGTCGTGAGCAGGCTCTCCCAGCCTGTCGCCTTCGGGCTGCTGGGCGCTCAGGATCTTGTCCAGCTGAAGATAATCACTGTAGTGCATAGGTCGGTATTTAGAGGAATTCGTAACCAATGTCCCGGCGGTAATAAATGCCGTCATAATCTATCTTTTCCAGTACATCCCGGGATTTATCGACGGCTTCATATACCGTTTCAGCAAAGGAAGTGACACAAAGCACCCTGCCCCCATTGGTAACAACGGTGCCATTGTCAAGACGCGTGCCCGCATGAAAGACCAGGCTCCCGGGAATCGCAGGAGGTTGGTCGAGACCCGTGATCGGCAGCCCCTTTTCGTATGAGCCGGGATAACCGCCGCTGACAGCTACTATAGTAGCTGCAATACGCTCGTCCTGCCCGATGGTGTACTGGTCGAGCTTCTGATCACCGACGGCCTGGAACAATTCTACCAGGTCGTTCGTCAGACGGGGCAGAACCACTTCAGTCTCCGGGTCACCCATCCGGCAGTTGTATTCTATCACATAGGGGTCATCGCCGATCTTAATGACCCCGATGAAAATAAAACCCCGGTAATCGATCTTTTCTTCCGCCAGACCTTTCACGGTCGGGATCGTTATCCTGCTGGTCACTTTTTCCATAAAAGCCGCATCTGCAAAGGGCACGGGACTGACAGCCCCCATGCCGCCGGTATTCGGACCCTTGTCCCCTTCCCCCACCCGCTTGTAGTCCTTGGCTTCAGGAAAGGTCAGGAAGTCGCGGCCGTCGGTTAATACAAATACAGAAAGCTCGATGCCGGTGAGAAACTCTTCCACGACCACCTTATTACCCGCCTCACCAAACTTGTTACCCTGCAGCATCAGCTCGAATTCGGCTACCGCCTCGATAGTGCTTTGACAAATGACGACCCCCTTTCCGGCAGCAAGACCATCGGCCTTCAGCACGACCGGCAGGGAATGCTGCTGAATATAGGCGACGCCTTCCGTATAATTGGCCAGGTCGAACTCCCGGTAGGCAGCCGTCGGGATCTTATGACGCAACATGAATTTCTTGGAGAAGGCCTTGCTGCCCTCCAGCTGAGCTCCCTTCGCAGAAGGACCGATCACAGGGATCTTTTTCAGGGCGGAGTCCGCAGCAAAAAAGTCGACGATGCCTTTTACCAGCGGCTCTTCGGGACCTACAACGACCATTCCGATGCCCTCCCGGATACAAAAGTTCCGGAGACCGTCAAAATCCAGCGGGGAAAGGTCGACATTGGTGCCGCATTGAGCAGTGCCGCCATTCCCCGGAGCTATGAATAAGACAGAACACAGCTGACTCTGGGTCAGCTTCCATGCCAGTGCATGCTCCCTACCGCCAGAACCTAACAATAAAATCTTCATGGCCCGAAATTCGAATTTCGGGCGCACATTGTAAAAAAGAATTTACACCGACGGTCCCTTTCGGAGGAGAGAATAGGGATTTATCTGTACTTTAGGTGCTAATTTTTTAAATTCATGACCCAACCTACCACCGGGAAAGGCAGACATCCGAGAGCCCTGTACGTACTTTTTATGACAGAAATGTGGGAACGTTTTGCCTATTACCTGCTGGCAGGTATCCTGTTTCTTTACCTGACTGACAGCAAGACCGGAGGAAAAGGCATGCTGGAAAGCAAGGCGGCAGACATCACCGGCACCTTTCTGGCCCTGATCTGGCTTCCTCTTTTTATCGGAGGAATGATAGCCGACCGCTATTTAGGTTATATCAAGTCCGTTTTTATCGGGGGGGGCCTGCTGGCGCTGGGTTATCTGGGGCTGGTCCTGCCGGGGGATACAGCCATGTATGTCTCCCTGGGACTGATCATTTGCGGGAACGGGTTCTTCAAACCCAATATCAGCACCCTATTGGGTAATATCTACAACAAAGAAGATCTTAAACCACTGAAAAACAATGCCTATAACATCTTTTATATGGGCATCAACACCGGGGCCCTGCTTTGTAATTTCGCGGCGGCCTACCTGCGTAATAAATACAGCTGGGGTTATGCTTTTGGCGCTGCCGGCATCGGTATGATCATCGGGCTGATCGTGTTTGGCATGAACCTGAAACATATCCGGATGGGCGACGTCCGCAAACAGCCGAATAAAGAGGATATGACCCTGAGCCAGATCTGCCTGTATGTGTTCGTACCGGCGATAATCGCGGCCATCATCGGTTATATCCTGCCCGGTAAAATATTTCACACGACCATCATGGGCACGCCTTCCAGCGACGCCTTCGTATTCGCCTGTGTCCCGATCATCGCCTTTTTCATTTCGATTTGGGTAAAGGCAAACAAGGAAGATAAAAAAGGAGTCGGCGCCCTTCTCTTTATTTTCGGGGTCTCTATTATCTTCTGGGCCCTGTTCTACCAGAATTTCACCGCCTATACATTATGGACGGAAAAACACACGGACCGGACTATCACTTCCCGCCTTATAGAAAAAGGAGCCGACGGGCTGGGATTACTTCAAAAGGTCAATACAAGTCCCAGGGAGATCGATTCAGTTGACGCCCACCTGATCGAAGTAAAAGATGCAGGCGGTAACGTTCTGAAGACTACCGGACCCGATCCCTACTTCCTCAATGTTCCAAAAGACAAATGGCCCCCTCCCATGGAAGATGTAAAACTGGCTAATTCGGAATTGTACCAGTCGATCGGACCTTTCTTTATCGTTACGCTGACACCACTGCTGGTTGGCCTGTTCACCTTTTTACGAAGACGGGGGAAAGAGCCTACAACGGCTGGAAAGTTCGGCATCGCATTGTTCCTTTCCGGGCTTTCTTCGCTGGTCATGTTCTTCGCCGTGTTGTCTGTAGCTTCCATTTATCAGTATAAGGTCTCCCCCGGCTGGTTATGGGGCACCTATTTCGTTATTACAGCAGCCGAGGTATTTCTGAGCCCGATGGGCCTGTCACTGGTGTCGAAACTGGCGCCGCCCCGCCTCACCTCCCTGCTGATGGGCGGCTGGTTCCTGACCATGTCACTCGGCAGCAAGGTCGCCGGGCTTATGACAAGCAGTTGGGGCAAATTCCCCGACAAACGGGTCTATTTCCTGATCTGGTTTGCCGCAGGTATCGTAGGTGGTGTGCTTATCTTCAGCCGCATCAGGTCATTGAACAGCATCGTGCGGGAAAAGACAGGAGAAGCATAATTTATATTAAATAATGAGCGAGAAAAAATTCCAGCCTTTCGTCAGCGCAGACACGCAGATGAAAGAGTTAACCTTCAAGGCCCTGCTGATGGGCAGTATCTTCGGTATCCTGTTTGGCGCCTCGACAGTTTACCTGGCGCTGAAAGCCGGACTGACAGTCTCTGCCTCGATCCCTATTGCCGTTCTGGCTATCACCCTCGGCCGGAAACTTTTTAAGACGACGATCCTCGAGAATAATATCATCCAGACGACGGGCAGCGCGAGCGAGAGCATCGCCGCCGGTGTGGTTTTTACGCTGCCAGGCTTCCTTTTTCTTTCAACAGCCGAAGCTGCGAATTATTTTGACTATGCCGTCATCTTTATCCTGGCCGTCTTTGGCGGACTGCTGGGAACACTGATGATGATCCCTCTTCGCCGGGCGCTGATCGTAAAAGAACACGAGACGCTGCCTTATCCCGAAGGCACGGCCTGCGCCTCGGTGCTGAAAGCCGGAGAAAAAGGCGGCAGCTTCGCACGAACCGCTTTCAACGGACTCGGTTTTGCCTTTGCCTATGCCTTGCTCCAAAAAATGTTCAAAGTCGTTGCCGATACCCCTTTATATGATACGGTAAAAAGCAAGGGACTAAATAAGATCTTCCCTGCCGCACAGGTTTCCGCAGACATCACTCCGGAATATATGGGCGTGGGTTATATCATCGGGCCCCGGATTTCGGGCATACTCGTCGCGGGCAGCGTCCTGAGCTGGCTTGTCCTGCAGCCCCTGCTGGCCTCCCTGGTAGACCCGGTGCACATCGCCATGCAGCAGGTGAAGCTGGGTTATCTGAAAGACATCAGTACCGCAGGGGGATATGGCGGCTGGGACCCGGTGTTAAAAACTTTCTCCGACCCCGCTTCAGCCATTTACCGGTCCTATATCCGCCTGATCGGAGCCGGAGCCGTGGCGATGGGAGGTTTTATCACTTTAATAAAGACCATCCCCACCATCATTTCGTCCTTTAAGGATAGCCTTGGTTCGGTGAAGGAAAAAGGCGCTGACACCCGGCTGCGGACCGAGCGCGACCTGAGCATGAAGGTCGTTCTCTTTGGAAGCCTTGGGCTGGTGCTGTTTATAGCGATGCTGACCATTATACCGGGTAATGGTTTTTTCCAAAGGTTGCTTATCGGCATCCTGATCGTGCTGTTCGGCGCCTTCTTTGTCACCGTTTCCTCCCGCATCGTAGGCCTGATCGGAAATTCCAATAATCCAATCTCCGGTATGACCATTGCTACCGTCATGAGCACCTGCCTGATCTTTCTTGCGGTAGGCTGGGGTGGTAAAGCTTATGAGGCAATGGCGCTGGTCGTAGGGGGAATGGTTTGTATCGCGGCAGCCAATGCCGGGGCTACTTCCCAGGACCTTAAAACAGGCTATCTCGTCGGCGCCACACCCAAATACCAGCAGCTCGCCCTTTTCGTCGGAGTCATCGTATCAGCCCTTGCCATTGGATTCACCGTAAAAACCCTGGATACGCCAAGCGCCGAGCTCCTTTCAAAAGGCATTCATCATGCAATAGGAAGCACCTATAATGCGCCCCAGGCAACCCTGATGGCAACCCTGATCAAGGGCATCCAATCGGGAAACCTGGACTGGAATTTTGTGCTGGCAGGAGCCTTTCTGGCCCTTGTAATGGAATTGTGCGGAGTCCGGGCGCTGAGCTTTGCGATCGGGGTCTACCTGCCCCTGTCGACGACCCTGCCCATCTTCGCCGGAGGCGCTATCCGCGGGGTAGTGAATCATATCAAAAAGAAAAGGGGAGAACAGACCGGAATAGAAGGAGAAGAAGACCTGGAAAAAGGAAATCTCTTTGCAACCGGATTGGTCGCCGGGGGCTCATTGATGGGGGTATTGTTTGCCTTCCTGAATATCCCGGAAAAAGCAAAAGAGCTGATCGGAAAGCTAAGCGCAGAGAAATTCCTGACCGGAAGCCTGGGTCAGGGAGGTTATTACCTGCTCGGTGTAGCCTTCTTTGCCGTAATGGGCCTTGTACTCTACAGGACAGGAGTCTCAAAAGAAGAAAAAGTCGAATTATAAGAAGGCCCATTGTAAGGACGTGGAACTATAGCTTTCGGATAGAAACAAGATAGACGACACGGCAATTGGTGCCAAAATTCAAATGGGTCATTTTACCCGTATTGACAATCTTTATGGCAACCGGCGCATTGATGCCTTTTTGCTGAAATTCAGCCGGCAGATTGATAGGGGCTACGATCTCGTGGGTATTATCGATGGAGATGACAATTCCCAGCCCGTCGACCTGCGGATCACCGCCGTCAACGACATGCGCATTCGTTTCGGAAAGGTTGGTCGGAGTGCTTTTCTGGCACCCGGCGAATACAACCACCAGCAGGATGATTAGAAGGCCGGAGAGCTTTTTCATGGAACTGTGTTGTTGATAGACTACGTTCAATCTATAATGACACAGCAAAATAGTCAACCGTTGCATTGATAAATGTTAAATCCCCTTCAATTCATCTTAAAAGGGACGATCATCTCAAAGACAGGAATATTTACTTCGAAAGAGATTTTATTATTCAAATTCTCCATAGTATAAGAGCCATACATTTTCCCCATTTCCGTACGTAGATTGCAACCGCTGACATACTGGTATCTTTCTCCCGGCTGGAGGATTGGCTGAACACCTACAACACCTTCGCCTTCCACCTCCCTGTAACTTCCATTGCTGTCAAAGATATGCCAGTGCCGACGGTGTAATTTGACAGAAAAATTATTATGATTCTCAATTGTAATACGATAGGCAAACATATATTCACCGGATATAGGATTGGAATAATCCGGCTGGTAAAAGGTCTCTACACTCACCTCCATTCCTTCTGAGATCTTATTTGCCATCTAACCAAAGTTTTTCTAAAGTTAATCAAAATAGGCACAAAATCTTAACCTAATTTTGCAGCCGAAATGAGGTTGCGGAAGGATCAATCAGACCTGATCGCATACCAGTATCCGAAATAGATAAAAAAATTAACATATGAAGATCGCAGTGGCAAAAGGAGATGGAATAGGACCCGAAATAATGGACGCCGTACTCGGAATTTTTAAAGCAGGGAAAGTGGGTCTCGAATACGAAGTGGTAGACATGGGGAAATGGGTTTTTGACAAAGGGTTTTCAAATGGGATGACACCCGAAGCCCAACAGACGATAGAAGAGCTCGGTCTCCTTTTTAAAGGGCCGATGGAGACGCCCAAGGGAAAGGGGGTAAAAAGTGTGAACGTGACAGCCCGTAAAACCTGGAACACCTATGCGAACAAACGGGTTTTCCAGACCCTCCACGGTGTGGATACCGTATTTTCCAAAGCAGGGATCCCCATCGATATTACCATTGTGCGGGAAAATATCGAAGATACTTATGGAGGCATCGAACATATGCTGACACAGGACGTTGCCTTAAGCCGTCGTTTCATCACCCGGCCAGGCAGTCTGCAGGTGATAAAGTATGCCTTTGAGATGGCAAAGAAAAATGGCGCCCGTCGTATCACCTGTGGCCACAAGGCGAATATCATGAAGCTTACGGACGGGCTTTTCCTGGAATGCTTCCAGGAGGTGGCTAAAGAATATCCGGAGCTGAAAGCCGATGACATCATCGTGGATGACCTTGCGATGAAGCTGGTGGTAAAACCTCAGGACTTCGACGTAGTGGTCCTGACCAATCTGCAGGGAGACATTATTTCTGACCTTTGTGCAGGGCTTGTCGGCGGGCTTGGTTTCGCGCCTTCGGCGAATATCGGAGACCACATCGCCATCTTCGAAGCCGTTCACGGCACAGCCCCGGATATTGCCGGTAAGAATATTGCCAATCCTACGGCACTCCTTTTAAGCGGCATTGCGATGCTGCGTCACCTGGGCCTGATGGAAAATGCTGCGATCATCGAAAACGCTTTATTATATACCCTTGAACAGGGCATTCATACCGGTGATTTCGGGAACAGGAGCACACCGGCCCTGAATACGACGGCGTTTGCTCAGGCCATTATCGACAATTTCGGCAAGACACCCGAATTTATGGCCAGACCCCTGCTGCCGAATATGCCCGTCACACCAACGGCATTCAAGCTCTCCCGCAATGAAATGATGGTCACCGAAGAGACACAGAAAGAATTCATCGTCGGCGTGGACCTTTTTATTGAAAGTTCCGAACAGCCGGAGATGATCGCAAAAAAATGTCAGCGTCATGCCGGTGTAAAATTCAAGCTCGTAAACATCAGTAATCGCGGTACACAGGTATGGCCTACCGGCTCGGTTTATACCAACCTCGTGAATCAGTACAATGTTCGCTTTGAAAGCCTTGACGGATCAGCTTTGAACCAGCAGGACGTATTAGGCCTTTATGTGAGCCTGAGTGGTGATTTCAAGATCTGTTCGTCCGAGCTGCTCAATATGTGGGGTGGTAAAAAGGCCT
Organism: Puia sp.; assembly: GCA_036499285.1. Classification (GTDB taxonomy): domain Bacteria; phylum Bacteroidota; class Bacteroidia; order Chitinophagales; family Chitinophagaceae; genus Puia. Next base: position 15,834 of record DASYEB010000001.1, on the reverse strand, counting down.
ATTCGCTCGCCCAGGGGCAATAAGTCCGCAAGGCAATAATTTCCGCTCGTATAACGTTTTTTTGGCATAGAATTAGTGCCATAGTAATAATCTGTGCGGCACTTTGCGTATAGATGATCCAAATCTTATAAAATACCCTCATGAAAGCGCTTACCTCTTTCCCAAGCAGAGCGATTTGCCTGCTTGTAATATTGTTTCTCTTCCAAAACGCTGATGCTCAGGTCCAAACAGCAAGAAACATTTCTACCGGACCGAACAGCAACGGTTTTTATGAATACTTACCCCAGGGATATTCCAGCGGTACCGCGAAATATCCCTTGGTGATCTTCGTGCATGGCTCGGGCGAGCTGGGCAATGGAGGTTCAGATCTGCCTACCGTTCTGCGGAATGGGCCGCCAAAGCTCATCAGTCAGGGTAAATTTCCTACCTCTTTTACGGTCAAAGGACATACTTATTCTTTTATCGTCATTTCCCCGCAATTCGTTGCCTGGCCCTCTAACAGCGATGTCGATAAAGTGATCAGATATGCAGTAGACCATTACCGGGTAGATACGGGCCGTATCTATCTGACCGGCCTGAGCATGGGAGGAGGCGTTACATGGGCCTATGCAGCCGATCCTACCAATTCGAAAATGCTGGCGGCTATTTTACCTGTCGCCGGCGGACAGCTTTGGAGCGGCAAAGGCGGAGCTACCCTGATCGCGACGGCCAATCTGCCGATATTCGCTGCAGCAAATCTGAACGATAACGTAGTTCCTTCGGTCACTACCGTCGACAATATCAATCTCATCAACAGCATAGTTCCCGCTATACAGCCAAAAGCCCTGGATACGATCTACAACGCCAATGGTCATGAAGGCTGGTCAACCACCTATGATCCGGCCACCAATCTGCACGATGGTCTGAATGCATATCAGTGGATGTTACAGTATTCCCGCAATATGCCGGAGGCGCCGCTGCCCGCGAAGTTGACGGACTATTCCGCTGTACTGACACCGGACAAGTCCCGGGTGATCGTTAGCTGGACGACAAGCTCCGAACAGAACAACAGCCATTTTATTTTACAACGATCGACCGACGGACAAACGTTCTCCGATCTTGATACCATCCCCGCGGCCAGCGGTGCTGAAAACGGCCATTCCTACACCTCTATCGATACACGTCCTTTGACAGGAGCGAACTTTTACCGGCTCGCCCAGGTCGATCTCGATGGCAATAAAACATGGTTCGACATATTGAAGGTAGATGTCGTGCAGGATACTAGCAATAATGGTAATAATAACAATAGCCCGCTGCGGCTCAGTCCGAACCCTTCGGCCGGAGCCATTCATCTGGAAATGACCAATTCAGCGATGGGAAATCTGCAGGTTCGTTTTTCCGATGTACAGGGAAGAGTTTTACGAACCTGGTCGTTTAATAAGCAAGACCTCAGCTGGACACAAACCATTGATCCCGGAGCACTTCCGGCAGGTATATATTTTATTACGATAGAAGCCGGCACATTAAAGGAAGTGCGGCAGTTGGTTCGGAATTAATGTGAGCACCGGGGGACCGTTGCACCGTAGAACTAGAGTATTCTGTTTATTTCTCTTTTGGCATGGAATTAGCGGCTTTTGACTGCTTATATTCCTATTGTCCCTACCCTATCATTGCGCTGCTCCTATTCTAAGCCCCTCTCACATTAATCTAAAACAATCAACATGCGCGAATTGTACAAATTTTGCCGGGCAGTTGTATGTCTGGCTTTTATTATCCCAACGCCCTTCCTCCTTTTTTCACAACGAACCCTGACAGCCTTTCCGAATACGTCGATCGGAACCTATATTTCAGGATTCTACGTATCCTTACCCGCCAGCTACGGCAGTACCACCAAAAATTATCCTCTTTTGATATTTCTGCATGGTATAGGTGAGATCGGCAACGGCAGCCCTGCACAGCTGCCCGCAGTGCTTCGCAACGGAACGCCCATGCAGATCAATCAACAGGTCAACAATCATGTCGACGCCCATTTTCCCGACCCGGTCGTCGTACACGGCAATAGCTATGAATTTATCGTTATTGCTCCACAGATGAATGCCTGGCCTCCGATCGTACAGGAGCAGCAAATGGTAGACGATATCATGAACTATGCAAATAGCCACTATCGCGTCGACGCCTCTAAAATATCCCTTACCGGACTTAGCATGGGCGGAGGGATCGCTATCGAATATCCGGGGCTGGCCGCCGATCCTTATGGCAAAAAGCTGGCAAGCCTCCTTGGCGTCGCGATCGCCTCTTTCAACGAAAACGAACGCTCCAAACAGATCGCCATGGCCCATTTGCCGGTATGGCTGACCGCCAATGATGGCGACACCGATCCTGCTGGCTACGCGACCGGTTATTATAATCAGCTGATTGCTCTGAATGCGGATCCGGCGCCTGAATTGACCATCCTGCACGAGGCAGGTCATGGAGGCTGGGTGGATACTTACGGCGCCCCCACGGATGGCAATGGCGCTCATCCGGGAATCACCAACGGCGAGGGACTCAACGTCTATCAGTGGATGGCCCAATACAAGAGAGTCGGCAACAATGTCCTGGTCGAAGGGATATCGATACCCCTGCCCGTGACCTGGGGTCCTTATAGCGCACAGCTCAATGGCACAAGCGTAACGGTCAGCTGGTCAACTTTACAAGAGGAGAACAACCGGTATTTTGTCGTCCAGCGCTCGGGTGACGGCCAGTCTTTCATACCCCTCGACACGGTAGCCGCCGTCAATGGCCCGCATTCCTATTCCTACGCCGACAAAGATCCATTGGCGGGAAGTAACTATTATCGCCTGCTCCAGGTAGACCTTGACGGCAGAACGGACTATTCCGGTATCATGAACGTTAACGTCTCCGGAACCGCGCGGCTTTCGCTGAAGCCTAATCCCTCATCGGGTATCGTCTATCTCGAAATGATCAACGCCGAGCAGGGTAGGCTGGAGGTAGGTCTTACGAATACGTCCGGCCAACTGTTGCGCAAATGGTCGTTCGACAAGCAGGCCACTTACTGGACACAAGCTATCGATCCTGGACAGCTGTCTGCAGGAACCTATTTTATAACGATAAAAGGTGCCAGGACCAAGGAAGTGCGCTCGTTCGTCCGGACGCAGAAATAAGGGGGCGACCTTAAGTATACAACCGATAGCATAGACCGTTATCATCCGATCCGCCTGGTGGAGGCATAGCCGTTTTTCAGCAGCCATTGCAGTATTTTATCGCGCTGATCGCCCTGGACGATGATCTCACCGTCTTTTACCGAACCGCCGGTGCCGCAATGGGTCTTGAGCTTTTTTCCGAGGTCTTCCAGATCTTCCTTCTTACCGACAAAGCCGTCCACGAGGGTAACAGCTTTACCTGCCCGCTGTTTGGTATCGAGTCTTACTCTGAGTTTTTGCTGTTTGACGGGAAGAGACTCTTCGGCCGGGATGTCCTCCTCTTGCCGGAAGCTGGGATCGGTGGAGTAAATGATCCCGTTGCTATTTGCTTTCTTTTTGCTCATACTGTTCGGGTTTTGCCTTGATAGCTGGTGATTAATTATACTATTACTGCTTTCAGGCTAAGATCCAGGCTCCTGGCCTGGTGGATAAGGGCGCCGACACTGACATAGTCTACACCCGTACGCGCGTAGTCCTCGATATTGCTGAGGGTAATACCTCCGCTGGCTTCTGTCTCAAAACGTTCCCCGATAAGCGACAGGGCTTCGGTCAGCTGACGGGGAGTAAAATTATCCAGCATGATCCTGTCTACCTTTCCGACAGCAAGTACCCGGCGTACTTCATCCAGGTTACGGGTCTCCACTTCTATTTTCAGCTGAGGCTTGTGCGCCTGCCGGTAAGCGCTGGCTTTTTCAATAGCGGCCTCCAGGCTGCCGGCGTAGTCGATGTGGTTATCCTTCAGCATGATCATATCGTAAAGGCCGAACCGGTGGTTGATGCCCCCGCCGATCCGGACGGCGTCCTTTTCGAGAAGACGGAAGTTGGGCGTTGTCTTTCGCGTATCGAGAATACGGGTTTTGTATTTCTGCAGCTTGTCCACATAGGTTCGCGTAAGGGTAGCGATGCCGCTCATGCGCTGCATACAATTAAGGATAAGCCGCTCGCATTGCAGGATAGTATGTACCGAGGCCTCGGCGACAAAGGCCTCTTCCCCATCCCGTATGAGGTCACCGTCCTGTTTATACGCCGTAAACCGGGAACCGGGCTCTTTCATCTTCAGGATCTTTTCCGCTATTTCCATTCCGGCCAGGATCCCATCCTGCTTGATATGCAATACAGCTTTTCCCCGCGCTTCGGGAGGGATACAGGCCAGCGTGGAATGGTCGCCGTCACCGACGTCTTCCTGCAAAGCATTCTGCACAAGGAGCCTTAGCTGCTCATCAAAGAAATTTGGCATGCGACAAAGCTACGGAAAAAAATAAGGGCCTGTCTAACGACAGGCCCCGGAGAACATTCTAAACTAATAGGAAGCTCTTTACTGGTTATTTTGAAACCTTAGTTCCTGCAAATATTGTTTATCCCCTTTCTGTTTGATAAAAAAAGTCGTTCGATAGTCTCCATTGCGTGTTTTCAGGACTCCTACACAAAACTCCGATCCGCCATTCGTCCCTTTGCGCTTGACTAAGAAATTTTGTACGCCATTGGTGGAAAAGAAATCGCGGATGATCATTTCTGCCTGGATCTTACTGTAGGTATCACTTTTTTCCGGAAGAGAGATGTCCACCCTATTGTCCAGGAATTGACTTAATTGGCCGGCGTTGCCCGCCCGCATGGCATATGTGATTTCGTCAACCGTATACAGAGGGCGGAAAGAGACCAGGACCAACGAGAGCGTAAGAACCGCCAACCCAAGTATGCTTTTCATATAAAATAGAATATTAGTCGTCCTGCTTAATACCAATTATATGCCAAACTGTCCTGGCTGCTAAAAAATACTACTAAATGGCGGGGTAAGTTGCTATATGCCCTACATTTGCGCGTCAGGCATACTCTAAAAGCAGTCTATTTATATGTCAAATCCAAAAAAAGTTATTCTGGTCATTATGGATGGATGGGGCCTCGGAAAACGGGCTTCTTCAGATGCCATACAAAATGCCCGGGTGCCCTTCGTCAGCTCCTTATACGCATTATATCCCAATACCACCCTGGTTACCTATGGCGAAGAGGTCGGTTTACCTGAGGGTCAGATGGGCAATTCGGAAGTAGGTCACCTGAACCTGGGGGCCGGCCGCATCGTCAACCAGGAATTACAACGTATCAATGTCGCCATCCGGGAAGGGTCGTTTTCAAAAAATGAAGTATTGCTGGCCGCTATCCGGGGGGCTAAGTCGGAAAACAAGCCCCTGCACCTCCTGGGTCTGGTCAGCGACGGCGGGGTGCATTCCCATACCCGTCACCTGAAAGCAATAGTCGACACCTGTCTCAAAGAAGGCCTCACCGACGTCTATATCCATGCCTTTACCGACGGACGGGATACGGACCCTAAAAGCGGGTTGGGCTATGTCAGGGATCTGCAGCAGCACCTGAATGGCTCCACCGGCCGCATCGCCACCGTAAGCGGCCGTTATTATGCCATGGACCGTGACAAACGCTGGGAAAGAGTCCGGCTTGCTTACGACGCCCTGGTCCGGGGTACAGGTCCAAAGGCGGCCGACGCCCTGGCCGCCATAGAGACATCCTACGGCGCAGGAGTGACCGACGAATTTATAAAACCAACCGTTATCATTGGCTCGGATCAACAGCCGCTTGGTACCATTAAGGACGGAGATTATGCCATTTGTTTCAATTTCCGGACAGACCGCTGCCGGGAGATCACCGAAGTCCTGACCCAAACCGATATCCCCGACCAGGAAATGAAAAAGCTTCGGCTGAACTATACGACAATGACCCAGTATGATGCCCGTTTCAAAGGCGTGCACGTCATTTTTGAGAACGACGATCTGAAGAATACCCTGGGTGAGATAGTGGCGGCAAATGGGCTCAGACAAATCCGCATCGCCGAAACGGAAAAATATCCGCATGTAAGCTTTTTCTTCAGTGGCGGCAGAGAAACCCCATTCGAAGGGGAAAGCAGGCTGATGGTCCCGTCCCCCAAAGTCGCCACATACGATCTGCAGCCCGAAATGAGCGCAATAGAGCTGACCGATGCCATCGTCCCCGAGATCCAAAATAAGACCGCCGACTTTATCTGTCTCAACTATGCCAATACCGATATGGTCGGTCACACCGGCGTCTGGGAAGCAGTCATCAAAGCTGCCGAAACGGTAGACAAATGCGTAAAAAGAGTGGTGGAAGCCGCACTGGACAATGGCTATACGGTTTTCCTGACAGCCGACCACGGGAATGCCGACTATATGGTCAACGACGACGGCAGCCCCAATACGGCCCATAGCATGAACCTCGTCCCCTTTTTCATTATCGACAAGAACTTTAAAGGAGGTATCCGGCAGGGCAAGCTGGGAGACCTGGCTCCTACCATACTGACAATGATGGGGTTAGAAATTCCAACGGAAATGACCGGCAAAATCCTTATCTGATAAGCGTTTCCATAAAAAAAGAAGAGGCCTGTTGGGCCTCTTCTTTTTTTATTAGTATGCAGCTTTACCTCGTTAAAATTGTCTAAATTACAGGGCAACCAATTTACGGTTAATATATGACCGAAGAAGCCATACTACAAGGCTGTTTAAAAAATGAGGCGGCTGCTCAACGGGAGTTGTACAACAGGTACAGCCCAAAGATGCTTGCCGTCTGTTACCGGTTCGCCCACAACAGGGAAGATGCGGAGGACATGCTGCAGGAAGGTTTCATAAAGGTATTTTCCCAGATACACACCTTTCAGAACAAAGGTGCTTTTGAGGGCTGGATCAGGCGGATCATTGTTCATACCTGTATCAACAACCTCAAAAAGAACAAGCGGTTCAATGAGAGCCTGGATATCGTGCACGCACACGGCGTACAGGTTCGTGAGGAGAGTGTCCCTTCGATCGTACAGGCCAAACAGGTAGTGGAGTGTATCCGGCTTTTACCGATAGGTTACCGGACCGTTCTCAATCTGTATGCGATAGAAGGTTATTCGCACAAGGAAATTGCCGACATGCTGGATATCGAAGAAAGTACAAGCCGTTCGCAATATACCCGGGCGAAACAAATGCTGGAAGATATCCTGATCAAAAAGAAAATACTACCAAAACCAAGAGAAAAGACTGAATGGCTGGTCGCAATTCGTTAGTTAAATCCAATCCGATGAAAACATCCCTAAAACTGATTGACAAATGAAGGAAAGCAACTTCTATAGTGATGAATTTGAGCAACTGATCAGGGAAAAGACAGAGCAATATAAAATGTACCCTTCCGAGAAAGTATGGAAAGGGGTACACAACTCATTACACACAAAAAGAAAGTGGTTTATTAGCAGCATGGCTGCCCTGGTCGGAGGCATTCTTTTCCTGGCCGGCCGGGAATTGATCAATCCTCCAAATCACCCGGTAGTGGCTATGAAGGCGCTTGCCGCCAGTGACTCCGGAGCCGCCCTTACCAAAACTCCCGTTCCCGCCGTCATTCGCCGCAGCACCCTGACCGCATTTCATTCCACCAGCAGCGCAACAGCAATAACCGGCCGGGATATTAATTCCGGCGGCGCCAGCGATGCAGAAGCGCAGGATCAATCTTATAAAGGTATTACGATCACATTGAGTCACCTGGTGATCAGCCAGCCCGACCTCTCCGAATTTCTTAGTCATGCTGTCAGGCTTCCCGACGAAGCTCCAGCCCTGACCGTCATCGCCTCCAAGGGTGTCACCCCGGCAGATGCAAGCCCGGCAAAGGTTTCAGAGGACGCGATCACACGTAATAATACTATACGCGGCGCCGGCGAGACCGGGCGTAGTGCCAGTGAGACCGAACGCGGTGTTGGTTCAGAATTGACAGATGTCGACGCATCTGCCGGGCTATCTGCCCGAAGCGTCCTCGAAAGCCTGAGTGAAAAAGGCGTACAGGAAGCCCGCAATAGCCGGCTCGGTCACAACCTCCTGGCCAGAACAAGATCAGTCAGCTCTTCTTTATCAACAGCAGGCTGGGTGTCCGATCTGTCAGAAGGCAGGGCATCCGACTCCGCTGCGATCTCCGCAAAAGCCTCCGCCACTTCGATCGCAGAAGCCTCCGACCGGCAACGGCTCACGTGGCTGCATGACTATGCCATGTATACGCTGCCATCCACAGCCAGGCAGCCCAGGACTTATCTTCAGCTGACCGTGTCTCCCACTGTAAACTACCGCACACTCTCAGGAGGAGATTTCGGCCCCGGAAAATTCGTACCGCAGGCGCCTGTTTCGCCGCTGCATCTGGGTGACGCACAACGTTATGTCGATCATTCTCCTGCCATTGGCTTCCAGGTTGGCGGCAGCATTCTCTATCGCGTCACACGTAACCTTTCTATCAAGGGCGGCCTGCAATTCAATTTCAGCCAATATAAGATCAAAGCCTATGCTTCCAACAGCCCGCAACAGGCGACTATTGCCTTGAGCTCTTATTACGGTTATATCATCGACTCCCTCACTTCCTATACAAGGGTCGGTAACTTCGGAGGTAGAACACAGGAGACCTACAGCAACGATTACTATCAGCTGTCTGTGCCTGTTGGCTTTGAGCTGCGGGTGCTGGGCAACGAACGGCTGCAGTTCAACATCGGCGCCACTATCCAGCCAAGCTATCTGCTGAACACCAACTCCTATATGCTGACTTCGGACTATACCGGTTATACAAAAGAGCCTTCTCTTTTCAGACACTGGAATTTCAATGGCGGCCTGGAAGCCTTCCTTACGTATAAGGTCGGCGGCATCCGCCTTCAGGCAGGGCCGGAATTCCGTTACCAGCTGCTTTCCACATATACGAACCAGTATCATATCAACGAGAACCTGAAAGGATATGGGTTTAAGCTCGGGATCGTAAAGGAGCTGCCTTAGCGCCAACGCGGAGCCCGCGCCGGCCAGTACACGGTCTGTGTAATATTCGTATTTTTGCAGCATGAAGTATTTCGTTCTCCTTTACCTCGCAGGAGCAATTTTTCTGACCGCCTGCGGCAATCACCAACCAACTGCTGACACTTCCAAACAGGATTCCCTGTCACAAACCGACTCCGGCAGGGATGCTTATTTCCCGGTGGCGGAATTCCTCGAAACGGAGATCCTGCACGTCGACTCCGTTCCACTCGCGCTGAGAAGATACAGGACTTTCGACGGTAAAACCGACTCCGCGTTTATCCAGGTACCCGAGTTCAATCAGCTTGCCCTGCAATTCCTTCCCACCGAGCTGCACAACGGCAACTTTGAAAAGAATTTTACCGAGAGCTCTTTTGCAGATCAATCTACACAGTCGATAATGTTTACCTATTCCACGAAAGTCAGCGATCAATCCTTACGAAGGGTGGATGTACAGACGGTCACAGGCAATGGTCATCAAAAAGTGAAGAGCATATACCTGGAAAAAAGACGTACCTCCGGCGATAGCCTGATCCTTGAAAAAATGTACTGGCGTACCGGCAGCAATTTTCAAATCGTGACGATGACTGCCGTAAAGGGAAAGCCCCCTGTAGAACGGCAGCTAAAAGTGGTTTGGGACGATGAAGAATAAAAGAAGACATGACAGCAGAACAATTCAGCCACATCGCCCATACGATCCCCGTCAATCCGGGCATCTATAAATATTTCGACGAGAAAGACGAGCTCGTCTATGTGGGAAAGGCCAAACATCTGCGCAAGCGGGTGAGCTCCTATTTTACAAAAACTTTCACTACTTATAAAACGCACGAATTAGTACAGCGCATCCGGCGTATCGAGTTTACTATTGTCAACTCGGAACAGGACGCATTCCTGCTGGAAAATTCGCTGATCAAACAATTTCAGCCGCGGTTCAATATCAACCTGAAGGATGACAAGACCTATCCCTACATCGTCATAAAGAACGAGCCCTTCCCACGTGTTTTCCTGACCCGGCGAAAGATCAACGATGGTTCCGAATACCTGGGACCCTTTACTTCCGTAGGACGCGTACGCGAATTACTCGACCTTGTAAAGAGCAATATCCAGCTGCGGACCTGCCAGCTCAATCTGTCAGATGCACAGATCAAAAAGGGAAAATATAAGGTCTGCCTCGAATACCATCTCGGCAATTGCAAAGGCCCCTGTGAAGGTCTTCAAACGCAGGAAGACTACCGGGAAGGCCTGGTCCAGCTGAAGAATGTCCTGAAAGGAAATCTCGGTCCATTAATGCAGGAATTTAAAAAAGAGATGCGCGACCACGCTGAGAAAATGAACTTTGAAAAGGCAGAGGTCATTCGAAAAAAATTATTGCATCTCGAAAACTATGAAGCAAGATCGGTCATCGTCAGCCGCCATCTCAGCCATGCGGATGTATTTTCCATCGCCCGCGATGGCGACCTGGCCTATGTCAACTACCTGATAGTGGAGACCGGGACCATCGTACAGACACATACGACACAAGTCGAGACGCATATGGAAGAGTCGGATGAGGAAGTGCTGGCTTTTACGATAGCACAGCTGCGGGAGACATTCAATAGCCTGTCAAAGGAATTGATCCTGCCTTTCCCTATAGACTACCCGGAAGAGGGAATGGTACAGACGATACCAAAGGGAGGAGATAAGAAAAAGCTGCTCGAACTGTCCGAGAAGAATGTCAGCTATTTCCGGGAAGAGCTGCGCAAAAAGAAGATGCTGCAGCTGGAAGGAAAAACGCCGGACGAACGCAAACAGGTCCTTTTTCAATTGATGGAAGACCTGCAGCTCTCCGATCTGCCGGTGCATATCGAATGTTTCGACAACTCCAATTTCCAGGGCAGCTACCCGGTGTCTGCTATGGTATGTTTCCGCGATGGCGTAGAGAGCAAAAAAGACTACAGGCATTTCAATGTAAAGACGGTACAGGGTATCAATGACTTTGCAACGATGAAGGAAGTGGTCTTTCGCCGGTACAGACGGCTGCTGGACGAGCAAAGATCTTTGCCGCAGCTGGTGATCATCGATGGCGGCAAAGGGCAGCTCAGCGCAGCGATGGAAAGCATTACAGAGCTGGGCCTGGCAGGCATGATGACTGTAGTGGGTCTTGCAAAAAATGAAGAAGAGATCTTTTTTCCGGAAGACACGCAGTCCATCAAGCTTCCATACAACAGCGACAGCCTGCACCTCGTGCGCCGGATCCGGGATGAAGTACATCGGTTTGGAATTACCTTCCACCGGCAGAAAAGAAGCAAGGGGACCTTTGTCAATGAATTGGAACAGATAGAAGGCATTGGCCGCCGGACAGCCGATCTTTTATTAAAACAATTCCGGTCGGTGAATAAGATAAGACAGTTGACAGAAGAGGAATTGACGGCCGCCATCGGGCTGGCTAAGGCAAGGTTGGTACATGCTCATTTTGCAGAGGAAAAGACAGGCGGGGGTGAATAAAAAAAGGGGCCCGGATAGACATCCAGCCCCGTTTTTAAAATCCAATATCCTATGAAAAACCATTGTAAAAGTAGTAAAAGAATTTTATTCGGCAATACCCGCTTTTGGGTATTTTTAAAAAAATATCCTGTAATAACTAATTAATTTATAGTTACTTATTTAAGGGATAAAACAGAAGGGGCGCCGTCTTATGATGGCGCCCCTTTCGGAATTATTTTTGAGATCTTAGCCTCAGGTCTTAATAGCTCCAGAGATCCTGTTCGTAGTTGAAGATCTTCTCTTTAATATTTTCACCTTCCAGCAGACGAAGGATATCATCCTTTATAAAACCGGCAATGTAGTCGTCACCAGGATTATCAATAGTAGACTTGATGATCCGGCTGGAAAACATGCGGCTCTCGAACAATTCTTCCCAGCTCATACGCGCCCCAAAGTTCTTACCATTGTATGCTTCGTATTTTGCCAGCATAGGACGCAGATCAGGATAATAAACCCAGAAGATGGGAACCACGCCTCTGAGAGAACCATCCGCATTAAGCACAGCCTTTTCGGGAGCGATGCCCAGGATCCGGACGTGAAGACGTGATGATTCTTTATCGAATACCCATTCTTCCTTGATCTGGTATCTCTGGATGGATGCCGGATCAAATTCTTCCTGGATAGTCGTATCCCGCATCAGGCCTTTGGAACCGTCAGGGTCATTGACATTGTCTGGTACCTGGATGGTGTGCGGAGCGGCTACCACGTTTGCAGCGATCTGGGCGAAAGTCATCGGAGTGGTGAAACGGTCGTCGACAAGGGCGTCAAAAGCCGTGATCTGTCCGCTCTTGATGCCATTCAGCAGGATGTTGATAAAACGCTGGTTGCCATTATCTTCCGTTGCCTTGTAGATAAATGGGAGGTTCATTTTTTCGTGTACGTCTATTTCCTGCCAAACCCGCTGACGATAGACGGCATCATCCTCGCGGATGTGCTCGTAGGTCAGAGGAGTACGATCCTTTACCAGATTACGTTCGATGATAGCATCGTTGCGGAGGGACCGGCGGGGTGTATCCAGCTTGATATCCGCCTGTAGTACCACGGCTGGCTTGGCCGTTGTGTCTTTAACGGGTGCTACAGTGGCGTCGGCCTTCCCCTGGTTCTTGGTAGTAGCCTTCTTATTCCTGGTCGTAGTAGGCTTCCTCTTCGTGGTACGCTTCTTAGCCTGTGCATCTGCTGCATTTGCGATACAGGAGAAGACTACCGCCAGGAGACATAATCTGATAAACTGCTGTTTCATCTCTCTAAATTTGTCTTATAAATGTTTCAGAAAGATCTGTCTGCTATAAAGCAGACAGATCTGGAAATTATTTCAGGTTGAATACCATCGGAGGCAGCTCACGGATACGTCCGTCCTTACCTTTTACCCGAACGTTATCAAAGAAAATGTTCGTTCCGGGGGTTGCCCTGCTGACAATGCCGAGTGCCTGACCTGACCAGCGGGGACCTTCATTGGTAGCCTCCTGGTATTGGGAGATGGCGCCACCCAGAGCAGCAAGCTTGTAGCCTACTACTACAAAGGGAGATTGGAATTCGGAATTGTCCAGCTTAGCCAGCAGACCGCCGATAGCCTTAAATTCAGCAGAGGAGATGGCGCCGCCCTTTTTTGCACCTACAAATCCTGTAGGATCGGGCAGGTATTTCACACGCATCTTGAACTCTGTTTTCTTACCGTCTGCGTCGACAATGATCTTACCTTCGCCGGGAGTGGTCGGAACAACGTTCCAGTCATCACCGCCGACATTGGTGATCTCGCCGTGGTCGAAGGTTACGTGTACTTTTTCACGACCTACACTACCACCGGAGATCTTGACGGGGTTATCTTCCTTAACGTACAGTACGTTCATCTTTTCCAGGAAGACAGAGGCGCCGGATGGCTGACCTACTGTATATTTTACGTCTTTATCGATAGGTACTATGCTGCCATCGGGCTTGGTATATTCGATCCTGACATGGACCGTACCCGAATTGCTGACCTTAGTCTTGAACTCGGCTGTACCTTCCGCATCATTTACAGGATATACAGAGCCGTTGATAGTGACCTTTGGTTTGGCAGCTGCGCTGAAGGCGCCGATACCAGCCTTGATATCCAGTTCATCGCCGGGCATCAGGTAAGTAGCGTTAGGAGAAACGATAGCGTCGAATTTATCAAACACAACCTTGACCTCTCCGATCTGCTTGTGCAGGTAGTCGATTACCTGGGATTCAGAGTTCTTGACATCGCTCTGGAATTTGCTGAGGATGGTCAGCGCAGCGATGGTAGGAGTCATATGGAAATAGCGTATCGTCCAGTCCTTAGCACTATCGCCTGTGAGGGCGTTGCCGGATTCCGACTCGGGAATATGTGTATCCAGGGGCAGACGACGGGCAAACTCAGACTTCTGTTTTGCGAGGTCTTCCCTTATCGCCGGAGATACATCGGGATAATGAGAAGGATCGACGAGCTCCAGCAGGTCAGTCCTGTACTTCTTTAATCTTTCATACAGTACACCACCTGCTTTTTCGGTATCGAAAAGCCGGGTAGCAGCATCCAGGTTACCATCGGTAAATTCTCTTTTACCGTCTTTCATCTGGGGGTTAGACTTGCTGATCAGGTTTTCCTTCAGTCCTTCGATGTAGGTTGTCAGATCGATGGAAAGTTTTTTAACTTCCATGGCGGACGGTTCCCATAGCTTTGCGACGGCTGCCGTTTGCGGATCTTTCAGCTTATTTTCAAATGAACTGTAAGTCAGGTCGTTTTTCTCGCTGATGACTTTATTGGATCTTTCGATACTATGATTTACGGTTTTGAAGGCGTTCAACACTTCCACGGATACGTTCAGCGCCAGAAGGGCTGTCAGTACCAGGTACATCATGTTGATCATCTTCTGCCGCGGTTCTTTAGGTATCGACATGGGTCAGTAAATTATATTTTTTTCCGAATAGTAGTTTTTCATAATGGTGCACCGGACAAAACGGGCTGGTAGATATCTTGATATTAGGATTGGCGGCCTTGCATTGCGCTCAGCATATTGCCATACACATGGTTCAGATTACCCAGGTTCTTGGCCAAAAGGGCAATTTGTTCCTGTGTTTTCTTAGCGTCGGTTACGCTGCCTTGCATTGTCTCGGAAGCCTTCACCAGGTTGCCATAGAAGCTGTTCATCGCCTTCAGATGGTTGTTGGTGTCCTGCAGTTCCAGCTCATAAATTGCATTCAGGCTGCCCAGGTTCTTGGTGAGGACCTGTACCTGCGTATGGAATTGCTTGGTGCCTTCGGCGGCGGCGTTGAAGCTGGAGATAGTATTGGTAGCACTCTGATAAGCGCCCTTCATGCTATCCAGGGCGATAGCGGCCTCTTTCGTCTTATTGGTATATTCAGTCGTCGCAGCCAGTGCGCCGGACACATCGCTGATCTTCTCGACCGTTGTACCGAATTTCTTGAAACCTTCGCTCAGACGGTTCAGATTGGCAGGAGTAATGTCAGCCTCTTGCAGCATCTTGTCCATCTTATCCAGGGAAGGATTACCGCTGGTGCCACCGGCCAGTTTGGGCAGGGCTTCAACCAGCGCATGCATTTCACCTCCGGGAGGGGGTAAGAAGGCATACACCAGGAATATAAGAGCTTCTGTCAACAACCCCGCTGTCAGGAAGAAGTCGGCCAGTTTCGTGTGCAGGATCTTTTGCAGGGCCCCGAAGATTACGACGGCCGCACCTACGCACACTATAATGTTTATCAGTCTTTCGGTAGATTTAGATACACCAGCGCTCATAGTTTAAATTTTTAAGTGTTTTTTAGAAAAGGGATTTTAAAAGGGTTATGGAAAAAGAGAACCGACCGTTCGGACAACGAACATCCTGTTCGTTCGGCTCTCAAGATCAAAACGATATTTCGCTGAAAAAATTGTCAGGTTCTACCTCCGGTTGTTGGTCATCGTAGGCGGCAAATCGATCACACAACGGAAGCCGATGTATGACTTTGCCGTATCCTGGTACTCGTACGTACGCGTACTCGTTTGCAGGAAATAACCCACGTCCTTCCAGCTGCCGCCACGTATTACCTTGCGCTTCATACGGGGAGGATCGGAATCTTTCGCGTTCCAACGGATATCAGGGTTCATGTCATGCTGGAAGTTGTAAGACCCTTCATAGTAGAAGGAGGAGGTCCATTCTGCTACGTTGCCCGCCATGCAATACAGACCGAAATCATTGGGCCAGTACGCATCGGCACGGACGGTGTAAAATCCACCGTCTTCAGGGTAGTTACCACGGCCAGGCTTGAAGTTAGCCAGTAAGCAGCCTTTTTTATTTCTAAGATAATAGTTACCCCAGGGG